>NZ_JMPI01000058.1 GCF_000735355.1 Buttiauxella agrestis ATCC 33320
CGCGGTGTTGCCGGCGGCATCGACGCCGGTGACCATCACCTGCACATCGTTGTTGCCTTCGTTCAGGGCATTCGTCGGCACCGGCACTTCATAGCGCAGCTGGCCGTTTTCATCGGTGACCACTTCGCCGCGATATTCATGGCCGTTAACACTGACGACGACTTTATCGCCCGCCTGCGCGTCACCGCTCACTACGCCGGAGATCAGGGTCGGCATCCGGGATTCATTGTGGTTCACGGTATCGTCACCGGCCACAGTTTCAATCGTCAGGACGTTATGCGCCTGGGTATCAAGCGTGACGTTGTGGTGCTCAACGGCAATCGCTTCGTTACCCGCCGCATCGTGGCTAACAACCTGAACCTGAACGTCGTTAGTCCCTTCAGTCAGAATGCTGGTTGGAACCGGCACCTCATAACGCAGCGTGCCGTTGTCATTGACCACAAATCCATGGAAATTCTGCCCATGCACCGTCACGGTCACCGGATCGCCTGCCTGTGCATCACCACCGACCGCGCCGCTTATGAACGTCGGCATACGAGATTCGATGGCATTGACTACATCATCTCCCGCAACGGTTCCGATAGTGACCGAGTTATGAATATCCAGGTCAATATCAACGTGATGATCCGCATAGGCCTGAGTCGTGTTGCCCGCCGCATCGGTAGAGGTGACGGTGGCATGAATATTGGGGTCAGTGAGTAAGCCCTGGGTTGAGACATTAATCTGATAGCCCAGATTGCCATCGGCTAACACAATGACCTCGCCGCTATAGTTCTGACCATGAACGGTGAGTGTCACCGCGTCGCCAGGTTTAGCATCGCCTGACACATTGCCATGGACTAATGTCTGCGGCTGGTGAGATTCGGCGATGTTAATCACGTTGTCTGGCGTGACGCTATCAATGGTTATCTGGTCTTGCGGGCCGTGGGTGTCAATTTCCGATTCGGCGGTGCTTTGCGCAGTGCGCCCGGAAACATCAGTGGCGGTGGCAACCACGGTAATTTCACCGTCTACAAGACCGCTTAAATCAGGCTGGATTGTCCAGTGTCCGTTAGAAACAGGAACATCGACGCTGATTGTGTTTTTTTGGCTATCTGTGAAGACCAGCGTGACGTGATTTTGGTTACTGGTGCCGCTGACGTTGGCGTGATTTATTTCTTCTTTGTTAATGAAGCCATCGTTACCGGCAAAATCTTCAATGTTAACCAGCGGGGGAAGTACAGGCGGGGAGCCGCCGTCGTTTAAACCATTCTCGGGGAGGTTTATTGCCCAGGTCGGTGCGCCGATACCTTGCGTGTTGAAACCGGCCGTTGGGTCGATGATTTGCCCGGTTAAATCCAGCTGCACAAGGGTGTGTCCACCGCCACCGCCTTCAATCTGCACAGGGGGTTCATTGCCCGCTGCGGTCGCTTCTAAGGCTTGCGTCGGGTCAGTACCGTCGGCGATGGCCTGCTGTATGGATGCGACATCTTGCGTGTCATGCTCCACATTATTCACCGCGTTTAAGCCGTGTTCAGTCCAGTGGCTATTACGCCCGAGATCGAGTGTTTTACCGTCTGGCAAAGCCACACTTACCGCACCGCTGGCACCAGTGACAATTTCCTCGCCACTGTAGATTCGGTCACCTTCTTTCAAGAGACGCTGCGAGCCATCTGCTTCTACTACATAAACCTGGCCTATTACCGCCTTGATCACACCGAGTAAATTACTCACAGTACCCTCTCTTGAATATCATCTTTATTTTTATAAATGCCGCAATAAGTTAATTAACCAATAACATTATTCTTTCATTCGCAATACATTCACGGAATATAGAAAAATATCCATTAATGGACATCTCTAATTCGGAGATAATTTAAAATGTAGAAAAAAACACAGTTATTAGAACTCTATTACTGGAGGCTTGACTGAGCGTTAAATATAATCAAAAATGACGCAAAGTGAAACATCACATTACAAAACATTAAATTTCATTTCGAATGAAAGCCGCATTTATTGTGGACAGGCAAACACTTCAGCACTTGTTAATTAATATGATGTTTCGTGTTAAGAGATAATGGATATAAAGCGTGATGTAGGGATATCATTACTATGCGTAATAAGGCATTCAGACAATGCAGAAGTTTTTCTTTTTTATAATTGGTTGTTTATCAATACAATCTGTTAACGCAGAAAGTTTACAAAATACTGTCAAACAAGCCTTATCAAATCATCCTGAAGTTAATGCCTCTGTTAATAGTCGTTATTCTGCTGAACAAGACTTACGCGCAGCTCGCGGCGGCTATCTGCCAACATTAAATCTGGATGCCGAAGCAGGCCAGAAGAATATTAATGATGCTACTACACGCGCAGGCGGCAGTAACAAAGGGATGAACCTTTCCCCGAACGATGCCACGATTAACCTTAATCAGAATGTCTTCGACGGGTTTGCGACGTCAAGCGAAGTAGATCGCCAGAAAGCCACGGTGGACTCTCGTGCTTTTAACGTCTTGAATGTTAGCGAAACAACCGCATTCGAAGTGGTTCAGTCCTATCTCGACGTATTGCAACGCCAGGAATATGTCCGTCTGGCAGAAGACGATTTGGCAAACCATGAACGCATCTATGACCAGATTCGTTTGCGTACCGATCAGGGTGTTGGCCGTTCTGGTGATTTAATGCAGGCAGAGGCCCGTCTTGCGCAGGCTCGCAACAATTTACTGACCGAGCAAACCAACCTCGAAGATGCAAATACGACGTTCTTGAGTGTCACCGGTGAAGCGCCAGAAAACCTCAGTCTGCCGGAAAACATTGATGCTTTGTTGCCAAAATCGCTTGAAGATGCGAAACGGATTATGGAATCCAACAGTCCGCTTCTGAAATCTGCAAATGCCGATATTGAAGCGGCTCGTCAGCAATATGAAGCATCTAAATCAACGTTTTACCCACGCGTTGACGTCGAGCTTGCCCGTAGCGTCAGTAATGACACTGACACCACGCGTGCACATTCTGAAGAGTGGCAAGCGATGGTGAAAATGCATTACAACCTCTATCAGGGTGGCAGCGATAAAGCCGCAATGCAGTCTCGTGCCTATTTGCAAAAACAAGCGCAGGATGTTCGTAATAACACACTACGCCAGATGAATCAGGAAATTGGCCTGGCATGGTCGGCATTAAAAAGTGCCCGTGACCAATTACCCGCAGCCGCTGATTATGCCGACCGTAGTGTAAAAGTCCGTACCGCTTATCAGGATCAATTTAGTTTGGGTGAACGTACGCTGTTAGATTTATTAGACAGTGAAAATGAAGTTTTTTCATCCAAACGTCGTTTAGTGGAATTACGTTACCTGGAAATATCCAGCGGCTACCGTATTTTTGCCCGGACAGGTGAATTATTAAAATCGCTGAAAATTAACCCAACAGCCGCAGGCCAGCCAATAGATTCGGCAAGTAATAATACGCTGCCAGAACTTAATTAATCTCTCGGTGTAAATGGTGGATGACGCTACGCTTATCCACCCTACAAACACAAAACAGTTATTTCGTAGGTCGGATAAGCGCAGCGCCATCCGGCAGAAATTATTTCGTTCACCAGACATAACGCCTAAATGAATTCACAAGTTGAACAGATGAATACCCTGTCAGAAACGCCTCCTGTTGAGGAGTCGCATTATCATGACCCACGTAGCCGCCACGATGATCCTTTGCTCGACTGTCTGTTGGTGCTGTGCTCTTTGCATGGTAAATCTGCGAGCCGCTCAACATTAAGTAGTGGTTTGCCGCTGGAAAACGATCGTCTGACGTTAGCGATATTACCGCGCGCGGCAGCTCGCGCCGGTTTGAAAGCGCGGGTCATCAAACGCACGCTCGATAAAATTCCGGCAATGTCTCTGCCTGCGGTAGTTCTACTTCGTGATGGCGGCGCTGCCGTATTACTGGGCTGGAATGCCGACGGCAAAGCACGCATTATGCCAAGCGAAAGTGAAGGCGGTGAAATCACCATTGACGCAACCGAGCTTGAGTCAATCTATGCAGGCCAGGTCATTTTCGCCCATCCGCGCCATGAGTTTGATTTGCAGTCGGAATCATTCCTGCCACGTACCAAGTCCTGGTTTAAAGATACGCTCAAGCTGTCGCGCTATCTGTATATGGATGCGGTGCTGGCAAGTTTGCTGATTAACCTGATTGCGCTCGGAACGCCGCTGTTTACCATGAACGTGTATGACCGTGTGGTTCCTAACCACGCCACGGTGACGTTGTGGGTTCTGGCGGTTGGGATTTGCATGGCGTTCATTTTTGATTTGATATTAAAAATGCTGCGCGGTGTCTGTCTCGATATCGCCGGGAAAAAGAGTGACCTGATTATTTCCGCCACGCTTTTTGAGCGTATCACCGGCATGGAAATGAAAGCGCGCCCGGCACGCGTCGGCAGCTTTGCACAGAATATTCATGAGTTTCAGTCGCTGCGCGACTTCCTGTCTTCGCTGACGCTGACCACGCTTATCGACCTGCCGTTTACGCTGGTGCTGTTGCTGGTTATCGGGATTATCGGCGGCACTCTGGCGTGGATCCCACTGCTCACCTTCCCTATCGCATTGCTGATTAGCTGGGCATTACAAAAGCCAGTGAATGCGGCAGTGGCCAAAACCATGAGTCTGGCAAGCGAGCGCCAGGCATTGCTGATTGAAACCCTCAGCGGCCTGGATGCCATCAAAGTTAATAACGCCCAGAGCGAGCGCCAGTATCAGTGGGAACAAACGCTGGGTAGCCTGAGTCGCCTGGAATTGCGCGTGAAAACGCTGTCCAGTTTTGCCAGCAACCTGACCGGATGGTTCCAGCAAATGTCTGGCGTCATCATGATTATTGTCGGCGTGTATATGATTATCGGCGGCAAGCTAAGCATGGGTGGCCTGATTGCCTGCTACATGCTCAATAGCCGTGCACTGATGCCGATGGGGCAATTGACCGGGTTGATTGCGCGTTATCAGCAAGCCCGTCTGACCATCAACAGTACCGAAAAAATGATGTCGATGCCGCAGGAACGTCGCGAGCACGAACATCCGCTCAAGCGTGAAAACTTCCGGGGCAGCATTGAGTTTAAAGACGTTGATTTCAGCTATCCCGAGCAGAAAAACCCTTCGCTGCAAAAAATTAATCTGACGATTAAGCCTGGCGAGCGCGTCGGGATTATTGGCCGTAGCGGCTCCGGTAAAAGCTCCATCAGCAAGCTAATTATCAATTTGTACCAGCCAACCGGCGGTAACATTTTGATCGACGACGTCGATGCACGCCAGCTGGATGTGAATGATTTACGCCATAGCATTGGTTACGTTCCGCAGGATATTCAGCTATTTAACGGCACGCTGCGCGATAACCTGATTTCTGGCGCGCGTTATGTTGACGATGAAACCATGCTGCGTGCGGCGGAACTGGCGGGGGTTAACGAGTTCGCACGTATTCACCCGGACGGTTATAACCTGCAAGTGGGCGAGCGTGGAATGCAGTTGTCTGGCGGGCAACGCCAGGCCGTAGCGCTGGCTCGCGCGCTTCTGCTCGAACCTCCTGTTCTGCTGCTTGATGAACCAACCAGCGCTATGGACAACACCAGCGAAGACAGAATCAAACAGGGCCTGGTGCCGTTTGTTGCTGATAAAACCTTGCTACTGGTGACACATAAAGCGTCGATGCTGTCGTTGGTTGATCGCCTGATTATTGTTGATAAAGGACGCATTATTGCTGATGGCCCGAAAGCTATCGTGATGGATGCGCTGAAGAAGGGTCAAATCAATGCGTCTCGCTGAGTTATTTAAAGATTTCCGTCAGCAAGCCCGCCACTATTTTAGTGGTCGCGATGAGAACCAGGCGGAAAATATTAACGAGGTCAGTCATGCACTTATTGATGATTCACCGCGTGTTATCCGTCTGACGCTATGGACTATTTTGGCGTTGGTGGTGTTGGCGTTCATCTGGGCCGGATTTGCCCAGCTTGACGAGGTAACGCGTGGCGAAGGCAAGGCAATTCCCTCCTCCCGCCTGCAAAAAATTCAGAACCTGGAAGGCGGGATTGTCACTGAACTGTTTGTTCACGAAGGGCAAATTGTTGAAGCCGGAACCCCTCTGCTGCATCTGGACGACACGCGTTTTGCATCGAACGTCGGTGAAACGGAAGCAGACAAACTTGGCCTGCAGGCTAAAATTGACCGCCTGAGTGCTGAAGCGGAAGACAAAGATTTCATTATTTCGGATGAGATAATGAAAAAAGCGCCTGATGTCGCTCGTGGCGAACTCGACCTTTTCAACAGCCGCCGTCGACAGTTCCAGAATGAAATCGAAGGGCTTCAGGAACAGTTGGTGCAGAAGAGACAAGAGCTGCGCGATTTCCAGTCTAAGCAGTCGCAATACAAAAACAGCCTCAGCTTGTTACAGCAAGAGATCAAAATGTCTGAGCCACTGTTGGCGTCAGGTGCGATTTCTAAAGTCGAGATTTTGCGTTTACGCCGCACCGAAGTGGAAACCAAAGGTTTGCTGGACTCTGTCGCGCTTTCCATTCCTAAATCTGCGTCCGAAACCAAAGAGATTGAGAATAAGATTGGTGAAAGCCGCAACCGCTTCCAGAGCGATGCACTTTCCCAGCTCAACGAAGCACGCACTAACCTGAGCAAAGCCGAAGCCACGGGCAAAGCCCTGGAAGACCGCGTTAATCGCACTATGGTGGTTTCACCTGTTCGCGGTATCGTTCAGCAAATAATGGTCAACACCATTGGCGGCGTGATTCAGCCGGGCAGTGATTTAGTCGAAATCGTTCCACTTGACGATAAGCTGCTGATTGAAGTGAAGATCCAACCACGTGATATTGCTTTCTTGCATCCAGGCCAGCATGCGATGGTGAAATTTACCGCTTACGATTACACCACTTACGGCGGACTGGACGGTGAACTGGTGCAGATTAGCCCTGATACCGTGACGGATAAAGAAGGCCACAGTTACTATATTGCCCGTCTGCGTACCGACAAGAACTACCTGGGAACAAAGGAGCATCCAATGCTTATTATTCCGGGAATGGTCGCATCGGTAGATATATTGACGGGTAAGAAATCCATTCTGAGTTATCTGCTAAAACCGATTATCCGGGCAAAAGCAGAAGCCTTACGCGAAAGATAAAAAAAAGCCGCAACGAATAACGTTGCGGCTTTTTTCGTCGGCCAGATTAGCTACTGAACGAAGACAACTTCCCACGATTGAGTGTCAACTTACCTTCATTAACCAGTTCCTGTAGAACCTTATGAATAGCACTACGAGAAATATGGTTTCTGCTCAAAATGAAAGTATAAACTGACGTCTTTTCGCGGATCTCAGGCTCAAGTGACCATATATGTTTCACATGCTCAATCACGATTTCGCGAATGGTCTTGTGCGAACGCATATTTTCGCGCTGGAAATAACGTTGCAGATGATTGGTTAAAATATCAAATGCATGCATCCACAAACTTTTTCTGGTGAGCATTTCATTGGCATTAGCCGAACTCATTACCCACATCTCACAGTCGCTATCACAACGCAGATAATGAGACATGACATCATTACGCATCTGTGCCAGGCCGAGTATGGCGGGGGCCGTGAAACTCACCGTGACTAAATCGTTTTCAACCCGGTAAACAGAGACGGAACCTTTTTCAAGGTAAAATATGTTGCCATCCTTTCTCATTTCGATGCGCTGACGTTTCTTTCTCAATGAGAAATACGCGTTTTCAGATTTTTTTATCTCGTCTCCGATGAGCATTACAGATTCATCAAAATTAGGAGTGAACATCAGCTTCTCTTACTCGTGTTATGGGATTGAGATTATCTCCCGATGCAAGGCAAAAGGAGACAGCCCTAAGTGATGATACGTGCTACCAGCAACGTCTATCAATATAGGACATAACGACAAACATGTACTTATACGCCAGGCTTATCTAAATCGTAGGGTGGCAATTTGAAAAGAAACACACAATGAGTGCAATCGCGGTAAGTTAATACCGCAACAATATTATTATATTGAGAATGAATAAACCCGTAGCTCACTATTATTACCCACAGTCGAAATCACCTGTTGAGTAAAGGCGACAGAAATAGTCAGGTATTAAATAGAGCTGGAAAAACTTGCAGCACTGAGCAGCTGAACGCTGAAAATGACCGTTCGCTACCTCTCATGCCATTGCGTCAGCGAGTATATTTATTAATGGACATAAACGTAATTTTTTTAATCTTTCCACCGGGATCTTTCTCTTTGCAATTAAAAAAGAATCAGGGAAAACATGTAAGATATTGATAATTATGGATTTAATGTGTTTAAGAAGAGTGATTAATTTGTTATACAATTTGTCTTTGCAGGCTTCATTCGCAAGCAGAGGGTAAAGTCCCGAAAACACTGAGTTCTTCCATGCTTCATTATGCTTATAATGGCGTGTCAAAAAACTGCCTGAGTTAACGAGAGTACTGGCAACATGTCCGAAGCAGATAATTTATGTTATCTCATTGAAAATAAAATATTATTTAACCCTGAGAAGCAGAGCCTTGTGCATGCTGATAGCCATGAACAGATAAAACTCAAACCAACGGCATCTTTATGCCTGCTGTTGTTGCTCAGAAATCACGGCGAGATAGTCACGCAGAATGAACTGTTGGCCTTTGCGTGGGGAGAAAGTCACAGGCAAGTGAGCTTTAATGCTTTTTATCAAAGTATCCTTTCTTTGCGTAAGTCTTTCCTACAAATGAATGTGGATAAACAAATAATCACCACGATTCCACGTAAAGGATTGGTCATTCAGCAAGAAATAACCATAGAAAAAAAGTGTGTTCTCATTCCTGAAACAGTTACGGAACCTACGGCAGAGGTTGTTCCTCAGAGCACCCCTTTAGCAACTCAAGATGAAACGACCGCCATTTTAGTCGGCAAAACAAAACGTGCTTTGTTAACGCCGGTCGAAGGCATGATTATTATGTTAACCATGCTAATAATCGCGCTACTTATTTATCCACGGGTCATCGGCAAACAATATTTCTCTGGTTATGTTGTCTCAAACAAATATGCTGGCCAATGCCATTATTTCTTAAACGATGATGCCAGTGACCACACGCGGCATGAGGACTTTATCAAGCGACATCCCGAGATGTGTAATAATGATAAATACCTTTATATAACGGCTTACCCTGAGACGAAGAATATTTCTATCATCCTTTGTGCTACCCGCATGGAATTGTCACACGATAATGCCTGCCAGTCCGTCTATTATCCACGGTACGATAGCCAATGAAGATATTCGCAACGATTGCCTCTTTCAGAACTCAGACGCGCATCATTTTTTTAGCGTGTCTGGCTATTGCTACCAGCCTGGCGCTGTACCTTTATCATCCCCAGATAAACGAGAATCAGCACAGTCTGGTTTGCCGGGCAAACTTACAGATAGTCAGAGATAACGCAACATTTCGTGGAATCATCGATTTCAAAGCTGGCGAAGGGAAAGGCATTGCCCATATAAACGGTATTATTGATGCAGCCCCGCAAGAGTACACTGTTCAACGTACTATCCTTTTTACACACACTGATTATGGCCTAAGCCCGGTGTGGGTCTCCCGACAAATTGTCATTTCAAATCGGGAAACCGTACCCTCAGAATTGCTCATAAAATTCCTTCCTGACTTCTACCTGAAGAACTCCGGCGTGACCGATATTGATATTTTTACACTGAACAAGGACGCGGACCTGATCACCAGAGAGGGCATCCCTTACTTGTATTGCCAAAAATATCTGCTGCCTGAAGACGAATAATATTCGCTTAACAGCCTGATTGAGCTAAAGCTTAAGGAAAATTTACTTAAGCTTCATCTTTCCGATAAAAATGCTTCGAACTCCACTTCGCGCCGCATAACACCCTTTGTGCCAAAAAACACTTGTTTAATATACTGTTCAGACCAGATAACCACTACTAATGATATAAAATAAAATACACATAATGATAACCAAAAACACCATAAATATTAACAAGGTAATAGATAACACCGATCTGTATTTAATAAATTGATCACCAATACCTATCAATTACACCTATTAATTATTAGTTATTGATCGTCAATACCGATCTATGTTTGTATTTTATACATTAAGTATGGCGCTTACTCCGCTGACATCCAGGAATTCGACTCTGAAATTCGTTCATTTTTTTCGCTGACCTGATTTCCAGATAGTTATCTTTCTTATTATGAAGAAACATTAAAGTGTTTAGCCAATCATTCGATGAGATGTCTTTCAACAGCACCTGAAAATAATCTTCCAGCAATCATTTACCCCAAAAAAAATAACCTGATGGTGGTTTTCACAATGGTACGTGTGTGGTTTCAGAACAATTTCATTTATCAGTTGAACACCAGCAAGGCATTATTTTTTAACAACAACATTGTTAAATCTATTGTCGCCAGTTCGTTAGCTATTGTTCCCTTTGCAATTATTCGCGCGTTACTCCTGGTATGCTCTGTTATATCGGGCTATGTCGGGTGGCATGCTTTTGCCCTCTGGCTCGATCAATTACAACAAACGCTTATGGATTTCATGCCAATCCTGATGAATGCCTTTATGGCATTACACTGGGCAATTCGTAATCGGAGATCGGTCACTCACTTCCTGACTGTAAATATATGTAGCCTGCTATTTATAAGTCGCGCAATCAGTAACGACCGGCTATTTTTCCTTGATATCTCCATTCCTATTGCACTTTTCTCGGGTATTATTGTTAATTACTGTCTGGATAGATTTATAGGACAGGTCGATAAACAATTAGGTGCGCAGACTAAAAATATCAAAAACACAGTCCTGTTCTTCTTTTCCATATTCACCATTTCATTCTGCACTTTTGTGATGAGTTTTTTGGCACATCATCTGTTTTCACTGGTGCCAGGTTACATAGAAAATGCGCTGCAACACAGCTATCCGCAAACCTTCTCCACAGGGCTTCTGTATATCGTACTACGCTGTATTCCTTGGTTTTTTGGCTTGCACGGTTATTTTTTATTCTACGACATTGATGCCAACTTCCTGGCTGAAGCTCAGGCAAACATCGCGGCATGGCATGCAGGGCACGCCGATCTCAATATATTAAGCCCAGAGTTTTACAATATCTGGTGCACCATCGGCGGAACGGGCAGCACCCTGAGCATGCTGCTGTGCATCATCTTTACTAAGAATAGTTCACACCGCCATATCATCGGCCCGTCAGTCCCATTGGCAATCTTTAATATTAACGAGCCCCTGATTTTTGGCCTGCCTATTGTGATGAACCCAGTGCTGATTATCCCCTTCATTCTGGTGCCCGCGGTTTCATACATCATTGCTTATACAGCGACAGCATGGCATTTGGTACCGGCAATTTCAGTTGCCGTGAACTGGAGTGTGCCGCCAATTATTAGCACGTGGATAGGAACCAATGGTTCCATTGCCGCCATCATTCTGAACTTCATTATTATTGCCGTAGGCATGTTGATATATGCCCCGTTCTTGCAACGCTGGACTATCAGCAAGAAAAATAACCAACAGCAGCACTTATTCTTACCGCCGACAAATCTCGAGTTAATGCCTAACCATCGCAAACTCAAGGACGAAAAAGAGTATATGGAGGCGCTGGATCATGTGCATCAATTGCAATCTAGCGGGCACTTTATTCTCTATTTCCAGCCTCAGGTTCGGCTTTCAGACCGGCGGATTATTGGCATGGAAGCGCTTATTCGACATAAAGATAACGACGGTAAAATATCTCCACCTGTCTTTTTACAATATTACGACCGCTTAAATGCCATGCCAGATATCGATTTTTGGGTAATGGAACAGGCCGTCAGCTATCTTCGTCAGCACTTGAGCCATAACACAGGGATGACACTATCGGTCAACGTATCGCCGCAAACCCTCGTCGATAAACGCCTGTTTAATGTTATTTCACGCATTTTGAGCGAACCTTTGCCTGCTGGCTGGGAGCTTGAAATTGAGATCACCGAGTCGCAGGCCGTGAATGCACCTGAACAAGTTGCTGAGGTTCTCGCTCAACTGAAACTACGCGGGATAAAAATTGCTCTTGATGATTTTGGTGCCGGTTACTCAACGCTCAACTACCTGACTCGCTATCCACTCGACAAAATCAAGCTGGACCGCTCCCTGGTAATAGGATTAGGCAAAAAAGGCGGGCTGCAGTTTCTCAGACAAGTCACAAAATTGTGCCAGATTACCGAGTGTCACGTGGTGATTGAAGGTGTCGAAACAGAAGATGAACTACGACAGATTCTTATTGAAGGTGTTGAAACAGAAGATGAAATGGCGCTGGTACGGTCTGCCGGAATTGAACTCGCTCAAGGATTTTTGTTCTGGCGCCCGTTGCCAATTGATGAAATATGCAAGGTGTTAGAGAAAAATAACGCATCGAAAGAAGCTCAGGACCAGGAACAACACTGATACGCATCAACCCTGTTCAAGGAGTGCAAAAAAGACAACTCGTAAACGGGTTGTCTTTTATTTCCTAAAATTAATAGAAATCTCTTGAAGATAATATGCACATCGTTATTATCCAACCGCAGCTCGATTATAATAAACACATGCCTACCAAGAGTAAATTTTAAGTTAAAGATGTTATTTAATTATGATATTTCATTAGTCCTACTCGCAGTAATTATTGCGTGCCTCACTTTTTATGTCTCTTTTTGGCTATGTAAAGCGGGTGCGCGCAAAAATCATTATTGCTGGCCTTTATGCAGTGGCCCAACGATGGGATGTGGCGTTTGGGTTTTGCATTACATGATAATGCAGGCTCATCATCATAGTCAGGTTATCAATTACAACATTCATAAAACAATGGCTTCACTGTTAATCGCCATTATTGGATGCACACTGGGATTTGGTTGCTTTCTATTCAAAAAATTCCGTGGTAAACGCTATCTTCTTCCAGCGCTGTTATTTTCCTCAACAATTGCATCAATGCATTATCTGGGAGTGGCAGCAATCATCAATGCAGGCCACAGACATGCCAGCATCACGTATGTCATTCTATCGTTAGCCGTTATTTTTATTACCTCATTAATTATGTTGCGTTTAACTCACATGATGTTGGTAATGACGGGTAAAAATGATAGCTATGCCAATTTCTATCGACTCAGTGCAACGGTGACTCTTTGCCTCGGCGTCGCCATTATGCATTTTTTAGGCACCAGTGATTTAAATATGGCGCCTTCATTCAGAGCTTTAACAGCCATCAATCAGGAAGTTCACATAGAAAAAACCATTGCGATGATGTTAATCGTGCTTATTGTCATGATATTTATCATTTCTATATTTATTTGGTTTGTTAATTTCAAAGAACATTTAAGCAATGAGATTCTCAAGCGCGAGTTAATTGCTAAAAACTTGCAGCTGAAAAAAATGACGCAACACGATGCGCTGACTCAATTACCTAATCGCTTTTATCTGCAAAACCATTTGCACACTCTGTTTGAGCGTCAGGTAGAACCGCTGCACATTTTGTTTCTTGACCTGGATGGCTTTAAACGTGTGAATGATGTCTGGGGGCACGCCATTGGCGATGAGTTGCTGGTTAGCATTTCACAAACGCTCAGAATCGTGGTCAGTGATGAGGGTTTTGTTGCCAGAATTGGCGGTGATGAATTTATCATCGTGGTTTGCCAACGTGAGAAAGCAGCCGTTATTGAACTTGCTAAGAAAGTACTCGCCTCGGTCTCCGGTGTTTACACTCTCTCTGCAACCACCATTGATTTTTTGTCTGCCAGTATTGGCATTTCCATTTACCCCGAACACGGGCGCGATATTGCCACATTGTTGAAAAAGGCAGACACGGCAATGTATTACATAAAAAACAAGAGTAAAAACAATGTGATAATTTATGACGATACCGAGATGATATTACCAACATAAAGTATGAAATTAAAATAACCGAGTATAAATACTACTCACTCTTAAGCAATGGATGCTTGTTAATCATTCCAGAATCTGGAATTTGTGTATAAAAGCAGACATTGATGATGCAAATTTCTTCGTTGTACAACAAATACAAAGATAATTGGTGGGCACTTCCATTAATTCTCCCGTTCATACTCTATCCCATCACGCAGCGCCTGAGTACCTACGGTATTGTTGACGGGTTTGACATTCCTTTCATTTATTTCAATATGGCGCTGATGACGGTCCTTACCATGATGTATGGTGTAAAGGCCATTCCAGGAATCGCTCTTTGCATATTCTCCCGGGTGTATCCCGACAGGGGGTTTGAACCTGCACTGATGTCGATTTTGCATTATTTCACCTCGATCGTCATTAGCTGCGCCGGGTATTACTACTTCACCGGTAAGAAAGGTCTGGCAAGTTTCGGGCGTTATAACTTGACCTGGCAGCGTATATTTTGGTTAGTATTTATTAACACCACTCTCTTCTTAAATTATTTCCAGGCGGTGCTTTACCTGGGGTTATTTGGAGGGTATGACAAGATGATGTACGTTAACCCTTTCACTACACGTACATTAATTAATTATCACGCCATGCTGGTCGGAAATATGATCGGGTTGCCAATGGTTTATCTGGTTATTCGCTCTATCCGAAATCCTTTCTATTTAATTAAGTATGGAAAAAAAGTTCGTCATCAGCTTGCAGAAGACTTGCGCGTTATTGAGCTTATTTGTTTACTCGGTTCTCTAACGTTGTTAACAGCGCTCATGATTTATGAAAGAAATCATACGCTAATGCTGATGAATTCAGTCTACACGCTGACATTATTGCTACCCGTAATGATATGGGCAACGTTGCGACTGGGACATGCCGCTGTTTCTATCGTATGGTGGGTGATCGTTATTGTTTTGTGCAAATATTATCAGAGCTACGTCCCCAGTGGTGGTGATTTCGATTTGCATCTAGCGATCGCGACTTCTTGCTTCTCTGCTTTCTCAATAACCATCACGTTAATGGCGATCAATATTACTCGCCAGCGGGCTTTGAACGTAAAAACCAAAAGGTTAATGAGCATTGACCCGGTCGTTCACTTACCAAATTTGCTTGCCCTCGATGCCGATTTAAAACAGAACACTATCTCAATTTTGTGCCAACTCTATGCTCCGGATCTCGAGTTGCTAGGCCGCCATTATGGTCTGCTGATGCAGGTTCAATACAAACAGCAATTGGCTCAGTTTTTAAAACCCGTGCTAAAAGAAGATGAGCGAATTTATATTAGCTCAGGCCATGACTTAATCGTTCGTATGTCCCCATTGAATGCCGAAAAACGAATTGCCGAGCTTTATAACAAAGCCAAAAAATTCCGTTTCATTCGTGACGGCGTAAAACTGTACCCGCAAATCGGCTGTAGCTACTGCATCATTAATTACCCCGTCGGCCATCTGTATATGTTGATTGGCGAACTCCGCGCGCTGGCAGAAATTTCACTGACCACCAACCTGCCTGTCGATATGAGAAAACACAGCAGCCGCCAGGTGCAAAACCAGGTTAAAACCAAAGTTGATATGATGAATCAACTTCAGCACGCGCTCGAATTAGATCGATTCGTATTGATGGCTCAACCCATTGAGAGCAAAAATGGCGATCGATACCATGAGGTGCTGCTGCGGATGCGGGGTAACAATGACGAGATTATCTTCCCGGATACCTTCCTGCCGGTGGCACATGAATTTGGCATGTCTTCCAGCATTGATCTGTGGGTGTTAAACAACACGATGAAGTTTATGGATGAAAATCGTGACTCGCTGCCAAACCAACGCTTTGCCATAAACCTGACTCCTGCCTCTATCTGTCGCGCAGACATGGCAGCGCTGATTGAAAGACTGTTAATCCAGCATGGAATTGCTCCTGAGCAGATTGTCCTGGAAGTCACGGAAACAGATGAACTGACCAACAATGTGCAGGCAGAAAAAACGCTGGATGCGATGCAGCGCCTGGGCTGCAAAATTGCCATTGATGATTTTGGCACCGGTTATGCCAGCTATGCTCGCCTGAAAAATATGCGTGCCGACATTCTCAAAATTGATGGCAGTTTTATACACAAAATCAATTCCAGCGAGATGGATTACAAGATTGTGCAGTCCATTTGCGAACTGGCGCGCATGAAGAATATGACCCTAGTGGCGGAGTTTGTTGAAACCGAAGAGATTCGCCATACGTTATTCCGCATGGGCGTAGATTATGTGCAGGGCTATTTGATTGGTAAACCCGCACCGATTGAGAGCATTCAGACAATAAATTGAGGTTTATTTAACAATTTAAAACAATACAGGGGAGCCTCAGCTCCCCAAAATCAATGACCGCTTATCCGGCGTTACTTTTTCATGTTGGCGGCCGTTGCACTTGCCACTACAATTCCAGGCATTGATGAATACCATTCATAATCCCTATCCTCCCCTCTGTGATTATCAATAAGCACAAACCCGTTAGCATACCCCTATCTATTCATGTCCAACGGATCACCATGCTCATTCAAAAGACACGTACACAGTCGGTTACAGCTAACAATACCGGTCTCTCGTTTCTACTCATTCTCAGCGCCCTGATGGCTGTTACCTCTTTATCAACCGACATTTATCTTCCGGCTATGCCCGTCATGGCGAAAGATTTACAGGGTGATGCAGAGCTGACGATCACAGGGTTCCTTATCGGCTTTTGCATTGCACAACTGATTTGGGGACCGATTAGCGATCGTTATGGGCGTCGACTGCCACTGTTCATCGGTTTAGGCCTGTTCATCATCGGCTCGGTGGGCTGCGCATTATCAACAGATATCGTGCAAATTATCTTCTGGCGTGTTTTTCAGGCGTTAGGTGCCTGTACCGGGCCGATGTTAGCTCGAGCAATGATCCGTGACCTGTTTAGCCGCACTCGTGCAGCACAAATGCTTTCGACACTGATGATAATCATGGCCATCGCTCCGATTGCCGGGCCCCTGATCGGCGGGCAGATGATTAAAGTCACCTCGTGGCATGCCATTTTCTGGCTGCTGGCGATTATCGGAACATTAATGCTGATGTCTTTATTCTGGTTGCCGGAGACATTACCTGCTGAAAAACGCTCGCAAACCTCCGTAAGCAAAGCCTTTCACAACTACTATGCTTTGCTAACCAACGCCAAATACATGCGTTTTACGCTATGCCTGACTTTCTATTACGTTGCAGCCTACGCCTTTATCACGGGCTCTCCGTTTGTGTACATCACGTACTTCGGCGTAGATCCGCAGCATTACGGTTGGCTGTTTGCAGTAAACATTGTGGGATTAATGGCAGTGAGCATGGTCAACAGACGTCTGGTTCACCGCTATCCACTGGAAGCGTTGCTCAGGAATGCCGTATTCATCGCCACTCTTGCAGCAATAGTGCTGGCGGTCACAACCGGCTTGGGAGTGGGTGGAATTACCGTGATTGTCGGCGCGGTGTTCGTATTCTTCTCAATGAATGGCATCATCGCTGCGACATCCACGGCTTGCGCACTTGATGCCGTTCCTAATGTTGCAGGCTCAGCGTCGGCGCTAATGGGAGCATTACAATACGGTAGTGGCATCATCTCTTCACTGCTTCTCGCTCTGTTCAGTGACGGCACGCCATGGACGATGGGCTGGATAATTGCGGTGTTTACGGCAGCCAGCGCCTTGATGGCATTGACTGTTCAGGTAAAAAACAACTATCCCCTGCCCGAATGATTTTATGAATTTCATTCATAGTGGCTATTAACCAGGCGTAATTATCTTTCATCCCGACTCCGTTAATCTGAACGATAAATTCTGGATAAGTCGATACCCACCGGGGTATCGACAGATGCGGATTAAATATTCTTATCGAAGAAGACGTCTAACTTTTGCAGTGCCTGGTCAACGTATTTTGGCACCCAATACGTCTCGATATGGGTAGCGCCATCGATCAGGAAGAGTTCTTTGTCCTTCGTACCGGTGGCTTTCGCGAACGCATCTTCAGTCATATAGAGCGTATCCGCTTTTGTACCGGCAATCATCAGCAGCGGTTTATTGATGAGCTTGATATGGTCCGTTACGTCAAAGCTCATCAAATCCAGCAGACTGCTGGTGGTGTATTTAAACGTAGAGTTCGGGTGCGCGTGGGTTTTCCAGTAGTACTCGTAACCCTGGCGATACAAGGCAAAAGGTAATTTAGCAATCTGCTCATCAGTCAGGTTAGCATCGCCGGAGTAAAGCACTTCTCCTCCGGCGGCTTCCTGAGCACGCGCGTCAGAAGCCTGCTGAAGACGCTGCTGGATAGTATCCAGCTGTGAATCCTGCATACCGTTGCGGCGCACAAGGCCTGAATTAAACATGCTGATGGTTGCTATCGATTTGAACCGCTTGTCAGTTTCGACCGCAACGAGTGAATAACCGCCGCCACCGCAAATGCCCAGCAGACCGAGGCGGGAAGTATCAACCCCCGGATACTGGCTGATGTAGTCCGCCATGCCGTGGACATCCTCTATACGGTTAGCCGGTTTATCTACGCTGCGAGGCATACCACCGCTAGCGCCTTGATAAGCTGCATCGGCGGTAATCGTGATGTACCCATGCTCGGCAAGGCGCTGCGCATACAACCCGGCGACCTGCTCTTTTACGCCACCATTAGGATGTGCAACCACCACGGCAGGGTATTTTTTGGCGGGATCATAGTTAGCAGGGGTATAGACATTCGCAGCAATCTGGACGCCATGCAGATCGTATTTCACCGGATGAATGTTGACCTTGCCTTTGACGTTCTCGGTGATGGCACCGTCATAGGCCAGTGTGAATGGATTTTTTTTGTAATCAGCCGCATTGACTGAGGTGGCTCCGGCCATTGCCGTGATTAGCATTGCACTGATAAGCGTAAATTTCATGCTCTCTCCCGATGAGTGTTTGCCTGGTTATGCAGGCTCGCGGAATCAAATTTGCAGGCTTAGAGTAGGCAGAGAGGGCTGTCAGCATCGTGACGGGGAAATAACATTTTCGTCAGGAATGGGACTGAGATGGGTAATTGTTTCTGACAACGCTGTCAGGTAACTGTCAGCTTTATGTTGGCAATCAGGAGGCAGAATGGTCTCGCTTAATGAGTTTCACGTTCAATTTTCTGATAAAAGGAGCGATCAATGAAAAGCCAGAATGACCCAACAATGCCAGCGCGACGCAAACTATTAGTCGCCGGGGCGGGTATTGCCGCCGCCTCGCTGATCCCTCACGTATCGGTAGCGAGCCCATCCTCTCAGGTCGATTCCTCCAGACAAACCAGCCAACGCAATGCTGCTCCGGGCAAGCGTAAACTCGGCAAGCTGGAAGTTTCTTCCGTCGGTCTGGGCGTGCAGAACATGAGTCGCAAATATGACACCTCTGTTCCCTGGCGTCCCGAGATGCTCAATGTTATCCACCGGGCCTTTGATGAAGGGGTAACGTTCTTCGACGCAGCTGAAGCCTACGGCCCGTTTGAAGTCGAAAAAATTCTCGGGGAAGGCGTCGCCCCGTTCAGGGACAAAATCGTTATCGCCACCAAGTTTGGCTGGAACATTGACCAACAGACGGGTAAGCGTCTGCCGGGCCTTAACAGCAGACCTGAGCATATCAGGAAGGTCGTCGACAATATGCTCAAACGCCTGCGTACCGATCGTATCGACTTACTGTATCAACACCGGGTTGATCCACAGATCCCGATCGAAGATGTCGCCGGTGTGGTGAAAGATTTAATGGATCAAGGGAAAGTCCTGCACTGGGGTCTGTCTGAAATGGGCATCAACACGTTGAGACGCGCTCATGCAGCATTACCCGTTACCGCCGTACAAAGTGAATACTCCATGCTCTGGCGTGGCCCTGAAAAGCAGGTATTTCCGGTGTGTGAAGAGCTGGGCATTGGGTTCGTGCCATGGAGCCCACTCGGCGTGCAATTTTTAACGGGCTGGATTGATGAGAATACCCGGTTCGCTGCCGGTGATTTCCGCGCGACAGAAACGCGTTTCTCGCCTGAAAACTTGCCACACAACTTACAGCTGGTTGAACTACTGAAATCCTGGGCGATAAGAAAAAATGCCGCGCCGGGTCAGATTGCGCTGGCATGGCTCCTGGCCCGTAAATCCTGGATTGTTCCCATCCCTGGCACCACCAATAAAGACCATATGCTGCAAAACACAACAGCTACCGGCGTGTCGCTGACCGCCACAGAGATGACCGAGCTCACCCGCTCACTGGATGCCATCACTATCCAGGGTCAACGTCTGCCGGATGCCGTGCAGGTTTATTCCGATGTTGAAGCACCATTGAAAAGTTAAGAGGAAGTCCCGTTATGCGCCTGTTGTTAGTCGAAGATGAAGAAAAAACGTCAACCTATCTCAACCGTGCGTTGAGTGAGTCCGGATTTACGGTAGATGTCTCTGCAGATGGCGCTGAAGGTCTTCATTACGCGCTGGAGTTCGACTACGACGCGATAATACTGGATGTGATGCTGCCAGGGATGGATGGCTACCGGGTACTTGAGGGTGTGCGAGCAGCCAAACAGACGCCGGTATTGATGCTCTCGGCACGGGGATCGGTCGACGAGCGCGTTAAAGGGCTTCGTCTTGGCGCGGATGATTATCTGCCCAAGCCCTTTTCGCTTATTGAGCTGGTGGCGCGTATTCAGGCACTGGTGCGTCGTCGCGCTACGGATGGCGCAGACATCACCCAACTGCAAATTCACGATCTGCATCTCGACCTGCTAGCTCGCCGCGTATTTCGCGCCGGAACGCGACTGGAGCTGACCGCGAAAGAGTTTTCCCTGTTGAGCCTTCTGGCCCGGCATCAGGGAGAAATTCTGTCAAAGATGATGATTGCCGAGCAGATATGGGACATGAATTTTGACAGCGATGCCAATGTGGTTGAAGTCGCCATTAAACGACTTCGAGCCAAAGTGGATGCCCCGTTCGATATCAAACTACTGCATACCGTTCGTGGCATGGGTTATGTTCTCGAAGTCCGGTCCGAATAAATGAAGGGGATAAGCATGCCTAAGCGTTCCATCTCCGTTCATCTGGCGCTGATGTTTGCCTTATCCGCGCTGCTGATTGTATCCGTTATCGGCATCCTGCTAAGAAGCTCCTTACATGACTCTTTGCAAAAGCAGATGCACAACGAACTGCTGTTCCGGGAATCATTAATGAGTCCGTGGATCACCGCCCGAACCTCGGCTGACGGCTGGTCTACGCTGGCCAATAAATTCACTGTGTTAACCAATTCTGAAGGTGAACGCGTTCGCTACTGGATAGTGAGCGATAACCCACGCTTTAGCATAGGGGGAACACCACCAGTGGGTGTTCAGTGGTCTTCTTTACAGGAAGGCTTTAATAAAGTGCCAGGTACATCAGAAGGTGCATGCTCGCTGTTTCTGTTAGTGAATACCATCCCCGCCAACGGTGAAAGGCCTGAGCTGCGCTATGTGGTTGCCATCGACTCCACACCGTACATGGGAACACTTGATGCGTTCACGCGTACATTGCTGATCATTACCGCACTGGGCGTCGTGATTGTCGCCTTACTGGGATACATCGTATCAAGAATCGGTCTTCGTCCGGTTAGGGCGCTCAGTAAACAGGCCCGGCAACTCGCTCCCGGGGACCATGGTCAGCGCCTGAATACCGAAGCATTACCTGACGAATTACAGCAGTTAGCATCATCTTTTAATGGCGTGCTGGAACGGCAAGAGGTCGCCTGGAGGCAGCTCGAAAGCTTCAATGCCGATGTTGCGCATGAACTCCGGACTCCGCTGACTAACCTGATTGGCCAGACGCAGCTGGGGCTCTCACGCCGACGTTCGCAAGATGAACTGGAAGAGTTATTGGGTTCCAATCTGGAAGAGCTTGAACGTATGACATCTATAGTTAACGACATGCTGTTCCTGTCGCATGCTCACGCGGGTGAACATGCTTCCCAGCTTACGCAGGTGTCCCTGAGAGAAGAAACCCTGAAAACAGCGGAGTATGTTGAACCCTCTTTTGCTGAAAAACAGCTCTCTCTGGATGTTCAGGGCGACGTCACCGTGCACATCGACCGACGACTGTTCCACCGCTCACTGGCTAATTTACTGGAAAATAGCGCAAGACACTCCCCCTCCAACAGCACGGTTACGGTGCGGTTAAGCGAAACCGGTCATCAAGCCTGTGTTGAAGTTTCAAACCCGGGCGATCCGATAGCACCAGAGCACTTACACCGGCTTTTCGAGCGGTTCTATCGCGTTGATACCTCCCGGGCCAGGAGTGATACCCATCATGGGCTGGGCCTGTCGATCGTGCGCGCCGTCGCCATTATGCACCGGGGAGATGTCTTTGCGCGAAGTGAAGGTGGCATCAATACATTTGGTCTCACCTTTGCGATGCAAGCGGATAAAGCTGAGGGCAATGCTCACTCCGACACTGAGTCGGGACAAGGGTTAACTGACAGAATTGTCAGGAGGGCGTCAGCCTGACGTCATTACTCGCTCGATAAAATCATCGCAGGCAATTCCCTCTTCATTGATAAGGACGCTTTGCATGATCGGACATTTACGTTACCTCGGGCTGTTATTTCCCTTCTTCACATTTTCATCCTGGGCAGCGGAGCAAAATCCCGCTGTCCATATCGCCCCCGCAGGAAGTCAGAATGCGGTGTACGGGCCTGCCGAGAACTTTACCGGTCGCGTCCGGGTTGATCCTCTTTTCAAACCGGATAACGACATCAGTGTTTCCGGGGCGTATGTCACGTTTGAGCCTGGTGCCCGCTCCGCCTGGCATACGCATCCGGCAGGTCAGCGGCTGATTGTGACCTCGGGTGTTGGGCTCACCCAACAAGAAGGCCAGCCGGTGCAGGTTATCCGCGCCGGTGACGTTGTCTCTTGCCCGGCGGGCGTCAAACACTGGCACGGGGCGGCCCCCGGCAGCGCGATGACGCATCTGGCGATAACCGGGATTGTGGATGGCAAAAGCGTTAACTGGATGGAGAAAGTGACAGATGAACAATACCACGCCCATTAAAGCATTAGCGGCAGCGGTACTGCTGACCTTTGGTTTTGGTCTCGCAGCACATGCTGCGCCCGTCAATAAAGGAGCCTCAGAAGTGAACCACGAACAAAAGGTTTCAGATACGTTGTCAGCCCGCCAACAGGCTATCCCGTTGATTGCGGCATCGATGGCCAGCAGTCAGATGGATAAGCTGAATGCAGCCCTTAATCAGGGTCTTGACGCAGGGCTCACCATAAACGAAACCAAAGAGATTCTCGTTCAGCTTTATGCCTACACGGGCTTCCCCCGTAGCCTGAATGCGCTTACCGAACTGATGAAGGTCGTCGAAGCACGTAAACAACGTGGCATCGAAGACGTTGAGGGCAAAGAACCGGTCGCCCCAATCCCTGTCGGGGATGAGCTTCGCCGTGTCGGTACCGCAAACCAGACAAAAATCTCAGGCGCTCCCGTTCAGGGCCCGCTGTTTGACTTTGCCCCGGTCATTAATCAGTTCCTGCAAACGCACCTGTTCGGCGACATTTTCGCCCGCGATAACCTCGACTGGCAAAGCCGCGAGCTGGCAACGGTTGGCGCATTAGCGGCCACGCCGGGCGTCGAATCACAACTGCTGTCGCATACGCGAGCAAGCATGCGGGTCGGCCTGACGGCGTCGCAGCTGCGCCAACTGGCGCAGGTTCTGCGTGAACATGGCGAAAATGATGCAGCAACGCGAGCTGAAAAGGCGCTGCAACAAGCCCTCGCAAACTAACAGGAGCTGGTTATGGAGCATGATCCCAACCGCAGAATGCTGATAACCGCGCTTGCCGGGCTCACGCTGGCGAACGTCTCCCTGGCGACAGCTGCCACCGGAAATGCAAACGTGCAGGGTAAAAGTCGAATTCTGGTAGCGTACTTTTCTCGCAGCGGAAATACACGGGTGATTGCGGGTGTCATTCACCGTAGCCTGAACACCGATCTGTTTGAAATTGAACCGGCAACGCCTTATCCGGAAGACTATTTTCAGACCGTTGAACAGGCGAAAAATGAGCGTGAGCGAGGCGTAAAACCGGCATTAAAAAATAACATTGCAGATATCTCACGCTACGAGACCGTGTATTTAGGCTTTCCCATCTGGGGAACCAGCGTGCCGCCTGTAGTGCAAGCATTTATCAGCAGCCACAACCTTGCGGGCAAATTACTCATCCCTTTCATTACTCACGGTGGCTACGGTAAAGGAGACAGCGACGACATCCTTGCCCGTCTCGCCCCAACTGCGCGTCGGGAAAAACCGCTGGTTATTGAATGCGACCAGGAGCGAAGAACAACTGAAACGGTCACTAGTTGGTTAGAGACAATACGCAGTTAATCGTCCGCATTCATGAGTCTGCCAAATAAGGGCAATCAGGGGTGCTAAATAATTAACGCTGACAACTCAGATATGATTGAACAGCAAACATAACAGAGGATGTAATCTTGAAGACAATCTTAAAAACGCTGGCCATCTGCGTAATGGCGGGTGGTCTGGTGGCTCAGTCGGTATATGCCGAGCCGCTGGTCATTCAGGAACAGGGAAGCTTTTCTGCTGGTGGCACCATCATCACCGCACCAGGAACATTTGACGCGAAAAAGCCGCTGGAGTCTGCTGGCCAAACCTACCATGGCGATCATGCGTCTGTGTTCTACCAAATCCCGGAGAATCCGCATAAATACCCTATCGTCATGCTGCACGGCGCAGGTCAGTTCTCCCGTACCTGGGAAAGCACGCCGGATGGCCGTGAAGGGTTCCAGAACATATTCCTGCGTCGCGGGTTCTCAACCTATCTGGTCGATCAGCCACGCCGGGGCAGCGCCGGGCGCACGACTGTAGAAGGTACTGTTACGCCTAAACCGGATGAACAGATGTGGTTCAATCAGTTCCGCGTTGGCGTGTGGCCAGAGTATTTTAAGGGCGTTCAGTTCTCTCACGACAAAGAAGCCCTGAATCAGTATTTCCGTCAGATGACCCCGAATACCGGGCCGTTTGATATCAATGTCATCTCTGATGCGATGTCCGCCGTCGTGGATAAATCCGGCCCGGCTATCCTCTTCACCCACTCTCAGGGTGGCGGACCAGGCTGGTACACGGCGATGAAAAACGACAAGGTTAAAGCCATTGTCGCCTTCGAGCCTGGCAGCAGCTTTGTCTTTCCGGAAAAAGAACTCCCAGCCCCTATGCCAAGCGCGTTTGACACGCTGAAGGGGGAACCGGTGCCGATGGAGCAATTTATGGCACTGACCAAAATCCCGATTCTGATTATTTACGGCGATAACATACCGGATAAACCTGTCGCCATGCCCGCGCAGGACAGCTGGCGCGTACGTCTGGCGATGGCTCGTGAGTGGCGTGACGTAGTGAACA
The DNA here is from genome assembly GCF_000735355.1 of Buttiauxella agrestis ATCC 33320. Lineage (GTDB taxonomy): Bacteria > Pseudomonadota > Gammaproteobacteria > Enterobacterales > Enterobacteriaceae > Buttiauxella > Buttiauxella agrestis. Next base: position 25,362 of record NZ_JMPI01000058.1, read on the forward strand.
AGCATGGCGGGGATGTGACGGTAACGCATCTGCCAGAAGTGGGAATCAAAGGAAATACTCACTTCCCGTTCTCTGACCTCAATAATGTGCAGATTGCTGATTTAGTCGGTCAGTTTTTGAAAGAGAAAAATCTGCAGTAGGACGAAATAGTATTGAGCTTTCATTATTGAGGGCTCAATACAAAAATCAATTTTTATCAAAAAAATAAAATGAGAACGTGACGGTCTGCTTTGAGCGATCAGCGGAAGTTAGCCTAACATTGTATTGAGCCGTTGAAGTAACCACTTTACCGATGAGACATTCACAATTGGATGTATCGCGAGTGGTACACATCGCACCTCTGCGCCCAATGTCACCAATGGAGCGTGGACTCCGCTTAACTTACAGAGCTATCCAGATTAACGTCCCGAGTTTCCAGCTGAACACATTGAATCCCATTACGTTCCACATATGAATCCCCCCAATTTTTCATTGCATGTAGAACGGGCTCCAGAGTTTTTCCGTATTGAGTCAAAGAATACTCTACCCGTGGTGGTACTTCGGCGAAGACCGCCCTGTTTATGATGCCATGCGATTCCAGTTCCCGAAGCTGTAGCGTCAGCGAACGCTGAGATACATTCCCTGCGAGCCGACGGAGTTCCCCAAACCGTTTAGTACCTGACATTAAATGGAAAATAATCAGAGGTTTCCATTTTCCTCCAGCCACGGCAATGGTCACTTCTACCGGGCAGTTAAACGGTTTTGATTTCATGCCAATCCCATTAGTGTAAAAAATACACCTATATATAAAAAATGTGCCTACTTGCGATTTTATACTCTTGGACTGATTATCACATAGTCCTTTGGCGAAATATTTAATGGGATTTATGGAGATAATGGAATGAAAGCAGCATTTTATGAAAAGTGCGGTACAGCACATGATGTTTTGCTAATAAGCGAGTTACCCGATCCGATCCCTGGACCAGGTGAGGTGCGCGTCCGCATTGCCTTCTCCGGACTCAATCCGACTGACATCAAATCTCGTACTGGCTTTGCGGGATCAAAACAGAAATTTCCTCGAATTATTCCGCATCAGGATGGTTCCGGCGTGATTGATATGATCGGATCTGGAGTTACGGCAGAGCGCATTGGACAGAAAGTGTGGGTTTATGAGGCACAATCAGGGCGTGCTTTTGGAACCGCTGCACAATATGTCGTTATTCCTTCACAAAATGCCGTTGTATTACCGGACAATATTTCTTTTGAAACAGGTGCATGCCTCGGTATTCCCGCGATGACAGCACACCGCTGTTTGTTTGCCGATGGAGATTTACGTGGAAAATGGGTACTTATTCAGGGCGGTGCAGGGGCTGTAGGAACAGCAGCCATTCTTCTGAGTAAATGGGCTGGGGCAAGAGTTATAACCACAGTGAGTCGTCCGGAGCAAGAAGATGTCGTTCGTAAACTTGGCGCCGATATTATTGTTAACCGGCATACCGAAGATGTGGCTGAGCGAGTCAAGCAAGCAACCGGTGGGTTCGGTGTTGATCGAATTGTCGATGTCGACTTAGTGAGTAACCTCAATACAGATGTGACTTGCCTGAAAAAATCTGGTGTCATTAGTGCCTACGCCACTGAAGAGCCATCGGCTCAGCTGCATATTCCTTTTTTGAAAACAATGTTTGAAGGTTTTGTCTTTCGTTTTGTATTTGTCTATACCATGCCGGAAGAAGCACGAAACGAAGCCATCCGTGATATCACAGCCTGTCTGAGAATGGAGTCCTACACTCCTGAGATCGCGCTAACGCTTCCTCTTGTTGATATTGCTGTTGGTCATGAGGCTATGGAGCAGGGTAAGGCTATCGGCAAAATATTAATCAGCCTGGAATAGCGCTTCTTGAATCATTTTAATGTCCGCTTCACGCACTAAGCCGACCGCCAACCCTTCTAAATTAATGAGCCTCACTAATAAACCCTAGCTAATTACCCCATCTAATCGAATAAATAACTTTGCGTTATGCTTTTCCTACACAACAGCTGAAGGATAACGTCATGCAAACTGTAAAACTGAACAACGGTATTGAAATGCCCCTGCTGGGCTTTGGTGTCTTTCAGATGACAGATGCCGGAGAATGCGAAAGAGCCGTTATTGATGCCATCGATACAGGATACCGCCTGATCGATACCGCTGCGTCTTACCAGAATGAAACCCAGGTCGGGAACGCACTGAAACAGACCGGTATTGCACGTAACGAACTTTTTGTAACGACCAAACTTTGGCTACAGGATACCCATTACGAAGGCGCTAAAGCCCAGTTCGAACGCTCCCTGAACCGGCTGCAACTTGATTACGTCGACCTGTATCTGATTCACCAGCCTTATGGCGATGTCCATGGGGCATGGCGTGCTATGGAAGAACTGCAGCAGGCAGGCAAAATTCGCGCCATTGGTGTCAGCAATTTCCATCCTGACCGACTGGCCGACCTTATCGCCTTCAACAAAGTTGCCCCTGCGGTAAACCAGATTGAAGTTAACCCCTTCAACCAGCAGCTGCATGCCGTTCCATGGAATCAAAGCCGTGGCATTCAGCCGGAAGCCTGGGCACCGTTTGCTGAGGGTAAAAATGGCCTGTTCCAGCATCCCGTGTTAACGACGATTGGTCAGAAATACGGCAAAAGCGTGGGTCAGGTGGTTCTGCGTTGGATCTTCCAGCGAGGTATCGTTTCACTGGCCAAATCGGTGCGCAAAGAACGCATGGAAGAAAACATCAACATTCTCGATTTTGAACTCAGCGCTGAAGATATGCTGCAAATTGCCGCCCTCGACACCGCAACCAGTGCCTTCTTCTCTCACCGCGACCCCGCGATGGTGGAATGGCTGACTGGCCGCAAACTTGATGTTTAAGACGCGATAAAAGAGGTATTTATTCAATGCAAAAACGTTATCTGGGTCAATCCAGGCTCGAAGTCTCAGCGCTTGGACTCGGCTGCATGGGCTTAAGCCACGGCTACGGCCCGGCGACCGATACCCGTCAGGCTATCGAGCTCATTCGCGCTGCGGTTGAACGTGGCGTCACCTTCTTCGATACCGCCGAAGTATATGGCCCCTTCCTTAATGAAGAGGTTGTCGGCGAAGCCTTAAAACCGTTTCGTGATCGCGTGGTCATCGCCACCAAGTTTGGTTTTACTTTTGGCGACGACAACAAGCAGCAGATTTTAAACAGCCGTCCGGAGCATATCCGTGAAGCCGTTGAAGGCTCATTACGCCGTCTTAAGACTGATGTCATTGACCTGCTATATCAACACCGTGTCGATCCGGATGTCCCCATTGAAGATGTTGCGGGTACCGTAAAAGACCTGATCGCTGAAGGCAAAGTTAAACATTTCGGTTTGTCCGAAGCGGGTGCGCAAACCATTCGTCGTGCCCATGCCGTACAACCGGTCACTGCGCTGCAAAGCGAATATTCCATGTGGTGGCGCGAGCCTGAGCAGGAGATCCTGCCGTTACTGGAGGAACTGGATATTGGTTTTGTACCCTTCAGCCCATTAGGCAAGGGCTTCCTGACGGGTTCGATTAAACCAGGAACGACGTTTGGCAAGGATGATTACAGAAGCCAAGTGCCGCGTTTCGCCGAGCAGGCGATTGAAGCCAATGAAAAGCTGGTCTCATTACTGGGTGAACTGGCGGCAGAGAAAGGCGTGACGTCTGCGCAAATTGCGCTGGCATGGCTGCTGGCACAAAAGCCGTGGATTGTTCCTATCCCTGGTACCACCAAACTGCACCGGCTGGAGGAAAACCTGGGGGCTGCCGACATCATTCTTTCACAGGATGACACGCGGCAGATAACACAGGCGCTTGAAACGATTAAAGTCGTCGGCGAACGTTACTCTCCTGAGCACCAGGCTCGCGTAGGCCGTTAATATCCGGACGGGTCCGCTGAGATTGGCGGACCCTTTATTCCTGATAGCGAAGTGCATCGATCATCAGCGCAAAAGCTGGCGGATGCTGCTTACGGCTCGGGTAGTAAAGATAATATCCGGGGAAAGACGGACACCAGTCCTGCAGAACCTGAATCAGCTCTCCTGACTTTATATAATCCTGCACCCTGTCTTCAGGTATACAGGCGATGCCAAAACCGGATAAAGCCGCATCAATTCTTTCCGCCTGCAGATTAAACGTTACCTGCCCTTCCACTCTGACGCGTAACGGTTTCCCATCCTTCTCAAACTCCCAATGGTAAAGTCCACCGGCAGTCGGCAGGCGCATATTGATACACCGATGGTTTTGTAGCTCGTGCGGTGTTTCGGGTACGGGGCTAGCGGCAAAATAGGACGGTGCTCCCACCACTGCCATACGCATTTCCGGTCCAATCCTCACCGCGATCATATCCTTATCTACGCTTTCGCCAAGGCGGATCCCCGCATCAAAACGCCCCTCAACAATATCGACAAAACCGTTATCAACCACCAGTTCGAGATTGATTTCCGGATATTCCCTGAGGAAGGATTTTAACTTCGGCCATACCAGACTTCGCGCGGAATGCTCCCCGGCAGATAAACGGATATTGCCGGAGGCAGTGCCGTTCAGTTGAACAAGCGATTCGAGCTCCTGCTCAAGATCGGCAATACGGGGTTCAAGGCAGGCAATAATTCTTTCACCGGCTTCGGTAGGGGCAACGCTTCGGGTAGTGCGGGTCAGAAGGCGGATATTCAGCCTTTCCTCCAGGGCCTTCATCGCGTGGCTGAGTGCAGACTGAGAAACGCCCAGTTTGCCCGCTGCTTTGGTAAAACTTCGCTCCCTTGCCACCACAAGAAAGATTTGCAGTTCGTTGAAGTTTTCTTTGAGCATCGGCGATTTCCTTATGGAGGCATTCCCTTCATCGCACACTCATGAAGGGTGTTCATAGACACAATCATTTTAGCCCTATTACTGACAATAATGATAATTGATATTCTGACCGTATCGAAAATAAGTCTGAATTATCAGAAGGTTTATCATGAAAATACTCGTTGCAGGAGCGACAGGAAGTATTGGTCTTCATGTCGTGAATACCGCTATTGAAATGGGACATCAGCCCGTAGCGCTGGTCAGAAATAAACGCAAAGTAAAATTGCTTCCTCGTGGAACGGATGTTTTTTACGGCGATGTTTCACTGCCTGAAACACTCACCGATTTGCCGAAAAATATTGATGCCATCATCTTCACTCTCGGTTCCGATGGCCAGGGTCGTATTGGTGCCAGAGCGATAGATTACGGCGGTGTGCGTAATATTTTAAGGATATTCAAGGATACGCCTGTTCGCATCGGCTTAATGACCACGATTGGCGTGACTGAACGGCTCAGCACCTGGAACCAGCGTACTGAAGTTCATGACTGGAAAAGACGTGCCGAACGTCTGGTCAGGGCAAGTGGTCATCCCTATACCATCGTCAGGCCCGGCTGGTTTGATTACAACAATGATGATGAACACAGAATCGTTATGCTTCAGGGAGATCGTCGCCATGCAGGAACACCGGAAGATGGTGTGATATCCCGGGAGCAAATAGCCCAGGTTCTGGTCAGTGCCCTGACCAACGACGAGGCAAAAAATAAAACGTTCGAGCTGGTGGCTGTACCAGGAGAAGCACAGCAGGATCTTACCCCACTGTTTGCAGACCTGCAGACTGATAATCCACAAAAAAATGATGGAGTTCTAGACATAGACAATATGCCTCTACGTGAAGAACCTGACTGCATTATTAACGAGCTGAACCTGTATTCAAAAAAATTAACCAATCTACAACCCTGACAATTTTGTCATATAGCGGTCAGTCTCATGACAGCTTAGGTCTGTATATTTGAATATACAGACGGAGGAAGTTACTCCTGATAAAAACCCAGCTTCAAACATATTGTTAAATGAGGAGCTAGATATGAAAACACTACTTATTACTACTTTGGTCATGGGATTTATTTCAGTGAATGCCGCCTCTGCTGCTCAGGAAATTAATCATGCCGATGGGAAACAAAAGATGGGTGTAGTCTCAGCCAGCAATGCCTATACGCTTGAGGAGTTATCGGATGTCCTTTCTCGTAAGGCTGATGGGGAAGGAGCAACGTCGTTCAAAATTCTGTCAACCACGGGGAATAACCGGCTGCATGGGGTTGCTGAAATCTATAAATAATCATTAGCATCCTGAACAGGATGTGTCACAGCCCTCTTATAGTGAGTGTCGATTTATGTTCAGACCTCTCCACACCTTTGGCGAACTTTACGGACCTTCTCTGACCAGCGGTCATAGCGACGCTGATACCACTCACGAGTGATAGCCTCAAAGGAGTTTTCTGCGTCTTGTTGACGACTAAGTTTCTCAATTTTGCGTTCAAGCGAAGGATCGTTACCAGCCGCTAATGCCCTTTTAGCATCCTCACGCTTACTTCAGGCTTCAGCTAAAGAGACATCAGGGTAAACGCCAATCGCGGGCAGCTTCTCTTTAGGTTTTGCAGTTTCAACCTGACGAGCAGTTAACTTCAATGTGGGGTATGGATGGGGGTACAATTGAGTTCAATAGACTAATAGAATGCTATAACTACTGACTTATTAAGGGAAAATTGAGTTTGGTAGACTTCAGGAGACTTGAGATTGGAGCGGGTGAAGGGAATCGAACCCTCGTATGCAGCTTGGGAAGCTGCCGTTCTACCATTGAACTACACCCGCTTTGAAGTGCGTAGGCATTATAGACGTTCAGCTTTTACTGGCAAGCGCCTTTTAAGTTATGTGATGGATTATTAAGCGATTGTTTTTATTAAGCAGGGGAAACTATCGGTTTCCCCTGCTTAATAAAGCCTGACTCAGCTCTTTTTCGGGCACACAAACAGCGCCACGATTGGAGAGACAACCATTAACGCAAATGCCCAAATGAAGCCCATGGTGAACCCGCCGGTTGCATCGATAGATCAGCCAATTAGCTGGCTATTTGCGGTAGCGATAACAAACGTGCATACCCAGAATGTCGACATGGTGTAGGTCACGGTTTACGTATTCGCGCCTTTTAACGTCTCTTTTGGAATCGAGAAGATAAAGGCAAACCAGGTCGCAAACACAAAACCGGTCAGGAACGAACAAACCAGAATCAGGATGTCATTGGTCGCGAACAGCATGATAAAAGTGGTAATCGCCATCACAATGCTGGTGCTAAATAGCCAGTTTTTATAATGATAGCCACGAGCTTTGCAGAACGGGTCCGCTATCGCTCCGAGCATAATCCCCACCTGGTTCACCGTCCCGCTCAGATGAGCGTGAGATTCGGGCGGCAGGTGCGCGTATTTCGCGTAGTACAACGGCAGGAAGGTGAACCAAACCGCGCCGAGCACCAGGGTAATGCGTGACAGAGATCAAGCGCGAGGGGATTTATTAAAAGCCAGATTAACTCTGGCTTTTAATCATTAGCAGGAAGGTTTACTGCCCGCAGGAGGCAAATAACGCTGCGGATCAATAGCGGTCGCACGATAGCGAATCTGGAAATGTAGATTCACTGAATCTGAACCGCTGCTGCCCATGGTGGCAATTTTCTGCCCGGCAGCCACTTTTTGGCTGGTGTTCACAAGCGTCGTTTCGTTGTGGGCGTAGGCGGTGATGTAATCTTCATTATGTTTAATCATCACCAGATTGCCGTAGCCACGAAGCTGGTTGCCAACATAAACCACGGTGCCAGCGGCAGAGGCGTAAATGGGTTGCCCGCGTTTGCCCGCGATATCAATGCCTTTGTTGCCGCCATCGCTATTGGAGAACGGCACGATCACTTTGCCCGTTGTCGGCCAGCGCCAGCATTTTGATCCCACAGGAGGTGCTGCCACTTTGGCAACGCTGCTGGTCGAAGATGAACGTGGTTTGGATGTTTTCGCCACCGCCGTTTTCTTCGAGGAAGAACCGGAGCTGCCTTTAACGCGAAGCTTTTGCCCGACTTCCAGGGTATAAGGCGCGGAAATGCCATTAAGACGCGCCAACTCGCCAACACTTGAGCCGGTCATGCGTGAAATTCGATAGAGTGTGTCGCCACGTTTAACGGTGTAAACCGGCCCACTATAGTTTCCTGCGGAGGCTTTAGAAGTGCTCGCTTTGTTTGATGAGCAAGCGACGAGAAACAGGCCCAGGAGCAGGACGATGGCGTTGAGTGACCATTTTCTGACTGTGCTTTCCTTGCGCAAACTAATCCTCGGAATACATTAACTGAAAAGAAGATGTTCCTCCCCGCAGTGACGCAGGGAGGAACGAGTACCACTTACTTAACCGGGCGCAGGGCCGGGAACAGGATAACGTCGCGGATGGTGTGGCTGTTTGTGAACAGCATAACCATACGGTCGATACCAATGCCCAGACCCGCTGTTGGCGGCAAGCCGTGCTCCAGAGCAGTCACGTAGTCTTCGTCGAAGAACATTGCTTCGTCGTCGCCTGCATCTTTTGCAGAAACCTGGTCTGCAAAGCGCTGAGCCTGATCTTCTGCATCGTTCAGCTCAGAGAAGCCGTTACCGATTTCACGGCCACCGATGAAGAACTCGAAGCGGTCAGTAATTTCTGGGTTTTCGTCGTTACGACGCGCCAGTGGAGAAACTTCTGCCGGGTATTCGGTGATGAAGGTCGGCTGAATCAGATGGCTTTCAGCCACTTCTTCAAAGATTTCTGTCACAACGCGGCCCAGGCCCCAGCTCTTCTCAACTTTGATGCCGATAGCCGCTGCGATTTCCAGAGCCTTAGCCATATCGTCCAGATCCGCAATATCGGTTTCCGGGCGGTATTTTTTAATAGCTTCGCGCATGGTCAGTTTTGCGAACGGCTGGTCGAAATCAAACACCTCTTCGCCATACTGAACTTGTGCTGTACCCAACACATCATGTGCCAGAGTACGGAACAGAGACTCGGTCAGCTCGATAAGGTCCTTGTAATCCGCATACGCCATATAGAGTTCCATCATGGTGAACTCTGGGTTATGACGCGGAGAAATGCCTTCGTTACGGAAGTTACGGTTGATTTCGAAGACGCGATCGAAGCCACCTACAACCAGACGTTTCAGATACAGTTCCGGCGCAATACGCAGGTACATATCGATGTCCAGCGCATTGTGGTGGGTGATGAACGGACGCGCAGAAGCACCACCAGGGATGACTTGCATCATTGGAGTTTCAACTTCCATAAAGCCACGGTTAACCATGAAGTTACGGACGCCAGCCATGATCTGAGAACGAATTTTAAAGGTCTTGCGGGATTCATCGTTGGAGATCAAATCCAAATAACGCTGACGATAACGCGCTTCTTGATCCTGCAAACCGTGGAATTTGTCTGGCAGCGGACGCAATGCTTTGGTCAGCAGACGCAGCTCAGTACAGTGAATTGAAAGCTCACCGGTTTTGGTTTTGAACAGCTTGCCGCGAGCGCCCAGGATATCGCCAAGGTCCCATTTTTTGAACTGCTCGTTGTAGATGCCTTCTGGCAAATCATCACGGGCAACGTAAAGCTGAATGCGGCCACCGACATCTTGCAGAGTCACGAAAGACGCTTTACCCATAATACGGCGCGTCATCATACGGCCCGCAACGGCAACTTCGATGCCCAGCTCTTCCAGCTCTTCGTTCTCTTTGGCGTCGAAGTCAGCGTGCAGTTGGTCAGAGGTGTGATCGCGACGGAAATCATTTGGGAAAGCAATGCCCTGCTCACGCAGGCCAGCCAGCTTCTCGCGGCGTGCTTTCAGTTCATTGTTAAGATCAACCGCTTCGGTGCCCTGCTCTTGTTGTTCAGACATGTTGGTTCCTCATAACCCTGCTTTCAAACTTGCTTCGATAAATTTGTCCAGATCGCCATCCAGTACCGCCTGCGTGTTACGGGTTTCTACACCAGTACGCAAGTCTTTGATACGTGAGTCGTCCAGTACGTAAGAACGAATCTGGCTGCCCCAGCCGATATCCGATTTGTTGTCTTCCAGCGACTGCTTCTCAGCATTTTTCTTCTGCATTTCCAGCTCGTATAACTTCGCCTTCATCTGCTTCATCGCCTGATCTTTGTTCTTATGCTGCGAACGATCGTTCTGGCACTGAGTCACGGTATTGGTCGGAAGGTGGGTAATACGTACCGCAGATTCTGTACGGTTAACGTGCTGACCACCAGCGCCCGATGCACGGTAAACGTCGATACGCAGATCCGCTGGATTGATTTCGATATCAATGTCGTCATCCACTTCTGGATACACGAAAGCGGAGCTAAAGGAGGTATGGCGACGGCCACCGGAATCGAATGGGCTTTTACGCACCAGGCGGTGCACGCCAGTTTCGGTACGCAACCAGCCAAAGGCATATTCACCCTGAATGCGAATAGTCACGGATTTAATCCCGGCGACTTCACCTTCAGACTCTTCAATGATTTCAGTTTTGAAGCCACGCGCTTCTGCCCAACGCAGATACATACGCATCAACATGCTGGCCCAGTCTTGCGCCTCGGTGCCGCCAGAACCTGCCTGAATGTCGATATAGCAATCCGCGCTATCGTATTCGCCGGAGAACATGCGACGGAATTCCAGCTGCGCCAGTTTGGCTTCGAGTTGGTCTATCTCAACAATGGTTTCATTGAAGGTATCTTCGTCGTCGGCTTCGACGGCCAATTCCAGCAAGCCGTTAACATCTTCCAGCCCCTGAGTCATTTGGTCTAAGGTATCGACAATGGCTTCCAGTGCAGAACGCTCTTTACCTAACGCTTGCGCGCGCTCAGGTTCGTTCCACACATCAGGCTGTTCAAGCTCTGCGTTTACTTCTTCCAGGCGCTCTTTCTTGGCATCGTAGTCAAAGATACCCCCTAAGAACGTCGCTGCGCTCGGTGAGGTCCTGGATGCGGTTTTTTACCGGGTTAATTTCAAACATGGTCTGTATTATCTTATGTTGATGACAGAAGACGAAAATGCGGTCGTAAACCGGAAAGTTTACCGGAATTACGCCGCTTTTTATAGTTTTGGTTGGCTATATCGGCCAGATATGGTCGATTAAAAGCTGAACACTGCGGTTGCCGCGAAACTCGTTTACATCAAGCTTGAAAGCCAGTTCGACTTCGCGCACGCCGTTATCTGGCCAGTATGCGGTGTCGACGTTAAAGGCAATCCCGTCGATAAGCGGGCCGCCGCCGATAGGCTCCACCATGACTTTCAGATGGCGTTCACCCACCAGCCGTTGCTGCAATAAACGGAATTTGCCGTCGAACAGCGGCTCCGGGAACATCTGCCCCCACGGCCCGGCATCACGCAATAGCTCGGCGGTTTCCAGCGTCATTTCTTGCGCAGTAATGGCACCATCAGACCAAACCACACCTTGCAGCAGCGCGGGATCGAGCCATTCGCCTACCAAATCGCCAAAGCGCTTACGGAACTCTTCAAATTTCGCTTCTTCCAGCGATAAACCCGCTGCCATCGCATGGCCGCCGAATTTCAGCATCAAGCCAGGATGCAGGGTATCAAGGCGCTCGAGTGCATCACGCATATGCAAACCTTGCACTGAACGCCCGGAGCCTTTCAGCGTGCCGTCACCCGCTGGCGCAAAGGCGATAACCGGGCGGTTAAAGCGCTCTTTAATACGAGATGCGAGGATACCGACTACGCCCTGATGCCATTCAGGGTGATACATTGCGAGGCCATACGGCAATTCATCGTTACTGTGCTCGAGCTGCTGGCATAGCGTCAGCGCTTCGACCTGCATCCCCTGCTCTATTTCTTTGCGCGTCTGGTTTAGCGCGTCAAGTTCATTGGCAAGCATGCGCGCTTCGCCGATGTTTTCACTAAGCAGCAACGCAACGCCGACTGACATATCATCCAGCCGCCCCGCCGCATTCAGTCGTGGCCCTAAAGCAAAACCTAAATCGCTGGCGGCCAGTTTTTGTGGCTCACGATTGGCGATTTCAATGAGCGCTTTAATGCCAGGACGGCATTTCCCCGCACGAATGCGGCTCAGCCCTTGCCAGGTCAAAATACGGTTATTGGTGTCGAGGGGAACCACATCCGCGACGGTGCCTAATGCAACCAAATCCAGCAATTCTGCGATGTTAGGAATCGCCAGACCTTGCTGCTCAAACCAGCCGCAATCCCGTAAATGTGCACGCATCGCCAGCATCAAATAAAACGCCACGCCGACACCCGCAAGAGACTTAGACGGAAACTCGCAATCAACCAGATTCGGGTTAATGATGGCGTCTGCCGCAGGCAATTCTGGCCCCGGCAAGTGGTGGTCAGTCACCACCACAGGAATTCCCAGCTCATGTGCGCGTTCAACGCCGCTATGAGATGAGATGCCGTTATCGACGGTCAAAATCATTTGCGCGCCGCGCGCATGAGCTTGATCCACCACTTCTGGGCTTAAACCGTAACCATCTTCAAAACGGTTTGGAACGAGGTAACTGATATTTTGGCAACCGAGGCTGCGCAGCCCCAGCACGCTCAGCGCGGTGCTGGTTGCACCATCAGCATCAAAATCGCCGACCACGATAATGCGCAAACCTTCGCGGAAAGCGTTGTGTAACAACTCAACGGCTTTATCCATGCCGTTGAGTTGCTGCCAGGGCAGCATGCCTTTCACACTACGTTCGAGGTCTTGCTCGCCCTGCACCCCGCGACTGGCATACAGGCGCTTTAAGAGTGGATGCAGTTGCTGAGGCAGCACGACGGATTCATCAACGGTACGACGGCGAAGTTGTGTTTGCTGTTTCACCCGTCAACTACCCGCCAATATTCGTAAGCTGCTGGTGAGCATCCAGCATTTGTTTCATCTCTTTCGGCCCTTGATAGCCAGGAATAACGGTGCCATTGCTTAGTACAATTGCCGGCGTTCCCTGGATACCAAACTGCACGCCGAGGTTGTAATGATTGGCGATGTTCATGTCACACGTTCCACCTGTCACTGTTTCACCTTTCATCGCCGCATCGAAGGCTTTTTTAGGGTCTTTTGCGCACCAGATACCTTTCATGTCGTTTTCTGTCTGGCTTTGCAGACCCTGACGTGGGAAGGCCAGATAACGCACGGTAATCCCCAACGCGTTGTAGTCTTTCATCTCTTCGTGCAACTTGTGGCAATAGCCGCAAGTGATGTCGGTAAACACGGTAATAACGTGTTTTTCCTGTGGCGCTTTATAGACGATCATCTCTTTTTCGAGCGCGTTCAGTTTACCCACCAGCAGTTTGTTGGTGACGTTAACCGGCTGCGCACCGCTGACATCGTACAGCGGCCCTTGAATGAAATGTTTACCGTCTTCAGTCACATACAGAACACCGCTATCGGTTAGTACCGTTTTCATGCCCGCAACAGGTGCTGGCTGAATGTCAGCGTTTTGCACACCTAACTTCGCAAGAGACTGCTTGATTGCTGCGTCGTCAGCATGAACAAAACCGGACACAGAGGCCGCTAATAATGGGAGCAGCCACAAACGCTTTTTCATGATGATTCCTTTATCTTCTGCCACTCACGCACGTGGGTGGTGCTGTTGATGTAGCTTGCGTAACCGCTCAGTCGCTACATGCGTATAAATTTGTGTGGTGGACAAATCACTATGCCCAAGCAACATCTGTACGACTCGTAAATCTGCGCCATGGTTCAGTAAATGCGTCGCAAAAGCATGCCTGAGAACATGGGGGGACAGCTTCTCGCTGTCGATTCCCGCCTGCACCGCATAATGTTTGATGCGATGCCAGAATGTCTGGCGCGTCATTTGTTGCGCGCGATTACTGGGGAAAACGGTATCAATCGACACGCCATTAAGCAGCCACGGCCGACCGTGTTCAAGGTAGTTTTCTACCCAATAAACCGCTTCCTCACCCATTGGCACCAGACGCTCTTTGTTACCTTTACCGATAACTCGCACTACGCCCTGACGCAGACTCATATCACTCATTGTCAGGCCGACTAATTCAGAAACACGCAGCCCGGTAGCATACAATAATTCGAGCATGGCTTTATCACGTAACTCGATAGGCTGGTCAATACAGGGGGCTTGTAACAAGCGTTCGACCTGCGCTTCGCTTAAATCTTTCGGCAAACGCTGCGGTAACTTTGGCGATGACAGCATCACGCTGGGGTCGTCATCGCGAAGTTTTTCGCGGTAGAGATACTGAAACAATCGGCGCATCGCACTTAACATTCGTGCCGAACTTGTTGCTTTATAGCCGCCTTCAAGACGCTCAGCAAATAGCGATTGCAAATCGCCCGTTTGGACATTCAGCAAATCTAAATCATGGCGTTCAAGCCACTCTGCCACCATCTTTAAATCCCGGCGGTAGGAGTCCAATGTGTTCTGTGCCAGATTCCGCTCAAGCCAGAGCGCATCAAGAAATTGTTCGATTCGGGCCTGATCTTGTTCCACTGCTGCCTCACTTACTTGCCCCGCGTTTGGCGAATTGTGTCCATTATGCCTGATGCACAATGGGATCTGATACAATTGCCAGTCTGCACGTTTTTAAAAGAGTTATTAACGCGATGAACATTGGCCTTTTTTATGGCTCCAGCACTTGTTACACCGAAATGGCTGCCGAAAAAATTCGTGACATCATTGGCCCGGAACTGGTGACACTTCACAATCTGAAAGATGATTCACCGGCCATGATGGAACAGTACGATGTGCTGATTCTCGGTATCCCAACCTGGGATTTCGGCGAATTACAGGAAGACTGGGAAGCCGTCTGGGATCAACTGGATAATCTGAATCTTGAAGGCAAACCGGTTGCGCTTTATGGCATGGGCGATCAACTTGGCTACGGCGAATGGTTCCTGGATGCGCTGGGTATGTTGCACGACAAACTTGCCCCACGCGGCGCTCAGTTTATTGGCTACTGGCCAACTGAAGGCTATGAATTTACTAGCCCAAAACCGGTGATTGCTGACGGACAGCTGTTTGTAGGCCTGGCACTTGATGAAACCAATCAATACGATTTAAGCGATGAGCGAATCGAAAACTGGTGTGATCAAATTCTCATAGAAATGGCCGAGAAGTTTGCCTGAAAACCGCTCAGACTTGACCTCTGCCGCTGGCTTGCTGTTGCAGCATCAGGCGGCGCAAATCACGCCATTCACTTGTATCCATGCTGTCGGCAGACAACCATAGATGTTGACAGCGTTTACGCCCAACGCGGCGTAAGCGCAACATCATGCCGCTACGTAGCATCCAGGGTGAACCCACGATCTCCCATTCCTGATTTTGCCAACGCAGGTGGTAGTCGGTCAGGATTTTCATTTCGCCCTGGCAGGCATGTATACGGCGCTGGCTACGTACGCTGTCAAAAACCACCAGCGAAAGTAGTAGCATCCAGATTAGCGTGTAGCTCATCGGCCACGGCATCAGCAGCACAAACAGTGCGACCAGACCGTGGGCCAATAGAGAAAGCCATTGTGCACGCCAGGAGACGCGAAGATCAGATTGCCACAGGACCACGTTCTTTATTCCGTGTCTGAATCAGTGTCACCATCCGTTGCAGCTCTGTATCTGCCGGTTTGCCATGATTCATTAACCAATTGAACAGGTCTGGATCATCGCTTTCCAGCAAGCGAACAAACAATTGTTTATCCTCAGCGCTTAACGAGTCATATTCATATTCAAAGAATGGCATAATTGAAATATCCAGCTCGCGCATTCCCCGGCGGCACGCCCAATGAATTCGGGCTTTGTTATTGATATCCATGTGCTCTTTCCTGGTTATCTGATAAAGAAGGTACAAATCTTAGTGTAACGTGTTTTTATTGCACGCATTAACTGAATGTTACCGTTTGCGCACTTTCTCGAGAGAATAATTTGCAACGTGTTGTCGTTGCATTCACCTTGCGAGAATTCCCGTAAGCGCACAATTCGCATGATCAAACTGCTTGCATTGCCAAATGGCTCTTTTACCATTGAGCCATATCTCTGCTCAATAACCTGGGACATCTCTATGGCTTTCACTCCATTTCCTCCACGTCAGCCTACGGCCGCAACCCGCCTGCCGCTAACTCTCATGACTCTTGATGATTGGGCTTTGGCAAACGTGACGGGCAAAGATGCAGAATCCTATCTGCAAGGCCAGGTCACTGCTGACGTTGCGCAGTTGACACCAAATCAGCACACACTTTGCGCCCACTGCGACGCGAAAGGGAAAATGTGGAGTAACCTGCGCCTGTTCCACCGCGGCGAAGGGTTTTCGCTGATTGAGCGCCGTAATCTGCGCGACGCGCAACTTGTCGAACTGAAAAAATACGCGGTGTTTTCCAAAGTCACCATCGCACCTGATGACGAAAGCGTGCTGCTGGGCGTGGCAGGTTTCCAGGCTCGCGCCGCTTTGGCAAATGTGTTTACCGCACTGCCTGATGAAGAAAACCCGGTCGTTCAGGAAGGCGCAACCACCCTTCTGTGGTTTAACCTCCCTGCCGAGCGTTTCATGCTGGTCACCGATGAGGCTACCGCGCAGGCGCTGGCTGAAAAGTTACACGGTGAAGCGCAGCGCAATGATAGCCAACAATGGCTGGCACTAGAGATCGAAGCGGGTATTCCGGTCATTGATGCTCCAAATAGTGCGCAGTTCATTCCGCAGGCCACCAATATTCAGGCACTTGGCGGTATCAGCTTCAAAAAAGGCTGTTACACAGGCCAGGAAATGGTTGCCCGTGCGAAGTTCCGTGGCGCGAATAAACGTGCGCTGTGGTTCCTCGCAGGCAAAGCCAGCCGTCTGCCGGAAGCGGGGGAAGATCTCGAGCTGAAAATGGGCGAAAACTGGCGTCGTACTGGCACCGTGCTGGCTGCAAGTCAGCTTGATGATGGGCGCGTATTGGTGCAGGTGGTGATGAATAACGATCTGGAAGCCGACAGCGTGCTGCGTGTTCGTGATGATGTTGGCAGTGAGCTTGTTATTGAGCGACTGCCTTATTCATTAGAAGACGAGTAAAAGAACCCGCCGTCGCCCTGCTCAAGCGGGCGACGGTTGATTAATGGATGTATAAATAAATTGCAAGAAAGTGGCAAACGCTGCCGCCCAGTACAAATCCGTGCCAGATGGCGTGGTTGTACGGAATACGTTTGCAGACGTAGAAAATAACGCCTAACGAGTAAATTATACCGCCCGCAGCCAGCAACGTTACGCTGCCCGGCGCGAGTTTAATGATCATCTGGTAAATCACTACCAGCGATAGCCACCCCATCAGCAGATAAGTGACGAGCGACAAAACTTTGAAGCGATGCGCGATGGTTAATTTGAAGAGAATACCCGCCAGAGCCAGTCCCCAGATAACAATCATCAGCCCTCGGGCCAAAGGTGAATCAAGACCAACGAGTAAAAATGGGGTGTATGTCCCGGCAATCAGCAAATAGATTGCGCAGTGGTCAAATTTCTTCAGCCAGCGTTTGGCGCGTTGATGTGGAATGGCGTGATACAGCGTTGAAGCCAGAAACAGCAAAATCATGCTGCCGCCGTACAGACTATAACTGGTTATCGCCGTCACACTGGCGTTGCTATCCACCGCCTGGACCAGTAACAAAACCAACCCGACAATCCCGAACACCAGCCCGATACCGTGGCTAATACTGTTGGCAACTTCCTCTGCCAGTGAATATCCTTTCGCGATCAATGGTTTGTCAGCCATGTGGCAACTCCCGGTGAGACAAAAGAGTGAAAATACATCACAGCTAGCATAACTGAGAATAATTCCAGCTAACACCTGTACGCTAAAATAAATCTGTCAGAGTTGATAACCATACTCATACACCACAGACACATTTGCCCGGCTGATGAAATCCCTGCGGGGGCGAAAGCTGAGGCGAAATATGGCACTATGTCGTTAGTTATCACTCTTGTGCGCACGAAAAAGGCTGGTTAATTTAATGTTCACTCATGCAGCAATTGCCAGGCTAAACGGCCTGGAAATGATGGTCTATAACTTTGTCATCAAAAACCGCGACAAAGTGATGTACATGACTATTCGCGAGTTAGCCGATGCGGCGGGCGTTTCCACCACCACGGTGCTGCGCTTTTGTCGCAAATTAAACTGTGAAGGTTATTCTGAATTTCGTGTGCGCTTTAAATTATATCTTGAGCAAAATGACGAGCAGTTAGTTAATTTTGGCCCAAGCGAAATCATCAGTTTTTTTAAAAGCACTAATAATGAAGAGTTTGATAATTTAATTGACCAGGCCGTTGATATTATTTGTTCATCAGAAAGAATTATATTTGTTGGCGCAGGCACCTCTGGCGCATTAGCGAAATATGGCGCTCGCTTCTTCTCTAACGTCGGTAAATTTAGTAACCATATTGATGACCCTTATTTTCCTGTCACCAATGACATGGCGAAAAACGCGCTGGCGATTGTGCTTTCCGTTTCCGGTGAAACCGAAGAGATCCTGCGCTTCGCCAGCCAATTCAGCCTGCATAACTGCAAGGTGCTCTCCATCACCAGCCACGAAAACTCAGCTCTGGCAAGGCTCGCCGATTTTAATATTTCCTGGCATATTCCGCTTACTCGCGTCGGCGGGGTTTATGACATCACCACACAAATCCCTGTTATTTATATTTTAGAAACCATTGGCCGTAAACTGGCTAAAAAAATGGCATAAAAAAACAGGCTGTTTTTTCTATGTAACAAATCACATTACCGGTGATTTGTTATATCGTGACAATTAATTCTCGTTTGTTAGACTCCAGAACAGAGCTTATTAACGCACTGCCATTTTGTGATGTATCGCACATTATTTCTGGCGCTGACAGTGAGATTAAAAATATGAAGAAACTGACTTTACCAAAAGACTTTTTATGGGGCGGCGCGGTAGCGGCGCACCAGGTTGAAGGTGGCTGGAACAAAGAAGGTAAAGGCCCAAGTATTTGTGATGTGTTGACCGGCGGCTCGCACGGTGTACCGCGTGAAATCACCCAGGAAGTTGTCCCTGGTAAATTTTATCCAAACCACGAAGCTATTGATTTCCATGGCCGTTATAAAGAAGACATCGCGCTGTTTGCCGAAATGGGCTTCAAATGCTTCCGCACCTCTATTGCCTGGACGCGTATCTTCCCAAAAGGGGATGAGCAGCAACCTAATGAAGAAGGTCTGAAATTCTACGACGACATGTTCGACGAACTGCTGAAATACAACATCGAGCCGGTCATCACCCTGTCCCACTTCGAAATGCCGCACCACCTGGTGACCGAATACGGTGGCTGGACTAACCGTAAAGTTGTCGATTTCTTTGTTCGTTTTGCCGAAGTGGTGTTTGAACGCTACAAGAGCAAAGTGAAGTACTGGATGACGTTTAACGAGATCAATAACCAGCGTAACTGGCGTGCGCCGCTGTTCGGTTACTGCTGCTCTGGCGTGGTTTACACCGAGCACGACAACCCAGAAGAAGTGATGTATCAGGTGCTGCATCATCAGTTTGTGGCAAGCGCCATGGCGGTGAAGATTGGTCATCGCATCAACCCTGAAATGCAAATCGGCTGCATGCTGGCGATGGTGCCGCTGTATCCGTTCTCCTGCAAACCAGAAGATCAAATGTTCGCGCAGGAATCCATGCGTGAGCGTTATGTCTTTACCGACGTGCAACTGCGCGGCTACTACCCATCTTATGTGTTAAACGAGTGGGAACGCCGCGAGTTCAACATCAAAATGGAAGCCGGCGACGAGCAAATCCTGCGTGAAGGCGTGTGTGATTATCTCGGTTTCAGCTACTACATGACCAATGCAGTGAAAGCAGACGGCGGCACTGGCGATGCATTATCTGGCTTCCAGGGCAGCGTGCCGAACCCGTTTGTAAAAGCATCCGATTGGGGATGGCAGATTGACCCGGTTGGCCTGCGTTACGCGCTGTGCGAACTGTATGAACGCTACCAGAAACCGCTGTTTATCGTCGAAAACGGCTTTGGTGCATACGACACCGTCGAAGAAGACGGTTCAATCAATGATGATTACCGCATCGATTACCTGCGAGCGCACGTTTCAGAGATGATGAAAGCGGTCACGTACGACGGCGTGGATTTGATGGGTTACACCCCGTGGGGCTGCATTGACTGCGTTTCCTTCACCACCGGTCAGTACAACAAACGCTACGGTTTTATCTACGTGAACAAACACGACGATGGCACTGGCGATATGTCCCGTTCGCGCAAGAAGAGCTTTAACTGGTACAAAGAAGTGATTGCCAGCAACGGCGAAAAACTCTGATTGATTGGCTCACCAGAACGCCCCGTTTTCGGGGCGTTTTTTTCAGGTAGGTAATCCAAAACGGAAACACGCACCCGTTTCTGGCCTTTCCACCAGCGCAATATCGCTGCCATGAAGTTGCAACATCTGGCGCACAATCATCAGCCCTAAACCGCCGACTCTGACATGAGACTGGCTGACTATCGACGGGCGCACAAATAAACCTTCCTTGAGTTCCTGCGGAATACCAGGCCCGTTATCGCTTATCTGCACCATTACTTTTTCGCCCTCTTTCCACAAGCGAACGGCAACGGTTCCCTGCTCCGGCGTATGGCGAATCGCGTTATCCAGCAGATTAGTCAGCACTCGCTCAATCATGCCTAAATCTGCATCGATCAGCGGCAAACCTGGCTGGATATCAGCGACCAACTGTAATTGCCGTGTTTGGGTCATCAACTCAAATTTCTGGAAGACATCCTGCAATAACTCACCGAGACAAAAGCGTTCTTTTTGCGGCTTTACAACGCCATATTCCAGACGCGCTAACTCAAACAATGATTGCGCAAGGGTGCGGACTTTCTGGCTTTGCGCTAAAGCGATTTCCAGATAACGTTTTTTCTCAGCTTCCGAAAGCGTCGCCGACATCACGGATAAGCTTTCAAGATAACCATGCATCGACGTCAGTGGCGTGCGTAAGTCATGGGAAATATTGGCAATGAATTCTCGACGCAGTTGGTCTTGCTGTGAAAGCCGATGCCACTGTTCTGAAATACGGCGCGCCATCGTGATAACACCCTGGCGCAGCAGGCTAATTTCATCGTTACTGTTCGATTTATCAAGCGGCAGTGCCGCCATGGCCTGCATCTCAGCCATACCGCCCGTTTCCAGCGCGTTCACCTGGCGTGAAAGCGAACGCAGAGGCCGCGTTATCCAGCGAAATGCCAGGCCACCGACTATCAGGCCTAATAATGCAATCAGGCTTATGGTCAGCAGTACTACTTTTGAAATGGTATTAAATCGCGCATCGTTTGCCAGGGCATTGTAATTTTCACCCAGCAAAATGATGTATAAATACCCCTTAACCTCGCCGTTTTGCATCATTGGCGCGACGCTAAACACTTTTTTGCCGTCAGGGCTGCGCGGGTCGTCGCCGTAGAGTGGAAATTGCTGTTTATCGAGAGCGGCCTGAATCGGCTCCAAATCTACATGATGGCGTTTAATATGATTCGGTGGTGCCGCATCACCAATAATATTGCCTTTTTGATCAAGCAGATAAACCTCAACACTTGGGTTTACCGTCATCAGGTGGTCAAACAGACTGCGCACAGAATCATTGTTCAAGCCATCCTGACCAAGCAATGGATAGCTTTGGTTAATGTGCTCCGCGAGCGAACCAGAAAGTTGTTGTATTACCGCCTGGCTGTACTGTGTGCTGGTGCGAATTTGCAGCCACCCCAACAATGAACAAGAGGTGATAAGCAGCAACGCAAAAACCAGTGTCAGGCGCTGAGAAAGCGTGAGTTTTCGCATGGTTTACTCGTGTCGAGGTGCAATGAATTTATACCCTTTTCCCCACACCGTCAGAATGAATTCAGGCTCTGCGGGGTTATCCTCAATCTTGATACGTAAGCGGTTGATATGGGTGTTTACGGTGTGTTCGTAGCCTTCGTGCTGATAACCCCATACCTGGTTGAGCAGATTAAGGCGCGAGAAAACTTTGCCAGGGTGCTTGGCAAAAAACCACAGCAAATCAAACTCACGCGGTGTCAGTTCAACAGGCTGATTTCTCAGCCGCACATCACGGGCAAGGGGGTCGATAGTCAGCCGTTCAAAAGTGAGCGTTCCGGCATCCTGCATCAGGTTCTGGCTCATTGCTTCCTGGCGGCGAAATAGCGCTTTGACGCGTGCCACTAGCTCCAGCATTGAAAACGGTTTTGCCAGGTAGTCATCTGCGCCCAGTTCCAGCCCCAGAACCCGGTGCGTTTCGCTTGAACGCGCGCTGATCATCACAATCGGCGTGTAACGGGTCATGGTGCGGGCATAGCGACATATTTCCAGGCCATCAACACCGGGCAGCATCAGATCCAGAATCAGCGCATCCCATCCGCCCTGTTTTAGCAATTCCAGCCCTTGCGATCCATCTGCCGCATGGACAATTTCATAGCCTTCTTCCCGCAAATGCAGTTGCAGGAGTTCAGCAATATTTTCGTCATCCTCAACGATTAACAACTTTTTGGGCTTCATTGCTTCGCCTTATCTGCCTCTCTTAGAAGGAGTCTATACAACATTCGGCCGTGGAGTTATCACATTTAATTTAACTTTTCGTGAGACTTTGGCGAACAGATTTGAGCCACACTCATTTCAACGCAATAACCGGAAATAAAACGATGGATACGCCAACGTTTCAGGTTAAACCCGCCATAGTGCATCCATTATGGCTAAGGCTTTGTCACTGGCTGAATGCCCTTGCCATGCTCATTATGGTGACCAGCGGCTGGCGAATTTATAACGCTTCGCCACTGTTTAATTTCAGCTTTCCGAATGAGTTAACGCTCGGCGGTTGGTTAGGCGGCGCGTTGCAATGGCATTTTGCGGGGATGTGGTTATTTGGCATAAATGGCGTGATTTATCTGCTGATAAATATCTTCAGCGGACGCCTGAAACGCAAATTCTGGCCGCTTTCACCACGTGAATTAATCAGCGATTTTATTTCAGCATTGCGCGGGAAGCTCGCTCATAACGATCTTAACCATTACAACACAGTGCAAAAAATGGCGTATTTATTCGTGATGATCGACGGGATCATTCTGGTGTGCTCCGGTTTTGTGGTGTGGAAATCTGTGCAGTTTCCATTGCTGCGTGAATTACTCGGAGGTTATGAAAGTGCGCGGTTGATTCATTTCTTTGCGATGTCCGGCATGGTGGGATTTATCGTCATCCATTTAATTATGGTCGCGCTGGTGCCGAAAACTTTACTCGCTATGTTGCGTGGGCGCTAAGGAAAAATAATGTCTAATAAAACGAAGCTTTTTTCGGATTCCGACAAAGCGGTCATTATTCAGGACGCCTCTGAACAAATTAATAAACAGCTATCATCTGAAGGCCGTCGCCGTTTTTTAAAGCATGGTTTAACGCTTGGCGGTTTAATGATGCTGACCGGCTGCGATATCAGCAGTAATGAATCTGTCGAGTCTACATTAAGCGGTATTTCGCGCTTTAATGACAGGATCCAGGGCTGGCTATTTAATGCCAACGATCTGGCTCCGGTTTATCCCGAAAGCATGATGACGCGTCCTTTCCCGTTTAACGCCTTTTATAGCGAGGATGAAGCGCCAACAATTAATGGCGATGATTATCGCCTGGAGCTTGCAGGCTTAGTGGCAGATAAGCGGCCATGGACGCTGGCACAATTGCATCAGATGGCGCAGGTCAGCCAGGTAACACGCCACATTTGCGTCGAAGGATGGAGCGCCATTGGCAAATGGGGAGGCGTGCCGTTTTCTCTATTTCTTAAAGGCATTGGTGCTGATTTAAATGCCCGTTACGTGAGTTTTAAATGTGCCGACGATTACTACACCAGCATTGATATGGCGACGGCATTACACCCACAAACCATCATTGCATTGACTTACGACGGCGAAATATTACCACGTAAATATGGTTTCCCGATGAAATTAAGAATGCCAACCAAGTTGGGATATAAAAACCCAAAACACATTCAAGTTATAGAAGTCACGAATCGCTATCCCGGTGGATATTGGGAGGACCAGGGTTATAACTGGTTCGGCGGCAGCTAGTTTCTGACCATGTAGTTATTAAAACGACGAGGAAATACAAAATGAAAAAACTCTACACTGCTTTGATGTGCTCAGCATTATTCTTTGGCGTAACAGCAGCAAACGCGGCTGATAATATGGCTAAAGACAATATGTCTAAAGATAATATGGGAAAGATGTCCCATGATTGTTCTAAGGACAGCATGAAAAAAGACTGTATGAATAAAGATAATATGTCTAAGGACCACATGTCCAAAGACGGAATGAAGAAAGATGATATGTCTAAAGATGGAATGGCCAAGGATAGTATGTCCAAAGACAGCATGTCTAAAGGCGAAATGGACAAAAAATAAGACGTTAAGCTAACACCAGGATAATGGCAGTTCGCCTGTTACTTTAGGAGGCTGCCATTTTTTTATTTGCCACCCGCTAAATCGAGGAAACTGCCCGTCACATATGAGGCTTTTTCACTCAGTAACCAGACGATAGCCTCCGCCACTTCTTCCGGTTGCCCACCGCGTTTCATCGGCAAGAGATCTTTTACGCGGTCAACGCGTCCGGCTTCGCCGCCCGAAGCATGTATATCGGTATAAATTAATCCAGGACGCACTCCATTAACGCGAATACCTTGGGCAGCAACTTCCAAAGAAAGCCCGATAGTTAGCGAATCCACAGCCCCTTTTGACGCTGCGTAATCAACATATTCCCCCGGCGCACCTAAACGTGATGCCGCCGACGAGACATTCACAATCGCCCCACCGTTTCCACCGTGACGCAATGCCATGCGTTTTACCGCTTCACGGCAGCAAAGAAAATAGCCCGTTACGTTGGTTGCCATCACGCGATTAATACGTTCAGCCGTGAGTTCTTCGACTGTAGATTGCTGGAACAAAATCCCGGCGTTGTTGACCAGTGCGGTCACAGGGCCGAACGCGTTGTCGATTTCCACAAACATTGCCATCACTTGCAGTTCATCGGCAATATCCGCTTTGATGGCGATCGCCTCGCCGCTATGGGCACGAATAATGCTCACCACTTCATCAGCGGCTTGTTTGTTTTGCAGATAATTAACCACGACTTTGTAGCCGGATTGCGCCAGCAGGATGGCGGTGGCTCGGCCGATTCCACGGCTGCCACCGGTGACTAATGCAACGGACATTTTACCTCCTGGAAC
>NZ_JMPI01000059.1 GCF_000735355.1 Buttiauxella agrestis ATCC 33320
AGAGGGCCAGGGTGAGGGTTGTTTTAGAGCTTACTGATATTCGCTCATCGGCACGCAAGAACAGAACAGATTGCGGTCGCCAAACACATCGTCCAGGCGTTTCACGGTTGGCCAGTATTTATTGCTATGGCCTGTCGGGAATACCGCCAGTTCGCGGGAGTACGGGTGCGTCCAGTCAGCAACGATTTCGTCCTGGGTGTGCGGGGCGTTAACCAGCGGGTTATCTTCCAGCGGCCATTCACCTCGTGCAACACGGTCGATTTCAGTGCGGATAGTCAGCATCGCGTCGATAAAGCGATCCAGTTCCAGTTTGCTTTCAGATTCCGTCGGCTCAACCATCAGCGTACCCGCCACCGGGAACGACATGGTCGGCGCATGGAAGCCGAAATCAATCAGGCGTTTAGCAATATCCAGCTCGCTAATACCGGTCTCTTCTTTCAGAGGACGAATATCAAGAATACATTCGTGCGCCACATGTCCACTGCGCCCGGTGTAAAGAATCGGGAATGCAGATTTCAGGCGGGTCGCAATGTAGTTAGCATTCAGGATGGCTACCTGGCTGGCTTTTTTCAGCCCCTGCGCGCCCATCATGCGGATATACATCCAGCTGATTGGCAGAATCGATGCGCTGCCAAACGGTGCCGCAGAAACGGCGCCCTGCTGGGTCAGCATCTCTTCAATTTGCACTACGCTGTGGCCTGGAACAAACGGTGCCAGGTGAGCTTTCACACCGATTGGCCCCATGCCTGGGCCGCCACCGCCGTGAGGAATGCAGAAGGTTTTATGCAGGTTAAGGTGTGAAACATCGGCACCGATATAACCCGGTGAAGTGATTCCCACCTGTGCGTTCATGTTCGCGCCATCGAGGTAAACCTGGCCGCCGAACTGGTGAACAATCTGGCACACTTCGCGGATAGTTTCTTCGTAAACGCCGTGCGTGGACGGGTACGTCACCATGATGCAAGACAGCGCATCGCCCGCTTGTTCGGCTTTCACACGCAGATCGTGAAGATCGATGTTGCCTTGCTTATCGCACGCGACAACGACTACTTCCATGCCCGCCATTTGTGCTGACGCCGGGTTGGTACCGTGCGCAGAGCTTGGGATCAGGCACAGATTACGGCTGCCTTCGTTGCGGCTTTCATGGTAACGACGAATCGCCAGCAGGCCTGCGTATTCACCTTGCGCACCAGAGTTTGGCTGCATACAAAGCGCGTCGTAACCGGTCAGTTTCACCAGCCAGTCGGACAACTGGGAAATCATCTGATGATAACCTTCCGCCTGGTTTGCCGGGCAGAACGGGTGCAGTTCAGCGAATTCAGGCCAGGTGATTGGGATCATCTCAGCGGCGGCATTCAGCTTCATGGTGCAGGAGCCGAGCGGGATCATCGCCTGATTCAGCGCCAGATCTTTGCGTTCAAGCGAGTGCATGTAACGCATCATTTCGGTTTCGCTGTGGTAGCGATTAAACACTGGATGCGTCAGGATCGCGTCTTCACGCAGCATTCCTTTCGGAACAGACAGGCTATCGCCCGCCACGTTTTGGTCCAGTTTATCGATATCCAGACCGTGGTTATCACCCAACAAGACATCGAACAGCGCCTGCACATCTTCACGCGTGGTTGATTCATCAAGCGTAATACCCACTGCGTTGAGAATGTCGCTGCGCAGATTTATTTCATTGGCTTCAGCACGCGACAGCACAGCGGCTTTATCAGCGACTTCAACGCACAGAGTATCGAACCAATGTTTGTGGCGCAGCACCAGCCCTTTTTGTTGCAGGCCAGCCGCCAGAATATCGGTCAGGCGATGAATGCGCCCTGCAATGCGTTTCAGGCCAGCCGGGCCGTGGAACACCGCATACAGGCTGGCGATGTTTGCCAGCAAAACCTGGGAAGTACAAATGTTGGAGTTCGCTTTTTCGCGGCGAATATGTTGCTCGCGAGTTTGCATCGCCATGCGCAGCGCGGTGCGGCCCGCGGCATCGCGGGAAACGCCGATAATACGGCCAGGCATAGAGCGTTTGAATTCGTCACGTGCGGCAAAGAATGCAGCATGCGGGCCACCGTAACCCATTGGCACGCCAAAACGCTGCGCGGAACCAAATACGATGTCAGCACCTTGTTTGCCAGGTGCAGTCAGCAGAACCAGCGTCATAAAGTCAGCGGCAACGCTCACGATGACTTTGCGGCTTTTCAGTTCGGTAATCAGAGCGCTGTAATCATGCACTTCACCCGTGGTGCCCACTTGTTGCAGCAGCACGCCGAAGACATCCTGGTGATCGAGCACTTTCGCGGCATCATCGACAATCACGTCAAAGCCGAAGGTTTCGGCGCGGGTACGCACTACATCCAGCGTTTGCGGATGTACGTCAGCGGCAACAAAGAAACGGTTGGCGTTTTTCAGTTTGCTGACGCGCTTTGCCATAGCCATGGCTTCGGCTGCGGCAGTCGCTTCATCCAGCAAGGATGCAGAAGCGATGTCCAGACCGGTCAGGTCCAGCGTCACTTGCTGGAAGTTCAGCAGTGCTTCAAGGCGGCCTTGTGAGACTTCCGGCTGATACGGCGTGTACGCGGTATACCAGCCTGGATTTTCCAGCATATTACGCAGGATCACCGGCGGAGTTTGCACCGCGGTATAACCCATGCCGATGTACGTTTTGAAACGCTTGTTACGGCTGGCGATGGTCTTTAATTCAGCCAGGGCCGCGAATTCAGTTGCAGCCTCACCCACCTGTGGTGGCTCGGCAAGCTGGATATCAGCCGGAACGATCGAAGCGATTAAGTCGTTTAACGAACGAGCGCCCACCGCCTCCAGCATTTCGTGTTGCTGCTGTGCATCTGGTCCAATGTGGCGGTCGATAAACGCTTCGTGATTTTCAAGCTGACGTAAAGACTGGGTCATGAGCGGTGATTCCTGAAACATACTAAACGGTTTCCCCCTCTCCCCCAGGAGAGGGGACATAAAACTTATTCGTCTTCTAACAGAGCTTCGTACGCAGTCGCATCCAGCAAACCATCCAGTTCGGACTCGTCACTTGCTTTGATCTTAAAGATCCAACCCGCCGCGTACGGCTCGCTGTTGATAAGCTCTGGTGAGTCGCTCAGCTCGGTGTTGACTGCGATGATCTCACCGCTGATTGGCGCGTAAATATCAGAAGCGGCTTTTACAGATTCAGCAACGGCACAGTCATCGCCAGTGCTTACGGTTGTGCCCACTTCTGGAAGATCTACAAACACCATGTCACCCAGCAGTTCTTGCGCGTGCTCGGTAATACCCACGGTGTAAGTTCCGTCAGATTCTTTACGCAACCACTCGTGCTCTTTGCTGTATTTCAGTTCGTTTGGCACATTGCTCATTGTTTTTCTCCTGATTTCAAAATCACTGCGCGACAGCTTTACCGCCGCGAACAAAAATGGGTTTGGTTACTTTCACAGGCATTTCGCGGTTACGAATTTGCACAATCGCGGTTTCACCAATGCCTGCCGGCACGCGAGCCAGAGCGATGCTGTAACCGAGTGTTGGCGAGAAGGTTCCGCTGGTAATGACACCCTCGTGGATGTTGCCTGATTCGTCAGTAAAACGGACAGGCAGCTCATTACGTAATACGCCTTTTTCCGTCATGATCAAACCAACGAGTTGGTCGGTGCCTTTCTCACGCTGGGCTTCAAGCGCTTCGCGGCCAATAAAATCGCGTTCTTCAGGCTGCCAGGCGATAGTCCAACCCATATTGGCGGCAAGGGGTGAAACGCCTTCGTCCATTTCCTGGCTGTATAAGTTCATGCCTGATTCCAGACGCAGCGTATCGCGTGCGCCCAGCCCGCAAGGCTTGACGCCAATCTCGACCAGTTGCGCCCAAAACTCAGCGGCTTTTTCGTTAGGCATCGCGATTTCGTAGCCTGCTTCGCCGGTATAACCGGTTGTAGCAATAAACAAATCACCCGCCTGCACACCGAAGAATGGCTTCATACCAGCCACCGCTTTGCGTTGCTCTTCAGTAAACAGTTGTGCGGCTTTTGCCTGCGCGTTTGGCCCCTGAACGGCAATCAGCGACAGATCATCACGCACGGTAACGGAAACGGAGAACGGCTCGGCATGTTGGTTAATCCAGGCCAGGTCTTTTTCACGGGTCGCAGAATTCACCACCAGGCGGAAATAGTCTTCGGTCTGGAAATAGATAATCAGGTCATCGATAACACCGCCGGAGGCGTTGAGCATTGCGGTGTAGAGGGCTTTACCCGGTTGGGTGAGTTTGGCAACGTCATTTGCCACTAAGTAACGCAGGAATTCGCGGGTACGGCTGCCTTTCAGGTCAACGATGGTCATGTGGGAAACATCAAACATCCCGGCATCGTTACGCACCGCGTGGTGCTCATCAATCTGCGAGCCATAGTGCAATGGCATCATCCAGCCATGGAAATCCACCATGCGCGCGCCGCAGAGATTGTGCTGTTCAAACAAAGGGGTCTTTTGAGTCATTTGTTCCTCTTTAACCATCTGGTTGAAAAGCGCTGTTCGCTTTTCTTTTCGTCAGACGAAACCCAGCATCGCCACCGATCCCGATAGCGACGCAAACGTTACCTTTTGCCTGAACTTACCATTGAATGAGGGAGTAAACCATAAGGTACAAACGGCCATTGCATTAGCTTATGACCAAAATGAGAGGCACATGATGCAGAGCATTCATCTGGAAAAATGCGAGGCACCGCGCATAAACAAGAAGTGTTTTCGTCAGAATTTAGCGTTAGCTAACATTTACCACCATTTCAGAAACAAATTCACTACATCGCTAAAAAGGTGGGATGAGAAAAAGTAATCCGAAATTATGGGTGAGATTAGAATTTTTCAAATGAGAAGGGAATTTCCCTTTCCGATAAAAGGAAAGGGAAATGTGACGTAGTTATCTTAACCATTCTGGAAGATCGTGTAGGCCCATCGCCTGCCGAACCAATTGCGGTTTTACGCCCGGCAACGTATCAGCCAGTTTCAGGCCAATATCTCGTAGCAGTTTCTTCGCCGGATGAGTTCCGGCAAACAAGTCCCGGAAACCCTGCATGCTGGCGAGCATCATTGCGGCACTGTGTTTGCGGCTACGTTCGTAGCGGCGCAGATACAAATACTGCCCGATATCTTTGCCCTGGCTGTGCAAACGGCGCACTTCATCAATCAACTCAGCGGCGTCCATAAAGCCCAGGTTCACGCCCTGCCCGGCCAGCGGATGAATCGTATGTGCAGCATCGCCCACCAGCGCCAGACGGTGAGCGGCAAAATTACGCGCATAACGCCCTGTCAACGGGAACACCTGACGCTCGCTTTCAACTTTGCACAAACCCAGGCGCATATCGAAGGCCACACTGAGCGCCTGGTTAAATTCTTCACGACTCGCCTGCTGCAAACGTTCGGCTTCCAGCGGCGGCAACGACCAGACAATGGAACATAAATGCGGGTCGCTTAACGGCAGAAATGCCAGAATACCCTCGCCATGAAACACCTGGCGGGCCACTGCCTGATGAGGTTCAGTCGTACGAATGGTGGCAACCAGAGCGTGGTGGCGATAATCCCAAAATGTCAGGGGGATATCAGCCTGTTTACGCACCCAGGAGTTTGCGCCATCCGCGCCAATCACCAGGCGGGCAGTGAGCATTGCGCCATCTTTAAGGGTGATAAACGCTTCGTTTTCGCCCCATGCGACTTGTTGCAATTCGGCAGGAGCCATCAATGTGATGTCACTG
Source organism: Buttiauxella agrestis ATCC 33320 (assembly GCF_000735355.1). Lineage (GTDB taxonomy): Bacteria > Pseudomonadota > Gammaproteobacteria > Enterobacterales > Enterobacteriaceae > Buttiauxella > Buttiauxella agrestis. The sequence goes on from NZ_JMPI01000059.1 coordinate 5,733, forward strand.
CACTGTTCAGCCTGCTGCCATAAAGCATGGTGAATGACCGCATTTTCAATAATGTGGCCCAGGTGACTAAATCCAAAGGATTTATCATCAAAAGCAATATGCCCGAAACTGTCGTGGTCCCACACTTCCATGCCGTGATAGCAACTCGCGCGTTGGGCGATGATTTTCGGCCAGGCACCAAGATGAGTCAGCAGTTTTTCACTGGCGGCATTGATGGCCGAAACACGCAAAGCTGGCGCTGAATCCGCGGCCAGCGGCTGCGGGAGATGGTTCTCAAGCACTGCGACACGTAAGCCACTTCCTTGCAAACCACAGGCCACTGCCAGTCCGACCATGCCACCACCAACAATCGCCACATCAACGCTTTGCAATTTGACTCTCCTTAAAAACCTGTTTTAACGCGCAACCCAACCGAGAGTACGCTGTGCCAGCAAATCACGTGCCGGAGTTAAATGTTCCATTGCCATCAAACCAAGATTGCGCCCCACAACAAGCGGTGCCCAACGATTGGCGAACAACTGAACTAAACCATCGGTCACGCCAATGGTGGCATTTTTATCTTCCTGACGTCGCTGCTGATACTGGGCCAGCACCGCATAACTGCCAGGGTCCTGAGAGGCTTCGTGTGCTGCCGCTAAATCTTCAGCCAGTGACATCACATCGCGCAGGCCGAGGTTAAAGCCCTGCCCGGCAATCGGATGCAGAGTTTGCGCGGCATTGCCCACCAGCGCAACGCGGTGCGAAACCGACTGCGAAGCGGTAGTCAAGGCGAGGGGATATTGCGAACGCGCGCCAGCGTGAGTGATTCGCCCAAGCCGCCAGCCAAAGGCCCGTTGCAGCTCATTGCAGAATTTCTCGTCATTCCACTGTGCGATTTCAGCCTGAGCGTCTCGCGGCTGGCACCAAACTAGCGAACAGCGCCCATTCGACATCGGTAACATCGCCAACGGGCCATGCTCAGTGAAACGTTCGAACGCACGCCCGTTATGCGGTTGCGATGTGGTGATGTTGGCGATAACCGCGACTTGCTGGTAATCCTGCTGCTGCCAGGTCATGCCACATTGCGCAGCCAGTGGCGAGCGTGAACCATCAGCAGCCACCAGCAATTTGCCTTCGATCAGCTCGCCACTATCAAGCGTAACGCTGACGTTATCGGTTTCACGGGTAAACGAGGCTACGCGCTGCGGACAATGCAGCGTCACACCCGGCGCTTTGCGTAACAGCGCGAATAAACGCAAACCGATATCATGCAGTTCGACGACTTGCCCTAATGCCGGGATTTGATAATCCTGCGCTTCGAGAGTGACAAAACCCGCATGACCGCGATCGCTGACATGAACCGCGGTAATCGGGGTCGCGCAGTCTTTTATGGCTGGCCACACGCCAATGCGCGTTAATTGCTGGCAGGTTCCCTGAGCAATCGCGATAGCGCGGGCATCAAAACCAGGATGCGCCGCCGATTCGGGCGCTGCCGCTTCAATCAAATGAACCGGCAGTTTTCCGTGGGTCAAATGCGATATCGCCAGCGCGAGAGTCGCGCCTGCCATACCGCCACCGACAATAATTACACTCATGACTGACGCGCCGCCGCCATTAATGCTTCGATTTCGTCCGCCGATTTCACCACACTTGCCGTCAGATTTTCGTTACCGTCGGCGGTGATCAGAATATCGTCTTCGATACGAATGCCGATTCCACGGTATTGCGCAGGCACATCGGCATCAGGGGCAATATACAGACCCGGTTCAACGGTTATCACCATCCCCGGCTCAAGCACCCGTGAACGATCCTGCCCATAAACGCCGACGTCATGCACATCCAGCCCCAGCCAATGGCTCAAACCATGCATAAAGAAGGGGCGATGGGCGTTCTCAGCAATCAGTTTATCTATTTCACCGTTGAGAATGCCGAGCTTCACAAGGCCAGTCACCATGATGCGTACGACTTGCGCGGTGACTTCCTGCATGGAAGTTCCTGGGCGATAAAGCTTAAGCGCGGTTTCGAGAGATTCGAGCACGATGTCGTAAATTTCACGCTGCGGTGCACTAAATTTGCCGTTGACCGGGAAGGTACGGGTGATATCGCCTGCATATCCTTTGTATTCGCAACCGGCGTCAATCAGCACCAAATCGCCGTCGCGCATTTGGCTCTCGTTTTCGGTGTAATGCAAAATGCAGGCGTTTTCGCCGCTGCCGACAATCGTGTTGTAAGACGGGAAGCGTGCACCGTGACGGTTAAATTCGTGAAGGATTTCGCCTTCAAGCTGATATTCAAACATACCCGGACGGCATTTTTCCATCGCACGGGTATGCGCCAGCGCGGTGATTTCCCCGGCGCGACGCAGCGCGATGATTTCTTCTTCTGATTTGAACAGGCGCTGCTCGTGAACCCACGGGCGCCAGTCCGTCAGCGTGGCCGGGGCGGTGAGGTTCTGGCGAGAACCGCGGCGGAGTTTATCAAGTGCGGAAAAAACAATGCTATCGGCATAAGCGTATTCGCCCTGCGCGTGGTAAACCACATCCAGACCGTTCAACAATTGATGTAATTGTTCGCCGATTTCGGAGAACGCCAGCGCACGGTCAACGCCCAGTTTTTCTGGCGCGACTTCCTGCCCAAGACGGCGCCCGAACCAGATTTCTGCCGTCTTATCGCGTAAACGGTTAAACAGCACGCTGTGGTTGTGGGTTTCGTCGCTTTTAATCAGCACCAGCACGGCTTCAGGTTCGTTAAAACCGGTGAAATACCAGAAATCGCTGTTCTGGCGATACGGGTATTCGCTGTCTGCACTGCGTGTTACCTCGGGAGCGGCAAAGATGAGCGCGGCGCTCGCCGGTGCCATTTTGGCTAACAACGCCTGACGGCGCCGGAGAAATTCGTGCTGATTCATCACACCTCCTGAAGCTTAACTTTGTTATTAGTGTAGTGTTGGTTTCTGCACTTCCGGCGCAGTCGGAACCGGGCGAGTAAAGTAGTCGTGGCACAGTAGTGCAGCAACGCGCACGTACTCGATTATCTCTTCGAGAGACATTTCCAACTCTTCTTGATCTTCGTCTTCGTCGTAGCCCAGTTGCGCGATGTTACGCAAATCGTCGATTGCTTCACCGGTTTCGCCAGTGACTTTATCAAGCTTCGGTTGCGTCACACCGAGGCCCAGCAGGAAGTGGTTTACCCAACCCGCCAGCGCGTCGGCACGATGAAATACCGTCGCTTCATCGCCTTCAGGCAGATAAAGCTGGAACATAAAACCGTCATCTTCCAGCGAATCACTGGTGGCGCCGTGCATTTGACGCAGGGTGTCGGCAAGATTTTGACCAAAGGCTAAACCTTCGTTAGTCAAATCATGTAACAGCGGTTGCCAGGTGGTGTCTTTGTTGCCGCCGCACAGCATTCCGCTGATTAAGCCGTGCATTTCCGAGGCCGTGAGGCCTACGCCTTGCTGATTCAATAGTTGGCCGACTAAGTCGTAGTCAGGCATAGTGTTCTGTATAGACATGCGCATTCGCCATCGTTGGCAGGGATAGTTCATGTTATGCTACCACCAGGGACCCCAAGGCACCAGAAAAGGGCTTGTATCTTCATTTCGGGATAGCTATAGTGACGCCCCTTTCGTAGCCTGGCATAGGTTAGCGAGAGGCAGGCGAGTTAACAGCAGGAAGGTGGCATGTCTGCACAACCAGTCGATATCCAAATTTTCGGTCGTTCATTGCGCGTGAATTGTCCGCCTGAACAACAGGATGCACTGAATCTTGCGGCTCAAGAGCTTGATCAGCGGTTGCAAGATTTAAAAGTTCGCACTAGAGTCACAAATACTGAGCAGTTAGTTTTTATCGCAGCACTGAATATTTGCTACGAGCTGGCTCAGGAAAAATCGAAAACCCGCGACTACGCTTCCAACATGGAAGAACGTATTCGGATGTTACAGCAGACCATCGAACAAGCGTTGCTTGAGCAAGGTCGCATAACTGAAAGACAGGGTCCAAATTTTGAATAACACTTCCCAGTTACCTATGGTAGAGTAACTTTGAAGACCAAATTTCTCTGAGATGTTTGCAAGCGGGCCAGTCCCCTGAGCCGATATTTCATACCACAAGAGTGTGGTGCTCCAGAGTCTGTGAGCATGCTCGGTCCGTCCGAGAAGCCTGATGATTCTGACGCTGCATTCACCTTGAACCAAGGGTTCAAGGGTTACAGCCTGCGGCGGCATCTCGGAGATTCCCTCTTCCTACCAAACCAGTCATCACCATGACAAAAATTCAGCTAATCCCATCGCTTCGGCAAGAAATCAGACAACACATTCGCCAACGTCGCCGACAACTCACGCCCATTGAACAACACCAATTCGCAGAACTTGCTGCCGAACGCATGCTCGCGTACGAACCTATTGTGAATGCTTCAACGGTTGCGGTGTTTTTGTCGTTTGATGGCGAGCTGGATACCACGCCGCTGATTCGCGCGTTGTGGAAAACGGGGAAAACCGTTTACCTGCCTGTTTTACATCCATTCAGTAAAGGCAATTTGTTGTTCCTGCGGTACGCGGAAAACAGCCATCTGGTGATGAATCGTCTGAAAATCCTTGAGCCTAAGCTTGATGTGCGCGATGTATTGCCGCTGGATAAGCTCGATGTGTTGATAGCGCCATTAGTGGCGTTTGATGAGCAAGGGCAACGGCTGGGAATGGGCGGCGGTTTCTATGACCGCACGTTGCAAAACTGGCAGCAGCACGGTTTGTGGCCGGTTGGGCTGGCACATGATTGCCAGCACGTTCCGGCGTTACCCGCCGAAGAATGGGATATTCCCTTACCCGCCGTGGTCACGCCTTCGCGAATCTGGCAGTGGTAGCATCACGCTGCGCGCAGTTTAAGCAGCTGCTTTGTATGCCAATATTGCAGAATCAAAACCGTAGTCAACGCCCCAAGAAGTGCGCAGAACATATCTGATTGCGTATCCCACACGTCTCCCTGCGTCCCTAAAAATTCATCCGCACCCTGCCCTAATGCCAGCGCGGCCGCCCATTCAATGAGTTCATACAGCGCACTAATGGCAAGCGCGACACAGCACACCAGGAATGCGACCATTTTGCGCCCACGCACATAACCGCCACGAATCAGGATTTCGCGCGCAGCCAGCGCCGGAACTAATCCCTGGAAAAAGTGGCCGAGTTTGTCATAGGGATTACGGCTTAAATTCAGCCATTCCTGAACCTCAAACCCAATCGGTACTTTGGCGTAGGTATACAAACCACCCACCATCAGAATGATGGCGTGCAGGAAAATCAAAAAATAGAGCAGCGGTGTCAGCGGGTAGCGCGAATAAGTCGCTAAAAGCAGAGGGACAATAATGATGACTGGAGTGACTTCCATCAGCCAGGTAACGCGGTCTGCGGTGCTGATGCCCGTGTAGATAAGAATCAACAGAAGTAAAAATGCGCCGGATTTTAATAACGTAGTCGTCATGATGCTTCACCGTCTCGCTAAAAATGTCACTATCGGTGGAGTATAAGAAAAACACAACTGAGGGCGTGGAGTTTCAGATTAAAAGAGGAGTCCTGTTGGACTCCTCAAATTTGGAATTAGTACAACAGACGAGCGCGGATAGTACCTGGAATCGCCTTCATTGATTTCAACGCAGCTTCAGCCACATCTTCTTCTGCATCCACATCAATCACCACGTAACCCATATGCGGCGTAGTTTGCAGATACTGAGCGGCGATGTTGATACCTTGCTCGGCAAAAATCTGGTTCAGTGCGGTCAAGATACCTGGGCGGTTTTCGTGAATATGCAGCAAACGGCTGGTGCTACCACCGTGTAACGGCAGGGAAACTTCAGGGAAATTCACTGCTGACAGGGTAGAACCGTTGTCGGAATATTTCGCCAGTTTGCCAGCCACTTCCAGACCGATGTTTTCCTGCGCTTCCTGAGTTGAACCGCCGATGTGCGGCGTCAGGATCACGTTATCAAACTCACACAGCGGTGAAGTGAACGGATCGCTGTTGGTTGCAGGCTCGGTTGGGAACACGTCGATTGCCGCGCCTGCCAGATGTTTACGCGCCAGCGCATCGCACAATGCTGGGATATCCACGACCGTGCCACGCGCATCGTTGATCAGCAGCGCACCCGGTTTCATCAGCGCCAGCTCGTTGACACCAATCATATTTTTAGTTGAGGCATTTTCAGGAACATGCAGGCTGACCACGTCGCTCATGTTCAGCAAATCAGACAGATGCTGTACCTGAGTCGCGTTACCCAGCGGGAGCTTGTTTTCAATATCGTAGAAGAAGACATTCATGCCCAGCGCTTCAGCCAGAATCCCTAACTGAGTCCCGATATGGCCGTAACCGATGATGCCGAGCTTTTTGCCGCGCGCTTCGTAAGAACCGACCGCCAGCTTATTCCACACGCCACGGTGTGCTTTGGCGTTAGCTTCAGGCACGCCACGAATCAGTAATAACAGTTGGCCGATAACCAACTCAGCAACGGAACGCGTGTTAGAGAACGGGGCATTAAACACCGGCACACCGCGTTTAGCCGCAGCATCCAGATCGACCTGGTTAGTACCAATGCAGAAACAACCTACAGCAACCAGCTTCTCAGCCGCAGCCAAAATCTCTTCCGTTAAGTTAGTGCGGGAACGCAGACCAATGAAATGCGCATCACGGATCGACTCTTTCAGGGCATCGCTGTCCAGCGCACCTTTATGGTATTCGATGTTGGTATAGCCTGCCGCGCGGAGGTTATCCACGGCTTTCTGGTGTACACCTTCCACCAGCAGGAATTTAATCTTGTCTTTATCCAGTGATACTTTTGCCATTTCCCGACCCTATTTTTAGAACTGATGTTGTGCTGTGTGATAAGACACCCTTCTGCCAAAATATCAAAAAATACGGGCGGGGCAATATAAACGATTGCGCAGTCGTCAGTGCAAGAAAGGAATAAGCCACAGTGGGCAGCAGAAAATGCTGAGCTAAAGAAAGAACCAGGAATGAATCACAGGGAGTTGTTCAGAATGTGACATATGTCACCAAATTTGCCGTTAGATTATTTTGTCATTTTTTATTCAGTAATCGGGGCGCAAGAAGCGCCCCGGTCAGATCATTTCACTATGGTTTTCACGCCATCAGCCGTACCAATCAGTGCGACGTCCGCACCGCGGTTGGCAAACAGACCCACAGTCACCACGCCTGGCAAGCCGTTGATGGCATTTTCCAGCGCGACAGGGTCAACGATACTCAGGCCGTGAACATCCAGAATCAGGTTGCCGTTATCAGTCACTACACCCTGGCGATATTCCGGGCGACCACCGAGTTTGACCAGCTCACGCGCCACGCAGCTACGCGCCATAGGAATCACTTCAACCGGCAGCGGGAAGTTACCCAAAATACCCACTTGTTTGGACGCATCGGCGATACAGATAAACTTTTCCGCCACGGAAGCGATGATTTTTTCGCGGGTTAACGCAGCACCTCCGCCTTTGATCATTTGCATCTGGCCGTTGATCTCATCGGCGCCATCAACATAAATACCCAGAGAGTCAACTTCGTTGAGATCGTAAACAGTGATGCCAAGGCTTTTCAGTTTGGCGGTAGAAGCGTCGGAGCTAGAAACGGCACCATCAATTTGATGTTTGATAGTCCCGAGAGCATCAATAAAATGCGCGGCAGTGGAGCCAGTACCCACGCCAACGATAGTGCCTGGTTGCACGTATTGTAATGCTGCCCAGCCGACTGCTTTTTTCAGTTCATCCTGCGTCATGGTTTTTGCCTGTGCTGTGAAAACTGACGCGCATTATAGTGCAAGCGCCTCGAGGTTGTCCCAGGGAATGGCAGAACTCATCCTATCTTTGTGGATTTGGTCTGGATCGACTGCAAATTTATGTCATAGTGCTGAAATAACAAAAACAGGAGTTAGCAAACAACAATGAAACGCCCGGACTACAGAACGCTACAGGCGCTGGATGCAGTGATTCGTGAACGAGGATTTGAGCGCGCAGCACAAAAGCTCTGCATTACTCAATCAGCGGTTTCACAGCGTATCAAGCAACTGGAAAATATGTTCGGCCAGCCATTGTTAGTGCGCACGGTTCCACCGCGCCCAACCGAACAAGGGCAAAAGTTACTGGCATTATTACGCCAGGTTGAACTGCTGGAAGAAGAGTGGCTGGGGGATGAGCAAACCGGCTCCACGCCTCTGTTGTTGTCGCTTGCGGTGAACGCCGACAGTCTGGCAACCTGGTTGCTGCCAGCCCTCGCGCCTGTGCTTGCCGACTCCCCTATCCGTCTGAATCTTCAGGTTGAAGATGAAACCCGAACGCAAGAACGCCTGCGTCGCGGTGAAGTGGTCGGTGCGGTGTCCATTCAACCACAGCCGCTGCCAAGCTGCCTGGTCGACAGGCTCGGTGCGTTGGATTATCTGTTTGTCGGGTCGAAAGATTTTGCCGCTCGCTATTTCCCGAATGGCGTCACGCGTTCAGCACTGTTGAAAGCCCCGGCTGTCGCGTTTGACCATCTCGACGATATGCACCAGGCGTTTTTACAGCAGAATTTTGATTTGTCACCGGGCAGCGTGCCGTGCCATATCGTTAACTCGTCAGAAGCCTTCGTGCAACTCGCGCGCCAGGGCACCACGTGCTGCATGATCCCGCATTTGCAAATTGAAAGAGAGATTAACAGCGGTGAGCTGATTGACCTGACGCCCGGCCTGATGCAACGCCGCATGCTGTACTGGCACCGCTTTGCACCGGAAAGCCGCATGATGCGCAATGTCACCGATGCGCTGCTGGAGTACGGGCATAGAGTTCTACGACAGGACGCTGAATAGAAAAAGGCCGCTAAATTTAGCGGCCTTTTTGTTTTGTCGGATGACGCAAACGCTTATCCAACCTACATTTTACGGTTTTGTTGCGACTTACTGGGCTGGCTGCTCGGTCTTAGCGCGTTCCAGCTCAAACACCACATCAACCTGGTCATCAAACTGAATAGTTTGCTGATCGTAGGTATCCTGGGCCGACACTGGCGCTGCGGCGTCTGCTTTCATCATCCGCACCATTGGCGCCGGCTGGTAATTAGAAACGTGGTAACGCACGCTATACACTGGCCCCAACTTGCTGTTAAAGCCTTCTGCTAACAGTTTCGCCTGGCGGGCAGCATCGTCGATGGCTGCTTTACGCGCTTTATCTTTATATTGCTCCGGGTTTGCAACACCCAGGGAAACAGAGCGAATTTCGTTAAGCCCCGCTTTCAATGCCCCATCAAGCAGCTCGTTCATTTTGTCGAGCTTGCGCAGAGTGACATCAACCTGACGCACGGCACGGTAGCCTTTCAGCTGCGTTTTGCCGTCTTTCAGGTATTCATATTCTGGTTGAGTGCGCAGGTTAGCGGCATTGATGTCTTTCTTCTCGACACCGCTTTGCTGCAGGAATGTCAGATATTGTGCCACACGGTCGTCAGCCTGTTTTTTTGCTGATGCCGCATCTTTGGCAGACACATTCACTTCGATAGCGAGTGTGGCAATGTCAGGAACCGCATCCACGCTTGCGGTGCCGGATGTCACGACATGTGGACCGTTGGGTAACTCATCGGCCAATGCCGGAACCGAACCAAATCCCACTAAAGCGGCTAATGCCAGGGTTTTAAACTTCACTGTAATTCCTCCATGCTACACTCCACTGTCATTACGTCCGTAAAATACACGGACGTCTGGCAGCAAGCTTAGCCTGGAATGGTAACTTGTCTATCGGATTAAGGCTAATTAGCCATAAGGGAAGCGATATGGCGAACCCCATCTGACGCAAGTTGCAGCGCGATAACCCACATCACCAAGCCGACGACGCCATTGATAATACGCTGGGCTTTCGCGGTGCGCAGGCGCGGTGCAAGCCATGCCGCCAGCAGTGCCAGGCCGTAAAACCAAAGGATAGACGCGCTCACGGTTCCTAATGCAAACCAGCGCTTCGGTTCGTCGGCGAGCTGCCCACCGAGACTCCCCAGCACCACAAAAGTATCCAGATACACATGCGGATTAAGCCAGGTCACCGCCAGCACGGTGGCGACAATTTTCCAGCGCCCTTGCTTCATCACTTCAGCGGAGGCCAACTCAACGCTGCTGCTCATCGCGGTGCGCAGCGCGCCCCAGCCGTACCACAGCAAAAACGCCACGCCGCCCCAGGTCACAATCGCCAACAACCAGGGCGACTGCATCAGAAGCGCGCTGCCACCAAAAATACCTCCGCAGATCAGTATCAAATCGCTAATCGCGCAAAGAGAAGCAATCATCAGATGGTATTGGCGGCGAATGCCCTGGTTCATCACAAAAGCATTTTGCGGTCCGAGTGGCAGGATTAACGCTGCACCCAATGTAAGGCCTTGAAAAAAATAAGATAACACGATGATTCACTCTTCAGTATTTAGCGACTGAGGAAGAGTGTAATAGGGAAAAATTATTAGCGGAAATGGATAATTTTAATGGTTTATAAGAATTACTAATAAAAAGAAGGCCAGCCGAAGCTGGCCCCGGACAATCATTCTTGTGCAGGTTCTTTCACACGTTTGAAGTTCACGTCCATTTGCGGATACGGGAAGCTGATCCCCTGCGCATCAAACTCGCGTTTAATGCGTTCCAGCACATCCCAATAAACGTTTTGCAGATCGCCACTGTTGCTCCAGGCGCGCACCACAAAGTTAATCGCGGAAGGCCCCAGTTCATTGAGCCGCACAGTAATATCGCGGTCTTTCAACACGCGTTCATCGCTAGTGATGATGTCGGTCAGGATTTGCTTAACTTTGTCGATGTCGGAGTCATATGCCACGCCAATAATAAACTCATTACGGCGCACCGGTTCACGGGAAAAGTTAATGATATTACCGGCGATAATTTTACCGTTTGGCACCACGACAATTTTGCCATCCAGCGTGCGCAGTGTGGTGGAGAAAATCTGCACATTAAGTACGGAACCTGCGATCCCCCCCAGGTCAACGTATTCACCCGCGCGGAATGGGCGGAAAGTCACCAGCAACACGCCTGCGGCGAGGTTTGAAAGCGAACCTTGCAACGCGAGGCCAATGGCTAAACCTGCGGCACCGAGTACCGCGATAACGGACGCAGTTTGTACCCCCACGCGCCCCAGAGCGGCAATTAACGTAAAGGCGATGATGCCGTAACGCACCAGAGCGGAGAGAAAATCAGCGACGGTGGCATCAATATTTCGAGCGACCATCACACGGTTAATGGCGTTGGACACGATACGAGCCACGATCATCCCGACGATAATAATCGCAATCGCCGCCACAATGTTGACCGCATAGCTCAGCAGTAACGCCTGGTTGCGCACCAACCAGCCCCCGGCATTATTGATACTGTCTACTACGTTGAGATCTTCCATTCACGGTTCCTTGTCATTACTGAAATTCTGCACCCCGAAGGCACAGCAGAACTTTAAAGGGTAAACAAAACAAGCGAATGTGCCAAGTTAGTCACAAATTTGGTCGAAAAAAACCCGCTGGAAGCGGGTTTAGGGGGAATGGCAAACCTACAGATTCATCAGATCGAGTGAGTAAAGGTACGAGATATCACATCCTGTTGCTGCTCACGCGTCAGAGCATTAAAGCGCACCGCATAACCTGAAACACGAATGGTGAGCGTCGGGTAATTTTCCGGATGTTCGACGGCATCCAGTAACATTTCACGATTCATCACGTTCACGTTCAAATGCTGCCCGCCCTCAGTTTTCATATCGTGATGGAAATAACCATCCAGCAAGCCCACCAGGTTTAACTGGCGTATCGCGTCATCACGTCCGAGCGCCGCAGGAACGATTGAGAAGGTGTATGAAATCCCGTCTTTCGCATAGCTGAACGGCAGTTTGGCAACCGAGGTTAATGAAGCAACAGCGCCTTTACGATCTCTTCCGTGCATCGGGTTAGCACCTGGCGCAAATGGCGTCCCCGCGCGGCGGCCATCTGGCGTGTTACCGGTTTTTTGTCCATAAACCACGTTTGAGGTGATCGTCAGGATCGACTGGGTCGGTACCGCGTTGCGATAAGTTGGCAGCGCCTGGATCTTCTTCATAAAGCGTTCAACAAGATCGCAGGCAATCGCGTCAACACGATCGTCATTATTGCCGTATTGCGGGTACTCACCTTCAATCACGAAATCTACCGCCAGCCCGTTTTGGTCGCGCACCGGTTTCACCGTGGCGTACTTGATAGCGGAAAGTGAGTCCACCGCCACCGACAACCCGGCAATGCCACACGCCATCGTGCGATAAACATCTCTGTCGTGCAGCGCCATCAGCGAGGCTTCGTAGCTATATTTATCGTGCATATAATGGATGAGATTGAGCGCCGTAACATACTGCGCCGCCAGCCAATCCATAAAGTGATCGAGGCTGCTCATCACCTCTTCATAATCCAACACGTCATCGAGCAGCATCGGCATTTTCGGCCCGACCTGGATTTTGAGCTTTTCGTCCATCCCGCCATTGATGCAATACAGCAGCGTTTTTGCGAGGTTGGCTCGCGCACCAAAGAACTGCATCTGTTTGCCGATGACCATCGGACTGACGCAGCAGGCGATCGCATAGTCATCACTGTCAAAATCACAGCGCATCAGGTCATCATTTTCATACTGCAACGATGATGTTTCGATGGACACTTTTGCCGCATAAACTTTGAAAGGTTTCGGCAACGCTTCCGACCAGAGAATAGTCAGATTTGGTTCTGGCGCTGGCCCCATGGTGTACAGCGTGTTCAGGTAGCGATAGGCATTTTTGGTGACCAGCGTGCGCCCGTCTAAACCCATACCGCCGATAACTTCTGTCGCCCAGATTGGGTCACCGGAGAACAGCGAATCAAACTCTGGCGTGCGCAGGAAACGCACCATGCGGATCTTCATAATGAAGTGATCGACCAACTCTTGCGCCTGTAGCTCCGTCAACACACCGGCTTTAAGGTCGCGCTCGATATAAATATCAATAAACGAGGTGGTGCGCCCCAAAGACATCGCCCCACCATTTTGCGATTTCACCGCGGCCAGATAGGCAAAATAGAGCCACTGCAAGGCTTCTTGCGCATTGCGAGCCGGGAGAGAAATATCGAAGCCGTATTTTGCTGCCATCTCCTGAATTTGCAGCAGCGCGCGGCGATGCTCCGACAACTCTTCGCGCAGACGAATGACCGCTTCGAGGTTTTCACCGCGTTCAAGCTGGCCTTGTAAATCGGCAAACTGCAATTCACGTTCCCGCACCAGATACGCGATGCCATACAGCGCGACACGGCGATAGTCGCCGATAATGCGTCCACGCCCGTAACCGTCCGGCAAACCGGTCAACACACCCGATTTACGGCAGCGCAGAATATCCGGTGAATAAACGTCAAACACGCCCTGATTATGGGTTTTACGCAAAGACGTAAACTGGTATTCAAAATCGGGATCCATTTCACGACCATAAGCTTCAAAAGAGCTTTTGATCATATTGATGCCGCCATAAGGATGCAGAGCACGTTTCAGCGGTTTATCCGTTTGCAAGCCGACAATCTTTTCGTGGTCTTTGAGAATATATCCCGGGGCATGTGCAGTGATGGTCGTCGCAATGTTGGTGTCGAAATCGACCGGCGCATGAGTGGCGTTTTCGATACGAATGCCATCCATGACCTTTTCCCACAGCGCCGTCGTCGCCGTGGTAGCTCCCGCTAAAAATGATTCATCACCTTCATACGGGGTGTAGTTATGTTGGATAAAATCCCGAACATTAATGTTGGTTTTCCATTCGTCGCCTGAAAATTGTTGCCAGGCATGGGAATAATTATCGTTGGTAATATCAACATCTACTTTCATTACATCATTCCTTTAAACCACATTATTGATTCAGGCATATTCCGCAAGATGACACTGTTTGCCTAATTGCAAAGCATCAAGCGCAATCATTTTCTCTTCGTTAGTGGGGATAACGGCACAAATTATTGATGAACTCTCACTGGAGATTATTCGCTGCCCTATTCGGTTAGGCTGGTTATTTTTATCAATATCCAGCTCAACACCAAATACGCGTAAACGTTCGGCAACCAGACGGCGAATAAGTATTGAGTTCTCGCCAATACCACCGGTAAAAATAATCCCGTCCAGACGATTTAATGCAGCAGCGTGCGCGCCAATCGTTCGGGCAATGCGATGAACAAACGTTCTGATAGCTAATTGCGCACGCTCATCACCTTCATGCCAGGCTTTATCCAGGGTACGTAAATCTGAAGACAAACCCGAAAGGCCTAACAGCCCAGACTCTTTATTAGCGACTTGCTCCAGGTCATCCATCGACTGCTCAGTCTGGCGGGCAAGCCAGGCCATGGCACCGAAATCGACATCACCACAGCGCGTGCCCATAATCAGCCCTTCCAGCGGTGTCATACCCATCGAGGTATCAACACTTTCACCATTCTGGACCGCGCAGACCGATGCGCCATTTCCTAAGTGAGCAATCACCAACCCCGAATCTACTGAGTTCAGGCCGGGTAACTCACCCGTTTGCTGAGAAACGTAGCGATGCGACGTGCCGTGGAATCCGTAACGGCGCACGCCGTACTCTTCAAAATAGCGATACGGTAGACCGTATAAATAGGCCTCTGGTTTCAGGGTCTGGTGAAAGCTGGTATCGAATACCGCGACCTGCGGGACGTCCGGGAAGCGGGTTCGCGCAGATTCCACCCCGTGCAAATTGGCGTAATTATGCAGGGGGGCCAACGGTGAAACCTGGCGAATCTGTTCGATAACCTCATTGGTAATTAATACCGACTCGCTAAATAACGATCCGCCGTGAGCAATCCGGTGGCCCACAAATGCAACGCTATCAATTAAATCGCGCATTTCCAGTTCATGAGATATTGCGGCGAGTGCTTCTTCATAATTCTGGCGAGCCAGAATAACTGGCTCCCCATCATTGACCGTTATAAATGCTTTATCGGTATTAATACCTTCACAAATCCCGGACAACAGCACATCACATGTTTCTGCATCTAATACTGAAAACTTTACCGAAGAAGAACCACAATTAATCGTCAACACTACCGGGTAATCATTCATGTTTAAATCCCACTCATCCTGAGTCAATCTACCCAAAGATATTAGATAAGTTTGTAGACAATATTAAGAATGGTCAGCAAACCAATAACTGTGACAAAAATATTCTCTGTTTTACCTTTATATTTCGCCAGGGCCGGAGTTTTACGAATGGCATACATCGGCAGCAGACAAAGTAAGGATGCAATAATTGGAGCACCCATCGCTTCAATTAGATCGAGGATGTTCGGGTTAGCGTAAGCCACAACCCAGGTTGATCCCATAATGAAGACCATGCTGATAAGGTTGAGTTTTCCGCCAGAAACTTTGGTTTTATCCCCTTTGTAGCCGAACTTCAGAACCAGACCGTTTAACCCTTCAAGGGTGCCAAGATAGTGGCCGAAGAAGGATTTGAAGATAGCTACCAGGGCAATAATTGATGCGCCGTATTCCAGTGTCGTGGCAAAGGTCGATTTGGTGCCAGACATCGAGGAAAAGTGGTTCGCCAGATACGAGAGCACTGGAATATTCTGTGCTTTAGCTTCAGCCATGTTCTGCGGGGAAAGCGTAAACAGGCAGCTAAAGGCGAAGAACATAACCACCGCAACCATCAACATACTGGCGCGAGAAATGATTTTTGAACATTTGTCTTCGGTGTACTGCTTGCCAAAGTCCTGCTCGTACTCTTCGCGTTTGGAAACCACAAACGAGGAGACAATCGGCGAGAAGTTAAAGGAGAACACCATGATGGAAATACCCAGCCATACCGTGACCAGAATGCCATCACTGCCAGTGAACGAAATATCGCTGAGGCTCACTTGATCGATAACCGCCGAGTTCCAGTAAGGGATCAGCGAGACTGAGATCAGCACCAGGCAGGCAATGAACGGGAACACCAGATAGCTCATGACTTTGACCATCAGGTCTTTGCCAAAATAGATAACAAAAGCCATCAACAGCAGCAGGAACAGCGCCACTATTCCGCGGTTTAACGGCATGAGCTGGAGCTGGTTTTCCCAGAATGTCATGAAGGTATTGGTTATCGTGACACCGTAAATCCACAGCAGCGGGCAGATTGCGAAAAAGTACAGGAAGGTGATGACCACGCCGCCCGTTTTACCAAAATGCTCTTCAACCGTTTCTGTGATGTTTCCGGAAGGATTACTGCCGGAAAGGCACAGACGCGCCAGCGCACGGTGGCAGTAAAACGCAATCGGGAATGCCAGGAACAGCATAATCAGTATCGGAATTAAACCGCCATAACCTGCACGGATGGGGAAGAATAAAACTCCCGCACCGATAGCCGTTCCAAATAAACCAAGAGTCCAGGTAGTGTCAGATTTGCGCCATTGCGATTCCGCTTTTTGGCCAACAAGGGTTGCATCAGTATTACTCATAATAAAGTTCCTCGAGAGATTCTATCAAATATCTGCGGAGCCTGTAATTTGTGAGACGCGAGACAGGTCAATATTACCGCCGGAGATAATACTAACTGTTTTACGCCCTTTAATATAATGATCTAACTTACCGCTTAATAATGCAGCAGTCGCTAATGCACCTGCGCCTTCAGTGACAACTTTATTACGTTGAATAAGGGCTACCATACTGTTACGAATTTCGTCTTCACTGACTAATACAATATCAGTAACGAGCTTCTTCACAATTTCATAGGTTATTCTGCCAGGGCGAGAAACATCGCAACCGTCGGCTAATGTCCCGGTCGTACGATGGGCCATTAATTCGCCTTTATAAAACGAAGCAGCCATACCATGTACGTTCTCTGCTTGTACGCCGATAATATTAATGGTCGGGTTTATGGATTTAATCGCCAGTGCAATACCCGCAATTAATCCGCCGCCGCCAATTGGCACAATGACGTTATCGACATCGTATAAATCTTCAAGGATTTCCAGGCCGATAGTTCCTTGCCCGGCAATCACTTTTTCATCGTCATAAGGTGGAATAAAGATGCGCCCTTCCATCTCAACAATTTCACTCACTTTAGCGATGGTGTCGTTGAAGTTATCGCCGTGCATCACGACTTGTGCAGAGTAGTCAGAGGTCGCCGCGACTTTGGACTTTGGCGCGCCATTAGGCATGACGACTTTACCATCAATGCCAAGAATGGCGCAGGAGAGTGAAACGCCCTGAGCGTGGTTGCCCGCAGAGCAAGCAACAACACCTTTTCTTTTTTCTTCTTCAGTTAAAGAACTGAGCTTATTAAATGCACCACGAATTTTAAATGAACCCGTGCGCTGCATGTTTTCAAATTTTAGAAATATCTCACCTTTGCAACATTCGCTGAGATAATTTGAGCGAGGCATTCCAGTTTTATAAATATATCCTGTGAGTCTTTTTTTCGCTTCAAGAACATCAATAATAGTAACGGGAAGTTCATAGTCGATATGCATGTTGACCTCAACATTTAAAAGCAAGAATGATTTATGGGGTGGCTTTATTAAGCCACCACTTTGAATGAGTAATTTTTTATTGGTTACTTAATTAAACTAAGCAACTTCAGTTAATTTGTCAGATTGAAATTTAATTCGTAATGAATGTTTTTTGGCCAGCTCAACTAATGTGGCAGCAGATCTATTAATTCGATAATTCTTAGACCAAACAGCAGCGTATCGCGCGACAGGTAATTTATCCTCAACCGGGACTTTAATAAATTGGTTAGAGCCAAATGGGGAAATCATATCGCGCGGAATAACTGTCAGAAAACCTGCGTTGAGCACCAGATTATAAATGGTTACTACCGAGTCCGTTTTTACGATGTTTTCACTTTTGATATTGTTCTTTTGCAGTGTCGTCAGCAGTTCGCTGTAATATCCCATTTCCGTTTGTGGTAAAACCCATTGCTCATGACTTAATGCGCTGAGCGTGGTCGTCCCTTTAACTACCCGTGTTCGATTGGCAACCAGGACAAACTCTGACTCGAACAGTGGCTCAATGTGCAAATCTTGTAGCAACATTTCGTCGCTCAAAGTGCCAATAGCAAAGTCCAGACGGCCATCGCGGATTGCAGGCAAGAAAGAAGAAAGTTGGGCTTCGAACATCGAAACCTGAGCCTGTGGGAAAAGCTCTTTAAACTCTTTCATCATGCCGGGTAAAAAAGTGAAGCCGATAAGCGATGGGTAGCCAAATGACACATCAACCACGCTATTTCCAACCATACGATTCATTTCACTACACATATTGCGCAATTCACGTGTGATGGATTCAGCGTGAGTCAGCAATACTTTGCCTGCTTCAGTTAATTTAACGCCGGTATTTTTTCTGATAATAAGCTCTAAACCAAAATACGATTCCATGTCGCTTATAATTTTACTGACAGCAGGCTGGGTCAGGCTCAGTTGTTTCGCCGCAGAACCAAATGATCCACTTCTCACCACTTCCTGAAAAACAAGCAGGTGTTGTGTTTTTGGTAAGATATTATTGTCCATTTAAATCTGCGCCTATTAACGTCCCATGCAGCAGATCATATCGAATTATGCATCAGTTGTAGTGTGCAGTGACTCACAATTACTAGACCGCTAATCGTATGCAAATCAAGCAAACAAATTTAACCCTTTTAAATCATAATGTTAAACATTGGTCATTTGCATTTTACATGACAGAGGTCAACCTTAGCAGGAGTAATAAAATAAAGTTATGGTGATAATAAAATCATATCTGTACAAATAACTCCCACTTTTATAGGCACTTATAATAAAAATAAAATAATCTTATAAAATTGCCGAAATAAATAGCGTTCAGAAAATACTCGCATCAGAAAATATCCTTTCTGCCATCAGTTTATTTAAAAGCAATATGCTGGCTTTTTAAGCCTGGTTGCAGATAAAAATTTATTAAGGGTACAAAAAAGCCCGCACGAGGCGGGCTTGATTCAAGCATTTACTGCTTCAAATTACAGAACGTCTACTGCGTTCAGTTCTTTGAAAGCCTGCTCCAGACGGGTGATCATAGAAGTCTGTGCAGAACGCAGCCATACGCGTGGATCATAGTATTTCTTGTTCGGCTGGTCTTCGCCTTTAGGGTTGCCCAACTGGCCCTGCAGGTAAGCTTCGTTAGCTTTGTAGTAGCTCAGGATACCTTCCCAAGTTGCCCACTGGGTATCGGTATCGATGTTCATTTTGATAACACCGTAGCTCACGGAATCTTTGATTTCTTGAGCAGTTGAACCGGAACCGCCGTGGAACACGAAGTTCAGGGAGTTGTGCGGCAGGTTGTGTTTCTTAGAAACATAATCCTGAGAATCGCGCAGGATAGTCGGGGTAAGAACCACGTTACCTGGTTTGTAAACACCGTGCACGTTACCGAAGGAAGCCGCGATGGTGAAACGTGGGCTGATTTTGCTCAGTTCAGTGTACGCGTAATCAACGTCTTCTGGCTGAGTGTACAGAGCAGATGCGTCCATATGGCTGTTATCTACGCCATCTTCTTCGCCGCCGGTGCAACCCAGTTCGATTTCCAGAGTCATGCCCATTTTTGACATACGAGCCAGATATTTAGAGCTGATCTCGATGTTTTCTTCCAGAGACTCTTCAGACAGGTCGATCATGTGGGAAGAGAACAGTGGTTTGCCCGTTGCCGCGAAGTGTTTTTCGCCAGCGTCCAACAGGCCATCGATCCATGGCAGCAGTTTCTTAGCGCAATGGTCGGTGTGCAGGATAACTGGCACGCCGTAATGTTCAGCCATCTGGTGAACGTGGTGTGCGCCAGAGATTGCGCCCAGGATTGCAGCACCCTGAGGAACGTCAGTTTTCACGCCTTTACCCGCGATGAACGCAGCGCCACCGTTGGAGAACTGAACGATGACTGGTGCTTTAACTTTCGCAGCAGTTTCCAGTACGGCGTTGATAGAGTCGGTGCCTACGCAGTTAACTGCTGGCAGAGCAAAGTTGTTTTCTTTTGCTACCTGGAAAACTTTCTGTACGTCATCACCAGTGATTACACCAGGTTTTACGAAATCAAAAATCTTAGACATGGTTGTTTGTCCTGTATCGTCGGCCGATTTGCCCGTCATCCTTCAAGCTGTAACTGCGTTGACTGCCTTCCCATCTCCCAGTCACTTAACGGAGTAAGCTCCTGGAAGCTGCTTAGTTGTCGCCTTGCTACAACTCGAATGATTTTGGGTAAATAAAGAAATATTAACCACCTACCATTCACTGTAAGCGGCAAAAATTCAACGGGCAGGAAACCCTGCCCGTAATCATTACTTCTTAGCGCGCTCTTCGAGCATCGCTACTGCTGGCAGAACTTTGCCTTCCACGAATTCGAGGAATGCGCCGCCACCAGTGGAGATGTAGGAGATCTTGTCAGCAATGCCGAACAGGTCGATTGCTGCCAGAGTGTCACCGCCGCCTGCGATAGAGAATGCTTCGCTGTCTGCGATTGCATTAGCAACGATTTCAGTCCCTTTGCGGAAGTTAGGGAATTCGAACACGCCAACCGGGCCGTTCCACAGAATGGTTTTTGCATTCTTCAGGATTTCAGCCAGTTGAGCTGCTGAAGCATCACCGATATCCAGAATCTGCTCGTCAGATTTAACGTCGTTTACAGATTTCAGAGTTGCAGTAGCAGTCTCAGAGAACTCAGTCGCTACGCGCACGTCTGCAGGAACCGGGATATCACAGATAGTCAGCAGGCGTTTAGCTTCGTCAACCAGGTCTGCTTCGTACAGGGATTTACCCACGTTGTGGCCTTGAGCAGCAACGAAGGTGTTCGCGATGCCACCGCCAACAATCAGCTGGTCAGCGATTTTGGACAGGGAATCAAGAACGGTCAGTTTGGTAGAAACTTTAGAACCGCCAACGATAGCAACCATTGGGCGAGCTGGTTCTTTCAGTGCTTTACCCAGTGCGCTCAGCTCTTCAGCCAGCAGCGGGCCAGCACAAGCGATGTCTGCAAATTTGCCAACGCCGTGAGTAGAAGCCTGTGCGCGGTGCGCGGTACCGAAAGCGTCCATTACGAATACGTCACACAGTGCAGCGTATTTTTTAGACAGGGTTTCGTCGTCTTTCTTTTCGCCTTTGTTGAAGCGAACGTTTTCCAGAACAACCAGTTCACCCGCTGCAACTTCAACGCCGTCGAGGTAATCTTTAGCCAGACGAACCGGAGCAGACAATTTGTCTTTCAGGTAGTTAACAACCGGCAGCAGAGAGAATTCTTCGTTGTACTCGCCTTCAGTCGGACGACCCAGGTGAGAAGTTACCATCACTTTAGCGCCTTGCTTCAGGGCCAGTTCGATAGTTGGCAAAGATGCACGGATACGTGCGTCAGATGTCACTTTCCCTTCTTTAACTGGTACGTTCAAATCTGCACGGATCAGAACACGCTTTCCAGCCAGATCCAGATCGGTCATCTTAATTACAGACATGGTGAATCCTCTCGTTGATTCTTAAAGTTTTGCGGACGCTTTATGCGCCTTACCTGAAACCACTTGCGGCCATGACTAACGTCGTGTCGAGCATTCGGTTAGCAAAGCCCCATTCGTTATCACACCAGACTAGAGTTTTAATCAGATGTTGCCCACTGACCCGGGTTTGCGTGCCGTCAACAATGGCACTGTGCGGATCGTGGTTAAAATCAGTCGAGACCAACGGTAATTCCGTATAGTCAACTATACCATGAAATGAATCCCGTGCTGCTTTTTGCAGCAACTTGTTGACTTCATTGGCATTAACTGCATTTTTCACCGTCACGCTTAAATCGATAGCCGTGACGTTAATGGTCGGAACACGTACCGCAATTGCTTCAAAACAGTCGTCAAATTGCGGGAAAATACGTGTGATACCAGCAGCAAGACGCGTATCAACAGGAATAATAGACTGGCTGGCTGCACGGGTGCGGCGCAAGTCCGGGTGATAGGCGTCGATAACTTGTTGATCATGCATGGCAGAATGAATCGTGGTGACGGTTCCCCACTCAATACCCCAGGCATCATCAAGCAATTTGATAATGGGAATGATGCAGTTTGTGGTGCAGGAAGCATTGGAAACAATGCGATGTTCAGCAACCACACTTTCATGATTCACACCGTAAACAACGGTGGCGTCGAGGTCGTTACCGCCTGGATGGGAGAAGAGGACTTTTTTGGCACCGGCTGCCAGATGCGCTTCACCGTCTGCACGGGAGCCAAACACACCGGTACAATCCAGCACCACATCTACACCCAGTTCACGCCACGGTAAATTTTCGATTCCCGGTTCGTGCAAAATACGGATGGTGTCATCACCGACCCATAACTGGCTGCGTTCCTGACGCACGTCCCAGGCGAAGCGACCATGGCTGGTGTCGTATTTCAACAGATGCGCCATACCCGCAGCATCAGCCAGTTCATTGATTGCCACGACGGTAATTTCCGCACGGCGCCCGGATTCGTACAATGCACGTACCACGTTGCGCCCAATGCGACCGAAGCCATTAATTGCTATGCGTACGGTCATATCTCTCCTGCCAGAATCCCTGAGACTAAGTGGCTGACAGAGTAATCCAGCTATCGCCTGAGGGGAATCCTCGCACTATCGAAACTGCAATTGTTTGCTCAATTGTCGAACATTCATTCGACTGAAACGCTTCAGCCATGTTAAGCGATAAGCGGAATAAATGGAACGTTACCCCAGTACAGGCAACCGATCTTCTGACACAGGTCACATTTTTGATGGAATAACTGCAACGAATTATGGGCTAAGAACGAATAGTAGCCAGCGTAAACACGCGACGACCCAGAATTACAGGCTCCGTAGTAAAACTGGATTTCAACAATGAAGAGTAAACGCTGCCACCTGGCAGCGTTTACTCTTATAGGCTTTCAATCAAAATTCGATTCGTGCCCCCAGATTATAGCGGCGACCTTCCACCAGGCCGTAATCACCCCATGGGCTGATACGCTGTGGATCAACATCAAACAGGTTGTAGACGCCCGCCATCAACTGAGTGTGTTTGTTCAACTGATAACGCGCTCCGAGATCAACCATCGTCCAGGCTTCGTAATCAATATGATCGCCCGTATCACGGTTGCTACTGCGGAAATTCGCTTTGCTCCAAAAATCCAACGCCTCAGTGGCCGACCAGGTCAGCGACACGTTTGCCATATGGCGCGGGTAATCATTGAGCGCGTAGCCTTTATTTACGCCTGTTTTCTGCTCGCTGTGGTTATAGGTGTAGTTGGCATTAGCTTTTACCGTTTCAGTCATCTGCCAGTCAGCATTCAACTCCAGTCCGTAGACATCCGCTTTGCCCACGTTGAAATACTTGCTGATGGAATCGGCCTGATAACCGTTCATCTGGCACTGGTTAGTCGCCGTCGTTTCGCAAATTGTTTCTTCAGAGATTTTGTCTTTGAATTGGGTGTAGAAAATGGTGCCATCTAACGCCAGTTTTTCTCCAGCCCAATACAGACCTAATTCGGAGTTAACGCTTTTCTCTGGTTTCAGGTCATCGTTACCCACGGTCAAATAAGGGTATGGCGGCAATGAACCGCGTGGTGTCACGAAATTAGCAGACGTTTCGCGCAGCTCAGGTTTTTTATAGCCCGCCGATACGCCGCCTTTCAGCGCCCACGCATCGGTTATCGCCCAGTTACCGTAGAGTTTTGGCGTGATATGAGTGCCGAAATAATTATCGCGATCCAGACGCGCGGATGTGGTGAGCGTGAAGTCCCCAATCTGCCAGCCGTCTTCAGCGAACAAAGCCCAGCCATCACGGCTGATTTTTGTCACGGGTTCTACTCCCGGCGCTTCTTTACTCGAAACCGCAAACTGGTCGTTGAGTTCTTCACGCGTGAAGTTAGCCCCCACGGTGAGTTTATGATTATCAAACGAGAAAGTGGTCTGGCTATTCGCAACATAGTTTTCGGTTTCGATGTACTGCGGGGCATCGCCGTCCAGGTTGTATTTAGAGCGCCCCTTCTCATAGTTGAGATAGTTGTTCGTCGCAATCGTATCTTCGGCATACCAACCGCTATGGCTGAGCGTGACCGCATCGCGATCAAAGGTCCACATCCACGGCGCTTCATCACGATTTTTCTTCTGTTTACCCGTCACCACATTCAAGTCAAAAAGGTTGGTTTCGTTTGCCGCAAGACCGACGGTCATATCGAGAGATTTACGATCGTTTTTGCTGAAATAGTTATTCCGTTCGTCATCGCGACGATTGAGCCAGTCGGCGGCGACGCTCACACCGAGCACGTCGGGCACAATTGGCCCCATAGTGAATAAGTTCATCTGGTTGGTATTGCCGAATGAACTGTCTTCCTGGATGAAGGTATTGGCCGCCAGAGCCCCCGTCCAGTCTTGTAAACCATAAGGTTTTTTGGTGATAACGTTAACCACACCGCCAATCGCATCGGAGCCATAAAGTGATGACATTGGGCCGCGAATCACTTCGATGCGTTCGATAGCTTCCATCGGGGGCAAAAAGTTAACTTCAGAGCCGAGATCCTGGCCATACGGGCGCGCTTCACCGGTGTTTTGTTTCACACTGTTGACCATAAATGCGGTGTAGCTTGAGTCCATACCGCGCATCATAATACTGCCGGATGACATATCGCTTGAACCTGAACCGACATTCACACCGGGTAAATCCTGAATAGCCTCGGCGACATTACGGTTAGGTTTTTCATCGAGCTGTTTACGGTCAATAACTGAAATAGTCGCGGGTGCTTCTTTTTTCTGTTGAGAAAAACCCGATGCCGTCACGACCATTTGATCTTCAGACTCACTGAGCGTTGCGTTACTTTCTTCTGCGAGTGCCGGAAGCATTGTGCCTCCAGCGAGAACTACTATTCCTGCCAATGCCAAACGTTTATTGTTTCTCATTTTTTAATTACCTGAGATATTGAAAAATTGAAAATAGACTGCTGGCCCTGTGAATTCTCACCACAGGGCTGTATTGTTCTTTGTTATTAAAATTATATTTTGTTGAGATCGACTTTAATTATATAGTCCGGTTGCTTGCCCATCTCTTTTTCGCCTTGTTTCACACTGGCATACAGCGTGTTTCCATCCGCTGAAAGCGCAAGGCTATTGGGAAGCGCCGTTGTTGAAATGCTGGCTTTCACTTTATAGGTTTTGCTATCAACGATGCTGATCAGTTGTGCATTACGATGGGTAATGTAAATTTCATTACGTGCCGCGTTGTACATCACAGCGAG
Organism: Buttiauxella agrestis ATCC 33320; assembly: GCF_000735355.1. GTDB lineage: Bacteria > Pseudomonadota > Gammaproteobacteria > Enterobacterales > Enterobacteriaceae > Buttiauxella > Buttiauxella agrestis. The sequence goes on from NZ_JMPI01000059.1 coordinate 30,934, forward strand.
AGAGTTGATAACATCGATCTGATGAATGATTTTTCCATCTTTAAGCGAAACTACCAGTACATTCGGTAAATCTGGATCGGTAATAAAGGCACGTTCTTTATTCTCATCCACAGCAATATTTAAGAAGAAATGCTTTTTATGCGGTTCGACTTGAGTGCGGGAAAGTATTTTATTATCGCTGGCATCAAGTGTAATTAACTCTCCGCTGCCGTTAACCGCATAAACTCTTCCCTTTTCTTCATCAATTGCCAACCCAGTTGGATATTCCCCCATATTTTCAATGGTGGTAATATGCTGCTGTTTTTGTGTATCGATAACCCAAATAATTCCTTTTTGAGTCACACCCGATACATATAAACGCTGGCGTTTTTTATCAAGCACCATTTCGCGGGTGTGAATAATCTCTTTGGGATTGCTCAGGTCACTCAGTTGTACGGTCTTAATCTCTTTGCCGCTGCGGATATCTATCAGCGTCACAGAGCCTTCGAGGGTGTTGCCAATATACAGAATGTGGTTTTCAGCATCGAGCACCGTAGCGAATGCGCGTCGCTCAGTGGTGATTTTTCCAGAGGCCTTAAGCGTATCCGGGTTAAGTTTGTAGATCAGACCATCAGTCTTATCTTTATCAAATGAAGGCGCAGAGGCGGCAAACAGAACGTTTTGAGAGGCGTCATATGCCAGCTCATACACACCATTTCCCATAGGGACGGTAAGAAAATCCTTTTCAGGTAGTGGTTTAGCGCTCACGCTCAGGGAGTTCATTAATAGTGCGACGGTTAAAGCAATGAAGCCCGATTTCTGGTATCCGTACAAAGTATGTCGATTCATTTACTTAGATTCACATTTATTTACGAATGTGAATGATAATGATTTTCAATTGCATTATCAACAACAGATAAAAAAAAGGCCAGCAATCAACGTTTGCTGGCCTTAGTAGTATTACGTTTACAGAACGGCTTTAGCCTGTTTCACAACGTTTTCAACAGTGAAGCCAAACTCTTCGAACAGCTGCTCAGCTGGAGCAGACTCACCGAAGGTGGTCATGCCCACTACCGCACCGTTCAGGCCAACGTATTTGTACCAGTAGTCAGCGATGCTGGCTTCGATAGCAACACGTGCAGCAACGGCTTTCGGCAGCACCGCTTCGCGGTAAGCTGGATCCTGCTTGTCGAACGCATCAGTAGACGGCATGGAAACCACACGCGCTTTGATGCCTTCAGCAGTCAGTTGATCCCATGCAGCCACAGCCAGTTCAACTTCAGAACCAGTTGCGATCAGAATCAGCTCAGGCGTGCCTGCGCAATCTTTCAGAACGTATGCGCCACGGGCAACGTCAGCCAGCTGCTGTTCAGTACGATCCTGCTGTGCCAGGTTCTGACGGGAGAAGATCAGCGCGGTCGGGCCGTCGTGACGTTCTACAGCGTATTTCCACGCCACCGCAGATTCAACCTGGTCACATGGGCGCCATGTGCTCATGTTTGGCGTCACACGCAGGGCAGCAAGCTGCTCAACCGGCTGGTGAGTTGGGCCATCTTCGCCCAGACCGATTGAGTCGTGGGTGTAGACCATCACCTGGCGTTGCTTCATCAGCGCTGCCATACGCACCGCGTTACGGGCATATTCAACAAACATCAGGAAGGTAGAGGTGTACGGCAGGAAACCACCGTGCAGCGCGATACCGTTCGCAATCGCGGTCATACCGAATTCACGTACACCGTAATGGATGTAGTTACCGGCCAGATCTTCGTTGATGGCTTTAGAACCAGACCAGATAGTCAGGTTAGACGGTGCCAGGTCAGCAGAGCCGCCGAGGAATTCTGGCAGCAGATGGCCGAATGCTTCGATGGTGTTCTGAGATGCTTTACGGCTGGCAATTTTAGCCGGGTTAGCTTGCAGGTTCTTGATGAACTCCTGCGCTTTAGCAGCAAACTCAGCAGGCATGTCGCCTTTCATACGGCGGGTGAATTCAGCCGCTTCCTGTGGGAAGGCTTTAGCGTATGCTGCGAATTTCTCGTTCCATGCCGCTTCTTTCGCCTGGCCTGCTTCACGCGCGTCCCACTGAGCATAAATGTCAGAAGGGATTTCGAATGGCGCGTGTTTCCAGCCCAGAGCTTCACGGGTCAGTGCGATTTCTGCGTCACCCAGCGGTGCACCGTGGGAATCGTGCGTACCGGCTTTGTTCGGAGAACCGAAACCGATGATGGTTTTGCACATCAGCAGTGAAGGTTTGTCGGTAACCGCTTTGGCTTCTTCAACAGCGCGTTTGATAGCGTCTGCATCATGGCCATCAACGCCGCGCACTACGTGCCAGCCGTAGGCTTCAAAGCGTTTCGCAGTATCGTCTGTGAACCAGCCTTCAACGTGGCCGTCGATGGAGATACCGTTGTCATCATAGAAGGCAACCAGTTTACCCAGACCCAGCGTACCCGCCAGCGAGCAAACTTCGTGGGAAATACCTTCCATCATGCAGCCATCACCCATAAAGGTGTAGGTGAAGTGGTCAACGATGTCATGACCAGGACGGTTGAACTGTGCCGCCATGGTGCGTTCTGCGATTGCCATACCGACTGCGTTCGCAACACCCTGACCCAGCGGGCCAGTCGTGGTTTCAACACCAGCGGTGTAGCCCACTTCCGGGTGGCCCGGAGTTTTGGAATGCAGCTGACGGAAGTTTTTCAGCTCTTCGATTGGCAGGTCATAACCTGTGAGGTGCAACAGGCTGTAAATCAGCATTGAACCGTGACCGTTAGACAGCACAAAACGGTCGCGGTCAGCCCACGCTGGGTTCTGCGGGTTATGGTTCAGGAAATCGCGCCACAGGACTTCGGCAATGTCGGCCATACCCATAGGGGCGCCCGGGTGACCGGATTTGGCTTTTTGTACTGCGTCCATGCTGAGTGCACGAATAGCATTGGCAAGCTCTTTACGAGAGGACATTTTGACTCCAGATCGGATGGTTGAAGGTCAGGCCTTGACTACTATGCGTTATGGGCTACGCCCAAAAAATTGCCATCAATGTACCGCAAGCCGTGTGTCATGTACATGGAGCATCCTTTTGTCCGGTTAAGAAATCTCTGGAAGCTGCTCGCATGTTGCGCAAGTTGCTGCGCGAGTTTGGCTAACTTCTTTATACTGAAGCGACTAGCCAACGGTTTGTGGCTGAATGACCTCTGAGCAGTTATCACTAATAAAGGATATTGGCATGAAATTGCGCCCAATTTTACTGAGCCTGAGCGTTGCTGCCCTATTGAGCGGCTGCCAGAATATGGACTCTAACGGCCTGCTGGCTTCCGGTGCAGAAGCCTTTCAGGCGTACACATTAAGTGATGCGCAAGTTAAAGAGCTGAGTGACAAATCCTGTGCTGAACTCGACAGCAAAGCGAGCATCGCGCCCGCGAGCAGCGAGTATGCGCAACGCCTGAGCAAAATATCCGCCGCCCTGGGCGATAACATCAATGGCATGCCGGTGAACTATAAGGTTTATGTCACCAAAGACGTGAACGCCTTCGCGATGGCAAACGGCTGTATCCGCGTTTACAGCGGCCTGATGGATATGATGAACGATAACGAAGTCGAAGCGGTTATCGGCCACGAAATGGGTCACGTCGCGCTCGGCCACGTGAAGAAAGGGATGCAGGTCGCTCTGGGGACCAACGCAGCGCGTGTTGCAGCGGCCTCTGCTGGCGGTGTGATTGGCAGTTTGTCGCAGTCACAACTCGGCGATTTGGGCGAGAAACTGGTGAATGCGCAGTTCTCCCAGCGCCAGGAGTCTGAAGCTGATGACTATTCATATGATTTGTTGAGAAAACGCGGGATTAACCCAATCGGCCTGGCGACCAGTTTTGAGAAGCTGGCTAAAGAGGAAGAAGGCCGCCAAAGCTCAATGCTTGACGACCACCCTGCTTCCGCCGAACGTGCGCAACATATTCGCGACCGTATGGCTGCGGATGGATTGAAGTAAAATTACCCCTCATCCCGACCTTCTCCCCCAGGAGACGGAGAAAACCGTACAATCCCCTCTCCTTTGGGAGAGGGTTAGGGTGAGGGGGCAACACTCAATAAAGGCGATTATTCGCCTTTCTTCGCCGCCTGGATATACAGCATTTCCAGAGCTAAAGTCGCGCCTGCCAATGCAGTGATTTCAGACTGATCGTAAGCTGGAGACACTTCCACAACGTCCATTCCCACGATGTTCAAATCTTTCAAACCGCGGACCAGTTTCAATGCGCGGTCGGTCGTCAAACCACCGATAACCGGCGTACCGGTACCTGGCGCGAAAGCCGGGTCGATACAGTCGATATCAAAGGTCAGATAAACCGGCATATCGCCAACAATCTGCTTAACCTGTGCCAGCACGTCGTCAACAGTGCGGTCGTTAACCTGGCCTGCATCCAGCACGGTGAAACCGTTGTCTTTATCAAACTCGGTACGAATACCAATCTGCACAGAATGGTTTGGGTCAATCAAACCTTCTTTAGGTGCGGTGTAGAACATGGTGCCGTGGTCGAACTCGCAGCCATTTGCGTAGGTATCGGTGTGAGCATCGAAATGTACCAGCGCCATTTTACCGAAGTGCTTCGCATGGGCGCGCAACAGTGGCAGAGTCACGAAGTGGTCGCCACCGAAAGAGAGCATACGCTTACCCGCAGCCAGCAGTTTTTCTGCATGAGCTTGCAGACGTTCGCTCATGTCACGCGCATCACCGAAGGCGTAAACCAGGTCGCCACAGTCAACAACATTCAAGCGCTCACGCACGTCGAAGTTCCACGGGAAGCGGTTACCTTCCCATGCCAGATTGGTAGACACCTGACGGATTGCCGCAGGGCCATGACGACCACCTGCACGGCCAGATGTTGCCGCATCAAAAGGAACGCCAGTGATAACCCAATCGGCATCGCTGTCGTATGGCATGAAATTCAGCGGAAAACGTAAAAAACCGAAGGCATTGGATACCAGGGAATTGTCGTACTGATGGCCTAAGGTGCTCATGGTTTGACCTCACGATGATGGTAATTATTAGCAAAAAAAAGTCCCCTCCGCGTCGTTAAACCCGACGAGGAAGGGACTGTATTCATTCAGACTGCTTGTTGGCGCGGATTATCGCCGAATGCAGCATTATTTGTACACTAATCACTCTAAATAAAGACGAGTAATTTACTCGTCTTCTAAATAAGTATAGCCATACAAACCCGCCTCGAACTCTTCGAGGAACTGCTGCTGCAAACCAGCATCCAGATCGGTCTGTTTCACCTGATCGCGGAAGTGCTTGAGCAGGGTTTTTGGATCAAGCTGAACGTATTCCAGCATGTCCGCAACGGTATCGCCTTCGTCAGACAACTCCACTTCTACGCTGCCGTCAGGGAAGACGAAAACGTCAACCGCTTCGGTATCGCCAAACAGGTTGTGCATATTGCCAAGGATTTCCTGGTATGCACCAACCATAAAGAAACCCAGCAGCGGCGGGTTTTCCGCATCATATTCTGGCATCGGCATGGTGGTCGCAATACCGTCGCCGTCGATGTAGTGATCGATAGCACCGTCGGAATCACAGGTAATATCCAGCAGCACCGCACGGCGCTCAGGGATCTGATTCAACCCTTCAAGCGGCAGCACCGGGAACAACTGATCGATACCCCACGCATCCGGCATTGACTGGAACAGCGAGAAGTTGACGTAAATCTTATCCGCCATACGTTCTTGCAGTTCGTCGATGATCGGACGGTGCGCACGGTTGCTTGGATCAAGCAGGCGCTGAATTTCGTGGCACATGCTCAGGTAAAGTTGCTCAGCCCAGGCACGCTCTTGCAGCGAGAAACTGCCAGATGCATAACCGGTATGGATGTCGTGCAAGTCAATCTGGCTATCGTGCAGCCATTCACGCAGCGAGCGACGGTTATTCGGCTGGTGCATTTCGCCCCAGGTTTCCCACATGCTTTGCAGCGCACGGGAAGCATCTGCAGCCGGAGCCGTTGGCGTGGTGTATTCGTTGCGCTCAACACCGATGATGTTGGACACCAGCACGGTGTGGTGCGCGGTTACCGCACGGCCGGACTCGGTGATCACCGTTGGGTGTGGCAGGCCGTGTTCTTCACACGCATCACCAATCGCCCAGATAATATTGTTTGCGTATTCGTTCAGGCCATAGTTGACCGAACAATCTGACTGCGAACGCGTGCCTTCATAGTCCACGCCCAGACCGCCGCCAACATCGAAGCATTCGATGTTAACGCCCATCTTGTGCAGCTCAACGTAGAAACGCGCTGATTCACGCACGCCGGTGGCGATATCGCGAATGTTCGCCATTTGCGAACCGAGGTGGAAGTGCAGCAATTGCAGGCTGTCGATACGACCGGCTTCGCGCAGCATCTCAACCAGTTGCAGAACCTGTGTGGCTGCCAGGCCAAATTTCGATTTCTCGCCGCCAGAGGACTGCCATTTGCCAGAACCTTGCGATGCCAGACGCGCACGCACGCCAAGGCGCGGTACTACATTCAGGCGCTCAGCTTCTTCCAGCACAATGCGAATTTCAGACATCTTCTCGATGACCAGATAAACCTTGTGGCCCATCTTCTCGCCGATCAACGCCAGGCGGATATATTCACGGTCTTTATAGCCATTACACACAATGACTGAACGCGTCATGCCCGCATGCGCCAGTACAGCCATCAGCTCTGCTTTGGAACCCGCTTCCAGGCCCAGCGGCTCACCGGAATGAATCAGCGATTCAATCACACGACGGTGCTGGTTCACCTTGATTGGGTAAACGAGGAAATAGTTGCCGTTATAACCATAGGATTCACGAGCACGTTTGAACGCAGCATTAATAGAACGCAGGCGGTGCTGCAAAATCTGCGGGAAGCAGAACAGTGCAGGCAAACGTTGCCCCTGTGCTTCACGGGCTTTTACGAGTTCAGCAAGATCAACACGCGCTTCCGGGACATCAGGGTCCGGGCAAACGGTGATATGACCGAGTTCATTGACGTCGTAATAGTTATTGCCCCACCAGGCAATATTGTAAGTACGCAGCATTTTGCTGGCTTCCTGGGAGCTCATGGCAACCTCCTGCATGGAGCGGTGTACATCCTGCTCGCCCACTGACGAACCCGAAACAGAAGAGATTTTGTCAGACATGGCGAACCTCAAATTTAAACGAATGTGCAAAACAGTTGACTACTATCGCAGGGGTATCCCGCAATAACAACCCATTAACAGCGCGTAGAAGCAGCATAAGACGCTGACAGACTAACTGTGCGACCGGTTTCTTTTTCATATCATTGTAAAACACGTAACCGAGCTTCGTAGAACGAGTCGGCGAAACCACGAGAATACTCTTATCGATGACAAGAGAGCCCTTGTTCAGAATCTCGCGGGTTTAAAAACCGGCCCGAGAATCCTGAGAAGCGCCGAGATGGGTATAACATCGGCAGGAATGAATACACGAAATGCAGTTTATGAGGGGCATATGTACGACCTGAGTGGCCGCCAGAGTTTGCGAATTACAACGGTTCATTAATCGAGTCACCTCCACGCATACCAGAAGCATGCGACAAGCCAAAGCTAAGAAATTTGCTCAACCCGGCTGGAAGTGGGCAACACAAAAATGTGTGCTTGTTGAATGAGCCGCGCGCGCCGCTTTATACCGACAACAGCCGGAAATTGCAAAACAAAAATCCCTGGTTTGCTGCGGGTGTCAGTAAAATTTGCCACTTAAGATTATCCGCACAAACTTGCGAGCGTAAAAATCACTGGTAATCTGATTAATGGATAACCTAGAATAGCCGTCCAGATGTTAATCCATCTATACCGATTAACTGTTAGACTGCCTGAAATGAAACCTGTGGTATAAGCTCGATTAACCAGTACATCGCACTGGGGTGAGCACCAATTAGCAGCAGTCTGCACTAACCTAATTCTCTTAGGGTGAATAAAACATGGCCAAACACCTCTTTACGTCCGAGTCTGTATCAGAAGGGCATCCCGATAAAATCGCTGACCAAATCTCCGATGCGGTCCTCGATGCGATCCTGGAGCAGGATCCAAAAGCACGCGTAGCTTGCGAGACTTACGTTAAAACCGGCATGGTTCTGGTTGGCGGTGAAATCACCACCAGCGCCTGGGTTGATATCGAAGAGATCACTCGTCAAACGATTCGTGAAATCGGCTACGTGCATTCTGATATGGGCTTTGATGCAAACTCTTGCGCAGTGCTGAGTGCTATCGGCAAACAATCCCCGGATATCAACCAGGGCGTTGACCGTACCGATCCACTGGAGCAAGGTGCTGGCGACCAGGGTCTGATGTTTGGTTATGCAACCAACGAAACAGAAGTGCTGATGCCAGCGCCAATCACTTACGCACACCGTCTGGTTCAACGCCAGGCAGAAGTTCGTAAGAATGGTTCACTGCCATGGCTGCGTCCGGATGCAAAAAGCCAAATCACGTTCCAGTACGACGACGGTAAAATCGTCGGTATTGATGCCGTGGTTCTGTCTACCCAGCACTCCGAAGATGTTCAGCTGAAAACGCTGCAAGAAGCGGTGATGGAAGAGATCATCAAGCCAGTTCTGCCAGCAGAATGGTTGAATGCGTCTACCAAATATCACATCAACCCAACAGGCCGTTTTGTTATCGGTGGCCCAATGGGTGACTGTGGTCTGACCGGTCGTAAAATTATCGTTGATACCTACGGCGGCATGGCTCGTCACGGTGGCGGCGCATTCTCCGGTAAAGATCCGTCTAAAGTTGACCGTTCTGCAGCGTATGCGGCACGTTATGTGGCGAAAAACATCGTTGCTGCTGGCCTTGCTGACCGCTGTGAAATCCAGGTTTCTTACGCCATCGGCGTGGCAGAACCGACTTCTATCATGGTTGAAACCTTCGGTACTGAGAAAATCTCTACCGAGCAACTGACCCTGCTGGTACGTGAGTTCTTCGACCTGCGTCCATACGGCCTGATTCAGATGCTGGATTTGCTGCACCCAATCTACAAAGAAACCGCGGCATACGGTCACTTTGGTCGTGAACATTTCCCTTGGGAAAAAACCGACAAAGCCGAATTGCTGCGTGATGCTGCTGGCCTGAAATAAAACCCGCCAGTTCATCATCAAACTTTAAAGGCCAGCGCTTAGCTGGCCTTTTTGTTTTTTACTCCCTGCACTCCTTAAATTCCTTTCCCGCAAAATCTCTCGTAACAAACAACACCTAGTGGAAACGGTTACACAGGCGTTAACAAGGCATTAATTAAGACAGTTCTGCATGACAACATTTTGTTGCTGCGCTAGTTACAAAATATTTCAGAATAGTCTTGCATGGAAAATTTCGGTTTTATTTTCTACACTCAATTCACTGTTTTGATTAAATAAATTACACATACAGTTCTTGACACTAGTGTAACCGATTACACTAACGTGAGTTGAATCACACAATTTCACGTCGCGTTAACCTAACCTTAATAGCGAGATATCCCGCAAATTATTCAACTGGAGAGCACTATGCCTGAAATAAAAAAACAAGGGCGCTCGAACAAAAGCATGACCTTTTTTGTCTGTTTTCTCGCAGCCCTGGCCGGTTTGTTATTTGGCCTTGATATTGGCGTGATTGCCGGTGCATTACCGTTTATCGCAAAAGACTTCCAGATAACTGCGCACCAGCAAGAGTGGGTCGTGAGTTCGATGATGTTTGGCGCTGCTGTCGGTGCCGTTGGCAGCGGTTGGCTCTCCTTCCGCATCGGGCGTAAATACAGCCTGATGATTGGTGCCGTGCTGTTCGTTGCGGGTTCTCTGTGTTCTGCTTTCGCGCCAAACACTGAGATCCTGATTCTCTCCCGCGTATTACTCGGCCTGGCAGTCGGTGTTGCGTCTTACACTGCGCCGCTTTACCTGTCAGAAATTGCGCCAGAAAAAATCCGTGGCAGCATGATCTCGATGTACCAGCTGATGATTACCATCGGTATCCTCGGCGCTTACCTTTCTGATACAGCCTTCAGCTACAGCGGCTCATGGCGCTGGATGCTCGGCGTCATTACTATTCCAGCCCTGATTCTTCTGGTTGGCGTTTTCTTCCTGCCAGACAGCCCGCGCTGGTTCGCCGCTAAACGCCGTTTCCACGATGCCGAGCGCGTCCTGTTGCGTCTGCGTGATACCAGTGCCGAAGCAAAACGTGAACTTGAAGAAATTCGTGAAAGCCTGAAAGTAAAACAAAGCGGCTGGTCCCTGTTTAAAGACAACAGCAACTTCCGTCGCGCGGTGTTCCTCGGCATTCTGCTTCAGGTGATGCAACAATTCACCGGCATGAACGTCATCATGTACTACGCACCGAAAATCTTCGAAATTGCGGGCTTCACCAACACCACTCAGCAAATGTGGGGCACGGTTATCGTTGGGCTGATCAACGTGCTGGCGACCTTTATTGCTATCGGCCTGGTTGACCGTTGGGGCCGTAAACCAACGCTGGTTCTGGGCTTCATGGTGATGGCAGTTGGCATGGGGATTCTTGGCACAATGCTGCACGTGGGTATTCACTCCCAGGGCGCGCAATACTTTGCAATTGCCATGCTGCTGATGTTTATCGTTGGTTTTGCGATGAGCGCCGGTCCGCTGATTTGGGTGCTGTGCTCTGAAATCCAGCCGCTCAAAGGCCGCGATTTTGGTATCACTTGCTCCACCGCAACCAACTGGATTGCCAACATGATTGTGGGTGCAACCTTCCTGACCATGTTGAACACACTGGGCAACGCGAATACCTTCTGGGTCTACGCCGCACTCAATCTGTTCTTCATCGTTCTCACACTGTGGCTGATTCCAGAAACCAAACACGTTTCCCTGGAACACATCGAGCGTAACCTGATGAAAGGTCGTCGCTTACGTGAGATTGGTGCTCAAAACTAAGCTTACCCCGCCCCTTTCCTGCATGGAGAGGGGCTTGCACCCTGCCCTTCCTCGCACTATTCTTGCCGGTTATGAAATCCCCGAGACTCCCAATCGCCATCCAACAGGCCGTTATGCGCTGCCTGCGGGAAAAGCTTCAGCAGGCAAATCTGCACTTAGCCCGTAACTACCCGGAACCGAAGCTGGTTTATCAGCAGCGCGGCACAGCTGCGGGTACTGCGTGGATGGACAGCTACGAAATTCGCCTCAACCCCGTATTGTTGATGGAAAACCAGCAAACCTTTATTGATGAAGTCGTACCGCACGAACTGGCTCATTTGTTGGTGTGGAAACACTTTGGCCGCGTCGCACCCCACGGCAAAGAGTGGAAGTGGATGATGGAAACGGTTCTGGGTGTGCCTGCCCGCCGGACACATAAGTTTGAAGTGCAATCCGTACGTAAAAATACCTTCCCCTATCGCTGCCGCTGCCAGCTCCATCAACTCACCGTCCGTCGCCATAATCGAGTGATGCGAGGCGAGGCAGAATACCGCTGCGTGCAATGCGGTGACCTGTTAAAAGCCGACGCTACAACTTCCTGTAATTAAAAGTATTAGCCGAATAATTTCCTGATTTAGCTTATTGAAACTGGATAAATCATCAGGTACGTTGCGAGCACGTTTTAGTAAGGATTCTGGAAATGTCTCGCAAAATTTCTTTGGCTGTTGCACTTGTTGCAGCCTTCTGTACCTTTTCCGCTTTCAGCGCTGGTATCAATAATTTCTCTCAGGCCAAAGCTGCAGGCGTCAAAGTCAACGCCGATGCGCCAGGCGATTTCTATTGCGGATGCAAAATTAGCTGGGAAGGTAAAAAAGGGGTTCCTGACCTTGAGTCCTGCGGTTACAAAGTCCGTAAAAACGAAAATCGTGCGACACGCATCGAATGGGAACATGTTGTCCCTGCCTGGCAATTCGGCCACCAGCGCCAGTGCTGGCAAGATGGCGGACGTAAAAACTGCGCCAAAGATCCGGAATATCGCAAAATGGAAAGCGATATGCACAACCTGCAACCGGCTGTTGGGGAAGTGAATGCCGACCGTAATAACTTCATGTACAGCCAGTGGAATGGGGGTGAAGGTCAGTACGGGCAATGCGCCATGAAAGTCGATTTCAAAGATAAAATCGCCGAACCACCCGCCCGCGCCCGTGGTGCCATCGCCCGCACTTACTTCTATATGCGTGACCAATATCAGCTGAATCTTTCCCGCCAGCAAACCCAGTTATTTGAAGCCTGGAATAAACGATATCCGGTGACAGCCTGGGAATGTGAACGCGATGAACGTATTGCCAAAGTTCAGGGTAATCATAACCCTTATGTGCTACGGGCTTGCCAGGCACAAAACAGCTAACCTACACTAGCGGGAATTGTTATCACTGTTCCCGCTTTTGGATATTAAAAACCATGCGTATACCCCGCATTCATCACCCTGAACTCCTCTCCGTCGGCCAGGACGTAGCACTTTGCGAAGATGCTGCCAACCATGTAGGCCGCGTCCTGCGCATGAGTGCCGGTCACGCGTTGCAATTATTCGATGGCAGTAATCAGGTTTTTGAAGCTGAAATCGTGCAGGCAGATAAAAAAAGTGTGCGGGTGAAAGTCCTGAGCGCAAGCCTTGATAACCGTGAATCCCCTCTGAACTTACATCTTGGCCAGGTGATGTCGCGCGGCGAGAAGATGGAGTTCACCATTCAGAAAGCAGTGGAACTCGGTGTGAATGTGATTACACCTTTGTTTTCTGAACGCTGTGGCGTAAAACTGGATGCCGAGCGCCTGAATAAGAAGCTCGGACAATGGCAGAAAATTGCCATTGCGGCCTGCGAACAATGTGGCCGTAATAGCGTGCCAGAAGTTCGCCCGGCGATGGATCTGGAAAAGTGGTGTACCGAAGAAGATGACAGCCTGAAGCTGAATCTGCATCCTCGAGCCAGCGCCAGCATCAACACGTTGCCACAACCTGTAGAGCGCGTGCGCCTGTTGATTGGCCCGGAAGGCGGTTTAACGGCTGATGAAATTGCCATGACCGCACGTCATCAGTTTACTGATATTCTGTTGGGACCTCGCGTTCTGCGTACTGAGACTACCGCGCTCACCGCCATTACCGCGCTGCAAGTGCGCTTTGGCGATCTGGGCTAAAACGGAGAAAAACAATGATTAAGCTCGGCATCGTGATGGACCCCATCGCAAACATTAACATCAAGAAAGACTCAAGTTTTGCCATGTTGCTAGAAGCCCAGCGCCGTGGTTACGAACTGCATTACATGGAAATGGCCGATCTGTATTTGATCAACGGTGAAGCACACGCACGCACCCGCCTGGTCACGGTCGAGCAGAACTACGACAAATGGTACGAATTTGGCAGCGAGCAAGACATCCAGCTTGCCGATCTCGACGTCGTGTTGATGCGTAAAGATCCTCCGTTTGATACCGAATTTATTTACGCGACCTATATTCTTGAACGCGCCGAAGAACAAGGCACGTTGATCGTTAACAAGCCGCAGAGCCTGCGCGACTGTAACGAAAAACTGTTCACCGCCTGGTTTGCAGATTTAACTCCGGAAACGTTGGTCACGCGCAACAAAACGCAGCTTAAAACGTTCTGGCAAAAACACGGCGACATCATTCTCAAGCCGTTAGATGGCATGGGTGGCGCTTCAATTTTCCGTGTTAAAGAAGGCGACCCTAACATTGGCGTTATCGCGGAAACGCTGACTGAACTGGGCAACCGCTACTGCATGGCGCAGAACTATCTGCCTGCGATTGTCGATGGTGACAAGCGCGTTCTGGTGGTGGATGGCGAACCGGTTCCGTATTGCCTGGCACGTATCCCACAAGGTGGCGAAACACGCGGTAATCTTGCCGCCGGTGGTCGCGGCGAACCGCGTCCGTTAACCGAAAGCGACTGGGAAATTGCCCGCCGCGTGGGGCCAACGCTAAAAGCTAAAGGGCTGATTTTCGTTGGCCTTGATATCATCGGCGATCGCCTGACTGAGATTAACGTCACCAGCCCAACGTGCATTCGTGAAATCGAAGCCGAATTCCCGGTTTCTATAACTGGCATGTTGTTCGATGCAATCGAGACGCGTCTGGCAAAATAGTCCTGTGAGCGGGCTTAGCCCGCTTAGTAGTGATAAACTGACTGCTCGCTTTTTCAACCGGAACCAGAACCTCTGACAATGAATTTACAGCATCACTTTCTAATTGCCATGCCGGCGCTCCAGGACCCATTGTTTAAGCGTGCTGTCGTTTATATTTGCGAATACAACGAAGACGGCGCGATGGGAATAATCATTAATAAACCCCTCGAAAACCTCCAGGTTGACGGCGTTCTGGAAAAGCTGAAAATCGCACCAGAACCGCGTGACCCAGCCATTCGCCTTGATAAGCCCGTTTTTATTGGCGGCCCTTTGGCAGAAGACCGTGGCTTCATTTTGCATTCGCCGCCAGACTGTTTTGCTTCCAGTATCCGTATCTCTGATGAAACCGTGATCACCACTTCCCGCGATGTACTCGAAACCATCGGTACTGCGCAGCAACCCGCAGATGTCATTGTCGCGCTCGGTTACTCATCATGGGAAAAAGGGCAACTCGAACAAGAAATCCTGGATAACGACTGGCTGACAGCCCCCGCAGACGCATCCATTTTGTTCCATACGCCAATTTCAGAGCGTTGGCGCGAAGCGGCTAAATTAATCGGCATTGATATTCACAATATGCCAAGTGAAGCAGGACATGCTTAATGAGTAGCGGAACTTTATTAGCCTTTGATTTCGGTACTAAAAGCATCGGTGTTGCGGTGGGCCAGCGTATTACCCGCACCGCACGCCCGCTCACAGCCATCAAAGCCCAGGACGGCACGCCGGACTGGAACGTAATCGAAAAAATCCTTAAAGAGTGGCAGCCGGATGAAGTCATTGTTGGCCTGCCGCTGAATATGGATGGCACCGAACAACCGCTCACCGCCCGCGCCCGGAAGTTTGCAAACCGCCTGCATGGCCGTTTTGGCGTTAAAGTCGCTTTGCAAGATGAACGCCTGAGCACCGTTGAAGCACGTGCCGGGCTGTTCGAACACGGTGGTTTCCGCGCGCTGAACAAAGGCAGCATTGACTCAGCCTCAGCGGTTATCATTCTTGAAAGCTGGTTTGACTATAATCCTTAATCTTTATTGCTGTCAGGCGTACCTGAGGACTCTTCAATCAGTTCATGCCTGGCTGCAACGGCCAGAAAATGGCTGCGATCCCGGTAACCCGAGGATAGCTGTTTTACGCGGTTATCAATACGCATAAGTAACGTATCCGGCAGCGTAATGTTGATCCTATGTTGTTTTCCTTCCAGAGCCGACAAATCCACATCCACCAGCAGCCACTGATTACAGTACACATATTCTGGATTTGCGGCATAAACAAATGGCCCGGCATCTTTAAGCTGGGTGATATCGACCCCGCGCTTGACCATTTCATCCGCAATTAACAATATGGCTTCTTTGACCATACCCGCGATTTCATCCTGGTTATCTGCCGCTGACACACAGCCGAAATCATCATTGCATAACGCCGGTACAACCAGACCGAACGCATCGTTCTCGTTTGCAGGCATCTCCACGCCAACTGAAAAAAACATAGGTAATCTCCGTGAATTGGGAATCAAATTCCCGCGTTAGTTCATCGCTTTCTCCTGACAAGAAAACAATACACACCAATACACACAGAAGCAATAATTTTAACCATCACTTTTCTTCCCCGTCAGCAATACGACCTTCTACACGCAGCATTGCCTCGCTGTGCGCGAAACTGCGCATCCCATGTTGCTGCCCAGTTTGTATCTGGCCCGGTAGTTGATGCGTTTTCCCTTCACGGATAAGACTCGCCACAGCAGGGGTATTCACCAACAGCTCGTACACCGCAACCCTTCCCCCACGTCTGTCGGGCAATAATTTTTGTGCCAGCACCGCTTTTAAACTGCCCGCCAACTGGCTGCGTACCATGCTTTTTTCTTCCGCAGGAAAGACATCCACCAGCCGTTCTACAGCTTGCGCAGCACCTCGGGTGTGGAGTGTTGCCAAAACTAAATGCCCTGTTTCGGCGGCTGTCAGCGCAAGACGTATGGTTTCGCTGTCACGCAATTCTCTCAGCAAAATGACATCAGGATCTTCACGCAATGCCGCGCGCAAACCCGCTGCAAACGAATGACAATGCAACCCTGGTTCGCGCTGTTGAATCAAACAACGTTGTGAGTGATGGATAAATTCAATGGGATCTTCAAGGGTGAGAATATGTCCGTCTTTCTGAAGGTTGAGAAAATCGACCATGGCTGCAAGCGTGGTCGATTTCCCGCTCCCCGTTGCGCCCGTCACCAGAATCAGTCCGTCGGGGGAATCGAGTAATTCAGGAATCAATGGCGGAACATTTAGCGCTTCCAGTTTTGGGGTTTGCGAAACCAGCAATCTTAAGGCAAGCGAATAACCCTGAAGCTGGCGAAAGGCATTAGCACGCAGCCGTGTGCCGTCTTTTAACGACACGGAAAAGTCCAGTTGCCCGGCTTCTTCAAGCTGTTCTCTTTGCGCGGGTGTGAGCCAAATATCCAACAACGTTTGCGGATCGGGTGCAATTTCTGGCAGAGGTTCAAGCCGCCCTTGCCTGCGCCAGCGAGCAGGAAGCTGCGTACACAGGTGTAGATCAGAGACATTATGCTTTACACTAAGGGCCACAATTTCTTCGATATCCATATCACTTTCCAACCTATGAACGAGATAGCGCACAATCTGGCACAGGTTCAGAACAAAATCTTCGCGGCAACTGAACGCTGCGGCCGTGCTCCAGAAGAAGTGACTTTGCTTGCAGTCAGCAAAACAAAGCCTGCGACCGCCATCGCAGAAGCGATTGCCGCAGGGCAACACGCGTTCGGCGAAAACTACGTGCAGGAAGGCGTGGATAAAATTCGTTACTTTGCCGATAACAGTGAAGCCACACTGGAATGGCACTTTATTGGCCCATTGCAGTCGAACAAAAGTCGCCAGGTTGCTGAACATTTTGACTGGTGCCACACCGTCGACCGTTTACGCATTGCAACCCGTTTAAGCGAGCAGCGTCCTGCCGAATTGCCGCCGCTTAACGTACTGATTCAAATCAATATCAGTGATGAACAAAGCAAGTCTGGTATTGCGCTCAGTGAGCTTGATGCGCTGGCAGCAGAAGTTGCTGCGCTGCCGGGTTTGGTGTTACGAGGTTTAATGGCAATTCCTGCCCCTGAACCTGATTACGAGCATCAGTTAGCGGTTTGCCAGAAAATGGCTGACGCTTTCGCATCGCTCAAAAGCCGTTTTTCAACGGTTGATACATTGTCCCTGGGCATGACCGATGACATGGACGCCGCGATTGCCGCAGGCAGCACCATGGTGCGCATTGGAACCGCTATTTTCGGCGCGCGGGATTATTCCGCTCGTTAATCACAAAATAATAATTGAGGAACGCCATGCTGACGTTGACTTTCCTGGTCAAAACGCTGATTGAACTGTATGTAATGGTGCTGCTAATTCGCATCTGGATGCAGTGGTCACGTTGTGATTTCTACAACCCTTTTGCACAATTTATCGTCAAGATTACCCAGCCGATTGTGGGGCCGCTGCGGCGTGTCATTCCGTCGATTGGGCCGATTGATACCTCTTCGTTGCTGGTGGCGTTTATTCTCACCACAATGAAGTATCCGATTCTGCTGCTTATTCAGGTGGGCGCGCTGTCGCTTGACCCAATGAACCTGTTGGTTGGCCTGTTATCACTGCTGAAATCCGCCGGTACGCTGGTGTTCTGGGTCATTATTATTCGCTCGCTGATGAGCTGGATTAGCCAGGGCCGTAGCCCGATTGAATACGTGTTGATGCAACTGACCGAGCCAATGATGGCGCCGATTCGCCGCGTAATCCCTGCTATGGGCGGTATCGACTTCTCAGCGATGGTCGTCATTTTGATTCTGTACGCGCTGAACTACCTCGGCATGGATTTGTTCCCGGGGCTTTGGTATTTGCTGTGAGTGCAGTGAGTCAAACCGAGGATGGGTTGGTTTTACGGCTATATATTCAGCCTAAAGCCAGCCGCGATAGCATTATCGGGCTGCATGGCGACGAGCTAAAAGTCGCCATCACCGCCCCACCGATAGACGGCAAAGCCAACGCCCATCTGGTAAAGTATCTGGCCAAGCAGTTCAAAGTCGCCAAAAGTCAGGTGCTTCTTGAGAAGGGCGAACTGGGTCGCCATAAGCAAATTAAAATTATTAACCCGCAACACATCCCGACGGAAGTCGCGGCATTGCTTGATTAATTACCTAATTTCACAGGATTTTCTCACTATGCAAAAAGTTGTCCTCGCGACCGGTAACGCCGGTAAAGTGCGTGAACTCGCCGATTTACTCGGTAATTTTGGTCTGGATGTGGTGGCTCAAACGGAATTAGGCGTGGAGTCGGCGGAAGAAACCGGGCTGACGTTTATCGAGAACGCCATTCTGAAAGCTCGCCATGCGGCACACATTACGGGCCTGCCAGCGATTGCTGATGATTCCGGTCTGGCGGTTGACGTGCTGGGCGGCGCGCCTGGTATTTATTCTGCACGTTACGCAGGCCTTGAAGCATCCGACCAGCAAAACCTGGAAAAGCTACTGGCGACACTGAAAGATGTGCCTGATGAGCAACGCAAAGCGCGATTCCATTGCGTGCTGGTGTATATGCGCCACGCGGAAGACCCAACGCCGCTGGTTTGTCACGGCAGCTGGGAAGGCAAGATTACCCGCGAAGCCGCAGGCCAGGGTGGCTTTGGCTACGACCCTATTTTCTTTGTCCCGAGTGAAGGCAAAACTGCCGCTGAACTGACTCGCGACGAAAAACGCGCCATTTCCCACCGTGGGCAAGCGCTAAAACTGTTACTGGAAGCAATGAAAAATGGCTAATTTGCCACCTCTGAGTCTTTATATTCACATCCCGTGGTGCGTGCAGAAGTGCCCCTACTGTGACTTCAATTCCCACGCACTCAAAGGTGACGTGCCGCACGACGAGTACGTCGCTCACCTGTTGCGTGACCTGGATAACGACGCACCGCTGGCGCAAGGACGTGAAATAAAGACCATCTTTATTGGTGGCGGTACGCCGAGCCTGCTGTCAGGTGAGGCGATGCAAACGTTGCTGGACGGTGTGCGTGCGCGCCTGCCGCTGGCGGCCGATGCGGAAATTACCATGGAAGCGAATCCCGGAACGGTAGAAGCAGACCGCTTCGTGAGCTATCAACGTGCGGGTGTTAACCGCATTTCTATCGGCGTGCAGAGTTTTAGCGAGCCGAAGCTCAAGCGTCTGGGCCGTATCCATGATTCAGGCGAAGCGAAACGTGCTGCGAACCTGGCGAATGGATTAGGGCTGCGCAGCTTTAATCTGGACTTGATGCACGGCCTGCCGGATCAATCTCTGGAAGAAGCACTCGACGATTTACGCCAGGCGATTGAACTGAACCCGCCGCATCTCTCGTGGTATCAGCTGACGATTGAGCCAAATACTTTGTTCAGCTCCCGCCCGCCAAAACTGCCGGACGACGACGCGCTGTGGGATATCTTCGAGCAGGGCGACAAACTTCTGACTGCTGCGGGCTACCAGCAATATGAAACCTCGGCCTACGCGAAACCGGGTTATCAATGCCAGCACAACCTGAACTACTGGCGCTTTGGCGATTACCTTGGCATTGGCTGTGGCGCACATGGCAAGGTGACGTTTGAAGACGGACGTATTATGCGTACCGCGAAAACTCGCCACCCTCGCGGTTATATGGAAGGCAAATACCTCGACAAGCAGCACGATGTCGAACAAGCCGATAAGCCGTTCGAGTTCTTTATGAACCGTTTCCGTTTATTGGAAGCCGCACCGCGCAATGAATTCAGTCTGTATACCGGGCTTGATGAATCAGTGATTCGTGCGCAGCTAGACGAAGCGATTGCGAAGGATTATTTGGTTGAGACAGAAGATTTTTGGCAGATCACCGAGCACGGTAAGCTGTTTTTGAATTCGCTGTTAGAGATTTTTCTGGCAGAGTGATTATCTGGCGGATGACGCGCAGCGTCATCCGCCATTATTTCAGCTTAAATGTTCTTCACCCGGCTGGTAAGAATCAACGCGAACACCGACAGCCCGGCAATTAACCAATATACCGAATAGTGCCCAAAACTTTCCGCCAGCGCGCCCTGTAAAACCCCTGCCAAAATCACGCCTGTCGAAATACTGTTGGTGAAAAGCGTGGTCGCCGAACCCGGCCTACCAGGCATTAAATCCTGGAACCACAACATTCCGATACCCGCGACAATCCCGATAAATATCGCGTTAAATAGCTGAAGCAGCAGTAAAGCAGTACGGCTATGGAACAGAATCAGCCCGACGTAAAACAGCACGCCAGCCGAGACAGCAATCACCATCATGCGACGTTTACCGAAGCGCTTCACGTAATAACCCGCCAGGATCATCGCCGGGATTTCCAGCCCTGCGGCAGTGCCCATCAAAAGCCCAGCCAACGATTCGGGCAGCCCTAAATCACTGCTGACCCACAACGGCATGTCGATGATATACATGGTGTTGCAGGTCCACATCAGCATTGAGGCAATAAATAACATGCGGACGTTTTTGTCTTTCCAGCCGCTGACCTGGGTAAGCGCCACATCTGCGGGCTGCTCAATCCTTGCGACGGAGGGAAGTGCGAAGAAGATTAGCGCCAGCGAGATAACAAAAATTCCCGCGGCGATAAGAAACATGGTGGTAAAACCGTAGTTTAACGCAAGCATAAACGACAATGGCGGGCCAATAACCCAGGCCAGCGAGAGCTGCGCACGCATTATCGAGCTGAACATCACCACTTCACGCGCCGAGTTATCGGCATATTCACGGGCAAGGGCAAATATTTGCGGCATCGCGGTATTGGCAATAGACGCAAACATGACGCCAACGGTGATTAACGTCAGGTAATGACGGTTAAAAGCAAAAAGCACACAGTTTGCTACTGCCATCACGCAACAAACCATAATCAGTTTGCGACGGTCACCCTGATTATCTGAACGCTTCGCCAGCGCCAGGCTGACGAGGATCCCGGCTATCGCATTGACGGTATAAAACAGGCCGACCCAGAATGGGCGCACCTCGACTTCGCGACTTAAAAACAGGCTAAGAGTGGGCGCCTGGAGTGCCCCCGCAATCCCCATCATGAAAGCCACAATCATAAATGCGGCATATACCGGATTGAGGCGGCGTCCTTTGGTCAGAAACCAAATCATGCAGAAATTCCTTTTGTTCGAGCGCTCACTGGGTGTGCAAAACGTCAACTATACCCTAAATAATTCAAGTTGCAGGTAGGCGGCAAGGGAGCTTATCCCCAGGAGCTTACTTAAGTAAGTGACTGGGGTAAGTGAGTGCAGCCAACACCCCTGCAGCTTGAAGTATGACGGGCATAAAAAAGCCAGCAGTAACAATCTGCTGGCCAGGTGAACATCACCAATTCTCAGTCACACATGTATCAACGAGTCAGTACTTCACGGTCACGGAAGTTGTCACCTCCCACTGCATTAAGTCCTCAAGCATCCTAAGACGTTGCGATGCTGTCAGGCGAGCCAGCCATCCAGCAGAAACACTTTGGGTTGCGGTAAAATACTGTTGATAAAACTTAACCACTGGCGACCGTTTCATATGTACCTCCTCGCTTTCAACGTTGATGATTATTGGCGTAATATGAGGAAAGTTAAATTGATGAGTTTCTGACAGGAGTTCCTCTTTTATGAGTTCGAGTCGTCTGCAACAACAATTCATCCGCCTGTGGCAATATTTCGAAGGTAAACCGCAGGATTCAACGTTGAATGACCTGGCCTCGCTGCTGAATTGCTCCCGCCGCCATATGCGCACGCTACTCAGTGCGATGCAGGAAAAGGGCTGGCTGAGCTGGAAAGCGGAAGTCGGACGAGGCAAACGTTCGCAGCTCGAATTTCTCTACACGGGCCTCGCACTCCAGCAACAGCGGGCAGAGGATCTTCTCGAGCAGGACAGAATTGATCAACTGGTGCAGATCGTCGGGGATAAAGCCGCGGTGCGCCAGATGCTGATCTCCCACCTCGGACGCAGCTTCCGGCAGGGGCGACATATTCTGCGCGTTCTGTACTATCGCCCGCTGTTAAACCTGTTACCAGGCTCGGCTTTACGCCGTTCAGAAACGCATATTGCCCGGCAAATTTTCAGCGGCTTAATCCGCATAAATGAGGAAAATGGGGAACTGGAAGCGGATATAGCCCACCACTGGCAGCAAATATCCCCATTACACTGGCGTTTTTATTTGCGCCCTGGCATTCATTTCCACCATGGCCGCGAGCTGGATATGCTGGATGTCATGACCTCTTTGCAACGGATCAATGCGCTACCGCTCTATTCTCACATCACCCAGATTAGCTCCCCAACCGCCTGGACACTGGATATTACGCTCTCACAGCCAGATAACTGGCTGCCGTGGTTGCTTGGCAGTGTTAATGCGATGATTCTGCCGCGTGAGTGGCAAACGCTGGACAACTTTTCCCGCCAGCCAGTCGGCTCCGGCCCCTATTCGGTCGTGCGTAACAACACCAACCAACTGAAGATCCAGGCCTATGATGATTACTTTGGCTATCGCGCATTGATAGACGAAGTGAATTTCTGGGTGCTGCCGGAAATTGGCGAAGACGTCAGCTGTGCGGTGCAATTATCGGGAATGCCTGACAGCGAGAAAGCGGTTGAAAGTCGCCTGGAAGAAGGCTGTTACTACATTTTATTTGATAGACGCTCGCATTCCGGCAGCAATGAACAAGTGCGTCGCTGGTTGAGCCATGTGCTGGCACCTATTCACCTGCTTTATAGCGCGGGCGAACAAAACCAGCAGTATTGGTTCCCGGCATACGGCTTATTGCCACGCTGGCACCACACCCGACCGCAGCCGGTCGTCGAAAAACCCGCAGGGCTTGAGTCCGTAACACTGACGTTCTATCGCGACCACGTTGAGCACCGGGTTATCAGTAAAGTGATGGAACAATTGCTGGCACGCACAGGCGTAAAACTGGTGGTACAAGAAGTCAGTTATGAAGAGTGGCATCAGGGCGATGCCGAAAGCGATATCTGGCTTAACAGCGCCAACTTCACCCTGCCGCTAGAATTTTCACTCTTTTCGCATCTTTATGAGGTGCCGCTCATTCAA
The DNA here is from genome assembly GCF_000735355.1 of Buttiauxella agrestis ATCC 33320. Lineage (GTDB taxonomy): Bacteria > Pseudomonadota > Gammaproteobacteria > Enterobacterales > Enterobacteriaceae > Buttiauxella > Buttiauxella agrestis. The sequence continues at coordinate 54,077 of NZ_JMPI01000059.1, forward strand.
AAATGTATTGCGATTGACTGGGAATCCGATACCCGTAAATGGCACAACAGTGAGCTTTCACTGCCCGAGTGGTGCCAGAAGCGCGTTGAGAATAATGACATTTTGCCGTTAATTCACCACTGGCTGCGCATCGAGGGGCAACGCAGCATGCGTGGCGTGAGGATGAACACGCTCGGCTGGTTTGACTTTAAATCGGCCTGGTTTGCACCCCCGGAACCTTAATACTTTCGATTCATTCACAGAATCATTACAATGCTCGCGTTCTCAACGGGGTGCTAAGACGAAAGTCTGGCTGAGATAATACCCGTCGAACCTGATCCGGATAATGCCGGCGAAGGGATTTGAGGCTCCATTCTCAAAGTCCTTTGCCACCCCTAATTCCAAGAGGTGCAAAGTGTTCAAAAAATTTCTGCCGTTGCTGGCACTCATCGCTGCCCCAGTTTTTGCCAAACCCCTGCTGACTGTTTACACCTACGACTCCTTTGCCGCCGATTGGGGTCCAGGTCCTGCGGTGAAAAAAGCCTTTGAAGCTGACTGCAATTGCGAGCTGAAATTTGTCGCACTCGAAGACGGCGTCTCTTTGCTAAATCGCCTGCGCATGGAAGGAAAGAACACCAAGGCTGATGTGGTGCTGGGCCTGGATAACAATTTGCTGGAAGCGGCTGCACAGACCAAACTGTTTGCCACCAGCAATGTTGATAGCAGCAAACTGAAAATCCCTGGCGGCTGGAACAACGACACGTTCGTGCCTTTCGACTACGGCTATTTCGCTTTCGTCTACGATAAAAACAAACTGAAAAACCCGCCAAAAAGCCTGAAAGAACTGGTCGAAAGCGACCAAAAATGGAAAGTGATTTACCAGGATCCGCGCACCAGCACGCCGGGTTTAGGCCTACTGTTATGGATGCAAAAAGTTTACGGCGACAAAACACCTGAAGCCTGGGCGAAACTGGCGAAGAAAACCGTCACCGTCACCAAAGGCTGGTCTGAAGCTTACGGTCTGTTCCTGAAAGGCGAAGGCGATTTGGTGATGAGTTACACCACCTCTCCGGCGTATCACATTATCGAAGAGAAAAAAGATAACTACGCAGCGGCGAATTTCAGCGAAGGTCATTATTTGCAGGTAGAAGTCGCTGGCCGTTTAGCTTCCAGCAAGCAGCCTGAACTGGCTGAGAAATTCATGAAATTTATTACCTCGCCAGGCTTCCAGAACACCATTCCAACCGGCAACTGGATGTACCCGGTAACGGACGTGAAATTGCCTGAAGGTTTTAACGGTCTGGTGAAACCGCAGACCACGCTGGAATTTAGCCCGCAAGACGTCTCTTCCCATCGCGCAAGTTGGATTAGTGAATGGCAACGCGCCGTCAGCCGCTGATCCCCGGCTGGCTGATTCCAGGGCTATGCGCCGCTACTCTCGTGGTAGCCGTAGCCCTCGCGGCTTTTCTGGCGCTGTGGTTTAACGCGCCGCAAACCGATATCCGTGCTCTGGTGCAGGATAGCTATTTGTGGCACGTGCTGCGTTTCTCGTTCTGGCAAGCATTCCTCTCCGCTGCCCTTTCGGTATTTCCGGCGATTTTCCTCGCCCGCGCACTTTACCGCCGCCATTTTCCGGGGCGGCTCGCGCTGTTACGTCTGTGTGCCATGACGCTCGTGTTGCCGGTGTTAGTGGCCGTGTTTGGTATTCTGACGGTGTATGGCCGCGAAGGTTGGCTGGCCTCATTGTGCGCCTGGCTGGGCATTGAATGGGTTTTCTCGCCGTATGGCCTTAAGGGCATTTTATTAGCTCACGTCTTTTTTAACCTGCCGATGGCGACGCGCCTGCTGCTTCAGGCGCTGGAAAATATCCCCAGCGAACAGCGCCAGGTCGCCGCGCAGTTGGGAATGCAGGGCTGGAACTTCTTCCGCTTTGTTGAATGGCCGTGGCTACGCCGCCAGATTCTTCCTGCCGCCGCACTCATTTTCATGCTTTGTTTCGCAAGTTTTGCCACCGTGCTTTCACTGGGCGGCGGGCCGCAGGCAACGACCATTGAGCTGGCGATCTTCCAGGCGCTGAGTTACGACTACGATCCTGCCCGTGCGGCGTTGCTCGCATTAGTACAAATGATTTGCTGCCTGGGTCTGGTGCTGATGAGCCAACGCCTCAGTAAAGCGATTCCGGTGGGTATCAGCCAGATGCAAGGCTGGCGCGACCCGCAGGATAACCTGCGCCGCAAACTGTGTGACGGGCTGCTTATCGTGCTCGCACTATTATTGTTATTACCGCCGCTGATAGCGGTCATCATTGATGGTATCAATAGCGGCCTGGGTTCTGTGCTGTCACAACCGATTTTATGGCAGGCATTATTCACCTCATTACGAATCGCCATGGGTGCAGGGTTAATCTGTGTGGTGATAACGGTGATGCTGCTGTGGAGTTCGCGGGAACTGCGCCTGCGCAACCGCGCATTTGCCGGGCAGGCGCTGGAACTGAGCGGCATGTTGATTTTAGCCATGCCAGGCATTGTGCTGGCAACCGGCTTTTTCCTGCTGCTCAATAACAGCGTGGGTTTGCCGCAAACCGCTGACGGCATCGTAATTTTTACCAATGCGCTGATGGCCATTCCTTACGCGTTGAAAGTGCTGGAAAACCCGATGCTTGATGTCGCGGAACGCTACGGCAAATTGTGCCAGTCACTCAATATCAGCGGCTTAAATCGCCTACGCTACATCGAGTTGCGGGCGCTCAAACGCCCACTGGCACAGGCGTTAGCGTTTGCCTGCGTGCTCTCGATTGGTGATTTTGGCGTCGTGGCGCTATTCGGTAATGAAGATTTCCGCACGCTGCCTTTTTATCTCTATCAACAAATTGGTTCATATCGTAGCCAGGATGGCGCCGTTACCGCGCTAATCTTGCTGATACTGTGCTTTGCTTTATTCACATTGATTGAAAAACTTCCGGGACGCCATGCTAACGCTAACTGATGTAACCTGGCTCTATCACCATTTGCCGATGCGCTTTTCGATGCAAATTAATGCCGGAGAACGCGTGGCGGTGCTGGGGCCGAGCGGCGCGGGAAAAAGTACGCTGCTGAGTTTGATTGCCGGTTTTCTGACGCCTGCCAGCGGACAGATTAGGCTCAACAATGAAGATCATACGCATAGCGCTCCTGCGCAGCGCCCGGTGTCGATGCTGTTCCAGGAGAACAATCTTTTTAGCCATTTGACGGTGCGTCAGAACATAGGGCTTGGGTTAAATCCCGGCCTGAAGCTGAATCCTGACCAGCAGCAGCGTCTGGCGACCATTGCCAGCCAAATGGCGATTAGTGATTTGCTCGACCGTTTGCCTTCACAGCTTTCTGGCGGCCAGCGCCAGCGTGTCGCCCTCGCCCGCTGTCTGGTGCGCGAGCAACCTATTTTGCTGCTCGATGAACCTTTCTCAGCACTCGATCCAGCGCTGCGCCAGGAAATGCTGCAATTGCTTGATGACCTGTGCCGCCAGCAGCAGCTGACGCTGTTGATGGTTTCGCACAGTATTGAAGATGCGGCACGCATTGCCGAAAGAAGTCTGGTGGTGGTCGATGGCCGTATCGCCTGGGATGGCGACACGGCAACCTTATTGAGCGGGGAAGCCAGCGCATCGGCGCTGCTGGGTATTAGTGGTGGCCAGTAAGCACTTTCCATAAAATTTCGCGGTAAATCGGCATCAGCGGATGCATTTGAATCGCCACAAAACTGCCTATCGCCAGCACCGCCATGGTGGGGGCTAACCAATGCAAACGCGCCCGAGGCAAATATTGCGTTAAACGGTCGGCACTGGCTTTACCGCTACGCCACCAGCGCCAGCACAACCAGCCCGCCAGCCAAAGGCCCAGCGCGACCAGCAGCAATAGCCATTTAAAGCTGCCGCTCTGCATATCCGCAGGAATATCAATGGCGGCTCCCGCCAGAATTCCGGGCAAGAAGTAGATTGGCGGCCAGAAAATGCAGCCGATAATATTAGGGACGATAAATTTAGAAACAGGGAGATCCAACATGCCTGCAACCATCGGCACCAGCGGGCGTGTCGGGCCAACAAAACGGCCAACCAGGATGGTAAACATGCTGTGTTGATGCAGCGCATGCTCGGTTTTATCCAGCAGCGCTTTGTTCTTTTTCATAAACGACCAGCGATGCAGCGGCCCTTTAAAGCGGCCTCCCAGCCAGAACGAAATCCAGTCGCCCAGCAGGCAACCGATAATCCCTGCAGCCCAGGCGTGATAAAACCCAACCTGACCGCCACCAATCAGCGCACCAAGCCCCGCCATCATTACCGTGCCAGGAAGGATAAGTCCCACCAGCGCCAGAGATTCCAGAAAGGCCACCAGCATCACCGCAAAAAGCGAGTACGCCACTGACTGAGTTATAAAGTGTTCCAGCAAAGCTTCCATAAAGCGTCCGTCGAGAAACGAGTGGGCGATTCTCCTGAGTGATGAGATAACCGTCAAGCCATCATTTGTATGTATAAATTATAGTGATCATTCACACCCTGCACGAAACTCACTCGGGCTGGCACCCGTACACTTCTTGAAAACTCGCGAAAAATAGAGCTGGTCTTCAAACCCGACATTGCGCCCGACGCTGGCGATCGGCATACGCGTGGTGCTGAGCAATAGTTTGGCCTGGAGAATACGTTGGTCTTCACGCCAGCTTAAAACGCTGACGCCAAGCTGCTGGCGGAACAAATGCGACAGGCGAGAAGGCGATAAACAGACATGTTGCGCGACACTGGCGATATCAAACTGGTTATCAGCCAGATGGTCGCTGATGTACTGGCACGCGTCACGAACGCGGTTATCGAGCGGGGGATTGAGCGAGGCGCTTAATACTTCCATGCGCCGCAGTAATAACTGCTCTAACAGATTGATAGCCAATAATTCCGCGTAACGCCCTTCTGCCTGCCCGGCCTCAATAATCTGCCCAAAGAGCTGAGAAAAGTTTTGCTGGTGAGCGTCATCCGGGCGGAAAAACCCGGTGTGCGCAAAGATTGGCTCCCAGTTCAGCCACTCCTGCCAGTATGCGCGCGGGCGGAAATAAACCCACTGGTGATACCACTCCTTGCTGGCAGGTTCGCGGCCATAGTGGTGCACTTCACCCGGCGGGAACAACAGAATATCGCCTGGGCGGCAAATATAGTTCTTCCCCTGATTATTGATAACCCCTTCTCCGCGCACCGTTAAATTGAGGATGTATCCTTTCATGCCAAGCGGTCTGTCGATGAAAAAATCCAGTGGCCCTTCAGCTTCAATTGGCGTTAATCCAGCCACCAGGTGGGCGTTAAATGAGTACCCTGGTAACAGGGGGTCGTTTTGCATCTCAGGCATCATCAAGCTCGCTATTTAATTGGGCGACAGGAACAATTTGTCCATATCCATGCTATTCACTGGCGGCGTCATACTGCGCAAACAACAAACCGTCCTGATTTCATCATAAAGCCGCAATTTACCTGCACCTATGCTTTTCATTCGTCAATCACAAGGTTTTGTGACGATAACCGAAGTGTTTATAAAAGTAGCAGAAATGTCCACATCCATTATTTGCGGGGCGTCACACTTCTCAAAGGCACAGCAAATTTCTCCATAACTACAGCGAATACGACCTGACGGTTTTCCGGCATAAAAACTAATGTCATTTCCATAGATAACCAGGTCAGGGAGTAAAAAAATGTCGATTGCGCTGGGCCTCGATTTTGGCAGTGATTCCGTTCGCGCCTTAGCCGTTGATTGCGAAAACGGAGCAGAGCTTGCCACGAGCGTGGAATGGTATCCGCGCTGGCAGGAAGGCCAATATTGTGACGCCCCAAATAACCAGTTCCGCCATCATCCACGGGACTACATTGAGTCGATGGAGCGCGCGGTAAAAACCGTTCTCGCTGAGCTGACCGCTGAACAACGTGCCCGCGTTTGCGGCATTGGCGTCGACAGCACTGGTTCGACTCCCGCCCCGATAGATGCCAAGGGCAATGTGCTGGCACTCACGCCAGAATTCGCTGACAACCCGAACGCCATGTTTGTGTTGTGGAAAGACCATACCGCCGTAGAAGAAGCCGAAGCCATTACTCGCTTGTGCCATCAGCCGGGGAAAAATGACTACTCCCGTTATATTGGCGGTATTTATTCCAGCGAATGGTTCTGGGCAAAAATCCTGCACGTCACCCGCGCTGACCAAAAAGTGGCACAAGCGGCGGTATCGTGGATTGAATTATGTGACTGGGTTCCTGCGCTGCTTTCCGGCACCACTCGCCCGCAAGATATTCGCCGTGGCCGCTGTAGCGCCGGGCATAAATCCCTGTGGCATGAAAGCTGGGGCGGCCTGCCTCCGGCGAGTTTCTTTGATGAATTAGACCCGGTGATTAACCAGAATCTGGCTTACCCGATGTTTACCGAAACCTGGACTGCGGATATCCTGGTGGGCAACCTTTCCGCCGAATGGTCTGAGCGCCTTGGTTTACCGCAAAGCGTAGTGATTTCTGGTGGCGCATTTGACTGCCATATGGGTGCAGTTGGGGCTGGTGCTCAACCGAACACCCTGGTGAAAGTCATCGGCACCTCCACCTGCGACATTTTGATTGCCGACAAACCGACAGTCGGCGACCGCGCCGTAAAAGGCATTTGCGGGCAAGTCGACGGCAGCGTGGTTCCGGACTTTATCGGCCTCGAAGCCGGGCAATCGGCATTCGGTGATATCTACGCCTGGTTTGGCCGAGTGCTGGGCTGGCCGCTGGAACAACTGGCGCAGCAGCACCCGGAACTGCGTGAGCAAATCAACGCCAGTAAGAAGCAGTTGCTGCCCGCGCTGACGGAAGCCTGGGCGAAAAACCCTTCCCTCGAACATCTGCCGGTGGTGCTCGACTGGTTTAACGGACGTCGCACCCCGAATGCCAACCAGCGCCTGAAAGGTGTGATTACCGATTTAAACCTGGCAACAGACGCACCTGCGCTGTTTGGTGGGCTGATTGCCGCTACCGCCTTTGGCGCTCGGGCCATTATGGAATGCTTCACCGAACAAGGAATTCCCGTCACGAACGTGATGGCACTGGGCGGCATTGCGCGTAAATCCCCGGTCATCATGCAGGTCTGCGCTGACGTACTGAATCGCCCGCTGCAGATTGTCGCTTCTGACCAGTGCTGCGCATTAGGTGCGGCGATCTTTGCCGCCGTGGCTGCGGGCAAACACGCAGATATTTCCCGCGCCCAGCTCGCCATGGCCAGCCAGATTGAAAGCACCTTACAACCCGATTCCCAACGCGCCGAGCGCTTTGAGCAGCTTTATCGCCGTTACCAGCAATGGGCGGTTAGCGCGGAACAACATTATCTCCCTTCAGCCCCAGTTGCGGTTACTCATGCAGCTCAGGCCACTGTGACCCATTAAGGACATGACGATGAACATTTTTGAACAATATGAAGTGTGGTTTGTAATTGGCAGCCAGCATCTCTACGGTGCGGAAACGTTGCGTCAGGTGAATCAACACGCCGAGCAGGTTGTGAATGCGCTCAATAAAGAAGCCAAACTGCCGTGCAAGCTGGTGTTGAAACCTTTGGGAACCACACCGGATGAAATTACCGCTATCTGCCGCGATGCGAGTTACAGCGATAAATGCGCCGGTATGGTGGTGTGGCTGCACACCTTCTCGCCTGCAAAAATGTGGATCAACGGTCTGAGTATCCTGACCAAACCGCTGCTGCAATTCCACACTCAATTCAATGCGCAGATCCCATGGGGCAGCATTGATATGGACTTTATGAACCTGAATCAGACCGCGCATGGCGGCCGTGAGTTCGGTTTCATCGGCGCACGTATGCGCCAGCAACACACCGTCGTGACCGGGCACTGGCAAGATCCGCAAGCTCATCAGCGCATTGGTTCCTGGATGCGTCAGGCGGTTTCAAAACAAGATACTCGTCAGCTGAAAGTGGTTCGCTTCGGCGACAACATGCGTGAAGTCGCCGTGACTGATGGCGATAAAGTGGCAGCGCAGATGAAGTTTGGTTTTGCGGTCAACACTTACGCTGTGGGCGATTTAGTTCAGGTTGTAAACGCAGTGAGCGACGGGGACGTGAACGCATTAGTCGACGAATACGAAAGCAGTTATCGCCTGAGTGCTGCAGCCCAGATCAACGGGGATAAACGCCAGAATGTACTGGATGCCGCACGCATTGAGCTGGGGATGAAACAGTTCCTGGTTCAAGGCGGTTTCAGCGCCTTTACCACCACATTTGAAGACCTGCACGGCCTGAAACAACTTCCGGGTCTGGCAGTGCAACGCCTGATGCAGCAAGGCTACGGCTTTGCAGGCGAAGGCGACTGGAAAACTGCCGCTTTGCTTCGCATCATGAAGGTGATGTCAACCGGTCTGCAAGGCGGCACCTCTTTCATGGAGGACTACACCTATCACTTCGAGAACGGCAACGATATGGTGCTCGGTTCCCACATGTTGGAAGTTTGCCCATCCATTGCTCTTGCTGAAAAACCAATCCTCGATGTGCAACACCTGGGGATCGGCGGCAAGGACGATCCTGCACGTTTGATCTTCTCCACCCAAACAGGCCCGGCGCTGAATGCGAGCCTTATTGATCTGGGCGATCGTTTCCGCCTGCTGGTGAACTGCGTTGATACCGTCGAAGCGCCGCATCAATTGCCGAAACTGCCTGTGGCGAATGCACTGTGGAAAGCGCAGCCGGATCTGCCTACCGCATCCGAAGCGTGGATTCTGGCAGGTGGTGCGCACCACACCGTGTTCAGCCAGTCTCTGACGCTCGACGATATGCGCCTGTTCAGCGAACTGCACGGTATCGAACTGGCGGTTATTGATAACGACACCCGCCTGCCTGCGTTTAAAGACTCTCTGCGCTGGAACGAGGTTTATTACAGCTACAAACGTTAGTCAGAAGAACGGTGGATGGCGCGTGCGCCTTCCACCCTACAACTTCAAGTAGGTCGGATAAGCGCACGCGCCATCCGACACTAATTTGACCAGGACTTAATATGTTAGAAGATCTCAAACGTCAGGTACTCGAAGCGAATCTCGCGCTGCCGAAACATAATCTGGTCACCCTGACCTGGGGGAACGTCAGCGCGGTTGATCGGGAACGTGGCGTATTAATTATCAAACCTTCCGGTGTCGATTACAGCATTATGACCGCTGAAGATATGGTGGTTGTGAGCCTGGAAACGGGCGAAGTGTTGGAAGGCAATAAAAAACCTTCATCGGATACCCCCACTCACCGCTTGCTGTATCTGCAATTTCCGCACATTGGCGGGATTGTCCACACCCATTCACGCCACGCGACTATCTGGGCACAGGCTGGAAAATCCATTCCGGCCACTGGCACGACTCACGCGGATTATTTCTACGGCACCATACCTTGCACGCGCAAAATGACCGATGATGAGATCAACGGTGATTACGAATGGCAAACCGGCGAAGTCATCGTGAAAACCTTTGCTGAACGTGGAATTGATGCCGCACAAATGCCCGGTGTGCTGGTACATTCCCATGGCCCGTTTGCCTGGGGTAAAGATCCCGTCGATGCGGTTCATAACGCTATTGTGCTGGAAGAAGTGGCATATATGGGTATTTTCTGCCGACAACTTTCACCTGAATTACCGGATATGCAACAAACACTGCTGGATAAACATTATTTGCGTAAGCATGGCGCGAAGGCTTATTACGGGCAGTAAAATTCCCCTGAAGTTGTCGTGCTAGTTGCTGCAACTTCAGGTACAAATAGAAAATGAAGAAAAGAATATTTATTGCATTAGTGGGTTTTCTATTAAGCATCGCCTGCATAACAGCAAACTCCATTTATACTTTCAGTCAAAGAGATGAAACTCGCACGGCTGATTGCGCCATTGTTCTCGGGGCTGGCGTCAATAACCACGTCCCTTCAGCCGTTTTTCGAGAACGGCTCAACCATGCAATTTATATATACCAGCAAGGTTATGTAGGAACGATTATCTTAACCGGCGGCATAAGTCCCGGTAATACTATTTCCGATGCAGAAATTGCCAGGCGATATATTGTGTCGCAAGGCATTCCAGACGAAATAGTTTTGCTTGAAGAGAAATCCAGCGTCACGCGGGAAAATCTCAGCAATGCCAAACAGATTATGGATTCACATCATTTATATAATGCGTTAATTATCAGCGATCCATTGCATATGAAACGCGCCATCATCATGGCGAAAGACAGTAATATAGAGGCCTTTTCTTCACCCACACAAACATCCCAAATTAAGAGCACATATGCTCTTCTGCGTTTTATTAGCAGAGAGAGTTTTTACTATACGGGATACCTGGTTCGTCGCGTTTTCACTGTACATAAAATCAGTAATCCAGCTTAAAGTGGTCTATAATCAGACCACTTTTTCTTTTATGAGAATGCAGCGTGTCACAAGCTCGTCAGGGTTTCTTGCTTACGCGTCACTGGCGAGATACCCCGCTCGGTACTGAAGTTGAATTTTGGCTGGCAACGGATGATGGCCCGGTGAAGGTGCGTCTGCCGCGCCAGGAATCCGTGGCGTTTATCCCGCAATCACAACACGCCGAAGCGACACGCCTGCTCGCAAACGAAAGCCAGTATCGCCTCACCCCACTGCCGCTTAAAGATTTCCATCGCCAGCCCGTCTGCGGTTTGTACTGCCGTCAGCATCGGCAGTTAATGCGTATCGAAAAGTTATTGCGTGATGGCGGCGTTAAGGTTTACGAAGCCGATATTCGCCCGCCCGAACGCTTTTTGATGGAGCGCTTTATTACCGCCCCCGTCTGGTTTAGTGGCGAACAAAAAAATAATCTGGTGGTTGAAACGAAGCTGAAACCCGCGCCGGATTATCGTCCGCCGTTGAAATGGGTGTCGTTGGATATTGAAACCACTCGCCATGGCGAACTGTATTGTATCGGTCTCGAAGGCTGCGGCCAGCGTATCGTTTATATGCTTGGCCCGGAAAATGGGGACGCGAGTGGTCTGGATTTCACACTGGAATATGTCGCCAGCCGTCCGCTAATGCTCGAAAAGCTGAATGCCTGGTTTGCTGAACATGACCCAGATGTTTTGATTGGCTGGAACGTGGTGCAGTTCGATTTGCGGGTGCTGCAAAAAATGTCCGAACGTTACCAGGTCCCGCTGCGTCTTGGGCGTGAAAACAGCATTCTGGAGTGGCGCGAGCACGGCTTCAAAAAAGGGGTTTTCTTCGCGCAAGCCGCCGGACGGGTCATTATTGATGGCATCGAAGCATTGCGCTCTGCCTTCTGGAATTTCTCCTCTTTTTCTCTTGAGTCAGTTTCTCAGGAATTGCTTGGCGAAGGTAAATCTATTGATAATCCCTGGCAGCGCATGGACGAAATTGACCGCCGTTTTGCCGAAGATAAGCCCGCACTGGCGAAATATAATCTCAAAGACTGCGAACTGGTCACGCGGATTTTCCACAAAACCGAGCTGATGCCGTTCTTGCTGGAGCGCGCAACGGTGAACGGTTTGCCGCTGGATAAACATGGCGGTTCCGTTGCAGCATTTGGCCACCTTTATATACCTCGCATGCATCGCGCCGGTTACGTTGCGCCCAATCTCGGCGAGGTACCGCCTCAGGCAAGCCCTGGCGGATATGTGATGGACTCGCGGCCTGGGCTTTATGACTCGGTGTTAGTGCTCGATTACAAAAGCCTTTATCCGTCGATCATCCGCACGTTTCTCATCGATCCAGTTGGGCTGGTTGAAGGAATGGCACAGCCTGACCCTGAACATTCTGTAGAGGGTTTTCTTGGTGCGCATTTCTCCAGGACCACACATTGCCTGCCAGAGATTGTCGGGCAAATCTGGTCGGGTCGCGATGAAGCAAAACGACACGGCAATAAGCCTCTGTCGCAGGCGTTGAAGATCATTATGAATGCATTTTATGGGGTATTGGGCACCAGCGCCTGCCGTTTCTTCGATCCTCGCCTTGCGTCGTCGATCACCATGCGCGGGCATCAGATCATGCTGCAAACTAAAGCATTGATCGAATCTCAGGGTTATGACGTGATTTACGGGGACACGGATTCCACCTTCGTGTGGCTCAAAAAAGCCCATTCCGAGGAAGATGCCGCTCGCATCGGCCAGCAGTTGATGAACCATGTGAATGCGTGGTGGAAAGCGCATCTGCAAGAAACACAGCAACTCGACAGCAAACTTGAGCTGGAGTTTGAGTCGCACTTTTGCCGCTTCCTGATGCCGACTATTCGCGGCACGGTTGAAGGTTCCAAAAAGCGCTACGCCGGAATGATTCAGGAAAATGGCAAGCAGCGCATGGTGTTTAAAGGATTGGAAACCGTGCGCACGGACTGGACACCGCTGGCACAGGAGTTCCAGAAAACACTTTATTTACGGGTTTTCCGTAACGAGCCGTATCAGGATTACATCCGCGAAACCATCGCAAGCTTGATGGCGGGTGAGCTGGACGAGCAGCTGATTTATCGGAAACGACTGCGTCGTCCACTCAGTGAATATCAGAAAAATGTGCCGCCGCATGTGCGTGCTGCACGTCTGGCTGATGAGCATAATCAACGGCTTGGTCGCGCACCGCAATATCAGAACCGGGGGACAATCAAGTATGTGATCACAACCAACGGCCCGGAGCCGGTGGATTATCAAGAGTCCCCCCTGGACTACGATCACTACCTGACGCGCCAGCTCCAGCCAGTCGCCGAAGGAATTTTACCTTTCCTTGAGGATGACTTTGCTACACTAATGACAGGGCAATTAGGTCTATTTTGACGGTGACGAATCAATCGGCTTCCAGTACCATAGCGCCCTCCTGAATCATCCTTAAATCTACTTTTGAACTACCGCCCCCCTTTGCGCGCGGTCGTTTTACCATTGCCTGCAAATCTTAGTAACTGATAATAGAGCCGAAATCTTATGCCTTTTACACTTGGTCAACGTTGGATCAGCGATACCGAAAGCGAACTGGGACTGGGAACCGTGGTCGCTTTAGACACGCGAATGGTAACCCTGCTCTACCCTGCCACCGGTGAAAATCGTCTGTATTCCAGAAGTGACTCGCCTATCACACGCGTGATGTTTAACCCGGGTGATACCGTCACCAGTCATGAAGGCTGGCAACTCAAAGTTGATGAAGTTAAAGAAGAAAACGGTTTGCTTGCCTATATTGGCACCCGTCTGGATACAGAAGAAGCTGGCACGATGCTGCGCGAAGTATTCCTCGACAGCAAACTGGTGTTCAGCAAGCCACAAGACCGTCTTTTTGCCGGGCAAATCGACCGTATGGATCGTTTTGCCTTGCGTTATCGCTCTCGTGTTTACCAAAGCGAACAGTATCGCCAACCGTGGAGTGGCCTGCGCGGCATGCGCACCAGCCTGATCCCGCACCAGTTGAACATCGCTCACGACGTGGGTCGTCGTCATGCGCCACGCGTGTTGCTGGCTGATGAAGTCGGTTTGGGTAAAACCATCGAAGCCGGGATGATTTTGCACCAGCAGTTGCTGGCTGGCAGCGCTGAACGCGTATTGATCGTCGTTCCGGAAACTCTGCAACACCAGTGGCTGGTTGAAATGCTGCGCCGCTTTAACTTGCGTTTCTCGCTGTTTGATGACGAGCGTTACGCAGAAGCCCAACACGACAGTGATAACCCATTCGAAACAGAACAACTGGTTATCTGTTCTCTGGATTTCGTGCGTCGCAGCAAGCAACGTCTTGAACACCTGTGCGAAGCCGAATGGGATTTGATGGTTGTCGATGAAGCGCACCATTTAGTGTGGAGCGAGAATGCGCCTAGCCGTGAATATCAGGCGATTGAGCAACTCGCCGAGCATGTTCCGGGCATCCTGCTGTTAACCGCAACGCCTGAGCAGTTAGGTATGGAAAGCCACTTCGCACGCCTGCGTTTGCTGGACCCAAGCCGTTTCCACGATTTCGAGCAGTTTGTTGAAGAACAGCAACACTACCGCCCGGTAGCAGATGCCGTTGCATTATTGCTGGCAGGTAACCACCTGACCAACGATCAGCTCAATATGCTGAGTGAGTTGATTGGCGAGCAGGATATCGAGCCTCTGCTGCAAACTGCGAACAGTAACCGTGAAGGCAGCGATGCTGCGCGTCAGGAACTGATTTCCATGCTGATGGACCGCCACGGGACCAGTCGCGTGTTGTTCCGTAACACCCGTAATGGCGTCAAAGGTTTCCCGAAACGCGAACTGCATACCATCCGTTTGCCGCTGCCAATGCAGTATCAAACCGCGATTAAAGTGTCCGGCATTATGGCGGCACGCAAATCGGTAGAAGAACGCGCCCGCGATATGCTTTATCCGGAGCAGATTTATCAGGAATTTGAAGGCGATACTGGCACCTGGTGGAACTTCGACCCGCGTGTTGAATGGCTGATGGGCCACCTGACCAGCCACCGTTCGCAAAAAGTGTTGGTGATTTGTGCCAAAGCCACCACCGCCTTGCAGCTTGAGCAAGTGCTGCGTGAGCGCGAAGGTATTCGTGCTGCCGTGTTCCATGAAGGTATGTCGATTATCGAGCGTGACCGCGCCGCGGCCTGGTTTGCCGAAGAAGATACCGGCGCACAGGTATTGCTGTGCTCTGAGATTGGTTCCGAAGGGCGTAACTTCCAGTTTGCAAGCAACCTGGTGATGTTCGATTTGCCATTTAACCCGGACTTGCTGGAGCAGCGTATTGGCCGTCTGGACCGTATCGGTCAGGCGCACGATATTCAGATTCACGTTCCTTATCTGGAAAAAACCGCGCAATCGGTACTGGTGAAGTGGTTCCATGAAGGGCTGGATGCATTTGAGCACACTTGCCCGACCGGCCGTGCGATTTACGATAACGTTTATCCGCAACTGATTGAGTTCCTGGCCGCACCGGAAAATACCGATGGTTTCGATGCGCTGATCAAGCTGTGCCGCGAACAACACGATGCGTTGAAACTGCAACTTGAGCAAGGCCGTGACCGCCTGCTGGAAATCCACTCCAACGGCGGTGAAAAATCACAGGCGCTGGCGCAGGCCATTTCTGAGCAGGATAACGACACTAATCTGGTCAGCTTCGCCCTGAACTTGTTCGATATTGTCGGCATTAATCAGGATGATCGCGGCGACAACATGGTGGTACTGACGCCTGGCGATCACATGCTGGTGCCGGATTTCCCTGGCCTGCCGGAAGACGGTTGCACGATTACGTTTGAACGTGAAGTGGCGTTGTCTCGTGAAGATGCGCAGTTTGTCACCTGGGAGCACCCAATCATTCGCAACGGCCTGGATTTGATTCTGTCCGGCGATACCGGTAGCTGCGCACTGTCTTTGTTGAAAAACAAAGCGCTGCCGGTGGGGACCTTACTGCTGGAACTGGTGTATGTCGTTGAAGCGAAAGCGCCTAAACAGCTGCAACTTAATCGCTTCCTGCCGCCGACTCCGGTGCGCATGCTGGTTGATAAAAACGGCACTAACCTTGCGGCTCAGGTCGAGTTTGAAAGCTTTAACCGCCAGTTAAGCACCGTGAATCGTCATACTGGCAGCAAATTGGTGAACGCCGTTCAGCAAGATGTTCACGCGATTTTGCAACTGGCAGAAGAGAAAGTGGAAGCGGCTGCGCAGGTGTTGATCAAAGCGGCGCGCGAAGAAGCAGATGAGAAGCTGAGTTCTGAACTTTCCCGTCTGGAAGCGCTGAAAGCGGTTAACCCGAACATTCGTGATGACGAACTCGAAGCCATCGAAAGCAACCGTCTACAAGTGCTGGAAAGCCTTGCGCAGGCCAACTGGCGTCTTGATGCGTTGCGTCTGATTGTGGTGACACACCAATAATGTTAATGGAACCCTATAACCCACCCACTGATCCCTGGTTGGTCATTCTGTATCAGGATGAGCACATCATGGTCGTCAATAAGCCTTCGGGCTTGTTGTCTGTACCGGGCCGTCTGGATGAGCATAAAGACAGCGTGATGACGCGTATTCAGCGCGACTTCCCGCAGGCAGAATCAGTGCATCGTCTGGATATGGCTACCAGCGGCGTGATTGCCGTGGCGCTGACTAAAGCAGCAGAGCGCGAACTGAAACGCCAGTTCCGTGAACGTGAGCCGAAGAAACAGTATGTGGCGCGGGTTTGGGGTCATCCTCAGCCAGAAGAGGGGCTGGTAGATTTACCGCTTATTTGTGACTGGCCAAACAGGCCAAAACAGAAAGTGTGTTATGAAACCGGCAAAGCAGCACAGACGGAATATCAGGTGCTGGAGTACGCGGCGGATAACACCGCTCGTGTGCTGCTAAAACCGATTACCGGGCGCTCACATCAGTTGCGCGTGCATATGCTGGCAATGGGACACCCGATTCTGGGCGATCGTTTTTACGCGTCACCTGAGGCGTTAGCGATGGCGCCGCGTTTGCAGCTCCATGCGGAAATGCTGACTATCACTCACCCTGAGTATGGAACACCCATGACGTTCCGCGCTCCGGCTGATTTCTAAATCC
>NZ_JMPI01000060.1 GCF_000735355.1 Buttiauxella agrestis ATCC 33320
GTCTCTTTTCTTACTTAAATCCTTTCGCCGTCTTTATCAGATCGTACGCTTTCTGGATTTCCTGCGCTTTCTGCTTGGCCATTTCCATCATTTCTGGCGGAAGACCTTTAGCCACCAGTTTGTCCGGGTGATGCTCGCTCATCAACTTACGATACGCACGCTTAATGATTGTGGCGTCGTCGCTACTTTTGACGCCCAGCACATTGCAGGCATCTTCAAGCGTTGGCCCACGTTGCTGCTGGAAACCGCCTTGCGACTGGTTGTAACCGCCACCAAACTGCTGCCCACCTTCCATCATGCGTAAGAACTGATCGAACTGTATGCGTGAAATGCCGAGTTCTTCGGCAATGACGTACAACACTTCTCGTTCGTTCGGATGCAAAGATCCATCAGCAAACGCCGCCTGAATTTGAATTTCAAGAAACATCCGAATCAGGTCAAAACGCCCAAAGCAGACGCTGCGAAGCTGGCGCATTTTTTCACGCAACGGATAGCCATTTTCTTTACCGACGCGGAAAGCATGCTGTGCGGCACTTCGCGCATCACCATGTAACTGCATACGATCCATTAATAGCGAAGCTATCTGGATATCGGCTTCCGTTACGCGCCCTTTTGACTTGGTCAAATGGCCCATGACTTCAAATGTGGTGCTAAAAAACAGTGACTGGCGCTGTTGTTGGTTAGAAAACCAGGATTGACGACGGCTACGCACCTTATCGATGGCATGACCAATCAGTAACCCAAACACCACACCCCAGAAGCCACCGCCCATAATTAGTGCTATTGCGACACCGAGTACTTTTCCCCAATACTGCATATACTCCCCAAATCGTCATGCCGTCGGCTAGAATTTGCTTTATCATACCCGTCATTGATAGCGGTGCCTAACGGCAGACTGCTAAACGGACAGGATTAACACTAGCGCTGTGGTGATGAGTAAGTTAGTCTCTGACCGTTTGCCGACGCTAAGCCATTGATGATGGAACAACGAATAACACGTATGAAAAAACGTATTCCCACCTTGCTGGCCACCTTGATTGGCGCAGCGCTATATAGTCAACAAGGTATGGCTGCCGATCTTGCGTCGCAGTGTATGCTTGGTGTGCCAAGTTACAATCGCCCATTAATTCAAGGCGACACCAACAACCTGCCTGTCACTATAAATGCCGATCACGCAAAAGGAAATTATCCTGACGACGCAGTGTTCAGTGGCAATGTAGATATTCAACAAGGCAACAGCCGCCTGCAATCTGACGAAGTTCTCCTGCATCAGAAACAGGTTGAAGGTCAGCCCGAGCCTATTCGTACCGTCGATGCCGTTGGCAACGTCCATTACGACGATAATCAGGTCATTCTTAAAGGGCCAAAAGCCTGGTCGAATCTGAACACCAAAGATACTAACGTCTGGGATGGTGACTACCAAATGGTAGACCGCCAGGGTCGTGGTACCGCAGATTTGATGAAACAGCGCGGCAATAATCGCTATACCATTCTGGAAAATGGCACATTTACTTCCTGCTTACCGGGTTCTAATACCTGGAGCGTTGTGGGAAGTGAAGTTATTCAGGATAGAGAAGAAGAACTCGCTGAAATCTGGAATGCTCGTTTTAAAATCGGGCCAGTTCCGGTGTTCTACAGCCCTTATTTGCAATTACCGATTGGCGATAAACGTCGCTCCGGTTTCCTTATTCCTAATGCGAAGTACAGTTCCAATAGCGGTCTTGAGTTCACGCTCCCGTATTACTGGAACATCGCGCCAAACTTTGATGCCACCATCACTCCGCATTACATGGAAGAGCGTGGCATGCAGTGGCAGAACGAATTCCGTTACCTGACCCAAGCGGGTGCAGGTTTAATGGAATTCGATTACCTGTTATCTGATGACGAATACAAAGACGACGTGGCTAAGAACCCAAGCGGTGATGAGCGACGCTGGTTGTTCTACTGGAACCACAGTGGCGTAATGGATCAGGTGTGGCGTTTCAATATCGACTACACCAAAGTCAGCGATCCAAGCTACTTCAACGACTTTGATTCGAAATACGGTTCCAGTACCGACGGCTACGCCACGCAAAAATTCAGCGTCGGCTACGCGAATGAAAACTTCGACGCCACGCTGTCGACTAAACAGTTCCAGATCTTTGAGTCTCAACTCAATAGCAGTACGGATTCTTACAGTGCACAACCGCAGCTGGATGTGAATTTTTATCAAAACGATGTTGGGCCGTTTGATACCCGTATTTACGGCCAGGCGGTGCATTTTACCAACGTAAATGATGAAAAACCTGAAGCCACCCGTCTACATATTGAACCAGTCATTAGCCTGCCATTATCAAATGGTTGGGCAAGCCTGAATACCGAAGCCAAACTAATGGCGACGCACTATCAGCAGACTAATCTAGATGTCTACAATTCCACTCACGCTGGGAATGAGCTGGAAGGCTCAGTAAACCGCGTTCTGCCGCAATTCAAAATGGACGGAAAGCTGATTTTCGACCGTGCAATGGATTCGGCTGTGGGTTGGGAACAAACGCTTGAACCACGCGTACAGTATCTGTATGTACCATACCGCGATCAGAGCAATATCAATAACTACGACTCCGCACTACTGCAATCTGACTACAACGGTCTCTTCCGTGACCGTAGTTACGGCGGCCTTGACCGCATTTCATCTGCCAACCAGGTTACGACCGGTGTAACTTCTCGTATTTATGATGATGCGGCAGTTGAACGTTTTAACGTTTCTGTGGGTCAAATCTACTACTTCACGCAAGCTCGTACTGGCGATGACACTATTAATGGTGAAACAAGTGACCAAACGGGTTCAATTGTGTGGGCTGGAGACACCTACTGGCGCATGACGGATCGTTGGGGTTTACGAGGTGGATTGCAGTACGATACGCGTCTGGACAACATTGCGACCGGTAACGGCGTTATTGAATACCGTAAAGACAATGATCGCCTGGTACAATTCAACTACCGTTATGCAAGCCCCGAATACGTCAGTGCTACTTTAGTAAAAGATAACACTGACTCATTTACAAAAAGTCTTTATGAAAATGGCATCTCGCAAGTAGGTATGACAGCAAGTTGGCCGATTGTTGATCGTTGGTCTGTCGTTGGCGCGTATTACTACGACACCAAAGCACAGCAAACCGCCGACTCTATGCTGGCAGTGCAGTACAATTCTTGCTGTTATGCGATTCGTGTTGGCTACGAACGTAAAATTAACGGCTGGGATAACCCAAACAACCAAAGCAAATACGATAACGTAATTGGCTTTAACATCGAGTTACGTGGCCTGAGTTCCAACTACGGCCTGGGCACTCAGCAGATGTTGCGTTCTAACATTCTGCCTTATCAGAGCTCGATGTAATTCACTTTGACTAGAAATCGCAGTCCGCTTTGCGGCTAAGTAAATGGAAAAAGTATGAAGAATTGGAGAACGCTGCTTCTCGGTTTCGTCCTCGCGGCGAATACCTCTTTCGCGGCCCCACAAGTGGTCGATAAAGTTGCAGCCGTAGTGAACAACGGTGTGGTACTGGAAAGTGATGTTGACGGCATGATGCAGTCAGTGAAACAAGGTGCTCAACAAGCCGGCCAACAACTTCCTGACGATGCCACTCTGCGTCATCAAATTTTGGAACGTCTCATCATGGATCAAATCATGTTGCAGATGGGCCAGAAAATGGGCGTTAAAGTGACCGATGAGCAGGTGGATAAAGCCATTGCTGATATCGCGGCACAGAACAAAATGAGTATGGACCAGATGCGCAGTCGTTTGGCGTATGACGGTGTTAATTACAACAGCTACCGTGCTCAAATCCGCAAAGAAATGACCATTTCGGAAGTGCGTAATAACGAAGTTCGTCGCCGCGTCTCGATTCTGCCACAAGAAGTTGATGCTCTGGCACAACAAGTGGGCAGCCAAAACGACAGCAGCACCGAGTTGAATTTAAGCCACATCCTGATTCCATTGCCGGAAAATCCATCGTCTACTCAGGTAGATGATGCGGAAAAACAAGCGCGTGATATCGCTTCACAAGCCCAAAGCGGTGCGGATTTCGGCAAGCTGGCAATCACCTACTCTGCTGACCAACAGGCGCTGAAAGGCGGCCAAATGGGCTGGGGACGTATTCAAGAGTTGCCGTCTATTTTCGCTCAGGCTTTAAGCACGGCGAAAAAAGGTGATGTCATCGGTCCGATTCGTTCAGGCGTGGGTTTCCACATCCTGAAAGTTAACGATTTGCGTGGCCAGAGCCAGAGCATTTCTGTGACTGAAGTTCATGCTCGCCATATCTTGCTGAAATCCTCACCTATCATGAGTGACGATCAAGCTCGTGCGAAACTGAATCAGATTGCGGCTGATATTAAGAGTGGCAAAACCACCTTCGCAGAGGCAGCAAAATCCTTCTCTGAAGATCCAGGCTCTGCTAACCAGGGCGGGGATTTGGGCTGGGCAGCTACAGATATCTACGATCCGGCGTTCCGTGATGCACTGTCAAAAATGCATAAAGGCGAGTTGAGCGCACCGGTTCACTCCTCATTTGGCTGGCATTTGATTGAACTGATGGATACTCGCAACGTTGATAAGACCGATGCTGCACAGAAAGATCGTGCATATCGTATGCTGTTCAACCGTAAGTTCTCTGAAGAAGCGCAAACCTGGATGCAGGAACAACGTGCTTCTGCCTACGTGAAAGTTATCGGTAGCAATGGCTAATACCCATCGCGTGGTCATCACTCCCGGCGAACCCGCCGGGATTGGCCCCGACCTGGTCATCGCGCTGGCAAGCCGCGATTGGCCCATAGAAATGGTTGTCGCTGCTTCGCCTGAACTCCTCCAGGAACGTGCTGCCCTACTCGGCCTTCCTCTCAATATCAAAACTTACCAACCTGGCACTCCGGCAAGCCCACAAGTGGCTGGCACGCTCACCGTTCTTCCCATCGAATTACGCGCTCCTGTCGTCCCTGGACAATTGGATGTCAGAAACAGTGCCTATGTCGTAGAGATGCTGGCGCGTGCTTGTGATGGTTGTATTAACGGCGAATTTGCCGCACTGATCACCGGGCCGGTGCACAAAGGCATTATTAACGATGCCGGGATCCCGTTTATCGGTCACACCGAATTTTTTGAAGAGCGATCGCACAGCGAAAAAGTCGTGATGATGCTGGCAACGGAAGAATTGCGTGTGGCGCTTGCGACCACGCATCTGCCACTGAAAGCGATTTCTGATGCAATAACGCCAGATTTATTACGCCAGATAATCACCATCCTGTATCATGACCTGCAAACCAAGTTTGGTATCGCCGAGCCTCACGTGTTGGTTTGTGGCCTTAACCCCCATGCCGGGGAAGGCGGCCACATGGGTACGGAAGAAATTGATACCATCATTCCAGTACTGAATGAAATGCGCGCTAAAGGGATGAAACTCTCTGGCCCGCTTCCGGCAGATACGCTATTCCAGCCTAAATATCTCGATAATGCCGACGCAGTACTGGCGATGTACCACGATCAAGGTTTGCCGGTACTCAAATACCAGGGCTTTGGTCGCGCGGTGAATATCACGCTAGGCTTACCTTTTATCCGCACTTCGGTTGACCATGGAACCGCGCTAGAACTAGCCGGTCAGGGGAAAGCCGAGGTCGGCAGTTTTATTACGGCGCTTAATCTCGCCATCAAAATGATTGTTAATACTCAATGAATACTCGTGTCCACCAGGGCCATTTAGCCCGTAAACGTTTTGGACAAAACTTCCTTAATGACCAGTTCGTTATCGACAGTATTGTCTCTGCTATTAATCCACTCAAAGGCCAGGCGATGGTTGAAATCGGCCCCGGCCTCGGCGCATTAACCGAGCCTGTGGGTGAACGCCTGGATGAAATGACCGTCATCGAACTGGACCGCGACCTTGCAGCACGCCTGCAAACGCATCCGTTCCTGGCTCCGAAGCTGACTATTTATCAGCAAGATGCCATGACCATGGATTTTGGAGAGCTGTCGCAAAAAATCGGTCAGCCGTTGCGCGTATTTGGCAACCTGCCGTATAACATCTCCACGCCATTGATGTTCCATCTCTTTAGCTATACTGATGCCATTGCAGACATGCACTTTATGCTGCAAAAAGAGGTGGTAAACCGTTTAGTTGCTGGCCCGAACTGTAAAGCGTATGGTCGCTTATCGGTTATGGCGCAGTATTATTGCAACGTGATCCCAGTGCTTGAAGTGCCACCAACGGCCTTCACCCCTGCACCAAAGGTTGATTCAGCCGTTGTGCGCCTGGTTCCACATGCAGTAATACCAAACCCAGTGAAAGAGCTGCGCGTGTTAAGCCGCATCACCACTGAAGCATTTAATAAACGCCGCAAGACGATTCGTAATAGCCTTGGTCATCTCTTCAGTCCTGAAGTGATGGCGGAGCTGGGAATCGATGCAACCCTGCGTGCTGAGAACATCTCAGTCGCACAGTATTGCCAACTGGCAAACTATTTGGCTGAGCACCCACAGCAGCAGCCGAAGGAGAGTTAACGATGTTGAATTCGCCCCGCGTATGCATTCAGGTACAAAGCGTTTATATCGAATCGCAGTCCTCACCTGAGAACGAACGTTTCGTCTTTGCTTATACCGTCACCATTCGTAACCTGGGGCGAACACCGGTTCAGTTACTTGGCCGTTACTGGCTTATCACCAACGGCAACGGCCATGAAACTGAAGTTCAGGGTGAGGGCGTGATTGGCGTCCAGCCGCATATTGAACCGGGCAACGAATACAGCTACACAAGCGGTGCAGTGCTTGAAACACCGCTTGGCACCATGCAAGGCCATTACGAAATGGTCGACTCTCAGGGCGATGCCTTCCGTGTCGCTATTCCCGTATTCCGTCTGGCTATTCCAGCCTTCATTCATTGATACGATGTCTACATACCTGATTGGCGACGTTCACGGCTGTTACGATGAACTGGTAGCCCTGCTACAACAGGCCGAGTTTACGCCTGGCAAAGATGTTTTATGGCTTACGGGCGATCTCGTCGCGCGTGGGCCTGGCTCGCTTGAAGTCCTGCGTTACGTGCGTGGACTGGGTGATAGCGTGCGGATTGTTCTCGGTAATCACGATCTCCATCTTCTGGCGGTTTATGCCGGTATCAGCCGCAATAAACCGAAAGATCGTGTTTCCCAATTGCTGGAAGCGCCAGATGCCGACGAACTGCTTAACTGGTTGCGCCGCCAGCCTCTGATTCAGGTTGATGAAGAGAAAAAGCTGGTGATGGCTCACGCCGGAATTACGCCGCAGTGGGATTTAAATACCGCCATGGCCTGTGCGCGTGATGTCGAAGCCGTGCTATCCAGCGACAGCTATCCGCTTTTCCTCGACGCAATGTATGGCGATATGCCAAACAACTGGTCGCCGGAACTTTCAGGATTAGCCCGTCTGCGTTTCATTACCAACTCGCTAACCCGCATGCGTTATTGCTTCCCGAATGGCCAGTTGGATATGTACTGCAAAGACACGCCAGAAAGCGCACCTGCACCGCTGAAACCATGGTTTGCCATCCCAGGGCCTGTGACTGCTGAGTATTCCGTTATCTTCGGGCACTGGGCATCGCTGGAAGGCAAAGGCACGCCAGAGGGTATATACGGGCTTGATACCGGCTGCTGCTGGGGTGGCGAGCTAACTTGCTTGCGCTGGGAAGATAAAACCTATTTTGTTCAGCCATCGAATCGCCGGAAAGATGTCGGTGATGGTGAAACGGCTATCGCTTCATAATAAAAAACCCGGTCATAAACCGGGTTTTTTCTATTCCAGCACGTCTTATCGACGCTCCAGAACCTCAAAACAGTAACCGTGAGAGTTATTCTCGTCAGCGTCATGGAATTCGCTGAACGTTGACTGCCACTCGTCCGGGTCGTAATCCGGGAAGTGCGTGTCACCTTCCACTTCCGCGTCGATGTGCGTCAGATACAGGCGCTGGGCTTTAGGCAGGAACTGTTCGTACACACGCCCGCCGCCAATCACCATAATCTCTTCCGCATCGCCACAGGCTTTGATCGCATCTTCAACGGATGAAACCCACTCAACGCGATCGTCGGTACCCGGTTTGCTGCTAATCACGATGTTCTTGCGACCCGGCAGCGGACGACCGATAGATTCCCAGGTCAAACGCCCCATAACGACAGGTTTATTCAGAGTAGTACGTTTAAACCAGGCCAGATCGGCAGGAATATCCCAGGGCATGGCGTTTTCCATGCCAATTACACGATCTACCGCTAATGCAGCAATCAGACTGATCATTCTATTAACCCAAGGGTGGTGAAAAAATTGCCGCCACTATACGGAAAGCGCATTCTTTCGTCGACTGTCCGCATGCGTGTCCGCGAGATTATTTTCGTTCTGCGAGTGTAAACCCATTATGTATTGCTTTGTGATACAGCAGGAACAATGAGTTAGCGTAAAAGCGCCAGAAGTCATCTAAAAGCTGGCGTAAAAAATTATTCACTGCACTTCCGCGCCTACTATAAGTTTATGCAATAGCTGGGGTATAGTTCACGTTTCTTCGTCTGTACCGGATAAAACCATGTTAGAAACCACGCTGTTTGTCGCCACCATCGCCACGTTGGGGATGCTTTCTCCTGGGCCTGATTTCTTTCTGGTCATTAAGAATGCAGCCCGCTACCCGCGTATGGCGGCGATGATGACGTCGCTTGGCGTCATTAGCGGCGTTGCGACTCACATGGCTTATTGTGTTGCAGGGCTTGCGGTACTTATCACCACTACACCATGGCTGTTCGGTTTATTGAAATATGCGGGTGCGGCATATCTAATCTGGGTCGGCCTTAATGCTTTGTTGGCACGTGGCGGCAGTAAAATGGATGTCAGCCAGGTTGAACGCCAGCAAACCACGCTCAAGAAAGCCTTCTTACAAGGCTATTTGTGCAATCTGTTAAACCCGAAAGCCACCCTCTTTTTCCTCTCCGTTTTCACCCAGGTTTTGAGCGTGAACTCGGGCACTATGGAAAAACTCTGGTACGCAGGTGTCATCCTGATGCTGTCGGTCGTCTGGTGGCCGCTATTAGTGGTGCTGATTCAAAGCGAGCCGGTGCGTCGCGGCCTGGCCAAAGCGCAGAAGATCGTCGATAAATTGCTGGGTGGGATGTTGATAGCGCTCGGGATTAAAGTGGCATTGAGCTGATTTTGTAGGGTGGATAAGCCGCAGGCGTCATCCACCATTTTCGCTATTTGTGTCGGATGACGCTCCCTGTACGACCTACGAAAGGGAGCTTTTTCGTTATTCCGGCTTCACCGGCGGTTCATCCGCGAGTTTCCCCGAATGAATCCCCTCTTCCGTTCCCTGCCAGCCGTGGCGTTGAATCACATTCAGATGCGAACGGTCTTCGTTGATCACCTCCGTCAGCATTGCGCTGGTGCGTTTAAGCACATCGGCACGTGCGGACCAGTCTGGCGCCGGAACCATCTCTTCGACCATTTGCATATTGAATCGGCGGAAATGATCGGCGCGTTCCCGGGCTTCGTAACTCCCCACACCCAAACCTTCCAGTGCTCTGCGCCCCACTTTCAACGCCCCTTCAAATGTCTCGCGTTCAGGTTGATCAACCCCAAGCTGGCGCAGACGAATAAAGTGGTCAAGGTCACGCGCTCGGGCAATGACTTTCAAATGTGGGAAATGCTCCTGCACCAGTTCGGCTAACTGCATATTGGCATCAGGGTCGTCGATGGCATTGATCAGCACTTCCGCTTTTGCAGCACCTGCAGACTCCAGCAAATCCACGCGCGTCGCGTCACCATAAAACACTTTGGTGCCGAATTTGCGCAGCGTTTCAATGTGGTCAGGGTCGTGATCAAGTACCACCATTTTCACCCCGCTGGTCAGCAATAAACGTCCGGCGATTTGCCCGAACCGCCCGAAACCTGCAATGATCACTCGCGGCTGCTCTTCGTCAATTTCGTCGGCTTCACGCGCCTGCTCTTTGCCTGATTTTTCCAGTCGATTGAGCAACACCAACAACAGTGGCGTGGCCGCCATAGAGAGCGCAACCGCCAGCGTCAGCGATTTCGCCCAGCTGTCGTCCAGCACCTGCGCCATGCGCGCGGTGCCAAAAATCACAAAGGCGAATTCACTGCCCTGCCCGAGCAGAACGGCAAACCAGCGCCGCTGTTTGCGCGGCACCTTGAGGGTTTTTGCCACAATCCATAGCGTGATGATTTTAATCACCAGGAAACCCAGCAATAGCGCGATAATTCGCAGTGGGTTTTCCAGCAGCGTACCGAAGTCTATCGACATCCCCACGCCGATGAAAAATAGCCCCAGCAGCAAACCCTTAAAGGGTTCGATATCGCTTTCCAGCGCGTGACGATATTCAGAACTCGCCAGTAAAACGCCCGCCAGAAACGCCCCCATCGCCATCGAAAGTCCGGCTTCCTCGAGCAACAAACCAAACCCAAACACCATAAACAAAGCCATGGCGCTGAACACTTCACGCAGGCCAGACCGTGCAACAAATCGCAGCAGCGGGCGTGTTACATAGCGCCCAAGCAATACCACAATCGCCAAAGCCCCAACCACTTTCAGCGCCGAAATAGAAAATGCAGCAAAGGTGGTGGTCGCGCCACTCGTGGCAAGCAGGGGAATCATCGCCACTAATGGGATCGCCGCGATATCCTGGAATAACAGCACCGCAAAGGCACTGCGACCCATTTGCGAAAGTGTCAGGTTGCGCTCGTTCATCGCCTGCATGGCAATCGCGGTGGAAGAGAGCGCCAGCGTCAGGCCAATTAACGCGGCAACTTGCCAGCGCAAGCCTAAGAACATGCAGAACAAACCAAGCAACAGTCCACACGCGACCATTTGCAGTGCGCCGCCGCCAAACACCGATGCTCGTAGCGTCCATAAACGTCGCGGATCAAGTTCGAGGCCAATGACGAACAGCATCAGCACCACGCCTATTTCCGCAAAATGCAAAATAGTCTCGGCATCTGTGACCAGTCGTAGACCCCACGGGCCAATAATGCAGCCGGCAATCAGGTAGCCCAGCACTGAACCCAAACCAAGGCGCACCGCAATCGGTACGATTATCGCGGCAGAGCCGAGGTAAATCAGCGCCTGAATCATGCTGTGGCTATCCATGGTTTGCCTCCTGCCAGTCGAGCAAGCGTTGTTTATACATTTCGGCTTGTACCTCGAGGGTATTTTCGTCGCAGACAAACGTGAAATGGATGGTGAAGTGCGGTATCCAGTTCATGCCGCAGTAAAGTGCTGTCGCTTGTAACGGCTGCCCGAGCACATCAAAACCGGGATGGTCACCGAGGTCAAAGTGGTGATCGCCACCGCCGGTCGTCACCGCCCACATCACCTGTTTTCCGCGCAGCGCGGTTCCACCGTGACCATACGCCCAGCCGTGAGCCAGCACTTTGTCTATCCACAGTTTCATCAATGGCGGCATGCTGTACCACTGCATAGGATGCTGCCAGATAACCAAATCAGCGCGATTTAGTGCCTGCTGTTCAGCGGCAATATCAATGTTGAAATCGGGGTAAAGCTCATAGAGGGAGCGCACTTCTACATCGGGTAGAAGTGATGCTTGTTCGAGCATTTTCTTGTTGGCGTGAGAGTGTTGCGGATAGGGGTGCGCATAAATAATTAAGATCATCAATTAACCTGTTGTGTTACTGCTCTCTTTTCTCAAAGAGTGTAGTCAGTAATTCAACAGGCTAATAGTCATAATTCTTGATGGGCTAAGTGGGAAAACCTGAATTAGTTATCCAGTTCGCCCATAGATTTAACCTGGTCACGGTTGATCTGCTCGGTCTTGCCCGTTTCAGCATTTTTGTAAGAAACCAGGCCCGTGTCGTCATCTACCTGCGGCTTGCCGTCGGTCACAATCGTTTTGCCATCGCTAGTTTTTACCGCCTGATTAGACGAACAGCCTGTAACAGTCATCAGCGTTGCAGCAGCGAATATGGACGCCAGCAGAATTTTGTTTTGCATGTAGTTCTCCCTGTTTATAGTCATTTCTCATCTTCAGACTAAAAACTTTAGCAGGAATTTCCGGCCCCGCTGGCAAATACAGAACACTCTGAAGGTCGCCCACCATAATCATCAGACGAAAAAAAACCCGCGCGAAGCGGGTTTTAAAAGTATCGAGCAGCGATTACTTGGTGATTTGCGCGTGCATTTCCTGAACAGAAATCACTTTCTCAGTCGCATCAGCATTTAATGCCATCGCTGTCGCAAAACCACCATTCAGCGTGGTGTCGTAGTGCACTTTATATTGCAGTGCACTGCGGCGGATGAGCTTAGAATCCTCAATCGCCTGGCGACCCGCTGTGGTGTTGATGATGTAGGTGTATTCGCCATTCTTGATACGATCCTGAATGTGCGGACGACCTTCATGCACCTTGTTCACCAGACGTGGGTTAATGCCTGCTTCACCCAGCACAACCGCTGTACCGTGAGTCGCATCCAGGTCAAAGCCCTGTTTCAGCAGTTTCGCTGCCAGGTCAACCACACGCTTTTTGTCGCCTTCGCGAACAGACAGCAGCGCACGGCCCGGTTTACGCATGGTGGACTGGCTACCCAGCATTGCTTTGGAGAACGCTTCTGCGAAAGTGCGACCCACGCCCATCACTTCACCGGTAGAGCGCATTTCTGGCCCTAACAGTGGGTCAACGCCTGGGAACTTGTTGAACGGCAGAACCACTTCTTTCACCGAGTAATACGGTGGAATAATTTCTTTGGTCATACCTTGCTGAACCAGCGTCTGACCAACCATCACACGTGCCGCTACTTTCGCCAGCGCCATGCCGGTTGCTTTAGAGACAAATGGTACGGTACGCGCAGCACGCGGGTTCACTTCAATCAGGTAGACTTCGTTATCTTTCACCGCAAACTGCACGTTCATCAGGCCGCGAACTTGCAGCTCGAAAGCCAGTTTCTGCACCTGTTGGCGCATCACATCCTGGATTTCCTGGCTCAGCGTGTACGCTGGCAGAGAACATGCGGAGTCACCGGAGTGAACGCCTGCCTGTTCGATGTGCTCCATGATGCCGCCAATCAGCACGGTTTCACCGTCGCAAATGGCGTCAACATCCACTTCTACCGCATCGTCGAGGAAGCGGTCGAGCAGCACTGGCGCATCGTTAGAAACGCTGACCGCAGTCTGGAAGTAACGGCGCAAATCGACTTCGTCATAAACGATTTCCATCGCGCGGCCACCCAGAACGTAGGATGGACGAACCACCAGCGGGTAGCCAATCTGTGCCGCTTTCTCTACAGCCATTTCAATGGCGGTAACGGTGGCGTTAGCCGGTTGTTTCAGCTTCAGGCGGTCAACAGCGTGTTGGAAACGTTCGCGGTCTTCTGCACGGTCAATGGCATCCGGGCTGGTGCCGATAATCGGTACGCCAGCGGCTTCGAGTTCACGCGCCAGTTTCAGCGGAGTCTGGCCGCCATACTGCACGATGACGCCTTTTGGCTTCTCAACACGGACGATTTCCAGCACGTCTTCCAGCGTAACCGGCTCGAAGTACAGGCGGTCGGAAGTGTCGTAGTCGGTAGAAACCGTTTCCGGGTTACAGTTAACCATGATGGTTTCGTAACCGTCTTCACGCAATGCCAGTGATGCATGTACGCAGCAGTAGTCAAATTCGATACCCTGGCCGATACGGTTCGGGCCACCGCCCAACACCATGATTTTGTCACGGTCGTTGTTCGGGTTGGCTTCACACTCGTCTTCATAAGTGGAGTACATGTACGCGGTGTCGGTTGAGAACTCTGCCGCACAGGTATCAACACGCTTATAAACCGGGTGCAGCTTATATTGTTCGCGCAGTTTGCGAATTTCTGACTCACGCACGCCAGCCAGTTTCGCCAGGCGCGCATCCGCAAAACCTTTACGCTTGAGCATGCGCAGGAAGTCGTAGTCCAGGCCGGTGATACCGACTTCTTCAACTTTCTCTTCCAGACGAACCAGCTCTTCAATCTGCACCAGGAACCAGCGGTCGATGTTGGTCAGGTTGAACACGCCATCAACAGACAGGCCAGCGCGGAAGGCATCAGCCACATACCAGATACGCTCGGCGCCTGCGTCTTTCAGTTCGCGACGAATTTTGGTCAGTGCTTCCGGGTCATCCAGGCTCACTTTCGGGTCAAAACCGGTCGCGCCCACTTCCAGGCCGCGCAATGCTTTTTGCAGCGATTCCTGCTGCGTGCGGCCAATCGCCATAACCTCACCGACAGATTTCATCTGCGTCGTCAGGCGGTCGTTGGCACCCACGAATTTCTCGAAGTTAAAACGTGGAATTTTAGTCACAACGTAGTCGATGGACGGTTCGAACGACGCAGGCGTTTTGCCGCCGGTGATGTCGTTCATCAGCTCATCGAGGGTGTAACCAACCGCCAGTTTCGCGGCAACTTTCGCAATCGGGAAGCCGGTTGCTTTAGAAGCCAGTGCAGAAGAGCGCGATACACGCGGGTTCATCTCGATAACAATCAAACGGCCTGTTTTCGGGTTAACCGAGAACTGCACATTAGAGCCGCCGGTTTCCACGCCGATTTCACGCAGCACCGCCATCGAGGCGTTACGCATGATTTGGTATTCTTTGTCGGTCAGCGTTTGCGCTGGCGCTACGGTGATGGAATCACCGGTATGAATACCCATCGGGTCAAGGTTTTCAATAGAGCAGACGATGATGCAGTTGTCGTTTTTATCACGCACAACTTCCATTTCGTACTCTTTCCAGCCAATCAGAGATTCGTCAATCAACAGCTCTTTGGTTGGCGAAAGATCCAGACCACGCTCGCAGATTTCTTCGAATTCTTCACGGTTGTAAGCGATACCGCCGCCGGTGCCGCCCATGGTAAATGATGGGCGGATGATGCACGGATAACCGACGTCAGCGGCAACCGCCAGCGCTTCTTCCATATTGTGAGCAATACCTGAACGTGCAGTATCAAGGCCGATTTTTTTCATCGCCACGTCGAAACGGCGACGATCTTCGGCTTTATCAATCGCATCTGCCGTTGCACCAATCATGGTGACGCCAAACTCAGCCAGCACGCCCTGACGTTCCAGCTCCAGCGCACAGTTCAGCGCAGTCTGGCCGCCCATGGTTGGCAGCACCGCATCCGGGCGCTCTTTCTCAATGATTTTGCGCACCACTTCCCAGTGAATCGGCTCGATGTAAGTCGCATCGGCCATTTCCGGGTCGGTCATGATGGTTGCCGGGTTGGAGTTCACCAGCACAACACGATAACCCTCTTCACGCAGCGCTTTACACGCCTGAGCACCAGAGTAGTCAAACTCGCACGCCTGGCCGATAACAATTGGGCCAGCGCCGAGGATCAGGATGCTTTTTATATCTGTACGTTTTGGCATTTTAATTAGCTCCTGATACTTACTTGCTGTTAAGAGTGGCGGTAGAACGGTAGTGCTTAATCAATTCGATAAAGTGGTCAAACAGTGGCGCCGCATCGTGTGGGCCAGGGCTTGCTTCCGGGTGCCCCTGGAAGCTGAATGCAGCTTTATCTGTGCGATGAATACCTTGCAGCGTGCCGTCGAACAGCGACTTGTGCGTGACGCGCAGGTTGGCAGGCATCGACGCTTCATCCACAGCAAAACCGTGGTTCTGTGCGGTAATCATCACGCAATCACGGTCTAAATCTTTAACCGGGTGGTTGCCACCGTGGTGACCGAACTTCATCTTCACAGTTTTCGCGCCGCTCGCCAGAGCCAGCAACTGGTGGCCTAAGCAGATACCAAATACTGGAACGTCGGTTTCCAGGAAGGATTTGATGGCGCTAATGGCGTAGTCACACGGCGCCGGGTCACCTGGGCCGTTAGATAAGAAGATGCCGTCTGGATTTAACTTCAACACATCTTCAGCAGATGTTTGCGCAGGAACCACCGTCAGGCGGCAGCCGCGGTCAACCAACATGCGCAGAATGTTGCGCTTCACGCCGTAATCGTAGGCCACGACATGGAAAGGTAAATCTTCTTCTTTGGCCGCTTCTGGCAATTCGCCTTCCAGCGTCCAGCTCCCCTGCTGCCAGGAGTACGCTTCCTGAGTGGTCACTTCTTTCGCCAGATCCATGCCGTTAAGGCCTGGGAAGGCTTTCGCTTTTTCCAGCGCCAGAGCAGCGTCAAGGTTATCACCGGCGATGATGCAGCCGTTCTGTGCACCTTTCTCGCGCAGAATACGTGTCAGCTTACGGGTATCAATATCGGCGATGGCCACAATGTTATGGCGCTTCAGGTAGGAAGAAAGGTCTTCGGTATTGCGGTAGTTGCTGGCAATCAGTGGTAAGTCACGGATAACGAGGCCTTGCGCATGTACCTGGGAGGATTCTTCGTCAGCAGCATTGGTGCCGACATTTCCGATATGAGGATAAGTAAGAGTGACAATCTGGCGGGAGTAGGAAGGATCAGTGAGGATTTCTTGATAACCGGTCAAAGAGGTGTTGAAAACGACTTCCCCAATGGCCGAACCCGATGCCCCAATGGCCCGACCGTGGAATTGGGTTCCGTCTTCCAGAACCAATATTGCTGACTTAATCAAAACGCCCTCCAGGGAATAAACAGTCAATTTATTTGCATATTAATTCAAAACGAATTCAGGAATCAATGCAAAACAGCCTGTCATTTGGATTTTTGACAAACGGCGGCATTCTAGTGAGAGGCCGGGGAAAAGTCTACCATAAGCGCAACTTTTTATGTGTTTTTTAGCACTCTGATGGGGAAAAGAGGAATTGACCGTTGAAATCAACAGCTAACTCAGGATGCGTAACCGATTGCGGACCAGGATGAATGGGATACTGTCTATCATGACCATGAAAAGTGGACCAAACGGTCAAAATTAACAACAAAGCAACGATTACAAGCAGGATAAGATGTGGTTATGATAATTTCAAAGAAATGGAAAGGGAAAACCCTCAAAAAAAAACAAATAAAAAAGGGCAATAAAATACTGCCCTGTCAATCAAACACTTATGATTGCAATAACCACATCACGATGGGTAATAACGCTTATAAATTGTTGAGATCAAGCACATCACGCATATCGTAAAGGCCATTTTTCTTAGACTTCAACCACAATGAAGAACGAACTGCCCCATTTGCAAAAGTCATACGACTGGAGGCTTTATGGCTGATTTCAATACGCTCGCCGATGTCCGCAAACATCGCCGTATGTTCACCAATAATGTCGCCCGCACGCACGGTGGCAAAGCCAATAGTGCCTGGAACGCGCTCGCCGGTGTACCCTTCACGAGAGTAAACGGCGCACTCTTTCAAATCTTTGTCCATCGCATGAGCGATGGCTTCGCCCATGGCTAATGCCGTGCCTGATGGCGCATCGACTTTATGACGGTGATGCGCTTCGATGATTTCGATGTCGGTATAATCCCCCATCACTTTGGCCGCTTTCTCCAGCAGCTTAAGCATCACATTCACGCCGACGCTAAAGTTGGCCGCAAAAACAATCGGTACTTCGCTCGACGCATCTGTAATCGCCTGCTTGCCCGCATCATCAAAACCCGTCGTACCAATAACCATGCCCTTGCCGTGCTGGCGGCAGAAAGCCAAATGATTGAGCGTACCTTCCGGGCGTGTGAAATCGATAAACACATCGAAATCGTTCACCACCGCGTCCAGGCTATCCCTAACGATCACGCCAGTTTTGCCCACACCAGCGAGTTCGCCTGCATCGCTCCCCACTAAGGATGAACCCGTGCGCTCAAGCGCTGCACCCAGTTTTACGCCATCCAGTTGCAAAGCTGCCTGAATCAGCTGTCGCCCCATGCGACCACCCGCACCCGCGATTGCTACGCGGACTTGTGACTCATCCATATTCACTCTCTTTTCTTTATTCAATAACCAATGAAACTGTTCTCAGATTAACGAGGCCTTGGGAGGCTCGCCACTCGAAAACACCGATAATAAGAAATTTATGACAAAATGGCGGAATTATCAGTAAAAGCCATTAATCCCATAGCAGAATCAGGGAATTGAATGCGTTTGATACAATTCCCGGCGTCGCCAGTTCACATCTGCCACGGAATTCCCCAACTCAATGGAACCCTGGAGCAATAAATTAAACCGGGAGCTGATGTTGCGCGTTAAGCGACTTTGCAGGATACAAACCGCTTCACTGCCGAGTTCGCGGCAAGGCTGAAAAGCCGCGGTTAATCCCAACGATTTTATTTCGTCCATTTCATGTGAGTAAGCGCAACTCATGACTGAAATATCTTCAGGCACCTGGAGTTGATGGTTTTTCAGCTCGCCGAGCACCGCACGCGCAATGGCTCCCCCACCACATAATATGGCCGAAGGCAGCTGTTGCTTTGAACGTTGTTGGAGGTACTTTTTAAAATTCGCCCGCGCTTCTGGTTCGCCATAACCTTTCGTAACCAGCAAATTTTCCGACTCATCAAATACAAGGTGGTGATCCTGGCAGGCTCGCTTGAACCCTTCGAGACGCTGGATCATGGTTTCACGGCGCAAATCGGTAAAGAGCAGTACCTGGCGGTGGCCTTTTTCTAGCAAGTGTTTTGCCGCGCTATAACCAATGGAAGAGTGATCTGGCGAGACGCAATCAAGGCGCATCTTTTTATCTCTGGCATTAATTGTCACTACAGGTTTATCGCTTTCTGCGGCCAGTCGATACAAAGATTCATCATCAATCCCAATGATTATTACACCATCGACATCGTCCTGGTTAACATGTTTCATAAATAAAGTTGTGTCTGCTTCGTTAATATCCAGCGAGCATTTTTTAACGTGAATATCGTAATGCGATATTTCTGAAATAATACCCTGAATCACTTCGTAATAATAACGATCGCCATTTGGCGTAAAAGCCGCCGCCGGAGCACACACTAATAATGAATTCATGAGTAAACGACTGGCGGGAATATCCCGCAAAATACCCATGTAACGAGCGTGGTAAAAAACCTTTTCTTTTGCCTGCGGGCTAACATTATTTTTACCCGCCAGCACCCTTGATACCGTGCTCGGTGAAAGCCCTGTCAGCCCGGCTATCTCTTTGATTTTCAGCTTACCCGTCATTTTGTGATCGATGCCTCATTAGCGTTTTGACATTATTTTCATGACTAACTCTTTCTCATCACAAGCATTTCTCTTCGATCACAACAGCGCTATTTATGCCGTGCAATTCCTGTCATAAATAGCGGTTGTGTGCAAAAAAAACCATAACTATGCTCTCAAAAAATGATTCCTGATAAAAATAAATCCTATTTTTTTGTATAAGTGAGAGCACAATGCAAAGAATCGCTATTATTGGAACCGGTAATATTTCCCACAATCACATTCAGGGTTATCTCGAATTTCCTGACCGCTGTCAGATTGTCGCTCTGGTTGATATCTACCCAGAAAAAGCCGAAGAAAAGAAAAAACATTACGGGCTGACGGAAGCCAAAATCTACAGCAACCATCAAGATATTCTTAATGATCCTTCTATTGATGTATTTGATATCTGCACCCCACCGTATGTACACGCCGCTATTTCTATTGATGCGCTAAATGCAGGCAAACATGTGTTGTGCGAAAAGCCAATGGCCGCGTCACTCCAGGAATGTGATGCGATGATTGCCGCAGCCGAGGCCAGCGGAAAAACATTGTCGATCATCGCGCAA
This sequence comes from Buttiauxella agrestis ATCC 33320, assembly GCF_000735355.1. Classification (GTDB taxonomy): domain Bacteria; phylum Pseudomonadota; class Gammaproteobacteria; order Enterobacterales; family Enterobacteriaceae; genus Buttiauxella; species Buttiauxella agrestis. The sequence continues at coordinate 19,665 of NZ_JMPI01000060.1, forward strand.
AACCGCTTCACCGATGCTTTCTGGCGTTTGAAAAAAGTGCTCGAAAGCGACCAAATCGGCAAAATTTGCCACGCGCAGGTGGATTCCTTCTGGTGGCGCGGTCACTCCTATTACGACCTGTGGTGGCGTGGCACCTGGGAAAAAGAAGGCGGCGGCTGCACGCTAAACCATGCCGTGCATCACATCGACGCCATTCAGTGGATGTTGGGTTTCCCGACTGAAGTGGTCGCCATCACCACCAATGTTTCCCATAACAACGCCGAAGTCGAAGATCTCAGTGCTGCGATTTTCAAATACGACAGCGGCGCATTGACGCAACTTACCGCATCGGTTGTACACCACGGTGAAGACCAGAAAATCGTGATTCAGGGAGAAAAAGCGCGCATTTCTGCGCCGTGGGATAAATTCGCCAGCATCGCTGCCCCCAACGGTTTCCCCATCGACGAGCGCGATACCTCGCTTGAAAATCAGCTTGAAGATAGTTACCAGACTGTGCCGCGTCTGACCTGGACACTGCATACCGGGCAAATCGAAAACTTCCTGCATGCGTTGCAAACAGGCACCGCTCCGCTAGTGGATGGCCCCCAAGGTAAGCGTTCGCTGGAACTCATCACTGCGATCTATAAATCAGCCATCACTCGCAGAATTGTTTCGCTGCCCATTAGCGCAAGCGACCCGTACTACCAGACGGGCGGCTTAGTGAAAATGGCACCACACTTCTTCGAGAAATCCGCCTCCGTGGAAAATTTCGCCAATGAAGAGGCGATTCCATTGGGTAAAGATATGGATAAAGGGGCATAAACATGAGCATTAAAGACGGTATGAATTACGCGCCAAAAGGCAAACCGCAGCCAGTCGTGCAGCCAGATGATTTTGTTTTTGCCGCCGCTGCACTCGATCACGGCCATATCTACGGCATGTGCAATGGCCTGATTGAAGCGGGCGCGACGCTGAAATGGGTTTACGATCCTGATCCACAAAAAATCGAGCAGTTTGTTAAGCAATATCCGCAGGCGAAAATTGCGCCGTCTCTTGAAGCGATACTGGCCGATCCGGGCGTCAAACTGGTTGCCGGAGCGGCGATTCCTGATGAACGTTGCGCGCTTGGCCTGAAAGTGATGGATGCAGGAAAAGACTATTTCACCGATAAAGCACCGCTGACCACCCTCGAACAACTGGCTGCGGCTAAAGCGAAAGTCGCCGAAACCGGACGCAAATATGCCGTGTATTACAGCGAACGACTTCACGTCGAAAGTTCGGTATTTGCCGGGCAACTGGTGCGCGACGGTGCGATTGGTCGGGTGATTCAGACGCTGGGCATGGGGCCACACCGTGAAGGAACGGGCCGCCCGGACTGGTTCTACTTTAAGAAACGCTTCGGTGGCATTCTTTGTGATATTGGCAGCCATCAGATTGAACAATTCCTGTTTTATACGGGCAACAGCGAAGCACAGGTTGTTGCCGCGCAAACCAACAACTTCGCCCATCCGCAATACCCTGAATTTGAAGATTTCGGCGATGCCATGCTCAAAGGCGAGAACGGGGCCAGCGGCTATTTCCGCTGCGACTGGTTCACACCAGCAGGACTCAGCACCTGGGGCGACGGACGCCTGACGCTGCTCGGCACCGACGGCTATATCGAAATCCGCAAATACGTCGACATCACCCGCCAGGAACAAGATGTGGTGTATCTGGTTAATAAAGAAGGTGAATTCCGCTATCCGGTTGCCGGAAATGTGGGCTTTCCGTTCTTCGGCGAACTGATTCTTGACTGCCTGAATCGCACCGAAAATGCGATGACTCAGGCGCATGCCTTCAAAGCCGCAGAACTGTGCGTGCGCGCGCAAATGCTGGCAAACGGAGTGCAATAGCGATGAAGACGACACAGGTCGCAGTCGTCGGGTGTGGAGCAATCCACACCTTGCACGTCGAGGCAATTCAATCGAATCCAGCTTGCAGGCTTCGGGCGATTGTCGAAACAGACTCCGTAAAGGGTCACTTATTGGCCGAGCGTTACGCTTGCCGTTATTACGCCGATTACCGCGAAATGCTGTGTGATACCGAAATTGACGTGGTACACGTCTGCACGCCGCATGTCGCGCACAAAGAAGTGATTCTTGCCGCCCTTGCCGCCGGAAAACACGTCTTCACGGAAAAGCCGGTAGCGCTGAATCCAGGCGAAGTAAAAGACATTAAAACCGCGCTGAAGCACGCAACGAGCCAGCTTGGTGTCTGTTATCAGAACCGACTGAACCCGAGCAGCCAGAAGATCAAATCGTTGCTGGAGGCGAACACCTACGGAAAAGTGCTGAGTATCAAAGCGGTGCTGACATGGAATCGAACGCAAGATTACTATGCGCAAAGCCCGTGGCGCGGGCGTTTTGCCACCGAAGGCGGCAGCCTGCTCATCAACCAGGCGATTCATACGCTGGATTTAATGCAGTGGTTTGCTGGCGGAGTCGAGTCGGTAAAAGGCGTGGTGGAGAGCAGTTTTCTCAGCAATGCCACCCAGGCCGAGGACACCGCGATGGCGAATATGCAATTAGCCAACGGGGCGCGAGGGATTTTTTACGCGACGAACTGTCACACCACCGACTCGCCGCTATTTCTTGAGATCCATTGCGAAGAAGGCCTGCTGCAACTTCATCACAATAATCTGTGGTTTATTGCTGGTGAGGAGAAAAATCTATTGGCCTGCGACGAAATACCACGTGAAGTCCAAAAGTGTTATTGGGGGAGCAGCCACCAGCAGGCTATTAATAATTTTTATCATTCAATACAAACACCCGACAATCATAATTACGTTGATATATACCAGGCGGAAACATCCCTGCGCATGGTCGAAGCAATTTACCAGTCTTCTATAACCAGGAACTGGATAAAAATTTAACAACAATAATGTTTTCCTTTTCACCCTACACAGAAATGGAATAATAATATGAAACCTACAGAACGCAGAGTTGGCTATGGAACAGCCATAGGATATGGTGTTACCGATTTATTTGGTGGCGGGGCTTTTGCTATTATTGGTACCTGGCTTTTATTTTTCTATACCACTTATTGTGGATTATCAGTATTAGAAGCCGGTTCGATATTTGCTATTGCCCGCGTGATAGATGCGGTATTAAGTCCAATTATGGGTTACATCACCGATAACTTCGCTAATACCTGGCTGGGTAAACGCTTCGGTCGCCGCCGCTTCTTTTTATTACTCAGCGCCCCACTGATGTTTTTGTACGCCCTGCTTTGGGTTACGGATATGGGCTACTGGTATTATCTCGGTACTTATCTCTCCATTGAGCTGCTCTCCGCAATGGTGCTGGTGCCGTGGGAAACGCTGGCGGCAGAGATGACCAACCGCTACACCGAACGCGCCCGTTTATCCGGAGTGCGTATGATCTGCTCACAGCTTGGCGGTTTTCTGGCGGTGTCTGTGCCAGGTGTAATCATGCAGTTCACCGGCAAAGATAACTCGATAACCTACACTTACACAGGCCTGCTTTTCTCAGCGATTTTTTGCCTCGCAGTATTTACCACCTGGATGTGCACCTGGGAAGCCAAAGATGTGCGCGAAGAGTTTGAACCCGAACCCGAAGGAGCAAATAGCGGTAATCTTTGGCACCATTTAAAAAGCCTGGTGTTAGATTTACTCTCTTCATTTAAGATCCGCATGTTCCGCCAGCATATTATTATTTATATTGCTTCGTTTACCGCAATGGACGTTTTCGGCTCAGTATTTACTTATTATGTCGTTTACGGATTACATCAGGATGCCGCCGCCGTTTCAGGTTATTTAAGCGTGGCCGCATTTGTTTCTGTTCCGGGAACATTTGTCTTTATGCTGTTACTCAGCAAATTGAATTTCACGCCTTCCGGCGCACTGCGCTTATCTTATAGTTGTATTTTTGCAGTATTAGCCTTCCTGTTTTATGCCTATATCAATAACATCAATGTATCCGTGATCTTGTTCTCCGCTGTGTTTGTCATTTTGGGTATTTCACGTGCGGGTCTTTATTTTATCCCCTGGAATATTTACAGCTTTATTCCTGACGTCGATGAAATCGTGACTAAAAAACGCCGCGAAGGCATCTTTGCTGGTGTGATGGTCTTAACCCGGAAAAGTACCGTGGCGCTGGCCATCATGCTGATTGGTGTGGTGCTGGAAGAAAGCGGTTTTGTTAAAGGCCAGGGCGAGCAACCTATTGAAGCGTTACACGCGATTGTCGGGCTAATGGTCTTTGCCACCACAGCATTGCTGGCGATCAGTTTCTGGATGACCTTTAAATTCAAACTCACCCGTGAATCCCATAAAACGCTGATTAAAGAAGTCGCCCGTCTCAAGCTGGGCGGAAACCTCGCAGACTGCGATATGGAAACCCGTAAAGTCATCAAAGACCTGACCGGCTATGAATACGACAAAGTCTGGGGCAACACGCCAGGGCGTAAATCGGTATCTAGCTTAACGCCGGAATCACCGTAGGAGCCACGTCATGCGTACAAAATGGAGCAAACAACAGGCCGCTCAGTGGCACAAAAATCAGGGTTGGATTTGCGGGTTTAATTACCTGCCCCGCAGCGCCGTAAACTGGACAGAGCTATGGCAGCGCGAAACCTTTGATCCCGAAACCATCGATCAGGAACTCGGTTGGGCGCAAGAGATCGGCTATAACCAACTGCGCATCAACCTGCCGTTTATCGTCTGGCAGCACGATCGCGATGGATTGCTGATGCGCATCGAGAGCTTTCTGCGTATCGCCGAAAGCCATCAAATAAAAGTCATGCTGACGCTGATGGACGACTGTGGTTTTTCCGGAGATGAACCATTTTTAGGGCCTCAAAAAGCACCCGAACCCGGCAAACACAACAGCCAGGCGGCGGCGAGTCCTGGGCGTGAAACGGTATGTAACCGCGAGATGTGGCCGCAGCTTGAACGCTATGTGCGCGACATAGTGCGCCATTTCAAAGACGATTCACGCATCGCTATCTGGGATTTGTACAACGAGCCTGGCAACCGCGGCACGTTTGCGACCGGCCTCGAAGAAACGCAGTTCGATGAAAAGCTAGAGCATTTTGCGCTGGAGCTGCTGCCACAGGTTTTCGCCTGGGCGCGTGACGAAGATCCCCGGCAGCCACTGACCGTAGGTGCGTGGCATATTTCGCAAGATCCCGACGAACCCGAAGCGGAGTATTTTGCCCATCCTATCGATAAGGCAGCAGCCGATCTTTCGGATGTGATCAGCTTCCACGCCTACCTTGCCACACCGAAAATGCTCCAGGTATTGCGCTACTGGCAAACATTCGAGCGTCCGATGTTATGCACAGAATGGTTGGCGCGGCATGTCGGCTGCGTGATGGAAGAACAACTGCCGCTGTTTGCCGCCCTGAATGTCGGCTGTTTCCAGTGGGGGCTGGTGCGCGGCAAAACGCAAACCACCCTCCCCTGGCCGTCAGTGCGCAAACGTGGCGTGGATTACGCGCACCTGTGGTTCCACGATGTGCTTGATGAATATGGCATTCCCTTCCGCCACAGTGAAATGGAACTGGTCAGGCGCTTAACCTATTCATAGCCTAAATAATTCGAGTTGCAGGAAGGGACTAGGCCGTAAGTTCCCAGGAGCATAGATAAACTATGTGACTGGGACGCGCAGATGCAGTCAACGGGGTTTGAAGCCCAACTGTACCATTGAGCTTCAAACCCTATCAATTTGAGTCCAACCCGAAAAGACACGTCAAAACGCCAATGGCAGCAACATCTGTCGCTAAAATACAAAACACCCGATGAACTTCATCGGGTGTTGTAAGGCCGAAAAGTGTCAATCTATGGCAGGACTAGTCAATATCGGCATCAATCCAAACGACCAGATAGCATCAGAGTTTCTATTTTAAAGAGCTAATCAACATCACATCCATTTTTATCCTCAAAGATTTTCGAGAACTGGTTTTTTTTCAAAATATAGTAGGTCGTTTGGCATGGATAAGTAAGCGGAATCCCGTTTTCATCATGTTCTATTTTTTGTGGAATAGCCTGACCGGTTAATATTATTAAATAACTGTTCTTTCGGGTCTCAATCCTGAATTCTTCACCAACTGGTGTGCCGTTGTCAGCAACTTGTTGGTAGACATTCGTTCCATTGATAGAAGGAAGTTGCATCACAATCTTTCCTGATAATTTATCTATAACCCAACCACATACTCCACCTTGATGGTCGAGACATTCTTTCCCACTACTCTTGTCATCAGTGTATATACGATAATGTCCTGCGATATTTTCTGATTTTTTAAATTCATTGATTGTTATTTCCTTCCAATGGCTGGAATAATTTTTCTCCTCATCCGAAAACTCTAACTGACTAGCAAATGGGCCTTTGCTTATCTCAACCGGATAATCTTTGAAGTCAGGTCTAGCTTTAACATTCTGATTGGCAGCATGAGCAATGGGCATCATCAGACTGACAAAACCAATGATTAGATAGGGTAAATTTCTGCTAGTTAATGCCATTTTTCGATTCTCTCAATATATTAACCATACTATTAGGCGTCAGATGTGCATGATTAAGACCATCGCCGGAGTAATAAGAAACCCCTTCATCTTGCGCAACCCGCCCCTTACTGATGGTTTTGCCTTTACGCACCCCAGCTGATGCAAACTCTTTCGCCCAGTCATAAATAGCGTCTTCAACACTACCGTTACCTTCCAGGTAGGCGATAATTGCAGGGCGTTTGACCTTAATTATGTACTCCTCAAAAATCTGATCCTGTATGGCTTCGTCATACAAGGAGTTAACATCTAACTTGAGTGATTTCACCGCATCTATTAGTGTTCCCGGTATGATCTGAAAACGACCAGTAGCAAACATCACATTAGTATGCTGTTGAGTTTCCATAACTTGTTTGATAGTCATTGATGTTAGATTGGTATGATATTTTGCTACCGTTCGTTTGGGGTTATGGAAAATTTGGTTATAAGCCGTATAGTCATTTTTGGACTCCACGCTACCAAGCAGTTTAGCAAACAGACTATGCGCCCATCCCTGCTTTTTCGTTTCCCGCAAGGCATCGAGAAACATCAGTGGATGCATGTGCCACGGATTCTCCACCATCCCCGGCACGCTGTGCATCCAGCGGATATCCGTCAAAAATTTCTCCCCGTAGCGATACCATTCCGGAGTCTCTTTTTTCATCAGTGGCGTGAAGTAGCTTTTCCACACTGGGTCTTCCGATGAGTAGTACCAGTCACTGGGGTGTTTCACGCACAAATGGTACAGATGCGCCCGGTAGTCCTGATTATGCACGGCACGGCGGTATTCATCTGCGCTGTACCCTTTCCCGTCATCACTGTCCACCTTGTCCAGAAGACGCTGATAGTTATGCTTCACCAGCGCATGACTCGAACGCGGGTCGACTGACGAAGCAGTAAACAGGGTCTGGAAAATATGCCGCACCAGCCCTTTTGGCTGCATCTTCCCGTCGAGGTGGTCAAAGCTCACTGGGCTGTCTTCCGTCGTCTCAAACCCACGTCCGGCCAGGTCATAGCGCGAAAGCAGCCGCAGATCGGCCTCAGCCAGCAATCCCCGTGACGTGCCACCCGGCCAGTAACGCTTCCCGTCCGTATCTTTCACGACCTGACCGGATAACGGCATCACCACTTCAACTGGATTTTTCAACTGGCTGTCACGCAGGTTTCCGGCGGTATTTTTCAGGTACACAGGAATACCTGCGGGACAGCAGGCAAAGGCAGGCGTGTCACGCCCCACACCTTCCGGATTGCTCAGGAAGCGCGGCAGGTCGTCCGGTGTCAGGCATTCAATATGCACCTGATAGCGTTTTTCATACCCGCTCTCGCTGGGGACCTGAAAATAGCCCAGGT
>NZ_JMPI01000061.1 GCF_000735355.1 Buttiauxella agrestis ATCC 33320
AGGTAATCCCGGTTTATCCGGTAAGCCACCACCTCACCGTCCACCATACAGCGTACGGCTTGCTCCCCCTGATACGGTACCGGAAAGTCCACAGCCTCATTCATCGCCTGACCACTGAGCGCACACCACGGCGTGGTGGTATCGGTGATATGTAACCCGCTATGCCACATCCCGTTACGCCCGATAAGCCAGTGGCCGCTGTACTCTCCTTCCAGGTGCGCCAGCACCTCTTCAAGGTTACCGAACTCACCGTTCCGGTTGTTTTTCGGTACCGGCCAGCAAATGGCGGGAAGCTGTTCCCTGTCTGTCATGATGATGACTCCCTGCGTTATTTTGTTTTTCTAAAACCATAATATTCGCAGGGAGTTAACCCCAATGGGAGCAAAATTTATGCACGTTTTGTTTCAGAAATGAAATTGAAGAGTCGCCATAAAACCACAACAATGAAAGGAGTATTCATACACAAATCAGGAAAATAGAAATGCATGGAGCTTCATTTACACACAATCCGGCATGGCTAACCATTAAATGGTTAGCCTCATTTTTTATGCTGGCTTTTTTTTCAATGCAGAGTTCGGCTTCTGACAGTTTACCCAAGGGGCGGGATTATCCTGTTGAGCATATTTACAGCGGAAAACCGGCTGAACATTTAGACAGGTCAGATGAATTCACCAACATGTTCCGCACTCGTTTTAAAGAAGCGATTCAGGGAGATGTAGTTTTTGCCGGCGAATACGCTCGGGTTGGATGGGGATGTGGCGGATCTGGTTGCAATACAACCGCATTTATCAACAAACGAACCGGACGAGCACTGAATCATTCATTCATGGTTTATTACGTTGGTGATGATGAAAATCCAACCCCTGTAGGGGAGGAAATTCTTTATATCAATAAAAACAGCAGGCTTCTGGTGACATACGAGACAGACGATACTCCCGATAGCAGCTTCTATAATTATTACGCCCTGAATAAAAACGCGCTTACCCTCATCCGAAAAGTCAAAGATACAAACACAAAAGTCCCGTGATAACAAAGAGGTGATGTAATCAACGTAAACCTGTCCTGGAACACAACAAATTTATAAATTTAAACTCATATCATTACGTTATTAGCATACGTTTTCGTTTCATTGGGCTTCAAACCCCTCAACGCACCTGCGGCTTGAAGTATGACGGGTATCCGCAAGACTCCCGCACCACCAATGTAGGCGGGAGAATAATGCGTTTTGGCGGCTCATCGTTGCCCTGAATGCGGCTAAATAACAACTCCCCGGCTTTACGGCCAATCTCCTTGGCGGCCACCGAAACGGTGGTCAACGCAGGCTGAACCAAAGACGCCTCGGTAATATCGTCAAACCCGACCAGCGCAAAATCAACACCTGGCTGGCGGCCCATTTTGCGCAGAGTCTGCATCACGCCCAGCGCCACGATATCCTGATAACAGACCGCCGCCGTGATTTCCGGGTAATGCCGGAACAACTCCTCGGCCACACGTGCACCGTCACTTTGGCTGGCAAGAGAAGACACCACCCACTCGCTTTTCGGCTGAATGCGATGCTCGAGCAATTTGCTGCTGTAGCCGCCAATACGTTGCGCGCGGCTGATGGAATTTTCACTCCCACCAATAAACGCAATATGACGATGCCCCAGACGCAGCAGATGTTGTGTTGCCAGTTGGGTGCCAAGGAAGTTATCGGTGCCGACAAAATCGAAGTCCACGTCGTCCATCGGGCGCACCACCATAATCGCCGGAATGTTGCGCCGCTTCAGCGTTTCAAAAAACAGCGGCGGTGTTTCTCGTGCCGCGCACAACACCATGCCGCAGGCGTTATTGCGCATCAGAGAATCGACAAACTTTTGCTGCCGCTCACCGGATTCTTCGCTGTTTGCCAGAAAAAGCAGCAGATCGTGGCGCTCCATTTCCTGACTCAGACCGGCGGTCATTTCACCGTAAAACGGGTTGGTGATGTCATGGAGCAACAATCCAACCTGATTGCTGGTGCGGTTGCGCAAATTGGCCGCCGTTTGGTTATACACATAACCCAAATCATCCAGCGCTTTGAGCACGCGCTGGCGAGTGGCGTCAGAAATACGGCCCCGATTTCGCAACACCATTGAAACGGTAGCGGTTGAAACTTCAGCCTGTTTCGCGACCAGGGCAAGGGTGACAGTGCTCATTAGCACTCCTCAAAATTAAGCAATTCCACACAGATTAATCGAATAACCCAAAAATTGCATATCTCCATGTGAATGCCGTCACAGATAACTCAACTTTAAGCAACACCTTGTTAAAAATGGCGGGTTAATCGCGTTTACCACGCTGTTCAAAATGGGTTAATCGATTAATCTTAGTTCATCAGAAACAGGGAGAAGATTATGCATCCGGCATCATACGATAAGTATCCCGAAGTCCGCGTTTCGGGGTTTGAGCATCAGGCCTGGCAGGGTTGGCCCGCCATTAAACAAGCCGTGAGCGAACGGCTTTCCGCTTCGGGCAAAACGGTACTGGTGATTGACTGTTATCCCGGCGTTCAACTCGACGAACTGCACACGCAGCTCATTGAACAACTTAACCCGCAACACATTATCAACGCTGAATCCGCGCGTCTGTGTGAACAGCATCTGCATGATTTGCTGGCCCGCAATTTGACGGACGACCGGGTGTTCGGCGTGCTTTCCTGCCACGAACTCAGCGAGTTTTTCTGCCCGGACAAACTGGCGCAAGCACAGCGTGAAGCCGCAGAAACGACGTCTGGCCTGGTGGTGATTTACGGCCCAGGTGCTGCCTTAGTTCATCCGGGTGATGTGCTGATTTATGCCGATCTCGCTCGCTGGGAAATTCAGCAGCGTTTTCGCCGTGGAGAATTGGGCAACTGGGGGGCAGATAACGTTAATGAAGATATTCTGCGCCGCTATAAACGTGCCTTTTTCATTGAGTGGCGCGTGTTCGACCGCCATAAAACCCCGCTTCTCAAGCGCGCGGATTTCCTGCTCGATACCAATAATGCGCAACAACCGGCGATGGTGAACGGAGATGCGCTGCGTCATGGCCTACAACAAACCACGCAGCAACCGTTCCGCGTGGTGCCATTCTTCGACCCCGGTGTCTGGGGCGGGCAATGGATGAAAGACAAGTTTGATCTCGATCCCTCAAAGCCAAATTACGCTTGGTGTTTTGACTGTGTGCCCGAGGAGAACAGCCTGTTACTGCGTTTTGGTGATGTGCGGATCGAGATCCCCTCACAAGATCTGGTGTTGCTCTACCCGCGTCCGCTGCTTGGCGAGCGCGTCCACGCCCGATTTGGCGCAGAATTCCCGATCCGTTTCGACTTCCTCGATACCATCGGCGGGCAGAATTTGAGTTTCCAGGTTCACCCGATTACCGAATACATCCAGCAGCATTTCGGGATGCATTACACCCAGGATGAGAGCTATTACTTGCTGGAAGCCGAGCCGGGCGCAGAAGTCTATCTCGGTACAAAAACGGGGATCGACCCGCAGGAAATGCTCGACGATTTGGCCCGCGCCCAGCGTGGCGAAAAAGCGTTTGATGACGAGAAATTCGTTAACCGTTTCCAGGCGCGTAAACACGATCACTTCCTGATACCGGCAGGCACCGTGCACTGTTCCGGATCGGGAGCCATGGTGCTGGAGATCAGCGCGACACCGTATATTTTCACCTTCAAATTATGGGACTGGGGACGACTGGGGCTGGACGGTCTGCCGCGCCCGGTGCATCTGGACCACGGCGCACAAGTCATTGACTGGCAACGCGATACCCAATGGGTAAGCGAGCACCTGGTTAACCATTTTGAACCGATTGCCGAAGGCGATGGCTGGCGCGAGGAGCGCACCGGCCTGCATGAACGCGAGTTTATTGAAACGCGTCGCCACTGGTTTACACAGCCCGTCACACACCACACGCACGGCGGCGTGAATGTCCTGAATCTGGTGGAAGGCGACGAGGCGCTGGTTGAAAGCCCGAGCGGCGCGTTCGAGCCGTTTGTGGTGCATTACGCCGAAACCTTCATCATTCCTGCTGCCGTCGGGGAATACCGAATTTCACCGTATGGACGGAGTGCAGGTCAGCAACTCGCCACCATGAAAGCCTGGGTAAGGGGTTAATTATGATCAACGTCATTCTGGCAACACACGGCACGCTGGCGGAAGCCCTGCTGGCAAGTTCACGCATGGTCTACGGTGAATTGCCGCATGTATTCCCGGTCATGCTCACGGAAAACAAAGGCATTAATAGCTTTGGCGATGAGTTTGCGGCGGTGTTGAAACAAGCCAGCAAAGAGGCTGATGGCGTCGTGGTACTGTGCGATCTGCAAAGCGGCACGCCGTGGAATATCGCCTGCCACTACGCCTTTAACCCTGATACGCAACCGCCGGTCACTGTACTGGGGGGCGTCAACTTCCCCATGGTGCTGTTAAGCGATGAGATAAAAGATCTCGCGGATATCGAACAGGCCACCGCACAACTGCTTGCAAACACCCAGGACACGCTGGTGCAGGCAACGCTTGCTGAAACTACGCAGTCAGATGATTTTTAAGGGGCAACGATGAGCATTTCATTTGTACGAATCGACGACCGCGTGATCCACGGCCAGCTCGTCACTCGCTGGGCAAAAGAGCTGCCGTGCGATGGGATTATTGCCATCGACGATGCGGTCGCCGCCGATCCTTTACTTTCTTCGGTGATGAAAGGCGCGGTTCAGGACATCAAAGTCTGGCTGTTTGACACCGCCACGGCCATCGAAAAACTGCCAAAAATCATCGCCAGCGAGAAGCATTACTTCGTGATTGGCAAATCACCCGTCACGTTAAAGCGCATCGAAGAAGCAGGTATCAGCCTGCAAAACAGCAATAAAAAAATCAACGTCGGCCCGATGAGCGCACGAGCCACAACCACCACCATTGGCCCTAATCAATCTGTGAATCCGGAAGAGAGTGCTGCGTTCGACTACCTCTTGCTGCGCGGGCATCAGATTGAATTTCGTCTGGTGCCCGATGCCAGCAGTTATAGCTGGCAGGACGCTCGCCAAAAACTCAAATAAAGGAGTGCAATATGGCTTTTGAAGCGGCTTTGATCGGCATTCTCTGTTACCTCGGTGCGTTAAGTAGCCCATGGCTGCTGGGGCTAACCGGCGGCTGGTATTTGATTACCCGCCCATTAGTTTCAGGGATGCTGGTAGGTTTCATTCTCGGCGATGTGCAGACCGGGATTATCATCGGCGTGGCGGTTCAGGCCGTATATATCGCGATGGTAACCCCCGGTGGCTCAATGCCTGCGGATCTCAACTTTGTAGCTTTCCCGGCTATCGCACTGGGTATTCTTTCCAACAAAGGCCCGGAAGTGGCCGTGGCGCTGGCGGCCACTATCGGTATTGCAGGCACCGTATTGTTTAACGCCATGATGGTGCTCAATTCCTGGTGGAACCACCGCGCAGATCTGGCGCTGGAAAAAGGCGACGAGCGTGGCGTGTATCTCAACAGCGCTATCTGGCCGCAGGCGACCAATTTCCTGATGCGTTTTATTCCGACGTTTATCGCGGTCTATTTCGGCGCGCAGTACATCAACGCCTTTATGGACAGCCTGCCGCACATCGTGCTTTCGACGATGAACGTGCTCGGCGGCATTCTGCCAGCGGTGGGCATCGCGATTCTGCTTAAACAAATCATCAAAAATTACAGCATGTTGATTTACTTCCTGGTGGGGTTTATCTGCATCGTTTTCCTGAAACTGAACATGGTGGCGCTGGTCATCGTCGGCGCATTGCTGGCCCTGATTCACTACAACTACAAACCTGAGCCGCAGGCTGAACGTGCAGCCTCCACGCCCGCTGATGATGAGGATGAATTCTGATGGAAGAACGTAAACTCACTCGCCAGGATCTGCGCCGCTGCTGGCGCAGTTGGATGATGTACAACCTTTCGTCCATGAGCTTTGAGCGTCTTGAATCATTCGGCTTTTGTTTGAGTATGTTGCCGGTGGCGAAAAAGCTGTATCCCGATGACGAACAGCGCAAAGAGATGCTTAAACGCCACGCCTCGTTCTATAACACCGAGCCACAGCTTGGGGCGATTGTGAACGGCATGGTGCTGGGGCTGGAAGAGAAACGCGCCAATGGTGAACCGATTGACGGCGAAACCATCAACACCCTGAAAGTCGGCCTGATGGGGCCAGTGGCAGGGATTGGCGATTCGATGATTCCGGGCATGCTGATCCCAATTTTGCTCAGTATCGGCATGGCGCTGGCTGCAGGCGGGAATATCCTCGGGCCACTGTTTTATTGCGTGGCGTGGCTGGCGATTATCATTCCCGGCTCGTGGTTCCTGTTCCTGAAAGGCTACCGCATGGGGTCGACGTCGGTTGAGATGCTGGTCAGCAGTAAATCGACGCGCCTGCGTGAAGCGCTATCGTTATTAGGCGTGTTCGTGATGGGCGGCGTGGCGGCAAGCTACGTGAAGCTCGGCACCGGGCTTGAATTTGTCACCAAAGATGGCGTGAATATTCATGTGCAGCAGATGCTGGACGGAATTTTCCCTAATCTGCTGCCGCTGCTGGTGGTGATTGGCACCTGGTATTTGATGGCGAAACGCGGCGTGTCACCGGTGAAAGCGATGCTGTTGCTACTGGTGCTGGCGGCAGTTGGCGTGGCGGTGGGGTTATTTTCTTAGTTGTATGCCCTCACCCCGACCCTCTCCCCCAGGAGAGGGAGAAAATCGAGTTAATTCCCTCTCCCTCAGGGTGAGGGTTGTTTTAAGGATGAAACCCCACCCACTTCTGCCCGACTATCCCCGGCTTCGAAATAAACTGAAACCGCGCGGGATCATCAATAAACTGCTGATACAACGGCTCCTCGGTTATCCCAAACTCGGTATACTGGCGCGGTGAAGTCACCTGCAAACGCCCCGGCATGTAGCTGCGGTTGTGCTGCCAGGCAATATGCTCGTCTTGCAATAGCGGATACCATGCCAGCCCTTTGTAGGCGCGAACTGCATCGTATTCAAAACCGTATTCGCGGTCGCACCAGGCACCAAACGTCAGCGGTTCATCCGGCGAAGCTGAAATCGTGGCGTGCGCCCAACCCGGCGGCACTAGCACTTTCTCGCCAGGCCCGGCGCAAACCGCAAAGCAACGCCCCGGATCGTCCGCCACATACTCCTGCATGTAGATAATCGCTTTGCCCTGCCAGATTTCATACAGCTCAGGCGGCGACCAACCGCTGTGGCTGCTGATACGGTGAATGTGGCCCTGGCTGCGAATCGGCTCGTCTCCCAGGCGGCCAGAAGCGTAAGTCACCACGCCAAATAACAGCATGCGTTTCTTCAGTTCTTCTCTGTCCTGCAAACGCGCCACATCCATCACGATCGCGTACACATCCTCCGGCCCGTTGCACGAGGGATCGCGCAACGAGGCGCGGATCTGATCGAGTTTACGGATCTCCGGCACCGGGCCGATCACCTCTTCGCCGTAGCTAAACCCCATCGGCTGGTGGTGGATCTTCATATCCAACCCAAAATTCAGGTGCTGATCAGCCATTTTGCACCTCTTTTGCCTGGATTTTGTCGTCCTGCAAAACCACTCGCAGCGCAAAGCCTTGCGCCAACGCCGCGTAATCATGCCCGGCAATGGTTGGCCAAACGGCGAGTGTAGAGAGAACTTCGCTGCCGGTGTTAATCAGGCGGTGCGCTGTAGCACCTGGAATGATATGCACTGACCCCGTAGAAACCTGCTCAAGCCGGGCTTTACCCTGCTCGTCTTGCAGCAGCAACAAGCCCGTTCCGCGCAAGCCAATATACACTTCGCCTTGTTCACGTCGTTGGTGGAAATGGCCACGCGTCATATAAAACTCATCGCCAACACGCCCCGGATTGAGGTGCGTGGTGCCAACAAAAAGCTCACCTTCCCCTTGCGCAGATTGCAGCATTTCAACCTGATAGATGGGTGTATTAGCAGGTAGCGCAAGCCATGCGGCTTCGTCGTGAAAGACGCCCACAAGATCGCCACTGTGTGTGGTTTTATTAATGATATTTTCAGCCGTGAAATGGCCGTTCTGGAATGCCACGCCCGGTGGCATGATGACAGGTATATTCATTTTGTTTCTCCGGCCCAAGGAGAACTGCTTAATCAGCATAGCAGGTTAATCGATTAACCCTATGGTCAGGCCGAAGAAACTCGATCTACGTCGCGTTATATATTTAAGGTGCTAGTGCCAGGACTTCTGCAACCCATGTCTGAAAACCGGCAACATCGAGATCCAACGCCACATGGGCGTTTGGCTCGCGCTGATAACGCCCTTCAATATCCACAACCGTGGTGCCTGCAGTAAATTCACCGTGAGTTTCGACTGCCACAAAACACGGTTGAGTCTGGAATAATTCCGGTTTTACCAGCCAGGCGATGGCGCACAGATCGTGCATGCGTAAACCCGTCGCCATGCTGCCGCTGCGGTAATGGCTAAACAGCGCATGCAGCATTTTCCCGGTTTGGTTGAGTTCTGACAGCGTTGCCAGATATTCAGGACTCAGCAGCGCCTGGTTGGTGACGTCGAGGCCGCACATCACAATTTCCAGGCCACTTTCAAATACGCGCGCACCCGCCTCAGGATCGATAGCGATATTAAACTCGGCATTTGGCGTGAAGTTGCCGCGCCCTGCCGATCCGCCCATGATCACCAGGCGTTTGATCTTCGCTTTACAGCCAGGATATTGGGTGAGCAACAGCGCAATATTTGTCAGCGGGCCGATCGCCACCAGCGTGACGGGTTCAGGGCTGGCATTTAAACAATCATAAATCGCCTGAAAAGCGGGTTTATCCAGCGGCTGACGTTGATGCTCCACAAACGCATAACCTTCCATGCCAGACTCGCCGTGCACATAAGCCGCATCGCGTAATTTACGCACCAGTGGCGTAGCAGCCCCCTGCGCAACGGGAATATCCTTCTGCCAAAAGTGCATCAATTGCAAGGCGTTGCGGGTAGTTTTCTCGACGCTGACATTGCCTGCGACCGTCGTCAGCAACTTTAAATCAAGCTGTGGGGCAAAGAGTGCGGCGGCAATGGCTACGGCGTCGTCGATGCCTGGGTCGGTATCGAGAATAATGGGAGTTGTGCTCATACGTTGCTCTCTTATCTTTTAAGGACATACGGTGCGAATACGGCGCGATTAGCTTACTATGTAGCTCATTTCCATGTTCAGACTCGACCGAGAAAGTGTAATGAAAGTCCCACAGACAAATATTTCAGAATCTGTCACCCAGCATCTTGCACGCCGGATAATGCATGGCGATCTCGCGCCGGGGCTTTCTTTACCAGGTGAAAATGAGCTGGCCGTGGAATATGAAGTCTCCCGCACCTCAGTGCGCAACGCCCTGCAAGTGCTTGCGGCAAAAGGGCTTATCTCGATTCAGGCCAAAAAACGCAGCACCGTGAATAGCCGCGAGCAGTGGAGCCTGCTGGATATTGACGTGCTCGGCTGGCTGGCTGAAGGTGAGCTCGACCTGAAACTGGTTGAGCAACTGATTGTAACGCGCCTGATTTTCGAGCCAAACGTGGCAACGCTTGCGGCGCTAAACGCTAACGGACACGATCTGGCGGCGATGGAGGATGCGTTACAGTTAATGCGCAAAGGCCAGCTCGAGGCGCAGCGCTCCCTGTTTGAAGAAGGCGATATGGCCTTTCACCATGCCTTATTACGCGCCACGCATAACCCCTTTCTTTTAGCCCTCGGTAACGCGCTTTCTGCGGCCATGGCGCTCTCGTTTAAACAAACCCTCGAAAAAGATGTGCGTCAGACCAAAGCCGCCGTCGATGAACACTACCAGTTATTCGATGCGATTCGCCTGAAACAGGTCGATAACGCGCGCCTTAAAATGCGCGATATTTTGCTCAATGCTGCCAAAAAACGTATCTGGCAAGATCGTCCGGAAATGTTCGACCACATTATTTGATCCTCATCTGACGTAATTTCGATCTCCCTCACACACTGTGGGTGTTTTTTGCTCTAGCATTCTTGTATTACAAGATTACATGGTTTGTATTACTTGAATGAAGACTCACTGGATTGCCATCGATTGGGGAACGACCAACTTCCGTGCATTTTTGATGCAGGGTTCAAAGCCAGTTTCCAGAATTAGCCAGCCTTGCGGATTGTTATCCGTCGAGAAAGATCAATTTGCGCCGACGCTGCAAGCCTTGCTGCAAACGTGGTTAGAAGAGTACGGCAACCTGCCGATTGTGATGGCGGGAATGGTCGGTTCGCAGCAGGGCTGGCATGAAGTGTCTTATGCGCCGCTCCCCTGTATGGCAAAAAATCTGGCTGCCCGCACGCTGGCTTTCACCACCCCCTGGGGCAGCACGGCGTGGATTATCCCAGGCGCTAACGGCAACAGTCCGTTCTCTCAACCCGACGTGATGCGCGGCGAGGAAGTGCAATTATTAGGCCTGGCATCACTGCACCCCGCCTACCAGCACACCGCATTACTGCCCGGTACGCACAGTAAACATGCGTATATGGTGAACGGTGAAATCACCTCGTTCGCCACGTTTATGACAGGCGAAATATTCTCGCTCCTCAGCCAGCATTCCATTCTTGGGCGGGCACTGCCTGAACAGCAGGAAGATGCAGATGCTTTCTTGTTGGGCGTGAAAACCGCTCAGCAAGGTGCGCCCTTCACCCACTTAATCTTCTCAGCCCGCACCCGCCGCCTGGCCGGTGAAATTGCTGAAACGAGCGTTCACAGTTATTTGTCCGGTTTAACTATTGGCTACGAATTGCAGGCACTTCCCACTGGGTTGCAGGCGTGGGTGGTTGGCAGCCCGGCTTTGACGGCTCGCTATCAGCTTGCGGCAGGCCCGTTGGATCTCAATCTCATCCCGGCGAATGGCGATGACTGCTTTATTCACGGCCTGTGGCATCTCTTTTGCCAACTTCAAGGAACCCCATCATGAACTCAGAAAATTTCATCGCCCAATGGCAAAAAGAGCCGTTACCACTGGTCGCTATTTTGCGCGGTATTACGCCGCAAGACGCCCTGGAAGCCGCGGAAATCCTACTCGACTGCGGATTTCGTTACCTTGAAGTACCGCTCAATAGCCCGAAACCGCTGGAGTCAATTTCCCTGATGCGAAAAGTGGTCGCCGAACGCGGCTACGTTGGCGCAGGAACCGTGCTGACAGTTGAGCAAGTTGATGCTGTCGCCGAATGCGGCGGGCAATTGATCATCTCCCCGAACTGCTGCCCGGAGGTGATCCGCTATACCCGCAAGCTCGGGCTTATCAGCATGCCGGGGATCATGACACCAAGCGAGGCGTTCAGCGCCATGGCAGCCGGGGCCAGCGCATTGAAACTGTTCCCCGCCGAACATATCAGCCCGGTGATAACCAAAGCCTTTCGCGCGGTGATCCCCGCAGAAGTGGCGTTACTTCCCGTTGGCGGCATTCAGCCCGATGCCGCGCAAATGCGCAGTTACATTCAGGCGGGTGCCAACGGTTTTGGCCTTGGCGGGGGGCTTTACCAGGCGGGGATGAGCATGGATTTGCTACACATGCGTGCGCAGGCTTATCAACACGCCTGGCGCGAGTGTGCGGAATAAATCATGGCGGCATTTATCAGCGGCAGCCTGCAAATCATTGGCGATTACCGCGCCCAGAGCCATCGATTCCTATTTTAAAAATTATAACTATTAAGGTCTTAACTATGAACCCTACAAAAACAAACAGGCAAACAATACTTGTTTGCCTTCTTGCCGCCCTCGCTGGATTGCTGTTTGGTCTGGATATGGGCGTTATCGCGGGTGCACTGCCATTTATTGCTAAAGAATTTGGTTTAAGCAGCCACCATCAAGAAATTGTGGTCAGCGTGATGATGTTTGGTGCCGCGTTTGGTGCCTTGTGTAGCGGCCCGATGTCATCTTCTCTGGGCCGTAAAAAGAGCCTGCTACTGGGTGCGGTGCTGTTTGTGATTGGCTCGATTGGCTGCGCGTTTGCACACAATGTTGAGATCCTCACGGTCTCCCGCTTTATCCTCGGCCTGGCGGTCGGCGTCGCCTCTTTTACTGCCCCGCTGTATCTCTCAGAAATCGCTCCGGAACGTATTCGTGGCAGCATGATTTCGCTTTATCAGCTGATGATCACCATCGGGATTCTGGTGGCGTTTCTCTCCGACACCGCACTGAGTGAAGGTGGACACTGGCGCTGGATGTTGGGTGTGATCACCTTCCCGGCGATTGTTCTGTTTATCGGTGTGTTAACACTGCCGGAAAGCCCGCGCTGGCTGGCGATGAAAGACAGACATGAACTGGCAGGAAAAGTGCTGAAACTGCTACGTAATTCCGACAAAGAAGCGCAGAACGAACTCAATCAGATCCGCGACAGTCTGAAGATGAAACAGCGCGGATGGCAGCTTTTCCGCCATAACTCGCATTTTCGCCGTTCCACCTATCTTGGCGTATTACTCCAGTTCATGCAGCAGTTCACCGGCATGACCGTCATCATGTATTACGCGCCGAAAATCTTCGAAATTGCCGGTTTCTCTACCACGCGTGAACAAATGTGGGGAACGGTGATTGCCGGGTTAACGAACGTGCTGGCGACCTTTATCGCTATCGCCCTGGTGGATCGTTGGGGGCGCAAACCTATCCTGAAATTAGGTTTCTCCGGCATGGCCATCTGCATGGGTATTCTCGGTTATATGTTCCATAGCGGGATATCAAACCCGACGGAGCAGTACGCCGCCGTTATCGTCCTGCTTATTTTCATCGTTGGTTTTGCCATGAGTGCAGGCCCGCTGATTTGGGTGCTGTGTTCCGAAATCCAACCGCTGGCCGGGCGCGATTTTGGTGTGACCTGTTCAACAATGGCGAACTGGATTGCCAATATGATCATTGGCGCGACCTTCCTGACACTCATCGACACCATCGGCAGTCCGAATACCTTCTGGCTTTACGGCGTGATGAACATCGTCTGCATCGTGCTGACGATCCTCTTTGTGCCTGAAACCAAAAATATTTCCCTCGAAAACATTGAACGTAATTTGATGCGTGGCGAACCGCTGCGTCTTATTGGCCAGCAAATTTTCAAGGCAACACGCCCGGGTACCGCCGCGGCGAAATAACAATAAATCTCACCTCTGGAGCAGACAAAATGCAGAAAACTCTGGGCAACAATCCCACCGCTGCGGTGGAAGAATCAAAGGTCTACAGCAAGATAACGCGACGCCTGATCCCGTTTTTGATCTTGTGTTATTTCTTCGCTTATCTGGATCGCGTTAATGTCGGTTTCGCCAAACTCCACATGCAGGATGCGCTGAACTTTAGCGACACCGTATATGGGCTGGGAGCGGGCATCTTCTTTATCGGCTACTTCCTGTTTGAGATGCCGAGCAACCTGCTGATGCAACGCTTCGGGCCATGCTTCTGGATTGCGCGCATTATGGCAACCTGGGCGGTGCTTTCGGCTGGCATGATGTTTGTCACCACCCCGTCGCAATTTTACATCGTGCGTTTCTTGCTCGGTGTGGCGGAAGCCGGTTTCTTCCCTGGCATCGTGTTCTATCTCACGCTGTGGTTCCCGTCGTGGCGCTCCGCTCGCACACTGGGTCTGTTTATTCTGGTGACGCCGCTTTCGACCATTATCGGCAGCCCGCTTTCCGGCCTGATCCTTAAACTTTTTGAAGGCGTTGGCAGCCTGCACAACTGGCAGTGGCTGTTCCTGGTTGAAGCGATTCCCTCTTTCCTGCTCGCTTTTGTGGTGCTGCGTTATCTCGATAACGATGTGAAATCGGCCAAATGGTTAACTGATACCGAAAAACAGGTCGTCATTAACGACCTGGCAAAAGATGCCGCCAACCGTGAGCGTGCCAATAAAGGCAAAGTAGACTCCAGCCTGAAAGGGATGTTGAAAAACGGCTATGTCTGGCTGCTGGCAGTCGTGTTCTTTAGTTTCAACATTGGCTACTACGGCATCAACTTCTGGCTGCCGTCGATCATCAAATCCTCCGGCGTCAGCGACGATTTCCATATCGGCCTGCTCGCGGCACTGCCGTATGTCTTCGGTGCCTGTTTTATGGTGTGGAACAGTCGCCATTCTGATTTGAAACAAGAACGCCGTTGGCACATCGCCATTCCCGCCATGATTGGCTGCGTGGGCCTGGCACTGAGTGCTTATTGCAGCGGGTCTACCTTCTGGATGATGGCGTGGATTTGCGTGGCAATGTCCGGCACCCTGGCATTGATTCCAACCTATATCAGCCTGCCTGGCGCTTTGCTTTCCGGCACAGCTGCTGCCGCAGGTATCGCGTTTGTTAACTCCATCGGCAACCTGGCCGGGTTCTTTGGCCCAACGGTTCTTGGCTGGCTGAAAGATACCACCGGACGCACCGACACGGGCTTATATATTCTCGCCGCCTTCTTGCTGTTGTGCGCCCCGCTCATTCTCACTTTGCCTGCCCGGCTGGCAAACCCGAAGAAAGTTATCGCTGTACCCGAACAGTCAACTGAGCGCTCTGACGCTGCTCAACATATCAACGCGACAATCGATCGCTAACGTTTAGAAGAGATAAAAACTATGAGTGGATGTGGCGGATGTGCCAGCTGTGGCACGCATTTCAACCCGATCCTCGAAGGTGACGATGGTGCACTGAAACGTGCGCTGTACAAATCAATGGGTCATACCGATGAACAATTGCGCAAACCTGTCATTGCAGTGGTTAACAGCTACACCAATGCAACGGCGGGCCATGCCAACCTCAATGAGCTGACCGCTAAAGTGCTCGAAGGCATTGAAGAGGCAGGCGGCGTGGGCATGGTGTTTGGCACTATCGCACCGTGCGACGGCATTGCCGAAGGGCATTTGGGGATGCGCTATATCCTCGCCGCCCGCGAAGTGATTACCGCATCGATTGAAGTGATGATGCGCGCCCACCGTTTTGACGGCATGGTGTTACTCGGCTCGTGCGACAAAATCGTTCCGGCGATGTTAATGGCCGCGGCACGCCTGGATATCCCGGCGATTATGGTTAACGGCGGGCCGATGTATCCGGCTGAATACAAAGGCAAACACTGGGACGGCAATATCGTTACCGAAGCCATCGGCTGGAAAAAACGCGGTGAAATCAGCGAAGAAGAGTTCGCGCATATTGAAAATATCGCCGAACCTGGCCCTGGCTCCTGCACCATGTATGGCACCGCGAACACCATGTGCTGTATTGGCGAAGTGCTGGGCATGAGTTTGCCGGGCAGCAGCACGCTACCTGCCGTGTCGCAAGAGCGCCGTGATTGTGCAGTAGAAACCGGCCGCCAGTCGGTAGAGCTGGTGCTCAATGGCGTGAACGCGCGCCAAATTATTACCCGGGAGTCCATCCATAATGCGATGGTTTATCTGCTGGCAACGGGCGGCTCAACCAACGCGATCCTTCACCTTCAGGCCATTTATTACGAAGCAGAATTGGGCCACCTGCCGCTATCAGCGTTTGATGAACTGAGCCATAAAGTCCCGTTAGTCGCGTCGCTGTATCCGGCTTCCGAGCATGACATGATTGATTTCTGGGAAGCGGGTGGCGTGCAGGCTGTAGAGGTTGAAATCAGCAAGCTGATGCATCTGGATGCGCTGACTGTAGCCGGCAAAACCAAAGCCGAACTGATTGCCGAAACAAAACCGAGTTGCCGCCCGGAAGTGATTCACACGCTGGCGATTCCTGTGCGAAATGAAGCGGGCGTTGCCGTGCTGCACGGTAATCTTTCGCCACTCGGATGCGTGGTGAAACCGGCTGCCGTACCGGAAAACCTGATGGTATTCCGTGGCCCTGCGGTGGTGTTCAACAGCGAGCTGGAATCCGTAGAAGCGATTATGTCCGGTCAAATTCAGCCGGGCAGCGTGCTGGTGCTACGCTACGAAGGGCCGAAAGGCGGGCCTGGCATGCCGGAAATGTATAAGCCGATGAAATCGCTGGAAGGCATGGGGCTTTCTGATACTTGCGCCCTGATCACCGATGGGCGTTTTTCTGGCTCCAACCGTGGTTTGTTCGTGGGCCATATTTCGCCAGAGGCGGTAGACGGCGGTGAACTGGGGCTGGTGGAAAATGGCGATGAAATCTCGATTGATATTCCTTCGCGCACCCTGACGCTGCACGTAGCCGAGGCCGAACTGGCTACGCGTCGTGAAAACTGGCAGCCGGTCGATAAAGAAGTCCCGCGCGGTTTCCTGCGTTTGTATCGCCGTTGGGCGCTACCTGCCGCCCAAGGTGCGGTGCTGGCCGACCGGGAGGAAGACTGATGACTAAGCACTATACGGCGCAAGACATTGGTGGTGTGAATCCGATTACCGCAATGCCGTTTACCGCTGGCGGCGAGATTGATGAAGTGAGTTTTGTGCGTCTGCTGGAGCATCTTTCCGCCAGCGGCGCGCAAGGCACCACGCTGTTTGGCATCGCCAGTGAATTCCCGAAATTACATGACCAGGAACGCGATCGACTGGCGCAAATGTTTGTCAGCACTCTGGCAGGTAGCCCGCTTTATCGGGCGATGTCAGTGACCGATCACAGCACCGAGCTGGCAGTCAAACGCGCGCGTTACTACGCCAGGTTGGGTGTGGATGCGCTAATGCTGTTGCCACCGTTCTTTCTCAGCCCTAATCCACAGGCGATTCAGGAGCATATTTTTGCCGTGCTGGAAGCGGTAGATATTCCGGTGATGGTGCAGTATGCGCCGGGCGAAACCGGCCTGGCGATTACGCCAGAACAACTGGCGGCTGTCGCGGCGCGATATCCGCATGCGGTGTTCAAAATCGAGTGTAACCCGCCAGTCGACTACACCTGCGATTTCCTGAGACTGGCTCCGCAGGCCAGCGTGCTCAACGGCTATGCGGGTTTATATATGCTGCAAATGCTGGCGGCAGGCGGAAAAGGTGTGATGCCGGGCTGTTCGTTTACCGACGTTTATGTGCGGATTTATCAGCACTGGCAGCGGGGCGAAACGGCCCAGGCCGAGGCGTTGCATCAGGCACTATTACCGTATATCCAGCGCTGGATGACGCATTGCGAATACATCATTCAGGTTGAGAAAACGATTCTGAAACGACGGGGAATTATCGCAACGGATTATTGCCGCAAGCCTGGCTGGCCGCTTTCCTCAGACGATAGTCAGCTTATCGATCATTTCATCAGGGACTTATTATGAAAACCCAACAATCTGCACGCGTTGTGATTGTTACCGGAACCAGTCAGGGGATCGGCCAGGCCATTGCACAGACTTTTTTGAATAATGGCGACATCGTTATCGGTTGTGCGTTTTCTGCATTAGAAAAAGCACCCAATGCCCGGAAGATGCTGGGTGAATATCCCGATCGTTATTTCTATTTTTCCGTCGACGTCACCAAAACGGAATCTATTAAGCAGTTCGTTATTGATGCCGAAAAGCTGTTTGGTCGCATTGATGTCGTGATTTCTAACGCGGGCAAAAACGTATTCAAAGGCATCGACTGTGAAGAGAGTGACTGGTCACATAACTTCGATTTGAATTTACGATCCCACTGGTTCCTGGCGAAATGCGCCCGCCCGGCGCTGCGCAAAAGCAACGGGGTGATTATTGTTATTACCTCGAATCACGCATTTTCGACTATGCCGGGCTGTGCGCCGTATAACATCAGTAAGCGGGCGCTATTGTCGCTGGTGCAAAGCCTGACTATCGAATGGGGACCAGAAATCCGAACCGTGGGTATCGCGCCTGGCTTTATTGATACAGATGGCAACCAGGTGTGGTTCGACTCGCATGCTGATGGAAAAATGGCACGCGAGAAAACCATCAAAAAGCACCCGGTTGGGCGCATTGGCCGTTCAGATGAAGTTGGCGATCTTTGCCTGTTTTTATCCAGTGATAAAGCCGGGTTTATTGCCGGGACAACGATTGTGATGGATGGCGGGCGAAGCGCGATTATGCAGGATGAGGAAGACGCCTGAGTTTCTGGCAAAGAAAAATGGGGAGCCTAAGCTCCCCATTTAAAACGGATGACGGTATTGCTTATGCGCCCTACACTTCTTTCACATCCATACGCAGTTCACGCGGCACTTCGAAGATAATATTTTCTTCGCGCCCGACCAACTCGCGGGTTTCGCTGCCGCCTAACTCACGCAGGCGAGCCAGAACGTTTTGCACCAGGATATCTGGCGCGGACGCTCCTGCCGTAACACCAACACATGCCACATCTTTAACCCAGGATTCCTGGATATCCATCGCATCATCAATCAGATATGCGGCTTTGCCCATGCGTTGTGCAAGCTCTGCCAGACGGTTGGAGTTGGATGAGTTCTTCGAACCAACGACCAACACCACGTCAGCTTCATCTGCCAACGCACGTACAGCTTCCTGACGGTTAGTCGTTGCGTAGCAAATGTCGTCTTTACGTGGGCCGATGATTTTCGGGAAGCGTTTACGCAGCGCGTCAATCACGTCGGAAGTGTCATCAACAGAAAGCGTGGTTTGCGTCATAAACGAAAGTTTTCCTTCGTTTTTCACATCCAGCTTGCTGACATCTTCCGGTGATTCAACCAGGTACATGCCGCCTTTCGGGTTGCTATACTGGCCCATGGTGCCTTCCACTTCCGGATGACCGGCGTGGCCAATCAGAATGGATTCTTCACCACGACGGCTGGCGCGAGCCACTTCCATATGCACTTTAGTCACCAACGGGCACGTCGCATCAAACACCGTTAAATCACGGCCTTTCGCTTCGTTACGCACCGCCTGGGAAACACCATGTGCCGAGAAAATCAGAATTGCGCCATCCGGCACTTCACTGATCTGCTCGATGAAAATCGCTCCACGTTCACGTAGGCTATCAACCACGTAGCGGTTATGCACCACTTCGTGACGGACATAAATCGGCGCGCCGTAAATAGCCAGCGCGTTTTCAACAATGCTGATAGCGCGGTCTACCCCGGCACAAAAGCCGCGTGGGTTAGCCAACAGGATCTGCATTCAACGCCTCCAGTACCGGGTCAATTTCCAGTACTTCGATATCGAAATGAATGGTTTGCCCGGCAAGTGGGTGGTTAAAATCAACGGTGATGGAATCGCCGTTAACTTCACGCACCACGCCTGGCATCTCGCTGCCATCCATTCCTGTGAACAGCATAATGGCACCCGGCACCGGTTCGCCCGCGTCAATAAATTCACGACGCGAGAAATACTGGATCATGTCCGGGCTTGGAATACCAAACGCGGATTCAGGTGCCAGAGAGAACGCTTTTTTGTCCCCTGCTTTCAAACCGACTAGCTGGTCTTCCATGCCTGGCGACAGTGTTTCATCGCCCAGCGTGAAGAGTGCCGGTTTGCCGTTGTTGCGGGTCGACTCGGCAGTGGAGCCATCTTCGAGTTTCAGCGTGAAATGCACGAAAACTCTGCTATTGGCCTGGATAGACTCAGCCATGGATTACCCTTTTTGCTTAGCGGGCTTGTCGGAGGAGACAAAGAACCCCTCCAGCACAATCAGCGCCGCGCCGATACAGATTGCCGTATCGGCCAGATTAAACGTGGCGAAGTGCCAGTCGCCGACATAGAAATCAATCATGTCGACCACAAAACCGTGCCATAAACGGTCAAACAAGTTGCCGAGTGCGCCGCCAATGATTAAAGCATAGGCGATATTATTCAGCTTCTGCGTCGCTTTAGCGCGATACATCAGCACCGCCAGAATCACGCAGATACCAATGGCGATACCCGCGAAGAACCAGCGCTGCCAGCCGCCTTTATCCGCAAGGAAACTAAACGCGGCACCGTAGTTACGGGCATAGTGCAGATTCAGCGACGGGAACAGCGATACGGTGTCCCCCAGCATGAAATGCTGGAGGATCAGGTATTTGCTGCCCAGATCGACAATCAGGACTACGACCACCAGCCACAGCCAGCGCAGACCAGTCGAACTAATCAATTTACTCATCAGGCAAATTTACGCTTTTCGCCGTCACCGGCAATGTTAGTTACACAGCGGCCACAGATTTCTGCGTGTTCCGCTACCTGGCCAACGTCAGTGGTGTAATGCCAGCAACGCGGGCACTTCTCACCGTCAGCTTTACGCAGTGCAACTTTCAACCCTTTAAGGATTTCGCTTTGCTGCGCGTCTTCAGTTGCTTGCGCATAATCGACAACTTCGCTACCTGAGGTCAACAGGACAAATCGCAATTCCTCGCCCAGGCTGTTGAGCTTCGCTGCCAGTTCGCTGTCAGCGTATAAAGTCACAGCTGCTTCCAGAGAACCGCCCACACGCTTGTCAGCACGCGCTTGTTCGATGACTTTGTTGACTTCGCCACGCACGGTTAACAGGGTGTCCCAGTAATCGTTGTTCATGGTTTCGCTATCAGCCAGGCCGAACAAACCTTCGTACCATTCGCCGGTGAAGACATATTTCTCGCGCTCACCTGGCAGGTAAGCCCAGATTTCATCAGCAGTGAAGGACATGATCGGTGCCATCCAGCGAACCAGCGCTTCGGCAATGTGGTACAGAGCAGTCTGGCAGCTACGACGCGCCACGCTGTCTGACTTCGCGGTGTACTGGCGGTCTTTAATGATGTCGAGATAGAACGAGCCCATTTCGATGGAGCAGAAACGCATCAGGCGTTGCACCACTTCATGGAAGTCGTAGTTTTCGTAAGCTGCAAGGATATCGGCCTGTGCTTCTTGCGCACAACCTACCGCCCAGCGATCCAGTTTCACCATCTCTTCTGGTTTCACCATATCGGTTTCTGGATTGAAGCCGTTCAGGTTCGCCAGCAGGAAGCGTGCGGTGTTACGGATACGACGATAAGCGTCGGCAGCACGTTTCAGGATTTCGTCAGAAACCGCCATTTCGCCGGTGTAATCGGTCGATGCCACCCACAGACGCAGGATATCCGCGCCCAGTTTGTTCATCACGTCTTGCGGAGAAACGGTGTTACCGATGGATTTAGACATTTTGCGGCCCTGACCATCAACGGTGAAACCGTGTGTCAGTACCTGGCGGTATGGCGCTTTGCCTTTCATCGCCGTCGAAATCATCAGGGAAGACATGAACCAGCCGCGATGCTGATCCGAACCTTCCAGATACATATCTGCTGCATGGCCGCTGAACTCTGGGCGCACATCAACAACAGATGAATGTGTTGAACCGGAGTCGAACCACACGTCCAGGGTGTCTGGCACTTTGGTGTAGTTGTCAGCGTCATCACCCATGATGTCGCGCGGGTCGAGATCCCACCACGCCTGGATGCCGTCTTGCTCCACGCGTTTAGCGACTTCTTCCATCAGCTCCAGCGTGCGCGGGTGCAGCTCTTCGGTGTCTTTGTGTACGAACATGGACATTGGCACGCCCCACGTACGCTGACGAGAGATACACCAGTCCGGGCGGTTCGCCACCATAGATTCGATACGCGCCTGGCCCCAGTCAGGGATCCATTGCACGCCTTTGATCTCTTTCAGAGACTGCGCGCGCAGGCCTTTTTGATCCATGCTGATGAACCATTGCGGCGTTGCACGGAAGATGATTGGCGTTTTGTGACGCCAGCAGTGCGGGTAGCTGTGCAGCAGTTTTTCAACATGCAGCAGAACGCCTTTATCTCGCAGGATATTGACGATCAGGTCGTTCGCTTTGAACACCTGAACGCCGTCCAGACCTTCATACGTACCTGGCAGGTAGCAACCGTCCGGGCCAACCGGGTTGGCGATTTCCAGATTGTATTTCTGGCTGATCACATAGTCGTCAGGGCCGTGGCCGCCAGCGGTATGAACCGCACCGGTACCGGCTTCCAGCGTAACGTGGTCGCCAAGAATAGCTGGCACGTCGAAATCTAAGAACGGGTGTTTGTAGCGGGTCAGCTCAAGGTCTGCACCTTTGGCAGTACCCAGAACGGTCCAATCGGTGATAGCCGCGCTCTTCATTACGCCTTCGAGCAAATCTTTGGCGACAATCAGCGCCTGACCGTCAACCTGAACCAGCACGTATTCGAATTCGGCATTCAGAGAAACCGCACGGTTTGCTGGCAGAGTCCACGGAGTGGTCGTCCAGATAACCATTGAAACTGGGCCGTTAACTTGTGTTACACCAAACTTCGCTTTGACCGCGTCGGCATCAACAGCCTTGAAGTTCACAAAGATGGATGGAGACGTTTTGTCGTAATACTCAACTTCCGCTTCAGCCAATGCTGAACGGCAGTCAACACACCAGTGCACAGGCTTAGCGCCTTTATGCAGGTGGCCGTTACCGACGATTTTACCCAGCGCACGGATGATGTTCGCTTCGGTTTTGAAATCCATGGTCAGGTACGGACGTGACCAGTCGCCCAGCACACCCAGACGGATGAAGTCTTCGCGCTGCCCATCAACCTGCTCAGCGGCGTATTTACGGCACGCGGCACGGAATTCAGCGGCAGACACTTTCTCACCAGGCTTACCGATAAGCTGCTCTACTTTCAGCTCGATTGGCAGGCCGTGGCAGTCCCAACCCGGAACGTATGGGGAGTCAAAACCGCTCAGTCCTTTGGACTTCACGATAATGTCTTTCAGAATCTTGTTAACTGAGTGACCAATGTGAATGCTGCCGTTCGCGTATGGAGGGCCATCATGCAGAATGAAGGATTTTTTGCCTTTCTTTGCATTACGGATGATGCCGTACAGGTCATCATCATTCCAGCGAGCCAGCATGCCCGGTTCGCGTTTGGCGAGATCGCCACGCATCGGGAACCCTGTTTCCGGTAAATTCAGGGTAGATTTAAAGTCACTCATTAGATTCTCGGTTCCGTAGTTAGCTTGCTCAGGTATTGGGCCCAAAAAATTCGCGGGCGGTTACCACATCTTTGGCGATTTGCGCTTTCAGTTCATCAAGCGAAGCAAACCGTTGTTCATTTCGTATTTTTTTACGTAGCACCACATCAATATGGTGCCCATATAAGTCCATTACAACGTCCAGCAAATGGACTTCCAGCTGTTGGCGCAGGCCCGCCACCGTTGGACGAGTACCAATATTGGCAACACCAGGCAGCAGTTTATCGCCAAGGCCTGCGACTTCTACCGCAAACACCCCTTTCACCGGGGAAACCTGACGACGAAGCGGTAAATTCGCCGTTGGGAAACCAATGGTTCTTCCGAGTTCATCACCATGGACAACGCGCCCGGAGATGATAAACGGATGACCCAGTAAACTTTCAGCCAGCGCTAAGTCGTCCTCGGCCAGAGCCTGACGCACCGCTGTGCTGCTAATTCGCACGCCGCCTTCACAGAAAGTTTGCGTACTGGTGACGTCAAAGCCGTATTCCAGGCCAGCCTTCTGTAATAACAAGAAATCCCCCTGGCGACCAGCACCAAAGCGGAAATCATCACCTACCGCGAGGAATTTTACCCCGAGGCGGTCGACCAGCAGATCGCTGACGAAGTTTTGCGCGGTGAATGCAGCAAAGCGACGGTCAAATCGCACGCACAACACGTAGTCCACTCCACACTCGGCCAGATAACGCAGCTTTTCGCGCAGCCTTGTCAGACGCGCTGGAGCTTTATCACCCGCAAAAAGCTCAAGCGGTTGCGGCTCAAAGATCATGACCATCACCGGCAGATTGCGCGCACGTCCTTCCGCACACAGCCCTTTTAACAGGGACTTGTGGCCTCGATGAACGCCGTCGAAATTCCCAATGGTGAGGACACACCCGTGGTGGTTCTGGCGTAAATTATGTATGCCGCGTATCAGCTTCATGGCTGGCTCAAGACAGTGGAAATCGGCGGATTATATCAATTACCACGGTGAAGGTTAACCGGCGATTGTACCCTTTGACATAAAGCATTAAGGATTTCATCGCGCTGGCGTCTGGTTTCTATATAGATGCGCATCACTGGACGATTTTTGTTGCTTAAAGCTGTATTCATGAGCATGAAGCTGGTAGAATCCGCGCCATCACAACGTAAGAGGCTCCGGAAATTTAACGGCGCTTATTTGCACAAATCCATTGACAAAAGAAGGCTAAGAGGGCATATTCCTCGGCCTTTGAATTGTCCACATAGATCATATTTGGGAGTTGGACCTTGGCTAATATCAAATCAGCTAAGAAACGTGCTGTACAGTCTGAAAAGGCTCGTAAGCACAACGCAAGCCGTCGCTCTATGATGCGTACTTTCATCAAGAAAGTATACGCAGCGATTGAAACTGGCGACAAAGCTGCTGCACAGAAAGCATTTAACGAAATGCAACCAATCGTGGATCGTCAGGCTAGCAAAGGTCTGATCCACAAAAACAAAGCTGCGCGTCATAAGGCTAACCTTGTAGCGCAAATCAACAAACTGGCTTAATCGCCAACTTGTTGTTAGCTTAAAAAAAACCGGCTTCTGCCGGTTTTTTTATATCTGAAATTTGAGCTTTTGAATCAAGCTTCTTTGAACAAAGCCGAATAATCCCTGTTACACACACGCTGCACCGCGGGGTGCTGAATCATTCGTTCAGCGAATATCGCGTGATATTCTTCCATCACATTCTCAACGCGCCCGATTTCGACAATGCTCTCATCTTTGTAAGTGTCTTCACCGTAAAGGGTTGGTGCGACAAATATCGCATTATGCGCCGCCCCAAAAGCCTTCATCAGTGCCGCATCATCAAACTCGCCGAGGATCTCAACATTCAGCCCCTGGCCATTAATCCAGTTGAGAATTTTGCGCCCTAGCATCGAACGACGCCCCGGAATCAGTAAGCGTCGGGTTTCCAGGCATGCAGGGAATGGCAAATCAGGCACCGGATTCTGGCTCCAGAAGCTAATTCCGCATTCGCCGATTTTCACCGAGAACAACCCTTCTTGCTGGGTCGAATCAATCGGGCAGTCAGAGATAATCATATCCAGCTTATGTTGGCTCAATTGTTCGAGCAGCATTTCGTGTGTCGATTCAAAGCAGCGCAGGTGAATTTGTTCATCCTCAACCACCGCGGCATCCAGCACGCCGCTGACCAGACGTTTTGATAACGCATCGGCAATACCCACATCAAAGAGCAGGCTCGACTCTTTGCGATAGTTGACGATATCCAGCATCTCCTGGCTTAGCGTAAACATGCGGTCTGCATAACGAAATACAAGCTGGCCCAGTTCAGAAGGAACTAAACCACGCCCCTGGCGACGGAACAGTTTGCCTTGCAGGCGTTCTTCTAATGCTTTGATTTGGCCGGTAATGGTTTGTGGCGTCAGATATAGAGCTTCTGCTGCACCTACGACAGAACCTTCTTTGCAAACGTGCCAGAAATAGTAGAGATGATTGTAATTTATGTGTGACATGCGTTGTTCGCTCCCTGATAAACCATCCATTTGCTAACGGCTCCCAAGGAGCCGTTAGTGGAATATTAATTATGTTTTAGTTGTGGGCTGAAACGACTTCTCAACATGCAGTAACCCACCACTGCTGAAAGCAGTGAGCCAAGCAGAATACCCAGTTTCGCCCAGGTAATAAGTGCCGGATCCGCGCCGTCGAATGCCAGCGACGCGATGAAAATCGACATCGTAAAGCCAATTCCGCACAGCACACCCACCGCCATAATCTCTTTGCAGGTTGTCCCTTCAGGCAAGGTTGCCAGTTTA
Source organism: Buttiauxella agrestis ATCC 33320 (assembly GCF_000735355.1). Lineage (GTDB taxonomy): Bacteria > Pseudomonadota > Gammaproteobacteria > Enterobacterales > Enterobacteriaceae > Buttiauxella > Buttiauxella agrestis. The sequence continues at coordinate 25,575 of NZ_JMPI01000061.1, forward strand.
AATTTCAGGGCAGCCCAGCAGAACAGGCTAATGCCCAGCGGCTTGCCGATAAACAGACCCGCCATAATCCCCATTGGCAACAGCGAGGTTAAGCCGGCAAAAGTTACACCGCTCAACGACACACCTGCATTGGCAAAAGCGAACAATGGGAGAATCAGGAACGCGACCCAAGGGTGAAGCACATGCTCCAGCTCTTTTGCCGGGGAACGCCCGTCTTTCTCTTTAAGCGGAATAAGGAAGCCAATGATGACCCCGGCAAGCGTTGCGTGTACACCTGATTTCAATACCGCAGTCCACAATACGACCCCCACCAGAATATACAAGCCGGTGCGACGAACGTTGCAGATGTTCAGTAATGCCAGGACCGCAATCGCCCCCGCAGCAACCGCCAGCGACAGAATTGAAAGGTCGCTGGTGTAGAACAAAGCGATGATAACAATCGCGCCCAGGTCATCGATAATCGCCAGCGCCATCAGGAACACTTTAAGTGCAACAGGTACACGGTTGCCCAGCAATGCCAGAATACCCAAAGCGAAAGCGATATCCGTCGCAGCCGGGATCGCCCAGCCCTCACGGGTGATTGGGTCCTGGAAGTTAAACAGTAAATAAATTGCCGCCGGAACAACCATGCCGCCCAACGCCGCAATTACCGGGAACGACGCCTGACGCATGCTGGCAAGCGAGCCGCTCACCATTTCACGCTTCACTTCCAGACCAATCATCAGGAAGAAGATGGCCATCAGTGCATCATTCACCCATAACAACAGGTTTTTACTGATATCCAGAGAACCGATACGGACTTCTACCGGTGTGTTCAAAAACGATTGATATAACTCGCTGGTGGAACCCAGATTAGCAAGAACCATTGCCAGAACTGCGGCAAGGATCAAAAAGATGCCGCTTGAGGCATCGCTATGGAAAAAGCATTTTAGTTTTTTAGTCATTCTGTCATCCCGGTTTTTCAACTGCCTTAAATCATTTAGGGCTTTAATATGTATTAAGCATAGCCTGTCTAATACATCGAGAAAAGTAGATTATATAGCATCAAAGAATCGGAAATAACGAACTGTATTACTTGTAGAATTAATACATTTTTAGCGCATAAAAAAGCCTGAATCAAAAAACAAACGATTCAGGCTTTTGTACTGCTGAAAGGAAATGGGGTTTAGCGGGTCAAATCATCAAAGAACTTTTTCACGCCGTCAAAGAAGTTCTTTGAACGCGGACTGTTCTTTTCACCGCTTGGGCCACCAAAACTTTCAGCCAAATCACGCAGCAGTTGTTTCTGCTTTTCGTTCAGGCTGACAGGGGTTTCCACCACAACGCGGCACAGCAGATCGCCTTGAGCGCCGCCACGTACGGATTTCACACCTTTGCCACGCATTCTGAACAATTTGCCCGTTTGCGTTTCGCCCGGCACTTTCAGGTTCACACGGCCATCAAGCGTAGGGACTTCGATTTCGCCACCGAGCGCAGCCATCGCGAAGTTAATTGGCACTTCGCAATACAGGTTGTTGCCTTCACGTTCGAAGATCGGGTGCTGTTTAACCTGAACCTGAACGTACAAATCACCTGATGGAGCGCCATGCTCACCCGCTTCACCTTCGCCTGCAAGACGAATACGGTCACCGGTATCGACGCCAGCCGGGATTTTCACCGACAGGGTTTTCGTTTTCTCTACACGGCCATGACCATGACAGGTATTGCACGGATCTTTAATAATAGAGCCGCGACCCTGGCAGTGCGGACAACTCTGCTGCACGGTGAAGAAGCCCTGGCGCATTTGCACCTGACCTTGTCCATGACAAGTCGGGCAAGTCTGCGGCTTAGAGCCAGCTTTCGCGCCGCTACCGTGGCAAACACCGCACTCTTCAAGCGTTGGGATACGGATCTCTTTGGTGACGCCACGAACCGCTTCTTCCAGCGTTAAGTCCATGTTGTAACGCAAATCGGACCCGCGGGAAGCGCGCTGACGGCGGCCACCACCGAAGATGTCACCGAATACGTCGCCAAAGATATCGCCAAAGTCAGCACCGCCACCGCCAAATCCGCCGTGACCGCCGCCGCCCATCCCGCCTTGCTCAAACGCGGCATGACCATATTGGTCGTAAGCAGCACGTTTTTGATCATCGGTCAGGATTTCGTAGGCTTCTTTGATCTCTTTAAATTTGCCTTCGGACTCTTTGTCACCCTGATTACGATCCGGGTGAAACTTCATTGCCAGGCGTTTATAGGCTTTCTTGATTTCACGCTCTTCCGCGTTTTTCGGAACGCCTAAAACCTCGTAATAGTCTCTCTTCGCCATCTTTTTTGTCTGCCCCTAACATGCGGGCACGGGCGCAGAGGAAAACCTCGACGCCCGTGCCAGTTACCAACCGCTCAAAGGGCGATTATTTTTTGTCTTTAACTTCTTCGAACTCAGCATCAACAACATCGTCGTCTTTGCTTGTTGAGTTACCAGCATCAGTTGCGTTACCAGCTTGCTGCTCAGCATGTTGCGCCTGAGCCAGTTCCATCAGTTTCTGAGAAACTTGTGCCAGTACCTGCATTTTCGCTTCGATGTCTGCTTTGTCTTCGCCTTTCAGAGAAGATTCCAGCGCTGTCAGTGCGGACTCAATAGCAGTTTTGTCATCAGCTGGCAGTTTGTCGCCTGCTTCTTCAACCTGCTTGCGAGTGCTGTGCAGCAAATGGTCGCCCTGGTTGCGAGTCTGAACCAGTTCTTCAAACTTACGGTCAGCTTCGGCGTTAGCTTCTGCATCGCGAACCATTTTCTGGATTTCTTCTTCGTTCAGACCAGAAGAAGCCTTGATGGTGATCTTCTGCTCTTTACCGCTGTTTTTGTCTTTCGCGGAAACGTGCAGGATACCATCAGCATCAATATCGAAAGTTACTTCGATCTGCGGCATGCCGCGTGGTGCTGGGCTGATACCATCCAGGTTGAACTGACCCAGAGATTTGTTATCCGCCGCACGCTTACGCTCACCCTGAATCACATGGATGGTCACCGCAGACTGGTTATCTTCAGCTGTAGAGAACACCTGGCTGTGCTTAGTCGGGATAGTGGTGTTTTTGTTGATCAGTGAAGTCATCACACCGCCCATGGTTTCGATACCCAAAGACAGCGGGGTAACGTCCAGCAGCAGTACGTCAGTCACATCACCAGCAAGCACACCCCCCTGAACAGCTGCACCGATTGCAACAGCTTCGTCCGGGTTAACGTCTTTACGTGGTTCTTTACCGAAGAACTCAGTCACTTTCTTCTGCACCATTGGCATACGAGTCTGACCACCAACCAGGATAACGTCCTGGATATCAGATACAGACAGGCCAGCGTCTTGCAGAGCAACTTTCAGCGGCTCGATAGAACGGTTTACCAGGTCTTCGACCAGGGATTCCAGTTTTGCACGAGTCACTTTGATGTTCATGTGTTTTGGACCGGTCGCGTCTGCTGTGATGTACGGCAGGTTCACGTCGGTCTGTTGAGCAGAAGACAGCTCAATTTTCGCTTTTTCAGCAGCTTCTTTCAGACGCTGCATAGCCAGTGGATCGTTACGCAGATCGATACCTTGATCTTTCTTGAACTCTTCCACTAAGTAGTTGATCAAACGGCTATCGAAGTCTTCACCACCCAGGTGGGTATCACCGTTGGTTGCCAGAACTTCGAAGGTTTTTTCGCCATCAACTTCGTCGATTTCGATAATAGAGATATCAAAAGTACCACCACCCAAGTCGTAAACCGCGATAGTACGGTTGCCAACTTCTTTATCCAGACCGTAGGCCAGAGCCGCTGCGGTTGGTTCGTTGATGATACGTTTTACTTCCAGACCTGCGATACGGCCAGCATCTTTAGTTGCCTGACGCTGTGCATCGTTGAAGTATGCAGGAACGGTGATAACAGCTTCAGTTACTGGCTCGCCCAGATAATCTTCAGCGGTTTTCTTCATTTTCTTCAACACTTCAGCAGAGATCTGCGGAGGTGCCATTTTCTGACCTTTAACATCAATCCATGCGTCGCCGTTGTCGGCTGCAATGATTTTGTACGGCATGATGGCTTCATCACGCTGCACTTCTTCATCCTGGAAGCGACGGCCAATCAGGCGCTTGATCGCGAACAGTGTGTTCTGCGGGTTAGTCACTGCCTGACGTTTAGCCGGCTGACCAACCAGAATCTCACCATCCTGGGTATAGGCAATGATTGAAGGAGTGGTGCGATCACCCTCGGCGTTTTCAAGAACGCGAGCGGTGGTACCATCCATAATTGCTATACAAGAGTTGGTTGTACCCAAGTCGATGCCAATAATTTTACCCATCTAAACGTCTCCACTTAAAATTTGTTCGTCATATGGTCGTGAACCTGTTATGCGGGCAAACAAGAGTCTTTCAACTGCCCAAACACGTTTTTTTGCAGGCTCATCAACTGCGGTTGCATACAAGATGGGGTCACTCGGCTCGCCATCAAGGGGCAAGGCAAAAAAAATTTTCATCTTCACACCTGTTTAGATCATGGACTCGAACCCCTCTCCTGATTATGATGCCGCGCCCCGCTGCCCTTTCGCAGTCGTGTGGCGACTACAACTATTCATTTTCAGACGAATTTTAGAGGAACTATGGGCAACACTAAGTTGGCTAATCCAGCTCCCCTGGGCTTGATGGGCTTCGGCATGACTACCATTCTGCTCAACCTGCATAACACCGGCATATTCCCTTTTGATGTCAACATCCTTGCAATGGGCATTTTCTACGGTGGTATCGCACAAATTTTTGCCGGCCTGTTGGAATTTAAGAAAGGTAATACTTTCGGCCTGACTGCATTCACTTCTTATGGATCTTTCTGGCTGACTCTGGTCGCCATTCTGATCATGCCTAAGATGGGTCTTGCAGACGCTGCAAACGCACACTTCCTCGGCGCGTATCTCGGTCTGTGGGGCGTATTCACGCTATTCATGTTCTTCGGCACCCTGGCTTCCGCGCCACGTATGCTGCAGTTCGTGTTTGCAAGCCTGACCGTTCTGTTTGCTCTGCTGGCTATCGGCCACCTGGCTGACAACGAAGGCATCGTACGCATCGCGGGCTGGATTGGTCTGGTGTGTGGCGCGAGCGCCATCTACCTGGCGATGGGCGAAGTGCTCAACGAGCAGTTTGGCCGTACCGTGCTGCCGATTGGTGAAAAACACTAATTCCGGCAAGCAACGAATCAGAAAACAAAAACGCGGAGGTTTTCCTCCGCGTTTTTTTATGAATGTTGCAGCGGCCTTTCAACCACTTTGCTTTCCGACGTTAAATCGTTGCGCAGCCAAATCCCCAGACCTAAACCCACCATCGCTAACGCCAGCACATACCACGCGGGTCCCATCGGTGATATTGCTGATAGCATCGTCACGAAGATTGGCGTCAGGCCACCGAAAATGGCATACGACATATTGTAAGAGAACGAGATTCCGGTAAAACGCACTTCCGCCGGGAACGCTCTGACCATCACATACGGAACTGCCCCAACAACGCCGACGCTTAAACCGACCAGACCATATAAGAAGAACAGGTATTCAGGGTGACTCGCTGTCAGGTGGTAGAACATCCAGCTACAAACAGCCAGCATCAGACTGCCGACAATAAACGTTTTACTGGCACCAATACGATCGATAACCAACCCCGCCACAATACAACCGATACACAGCATCACGATGGCAATGCTGTTTGCCTGGAGCGTTAATGCAGGCGCAATCCCCAACTGTTTTTGCAACCAGGTAGGAGCCATCAAAATCACCACTACAATCCCTGCCGACAACAACCAGGTCAGGAGCATCGAAATCACGACCGCTTTTTTATGGTTTGCGATGACAGATTTCAACGGCAACTCTTCTGCCAGCGCTTTGCGTTGCTGCATCTCTATAAAGATGGGGGTCTCTTGCAGCCAGCGACGCAGATACATCGCCACCAGGCCGAATATACCGCCTAAGAAGAACGGAATACGCCAGCCGCCATCGTGAATGGCTTCCTGCGTCATCGAGGTATTAATGATGGTAGCGACAACGGAACCCAGCAAAATCCCGGCTGTTAAGCCCGCCGTTAACGTGCCACACGCAATGCCGATACGTTTATAAGGAACGTGTTCGGCAACAAAGACCCAGGCACCTGGGACTTCACCGCCAATTGCCGCGCCCTGAAGCACACGCATCAAAAGCAGCAAGACTGGAGCCGCGATGCCCAACGTTTCGTACGTTGGGAGCATACCAATCGCCAGCGTCGGTAACGCCATCAGCAAAATGCTCAGGGTGAACATTTTCTTGCGGCCAACCAGATCGCCAAAGTGCGCCATGATGATGCCGCCTAAGGGACGCGCCAGATATCCCGCAGCAAAAATGCCGAAGGTTTGTAGCTGGCGTAGCCATTCAGGAATATCCGCTGGGAAGAAAAGCGCCCCGACAACGGTGGCGAAGAAGACGAAGATGATGAAGTCGTAAAATTCGAGCGCACCGCCAAGGGCGGCAAGAGTCAGAGTTTTATAATCCTGACGATTCAGAGGTCTTGTGCGTTGTATTGAATGCTGTTGTTGTGACATAAGAACCTGCGTATGCAATAGGGCGTGGTATTTAGTTTCCATTTTGCTGTAAAGCAAAACTTACTATAACGAACCCCGCCACACATACCACACTCACTACATCTTATGTCACAAACAATTAATTTTTAGGAGTTTATCTCGCGTATCGCGCTTTTAGGCCGAAAAGCTGCTACTACAACGCTATCCGTTTCGATATAAGGACCATCAAGCAACTGTATACAATACGGTACACTTGCAAAAATTCCCGGCACAACGACTTTCCCGTCCGCATCTTTGACGCCTTCCAGCGTTTCCTGAATTGATTTCGGCTGCCCCGGCAAGTTAAGGATTAATGCTTGTTTGCGGATAACACCGACCTGGCGAGAAAGAATGGCCGTCGGCACAAACTGCAGGCTTATCTGACGCATCTGCTCGCCAAAGCCAGGCATCACGCGGTCAGCAATCGCAAGCGTAGCATCAGGGGTTACATCACGACGCGCGGGGCCAGTGCCACCAGTGGTTAACACCAAATGACACGCCATTTCATCAACCAGCTCGCAAAGAGCCTGCTCAATCAACGGCTGCTCATCAGGGATTAAACGGGTTTCAATCTGGAAAGGGGTGGTTAAGGTTTTTTCAAGCCAGGCAACAAGCGACGGAATGCCTTTATCTTGATAGACACCGCTCGAAGCGCGGTCAGAGATGGAAACTAAGCCAATGCGTAAGGTATTCATATCATTCCCGGGGAAATCAGCAAACTTAACGGAATGATACACGGCGAAGAGAGTTGCAGACAGGGTGAAACACTAAAAAGCGTGACCGGAATGCTCCGGCCACGCCAATGATTACAGCAGGTCGCCGATCATTTTTTCCAGTTTTTCCTGGTCGATAGCAAACTTACGGATGCCATCAGCCAGTTTATCAACAGCCATTGGATCTTGGTTGTGGCTCCACAGGAACTCAGACTCGGTCATACGTTCTGGGCGCGCTTTAACTTCGCCGGTGTAAGACAGTTTACGCTCAACAGCGCCTTCACTTTCTGCCAGCTCTTTGAGCAGTGCAGGAGCAATGGTCAGACGGTCACAACCAGCCAGTTCGATGATCTCGCCCAGGTTACGGAAGCTTGCGCCCATAACCACAGTCTCGTAACCATGTTCTTTGTAGTACTGGTAGATTTCAGAAACAGAAACCACACCTGGATCTTCGTTTGGTGCGTACTCTTTCTTATCGGTATTCGTTTTGTACCAGTCGAGGATACGACCTACGAATGGAGAAATCAGGAATACGCCCGCTTCTGCACAAGCACGCGCCTGCGCGAAGGAGAACAGTAGAGTCAGGTTACAGTTGATGCCTTCTTTTTCCAGCTGCTCAGCAGCACGGATGCCCTGCCAGGTAGAAGCCAGTTTAATCAGGATACGGTCGTTGCTGATACCCGCATCGTTGTACATTTTGATCAGGCGTTTTGCTTTAGTGATGCTGGCATCAGTGTCATAGGACAGACGCGCATCCACTTCAGTAGAGATGCGACCTGGGATCAGTTTCAGGATTTCCAGACCAATATTCACCGCCAGCTTGTCAGTGGCATCCACAACTTGTTGTGCATGGTCACTGCTCTGCTCACGCGCCCATGCAACCGCATCATCAATCAGTTTGCGGTATTCAGGAATTTGCGCAGCGTTCAGAATCAGAGAGGGGTTGGTGGTCGCATCTTGCGGCTGATACAGCTTCATTGCCGCAATATCCCCGGTGTCCGCAACAACTGTGGTTAGCTGACGCAGGGAGGTCAATTTATCCGTCATGATAGTTTCTCGTTTGGTAGAACTTGTTAGGGGGATGTAACCGGTCTGGCTTGATGATATCACGACGCAATTCAGGTGCAACCGCAGTGACACATCGGTAAGAACTGAACGCTAAACTGATATATTCTATGTATTATTCGCCTGCAATCTAATGGAGCATACGCGCAAGCTGCGCATTGGCTGTGCACGTATCGCATGCAAAAGAGGGATGTTAATGGCAGATTTTTTTCTTTTTATCAATGAGATACTCTGGGGTTCAATCCTCATTTACTTATTAGTCGGCGCGGGTTTGTGGTTCACCTGGCGATGTGGATTTGTGCAATTCCGCTATCTGACTCATCTACGCAGTCTCCTCCTTGCGAATAAAAACGCAGATTCTTCCGGACTATCCTCATTCCAGGCATTGTGTACAAGCCTTGCTGCGCGTGTTGGAAGCGGTAATCTTTCCGGGGTCGCACTCGCTCTGACGCTCGGTGGCCCGGGCGCTATTTTCTGGATGTGGGTCGTCGCAATGCTGGGTATGGCGACTTCCTTTGCCGAATGTACCCTTGCCCAACTTTATAAAACCCGTGACAGCGAAGGCAATTATCGCGGCGGCCCGGCCTGGTACATGGAACGCGGGCTGGGAATGCGCTGGATGGGCGTCATGTTCTCCATTTTCCTGATGATAGCCTTTGGCCTGATTTTCAATGCGGTCCAGGCAAACTCTATCGCCAATGCGGTAAACCATGCTTTTGGTATTCCTAAAACCTGGATTGGCATGGCTCTTGTTGTCATCACCGCAGGCACCATTTGGGGCGGAATGCGAGGCACCGCGCGTGTTGCCCAATGGTTAGTGCCCTTCATGGCGTTAATCTGGGTGTTGATGAGCCTGGTGGTTATGGCGATGAACATTGAGCGTTTACCAGAAGTGGTTTCGCTGGTGTTCAAAAGCGCGTTTGGCTGGCAAGAAGCCGCCTCGGGCGCAATTGGATTCACCATCAGCCAGGCGATTACCACCGGTTTTCAGCGCGGAATGTTCTCTAACGAAGCGGGTATGGGCTCTTCGCCCAACGCAGCAGCGGCGGCGGCACCGTGGCCACCCCACCCCGCCTCGCAAGGGCTGGTGCAAATGTTCGGTGTGTTGATTGATACCATGATCATTTGTACTGCAACCGCAGGCATCATCCTGTTTTCCGGAATACTCGATACCGCCGATCCCAGCATGAATGGCATTACCCTGGTACAACAAGCGCTGAGCAGCATGGTTGGCTCGTGGGGAACCGGGTTTATCGCTTTTATCGTGATGCTTTTTGCCTTCACATCTATTGTCGCCAACTATGCCTATGCAGAAAACAACCTCTTCTTTTTGCAACAAAAAAGCCCGTTCGCGACGGTGTTATTCCGCTGTCTGGCGCTGGTGATGGTGATGTTTGGTACGCTTTCGCCACTGCCGCTGGTCTGGCAAATGGCGGATGTGGCAATGGCGTTTATGGCTGTCACCAACCTCACGGCAATCCTGCTGCTCTCACCGATTGCACGCGACCTGAGTGCTGATTACCTGCGCCAGTTGAAGCTCGGAGAAATACCGGTTTTCGATCCGAACCGTTTTCCTGAAATTAAAAGCCAACTGGCACCGGGTATTTGGGACAATCCAAAGCCTCCTGAAACCAAACGCTAATCGCAACCATTGGCTAATACTTCCAGTAAATTTGTTAGAGTAGGCGGTAAAAGTGAGCAAGGAACAAATATGCTAATTCTAATTTCACCTGCAAAAACCCTGGATTATCAAAGCGATCTGCCTACCGATCGTTATACACAACCCGAACTGTTGGACTATTCCCAGCAGTTGATTGCCGTGGCGCGCAAACTCAGTGCGCCGCAAATTTCTTCTCTGATGCATATTAGCGACAAACTGGCCTCACTAAACGAAACTCGTTTTCACGAATGGCAGCCGGATTTCACGCCGCAAAATGCGCGTCAGGCGATTCTGGCCTTTAAAGGCGACGTCTACACCGGATTACAGGCAGAAGAGTTTAGCGATGCGGATTTCGACTTTGCTCAGCAGCATTTACGCATGCTTTCCGGCTTATATGGCGTGTTGCGCCCGTTGGATTTGATGCAGCCGTATCGGCTAGAAATGGGTATCAAGCTTGAGAATCCGAAGGGTAAAGATCTGTACCACTTCTGGGGCGATACCATCACCGAGAAGTTGAATCAGGCGCTCGAGGCTCAGGGTGACAATATCGTGGTTAACCTGGCATCTGATGAGTATTACAAATCGGTGAAACCGAAAAAACTCAATGCAGAAATCATCAAGCCGGTGTTCCTCGATGAGAAGAACGGCAAGTTTAAAGTTATCAGCTTTTACGCCAAGAAAGCGCGTGGCTTGATGAGCCGTTACATCATTGAAAACCGCCTCACCCAACCTGAACAACTGATCGGTTTTAACACTGACGGCTACTTCTTTGATGAAGCCGCCTCCGGTGAACATGAACTAGTGTTCAAGCGCCACGAGCAGTAAGCCAAAACGCCAGCGCAATGCTGGCGTTTTGTTTAGTGATGTTTGTTTTGGCCGTAGTGATTACCGTTGTCATGATGGTCTTTGCCATGATGATTGTGGTCATCGCGATGATCGTTGTGATGATCATGCGGATGCCATCTGTTATCACGCCATTCATAGTGATCATTCCACCAACCATGGTCGCGCCAGTTACCGCCATCCCAATAGTTTCCGTGATTATCCTGATCGCCAATTTGTAATTTCACTGCCGGAACTAATGTAATTTCTGAAGCTTGGGCAGCTAACGGAGCGATTACCAGCATCGATAACGCAAGAATAATTGATTTCAACATAAGTGACTCCTTACTGCATTCATGCCCCATATGGGTCGTTGAAGAGAGCATATGCCTTACAGCATGGGGTTGTTATTCTCCGCAATCCTAATCTCTAAGCGCCCGCATTTAATGGGAATTCCTACATTTTCCCTCCTTGTTTCCTGCACATTTCCTCCATGATTCAGAGATAAAAAAACCACTCCGAAGAGTGGTTTTTAAAGCAATGCGGTCATTACGCTTTGGCCATCATCAACTCACGCAGCGCAGCAAAATCCGCGGGTAGATTGTGGGAAAGCAGCGGTAAATCAGCACGTTCGGCAAGCTCTGCTGGCAGTGGCAGAGTTTCACCGAGGATCTCCTCCACGCTTTCTTTGAATTTCGCCGGATGCGCAGTGCCAAGGAACAAGCCGTATTCGCCTGGCTGGAGCTGGTCACGCAGCGCGCGATAAGCGATAGCCGCGTGCGGTTCAGAAACATAGCCCACTGCTTTCAGTTCTTTCATCGTGGCTTTGGTGGTTTCGTCGGTGACGGTCGCATAACCGAGGTCGGTCAGACGCCAAATCTTACGGCGGAACAACTCTTCTACACGCGGCCAGTTGTTTGGCTGGCTGACATCCATGGCGTTAGAAAGTGTCGCAACCGTGGTTTTCGGTGCCCATTCGCCGTTGGTCAGGAAACGTGGAACGGTGTCGTTGGCATTGGTCGCCGCGATAAAACGCTTGATTGGCAAGCCGAGTGATTTTGCCAGCAAGCCTGCGGTTAAATCACCAAAGTTGCCGCTTGGTACGGAAACCACCAGCTGATTGCGAGCTTCTTGTGGCAGTTGCGCCACCGCTTCAAAGTAATAGCAAATCTGCGCCAGCAAACGGCTGATGTTGATTGAGTTGGCGGAGTTTAACCCCAGCGCCAATTTCAACTCTTCATCATCAAACGCTTGTTTCACCAGCGCCTGGCAGGCATCGAAATCGCCGTCGATAGCGACAGTTTCAATATTACCGCCAAGGGTACAGAACAGTTTTTCCTGTAGCGGGCTAATTTTGCCACGCGGATACAGGATAACGACGCGCACGTTTTTCAGGCCGTAGAAAGCATGCGCTACCGCAGCACCCGTATCGCCAGAAGTCGCGGTCAAAATAGTGACCGGTTTGTCGCCGCTAATATGCGTCAGCATCTGCGCCATAAAGCGGCCGCCGAAATCTTTAAATGCCAGCGTCGGGCCGTGGAACAGCTCAAGGCAGCCGATATCTGGCTCTACGCTTTTCACAGGTGCAGGGAAAGCAAACGCCGCACGCACACGTTCTTCGAGAATTTCTTGCGGGATTTCATCACCGATAAATGCAGACAGAATTTTGCTGCTGCGGGCGACAAAGTCCATCTTCAACATTTCGTCGACTTCGGTCAGTTCAAATTCCGGCAAATCGTGTGGAAAAAACAGCCCCTGCTGTTTACCCAAACCCTGCACAATTGCCTGGGCAAAAGTGACCTGCTCATTATGATCTTTAAGGTTATACAGTTTCATGCGTTATCCCAGAACTCGTGCGCCCGCCGTGTCCAGACGGCAAATATGTACAAAACCTTCCTGGTTCTGCAAATAGTGTTGGCTGAGCCAGTCAGCCACGCGATGTGCGGTGTCAGTGTTATCGCACAGTGCAAAAAGAGTGGGGCCGGAGCCCGAAATACCACTTGCCAGTGCACCAATATCCGCGGCAGCCTGGCGTGCTTCGTTAAAGCGCGGCAGCAATTTTGCGCGGTACGGCTCGGCAATCACATCACGCATCAGTTTTGCCGCAAGATGTGGCTGACGGGTGTGACAGGCGTGAATAAAGCCTGCCAGATGGCGTCCGTGGCTGATGCAATCCTGGCGGCGATATTGCGCCGGCAGAATCGCACGGGCTTCGGCGGTCGAGACTTTAATTCCCGGATACGCCAGCACCCAAAGCCATTCATCAAAGCCCGGTACAGACTGGCTGATGATGCCATTTTCTTCAATCATCAATTGCATACCGCCAAGGAAGCACGGCGCAACGTTATCATAGTGAACGCTGCCCGAAATGCGCCCTTCCAGCTCACCCATCAGGCTCAGCAAGCGGGTGTCGCTTAGCGGTTTACCGCAGTATTCGTTCATCGCCATTAAGCCTGCGACTACCGAACACGCGCTCGATCCCAGACCAGAACCAATCGGCATGCTTTTTTCCAGCGTCATGGCTACCGGAATGTTTTTGCCGATTTCCTGGCAGAAACGCTCCCAGCATTGGTAAACGATATTTTCGCGCGGCTCATCAGGTAACTTGCTGGCGAAGCGCCCAATATTATTCAAACTGAAAGTGTCTGCCGCTTCGACCGTCACGTAATCGCCGAGCAGCGAACCGTCTATTGGCGAAACCGCCGCGCCCAGTACATCAAACCCGACGCTCATATTGGCACTGGAAGCCGGGGCATATACTTTAACCATCTTAAACTCCTAACTTCCATGACAAAGTGCGCAATAAGTCGGCGAAAACACCGGCAGCAGTAACATCATTCCCTGCTCCGTAACCACGCAACACAAGCGGTAACGGCTGATAGTAATGGCTATAAAACGCCAGGGCGTTCTCGCCGTTTTTAACTTTATACAACGGGTCATTACCATCAACCGCATCAATTTTAACTTTGCAGCTGCCATCCGCTTCAATCACGCCAACATAACGCAACACTTTTCCTTCGTCGCGGGCTTGTGCCACACGCGCAGAAAACTCGTCATCCAGTTGCGGGATACGCGCCATAAACGATTCGACATCACCTGTAGAATCAAATGACTCAGGCAATACAGGCTCGATAACAATATCGGAAAGCTCAAGGTTGCTGCCGGTTTCACGCGCCAGAATTAACAGCTTACGCGCGACGTCCATGCCGGAAAGATCGTCACGCGGATCGGGTTCGGTGTAACCCATTTCTCGCGCCACTTTGGTGGCTTCTGACAAGCTCATACCTTCGTCGAGTTTGCCAAAGATAAACGACAGTGAACCAGAAAGAATGCCGGAGAAACGTTGTAATTCATCACCCGCGTTAAGCAGGTTTTGCAGGTTTTCGATAACCGGCAGGCCCGCGCCCACATTGGTGTCGTAAAGGAATTTACGGCGTGATTTCGCCGCAGCGTTACGCATCTGATGGTAGTAATTCATGGTGGAAGTGTTCGCCTTTTTGTTCGGCGTCACGACGTGGAAACCTTCCCCCAGGAAATCGGCGTATTGATCGGCCACCGCCTGGCTGGACGTACAGTCAACAATGACCGGGTTCAGCAAATGGTACTCTTTCACCAGGCGAATCAGGCGGCCAAGGTTGAACGGCTCTTTTGCCTGCGCCAGCTCTTCCTGCCAGTTGTTCAGATTCAGGCCGTGGATATTGGTCAGCAGCGCTTTCGAGTTCGCAATGCCACACACACGCAAATCAATGTGTTTTTGCTTGAGCCACGCCTGCTGGCGTTTCACTTGCTCGACCAATGCCGCACCAACGCCGCCCACGCCAATCAGGAACACTTCGATAACCTGATCGGTATTGAACAGCATCTGATGGGTCACACGCACGCCAGTTGTCGCATCGTCATTGCTGACCACCACAGAAATCGAGCGCTCGGAAGAACCTTGTGCAATGGCCACGATATTGATGTTGGCGCGGGCAAGAGCGGCGAAGAACTTGGCAGAAATGCCACGCAGCGTGCGCATGCCGTCACCAACGACAGAGATAATCGCCAGATGCTCCATGATCGCCAACGGTTCAAGCAGACCTTCTTTCAACTCAAGATAAAACTCATCTTCCATCGCACGACGCGCACGGGCGCAATCTGCCTGCGGCACGCAATAGCTGATGCTGTATTCAGAAGATGACTGAGTAATCAGCACCACCGAAATCCCGGCGCCGCTCATCGCCGCAAAAACACGAGCCGCCATACCGACCATGCCTTTCATGCCAGGGCCTGAGACGTTAAACATTGCCATGTTGTTCAGATTGGTGATGCCTTTGACCGGCAGAGAGTCTTCGTCGCTTTCCGCGCCAATTAACGTGCCAGGCGCTTGCGGGTTTCCGGTGTTTTTAATCAGACAAGGGATTTGGAACTGAGCGATAGGAGAAATGGTGCGTGGATGCAGAACTTTAGCGCCGAAGTAAGAAAGCTCCATCGCCTCCTGATACGACATAGATTTCAATAACCTGGCATCTGGAACCTGGCGCGGGTCGCAAGTGTAAACTCCGTCAACATCAGTCCAGATTTCACAGCAATCAGCACGTAAACAGGCGGCCAGCACGGCGGCGGAATAGTCAGAACCATTACGCCCTAACACCACCAGCTCACCTTTGTCGTTCCCGGCAGTAAAGCCCGCCATCAGGATCATATGGTCAGCCGGGATGCGGCTGGCGGCGATGCGCCGAGTGGACTCTGCGATATCAACAGTGGACTCAAGGTAATGCCCGACGGCGAGAAGTTTCTCAACCGGATTGATAACCGTCACGTTGTGGCCGCGCGCTTTGAGCAATTCAGCCATGATCGCGATAGAGAGTTTTTCTCCACGGCAGATCATTGCGGCGTTGATGCTGTCTGGACATTGCCCCAACAGGCTGATGCCGTGCAGGACATGCTTTAACTGAGCAAACTCCTGGTCAACAAACGATTTCAGCTGCGCATGAGGAAAACCGGGTTGTGCTTCTGCCAGGCCATTAAGAAGTTCGCTGAAGATGCGTTCTGCGTCACTGATATTCGGTAGGGCATCCTGGCCGCCAATGGTTTTTTCAATCATGGCAACGAGGTGATTGGTAATTTTCGCCGGGGCAGAAAGCACTGTTGCCACCTGCCCCTGTTTGGCATTGCTTTCCAGGATATCGGCAACACGGAGAAAACGCTCCGCATTTGCCACTGAAGTACCACCGAATTTCAACACTCGCATTTGTTATTACCCTTGAGTTTTTAGTCCAAAAAAAAGCCCGCACTATTTAGGTGCGGGCTTTTTTCGTTTTTCCTGGTATGCGTCAGCCCGCACCGTTACCTGTGGTAATGGTGGTTGTAATAATTGTGGTCATCAGGCTGCTGCGAATCATGGATGTTGTGTGCTCGTAATATGATTTACCTATATTGACTAAAGTATCCGACAGGCTAAGTCAATTTATTTTTAATTTTACCACTATCTGTGACATGACTATTGAACGCTGATAATTCATCACAAAATGCGCTCATTACGCTAAAAAAGAGGGGGGAGCACACCCCATCCTCACTACTATGCATTCAGTTGCCAGCATTTTTCTCTGGTAACTTTTTTTCAATATCATGGAGCAAACGGTGCAACATCGCCGTATCACGCTGCGCTAAAAGCCCCAACCGCTGCTGCAACCAGTCGACCATTTTTTGGTCTTCGCTGGCATCAACACGCTCAAGTAAAGAGGCGATACGCGCACGCAAAGCCACTAACTGTTTTGCGTCAACGACACCATGCTCAGGAGCGGGCTGTTGCATCAGCGCGGAGAGTTGGTAGCAATACACCATGACAGCCTGCCCAAGATTGAGAGACGGATAATCTGCCACCATCGGCACGCCGGTTAAGACATCAGCCAGCTCCAGCTCTTCGTTGGTCAGCCCCGAATCTTCACGCCCAAAAACCAACGCCGCCGTGCCGACCCATTCCCGCTTTTCTTCAAGCAAGGGCACGAGTTGCTGCGGCGTGGCGTAGTAATGGAATTTCGCACGGCTACGAGCAGTGGTGGCAATCGTGAAATCCACATCATGCAGCGCTTGCGCGAGTGTATCGAAATGCTGCGCGTTATCCAGCACGTCGCCGGAACCATGTGCCACCCATCGCGCTTCAGGCTGACGGTCCGCTTCGCTATCAACAACGCGTAGTTCAGCAAATCCCATGGTCTTCATTGCGCGGGCTGCGGCACCGACATTTTCAGCTCTGGCGGGAGCAACCAAAATAATTAAAAAACGCATCAAAGCTCTCTTAAAAAAGTGTCTGTTTTCGGACATTCACAAAATACAAATGATAATACGCATCAAAAATTTACATTAAAGTAACATTGATATATAAAATGCATGAATGCGAATCATAAGCACCACAAATGCTTTTCGGTGGTTTGACCAGCACCAATACAGATCACAAACAATACTATCAATTTGTTTTATATAACAAAAAGACCATAAAAACGCCATCGACAATCTGATTTACATTCTTAACTAATCAATTCGCGTAACTATCTATATTATTAAAATATTGTGACGAAAGGTGGCAAAACGCTACGATGATTTCATCAAACTGTTAACGTGCTACAATTGAATTTGATATATGTCAACGAAGCGTAGTTTTATCAGATGTCTAAAGCGGTCCTGCCTGTTATGTTGCTGTTAAAATGGTATAGGATAACAACCGTTTTTGACACCGTCGGGTCCAGAGGGAAAAGTGCCCACGACCAAGCTAATGATGTTGTTGACGTTGATGGAAAGTGCATCAAGAACGCAATTACGTACTTTAGTCATGTTACGCCCAGCATGTTAATTTATGGCATGTAATAGGCAGGTCAGGGACTTTTGTACTTCCTGTTTTGATTTAGTTGGCAATTTTAGGTAGCAAACATGCAGACCCCGCATATTCTTATCGTCGAAGACGAATTAGTAACACGCAACACGTTAAAGAGCATTTTTGAAGCTGAAGGCTATGATGTTTTTGAAGCGACCGATGGCGCTGAAATGCATCAGATCCTTTCTGATAATGACATCAACCTGGTCATTATGGATATCAATCTGCCAGGTAAAAATGGCCTGCTCCTGGCGCGTGAATTGCGTGAGCAAGCCAATGTGGCATTGATGTTCCTGACCGGCCGCGATAACGAAGTGGATAAAATCCTTGGTCTTGAAATCGGCGCAGATGATTACATCACTAAGCCATTCAACCCACGTGAATTAACCATTCGTGCGCGTAACTTGTTGTCTCGTACTATGAACCTGGGTGCAATCAGCGAAGAACGTCGTTCCGTTGAAAGCTACAAGTTCAATGGTTGGGAACTGGACATCAACAGCCGTTCACTGGTCAGCCCAAATGGCGAGCAGTACAAATTGCCGCGTAGCGAATTCCGCGCGATGCTGCACTTCTGCGAAAACCCTGGGAAAATTCAGTCTCGCGCTGAATTGCTGAAGAAAATGACAGGCCGTGAGCTTAAGCCGCACGACCGTACCGTTGACGTCACAATTCGTCGTATTCGTAAGCATTTCGAATCGACTCCAGATACACCTGAAATCATCGCCACCATCCATGGCGAAGGTTATCGCTTCTGCGGCGATTTACAGGAATAAACCTGTAATCAACTTGAACACGAAAGGGCGGATTAAATCCGCCCTTTTCTTTTGCTTTTAGAAAACCTCTATTTCCACAGGCGGAAGCGGTCAGGATCTTTCTGAGCGTCGCCAGTTTCCGGTATCTGCACTTTTTTACTCATACCGTACCAATCTGTATGACGGGTTAGCATCATAATGGCCGAAAGCACCACAAAAAGGACTCCCGTACCAAGTAACAAAGCACTGTCCTCAGACTGAAGCAACTGCCAGAGCACAGCATCAAGCGTCAGCAAGCCGGTCGTAAACATCAAACTGGTTTTCCAGCTGTTCAAAATGGCCTTCAAATAGAACCCATTAATCCCCGCACAAATCAGACTCGCCAGCAGCCAGGCGCCGTTAAACCCGATATGTTCTGAGACCGCCAACAGAACGAGATAAAACATCACCAGCGATAGCCCAACCAACAAATACTGCATCGGGTGAACGCGCAAACCCGTCAGCGTCTCCAGCAGGAAGAAACTCATAAACGTCAAACCAATCAGTAAGATGGCATATTTAACAGCGCGATCGGTGAGTTGATATTGATCGACAGGATTTGCCACCGTCACGCTAAAGGCTGGCAGGCGATCGACATCCACAATTTGTCCATCATAGAAGCTGGTGTTCAGGTTGTTGGCAAACCAGGTGCTCTGCCAATTAGCGGTAAATCCGCTTTCCGTTACCGTGCGCTGTTGCGGCAGGAAATCGCCAATAAAGCTCGGATGCGGCCAGTTGCTGGTTAAAGTGAACTGGCTATTGCGCCCAAGCGGCACCACGGCAAGCTGTTTGGTGCCCATCAAGTCCAGACTAAAGCGAAGCGTGAGTTTCTCATCCTGGAGGTGCTCGGCAGGGAGAATGGCGTGCAGCCCCTGTTCGACGCCGGGTAAGTGACTCCCAGGTTCAATCGGATAAGATTTGCCGTTGATATCCAACTCGCCAACTTTACCGATACCGCGAGAGTCGCCTACTGCCAACACGACATACGGTGTGCCAATTTGAGTGTTACCGCTGAAATCATTATTGAGCTGCTGGCGGTTAAACGTGGCATCAAGCGTGATAGCTGTGCGCCAAATTTGCCCCTCGTAAATGCCGATATGTCGTGGCTCAACGGTCTGTTTTCCCACAATACTCAAGTTTTCCGGCAGATAGTAGCGAATGAAGCGGCGCTCTTTTTTAACCTCTTTATTGTCTTCCATAACGGTTGTCAGCTCGGTTATGGGAATGGCAATGAGCGGGCCGGTAATGGTTTGCGGGCCACTGGTACTCTGGCGCAGCGACTGCTCAACATCATCCCGATAACTACTACGCTCATCAATTAACGAACTCAGCATACTCAGCGGAATGAGCAACAGCAGCATGCAACCGAGTAAAGTCATCACTTTCCAGAACAACGCAGATTTCAACATATTCCCCTCCATATTTTGATGTGGCGAGGATAGCGAGCGTATGTGGGGGCTAAATGAAGTTATGTGAAGAGACGGTGAAGTGGCGAAATTATTTTCCGGGGAGGCTCAGCCTGGCTTGCGCCCCACCCTCCGGGCGGTTCTCAAGCGTAATGGTGCCGCGATGCAGACGCGCGACTTCGCGCACAAAAGCCAGCCCTAAGCCGCTGCTCTTTTGCCCGTTGCTGCGGGGTAATGAATAGAAACGCTCAAAAACACGATCGCGAGCATAGTCCGGAATACCGCTTCCGGTATCCGTTACCAGGATAGCAATGCCGTCATCGGCATTTTCGATACTCAGCGTAATCTCACCGCCTGGCCGGGTGAAATCGAGCGCGTTATCCAGCAAATTCCCGATAGCCTGTTCTAGCAGCGCGAAGTCGCCTTCGACGATGGTGTCTTTCAGTGCGCTCTCATTGATGCTTAACGAAATCTTTTTGCTATGAGCGATCACTTCACGGCTGTCGCACAAGGCAGAAAACAGTGCGGCCAGATGAATCGGCTGCGGTATGATTTCCGCCCGGCTTTCGAGTTTTGCCTGGCGTAATAAATTATCCACCAGTTGCTGCATACGCAGATTTTGCTGAAGAATGTTCCCCGAAAATTTCTCAATCACCTCCGGTGGCGGGCCTTCACGCAAAATTTCAGCCGCCCCCCGAATTGCCGCCAGAGGGCTTTTCAGCTCATGCGTTAACGCATGAACATACTGTTCGATATAACTTTTCCCTTCGAGTTTCAGGCGCATGCTTTCGAGCGCTAACGCCAGTTTGCGCAATTCGCTGCTGCCGGGTTTGGGTAGCGGGAGAGGATGTTCTTCGGTGACTGAATCGGCGTAACGCACAAGCTGACCAATTGAGCGATTAATCCATAACACCACCCCGAAGCCAATCATCAGCGCGATACCCAGTAACGCAACGCCCGCCCACAGAATTCGGCGCTCGCTACGATGAATCACGGGTTCCAGAGCGCTATTAGGTTTCCCAACACTGAGCACACCGACAATATTGACCCCGTCGCGCACGGGAGCGGCCACGTACATTACGGTGCTTTCAGGTTTATTGGCATTGACTGGCGTACTGCGCGCGCCATATTTCCCTTGCAGGGTCAGCCACACATCATTCCAGCGCGAGTAATCCTGGCCCGTTGCTTTGCCGCTGGAATCGAACAAAACAATGCCTTTCGCATCCGTCAGGTAGACACGATATTCATTTCGGGATTTGGTAATACCGCCGATATTGGCCTGAAAGTTATGTTGATTAAGGCGGGAAAATGCTTGCGCGAGTTGCCCGTTTTGCGCATTTCCAGCCAGCATGTCGGCACGCGCAAACTCGGCAAGTAACGTTGCGGTATCAATCAATGTTCCCTCGGTTGCTCGTCGAACACCGGGTTTCACTTCTTGTAAAAAAATCGACAGCACAAACCAGGCCGCAATTGCCACAATCAGAAAATAGCCCAGCAACAAGCGCATACCGATGCGCATTAGTTCACTCCCAGGCTGTAACCCAGGCCACGGTGCGTGTTAATGGGGGAAAGATCAGGATTAATAGCCCGGAGTTTGGCTCGCAGGGTTTTGATGTGAGTATCCACGGTGCGATCAAAACTTTCTTCCGCCGTGCTCCAGACTAATTCCATGAGTTGCTGGCGCGAAAATACACGCCCTGGCCACTGCAAAAAAATCTTCAGCATCAAATATTCATAGCGAGTGAGATGCAAAGGTTGCTGGCACCAGGTGATCAGCGCAGCCAATTCGTTAAGTTCAAACAATCCAATACGCTGAACGCTTGCCCCGGTATTTTGCCGCTGCTTGTGTAAACGGCGCAAAACGGTTCGCACCCTCGCACACACTTCCCGCGGGGAGAATGGTTTGGCGATATAGTCATCCGCGCCAATTTCGAGGCCAATCAACCGGTCGACCTCTTCGCTTCGCGCCGTCAGAAACAGTAACGGTAATTCTGGATAATCAGCCAACAAGCGACGACATAACTCAAAACCATTAATGTCTGGCAGGCCAACGTCCAGAATCGCCAGGTCCGGACGCGCAACACGCGCCGCATCCAGCACTGGCAAACCGCGATCAAACCCGCGCACCACAAAGCCTTCTTGTTGCAACGTGTAGATAAGCGTATCGGCGATACTGGCTTCATCCTCAACTAACCAGATTGTGGCCTGACTCATCATTCGCTCCTGGTTACTTCCACGGCATAATTGGCACGGCACTTAGCGCGTTTTTTGGCGAGCCGTCGACGACTTTGTCAGAATAAGCCAGGTATGCCAGCGTGTTACGTTTTGCATCGTAAAAACGAACCACTTGCAGCTTTTTAAAGACCAGCGATGTCCGTTTCTGGAACACCACATCTCCCTGAGTTTTACCCGCTTTAATTTTCTCGCTCAGTTCTACCGGTCCCACTTGCTGGCAGGAAATTGCCGCATCTGATGTATCTTCGGCAAGACCTAAACCACCTTTAATGCCACC
This sequence comes from Buttiauxella agrestis ATCC 33320, assembly GCF_000735355.1. Classification (GTDB taxonomy): domain Bacteria; phylum Pseudomonadota; class Gammaproteobacteria; order Enterobacterales; family Enterobacteriaceae; genus Buttiauxella; species Buttiauxella agrestis. The sequence continues at coordinate 47,974 of NZ_JMPI01000061.1, forward strand.
TGTTTTTGCGCGACTGATATAACAGGTCACGTTTTTAACATCAGGGTCGTCAAACGCCTCAACGACGATTTTATGGTCAGGGCCAAATATTTTGAAAACCGTGTCAACCGAGCCAATTTGCTCTGCCCGAACACCCAATGAAATCAACATTAATGAACCCAGTACAACTAAAACTTTATATTTCATATTGTTACCATTGGTTAAGATTGCATGTAGGGACTATTAACTTTTTCGACCAGAAAGTCGTTAAATATCACGTTATTAATAAAATTATCAGAATGAGTAGCTAATTTTGGCACGACTTGTTAAAAAAAACTCTGAATGTCATAACAACAAAAAGTGCTATCATCGCCCACATTAACGGCACTCACCGTGTCAGGATGAGGATATTATATGGATCAGGCAGGGATCATTCGCGATCTATTAACCTGGCTAGAAGGCCATCTGGATCAGCCTCTGTCACTGGATAATGTGGCGGCAAAAGCAGGCTATTCCAAGTGGCATCTACAACGGATGTTCAAAGATGTCACGGGTCATGCCATTGGTGCATACATTCGTGCGCGTCGTTTATCTAAATCCGCCGTAGCATTGCGATTGACCGCGCGTCCAATTCTGGATATTGCCTTACAATATCGTTTTGACTCGCAACAGACGTTTACTCGCGCCTTCAAAAAACAATTTACTCAAACGCCTGCATTGTACCGTCGTTCTCCTGACTGGAGCGCTTTCGGCATGCGTCCGCCGTTGCGTTTAGATGAGTATGCACTGCCGCAAGCGCAGTTTGTCACGCTACCAGAAACTCACCTGGTTGGCGTCACGCAAAGTTATAGCTGCACGCTTGAACAAATATCTGATTTCCGTAACGAAATGCGCATTCAGTTCTGGACGCAGTTCCTGGGGAACTCTCCAACTTTGCCACGTGTACTTTACGGTTTGCATGAGCCGCGCCCAAGCATTGAGCGTGATGACGAGCAGGAAGTGTTTTATACCACGGCACTCGCGCCAGAACTGGCGAACGGGTTCTTGCCCGATTCCCATCCAGTCAGGCTGGAAGGCGGCGACTACGTGCAGTTCGACTACGAAGGCCCAGGCACCGGTTTGCAGGAATTTATCCTGACGATATACGGTACCTGTATGCCATCGCTGAACCTGACGCGTCGCAAAGGTCAGGATATCGAACGCTTCTTCCCGCAAGAAGAAGCGCGTGTTCAGGACCGACCAATGCAAATCAGATGTGAATATCTGATTCCTGTACGTCGTTAACGCTGTAACTCATCCAACGCAGGGGCGTCTAAATGCGAGATGTCCCCTGCCGTTTCAACCACCCAGCCAGAAGCCAGCCACGGACTTTGTTGGTGATCCACCCGAGAAATCGAACAGTTTCTTAAACGTAAGCGACGTTCAGCCCAGGCGGGCAAACCCAGAATCGTACTCACCAGGCAACCCAGCGCCATACCATGACTCACCAGCAACGGACGACTCCCCGCAGGTAAATCCAGGCAAGCATTTAAAGCCGCGTGCATACGTTCGCTCATCTCCAACATGCTTTCACCGTCGGGAATTCGACCATCAGCCGTGCCATTGACGAGTTGACGACGCCAGCCCTCTTCTTCTTCATTTAGCGTGTCCAGATTGCGGCGTTCCAGAACGCCCATATCCAGCTCGCGTAAACGGGCATCCAGCGTGACATCCACACCACACGCCATCGCAATGATCTCAGCGGTGCGGCGGGTACGCCCCAAATCACTGGCAATCACATGCGTAATGCCCAACGTTTTGACACGCTCAGCCACCTGCTCGGCCTGACGTTCTCCTTTTTCAGTCAGCGCACTGTCTGACTGGCCCTGAATGCGGCGCTGCGCATTCCACTGCGTTTCGCCGTGGCGAACAAGGTATACCTGTAACATGCGTTTTTTCCGTTATACTGCGGCAACAATTTCTTGAGAGTTTCAATGATTATGTACCATGTCGTCTGCGCAACAACCAATCCTGCCAAAATTCAGGCAATTCTCCAGGCATTCGACGATATCTATGGTGAGGGATGCTGCCATATTGAACCCGTCGCCGTCGATAGTGGCGTGCCCGAACAGCCATTCGGAAACCATGAAACGCGAACTGGCGCACGATGCCGAATTATGAATGCTCGCCAGGTTCGCCCTGAAGCAGATTTTTGGGTGGCGGTTGAAGCAGGAATTGACGACGACAGTACGTTTAGCTGGGTCGTTATTGAAAACCACAAGCAGCGCGGTGAAGCCCGTTCGGCAACCCTTCCGCTGCCTGCCATCATTCTTGAGAAAGTCCGGGCAGGCGAAGCGTTAGGGCCAGTGATGTCGGCCTATACCGGGATTGATAAGATTGGTAATAAAGAAGGGGCGATTGGTGTCTTTACCGCCGGGAAACTGACACGCAGTAGCGTTTATCACCAGGCCGTGATTCTGGCATTAAGCCCGTTCCACAACTCGATGTATCACTAGTTTTTACTGGCTAATAATTCCTGCTCCAGCCAGGCACGCAACGCAGGCGGGGCAGATTTCAGGCTATTGGAGCCACGAGTGATTGTCGCAATCCCCGCGCCAAGCTCGTTTTTAAGCTCACGCTGGCTCATCTCACCACGCAGTAACTCTTCAATGATTCTGACGCGCGTCCCCAGGGCTGTGCGTTCGTCTGGCGTCAGCAACAGCATAAGCAGCGGCATGTGCAGCTGCTTATCGAACGATTGCTGTAGCAGCTCCACAAAGCGGAGCCACTCTTGATTACTTTGCTCGGCGTGCTCTGCCGAATATTGAGAGTGCTGAGTCATGTTATGCCACCATACTATTCAACTAGTACAATACAATATCACAACCCCCACAAAATCAATAACGGCGTTGCCACTCTCCATCGGTCAGCAGCGGTTTAGATTTGCCCATGAAATAGCTGTAGTAGGCATCGTAAGCCAGCACGTTTTTCACATATCCGCGCGTTTCAGAGAAAGGAATACTTTCAACGAAGGCCACTGCGTCGATGCGCCCGGCGCTGTTACCCAGCCAGGTTCTGACACGTCCCGGACCAGCGTTATACGCCGCTGATGAGAAAATCCGGTTATTCTCAAATTGCTGAGAAACATACTGCAAATAGCTGGTGCCGATGTTGATGTTGGTATCCGGGTCCAGTAGCTGATTAGTGCTGGTGTAACCTGGAATATTAAACATCTTCACGGTGTGCGTCGCAGTACCCGGCATAATTTGCATTAAACCACTCGCGCCAACAGGCGATCTTACTTTAGGGTTCCAGGCACTTTCCTGCCGCGCAATCGCCATTGCGTAGCTTTGCGAGATATCTTTTCCGCTCACGTAACGAGAGAAAATATCTTTGTACGCCAGCGGGAAGCGCTCTTCGAGATGATCCCAAAGTTTTCCGGCGATCGTTGCCTGCACACTCAGATCCCACCAGTTTTGCTCAAACGCGTAACGCGCTAACCCTTCCTGCTCGGGTTTACTGCGGCTGGTGATCAAATTCGCCCATTCGCTGCGGGCGGTATTATCCAGATTCCAGTACATCAGTTCGCGTACACGCGCCATTTCGGGCCCCTGAACCAACGCTGGGTTTACCGCAACCGCTTTATCAACGCGTAACGGATATTCTTCCCCTAAACGCTGCGCTGCCACCATCGGGTAGAAACCCCGTTGCTGCATCAGTGAATGGAGAATTTCTTTGGCTTCCGTTTCACGGCCACGCTCCATCAGCAGATCCGCTTGCCAGTAGCGCCATTCATCTTTCTCTTTGGCTTCCATCGGCAAACGCGCAAGCCAGGTATTCAGACCATTTCGATCGCCCGTACCCAGCGCCATTCGCACGCGTCGTTCAACTAAACTTGTGGACTCCGAACGCATAATCGCATCATCACGCCAGGCAGCCTGTTCGGCAGTGATATCGTTGCCCATCAAACGCCAGGCCACGGTGTCTCTTAGCTCCTGAGCCTGAGAGTCGTTAAGTTGCTGCGCCTGAACAAGCGATGGAATCATCATGCGCGCATTTTCTACGTCATCGCGTGCTACACGCGTGAATGCAATGGCGACAGCCTGACGAGTGAAGTCAGTGGCACCAACTGAACGGGCAAACGTTAGTACCGTATTAGGATCGTTTTGCAGGCTAATGAGCGCGCTGGATATGGTCTGGTAGTCGGCTGGCATTTGGCTCGCCAGATTGTTAACCAACGAAGTATTACCTTCTTTCATCGCCAGGCGGATACGTTCCAGATACGCCAGCGGATCCAGGCTGCCGGACGAACGCCACGCCGAGAATAAACGGTCACAGCTCGACGGCTGGTTTTTACCTGTCAACCACAAATCTTTAGCACCCGCCCATGCAGCATCTGCCTGCCCGGTGTTAAATTTCGCGTAGTAATAATTACATTTGGCTTCTGTTGTGCCCGGTTGATCAGGGCTGAATGCCAGCAAGCCACGCCAGTCTTCACGGCGCGCCAGTTCATTCACAAAACGTGATTTCAGCACCCGCGCTGGCGGAAGTGTTGGGTTGGCTGCAATAAATTGGCTGACGACGAGCGTTGGCTCATTCATTAAGTCGTCAGTAATCTGGCGATATTCGAGATAGGGATACAGCGGATAATCTTGCAAAGTGGGCATTATTCGCGCCACCACATCCATTTGCTTGCTATCCCATGCTTGTTTGATTTGCGCGTAGCGGCTGCGCTGCTCGTCCAGAGAATCCGCACGAACTGCATGAGTTATTGCCGCAAGAGTTACCATCGCCACCAGCAATTGCCCTACGACTTGTTTGGCTTTCCCCACAAGTTCTCCTCACATGTTCACGGGCAGCATCATGCCGCCATTAATTACTTCATGCTAACCCTGGTATTGCAGTTTCGCCACGCCAGAGGGTGTTATTTTGTCTTTAAAAGCGTTAAGGCTGTTCCGGGTAACACATCCCGCTTCCCCTGCTGGGATTACCAGCTGAAAACGGCTACACTTCGCCACTGATATGTACCATCTTACATCACGAAAAAGAGGCGAAGTCGCACTGTGGCTCAATTCGTTTATACCATGCATCGTGTCGGCAAAGTTGTTCCGCCGAAACGTCATATTCTGAAAAATATCTCGCTCAGTTTCTTCCCTGGCGCCAAGATTGGCGTACTGGGTCTGAATGGTTCCGGTAAATCCACGCTGCTGCGCATTATGGCCGGCATTGATACCGACATCGAAGGCGAAGCTCGTCCACAACCTGGACTGAAAATCGGCTATCTGCCGCAAGAACCGCAACTCAACCTTGAACATACCGTCCGTGAATCGGTTGAAGAAGCCGTGGCTGAAGTGGTTAATGCCCTGAAAGGCCTCGACGAAGTGTATGCCAAATATGCAGAGCCGGACGCTGACTTCGACAAACTGGCTGCCCAACAGGGCAAGTTTGAAGAAATCATTCAGGCACACGACGGTCACAACCTGAACGTGCAACTCGAGCGTGCTGCTGATGCACTGCGTCTGCCAGACTGGGATGCGAAAATCGCTAACCTGTCCGGTGGTGAGCGTCGCCGCGTGGCACTTTGCCGCCTGTTGCTCGAAAAACCAGACATGCTGCTGCTCGACGAACCAACAAACCACCTGGATGCTGAATCCGTGGCATGGCTCGAGCGCTTCCTGCACGACTTCGAAGGCACCGTTGTGGCAATTACCCACGACCGTTACTTCCTCGACAACGTTGCAGGCTGGATTCTGGAACTTGACCGCGGTGAAGGTATCCCGTGGGAAGGTAACTATTCTTCCTGGCTTGAGCAGAAAGATGCTCGTCTGGCTCAGGAAGCCTCAACGGAAGCGGCTCGCCGTAAATCCATTGAGAAGGAACTGGAGTGGGTTCGTCAGGGCGCTAAAGGCCGCCAGTCTAAAGGCAAGGCCCGTCTGGCTCGCTTTGAAGAACTGAACAACACCGAATACCAGAAACGTAACGAAACCAACGAACTGTTTATTCCACCAGGTGCACGTCTGGGCGATAAAGTCGTTGAGGTTACCAATCTGCGTAAATCCTACGGCGACCGTCTGCTGATTGAAGACCTGACATTCTCTGTACCGAAAGGTGCAATTGTCGGGATCATCGGTCCGAACGGCGCGGGTAAATCTACCCTGTTCCGTATGATGTCTGGTCAGGAACAGCCTGACAGCGGCACCATTGAGCTGGGCGAAACCGTGAAACTGGCGTCTGTCGATCAGTTCCGTGACGCGATGGACAACAGCAAAACCGTGTGGGAAGAAGTTTCCGGCGGCCAGGACATTATGCGTGTCGGTAATACCGAGATGCCAAGCCGTGCATACGTTGGTCGCTTTAACTTTAAAGGCGTTGACCAGGGTAAACGTGTTGGTGAACTATCTGGTGGTGAGCGTGGTCGTCTGCATCTGGCGAAACTGCTGCAAGTTGGCGGTAACGTATTGCTGCTCGATGAACCAACAAACGACCTGGATATCGAAACCCTACGCGCGTTAGAAAACGCCCTGTTGGAATTCCCAGGCTGTGCAATGGTTATCTCGCACGACCGTTGGTTCCTTGACCGTATCGCCACGCACATTCTGGATTACCAGGATGAAGGCAAAGTGGAGTTCTTTGAAGGTAACTTTACTGAGTACGAAGAGTACAAGAAACGCACCCTGGGTGCGGATGCGCTGGAACCTAAGCGTATTAAGTACAAGCGCGTAACGAAGTAATAAAAAGGGGCGCTTAATGCGCCCCTTCTTTTGACAAGCCCGCTTATCCCCGCTCGCCAATCATATTCTTAACCAAATCCACACAGCGCAAGAAACGCGAATCGTAGTCCGACTCTTCCACGTGCACATAGCTGATGTTGTTTTCATCAAGCATCGATACCAACAAATTCTGGAAAGACTTCCGATCCGTATCACTGCCAAGGCTACGCAAGCCATCGGCTACCCACGGCGTGTTGTTTTCCAGCAAAATCACCAGATCAAAGCGGTACTCATCAATCAGCGCCTGCACAAACGGGTGTTCGCGGCCTTCGTACTTTTTACAAAATGCCTGCGTAGTCACAAAATCGGTATCAATAAACGCCACTTTATTCGCATACTTCACTGCAAAATCAACGTACTGCGCGTGACCGATAGCAATCTTGTCATAATCAGAATATTGCAGCGCCATCTCATCCCCACCCAGATGAGAAAAGACGTAATCACGCCCGTATTCCCAGGCACTGGTGGTATTGAAAATATTGGCGAGCTTATTCACCATCCACGACTTACCGCTCGACTCACCGCCCAGAATCGCCACGGTGCGCACAAAGAACGGTTTCACTTCCGTTGGGATATATTCCCAGTAGCGGAACGGGTTTTCGCGAATCTGCCCACCGCTGATATTCATGAACGTGCGCTTCGGGTCTATCAGCACCGTTTCAATGCCGAGCTGTTCGATAAACCGTGGCGCATCGCCCTCTTCTGAGGTGTAGATGCAATCGGGATTGATACCTTTGCTTTCCATAAAAGTTTTGATACCGCGGCTCCAGACATCCCAGCCGTGCGGATACGGCTCCATCCCCTCTTCGTTAAACGAATGAATGCGGATGTTTTTCTGATATTTGAAAGTCTGTAGCAGCCAGCGCAGACGGTCGCCCGTGGTGGGTTGTTGAGACATGGCGCTGTCTTCAAACAACAAACGGTCGCGAGTTTCGTCATAACCCATAATGATGTGCAGTTCATCAACCTGGCTTGCCGCGCGTTGAATCAAATAGATATGGCCGGTATGCAGTGGGTAAAACTTACCAAACACCACGCCGACTTTTTTCTCACGGCGGGGAAATTCAAGACCCAGAAAACGGTGTAACGCCTCCAGCTTCTGCGCGCTTGGACTTTTGATTTTGGCGTTCAATAGCTGACTAAGGTAGCCCTTAGTCATGCCGCAGGATTCCGCAACTTGTTGCAGCGTAACGCTCTGCTGACGAATAGCGGTCTTCAGATACTCAAAAGACGACATGCTGTGCCTCCTGCGAAATAGGTCATTATAAGTCGTCAAACACCGACAGCGCATCAGCAAGTTTTTTCACGCCGAAGACCTGCATCCCTTCCGGTAGTTTTTTCGGCACATTCGCCTGCGGCACAATGGCACGTTTAAAGCCGTGTTTTGCCGCTTCGGAAATTCGTTCCTGGCCGCTTGGCACCGGGCGAATTTCACCTGCCAGCCCGACCTCACCAAACACCACTAAATCTTGCGGTAAAGCGCGATTTCGCAGACTGGAAACCATCGCCAGCAGTAACGCCAGGTCAGCACTGGTTTCCGTGACTTTCACGCCACCCACCACATTTACAAACACATCCTGATCAGCCATTTGCAAACCGCCATGGCGGTGTAAAACGGCAAGTAAAATTGCCAGGCGGTTTTGCTCAAGACCCACAGCCACACGACGTGGGTTGGACATCATGGATTGATCCACCAGCGCCTGGATTTCTACCAGCAATGGCCGCGTGCCTTCCCACACCACCATCACCGAGCTGCCGGGAGTCACTTCATCACCACGGCTCAGGAAGATGGCAGAAGGGTTGCTCACTTCACGCAGTCCTTGTTCCGTCATGGCGAACACGCCCAATTCATTCACCGCACCGAAGCGGTTTTTATGGCTACGCAACGTGCGGAAACGGGAATCGGCATCGCCATCCAGCATTACCGAGCAGTCGATACAGTGTTCGAGGACTTTTGGCCCGGCAAGTGAACCGTCTTTAGTCACGTGACCGACCATGATAATTGCCACACCGCGCGTTTTGGCAAAGCGCGTCAGGTAAGCGGCGGACTCACGCACCTGCGCCACACTGCCCGGCGACGATTGCACGTCGGCCATATGCATTACCTGGATGGAGTCGATAACCATCAGCTTCGGCGCTTCTTCTTCGGCAATCATGCAGATTTGCTCGATGCCGGTTTCCGAAAGCATATTCAGGTTGTTAGTCGGCAAACCCAGGCGGTGGGCGCGCATGGCGACTTGTTGCAGCGATTCTTCACCCGTGACATACAGCGTTTTCATCTGTTCGCTGAGCTTGCATAACGTTTGCAGCAGCAGCGTGGATTTACCCGCGCCCGGATTACCACCAATCAGAATGGCGCTGCCAGGCACCACACCGCCGCCTAACACACGGTCAAACTCTTTAAAACCGGTGGAAAAACGCGGCAGTTCCTCGAGGCTAATATCTGAAAGTTTTTGGACTTTGCTTACGCCCGCACTGCCAGCATAACCCGACAAACGCTCGTTACGCGCAACGGTTGGAGACGCGGCAATCCGCACCTCAGTGATGGTGTTCCAGGCATGACAGGCGCTGCATTGCCCTTGCCAGCGAGGATAATCTGCACCACATTCGTTACAGACAAATGCGCGTTTCGGAGCTTTCGCCATTAGCGTTCTTCCTGGATAAGACTGCCTGAAAGAATACAGAACACACCCATCAAATCTGCGTGACGGATAGTTATTTCAGTTTTCTCATTCACCTTTGGTTTCGCGTGATAAGCGATGCCCAGGCCAGCAGATTGAATCATCGGTAAATCATTGGCTCCATCGCCAATCGCGACAGTTTGTGCGGCAGGAATTTCATATTTATCCGCCAGACGCTTGAGCGTTTCGGCTTTGAATTGCGCATCAACAATTTGACCAATCACTTCGCCGGTTAGCTTGCCGTCACAAATTTCCAGCTCGTTCGCTACTACCGCATCAAGATGCAGTTTATCGCGCAGGTATTCTGCAAAGAAGGTGAAACCGCCGGAAGCAATCGCGACTTTCCAGCCCAGCGATTCGAGTTTGAGCACCAGCGAAGTCAGTCCCGGCATTAACGGCAGTTCATCACGCACCTGACGCAGAATCGAAGCATTGGCTCCTTTGAGGGTGCCTACGCGCTGCTTCAGACTGGCCGTAAAATCTAACTCGCCACGCATGGCGCGTTCGGTCACTTCGGCGACCATTTCACCGGTTCCCGCCAGTTTGGCGATTTCATCAATGCACTCGATTTGAATGGCGGTTGAGTCCATATCCATCACCAGCAGGCCTGGCGTGCGCAAATGCGGAATCTTACCCAGCGGCGCGACATCCAGCCCGGCGTCGTGCGCAAGTTTGGTCGCTCGCGGTGTTAATGAACCTGCCAGGCGAATAACCTGATAATCTTCAACACACCACGCAGTTACGATAACCATGGCGGCGCCAAGTTTACGCTGGTAGCGGTTCAGGCATTCTTTATCCAGGTTCCGACCATACAGAAGCCAGCCGCTACGGCCAGCACGGTAATCGAGTGGCATAACTTCATCACCACTTAGCGATAGCGGCAACCCTGGCCAAAGAGAAACATCGGTCGGTAGGTCGCACCAGGTCAGACTATTTGGCATCACAGCTCCAGAATAAAGATAAAGGCCAGAGTAAAACAACGCATGAGGCTACCCTGTCCACGCTGCTTCTGGCAACATTAAAGTAAGCAATTTATTGAAGGTGCATTATGGCTCGGGCAAAAATGAAATTCAGGCTGCATCGTGCAGTGATTGTGCTTATCTGCCTCGCACTTTTAGTCGCGCTGATGCAAGGTGCATCGTGGTTTAGCCAGGGGCATCAGCAAGCCCGAAATGTGCAACTCGAGGAGCTGGCAAGAACGCTGGCACGTCAGGTCAGCTACAACCTGACTCCGCTAATGAAATCTGAAAATCCTGATGAGAAAAAGATTTCAGCCGTGTTGAAGTTACTGACTCAGGACAGTCGCATACTGGATGCAGGTGTTTATGACAATAACGGTGATCAAATCGCCCGTGCCGGCGAAGGGATCGGCGTGCGCGACAGACTCGCGCTGGATGGCAAAAAAGCGGGCAGCTATTTTAACCAGCAAATTGTGCAACCCATTGAAGATAAAGACGGGCCAGTCGGTTATCTGCGTATTACGCTCGATACGCATACTCTCGCCACCGAAGCCAAACAGGTGGATAACACCACAAACATTCTGCGCCTGATGATGTTGCTGGCGCTGGCGATTGGCATTGTACTGACACGCACGCTGTTGCAGGGCAAACGCACCCGCTGGCAGCAATCGCCTTTCCTTCTTACCGCGAATACCGAAGTGAAGGAAGATGAAGATGAACAGAGCGCAAATAACCCTGGAAAGAAAGGATCTCTTTGATGACGACACTACGACTGCTTATTTCTGACTCTTATGATCCGTGGTTCAACCTGGCGGTTGAGGAGTGCATTTTCCGCCAGATGCCGGCCACACAACGCGTACTCTTTTTGTGGCGCAACGCAGATACGGTGGTCATTGGCCGGGCGCAAAACCCGTGGAAAGAGTGCAATACCCGCCGCATGGAAGAAGATAACGTCCGGCTGGCAAGGCGCAGCAGCGGCGGTGGCGCGGTATTCCACGATTTAGGCAACACCTGTTTTACGTTTATGGCCGGAAAGCCCGAATACGATAAAAGCATTTCTACCGCCATTGTGGTGAATGCGCTTAATTCTCTCGGGATTAATGCAATGGCTTCCGGGCGCAACGATCTGGAAGTCGCTACCGCTGATGGGGTGCGTAAAGTTTCTGGTTCGGCATATAAAGAAACGCTGGATCGCGGCTTCCATCACGGCACTTTACTGCTCAACGCGGATTTAAGCCGTCTGGCAAATTACCTGAATCCTGATGAGAAGAAACTTCAGGCCAAAGGGATTACGTCGGTTCGGGGGCGAGTGACCAATCTGAGCGATATTCTGCCTGGTATCACGCACCAACAAATTTGCGATGCCGTTCGCGAATCATTCTTTGCTCACTACGGCGAACGCGTAGAAGCGGAACATATCTCTCCAGATGCCCTGCCCGATTTGCCAAACTTTGCCGAAACGTTTGCCCGTCAAAGCAGTTGGGAATGGAATTTCGGCCAGGCTCCGGCATTTAGCCACTTACTTGACCAGCGTTTTACCTGGGGCGGCGTTGAGCTGCACTTCGACGTTGAAAAAGGGCATATCACCCGCACGCAAATATTTACCGACAGCCTGAACCCCGCCCCGCTGGAAGCGCTAGCGGCACGCTTGCAGGGTTGTCTGTATCGTAGCGATATGTTGCAGCAGCAGTGTGAAACGTTGATTGCGGATTTCCCTGAACAGGAAATGGAGCTGCGTGAACTGAGCGCGTGGATTGCGCAGACGGTGCGTTAGGCAAGGCGTTTAACGTTGGCTTCAACCGCATCCAGCTCTGAAGCCATCGCACAACTCAATTCCCGGAAACTTTCGCTAATCCCTTGATTCTGGCTTGCCTCAAGCCAGAACTGGCGAGCATAGGGCAACATTTCCAACCACACCTCCCGCGGGATTACGGGATCAATCTGCGGTTTTACCGGCTCCCTGCGCATATTCCCGGCGCTGTTCGGGGCAAAAGCCATGGGTAGCATGTCGTAGACAGGAGCCAGGCGCAGTGGCATATCAGACAGATAGAACGAAAGATTCCCTGCGTGCATATCGCTGTTAGCTATCAACCGGCCAAACGCCCAGATGCGCTGCGTCAGGCGTAGACTTGCTGGTTCAACCGACTTTTGGGCGAGTAATTTTTCCATCGTGATGGGCCAGGGCTGTGCCCCGCTGGCAAACTCACTCTGCACCGCCTCTAGTGAGACAATTCCTTTGCGGCCCTGCGCACCCATACAGTCAAAACGAATGACTTCAAGGAATGTTTGTCTTTGCGTATTGGTCAGAACTTTTGCCGTCGAGGCAGGGATACCGGCCTGTGCCAGAATGTTGAGCGCTAAAGCTTCGGCATAAAGCAAATCAGACCAGCGCTGACTATTCTCGTTTTGAAGCGGCGGGGTGAATTTAACGATGACATGCGCCGGCCCGGTCGTCGTTTGTGCATAACAGGTAAATTTAGGCTGCTCCCCCCCCGCTGACGACCCCACGATATCGCCCGCGAGTGCGCTACTCGCCAGTTCGCTATAAACCGATAATTTATCAGCATCGGCAATCACCGGCGGCAAAGGCGTATCAAACCAGCGTCGATAACTTTCCTCGCCAACCAGCCAGCCACCAAGGTTTTCCGATACTTGCTGAGACAGCGCCAGGAGAACATCTTCTTCCTGCCACAAGCGGATATCTTCCGGTAGCCCCGCCTGCTGGGCTAATTTGCGACCCCACGTTCTTCCCAAAAAACCCTGTGGGCGGAGGTCGGTCAAATACCATGGGATCCCGTCAAACCACTGCGCGGTACCATTATTTAAAATGACCAGGCAACTCCCCTGCGGCCAAATGGGATACAACTCACCGAAGCGCCATGCCTGCCCAACATCATCAATTTGCCACAACGGGAACTGCTGAATCTGACGAACAGGACGCCGCAGCGCGTAGCGAGTCGCTCTGGCGGCCCCCACTTTAATCACATTGCTCTGAGCATTGACAAGACGTGAAAACGTCGCCTGGCTGACACCCAAACGCTGCCGCAAGGAGTTTGCAGTTTGTGGCCCGTGGAGTAACAAATCAGTCAGCGTGCTCATATGAATAGATTCGTGAATAGATACTTGAATAGATTTATAGCGCTATATATTTGAAAGGTAAAGCAGGTGTGAAGAATGAGGGGGGGTCAGTGAATAGATACTATGAACAATATATGAACGATAAAGGGTGCCGAAGCACCCTTTTGAATCTTACTCTTTGTCGCCCAGTAACACAGATTCAAGAGCAATCTTGATCATGTCGTTAAAGGTAGTCTGGCGCTCTTCAGCAGTCGTCTGCTCGTGAGTACGGATATGGTCAGATACGGTGCAGATGGTCAGTGCTTTCGCACCGAATTCTGCTGCCACGCCGTAGATACCAGCGGCTTCCATTTCCACGCCCAGAATGCCGTACTTTTCCATGACGTCAAACATAGTTGGGTCTGGCGTGTAGAACAGGTCAGCGGAGAAGATGTTACCTACGCGAGCGTCAACGCCCAGCGCTTTAGCTGCATCAACGGCGTTGCGAACCATATCGAAGTCAGCGATAGCCGCGAAATCGTGGTCTTTGAAACGCAGACGGTTCACTTTAGAGTCGGTGCAAGCACCCATGCCGATGACCACATCACGTAGTTTCACATCAGCACGTACTGCGCCGCATGAACCCACACGAATGATTTTCTTCACGCCGAAATCAGTGATCAGCTCTTTGGTGTAGATGGAGCACGATGGGATGCCCATACCGTGACCCATTACAGAGATTTTGCGGCCTTTGTAAGTCCCGGTGAAGCCCAACATGCCACGCACGTTGTTCACTTCACGGACATCTTCGAGGAAAGTTTCTGCAATGTGTTTTGCGCGCAGCGGGTCGCCAGGCATCAGTACGACGTCAGCGAAATCACCCATCTCAGCATTAATATGTGGCGTTGCCATATTTTTATTCCTTGTTAAAAGAGGTTCAACGCGGGCGGTGATTCCACCACCCGTCGAAATCACAGCATGTTCTTGCCGTAGTCCATCGGAGACGTACCGAAATAGCTAGCAACCGTCTGACCGATATCGGCAAACGTTTCACGGTGGCCCAGCGAGCCAGCTTTCACTTTCGGGCCGTAAATCAGGACCGGAATGTGTTCGCGAGTATGGTCTGTGCCTTGCCAGGTTGGGTCACAACCGTGGTCAGCCGTGAGGATCAGAATGTCATCCTCTTTCAGCAGTTCCATCAGTTCTGGCAGGCGGCGGTCAAACAGTTCCAGCGCGGCTGCATAGCCTGCAACATCACGACGGTGGCCGTAAGAAGAGTCGAAATCAACGAAGTTGGTGAACACGATGGTGTCGTCGCCCGCTTCTTTCATCTCTTTGATGGTGGCATCAAACAGCGCATCCAGACCGGTCGCTTTCACTTTTTTGGTGATACCCACTTCAGCATAGATATCCGCAATTTTGCCCACGGAAACAACCTGGCCATTTTTCTCATCAACCAGTTTTTTCAACACGGTCGGCGCTGGCGGTTCAACAGCCAGATCATGACGGTTGCCAGTACGCTGGAAGTTACCTGCTTTGTCGCCGATAAACGGACGCGCGATAACACGACCAATGTTGTAGCCGCCTTCGGTCAACTCTTCACGGGCGATTTCGCACAGCTCGTAGAGTTTATCCAGGCCGTAGGTTTCTTCATGGCAGGCAATCTGGAACACGGAGTCAGCAGAGGTATAGAAAATCGGCTTGCCGGTTTTCATATGCTCTTCGCCCAACTCATCCAGAATTACCGTACCGGATGAGTGGCAGTTACCGAGGTAACCCGGCAGATTTGCACGCTTAACCAGTTTATCCAGCAGTTCTTGCGGGAAGCTGTTTTGAGTGTCCGAGAAGTAGCCCCAGTCAAACAGCACAGGAACACCGGCGATTTCCCAGTGACCAGACGGCGTATCTTTACCTGATGACAGTTCATGCGCCCAACCGTATGCCCCGATAACTTCTGCGTTACCGTCCATACCTGCCGGGATTTTACCGGTAGAACCTTCGGCGGCTTTCACCAGACCCAGACGGGTGAGGTTTGGCAAACTCAGCGGGCCTTTACGGCCTTTGTCTGCTTCGCCTTTGGCACACGCCTGCGCAATGTGCCCGAAAGTATCAGAGCCTACATCGCCAAATTTTGCTGCATCTTCTGTTGCGCCGATACCGAAAGAGTCCAGCACCATAATAAATGCACGTTTCATAATTTCTCCTGCGTCATTGCGCCTGAAACGCCCGTAAGCGTTTCAAAAAGTGATCAGATCAGTATGCCAGCATTTAGCTGATACGGCGATATACAACTGGCGTTTCTGCGGGCTGTGTATCGTTCACTTTGATTGCCGCTTTTACCGCTCGAGCGGCTTCCTGCCATTGGTTTTCGCTGGCGGCGTGAATAATGGCCAACGGGCGAGTGGTGTCAACGCTGTCGCCCAGACGAGCCATATCAGTGAAGCCCACGCTGTAATCAATGGTGTCAGATGCCTGACGACGACCACCGCCCATGGAAACCACCGCCATGCCTAAAGCACGGGTGTCCATTTCGCCCACGAAACCTGCACGATCGGCATAAACAGCTTTGCTCAGTACCGCAGTTGGCAGATATTTCGCATAGTTTTCGACGAAGTCGGCCGGGCCTTTTTGCGCCGCAACCATGCGACCAAAGACTTCAGCCGCTTTACCGTTATCAAGCACCGCTTGCAGTTTCTGACGTGCTTCGGCGTCATCTTTTGCCAGATTGCCGGAAAGCAGCATCTCCACGCACAGCGCCATGGTGACTTCATGCAGACGCGGGTTAACGTATTCACCGGTCAGGAATTGCACCGCTTCGCGAACTTCCACCGCATTACCCGCGCTGGAAGCCAGCACCTGGTTCATGTCAGTCAGCAGCGCTGTGGTTTTCACGCCTGCGCCGTTCGCCACGCCGACAATCGCTTCGGCGAGTAATTCAGAAAGCTCATACGTTGGCATAAATGCGCCGCTGCCGACTTTCACGTCCATCACCAAAGCATCCAGGCCTTCGGCAAGTTTCTTCGCCAGAATCGATGCGGTGATGAGAGGAATGGAATCTACGGTCGCGGTAATGTCACGCGTGGCGTAGAAACGTTTGTCAGCCGGTGCCAACGAATTTGTCTGGCCGATAATCGCCACACCGACATTTTTGATGATGTCGCGGAAACGGTTATCGTCCGGGAAAATATCAAAGCCTGGGATTGCTTCGAGTTTATCAAGCGTACCACCAGTGTGGCCTAAACCACGGCCAGAAATCATTGGGATGTAGCCGCCACATGCCGCCACCATTGGGCCAAGCATTAAGGACGTCACATCACCCACGCCGCCCGTTGAGTGTTTATCAACGATGGGGCCGTTCAGATTAAGGCTCTTCCAGTCCAGCACGGTTCCTGAATCTCGCATCGCCATGGTCAGTGATACGCGTTCTGGCATAGTCATGTCGTGGAAGAAAATGGTCATTGCAAGTGCTGCAATTTGCCCTTCGGAGATGGTGTTATCGCGAATACCATTAATGAAGAAACGAATTTCATCATCACTAAGCGCATGACCATCACGTTTTTTACGAATAATTTCTTGAGCGAGGAACAAGGTAACCCCCTGAGTTCATCAGGTGAAATGCGGCGGGGAAACCGCCGCAAAGGAAGAGATTAGTAGCCGCTAGCGCTTTTGCCGTCGCCGTGACCCAGAGCTTTTAACAGACTCGCGAGCAGGCTGGATGCACCAAAGCGGTAGTGACGGGAATCCGCCCAGTCAGCACCAAACAGATCGTCTGCAATTGACAGGAACAGTGCTGCATCTTCAGCAGTGCGCACGCCGCCCGCAGGTTTGAAACCAACCGTTTTCGCGACGCCCATATCACGAATCACTTCCATCATGATGCGAGCGCTTTCTGGTGTAGCGTTGACAGGCACTTTACCAGTAGAAGTTTTGATGAAATCAGCACCTGCTTTGATAGAGATTTCAGATGCTTTGCGAATCAGTGCTTCTTCTTTCAGCTCACCGGTTTCGATGATCACTTTCAGCAGAACGTTCGCCGCTGCACAAGCTTCTTTGCAGGCTTTCACCAGCTCAAAACCGACTTGCTCGTTACCGGCGATCAACGCAAGGTATGGGAACACAACGTCAACTTCATCCGCACCGTAAGCGATAGCCGCACGAGTTTCCGCCAGGGCGATTTCGATATCATCGTTGCCATGCGGGAAGTTGGTGACGGTCGCAATACGGATATCAGGCGTACCCTGTGCATTCAGAGTTTTACGCGCAATGGGAATGAAGCGCGGATAAATACAAATCGCCGCAGTATTACCCACCGCTGTTTTGGCCTGATGGCAAAGTGCGATCACTTTTTCATTGGTGTCATCGTCATTCAGGGTAGTCAGGTCCATCAATTTCAGGGCGCGTAAGCTGCTTGCAGTTAAATCGGTCATAACACTCTCCAACAAAAGATATAGAATCAGTTGCGATGTTATAATTATAACATTCACAATCCTGATGGTTTTGTGTATAGCATCACAAAAGCCAAAGATGTAATTACATGCTTTCTACAGTATATGTGATTTAACAACGTTGGATAACGTAAAAATGCCGTTCAAAAATAAAAAATGGCCGACGCAAGCGTCAGCCATTGATTTCACAGGGATGTTATAATTTTAACATCGCCGTTTTTATAGTGACAGGAAGACCCCGGCAATGGTTGCACTCATCAGGTTAGACAATGTACCTGCGGCGACCGCTTTCAGACCCAACTGCGCGATTTCATGACGACGGTTTGGCGCCATGCTTCCCAGGCCACCAATCAGAATGGCGATAGAAGAAAGGTTAGCAAAGCCACACAGTGCGAAGGAAATAATTGCTTTGGTGTGATCTGACAGAACTTGCAGGCCAGCTGCCGCAACGGTTGCATCATCTTTCAGGTATTCACCGAAGTTCAGATACGCAACAAATTCGTTGATGATAAGTTTCTGACCGATGAAGGAACCCGCGACATTCGCTTCACTCCATGGCACACCGATAACCCACGCCAGCGGTGAGAACACCCAGCCCAGAATCAATTCCATAGACAGTTGCGGGTAGTTGAACCAGCCGCCAATGCCAGAAAGCATACCGTTGAGCAGGGCAATCAACGCCACAAACGCCAACAACATTGCGCCCACGTTCAGGGCCAGTTGCATACCTGACGCCGCACCTGATGCCGCTGCATCCAGCACGTTTGCCGGGCGATCCGGATCGTTTTTCATTGATTCCAGTTCAGGCGCATCGTTTGGCGTTTCAGTTTCAGGCAGGATGATTTTAGCGAACAGCAAGCCGCCAGGTGCCGCCATGAAGGACGCGGCAATCAGGTATTCCAGTGGAACACCCATTTGCGCGTAACCTGCCAGAACGGAACCAGCAACAGATGCCAGACCACCACACATGACAGCGAACAATTCTGAACGCGTCATGGTCGCGATATAAGGACGAACCACCAGCGGAGCTTCAGTCTGCCCCACAAAGATGTTTGCAGTTGCGGACAGAGATTCGGTGCGAGAGGTTTTCAGAACCTTGCGCAGGCCGCCGCCCAGAATGCGAATAACTAACTGCATGATGCCCAGGTAATACAGCACAGCAATCAGTGAGGAGAAGAAGACGATAATTGGCAGAACGCGCAATGCGAAGACAAAGCCACCGCCGCCAAAGACTTCGAACATTTTGTCCGAAACCAGTCCACCAAACAGGAAAGAGATACCCGCGTTACCGTAACCGATAACGTTCGCCACCCCTTCGGACATGGCCAACAACACTTTACGACCAACCGGAACATAAAGAATTAAGGCACCGATACCGACTTGAATGATCCAGGCGCCAATAACAGTGCGAAGATTAATCGCTTTGCGATTACTGGAAAGTAAAACGGCGATCAGCAGCAGAACGATCATGCCGATCAAACCCATGAGTATTTGCATACAGAATCCCTGTGTATAAGTTGAAAAAGGAAAGTGATCTTAAAGCCCTTAGCGGGCGGGATTATAGCGGCAGGGAGGCCAGGAAATGGAATGGCAATCACGTATTTATAGACATTCACAGAAACGTTTGTCTTATAAAGTGAGCTGCGTCACATTTTGTTACTGACTATTTCCATTTGAATAATTCATCGCAGTTATGAACTATCGCGTTCGCGATAACTTCGGGAGGTTCTGAACGCAATGTACAAAGCGTCTGAAAAACGTCGGCAATTCGTTCCGGGCGATTAGGTTGCCCCTGCCAGCCGTTAAGCGGCATATCGGGTGCATCCGTTTCCAGCACCAGAGCGCTAAGGGGTAAGCGTGCTATAACATCGCGCGTTTTACTGGCGCGTGGGTAAGTGATCGTTCCACCCACACCAATTTTGTAACCCATCGCCACAAAACGCTCGGCCTGTTGCAGGCTGCCCGAGAACCCATGTACCACACCGGTGCGCGGTAAATTATGGCGTTTTAAATGCGCGGCAAGTTTGTCGTGCGTGCGACGAGAGTGAAGAATGACCGGCAAATCATAGCGTTTTGCCAGTTTTAGCTGTGCATCCAGCATTGCTTCTTGTTTATCAAAAAGTGGATTTTCCATATACAGATCAAGCCCAATCTCACCGATAGCGACCAGTTTAGGTGGCCGTTGTTGCAGGTGATGTTCGAGTAAGGCCAGCGACGCATCCTGGTGCTTATGAATCACAATTGGATGCAAACCCACTGCGGCATAGAGCGCCGGGTAGTTGTCTGCCAGCGCCAGCACCGTACTAAACCGATCGGCTTCGATTGCCGGAACAATGATTTTTGTTACGCCCGCTTGCGCGGCAAGTGAGATGCTGTTGGCTTCATCATCGCTAAACGGCGGGAAATCGAAATGACAATGGGTATCGTAAAAGGTCATTGTCACGCCGTATCCTCGTTGTTGAAAGTGGCGTCGTTGGCTTCTGGCGTTTCAATCACCGCTTTAGACAATGGTTCCTGAGCGACCACGGTATGCGGAATGACCACCGGCCCTGGAACCACAATACGTGGAAGGTGACGCTTAATTGGCGGCTTATCCGTGAGCAATTTCCCGACAGTTGCGAGGAAGTAACGTCCGCACAAACGCCCGATTTTATAGTCGGTATTCAGCGCCGGTAATCGGCTGCCCAATGCGGAGCTCATCAACGGTTTCGGCGGGTAAATTTCAAAAATGCGCAGCTTTCCCGGTGGCTTTTCGATGAAATTCTGTATTTCGCGATAGCTGGCTTCATGGTGATGCACCAGGTTGAGCAACGGTTGAAGGCTGCTGTCGCCAAGCCAGCGCTCCATACGTTTAAACCATTCTGGCGTGTAATACATTTGCGAAGGTACGGTACGAATCACCACCAGCGTATCAGCACCTAAACGCACCGCTTCTCTCACAGGGATCGCATCGCTGATTCCGCCATCCTGATAGCCAATGCCATCAATTTCTACGCCCGTGCGGTAAAAGCCAGGAATTGCGCTTGAGGCTTTCAGAAGATTCAGCCACGTGCCGCTGTCTGGCGAAAAATATCCCGGCGAGTAGTCATCGCTGCGGCAAGCACACATGTAGAACGCTTTGCCAGACTCAAACATTTTTTCCGCCGTGCCCATCGAGAGCGGAATTTTTGCTGCGGTCGATTCCACCAGCCAGTCGAGATCGATGAGATGCCCCCCACGCACAAAGCGCAGCGGATCAAAAAATTCGCGCGTGGTTGTAAAACGGGTGATCACTCTTCGGGCGTAACCCGGCTGGTGGCAAACGTAAGCAGAGAGATTTTGTGCACCCGCAGAGGTGCCTAAGAAGAGATCGAACGGGTTGAAGTTGGCGCGCATAAACTCATCCAGCACGCCGGCTGTAAATATCCCACGCTGCCCGCCGCCTTCACAAACAATGGCGAGTTTACCGGGACGAAACGCTTTTGACGCAAGCGGCGCAATGTTGCCGAGCGTTACGGGTATTCTTTGTCCCACCCTGCTTTCCTTAATCTAAAGGATCTTTATTATTGGTTATTTGTTAGTCGCTTAAAAACGCGAGAGCCAGTCTAAATAGACTGGCTCTCTGGTCTGTCTCTAATGGTTATAGCACGTAAATATTGCTATGGGCGTTTTCGACCCATAAACAGGCTAACCAGGAACAGAATAATACCTACCACGAAGACAATTTTTGCTGCACCTGCCGCAGTACCCGCGAGAGTACCAAAACCCAGTGCTGCTGCAATCAACGCAATGACCAGAAAAATAATGCCCCAACGAAACATAAGCTTCTCCTTAACCATATTGAACCCGAATCGCTTCTGGAAGAGTGCCAGATGCGCACTCATTGGCGATATTTGAGTAACGATGTTGCTGACCTACTTCCCCGGTGGTTATCACCGGAGAAGAAAGTTTCTCTCTTTCTATTACTTCACTTTCAGGTCGTTTTTGACGCTTTTCACGCCATCAACAGCTTTAGCGATACTCTCAGCACGTGCAGCCTGTGCATTCGATTCGACAGTACCGGATAGCTGAACAACACCTTCAGTAGTTTCCACTTTCACATGACGTGAAGGGACGATGTCGTCTGCTAAAAGTTTAGCTTTGATTTCACTGGTGGTTGCAGTATCGCCTGCATAACCGCTTACAGATTTGTCAGTGCCATTACGCACATGCAGTTTGTCGCTTACGGAAGACACGCCTTCCACACCTTTTGCAACGGTAACTGCCTGCTCAGCCTGAGCCTGGCTTTCTACAAATCCACTTAACGTCACCACTTTTTTCTCAGTTTTCACAGAGATGTCAGTGCTTTTGATATCTTCGTGATCGACAAGAGCGGCTTTCACTTTGGCAGTGATTGCGCTGTCATCCATGAAATTACCGACGTCTTTTACGGAGCTATCAATTTTTTCGCCTGCTGTGTCCGCTGTCGATTCGGTTTTGTTAAGCATCTTGTCTTCTGCTAAAGCGCTACCGCTTGCCAGCACAGAGCCAAGAACAACAGCTAACAGAGTTTTAGAAATCTTAGTCGTAGTCATAGTCATCGATTAATTCCTATAGTTTTGCTCACAATTTGAGCACAAGCCTTAACGTAACGGCTTTCCTTAAACATCAGGCCAAGTACTACGGCCCAAAAATTTTCCGTTCAGTTTTTAATAACGCCAATAAAAATTAGAGTGGAGGAACCCGCCAGAAAGCTTCGTTTACATGGCATATTCGACCAACCAATTTGTCACTGGTTTGTTAAATATAGACAACAATCACAGATTTGCATGGTGCGAATGGAGGAACGTAAGGAAAATGCAGGAAATTAAGAACAATCCGTAAGGGATTAATAAGACGGGAAAAGTAGCAGGACGCGACGGCTGCCGCGCCCTGAGAGACGATTAGTGCTCGCGAGTTTTACGGAACGTTACTTCTGGGTAACGATCTTGTGTCAGGTTCAGGTTGACCATGGTTGGAGCGATATAAGCAAGGTTATCGCCGCCATCAAGCGCCAACTGCATTTCGTTTTTCCGTTTGAATTCTTCAAACTTCTTCACGTCAGTGCTTTCAACCCAACGCGCCGTCGAAACGTTTACGGACTCGTAAATCGCTTCCACGTTGTATTCGCTTTTCAGGCGCGCCACAACGACGTCAAACTGCAGCACACCGACCGCGCCAACAATCAGATCGTTGTTAGCGATTGGGCGGAACACCTGAACCGCGCCTTCTTCAGAAAGCTGCACCAGACCTTTGAGCAACTGTTTCTGTTTCAACGGATCACGCAGACGAATACGACGGAACAGTTCCGGCGCGAAGTTCGGAATACCGGTGAACTTCATCATCTCGCCCTGGGTGAAGGTGTCGCCGATCTGGATGGTGCCGTGGTTATGCAAGCCGATGATATCGCCAGGGAAGGCTTCTTCAACGTGCGAACGGTCACCGGCCATAAAGGTCAGCGCGTCAGAAATCACCACATCTTTGCCGGTACGAACCTGGCGCAGTTTCATGCCTTTTTCGTATTTACCGGAAACCACACGCATAAACGCAACGCGGTCACGGTGTTTCGGGTCCATGTTGGCCTGAATCTTAAACACAAAACCGGTGAACTTATCTTCCGCCGCTTCCACAACACGCGTATCAGTTTTACGCGGCATTGGCGCAGGCGCCCACTCAACCAGGCCATCGAGCATATGGTCAACACCAAAGTTACCCAATGCAGTACCGAAGAAGACCGGGGTCAGTTCGCCTTCCAGGAACAACTCGCGGTCAAATTCGTGAGAAGCACCCTGAACCAGTTCCAGTTCGTCACGCAATTGCGCCGCCAGGTCTTCACCTACAGCCGCGTCCAGCTCAGGGTTATCTAACCCTTTAACAATGCGCACTTCCTGGATGGTGTGGCCTTTACCGGTCTGGTAGAGATAGGTTTCATCTTTATAAAGGTGATAAACGCCTTTGAACAACTTGCCACAACCGATTGGCCATGTGATCGGTGAACAGGCGATTTTCAGCTCACGTTCAACTTCATCCATCACTTCCATCGGGTCGCGAATATCGCGGTCGAGTTTGTTCATAAAGGTGAGGATCGGCGTATCACGCAGACGGGTAACTTCCATCAGCTTACGGGTACGATCTTCTACACCTTTCGCGGCGTCGATAACCATCAAACAGCAGTCAACCGCAGTCAGAGTACGATAAGTATCTTCGGAGAAGTCTTCGTGCCCTGGGGTATCGAGCAGGTTAACCAGGCTATCGCGATACGGGAATTGCATTACCGAGGTGGTAATCGAAATACCACGCTGCTTTTCCATTTCCATCCAGTCAGATTTTGCATGCTGGCTGGAGCCACGGCCTTTTACCGTACCTGCGGTTTGAATGGCCTGTCCAAACAACAACACTTTTTCAGTGATAGTCGTTTTACCGGCATCGGGGTGAGAAATGATCGCAAAAGTGCGGCGTTTCCCCACTTCTTGTAAAAAAGGAGACAAAGTCATAATAGAATCTTCTGTGAATTGCGCACAGGCAAAGCTGCGCGGCAAATGAACATTACCTGGCGGCTATTTTACCCATCGGGTCAGGTTTAACAATCAGCGTCGATGCATTCATCAATTACACAACAATTGCTCCAGTTCATTTAATGAGGCAACTTCCCAGGTCGGTCGGATGCCTTCCGGCAAGCTTCTTGCGTGGGCATTGAGCCAGCAGGTCGCAATTCCCGCATTCATGCCGCCTAAAATATCGGATTCTGCGGTATCGCCAACCATCAATACGCGATCGCGCGGCGGATGGCCCATTTGCTCAAAGGTATAGTCAAAAATTTTACGATCGGGTTTTGCAACACCTACTTGTTCAGAAATCACCAACAAATCGAAGTAATCCCGCAGGCCGGTACGCTCAAGTCGAATTTGCTGCAACGCCGTAAAGCCGTTGGTGATAATGCCTATTTTTACTTTATCTTTTAGGGCATTAAGTAAAGACACCGCGCCAGGCAATGGCACGCAAATCTCAGCCATCGCGTTGAGGAAAGCGGCATTTAAATCGCCTGCAGGCACCGACAATCTTTCCGACCAACCCTGAAAACGCTGATGCTGCAAATGAAGGGCGCTAATGGCACCGTTCTGATAATCGACCCACAAAGGTTTGTTAACAGCCTGGTAATCCTGGAAATCTTCAGCGGTAAACGTCACGCTATAATCAAGAAACATCCGCTGTAGGCCGCCGAAAGCGTCGAAGGTAAATAACGTTTCGTCAGCATCAAATAAAATCCAGTCCCAGTTCATCAACACACCTTTTTCAAATTAGCCTAACGGTAATGCCATGATGATGGCATCTTCGCGACCCTCTTTTGTGGGGTAGTAGTTACGGCGAATCGTCGCCTCGTTAAACCCCAGGCTCTCATAGAGTGCAATCGCTGCCGTGTTCGACGCGCGCACTTCAAGCCAGAGGGTAAACACATCTCGCTTTTCCAGTTCGCTGATTAAATGCTCCAGCAACTGGCGGCCCAAACCCTGACGTTGAAAATCAGGATCGACCGCAATATTAAACAGCGTCGCTTCATCCAGTACGACTTGCGTCACTGCAAACGCCGCCATCTTGCCATCTACGTCGAGACGTAAATTTAAATAGCGCTCACCTTCGTTACTGGCGAAGGTCTTTTCACTCCACGGGAAAGCATGGCTGCGAAGTTCAATGGCGTATGCCTGGCTCAAGTCACTGGTGGTGAGGGAAGAAATCGTTTTCATGTTCGCAAATTTGCTGCCACAGCGCCTTTCGCGCCGCGCCATTGTGATAAAGCTCGTTTAACTCGGGAGTCGCTAACTGCGCACCTGGAGTGGGGAGCGTTTCACTCACACCCAATCGCCAGCTATTACAGCGGCTGTCAGTTGGCAGCATTGCAGCTCGTTCAGGCGTCAGTTGCATAACCTGCTGTACGCTCAGATTTAAACTGCGTAAAACATCGTTTACCAACGGATCTCTGAGATCCGGAAGGTCTTCGGCAACCATCAGTAATTTGACGTTTTCATGCAGTGAGACGGCAATTTCGCCCTGTAACGCGGCCGGACGTCGCAGCTCCCATTGGGTAATGCCCAGTTGTTGTAACAACCAGTCACGTCGCAAAGGTATATGAGGCATAGCGAAACCTGTTGAGAGTGCCAATTGGGGCGCAAATATAGCAAATTCATCGAATATGCGCCATTAAAGCTCTATAATCGCCGCTCTGCTTTAATAGGAGTGTCCTGATGTCTGCGTTAACCCCGGCAAGTGAAGTGCTGCTGCGCCATAGCGATGATTTTACCGAGAGCCGCGTGCTGTTTGCCGGTGATTTACAAGACGATCTGCCGGCCCGTTTTGAAACGGCTGCAAGTCGCGTCCATACACAACAATTTCACCACTGGCAGGTTTTAAGCGCACAGATGGGCGAAGACGCGCAATATGGCCTGGTGGCTGATGCCAGCACCCTTGGCGATTGCAATACCCTGATTTATTACTGGCCGAAGAACAAGCCAGAAGCTCAGTTCCAGTTGATGAACATTTTGTCGTTAATGCCGGTTGGCAGCGACATTTTTGTGGTCGGTGAAAACCGCAGCGGCGTTCGTAGTGCTGAGCAAATGCTCGCAGAATTCAGCCCGCTCAATAAAATCGACAGCGCGCGTCGTTGCGGCTTCTATCACGGTCGTCTGGAAAAACAACCGCAATTTGATGAACATTCCTGGTGGGATGAATATCAACACAATGATATGACGATCAAAACTCTGCCAGGCGTGTTTAGCCGTGATGGCCTGGATACCGGCAGTAAACTGCTGCTTTCCACGCTCACTGCGCATACTAAAGGCAAAGTGCTGGATGTCGGTTGTGGTGCGGGTGTGCTGGCAGTAACGCTTGCCAAACATTCCCCAAAAGTCCGTCTGACTTTATGTGATGTTTCTGCTCCAGCCGTTGCTGCGAGCCGTGCAACGCTTGCTGCCAATGAAATCGAAGGCGAAGTTATTGCCAGTAACGTCTATTCCGAAGTGAATGGTCGTTTTGATATGATTATCTCTAACCCACCATTCCATGATGGCCTGCAAACCAGCCTTGATGCAGCTCACCAGCTGATTCGTGGTGCGGTTCGTCATCTGAATATGGGCGGTGAATTGCGTATCGTGGCTAACGCCTTCCTGGCGTATCCAGACGTGCTGGATGAAACGTTTGGCAACCACGAAGTTATCGCCCAGACAGGTCGTTTCAAAGTTTACCGCTCAGTTGTTATGCGTGGCGTGAAGAAGCGCTAACACTTTGTTGTGCCGCTTTTTGCAGCGATTAGAAAAGCGGCGCTAAATTAACTGTTGACGACGCGCAGAAAACATCTAGAATGCGCCTCCGTGGTTACAATACTTCGGTGTTGTGGGTATGCGAAGGTGGCGGAATTGGTAGACGCGCTAGCTTCAGGTGTTAGTGTTCTTACGGACGTGAGGGTTCAAGTCCCTCTCTTCGCACCAATGCGAAGGCGATATCTTAGATAAGACTTGATTTGCGAAGGTGGCGGAATTGGTAGACGCGCTAGCTTCAGGTGTTAGTGCTCTAACGGGCGTGAGGGTTCAAGTCCCTCTCTTCGCACCAACTCTTATCACCCTCTTCTCGCTTCACTCTTGTCATTCTCAGTTTTACTTCCCTATTTCATTGCTTCCAGATTCATCATCACAAGCGCAAGCCCACTGGCAAATGCAACGCATGATGGCAACAGCACAAAATGACGTAACCGTTTATGGTACAACATGCCCGTGGTCGCCAATAACCCCAATACAATCAGCACTCGCCACTCGCTAAACGTAAGATCAAGACACAGCAAAGCAGCGACAATCCCTCCAGGAATCAATACTCCCCACCCGCTTTCTAACCGCCGTTGTAAAATCATAGCTATTGCACCAAGTGGTAATGATAACCAATATCATATGATATAATTTCTCGTTTGTCAGCCTGGTGTATTCACCGTTTTACATTAGAAATGTTAAGCATTCCTCATCATCTGATGACATATTTTCCTTAAGGTGATAGATTGAGCAACGATGTTAAATCCATAAATAAAAAATATATAATCACATTGAATCATCACTTCGCCTATCTCTTTTTATAATATTATTCAACAACATAACGTTGAGCATGAGTGTAAGAACTATTCTGATATGACAGCAACAACCTGGCGCGCATTACTCAAAGGGAAGCATCAACTCTCGTTGCGTTTATTTTTATTACTGAACGCATTCTCTGCGGGATTTAGTATCGTATCGCCGTCAGCCAACACTCAACATTTCACCGCGCCCATCATCATGGTGCTGGTGATCAGCCTGTCGTGTCTGCTTTGGCAGTTCATTAACAAAAAGAAACTAATTAATATTAATGTGGTTTCGTTAATTATTGGGCTGCTTTGGGCCTGGCATATCTATATAAAAGTCAGTGCGATGCCTGTCGTCGATCTTAATTTCCTCATTATCGCTTTATTGGCGATATTATTTATTGGCTCGATTTCTTTTATCAATAATATCCAGGCCTTTTTCGCATCATGCTTGCCCGCAACCGCCGTCATTTTATGGCTCGACCATGGCGAAAACTGGCCACGTGTATTGTATTCAGTCGTCCTCCCCGGTATTGGCATCACGATTCAACATATCATTCAGAAACGTAATGATAATTTCACCCGTCGATTGATGGATAAATTACTCGAAGAAAAAGAAACGCTTAATGATTTGAGTATGCTCGATCCACTCACGGGTTTGTATAACCGCCGTGGGTTCCGTAACCGTCTTGATACCATCCTGGCGTTAGGCTCAGGCCAGCATTTCGTTCTGCTGTTAGATATTGATCATTTCAAAGCCTACAACGACAACTACGGCCACAGCATGGGCGACCAGGCTCTGACGCATGTTTCAGCCGCGATTCGCGATGCAGTTCGCTCACGTGATGTCGTTACGCGCTATGGAGGTGAAGAATTTATGATATTGCTGACGGATATTGATGCCGAACGCGCCATTCAAACGGCAGAGCGAATTCGCCAACGCGTGTACGATTTGAAAATCCCTCACCTGTTTAATGACGACGTCGCCACTCATGTGACCGCCAGTATTGGTATCGCAGCACTTGAGCATTCCGATATTGAAGAAGCACTCCGCCAGGCAGATACCGCACTCTATCGGGCAAAACGTCAGGGTCGTAATAGCATCCTGATTAGCGATTCACTGCTACCGGCTTAAACCAATACCGCATAACTTCCTCCCTTTTTTATTGCGCATAAAATGGCCTTGCCAAAGGCATTATCTATAGATAGGATTGGCAATCATTATCATTTGTATTAGTGGTCTTGTTTGTCGATGGCGTTTCAATCTACACAGTTTGATGATTATCTGGCGTGGCAACCGCCTTTTGCGAGCGTACAACCCACGCTTGCGGATGAGCTACGGGCATCATTCACCGCGCACAGACCCTATTTCAACGACATCATCAAACTCAACGAATCTGCGCCCGCAAACAGCCTGACTCTCCGCCAATGGTCGCAACCAGCAACCCTTGCCTCCCTTCTTGCCAGCTACAGTGATCATATTTATCGTAATCAGCCACAGCTTGCCCGTGAGGGAAAACCGCTAAAGTCACTGTGGGCGCAATGGTATCTGGGTTTACTGGTCCCGCCGTTGGTGATGGCACTCGTGACGCAGCCGCGGGCGTTGGATATCGATCCTCAGCGAATTCAGGTTGAATTCCACGAAACGGGTAGAGCCGCCACTTTCTGGTTAGATATTCAGGAAGACAAAGTTGCCACCACGCAGCCGTTAGTTCAACGCCTGGAAAAGTTGCTTGTTACCGGGCTAATGCCGGTGGTTGATGCTCTGGAAAATAGCGGCGAAATTAACGGGAAACTTATCTGGAGTAATACTGGATATTTGCTGAACTGGTTTTTTGGTGAGCTTAGAGAACTGCTGGATGAATCCACAATTGCCGAGTTACGCCACGCCTGTTTCTTTGAAAAACAGCTGAAAAACGGCCAGGACAACCCGCTCTATCGCACCGTTATCCTTCGTGAAGGTTTGTTGGTACGTCGTACTTGCTGCCAGCGCTATAAACTGCCGGATGTTCAACGCTGCGGTGATTGCACTTTAAAGTCATAAAACAAAACGGCGGGTTTCCCCACCGTTTCATCTCATTTCTCACTATCCAATTAAGCCGCCTGTTGGCTCTCTTCGCCAGACGCTTTTTGTGCTTCTTCTGCTTCTTGTTCCAGCAATTGCTTCTCGTACACTTTGAAGAACGGGAAGTAGATGATGGCAGAAACAACGGCCAGCAGAATCACCAGAATTGCTGCGCGGAAGTCCCAACCCAGTGCCCATGCAGCGCCGATAGGTGCCGGAGCAGTCCATGGTACAACTGAAATCACACGCCCGATTAAATCCATCTTCATTGCTCCCCAGGCCAGAACGGCGTTCACCATCGGTGCCAGCAGGAAGGGAATAAAGAACACTGGGTTCATAACGATTGGTGTACCGAAAATGACCGGCTCGTTAATGTTGAAACAGGTAGGAACGATACTCAGGCGGCCAATTGAGCGCAGGTGCGCTGACTTACTACGCAGGTAGCAAATCACCAGCCCCATCGTTGCACCCGAACCACCCACCACAATGAAGAACGTCCAGAACGCTTCCATAAAGATATGTGGCAGCGGTGCACCTTGTGCCAGTGCGCTCTGGTTCATACCCAGGTTGGTCAGCCAGAACATTTGCAGCATACCGGAAACGATAGCCGCACCGTGAATCCCGGCAAACCAAAGCAGGTGGCCAATCAGCACCGCCAGCAGAATCGCAGGCAATGAGTCAGCCGCAGACACCAGCGGTTTAAACACCGACATAATCGCTTGTGGAATCAGCATATCGAACTGCGACTGAATAAACAGACTCAGCGGATAAAGCGTCAGCACCACAACAAGAACCGGAATCAGGAGATCAAAAGAGTTTTTGATCATCGGTGGCACCTGGTCTGGGAGTTTGATCCCAATATTGTGCGCTTTAAGGAAACGCATCATCTCAACGCAATAAATCGCAACCAGGATCGCAGTGAAGATCCCCGTTCCGCCAAGGCTATCCATTGGCATGACGCCTTTGGTTTTCGGTGCCGCCACCAGCAAAAATGCCATCAGCGAAAGCATCGCGCACATGAACGGATCAAGGCCGTGCGACTTCACATAGTGTTTACCGAGGTTGTAAGCAATAGCCGCACAAATGTAGATAGACATAATGCCCATCGTCATATCAAACGGCGTCAGAATTTGCCCTTCAAACTGTTTTGCCATGTCCAGCCACGCACGCGCAAAACCCCAGGTGGTGGTTGGCGAGAATGGAGGATAAGCAAAGACCAGCAGGAACGAACCGACAATCATAAATGGCATCGCAGAGATAAACCCATCACGGATCGCCATCACGTGGCGTTGTGAGGAGATTCGCCCAGCGACAGGGCTAACGTAGTTTTCTACAAAGCGAAATATCAAATTAAAGGCTGCATGATTCGTAGACATAGGCTGCTCTTATTATTGGATACAGGAAGGTGACCGTTTCAGTATTCATCGCTATTTCATGCACTGCAACCGGTTACTGAAACCGGTTGCAGTGATTGTGAAGAAGATCGAGAAATCACTGAATCTTTGGCTTCTTTAGGCATTTCACATCACAACATCACCCTTTCACTCAGTATTCAGAGGGCGAATTTCACTGGTTTACATATAGCACAGACTTATGCCAAATTATTTGCTGGCTAAAATGGGAGAAAAGCATGAGCCTGCAGTCCGTCCGGCAATTTTTTGCCGAAAACGCCCCTGATATCGACATCATAGAACTGAACCAAAGCACGGCAACGGTGGCCCTGGCTGCAGCGGCTCATAATGTTGAACCGGGTCAAATTGCTAAAACATTGTCGTTGAAAATAAAAGATCAGGTCGTGCTGGTTGTCGCGAAAGGTGATGCACGTCTGGATAATAAGAAACTCAAAACCGTATTTGGTGCCAAAGCTCGCATGTTAAGCAGCGACGAAGTGGTTATCTGGACAGGCCACCCCGTAGGCGGCGTTTGCCCGTTTGGTCTGGAGAATCCTTTAACGGTTTATTGTGATATTTCACTGAAACAGTACGAAGAGGTTTTACCCGCGGCTGGGGCGACTCATAGCGCGGTACGGATTTCCCCAACTCGCATGGCAGAACTCACCGCCGCACATTGGGTCGATGTTTGCCAATAAACAGAAAACTGAGGATAGGCTAACTCTCCTCAGTCATACCTGACAAACTTCACATTACCGGGTTGCGCGGCGACAAATTCAGCTCTTGCATACCCTGTTCACTGATCATCCAGGCAAACATTTCAGCATCACTTTTCAATGACAGGCGGCGCAGCGCACTGCTTTTTTGCGCACTGATGGTTTTATAATTTTTT
This sequence comes from Buttiauxella agrestis ATCC 33320, assembly GCF_000735355.1. Lineage (GTDB taxonomy): Bacteria > Pseudomonadota > Gammaproteobacteria > Enterobacterales > Enterobacteriaceae > Buttiauxella > Buttiauxella agrestis. Next base: position 80,282 of record NZ_JMPI01000061.1, read on the forward strand.
TTCGAGCAGAGTCGCAATTTGCGTCAATTGCCAACCTTTGCTGATTAGCCGTAACACACGACGCTCAGAAAAAGTAAGATTCGTACTGACCACTTCCGCACAGGTTGATTGCGCCGCTTTCTCTTGCAATAACAGCCTGCTAATTCTTTCGACTTCGCCGCCGCTATTAAAGACATGCTCAATAAAACTGCTCATCGGCTCATGCAAAGAAAGTAATGACGTTCTGGAAGTCAGCAGGCGTTCAATGGCGATATTTGTCAAATGGGCGGGCAAGGTGATAATCCAGTGAACCTGTCGATACTGATTTTTCAGTGAATTAAGGAGTTCACATTCATTGAAAACTTCTTGGAGCGAACTGTCCAACTCTAGTACCACGACATCAATCTGGAGCAATACTTCGGGTGTAAGCTGTGAGTAGTCAGACAGTAAAACCAGCGATGACTTCGGCGCCTTCTCTGCCATAATCACCTGCAAACCCTCACACATTAATGGCCGCTTACTTACAATAGCCGCGCGACAGAATGGATTACGCAAAAAAATCCTTGTTTTGCTTTCTTGCATTTTTATCTCCTTATAAAACCGCTATTTTCCTGACAACGCACAACCTAAAACGTGAAGATCTTTCTCGCAGTTTAGTCCCAGTTTTTCCATGGCATGCCTTTTGTGCGCACTCACCGTTCTGATATCGCGCCCTAAGTTATGCGCCACCTGGCTAACATTATGTCCAAGGAATAATTGCCCGATAACCTGAACTTCGCACACCGTTAACTCAGTGGTAATTCTTTCTTCCAGGATACTTTTAACGATCAGGCTACACAGCATTGATTTTGAATTAAAAGATTTACTGACCAGATCGGAGAAAGTCGCGGTTGGCTCATATTGGGAAATAATGACTTTCACCCCCAAAGCGGCAATATAATTCAGTACACTGACTTTATGATTACGAGTGTAAGCAATGATATTCGCTGAAGGTTGTACCGTTCGGCACCAGTTAATAAATTTTATCTCTTCGGCAAGTTGGCTGGTTGATTCACTGATATTTAAAAGGACCATGACGTCAGGTATTTTTAAAATCCCCGAGTAAGCTTCATCCAGTCGTTTGATAACCTTAACTAATCCATTTATTTTTAACTGAGTCTGTAGCGTATTGACGATTCCTGCTGCGGTTAATACACAAGGCATCACAACGATTATGGGGCTGGAAATATTATTTACAGTGATATTATTTTGCATATCATTCCTTTGACCAATATATAATAAACTATAAAAAAGGAAGGATAAGACTTCTCAGTCAACATTTAAAACAGAAAGAAATATTTATGATGAAATATTATTTCCGTTAGTGACATTATTTACAAATTGCTTTTTATTTTAAATTAGCCATAGTTAATAGCGTATTAATTTTCATTAAATATATTACATTTCATGAATGGGATGATTGCGAAAATCTTTTGGTGTCGTCCCGGTATAGCGGCGGAAAAAACGAGAAAAATAAGTCGCATCACTGAATCCAAGATATTCCGAGATCTGGCTTATCGTCATGCTGGTATAAAGCAAACTACGCCTGGCTTCAAGCAACACGCGCTGATGCAGAACGTTAAGGGCGCTACAGCCATAAAACTCATGGCACAAGTTGTTCAGATGAACGCTCGATAAACCCACCACCGTTGCATAATGCGTTACCGATAATTGCTCTCGATAGTGGCGTTCCACTAATTGATTAAACTGATGAATAACAGAACGCTTTCGTTCAACACGCGAACTACCACTCGGCGCAGGAGCGCACTGCCGATTAAGCCAGACCAACAGCGCACCGATCAGCGAATGAAGCATCATATCTCGTGCCTCGCCCTGTCCTTGATACTCGTTCTGTAACGTGCTGAACAACGTATTAATTTGCCTGCGCGAATCCTTCACCGGGACGCAAGCGGCTTGCGCTAATACTTGCAATGGTCGGCCGAATTGCTGTTCAAACTGGGCGATCAAAGGCGCTGAAAACGAAAGAATATAACCCTGAGCACCGGGTGAAAATTTAAAACCATGTACGCACAATGCAGGCACCACTTGCAGACAGGCATGAGCTACATGATGCTTTTCGCCTTCAATATCTATCTCTACCTGCCCTTTATGCAGATATAGCAACTGAACCAAATCGGCATGCTGATGAATACGAATATGCCATTCATAAAGACTGCTGCGACTGTGAATAGACTCACAATGCAGCAAATCCGCCGCAGGCCAAATGCGGCTTTCACCATAAAGTTTAAAGACCGGAATACCGGTGTTCAGACTCATACCATCCTCTTGTCCAATGTTGCGTCGAACAAGTGTAGTTTATTCAACGGATTCGAAAGCAAGCCCAACATAGTTTTCTGCAATCGTCGTCAGCCCGGCGCGTGATTTCAGGTAATACTCCCGGTCTGCCTGCTGCATCTTGCGATCAAACGCGTTCATGCCTGCAAAATCATGCAGCAGATTGGTCATAAACCAGCTAAAACGTTCGCCTTTCCAGACCCGGCGGAGCGCCATTGGTGAGTAAGTTTCCAGCAGGTCAGTTCGCCCTTCGTGATAAACCTTTTTCAAAATCCGGTACAGATAATTAACATCAGACGCCGCCAGATTCAGCCCTTTTGCACCAGTTGGTGGTACGATATGCGCAGCATCTCCCACCAGGAACAGGTTGCCATACTGCATCGGCTCGACCACATAACTGCGCAGCGGCGCAATACTCTTCTCAAGTGAGTGACCAGTCACTAACTTTTCTGCCAACTCTTGTGGCAAACGCTGTTTTAGCTCGTCCCAGAAGCGCTCATCGGGCCACGCTTCCACGTTATCGCTCAGCGGAACCTGCAAATAGTAGCGGCTTCTGGTTAGTGAGCGCTGACTACACAAAACAAACCCGCGCTCATGGTGAGCGTAAATCAACTCATGATTCACAGGAGGTGTGTCAGATAACAGGCCTAACCAGCCAAAGGGATAAACACGCTCGTACTCTTGCGTGACTTGTGCAGGAATGGCTTTGCGTGAAACGCCGTGAAACCCATCGCAACCCGCAATATAGTCACAATCAATACGGTAAGTTTCGCCCTGCTTTTCAAAAGTGACGTATGGGGAATCACTTTTAACATCAAACAATTGTACATTGCTGACGCCATACATTGAGACGGCATCCGTTGCCCGCCGCGCATCCATTAAATCTTGCGTGACTTCAGTCTGGCCGTACACCATAACCGTCTTTCCGCCCGTCAATTCTTTGAGCGGAACAGGGATTCGCTGACCATCAACCAAAAATTCAACGCCTTCATGAACTAACCCTTCAGCATCCATTCGCTCACTGACGCCCGCCTCCCGCAATAAATCCACAGTCCCGCTTTCCAGAACTCCCGCCCGGATACGCCCTAAAACATGTTCGGGGGTTTGTCTTTCGAGCACGATATTGCTGATTCCTGCATTGTGCAGCAATTGCCCTAACAACAAACCCGACGGGCCAGCACCAATAATGACGACTTGAGTTTTCATAGAATACGCTCTCTGCCCTACGGTTATATGAATGTTTCTTTTATGTTTCATAAATGCGCATTCATGCATTTTTATCGTCATCAGAGGGAAAAAGAAGGCCAAAATCGGACTGAAACGTGCACTTTTCGAAACTCACACTAAGAGTGTGGGCGAGTTCATATTTCGCCGAAATAGTGTGCGAAATAGGTTATCTGGATAAATGTTGATCTGGCCCGCCTGAGTACGGGGGGTGGCCTATGTTAATAATGGGAGATGTTAAAATTTGAGCGGCGTCACCGCTTTCATCTATTAAAGGACAGGCATGTCGACAGAAGTAAACTTACAGCGCGATGTCACCCGGCTCTGTATTCAGTGCGGTCTTTTCTTGCTGCAACACGGTGCGGAAAGCGCACTGGTTGAAGAACTTTCCAGCCGTCTGGGCATCGCTTTGGGGATGGATAGCGTTGAAAGCTCCATTTCAGCGAACGCCATTGTTCTGAGTACTATCAAAGATAATCAGTGCCTCACGACCACGCGCAAAAACATCGACCGCGGCATCAACATGCACGTGGTGACGGAGGTGCAGCACATTGTGATCATGGCCGAACACAAGCTATTGGATTGCAAAGATGTTTTAAAACGCTTCGAGCACATTAAACCACTGCGTTACCCACGTTGGTTGGTGGTGTTGATGGTCGGCCTTTCCTGCGGCTGTTTCTGCAAGCTCAATAAGGGCGGTTGGGATGGCGCGTTTATCGCGTTTCTGGCAGGTTCAGTGGCGATGTATGTCCGGCTGATACTCACCGCACGCCATTTACATCCACAGATTAACTTCTGTATTACGGCTTTTGTCGCCACGTCGATTTCAGGCTTGCTGATTGCCAAAGGGCCATTTGCCACCACGTCTAATATTGCGATGGCAGCTAGCGTGTTGCTGCTGGTGCCGGGTTTCCCGCTGATAAACTCTGTCGCCGATATGTTTAAAGGCCACGTCAATACCGGACTTGCCAGGTGGGCAATGGCCAGTTTACTCACGCTTGCCACCTGCATTGGTGTGGTGATGGCGATGTCGTTATGGGGGCTGAAAGGATGGGAATAATCGACTTTTTGCTGGCGCTATTACAAGACATGGCGCTGGCGGCCATCCCCGCCGTGGGTTTTGCGTTAGTGTTTAATGTTCCGCAACGCGCACTGCCGTATTGCGCTCTGCTCGGAGCGATTGGTCACGGCTCCAGAATGGCGATGATGACTGCTGGTCTGAACATTGAGTGGAGCACATTTATTGCTTCGCTGCTGGTCGGGAGCATCGGCATTCAGTGGTCGCGCTGGTACCTGGCGCACCCCAAAGTCTTTACCGTAGCCGCCGTGATCCCGATGTTTCCGGGAATTTCAGCCTACACCGCCATGATTTCAGCCGTAAAACTCAGCCACTTTGGTTACACCGAAGACCTCATGATTCAGCTGCTTACCAACTTCCTGAAAGCGTCATTTATTGTGGGGGCGTTATCGATTGGCTTATCTATTCCGGGGCTTTGGCTTTACCGTAAACGCCCGCGAGTGTGATGTGTTTCAGGGCTTCGCTAACTCATCAGTGCTTTGCCCGCGCAAACTTGTTTTAATGTCATCTGGCCTGGGCGGTACCAGCGGCCTGATGACATTAAGGAGCCTTGCGTGGAAACCCACGAAATTTATCTTCCTGAGCGTTTTGATGACGCCAGTTTGAAAGAAAAGATTTTCTTCAGCGCCATTAGTTTGTTCGCTGAATTTGGCCTTAACGGCGCACGCATGGAGCAAATAGCAGAAAAGGCCAACACCACAAAACGCATGGTGGTTTATCACTTCAAGAGCAAAGAACTGCTTTATGTTCAGGTGCTTGAATATGTCTACACCCAAATCCGTAGCTGTGAGCGCCAGCTAAATCTTTCCCATCAACCGCCGGTTGAAGCCATGGTGGAACTGGTGGAATGGACATTTGATTTCCACGCCACTCATCCGGATTTCATTCGTATTATTTGCATGGAAAACATGCAGCGCGGGCGCTTTGTGAAAGAGTCAGCCTACCTACGTGAAATAAACCGCAGCGCCCTGGAATTACTCGAAGATGTGTTAACCCGCGGCCAGGAAAAACAACTGTTTAATAAACTCGTGACGGCCAAAGACGTACACCGACTGATCAGTAGTTTTAGCTTCTACCATGTCGCGAACAGCTACACATTCTCGAACTTCTTTGAAGATGGTTCAGAGCCGGTTGATAGCACCGCGCATTACCGTGAAATGGCGGTAAAAGTCGTCTTGCGCTACATCGGGCCATAAAACCCATGCAATCTGGAAGCTTTAAGAACTCTCCTGGCTCTGATGAGCTTAGAGAAAGCGCTATACTCGACGAAAATTCTCCTGCAATGCAGGTTATCGAAAAGAGTATAAACAGATGAAAGCAAGCAATAAGGTTTTATGCGCTCTGGCGCTGGCAACATCCGTATTTGCCGGTCAGGCGATGGCAGCAAGCTGGCAGGATCAGCTCTCCAGCGCGGCAAATGAGTTAAGCAAATCTACCAGCGCCAGCAATACCGGCACCACTGGCAACTCTGTCGCCTCACTGACCAGCCTGCTCGGCGGCGGGACTAACGCCCTGAGTGCTGACACCATGACCAACGCAGCCGGTATCTTGCAGTACTGCATGAAGAACAAGCTGGTTTCCGCCACCAATACCGACAACGTGAAGAACCAGCTTCTCGATAAGCTAGGCTTAGACAGCGGCACCAAAGAAAGCCAGCCACAAGATTACACTCAAGGTTTGATGGGGCTGCTCAATACCGGTAAAGACCAGCAGGTGAATCTGAATACCATCGGCAATTCATCCCTGGCTGAAAAAGTGAAAACTCAGGCGTGTGATTTTGTGCTGAAACAAGGCATGAATTACCTGTCTTAATAAGATGGCCTGCTCATTCCTGAATAAAAGTCTGAGCAGGTTTATTGCTTCACATTGATTTCCAGCACCGCATAAACCCCATCGCTCGGTAATGTCACCGTGACATTTTGCAGACTGATTCCCGCCGCCAGAACAATATCCCTTAGCTCGAAAAGCGTTCGCGGATATATCGTCGTCCAGCCCACGCAACGCAGCGCGAAATCAATTTGCGGACTGGTTTTAAGCATATTTGAAACGATCAATACGCCGCCTGGTTTGACCAAACGTAGCGCGTGGCGAATAAAATGCACCGCTTCGGATTCCGAGAAATATTCAAATATCCCCAAGCCATCAACCAGCTCCGCAGACTGTTCACCCAACTCCTGAACCAGTTTGTCGCTGACCACCATCCGGTCAAATAAATTGCGCATCAGTAACTGAAAATGATGCCCTTCCACCAGCCCATATTGTGTCGCAAGGCCTCGGGCAAATTTCAGCGATTGCCGGTCGTGATCAATCAGCAACAAAGTGAATTTTTGCGCCCTGAGTTTTGCCCCGCGCAGCGTCTTTAAAACCGGTACCGCCGCGCCACAGGCCAGGCTCACCCAATTTCCTGAGACACTATTATTAAGATGAATATCCGCAATACTCGCCATCACTTTAGCGCGTGAGCGAATCCCTCGCGCATCATTGGCATGGATAAACCAGGGTCGGCTGTGGATATCCATTTCCCCGCCGCTTATCAGGCGCTCCGCCAGCGGATGCTGTACAGCCCAAAGTGCCAGCGCGGTAGGAACCAACTGGCAACGCCATTCTTCGAGGGCAGGACGATGATGGAAAGCGAGTTCCGAGAGTTTATTGCGACAGCGTATGCGCCGCTTTCCCTCGCTATCTAAGAAGATCTCCGGCGCTTCAAGCGTCGGATCGTTGACTAACTGCAGGTTAATATCATCGATCTGTTCTGAAACCTGATCCTTCATCGGCCAGTCATCACTTATGTCGCTGTAAGTGATATTTTTTACGGCGAGATCCACAGGCACAGCTCCTGGGATCACTGAGAGAAAAGGTTGCCAGGACATGTATAACCTCTGCTGACGTTTTCTTTCAGTCTAGAAAACCCAGGGTTATTCACCGTCAGCAGAAAGTTGTAATTTACGAGCGTAAGAATGACTCAGTCAGCTTGACCCAGTAGGTCGCGCCGCTGGAAATACAGGCATCGTTAAACTGATATAAAGGATGGTGAACCGAGTAGTCATTGTTGCCGGTCGCCGTACCCAACCACAAGTAGCAGCCAGGAACTTCTTCGAGCATGAACGAGAAATCTTCGCTGCCCATCGCACTTTTCACCGTCGCAGGATCCGCGACTTTATCAGCACCAAAAACGTCGCGGGCAATCTGCATAGCAAACTCAGTTTGCTGGGGATCATTCACCGTCACCGGGTAACCGAAATCCACCGCAATCGACGCCTTCACGCCAAAACTTTCCGCCTGAGCATGAACCAGCTGCTGAATGCGTAGTTTCACTGCATCACGCACCTCAGATTTAAAGGTACGCATATTGAGCTTCAGCACCGCGCTGTGCGGGATAATGTTATGCGTGGTGCCGCTTTGCAGGCTCCCGACCGTCACCACCGCTGAATCTTGCGGATCGACATTGCGCGAGACAATAGTTTGGAGCGCCATCACGATCGACGCCCCCGCCACCGTTGGATCAATACAGTGCTCCGGCATCGAGCCGTGGCCGCCCTTGCCTTCAAGCGTGATCGTCATGCTGTCTGACGAGGCCATCAACGCGCCAGGTTTAGTGGCAATTTCACCCGCGGGTAACAGTGGGAAGTTGTGCAAGCCAAATACCGCATCGCATGGGAACAGCTTGAATAAGCCGTCATCCATCATTCTCTTAGCGCCGCCGATAGACTCCTCTGACGGCTGGAAAATCAAATGCAGCGTCCCGCTGAATAGGCGATGTTCTGCCAGATAACGTGCCGCCGACAATAAAATCGCGCAGTGTCCGTCATGGCCGCAGGCATGCATTTTCCCCTCATTCACACTCGCCCATGGCAGCCCGGTTTGCTCCTGCATCGGCAGCGCATCCATATCGGCACGGATCCCCAGGCGCTTACCGCCACTGCCGACTTTTAATGTCCCTACCACGCCTGTTCCGCCCAGGCCACGATGCACTTCGTAACCCCAGTCCGTCAGCAATTGGGCGATGCGATCGCTGGTGCGGAACTCTTCAAAACCTAATTCCGGGTGTTGGTGAAAATCGCGGCGAATCGCGATCATTTCTGCTTCGTTATCAAGAATTTCTTTAATAAGCATAGGGTTATTCCTTTTTATTCATCACAGAAAGTTTTGCGTTCATGCCAGGCAAGTAATGCCGCGAAAGTCACAACGGCGCAGAACATCAAATACCAGGCGGGAGCCATCGGTTGCCCGGTGACTTTTAGCAACCAGGTCACGATTAACTGAGCGAAGCCGCCAAACAACGTAACGCCGATGGCATAAACCAACGCCATACCGGAGGCGCGAACCGCTTTTGGGAAGGCTTCGAGGATCAACAAGAAAAAGGCGGCCGAACTGATATTGGCGAGGATCTGATCGAGTGCTATCAGCGCCAGCGTCACGCCCAGTGGTGCGCCGTGCAAAATCGTAGCGAAGATTGGCCAAATCAGGATGAACGATCCCAGCGCACATCCAATCAGGATCGGTTTACGTTTAGGGAGTTTATCCGCCAGTTTGCCGCCAAAAAACGGCACTAATAATGTCAGTGCCGCTGCCGTCAAACTCACCCACCATGAGGTGCTGGCGGGCATATGCAGCGTGTTAACCATGTAAGCAGGCATGTAATAAATGATGATGTAAAACGTGGTGGTACCTTTCATTACCAGCAAAATGCCAAGCAACAAGGCGCGGCGATGCTCACGCCATAACGTCAACGCCGGATTTTCTGTCACGACATTGGCTGTCACCGAGTGGGTTTCAGCAAGCTGGCGGCGGATATACAAACCAATCGGCATAATCGCCAGGCCGACAATAAACGGGATACGCCAACCCCAGTCGTAAAGCTGTTGTTCGCTCAGGACGTGGCTTAAGCCCGCGCCCATTGCGGCACCAAACAGTGCCGCTCCCCCCTGGCTAGTCATCTGCCAACTCACCCGCGAGCCACGGCTGGACTTATGCCCCGCTTCCATTAGCCAGGAAGTTGCCGCCCCCACTTCACCGCCCGCAGAAAAGCCCTGCAACATGCGCCCCGCGACCAACACAACCGGGGCGAGGATCCCAACCTGGTGATAGGTCGGCGCAAACGCCACCATCATCACGCCTAAAGACATCAGGCCGAGGATTAGCGTCATCGCGGCTTTGCGTCCGTGCTTGTCTGCGTAGTTACCGAGCACCAGGCTACCCAGCGGGCGCATGACAAACCCGACACCAAATGTCGCCACCGCCAGTAGCAAAGAGGTGTAATCGTCGGAGCTTGGGAAAAACAGATGACCAATGATCACCGAGAAAAAGCTGTAAACCGCAAAGTCGTAAATCTCGAGGCCATTGCCAAGAGTGACGGCCACCAACGACTTAAAGTTGGCGCGCTCCGGGACCAACGGCGCATCATACGGAAGCGAGGATGAGACTCCTCCATCCACCTGGGCATAGCTGACACGCTGTTTCATGCTCACGTCCTTTTTTGTTACTCAGATGTAAACAAACTGGGGTTGATTTAACTATCTGCATAAAAAAAGAACATTACAATCATAAAAATTAGTTATGCCTTTGGTTATCTTATTTGTATTGTGAGAGAGCAAATTTTGCACCACGGCGATGATTCAGGCGGGACGGAAAATTGAAAATCAAACTAAATCAGTTAGATATTTTGTTGGAAGTTGCAGCGCAAGGCAGCATTGGTAAAGCGGCGAAGGCGTTACACCTCACACAACCCGCCATTTCTAAAACCATTCAGGAAATGGAAGCGGAAATCGGCATGCCGATTCTGCAACGCTCATCACGCGGCGTAACGTTAAATGAGTATGGGCAGGTTTTGCTGCGCCATGCCCGAGATATTGACCGCTCTTTGCACCAGGCACGTGATGAAATCGACAATCTGCTCGGCAAAGCGATGCGCCAGTTACGGGTGGGATTCACCTCTGCCGCCTCTTACGGGCCATTCACCAACACGCTGATTCAATTCCAGGCTCGTTACCCGGGAGTGAAACTCATCGTGATGGAAGGCCGCCCGCAGCAAATTCACGATGCGCTGGAAAACCAACGGCTGGATATCGCGGTGATTACGACGGCCAATCACACCTCGCAAAACAGTATGTATTACGAGTCGCTGTACGCCCTGAGCAACACGGTGATCGCCGGAAATCAGCATCCCGTCACGCACACTACGTCGCTGAAAAACTTGATGGATTACCCGTGGCTGGATTGGGATGAACCGGGTGAACATTCCATTCTTGGGCAAGTATTTCGCCGCTACAACCTGCCGCTGCCGCAAAATATCATCCACTGCTCATCGCCATGGATAATGGCACGCATGATGGAACAAACCCACGCGGTGAGCATGTGGACGTCAGTGCGACTGCGTTTTCCAGGCTACAGCCCAAACCTGCGCCCGCTGGTCTTGCGCGAAGTTTTACCGGCCAGCAGTATCGGCATTTTATGCCCGAATATTGCGCGCCTTTCCACGGCTGGAAATACCTTTATGGAGATGCTGCGAATTAACACACGTGACTGGTTACAAGATAGCGATGCGCTGGAGATGGTGGTGCGGGTTTAAACGTCTTATTGCGGCCAGGCTTCAAAGCCAGGCCGCATAACTCACAAGTTAGCTTAAATCAGCGCCATTGCTGGCAATCACTTTCTTATACCAGTAAAACGATTTTTTGCGTGTGCGGACCAGAGTACCGTTGCCCTGATCGTCACGATCTACATAGACGAAACCATAGCGCTTGCTCATTTCACCGGTGGATGCCGCGACTAAATCTATGCAGCCCCACGAGGTGTAACCCATAACCGGAATGCCGTCGTCGATGGCGTCGGCCATGGCTTTGATGTGCTCGCGCAAGTAGCTAATACGATAGTCATCGTTGATTTCGCCCTGCTCGTTAACCACATCTTTCGCACCGAGGCCGTTTTCCACCAGGAACAGCGGTTTCTGGTAGCGGTCGTACATCATGTTCATGGTGATTCGCAGACCCAGCGGGTCGATTCCCCAACCCCATTCGCTCGCCTGAATGTGCGGGTTTTTCAGGGATTTCACGATATTTGCCGCATTACTGTTGCTATCGTTCATATCAGCCGACGCACAACGCGAGGCGTAATAGCTGAACGAAACAAAATCGACGGTATTTTTGAGAATTTCATCATCGCCCGGCTCGATTTCTAGCGTAATGCCTTTCTCGCGGAACACGCGTTTGGTGTAAGACGGGTATGCGCCGCGCGCCTGAACATCAATAAAGAACAGGTTCTCACGGTCTTTTTCCAGCGCTGCCCAGACATCTTCAGGCTTGCAGGAGTATGGGTAGAAATTCCCGCCCGCCAGCATGCAACCCACCTGATTCTCCGGATTCACTTCGTGGGCAATTTTCGTCGCCAGCGCACTCGCCAGCAGTTCGTGGTGCGTTGCCTGGTATTTAACTTGTTCTTTATTATCACCTTCTTCGAACACCAGACCTGCGCCAGAATACGGGCTATGCAGCAGAATGTTGATTTCGTTGAAGGTCAGCCAGTATTTCACCAGCCCGTCGAACGCTTCAAAACAGGTGCGCGCATAGCGGGTGAAAAACTCCACCATTTTGCGGTTACGCCAGGAGCCGTACTCTTTCACCAGATGCATCGGCACATCAAAATGGCACAACGTCACCAGCGGTTCGATACCGTACTTTTTGCACTCGGCAAACATGTCGCGGTAAAACGCGATGCCTTCCGCGTTTGGCGTTAATTCATCGCCATTAGGGTAAATACGGCTCCAGGCAATCGAGGTGCGAAATACGGTAAAGCCCATTTCCGCCATCAGCGCGATGTCTTCTTTGTAGCGATGATAGAAATCAATGCCGACGTGGCTTGGGTAATATTCGTCATCGCGCAAACTAAAGCGCTTCTCGATACCCAGTTTTACCGATAAACGGTCTTTGCCATGCGGGATCGTATCGACGGTGGTCAGCCCTTTGCCGCCGTCAAGATAAGCACCCTCGGCTTGGTTCGCCGCAATCGCACCGCCCCATAAAAAATCCTTCGGAAATAGAGATTCGTTCATGAGATTCCTCTTCTTAATTAGTTAGCGCTTGCAGATGCAACAACGGCGTTTGGCTGTACCTGTTCTTTCTCGTTACTTTGCTCTTGTTCAACCGGGATATCTTCAAAGCCCAGTAACAACGTCAAGAAGAAAGAAAGCACCACAGCCAGGATCATCACGCCAAACACCCATACAATGCTCATCGGATTTGCCGGGTCAAAAAACTGTACGCTGGTGAATAATCCCGGTGACGCCATCGAATGACTCGCCAGCCCACCGATTCCGGCCACCGCACCACAAACAAAGCCACTGATTAATGCCGCAATTAATGGGCGTTTCAGACGCACTGCCACACCGTAAAGTGCTGGTTCGGAAATACCCGCCACAATCGCCGAAGCCGCAGCGGCCAGCGCAGTCTGGCGCAGTTCAGGGTTTTTCGTTTTCCACGCCACTGCCAAAGATGAACCGCCAAGTGACAGGTTGGCACCAATTTCAGAAGGCATAACCATCCCTTCTTTGCCCGTTTCGGCAATGGTTTGAATAATAGATGGTGTGAATACACGGTGCATGCCCGTCATCACCAGCAGTGGCCACAGCGCACCCATAATCGCCACCGACAACCAACCTAAATAGTGGTGAATGGTATAAACCAGGGAAGAAATACCGGTACCAATCCAGATACCCAGCGGGCCAATCAGCATGATGGCTATCGGGGCGGAGATCAGCACAATCAGCATCGGTTTGAGGAAGTTTTTCGTCACCGCAGGCGTGATACGGTCAACCCAACGTTCGATGTACGACAGAATCCAGGTCATGCACAACGCAGGAATAACGGTGTAGGTGTATTTTACCGCCGTGACCGTCATGCCCATAAATTCAACATGTTGGCCCTGGGCCGCTTTCGCCATCAGGTCAACAAAGTTCGGGTGAACCAGCACGCCAGCAATGGCAATCGCCAGTGACATATTGGTTTTGAATTTTATCGCGGCAGAGGCCGCAACCATGATTGGCAGGAAGAAGAACGCGCCATCGCCAATCACGTTCAGAATAATCAGCGTGGACGAGCCTTTGTCGAATACGCCGGTCATATCCAGAATCATGGCCAGCAGTTTTACCATCGAGCCGCCGATAATCGCCGGAATCAACGGCGACATGGTGCCAATCAGCGCATCCAGAATCCCGGCACCAATCCGTTTCAGGGTGATTTTATTTTTGCCATTTGCCGGAACCGCTGGCTGCATACCTTCTGGCAACAGTTTCAGCACTTCAGCATAGGCCTGAGAAACGGTATTACCGATGATCACTTGGCACTGGTTTTCGCTGCGAACAACACCCAGCACGCCATTGATAGCTTTCAGTTTCGCGGTATCCACGATGCTGTCGTCATTTAAAACAAACCGCAAACGCGTCATGCAGTGTGTGACTGCGCCAACGTTTCCTGCGCCACCAATTGCGTCCACTATCGACTGAGAGACTGCCGCGTAATTCTTAGCCATGAGTTACCACTCTTTCTTATTTAAATTCATGCAGTTGCAAATGTCATTACCGGTAATATCACGCCAGGCTGTAGGGTTCTGAGAAATAGGTAACCGGTTCCACATTAGATTGACCAGGCAAAACAAACAGATCAAACACTAATTTTTCATATTGTTAATTTTGTGATTACGATCGCCATAATCGGCCTTTTAAGGCCACTAACACCGCTTTCATACCCTAAATAATTCGAGTTGCTTCGAGGGGGCGAGGTCACGCAGCCAACAAAGAAGCGGCTTGAAGTATGACGGGTATAGGGCAGTATTTTGTCGCTGCGGAATGTGTAAAATGGGCGCAATCATCAAAGCCAGGAAGCTCCCATGTCGACAATGCTAGAAGTGGCAAAAAAAGCCGGTGTCTCAAAAGCCACCGTTTCACGCGTTTTATCCGGCAAGGGATACGTGAGCGACGCCACCAAAGAGCAGGTTTATAAAGCCATTGAGGAAGCAGGATACCGGCCAAATTTACTGGCTCGTAATCTGGCGTCTAATAAATCGGAATGTATCGGGCTGGTCGTGACGAACACGTTATATAACGGCAGCTATTTCAGTGAAATACTTTCTCAGGCCGCCAAGAAATTAGAAGACAACGGTCGCCAGCTTATTCTGGTGGACGGCAAACACAGTGCGCAGGAAGAACGCGAAGCCATTCAATTTTTGCTCGATTTACGTTGTGATGCGGTGATTATTTATCCTCGCTTTTTATCCATTGATGAAATGGATGAAATTATCGATCAATATAAACAGCCCATCATGGTAGTGAATCGAAAATTAAGAAAACACCAAAGCCACTGTATTTGTTGTGACCATAAAGGTTCCAGCTATCTGGCCACCAAACATCTTATTGAGCGCGGTCATCGTGATATTGCTTTTATTACCGGATCGATGGATTCCCCTACCGCGATCGAGCGTTTAGCCGGATATAAAGAAGCGTTAAATCAATATGATATTGGCATTAACGACAACTTAATTGTGCAAGGGAAATGGACGCCTGGCAGCGGAGTCTCAGCGGTAGAATCGCTGTATCAACGGCAAGATAAGATCAGCGCGATCGTCGCCAGTAATGATGAAATGGCGATCGGTGCCATGAAGAAATTAAACGATCTGGGAATTTCGGTTCCCGGTGAAATATCAATTATCGGCTTCGATAATATCCCTACCGCACCTTATCTCTCCCCGGCGTTATCCAGTGTTAAAGATCCCGTCAGCGAAATGATCAGCGAAGTGATCAACCGTTTAATTTCAATGCTGGATGGCGGGTATTTGTCCAAAGAGAATATATTTACATCGGATTTATTAGTGCGGAATTCGGTAATAGATGGGCCATATAAAAGTAAAAAATGGGTGGATAAGCATTAGCCTCATCCACCCTTTTCACCTTATTCGGCGACTTTCACAATCACCTTGCCAAAGTTCTTGCCGCTTAACAAGCCGCGGAATGCTTCAACGCTATTCTCCAGACCGTCGACAATATCTTCACGGAACTGAATTTTACCTTCCGCCAGCCATTGGCTCATCTGCTTAAAGAATTGCGGGTAACTGTCGCTGTAATCCTGAGAAATAATAAAGCCTTGAACACGCAAACGTTTTTTCAGAATGGTGCCCATCAACAGCGGCAAACGATCCTGCTCAAAAGCGCTGTTAGCGCCGTTGTACTGGCTGATGACGCCACATACCGGAACCCGCGCTTTGGTGTTCAACAGCGGCAGAACGGCATCAAACACGGCCCCGCCGACGTTTTCAAAATAGACATCAATGCCTTTGTTACAGGCTTTTTTCAGCTGTTCGGCAAAATCTGGCGCTTTGTGGTCAATACAGGCGTCAAACTTCAGCGTTTCTGTGACGTAACGGCACTTCTCAGCACCACCTGCAATCCCGACGACTTTTGCACCGAGCAATTTCGCCACTTGCCCCACCACTGACCCGACCGCACCGCTGGCCGCCGCAACAACCACGGTTTCTCCGGCTTTCGGTTGCCCGATATCGGTCAGCCCCATGTATCCGGTAAAACCAGGCATGCCGAGCAAACCGAGCGCATACGACGGGTGCTGCATATTCGGGTCGAGTTTCTGCACGTCGCTGCCATCAGACACCGCGTAATCCTGCCAACCGGTGTAGGCCAACACCAGCTCACCCGCTTTATAGTCCGCGTGTTCAGATTTTTCGACACGGCAGACGGTGCCTGCACCAATGACATCGCCAATGGCCAGCGGCGCGGAATAAGACTCGGCATCATCCATACGCCCGCGCATATACGGGTCGAGGGATAAATAGAGTGTGCGCAGCAGCAACTGACCTGCGGCAGGTTGTGGAACAGGCGCTTCTTCCAGGCGAAGATCCTGATCGGTTGGCATACCTTGCGGGCGCTGCGCCAGGACAAAGCGGCGGTTAATTTGGGACGACTGCGTCATAACGCTCTCCATTGATAGGGTCGTGAGTAAAAATTCAATTAGTCCCAGACTAGCTAATAATCCTCCGACATGGGGTGAAAAATGTGCCATTTAACATCAATGCAAAACCGTCACCGCATCTTCGAGGCGCGTCGCCCGGTGCTTCACCATCGCCGACACTTCCGCACTTTCTTCGACCAGCGCCGCATTTTTCTGTGTGATAGCGTCCAGTTCTGCGACCGCTCGCGTTAAATCAGACAATCCTTCGGCTTGCTCAGAAGTGGCAAGGCTGATCTGCCCCAAAAGCTGCGTCACATTGCGCACCTGCTCGACAATATCATTCATGGTGCGCCCCGCTTCGTGAACCTGAATGGTGCCGGACTGCACTTTGCTGGCGCTGGCATCAATCAGTTTGCGGATATCGTTGGCCGCCGTCGCGCTGCGTTGTGCCAGGTTTCGCACTTCACCGGCAACCACGGCAAAACCTTTACCCTGCTCTCCGGCACGCGCGGCTTCCACCGCCGCGTTCAGCGCCAGAATATTTGTCTGGAACGCAATATCATTGATAAGACTGGTAATGGAGCCAATACGCTGGGTGCTGTCGGCAATGTCATCCATGGTCGTCACCACGGTTTCCATCGCTTTCCCGCCGTGCGCTGCGGCCTGGCTCGCAGAACTGGAAAGTTTATCGGCGGCTGCAGCAGTTTCTGAATTGTTCTGCACCGATACCGCCATCTGACTCATGGTCGTGACGGTTTGCTGCACATTTTCCACGGACTGGCGCGTGCGTTCATTCAATTCCACGTTCCCCTGCGCCAGCGCTTCACTCCCGCTACGCACGTTTTCAACCTGGTGCTGACATCATGAATCAGCCAGCGGCACA
>NZ_JMPI01000062.1 GCF_000735355.1 Buttiauxella agrestis ATCC 33320
CAGCGGATGCGCAATTTGCCACTCAAGTAGCAAACAACCCAGCACGCTCGCCAGAGCGCTAATCAGCACCGGTAATGCGCCCAGCCCCAGCGAAACAGAAGCCGCCATCATCAGCAAAAACACGCCGCTCATAATCAAACGAATACGGCCACGCAGTGGCAAGGCCGGGATTTTCCCCAGCCAGGTTTTGCCAATAACCAGCCCCTTAAACAGACGGCGCTGGCAACGCCCTTCCTTAAGCGCCTTGTAGAGCGGCTGGACGGCGGCAATTTCTTCCGGTTTCGCTTTAGTGCGAATCGACATATATCCGGTTGTTTTCCCGTTTCGCACCACCGGGATGACATTCGCTCGCACCCAGTAGTGATCGCCATTTTTGCGCTGGTTTTTGACAATACCGGTCCACGGCTCGCCTTTTTGGAGGGTGAACCACATATCAGCAAAGGCAGCTTTGGGCATATCAGGGTGGCGCACCAGGTTGTGGGGCTGGCCTGTGAGTTCGTGAAGTTCGTAACCACTCACTTTCACAAACGCATCGTTCGCATGGGTAATGATGCTTTTCAAATCGGTAGTCGACATCAATGTCGTGTCGTCGTCGAGCAGGTATTCATGCTGTGTAGCAGCCGTGCGCGCAGTCATAGCAACTCCCTTGGCAGGTTATCCAATTGTTAATATTTTTAGTGGCATTGTTATTTCGGCGCTGCAAAAATTTCCTTTAGCGGTTAAACTTGACGACGATCACACTTTTTTAACTAAGCCATATTTTTTATAATGATTTTGGATGGGGAACACATTTCCCATTAATTTCATGAAGTTATTAATGAAAATGTCATAGTGACGCTAAGTGCTGGAGTTTTGACCTTCAATTTGCAATCGGCACACTACACTTAGTATGGGACCGTTTAGCTCCCGCAAGGAAAAAGAGGATAATAATGTTAAAAAGGAAAAAGAAAGTCAGACCTATTAAGGTCAGTGACGTCACCATCATCGACGATAGCCGTCTTAAAAAGGCGATTACCGCCGCATCGCTTGGCAATGCGATGGAATGGTTTGATTTCGGCGTGTACGGCTTTGTTGCTTACGCGCTCGGTAAGGTCTTCTTCCCGGATGCCAGCCCAAGTGTGCAGATGATCGCCGCACTGGGTACGTTTTCCGTTCCCTTCCTGATTCGCCCGTTGGGTGGCCTGTTCTTCGGTATGCTCGGCGATAAATACGGGCGTCAGAAGATCCTGTCCATCACCATTATCATTATGTCATTGAGTACCTTCTGTATTGGCCTGATTCCGTCGTACGCGACAATTGGTATCTGGGCGCCAATCCTGTTGTTGCTTGCGAAGATGGCGCAAGGGTTCTCAGTGGGTGGTGAATACACCGGTGCTTCAATCTTTGTTGCGGAATACTCACCAGATCGTAAACGCGGCTTTATGGGCAGCTGGCTGGACTTCGGTTCGATAGCCGGTTTTGTCTGTGGTGCGGGCGTGGTGGTGCTGATTACAGCGATTGTCGGTGAAGCCAACTTCCTCGAATGGGGCTGGCGTCTGCCGTTCTTCCTGGCGTTGCCATTAGGGATTATCGGCCTGTATTTGCGCCATGCGCTTGAAGAGACTCCTGCGTTCCAGCAGCACATCGAAAAGCTTGAACAAGGCGATAAAGAAGGCCTGGCTGAAGGCCCTAAAGTCTCCTTCAAAGAGATTGCGACGAAACACTGGCGCAGCCTGCTGACCTGTGTCGGCATCGTGATTTCAACCAACGTCACCTACTATATGTTGCTGACGTATATGCCAAGTTACCTGTCGCACAACCTGCATTATTCCGAAGAACATGGCGTGCTGATTATTATCGCCATCATGATTGGGATGCTGTTTGTGCAGCCGATGATTGGCCTGCTGAGTGACCGTTATGGCCGCCGTCCGTTTATCGTCTTCGGTAGCGTGGCATTGCTTGTTCTGGCGATTCCGGCCTTTATTCTGATTAACAGTAATGTGCTGGGGCTGATATTTGCTGGGTTGCTGATTCTGGCGGTCGTGCTGAACTGCTTCACCGGGGTGATGGCTTCGACTCTACCCGCTATGTTCCCGACGCATATTCGTTACAGTGCGTTAGCCAGTGCCTTTAATATTTCGGTGCTGGTTGCGGGTGTGACCCCAACGGTTGCGGCGTGGTTAGTGGAATCCACCGAAAACCTGATGATGCCCGCTTATTATCTGATGGTGGTTGCGGCTATCGGTCTGATTACCGGTCTGACGATGAAAGAGACGGCGAATAAGCCGCTTAAAGGCGCAACGCCTGCGGCGTCTGATATTGCCGAAGCGCGTGAAATTGTTCAGGAACACCACGATAACATCGAGCAAAAAATCGAAGATATCGACCGTGAAATTGAAGAATTACAGGCGAAGCGTACCAACCTGGTGGATCAGCACCCGCGCATCAACGAGTAATCTTTAGCAGCATCACAAACGCCGGGCCAATGCCCGGCGTTTTCATTTCTGGCTTTAACCCTCATTCCTGGCAGGAATTGGTTATGTCTAAAATTTATAAGCAAAGTATTTTTTGGACTTTGCGAATATCCATAACTCACCTAACGTAACCGGCTCAAAGAATAACAATTCATACATACCCAAAATAATTCGAGTTGTAGCTTTGTAGGGTGGATAAGCGCGAGCGTCATCCACCATTTACGCCCGTGGTGTCGGATGACGCTGTGCTTATCCGACCTACGAAGAGTCATCAGTCTCATATTCTTCCTTCTTAAGCAGGGTGCCACATGCAAAGAAAAGCACTGCCGTTACTGCTATTGGCTGCAATCTCCGCCAGCAGCTATGCCGCTACACCGCCAAATACCTTGATTGTCGCCCAGGGGCTGGACGATATCGTCAGCCTTGATCCTGCTGAAGCGAACGAGCTTTCGAGTATTCAAACCGTACCAAGTTTGTATCAGCGCCTGGTTCAGGCCGACCGTGATGACCCGGCGAAAGTGGTCGCAGTGCTGGCCGAAAGCTGGCAGGGCGATGCGGCGAATAAAAAATTGACGATTAAACTGCGCCCGGATGCCAAATTCTCCTCGGGTAATCCGCTGCGTCCGGAAGACGTTATCTTCTCTTATACCCGCGCGGTGACGCTCAACAAATCCCCGGCGTTTATTCTCAACGTGTTGGGCTGGCAGCCAGACAACATCGCCAGCCAGTTGAAAAAGGTCGATGAACATACACTGGAATTACACTGGACGGCAGACGTTAGCCCGGCGGTGGCGCTGAATATTCTCTCCACGCCGATTGCCTCTATCGTGGATGAAAAAGCGGTTTCCCCAAATGCTAAAGCCGGTGACTTCGGCAACGAATGGCTGAAGATGCACTCGGCGGGCAGTGGCCCGTTCAAAATGCGCGTTTACCAGCCGCATCAGGCGATTGTATTAGACGCCAACCCAACATCACCGGGCGATGCGCCTAAAGTTAAAAACATCATTATTAAAAACGTGCCAGACCCGGCCGCTCGCCGCCTGCTGATTCAGCAAGGTGACGCAGATATCGCTCGCGATTTAGGTGCGGATCAGACCAGCGCGCTGGAAGGCAAACCGGGCGTGAAAGTGTTGAGCATCCCTTCTGCCGAGCAGAATTACATGGTGTTCAACGCCGGTAACAATGCTAACCCGCTGCTGAAAAACCCGGCCCTGTGGGAAGCGGCTCGCTACCTGGTGGACTACGAAGGCATCACCAAAGACTTGCTGAAAGGCCAGTATTTTATCCACCAGAGCTTCCTGCCGGTGGGCTTTGCTGGGGCATTGGATAACAATCCATTCAAATTTGACCCGGCAAAAGCGAAAGAAATTCTCGCGAAAGCAGGCATCAAAGATGCGCACTTCACGCTGGACGTGGAAAACAAACCGCCGTTTATCACCATCGCGCAGTCGATGCAGGCAAGCTTTGCCCAGGGCGGCGTGAAGATTGATCTTCTGCCAGCCGCAGGCAGCCAGGTCTACGCTCGCGTTCGTGCCAAACAGCACCAGGCGGCGATTCGTTTGTGGATCCCGGATTACTTTGACGCTCATTCAAATGCGAGTGCTTTTGCCTATAACGACGGTAAAGCGAGCACCGTGGCAGGCTTAAACGGCTGGCAAATTCCTGAGTTGAATAAGCAAACTCTGGCGGCTGTCGCCGAAGCAGACCCGGCAAAACGCCTGGATCTTTATAAGAAAATACAGGAAGAAGTGCAGCATAATTCGCCGTATGTGTTTGTTGATCAGGGCAAAACCCAGATAGTTGTGCGTGAAAACGTGAAGGGTTATCAGCAAGGTTTGAATGCGGATATGGTGTATTACGATCGCGTCAGTAAATAAGATTGCCCCTCACCCTAACCCTCTCCCCCA
>NZ_JMPI01000063.1 GCF_000735355.1 Buttiauxella agrestis ATCC 33320
TGCTTTATCCAACACCATCAAAAGAGTTACCCATGTCTGAAGTCTCATTTCGCCGCCCGTTGCTCACCCTGGCCCAGGGATTGTTTACCCTGGGACTTACGCTTGTCGGTCTGCTGCTTATCACCTTTGCCCTTTCGGCACTTTCGCCTGTCGATCGCGTGCTGCAAATCGTCGGCGACCACGCAAGCCAGGCCACTTACGACCAGGTCCACCACCAGCTTGGCCTGGATAAACCGCTCCCGGTTCAGTTCTGGCATTACCTGACCCAACTCGCTCATGGCGATTTAGGCACCGCCAGCGCCACCGGCCAGCCCGTATTACAAGATTTGCTCGCCGCCTTTCCGGCAACACTTGAGCTTGCCACCCTCGCGCTGATTATTGGCAGCGTGCTGGGCGTGTTTTTTGGTGTGCTGTGTGCCCGTTTTGCAGGCTCGCCGTGGGATTTAGCGGTACGCACCTTCACCTTGCTGGGCAACTCCGTGCCCATCTTCTGGCTCGGTTTATTGATGCTGGCGCTGTTTTACGCACGCCTGCAATGGAGCGCGGGGCCTGGGCGTCTGGATGATATTTACCAGTACAGCGTCGAAGCCAAAACCGGTTTTGTGCTGATAGACACCTGGCTTTCTGGCGACCGTGATGCCTTCATGAATGCCATCAACCACCTGACTTTGCCGGTTTTGCTGCTGGCCTATTACTCGCTGGCAAGCATTACGCGCCTCACGCGCACCGCCTGTTTAAGCGAAATGAACAAAGAGTACATTACGCTTGCCCGCGCCAAAGGTGCTGGCGACATGACGATTCTGGTGCGCCACGTGCTGCCCAACATTCGCGGCACGCTGTTTACCGTTATCGCGCTGGCTTATACCGGCATGCTGGAAGGGGCGGTGCTCACTGAAACCGTCTTTTCCTGGCCGGGAATCGGGCGTTACCTGACAACCGCGCTCTTCGCCGGAGATACCACCGCGATCATGGGCGGCACACTGCTGATTGGCGTGTCGTTTGTCATTATCAACAACCTGACTGACGTGCTGGTGCGTGTCACCGATCCGAGGGTGCATTGATGCCGTCTTACCTGTTTTTACGCCGTACATTGCGCTCACCCGCCGCCCTTTGCGGCCTGGTGATTATCACCCTGCTGGTGCTGATTGCGGTTTTCGCCCCGCTTATCGCCCCCTTCGACCCGAACTGGCAAGACGCCGCCGCACGCCTGCAAGCGCCCAACGCTCACCACTGGCTGGGCACCGATAGCTACGGTCGTGACCTGCTTTCACGCCTGGTTTATGGCGCGCGTCCAGCAATCGGGCTGGTGCTGCTGGTGACGGTAATTACCCTGCCCGTCGGCTTGCTGATTGGCATTCTGTCTGGCTACTACGGCGGCTGGCTTGAGCGCGTGTTAATGCGTTTTACCGATGTGGTGATGTCGATGCCGCGCCTGATTCTGGCCTTCGCTTTTGTGGCGATGCTTGGCCCAGGGCTTGTGAATGGCGCTCTGGCGCTGGCGCTCACCACCTGGCCTGCGTATGCCCGCCAGGCGCGCAGTGAAATCCAACGCCTG
This sequence comes from Buttiauxella agrestis ATCC 33320, assembly GCF_000735355.1. GTDB lineage: Bacteria > Pseudomonadota > Gammaproteobacteria > Enterobacterales > Enterobacteriaceae > Buttiauxella > Buttiauxella agrestis. Next base: position 1,556 of record NZ_JMPI01000063.1, read on the forward strand.
CGCCACAGTGACTATCTCGCTGCCGCCGAAATGATGGGCATTCGCGGGCTGCGGTTATTGGTGGGGCATATTCTACCGCTCTGTTTGCCGTCGGCGATTGTGCGTCTGGCGCTGGATTTAGCAGGAATTATTCTCGCCGCCGCCGGGTTGGGTTTCTTAGGTTTGGGCGCAAGACCGCCGATGTCCGAATGGGGTTCAATGATTGCCGACGGTATGCAGGTCATTTTTGACCAGTGGTGGATTGCCGCCATTCCTGGCACCGCTATTTTAATTAGCAGCCTGGCATTTAACTTATTGGGCGATGGTTTACGCGACGTGCTGGAGCCGGGTCATGAGTGAGAATCGTATTGAAGTTCGTGAGCTAAACATTGATTACCCCGGCGCACGCGTGGTGAATAATCTTTCGTTTACGCTGGGCAATGAACGCCTGGCGCTGGTCGGGGAATCAGGCTCCGGTAAATCCATGACGGCGCGGGCGCTGATGGGGCTGGTGCGCAAACCGGGCAAAGTCAGCGCCACTCAGCTCAATGTGTTGGATAACGACCTGCTGACGATGCACAACCGTGGCTGGCAAAACCTGCGCGGGAATGACATCGCGATGGTGTTACAAGACCCGCGCTACGCGCTCAATCCGGTCAAAAATGTCGCCCAGCAGATTGACGAAGCCCTGCGACTGCATCAGAAACTCTCAGCGGCACAGCGCCGTGAACGGATTCGCGAAGTGATCAATTCAGTCGGGTTGCCGGAAAACGTGCTGCCACGCTATCCGGCTGAACTTTCCGGTGGCATGGGGCAACGCGTGATGATTGCTATCGCGCTGGTCAACAACCCGAAAGTGCTGATCGCCGATGAACCCACTTCCGCGCTGGATGCGCGTCTGCGTAACCAGATTCTGGAACTGTTGGTTGAACAATGCGAGCAACGCCAAATGGCGATGTTGCTGATAAGCCACGATTTACCGCTGGTTGCCCAACATTGCCAACGCGTGCTGGTGATGTATCAGGGTCAAAAAGTCGATGAAATGGCCGCCGACCAACTTGCCAGCGCCACCCATCCGTACACCCGCACACTCTGGACATGCCGCCCCAATGCAACCACCTACGGCATGATGCTACCCACGTTAGACCGCAACCAGAATCTGCAAGGAGACAGCCATGGCTCTCGTTGAAGTCAATAATTTACGCGTGCAATTTCTGGCAAAAGGCCAGCTTAAAACCGCCGTACGCGATGCCAGTTTTACCCTTAATCAGGGTGAAACGTTTAGTTTGATTGGCGCTTCAGGCTGCGGGAAATCCACCATTTTGCGCGTACTGGCGGGGTTACAACGCGAGTGGCAAGGCCATGTGAAATTACTGGATGGCGCGATTAAACCCGGCGTGCGGTTTCAGGGCGATTTGCGTCGCAACGTACAAATGGTGTTTCAGGATCCCTACGCCTCTTTGCACCCAAACCATACTATTTACCGGACGCTGGCCGAACCGCTGAAAATTCATGGCGAGTCGCAAATTGTACTGCGCGTAGAAGAAGCATTGCAGCAAGTCGGTTTGCCCGCAGACGCCTTGCAGCGCTATCCGCATCAGCTTTCCGGCGGGCAACGCCAGCGTGTGGCTATTGCGCGTGCGCTGTTATTGCGCCCTAAAATTCTGCTGCTCGATGAACCCACTTCCGCGCTGGATATGTCGGTACAGGCGGAAATTCTCAATTTGCTCAACCGCCTGAAACAACAGTTTGGCATGACTTATTTGCTGGTCAGCCACGACGCGGACGTGATTGCACACATGTCAGACCGTGCGGCGTATATGGCGGACGGCGCGATACAGCATGAGTTCGACCGCGCCGCTCTGGTTCGCGGAGAACACCGCATGGACGCCGCGTAAGCGGCAACATGGCGTAATCGCACCAATAAGCAGCATGACGCATGGTTATGGTGCACAAAAACCAGATATCCCATAGCAAAGCCGCTCCTGACCAGGATATTTGACCGCAAAACGTGACTCTTTGTGATTAATTATTACGCAATCGCAATTCCCCCAGATCGTTTATCCCGATTTTGTTTAGGGGAAGCGAAGTGGCGTATTCCCTGCAATACTTATTTTGTGTATCGCGTGATACGTCATTCCCAGGAGCACATTTTGAACAGGTTACCTACTAGCGCTTCGGCTCTTGCCTGCACAGCGCACGCCCTGAACATCATCGAAAAGAAGACACTCAGCCATGAGGAGATGAAAGCGCTAAATCGAGAGGTTATCGAAAACTTCCAACAGCATGTGAATCCGGGTTTTCTTGAGTATCGCAAATCAGTGACCGCCGGCGGGGATTACGGAGCCGTAGAGTGGCAAGCGAGCAGTCTGAATACGCTTGTCGACACCCAGGGTAAGGAATATTTAGATTGTCTGGGTGGGTTCGGCATTTTTAACGTGGGGCACCGTAATCCAACAGTGGTATCCGCCGTACAGCATCAGCTAGAAAAACAACCCCTGCACAGTCAGGAGCTGCTCGACCCTTTACGGGCGATGCTTGCCAAAACGCTTGCGACACTCACTCCGGGCAAACTCAAATACAGCTTCTTTAGTAACAGCGGGACAGAATCGGTTGAAGCGGCGATTAAACTCGCCAAAGCGTATCAATCTGCGCGTGGGAAATTTACCTTTATCGCAGCCTCAGGCGCGTTTCATGGCAAATCTCTTGGTGCATTGTCCGCAACAGCAAAAGCCGCTTTCCGTAAACCGTTTATGCCGCTACTTCCGGGCTTCCGGCATGTGCCGTTTGGCAATATCGACGCGTTACGCACTATGCTCAGCGAATGCCGTAAAACCGGTGATGATGTCGCAGCCGTGATCCTTGAGCCTATTCAGGGCGAAGGCGGCGTGATTATCCCGCCAGTCGGATATTTGCCAGCGGTTCGTAAACTGTGCGATGAATTTGGCGCACTGCTGATTTTTGATGAAGTGCAAACCGGCATGGGACGTACGGGCAAAATGTTCGCCTGCGAACACGAAAACGTACAGCCTGATATTTTATGCCTCGCCAAAGCACTCGGCGGCGGCGTAATGCCGATTGGCGCAACGGTTGCGACAGAAGAAGTGTTCTCTGTGCTGTTTGATAATCCTTTCCTGCACACCACCACCTTTGGCGGCAACCCGTTGGCCTGTGCGGCAGCGCTTGCGACAATTCATGTTCTGCTTGAGCAAAATCTTCCCGCTCAGGCGCAGCAGAAAGGGCAACTTTTGGTGGATGGCTTCCAGGCTCTGAAACGTGAGTTCCCGGAACTGGTTGTCGATGCGCGTGGACAAGGTTTGTTGATTGCCATCGAGTTTAGCGACAACGAAGTTGGCTATAACTTTGCAAGTGTTATGTTCCGCCAGCAGGTGCTGGTCGCCGGGACGCTCAACAATGCGAAAACTATTCGTATTGAGCCACCGCTGACTATCACGATTGAGCAGTGTGAACATGTGTTGGGCTGTGCGAGGAAGGCACTGCAGGGACTTAGCGTAAAGCAGCGTGAAATGATTGAGGTGGAGGAGGAGTGATCGGCGACGCCCCCAGGATGAGCTCTTTTAGTCATATCAATGTGAGCCAGGTGAAGGTTCCGTTCACTTAATTTTCAGTGGTTTATATAGCCACCGAACCGGTGAACGTGCAAAGGGTGCTACCGCAGCACCCTTTGCAATCCCGGCTCCCGGCGTTTAAATCGCCGGACTCAAAGGTCAACGTCAAAAGCTAAGGTCAAAAGCCGAACCGGCTTTGACCTTGTTCCCGGTATAAATTGCCCCAGCGTTACCCATAAGGCAGGGTTGAGCTGCCGGGAGCAGCGAAAGAGAGCGATCGCCGGGAGCGAGTCGCGAACGACCCTGAACGTTGGGGATAAGCTGGGGTTTACCGCGCAGCGGCAATTTAATGGCCGGGCGCCAGGATTATCAAGGAGAGGGCGTTCTCTCCTTGATACGGTCACCGTTAACAGTGGTTGCAGAGATAACCAGACGTTCGGGTGAACGGAAAAACATCTCATCTTCCAGATCTCACCCTGGCAAGATCGCCAGACTGAGATCTGTATAAGAGAAAGACCAGCCGGGTAATCCCCCTATGGCAATAACCCCACAAAACTCCGTTTCTTACGCGGTTCCGACATCATCCCGTCCAGCTTCTCAACGCACGCTAAGTAATGCGGCGTCTGCTTATGCGCCAGCACTGCTTCGTCGTTTTGATACGCCTCGTAGATATAAAACCGTGTCGCTACATCCGGATCCTGCAACACATCGAAACGCAGATTCCCCGGCTCGTTGATTGACCCTTCGTGATTGGCGCGGAACACATCCATAAACTCATCGACCCGTTCCGGTTTGATATTAATCTCCACCAGCGTCACATTCATGCCTTGCCTCCATGGTGTTTTTCATCGAGCCAGAACTGATACGCTTCCCGGGCCGAAACATTCTCATGCACCACTTTTTTCACCGCTTTTAACATCGCAAGCGGTGCGTCTGACTGGAAGATATTGCGCCCCATATCCACGCCCGATGCACCCTGGTCAATCGCCCTGAAACACATATCCAGTGCTTCTTGTTCCGGCAATTTTTTACCTCCGGCGATAACAATCGGCACCGGGCAACTGGCCGTCACTTTCTCGAACCCTTCTTCAACAAAATAGGTTTTCACAAACTGCGCCCCGATTTCTGCGGCAATTCGGCTGGCAAGGGAGAAATAGCGCGCATCTCGCGCCATCTCTTTACCCACACCAGTGACGGCCAGGGTCGGGATCCCGTAGCGCGTGCCTTCGTCCACCAGCTTGATAATGTTGTTGATCGACTGATGCTCGTATTCGCTGCCGATATAAATTTGCGCTGCCACCGCGCAGGCGTTCAGGCGCAGCGCATCTTCCATCGTCACCGCTACACTTTCGCGCGACAGTTCGCTGAGAATTGAATTCCCGCCCGAGGCCCGCAACACCACGGGTTTGTTCGTGGCTGGCGGCACCACGCTGCGTAAAATACCGCGCGTGCACATCAGCACATCGGTTTCCGGGAACAGCGGCGCAATAGATAAATCGATACGTTCAAGGCCGGTGGTCGGCCCCTGGAAATAGCCGTGATCGAAGGCCAACATGACGGTGCGCCCGGAGTCGGGGTTAAATATCCGCGCCAGGCGCGATTGCATCCCCCAATCCAGCGCCCCGCTGCCTTTCAGGTAGAACGCTTTGTTCTCCTGAGGGCGGCCAATGCCGTAATCTTTACCTTCTCTGATATCGTCAAGATCTGCCATTTTTCCTCCCTCAGAAATCGTATTTGCCGATGTTGTCTTTGGTGAATATTACGCGCTCCGGCAGCAGCACAATACCGTTGCCTTTGGCTTCATATTGATAACCCTGCACGCTATTAGGCTCGACTTTCAGACTGCCGATTTTCGCCACTTCCACGCTATCGCCCACGTTAAGATCGCCCTTTTTCAGCATGGTATTTGCGACGTTGACCGCAATTTCACCCTGCTGTACCACGTCCCACAGGCCGAAAGCTTTCACCGTTCCGCGCTCAACATACGGGCGCATCACGTTTGGCGTACTGAAACCGACGATTGCCACATTAGTGCGTTTCAGGTTTTCAGCAGCCTGCGCGGCGGCAGGCAGTGCGTTCGCATCCGGGGCAATGATCGCATCCAGATCCGGGTACGCTTTTAGAATACCCTCGGCGGTTTGCAGCGATTTAGTCGCATCGTTATAGCCAAACTGAGTGGTGACGATTTCCCATTCTGGATGATCCTTCGCAATTTTGGCTTTCGCCTCTTTCACCCACTGGTTTTGATCCGTCACCGTCGGGCTTGAGTAGAAGAACGCCACTTTGGCGGCAGGTTTTGTTACCTGTTTAGCAGCCATATCCACCAGCATGCCGCCAAGCTGTTGCGGCGTGCCCTGGTTGATGTAAATACTGCGGCACTCAGGCTTGGTGTCAGAATCCCAGGTCAGCACTTTTACCCCGCGCTGCATGGCGCGTTTCAGCGCCGGGCATAAACCATCTGGCGATACCGCCGAGACAATAATCGCGTTGTAGCCCTGGTTGACGAAGTTGTTGATGAGCTGCACCTGGCCGGAGACGCTCGGTTCAGTTGGGCCGTCATACGTCACCGGCACGCCGAGGTCTTTACCCGCCTGCATCGCGCCATTACCCCCGCTGGTAAAGAAACCTACGCCGACCAGTTTTGGGATAAAGGCGATTCGGTCGGCGGCCTGCGCGCTCACCACACCAAAGGCTAAGGCCCATGCACTGAGTTGCAGGGCGCGTTTTGTTGTCTGCTTCATAATCAAACTCCCGTTAGTTTTCTGTTACCGCGCAAACGACGCCACGCCGCCTGTAAATATTCGCGGTGCAAACTCACCGAACGACCAATGACCACCACAATCAACAGCGCACCGGACAACGCACTCGATACCTGATTAGGCACGCCAGCCATCTGTAAACCTTGTTGCAAATACCCCACTAATAACGCCGCCAGCGCGGTGCCTAAAATCGAACCGGAACCGCCATAAATATTCGCCCCGCCCAACACCGCCGCCGTTAAAGCAGGCATCAACAGGTCACGCCCTAAATCAGAGCGCGCCGAGCCGAAATATGACACCAGCACAATGGCGGCAATCGCCGACGCCAACCCCACCATGCCGTACACGCCGTACAGCGAGCCGTTGACTGGCAACGCGGCATAACGCGCCGCACGCGGGTTTTGACCAATCAAGAAAATATGGCGACCAAAGCGGGCGCGGTGTGTCAGCAGCCAGAACAGCAGCGTGATCACCGCGAACATCACCAGCGGAATTGGCAGGCCGAAAAGTGTCAGGTTGGCGAAGTTGGTAAACGCATCCGGGAAGCCACCGATGCCTTCATAACCCGTCGCCCCCGCCATGCCCGAAAGCAAAAGTGCCGCGCCGCCGTACAGATAAAGCGTGCCGAGCGTGATTACCAGCGGGCTGATACCGGTGTAGTGAATGAGTGCGGCGTTAAACACTCCGCACAACAGGCCGACGGCGAGCGTGAGAATAATCGCCAGCGAGATTGGCAAGCCCGCCTGGAGCATCACGCCCAACGCAATGGCGCACAGGCCGATAGTGGAGCCAAGCGAAATATCAATGCCGCCGCTAATGATCACAAGTGTTAGCGGCAGCGCCACAATGCCTATGCAGATAAAATCGCTGGTGCTAAACAGCAGCATATTGACATCCAGCATGCGCGGATTAATGGCCCCGAACAGCAGAATTTCTGCCACCAGAATCAGCAATAGCGCCACTTCCCAGTTAAGTTTCAGCTTGCTCATTTACGCCACATCCTTCTTCTTGCGGGGAAAAGGCCGCACGTTTTTAGCCCCCGGCAGCGGCGGCACAAAGCGGCTGTATTTCTGCGCCCGCTGATGACGCGCCAGGGCCTGGCGTAAGCGCCCGTCCAGCACCAAAACGCCGAGCAAAACCAGCCCAGCGATAAAGTCATTCCACCAGGCCGGGAGTTTGAACAGCACTAACACGGTGTCGATTTGCGTGAGGAAAAATGCGCCAAGAAACGCCCCAATCACGGTGCCAGTGCCGCCGAGTAATGAAATCCCGCCCAGCACGCAGGCAGCGATGGCTTTCATTTCCAGCCCGCTGCCGGTTTGGTTGGGGACAAAACCAATTTGCGCAGCAAAAATAATCCCGGCGATGGCCGCCAGCATGCCGTTGAAAGTGAAGGCTAAAAGACGGGTACGATTCACCGCGACCCCAAGCTGGCGGGCGGCGGCAAGATTATCGCCCACCGCGTAGAAATCGCGCCCGAAGGCCGTACGGGCGAACATCCAGGCGGCGACAGCGACCAAAAACAGCACCATAAAACCGAGCGGCGAAATCCCGATAGCGATGGGTTCGGAGAGCGATTTCAGGCTGGCGGGTAAACCTTCAATCCATTTGCCACCGGTCCACAACAACATGCCGCCGCGATACAGCCCGAGCGTCCCTAGTGTGGCGACGATCGCCGGAATGCGCAGCCAGACAACTAACACCCCGTTGAAGAAGCCCGCCACCGCGCCAATCCCCAGCGCAAAGAGCATCGACACCGGCAAGCTGTAACCACTGTTGAGCGCCACCCCAACGGCGACCGCACACAGGCCAACGGTCGATCCTACCGAGACGTCAATATTGCGCGTCAGCATCACCATCGACGCGCCCACCGCCAGCAGGATCAGGATCTGTGCGCTGGTGAAGATCATGCTTAAGGTTTGCAGACTGAAATAGCTGTGGTTGAGCGCCACCAGCACGCCAAACAAAATCACGATCGCCAGTAGCGCGCTCAGTTCGCGGTTACGCAGCAAGGTTTTCATGCTTTACCTCCGCCAAACGCCATGCTCATCATTCTCTCGACGGTGATCGACGGTTTGCGTAACTCGCCATTCATCGCGCCCTGATGCATCACCAGCACTCTGTCCGCCAGCCCGCTGAACTCATCGAGATCGGAGGAGATCATCAGCACCGCCACGTTTTGTGCCGCCACACTTTTGATCAGCTGATAGATATCTGCCCGGGCGGCGACATCAACGCCACGGGTTGGCTCATCAATGATCAGCAGCAGCGGGTTGGCTTCGAGACAGCGTGCCAGCAGGACTTTTTGCTGGTTGCCACCGGACAGCGTGCGCACGGTTTGCTCAGCGTTATTGAGTTTGATCCCCAACGCCCGGTGATAACGTTCCACCACCGCCGCTTCGCGTTTACTTTGTTGCCACACGCTCGGTTCGTTTAATGCGACGGTGTTCCAGCGGATCGGCGCATCGAGAAATAATCCGGAAACCTGTCGGTCTTCGGGGAGATAAATTAGCCCGCGATCGAGCCGTGATTTGGTGCGATCGCCGCTGATTTCACGATTTTCTAAATAGATGCGGCCACCGCGCACCGGGCGCAAACCGTAAAGCGTTTCCGCCAGTTCGGTGCGCCCCGATCCTACCAGGCCCGCCAGGCCGACGATCTCGCCTGCATACAACTCAAAACTAAGATCGATAAATCCTTCGCCGGTGAGTTCTTCTACGCGCAGCACCGGGAAATCCTGCGCTTCGGTGCGGCGGTTTCCCGGCAGCGCCAGCCACAGTTTTTGCGTATCACTGAGCTTGTGCTGTTTATCGCCAGGGGTCATGGCGTTGATCAACGGCTCATCAAGCAGCTCCGCCGTTTTACCCTGTAGCACCACGGCACCGTCGCGCATCACGGAAATGTGGCTGGCGATCTGGCGAATTTCAGGCAGCTTGTGGGAGATAAAAACGATGCCGACGCCCAGATTTTGCAGCGCGCGGATCTGGCGGAACAAGCGATCGGTTTCACCGGGAGTCAGGGATGCGGTAGGTTCATCGAGGATCAGGATCTTCGCTTCGTGCATCAAACCGCGCAGGATCTCGACCATTTGTTGATCGGCAACTTCCAGCGTGCTGGCGGCGGCATGAAGGGGGATCTGGCATTCCAGCTGCGTCATTTTCTCTTGCAGGCGTTTTTCGACATCGCGCGCCTTAGGCAGACGAAACAGAATGTTTTCGCGCACGGTGAGGTTAGGAAACAGCATCGGCTCTTGCGGCACCAGATAAATTCCCTGTTCGTGCGCCTGGCCGGGTTTCAGTCGCCCAAATGCTTTGCCGTGGATATTCAGTTCACCGCTATCCGGCGTTTCGACGCCAGCGAAAATCTTCATCAGGGTCGATTTCCCTGCCCCATTACCGCCCAACAATGCGTGGACTTGCCCGGCATACAGAGCAAAATCAATACCTTTCAGAACATTCACGCCTGAAAACTGTTTGCTAATTTTGCGGGCTGCAAGCATTGCGGTGGTGTTGGGCATTTTCACTCCACAATTGAACAAAAGAGATTTTGAATTAATAATGTTCAAAAGCGTAGACGCCGGATAATTTTTACAACAGGGCAGAGATCACAAAATTTTTAAATAGATCAGCTAAACCATTTGCATCTGAAAATGATCTTTTTGCCGTGCGCTTCACATTTTCTTATCCCGCACTCTCGAACATATGATCTAAATTTTAATAAGAGTTCACTTATGAGCGATAAACGAGCAGCAGAAGAAGGCAAGTTAGCCGCCTTGCCGATGGCAGAAGAAGAGTTGCTGGCGCGTGTGGCCTGGTCTTATTACCACGATGGCCTGACGCAGAACGATATTGGTGAAAGGCTTGGGCTGCCTCGTTTGAAGATTTCACGCCTGCTGGAAAAGGGACGTCAGTCCGGCGTCATTCGGGTGCAGATTAACTCGCGTTTTGAGGGCTGTCTGGCGCTGGAAACGCAGTTGCAGCAGCGTTTTGGCCTCAAGATTGCGCGAGTGCTGCCGGCGCATAACACGCCGCCGATGAATACACGTTTAGGCATTGGCGCTGCGCAATCGCTGATGGGGATTCTGGAACCGGGGCAATTACTGGCAGTGGGCTTTGGCGAAGCGACCATGAATTGCCTCCAGCATTTGAGCGGGTTTATCGGCTCGCAGCAGATTCGCCTGGTGACGCTTTCCGGCGGTGTTGGCCCATACATGACCGGCATCGGCCAGTTAGATGCGGCGTGTAGCGTGAGCATGATCCCTGCCCCGCTGCGGGTTTCATCGCCACAGGTGGCAGAGATTTTACGTATGGAATCGAGCGTGCGTGACGTGATCCTCGCGGCGACCGCCGCAGATGTTGCGGTTGTCGGCATTGGCGCTATCAACCAAAAACGCGATGCCACCATTTTGCGCTCGGGTTATATCAGCGAGGGCGAACAACTGATGTACGCCCGCAAAGGTGCGGTGGGCGATATTCTGGGTTATTTCCTGCAAGCGGATGGCGAACTGGTGGAAGGTCTGGAAATCCATCGTGAATTGCTTGGCGTAACGCTCGACGACCTGGCGCATCTCCCGACGATTGTCGGTGTCGCGGGGGGCGTGGATAAAGCGGACGCTATTTATGCCGCACTTCGTGGCCTGCGTATTAACGGCCTGGTGACGGAAGAAGAGACTGCGCGGGCGGTGTTAGCGTTAGCTGATTAACCCCGCGCCATAAGCTGCGGGGAAGTGTTCATGAGTTATTTATTAGCGCTGGACGCCGGAACGGGGAGTATTCGCGCCGTTATCTTTGATACTTCAGGCCATCAGATTGCCGTCGGCCAGGCTGAATGGAAGCACTTAAGTGTTGCCGATGTTCCCGGCTCGATGGAGTTTGATCTCACCACCAACTGGCAGCTCGCCTGCCAGTGCATTCGCGATGCGCTGCAAAAAGCGCATCTTCCACCTGGTGCAATTAGCGCTGTTTCCTGCTGTTCAATGCGCGAAGGGATCGTGCTCTACGATCGTAACGGCGATCCTATTTGGGCATGTGCCAACGTGGATGCCCGCGCCAGCCGCGAAGTAAGCGAACTTAAAGAGATCCACGATTTCCAGTTTGAATCTGAGGTTTATCATGTTTCCGGCCAGACGCTGGCGTTAAGCGCTATGCCTCGCCTGCTGTGGCTTGCGCACCATCGGCCTGATATTTATCGCCAGGCGGCAACCGTCACGATGATCAGCGACTGGCTGGCGGCGAAACTGAGCGGCGAGCTGGCGGTAGATCCTTCTAACGCGGGTACGACTGGCATGTTGGATCTGGCGACGCGTGACTGGCAGCCTGCCTTAATGGATATGGCCGGATTGCGCGCCGATATTCTCTCTCCGGTAAAAGAAACCGGCACCGTGCTCGGTGGCGTGACGCAGGAAGCTGCACAACAAAGTGGTTTGCTGGCAGGTACGCCGGTGGTGATGGGCGGCGGCGATGTGCAGCTCGGTTGTGTGGGACTGGGCGTGGTTCGCGCCGGGCAAGCGGCAGTTTTAGGCGGCACATTCTGGCAGCAGGTGGTGAATCTGCCCGCGATCAAAACCGATCCGGATATGAATATTCGCATTAATCCACACGTTATCAGCAACATGGTGCAAGCGGAGTCCATTAGCTTCTTTACCGGTCTGACGATGCGCTGGTTCCGGGATGCCTTTTGTGCCGAAGAAAAGCTGCTGGCAGAAAGGCTTGGCGTGGATACTTACGCCTTGCTCGAAGAGATGGCGGCACGGGTGCCTGCGGGCTCTCACGGCGTGATGCCGATTTTCTCCGACGCGATGCATTTCAAACAGTGGTATCACGCTGCACCGTCGTTTATTAACCTCTCCATCGACCCGGAAAAATGCAATAAATCGACGCTGTTCAGGGCGCTGGAAGAGAATGCAGCAATTGTTTCGGCCTGCAACCTCGAGCAAATTTCTGGGTTTTCAGGCATTAAATTTGAATCACTGGTGTTTGCTGGCGGCGGATCTAAAGGCGCTTTGTGGAGCCAGATTCTGAGCGATGTGACCGGTTTGCCGGTGCGCGTGCCGGTAGTGAAAGAAGCGACAGCGCTGGGTTGTGCGATTGCGGCGGGTGTCGGTGCCGGGATATTCAATAATCTGGCAGATGCTGGCGAACGGCTGGTGCAATGGCAGCGCGAGTTTACGCCGAATCTGGCGCATCGTGAGTTGTATGACGAGATGAAACGCAAGTGGATGAAGGTATATGCCGATCAGCTCACGCTGGTTGATAGCGGTTTGACGACGTCAATGTGGCAAGCGCCGGGGTTGGTGATGCCCTCTCCTCGACCCTCTCCCTGAGGGAGAGGGTCAGTTTTGTCGGATGACGCGGCTGCTTATCCGACCTACGAAGAGCGTTGTGCTTAACATTCAAATTAGAAGTAATATTTGAATCTCACACGCCCGCCATAGCGGGTGTTATCACTGTCATCGCTGGAGTCCTGATCCGCACTGACCCACGACACATAAGTCCCCAGATAAATATTAAAGTTCTTCATGCCCATCACGTTCGGGAAGAGATACGAAGAGTGAATAGTATGGATGTCATAAGTCCCGGCGTTGGTTATCCAGCAATCGCTGTCGCAGTTTTCCAGCGCATTGGTCACATCAAACTTATCAATATCGTTGTGCGCATAGATATAACCCAACTCAAAGCGTTGCCATAAAGCGTTCACACCTGCGGTGAAGTCGGTTTCATCTTCAGCATCCAGGTAAGCCGTATTGAAGTTGGCGACAATGCCGTTGTCCGGATCGCTTTTCTGCCCGTTCCAGGTCATCGTCAGGCCGTAACCGGTACGGTTGGATTGATCGACCATCTGACCGTTAGCATCTTTATAACCATATGCGTTATCAACCACTTGTGCTTCCATGGCCGCTGCGGCAGAGAACGCGCCTTCAGACCAGGATATAACCGGGCGGATATAAGCCACGTTTTTGTCTTTTTGCATTTCGTTGCCGTGATAGGACTTGTCCTGATACAACGAGGTGCCATCTTCAAGCAGAGTGTTTAATTCGAAATACCAGTTGTCGATATTTTTGCTCAGCATGAAATTGCCGCCAGTATCACTACGCCCACGCCCTTCTTTCATCATGTAGATGTAGCCGTAGCCATCGCCGTAGAGATCGTTCGCCGTATTACCGGAATATTCAACAAAGGTATCCTGATTTAACGGGAACATATCGTAGGCTTCAAAACGGCCCACTTTAATTTTCCAGTCGTTTTCATGGCCAAAGAAGAATGCTGCATCATCCAGATTCATATGGCCTGTTAGATCGGCTAATGGTTGTGCGGTAAATCCAGCAAAATGACCATCATCCATGCGGCGATAACCATCAAAGCCAAGCAGAATACGGCCATTAATATCCCAGCGCTCGTTAGTGCCATCGGCCCAATTAGTATTGGCACTGCGGCGAACAGATGTCAGGCCATTACTGTGGCTGGCGGCATCCATATTAAATTCCACATCACCATATATTTTAACGTCGCCATAGCCGCTTAAGCTTAATTTAGGCGATTGATTATCGGCTTTACTATTAACAGATTGTTCGCTCACGACAGCAACCGGTGCAGTTGCAGCAACTGGCGACGGCGCTTTCATTTTCTGGATTTCAGCCTCTGCACTGGCGGCGCGGTTTTCGGCTGCTATTAGGCGTTTCTCTAATTGGTTCAAACGTTGTTCTAAAGCAGATTCATTTGTTGAGGCGATTGTACTATTTGAAAAAAATGCGGCTATAAACAGTGCTAATGTTGTTATTTTCATTACATATCCTTATCAGTTTTATATAATCCATGCGAATGCCTGAGCACTCATTAATAAATTAATTAAAATAATAAAAAGCGCATTAATGATTTTGACGAAAAATAACATAGCAATGTTACCAGGCTATCTCAAAACTGTAATTGGTCATAATTGTAGCTTTATCACACTCAATTAAATAAAAAATAAAAGAGTCTGATAATTCATAACTGGTGGAAATGAAAAACCGAGATACATAATAAATATCCCCTTTAAAAAGGTTATTTATGAATAGAGAAACGCAAATTCATAACTTTGACGGAACCAGGCAGGAAAAGGCATCAGTCAAAAAACATCTGCATTTTTTGATTCCCATCACAATCATTCGACAACTTTCCCCCATTTTCTCTGCTTCCCGCTAAATTACTAACTCATCCGACCACATAATAATAATGACCCTGCAGGAAGAGAATATGAGCTATCCGTCGCTGTTTGCCCCGCTGGACCTGGGTTTTACCCAGCTTAAAAACCGAGTGCTGATGGGTTCGATGCACACCGGGCTTGAAGAGCACCCGAACGGTGCCGAACGTTTAGCAGCCTTTTATGCCGAGCGCGCGCGCCATGGTGTGGCGTTGATTGTCACGGGCGGCGTAGCCCCTTCACCTTCGGGCGTTGGCGTGGAAAGCGGCGCGGTGCTCAATGACGCAAGCCAACTTGCCCATCATCAAGTTGTGACCGAAGCCGTACACCGTGAAGGTGGCAAGATTGCGCTGCAAATCCTGCATACCGGGCGATATAGCTACCAACCCAACCCGGTTGCCCCATCTGCCATTCAGGCACCGATTAACCGCTTTAAGCCTCACGCGCTGAGCCACGAAGAAATCCTGACCCTCATTGAAGAGTTCGCTCAATGCGCGAGCCTGGCGCAACAGGCTGGATACGATGGCGTCGAAATCATGGGTTCCGAAGGCTATCTGATTAACCAGTTTCTGGCAGCCAGAACCAACCAGCGCGACGACGAATGGGGCGGCGATTACTCGCGGCGTATGCGTTTTGCCATCGAAGTCGTGCGTGCGGTTCGCGAAAAAGTCGGTGCGAATTTCATTATTATTTATCGCCTGTCGATGCTGGATTTGGTCGATGGCGGCGGCACCTTTGACGAAGCCGTAGAGCTTGCAAAAGCTATCGAAAAAGCAGGCGCGACGTTGATCAACACCGGTATCGGCTGGCATGAAGCTCGCATTCCAACCATTGCCACGCCGGTTCCGCGCGGGGCATTTAGCTGGGTGACGCGCAAACTGAAAGGGCTTGTTTCGATCCCGCTCGTCACTACCAACCGAATTAACGATCCACAAACAGCCGAGAAGATCCTTGCTGATGGCGATGCCGATATGGTGTCGATGGCGCGGCCATTCCTCGCCGATGCCGAGTTTGTTTCTAAATCGCAGCAAGGTCGCGAAGATGAAATAAATACCTGTATTGGCTGCAACCAGGCATGTCTGGATCAGATTTTCCTCGGTAAAGTCACCTCCTGCCTGGTGAATCCTCGTGCCTGCCACGAAACCAAAATGCCCGTCGTTCCGGCATCAGTTCGTAAAAATCTGGCCGTGGTTGGCGCAGGCCCAGCAGGATTAGCTTTTGCCGTCAACGCCGCAGCACGCGGCCACAAAGTGACGCTATTTGATGCCGCTTCGGAAATTGGCGGGCAATTTAACATCGCCAGGCAAATTCCCGGCAAAGAGGAGTTTTACGAAACGCTGCGCTATTACCGTCGTATGTTAGGGATTACGGGCGTGGAAGTTCGCCTGAATCAGTACGTCACCGCCCCGCTGCTTAAAGAGTTCGACGAGATTATTCTCGCCTGCGGTATCGAACCGCGTCTGCCGCTTATTGACGGGATCATGCATCCTAAAGTTCTGAATTATGTCGATGTACTGCGTGAGAAAGCTCCGGTGGGTGACCGCGTGGCGATTATTGGTGCCGGAGGTATTGGCTTTGATACGGCGATGTATCTGAGCCAGGAAGGAGAGTCCACCAGCCAGAATATTGCTGAGTTTTGCGTGGAATGGGGTATCGACACCAGCCTGCAACATGCGGGTGGGTTACGCCCGGAAGGTGCTCAACTGCATAAAAGCCCGCGCAAGATTGTCATGTTGCAACGCAAAACCAGTAAACCGGGTGAAGGATTAGGCAAAACAACAGGTTGGATCCACCGCACAACGCTGCTGGCACGTGGCGTAAAAATGCTGGCAGGAGTCACTTATGAACGCATAGACGACGAAGGTTTGCACATTACGGTAGGCGGAGAGCCGCAGACATTAGCCGTGGATAACGTGATTATTTGTGCCGGGCAAGATTCGCGTCGTGAGCTGGCGCAACCGTTACGCGAACTGGGGAAAACGCTGCATTTGATTGGTGGTGCGGATGTGGCGATGGAACTGGATGCCCGACGCGCAATCGCGCAAGGCACCCGTTTAGCGCTAGAAATTTAGCGCTAAACGTCGGATGACACTGCGCTTATCCGACCTACAGGCCAGGTTTTGTAGGGTGGATAAGCAATAAGCGTCATCCACCACTTTTAGCAGAAGTGACCAAACGTTTAGCGGAGACGGCCTAGTTTCACGGCTTTAAGCACCACAAATTTCTTATTGGTCGCAACAGTGTCGCAGTTACCGAAGATCTTTTTCAGTTTGTGGTAGTAATCCAGATGGCGGTTAGCAACGATGTACAGCTCGCCGCCATTTTGCAGACAACGACGCGCATGGTGGAACATTTCCCACGCCACCTGGTCGGTCAAAGAGTGCTGCTGATGGAACGGCGGGTTACACAGAATCGTGTTAAAGCGGTAAGGCTCCACACCAGACAATGCGTTGTTAATCATAAACTCGCAGCGATCCAGGTTTTCCGGCATGTTGGTTTCAACATTCAGGCGGCTAGATGCAACGGCCATCGGTGATTCATCAACAAATACCACGTTCGCTTCTGGGTTTTGCTCAAGCAAGTGCAGGCCAATCACGCCATTACCACAACCTAAATCGACAATTTCACCTTCCAGATTGGTTGGCAGATTCTCGATAAAGAAGCGTGCGCCGATATCCAGACCGGTGCGGGAAAAGACGTTTGCGTGGTTGTGAATCGTCCACGGCGTGCCTTCCAGCTTCCAGCTCAGGGTTTCCGCAGTGTCTTTCAGAACCGGTGCGCTGAACGTTGCGTTGATCAAACGCGCTTTTTTCCACGCCAGAGTGGTGGTGGTCGGCCCGATGATTTTCTCAAACAACTCGATGGTGGAGTTGTGAATATCACGCGTTTTAGCACCCGCAATAATGCGAGTTTCAGGCGTCACGACTTCGTGCAGGGCACGCAATTGCTGTTCGAGCAAAGCTAAGGTTTTAGGGATCTTAATCAGAACCACGGCCGGAGCTTGCGGATATTTCGCGGTGCTATCGAGGAACGTGACGCTGGACTCAACGATGCCGTTCTCGCGCAGGTTCTCACGGATAGCCAGTTCGCTAAGATACGAGTCGCTGATGCTATACGGCTTGTGTTCAGCCAGCACGCAAGACAGCGCCCCGAAATTGTCATTAAAAATCAGGACCGGGCCACTGATTTCGATTTCGTCCAGTTGCTGCAAAAGATAATCATCGGCAGCTTCCCACGCCTGTAGTGGGTTAACGTCGTCCGTTTCTGGAAAACGTTTTAGTGTCAGTGAACGGAAACCGTTGTCTAATTGGCTCATCGGCCCTCCTGGATGGTAAAATTTCGGCTAATCCCCGAATGGGGGCGTGAGTATACCCTTTTTTTTCCAAACTGCCTTTTGAAAGACGTCAAGCAAGAGAGAACTCATGAGCAATTTAACTTATCTGCAGGGATATCCGGAACATTTGCTCTCGCAGGTTCGTACCCTGATTGCGGAACAACGTCTGGGCGAAGTGCTGCAAAAACGCTACCCGGATACGCACAACATCACCACCGACAAAGCGCTGTATGCCTGGACGCAAGATTTGAAGAGCCAGTATCTGCGCAATGCGCCGCCGATTAATAAAGTGGCGTATGACAGCAAAATTCATGTGCTGAATAATGCGTTGGGTTTGCACACGGCAGTATCGCGCGTTCAGGGAAATAAGCTGAAAGCTAAAGCGGAGATTCGCGTGGCAACGGTGTTTAAAAATGGGCCAGAAGCCTTTTTACGCATGATTGTGGTTCACGAACTCGCGCACCTGAAAGAGAAGGATCACAACAAGGCGTTTTACTCGCTGTGCTGCCATATGGAGCCGCAATATCATCAGCTTGAGTTTGATACGCGGCTTTGGTTGACGCAAATGGCGTTAAGCGGCCAGGCTTAACCGGGGAAAATGGTGGATGACGCTAGCGCTTATCCACCCTACAAAATCGACACAATCACTTCATTCCTGCAAACACCGCCGCAATCGCCACCGCTCCTGGGTCTTTCACCCCGTTCAGGTTTTCGCTGTTCACATATGATGAGCGCCCGGCGTTGGCTTTTTGCATCTGCGCGGTAGCTTCAGCCCCTTTATTCGCAGCTGTCACCGCAGCGCTCAGGTCGCTGTTTTTCAAGGCTTCGAGCGCAGGCTGCAACGCGTCGATTAAGGTACGATCGCCTAAATCAGCGCCGCCGTAGCGTTTCATCTGCTCAAGCCCAAACAGCAAGGCGTCTGCAAGAGGCTGCTTTTTAGCGACTTCCTGCCCGCTGGCGGTAAAGAAAATCGACATCAACACGCCGCTCGAACCGCCCATTACCGTTGCTAAACGCTCGCCTATTAATTCCAGCAGTGCCGCCGTGTCGTTTAATGGCAGCTTGCCGTCATCGTTAAGCTGCGCGATTTCCCTCGCCCCCAACGCGAACGTCGAGCCGGTATCGCCATCGCCCACTTTGGCATCCAGCGCATTCAATGCATCTTCCTGCTCGATAAGCGTGCGGGTAATGGTGGCGACCAGCGCTTTAACGGCGTCGTTTTCCGACGGTTTCGCATGGGTTCCGCCGTGGATCACACGGTGCTTTTGCAGCGGCATTGGGTCGAGTATCACCAGCGGTTGCCAGCCCGCAGTTTCAACATCGGCCTGCAACGCTTCGATAAATGTCTCATTGAGCGCGATGGCAGAAAGCGAGAACCCTTTCATATCTAAAGCGGTCACCAGTGCGGCAGGGCCAATCAAATAGTCGATTTGCTCTTTGAGTTCTGAATGCACCAGCTCTTTCGTCAGCAGGGCCATTTCCAGCGCAGACGTTCCACCAAGGTTATTGATGAGCACCGCAAGCCGGGCTTCCGGCCCCGTAGCCTTGCGCAGGTGTGTAACCAACGCGGCAATCGTCTTCTGGCTGTTTTGGCTATCAATTGTGCTGGCTCCAGGCTCACCGTGAATCCCGAGGCCCAACTCAACATGCCCCCTTTTGATGCGCCCTTCTTCATCATTCTGACCCGGAAGATTACAAGTTTGCATGGCGACACCCATGCTGGCAATGCTGTCGCAAGCAAGTTGCGCGATGTCTCGAACATCGCTTAATGACTTGCCCTGCTCTGCGGCATAGCCCGCAATTTTGTGCACTAAAATCGTTCCGGCAATGCCTCGCGGCTGTTTATTGTCGGGCAGCGAAACATCATCGCCGACGATAACCATCTCGACTTTCAGCCCATGCTTTTTAGCGCGTTCAGCGGCGAGGCCGAAATTAAGACGATCGCCGGTGTAGTTTTTGACGATGAGTAGACAACCCCGGTCGCCAGTCACTGCCACAATCGCGTTCAACACAGCGTCTACACTCGGCGAGGCAAATAAATCGCCACACACTGCCGCAGTTAGCATCCCTGTACCGACAAATCCTGCATGTGCCGGTTCATGGCCAGAACCACCACCAGAAATTATCGCGACTTTGCTTTTGTTCCAGTCTTTGCGCACGACGACGCGGATGGCGGGGTCAGTATCTAAGCGGGTCAGATTGCGAAAACGAGAACTGATAATGACGCCTTCAATGGCGTCGTCGACCATGTGCTTACGGTCGTTAAAGAAGAATCTGGACATAGTTTCCCAATAATAAGTAATACATATGCAAAGCATAGCCTTTGCTGCGAGAGCTGCCGCAATCCTGGATTTTGGCTAATGACGAACGTCTGCCGCTTGCTATGCTTATGGAAATGTCGCCACAGGGAATTCATCATGATTGCGCCGCTCCTGATTGCCAGAACCACCGAACAAGAACTGCATTTGCTGCCCAGTATGGCGAACCGTCATGGGCTGATAACCGGCGCTACGGGTACGGGTAAAACTGTCACACTGCAAAAGTTGGCCGAATCGTTTTCCGAAATTGGTGTGCCGGTATTTATGGCGGATGTTAAGGGCGATCTCACCGGCGTTGCACAAGCTGGCGTCGAGTCTGAAAAGCTGCTCGCAAGGCTTGCAAAAATCGGTGTGAATGACTGGTCGCCACATGGTAATCCAGTGGTGCTGTGGGATATCTTCGGCGAGAAAGGCCACCCGGTGCGGGCAACGGTTTCTGACCTCGGGCCACTCCTGCTTTCACGGTTACTCAACCTCAACGACATTCAGGCCGGGGTGCTGCAAATCATCTTCCGTATTGCTGACGATCAGGGCCTGTTACTCCTCGATTTCAAAGATCTACGCGCGGCGACTCAGTATATCGGCGATAACGCCAAATCGTTCCAGAACCAGTACGGTAATATCAGCAGTGCGTCTGTCGGAGCCATTCAGCGTGGGTTGTTGCAGCTTGAACAACAAGGCGCCGAGTTTTTCTTTGGCGAGCCGATGCTGGATATCAAAGACTGGATGCGCACCGATGCAAACGGCAAAGGCATTATCAATATCTTATCCGCCGAAAAGCTCTATCAAATGCCAAAGCTATATGCTGCCAGTTTGCTCTGGATGTTGTCAGAAATCTATGAGCAATTGCCCGAAGCGGGGGATCTGGAGAAACCGAAGTTGGTGTTCTTCTTTGATGAAGCGCATCTGCTGTTTAACGATGCACCGCAAGTGCTGCTCGATAAAATCGAGCAGGTGATTCGCCTGATTCGTTCTAAAGGCGTTGGCGTTTACTTTGTTTCCCAAAATCCATCAGATATTCCGGATACGGTGCTGGGGCAGCTTGGTAACCGCATTCAGCATGCGCTGCGCGCCTTTACTCCCAAAGATCAGAAAGCGGTGAAAGCAGCAGCGCAAACCATGCGTGCTAACCCTAAATTTGATACTGAAAAAGCGATTCAGGAGTTGGGTACCGGCGAAGCTCTCATCTCTTTGCTGGATGAAAAAGGCAGCCCGACGGTGGTCGAACGTGCGATGGTTATCGCCCCTTGTTCACGTATGGGGCCCGTGACTGATGATGAAAGAAATGGGCTGCTAAACCACTCGCCATTGTACGGGAAATACGACGAAACCGTTGACCGTGAATCGGCTTATGAGCGCCTGCAACAAGGTGTTCAGGCCGCAGGTGAGCAACAAAATGCACCACCCGCGAAAGGCGAATCAGTAGCCGTTGATAACGGTATTCTTGGCGGGCTGAAGGATATTCTGTTTGGCACCACCGGGCCACGCGGCGGCAAGAAAGATGGCGTCGTGCAAACCATGGCGAAGAGCGCTGCGCGCCAGGTGACGAATCAAATAATACGCGGTGTGTTGGGGAGCATTATGGGCGGGCGTAAACGGTAATCTTCCCGATAAATAAGAAAGAAGTGGTGGATGTCGCTGACGCTAATCCACCCTACAAAACCAATCAGTTATTAGCCTGAGCGCTTCATCATCAGCCACAAACTGATTAAGAAGAACGTCGCACTTGGCAACAACGCACCGAGAATCGGCGGAATGTTATACACCAGGCTCAGTGGGCCAAAGATTTGATCGAGCACGTAGAACACGAAACCGAAGCTGATACCGGTGACGACACGCACACCCATTGGCACGCTACGCAGCGGCCCGAAGATGAACGACAAGGCCATTAACATCATCACCGCAACAGAAAGTGGTGCAAAGATTTTGCTCCACATGTTGAGCTGATAACGCCCGGCGTCTTGCCCGCTGGACTTCAGGTATTTCACGTAATTATGCAGGCCGCTTATCGAGAGCGCATCCGGGTCAAGAGCAACGACACCTAGCTTGTCCGGCGTGAGCTTGGTTTTCCACTCACCGCTCACAGTCTGAGCACCGGTAATTTGTTTCTCATTGCTCAGGTTAGATTCATCAACCTGAGACAACCGCCATACTTTGTGTTCCGCGTCGTACTGTGCGGAGGCGGCATAGCGAACCGATTGCAACCGACGATCCTGGTTAAAGCTGTAGATACTGATTCCCGCGAGGTCGTTGTCGCTTTTCACGCGTTCGATATAGACGAAGTTCTGGCCATCTTTCGCCCACAAACCTTGCTGCGTGGTTAACAACGAACCGCCGTACATTTGTTGTGCACGGTAGTTACGCGCCATTTGTTCGCCTTGCGGGGCAACCCATTCACCAATCGCCATCGTCAGCAATACTAGCGGAATCGCCGTTTTCATTACTGACAATGCAATTTGCAGACGCGTAAAACCCGATGCCTGCATGACAACCAGTTCACTACGTTGCGCCAGCATCCCCAACCCCAGCAATGCACCAAGCAGTGCAGCCATTGGGAAGAAGATTTGAATGTCTTTTGGCACACTCAGAACGGTATACACACCCGCGCCTAAAGCGGAATAACTGCCCTGCCCGGCTTTTTTGAGCTGGTCGACAAACTTAATAATGCCCGACAGCGACACCAGCATGAACAATGTCATCATGATGGTGGTGAAGATGGTTTTACCGATATAACGGTCGAGAACACCAAACATTTATGCCGCTCCTCGTGTTTTGCTAAAGCGTGCACGTAGCTGGCGCATCGGCACCGTGTCCCACACGTTGAGCACCACTGCGATGGCAAAATAAACCAGGTTAACCAACCACATCCAAATCATCGGGTCGATTTTCCCCTTCGCTGCGTTAGATTTCAGCGAGGTCTGAAGCAGGAAGAAGACCAGATAGAGCAACATGGCAGGCAACATAGAAAGCACGCGACCCTGGCGCGGGTTGACCACGCTTAACGGAACCACCATCAATGCCATAATAAATACGGTCACAATCAGCGTTAAACGCCAGTGCAGTTCGGCTCGCGCATTTGGCGCATCGCTTGCCCATAAAGTACGTAGGTACATCTGACTGGAATCATCAGGGTCAAGCGCTACGGTCTGGTGCCCCACAATTGCCTGGTAATCCTGGAAGTCGGTAATGCGGAAATCGCGCAATAATGCGGTCCCTTCAAAGCGTGTGCCGGTGTTTAGCGTGACAACCTGCGAGCCGTCCGGGCGTTGAGATAACTGGCCGGAATCTGCCACCACCACGGAAGGGCGCGCATTGCCTTTCGGGCGTAATTGCGCAAGGAACACATCTTTGAAGCTGGCGCCGTCTACGCTTTCAATAAACAGCACAGAGTTACCGTCAGTCGCTTGCTGGAACTGCCCCTGAGCGAGTGCCGCCATTCCAGGGTTAGCCTTGGCTTCCGCCAACACTTCGTCCTGGTGACGAGAGGACCATGGTCCTGCCCACATCACGTTGACGGTTGCGACCACGCCGGTAAAGAGTGCGAGAATCATTGCAGCTTTGATAAGCACCGCTTTACTCAAGCCACAGGCATGCATTACCGTGATTTCACTCTCGGTATACAAACGGCCAAGCGTCATGAGTAGCCCAAGGAAAAGGCTAAGAGGCAGGATAAGCTGCGCCATTTCAGGCACACCCAGTCCTAAAAGGGAAAATACGAGATTTGTCGGAATTTCGCCGTCAACCGCCGCACCCAGTATCCTGACCAGCTTCTGACAAAAAAAGATCAGCAGCAGGATGAAAAGGATCGCAAGTTGGCTTTTGAGCGTCTCCCGAACCAGATATCTTATGATAATCACATTAAATACGCCTGTGAAAACGAGTCTTTTTGCAGGAAAATCGCTTGTTTCATCGCTTATACGTCATTTATTCTCTTGAGTCGTCGAAAACATCGCTAAGATTAAAAAGCCCGGCATGATTCTGGTGCAGGGTGATTTAAATGACGTCGCCGAAACTGTAAAAACATACTCGTAAGATTAACACGAAGTCATCGCAACCGCGGAGATGAGTTACGAAAGCTTGCAATTCTAGCCGTAGCCACCGCCGTTGTCTTTAAGATTCAGGAGCGTAGTGCATGGAGTTCAGTGTAAAAAGCGGTAGCCCCGAGAAACAGCGTAGTGCCTGCATCGTTGTGGGAGTCTTTGAACCGCGTCGCCTGTCCCCGGTCGCCGAACAACTCGATAAAATCAGCGATGGCTACATCAGCGCACTTTTGCGCCGTGGTGAGCTTGAGGGAAAACCCGGTCAAACTTTATTGCTTCACCACGTTCCGAACGTGCTCTCCGAGCGCATTCTGCTGATTGGGTGTGGCAAA
The DNA here is from genome assembly GCF_000735355.1 of Buttiauxella agrestis ATCC 33320. Lineage (GTDB taxonomy): Bacteria > Pseudomonadota > Gammaproteobacteria > Enterobacterales > Enterobacteriaceae > Buttiauxella > Buttiauxella agrestis. The sequence continues at coordinate 26,065 of NZ_JMPI01000063.1, forward strand.
GAGCGTGAGCTGGATGAACGTCAGTATAAGCAAGTTATCCAGAAAACAATTAATACTCTAAATGATACTGGCTCGATGGAAGCCGTTTGCTTCCTGACCGAACTGCACGTTAAAGGCCGCAACACTTACTGGAAAGTACGCCAGGCAGTGGAAACGGCAAAAGAGTCTTTGTATAGCTTCGATCAGCTGAAGACCAATAAAAGCGAGCCACGTCGCCCGCTGCGTAAAATGGTCTTCAATGTGCCAACTCGCCGCGAACTGACCAGCGGTGAACGTGCGATTCAGCACGGCCTGGCGATTGCTGCGGGCATTAAAGCCGCGAAAGATTTGGGCAATATGCCACCAAATATCTGTAATCCTGCGTACCTGGCTTCTCAGGCGCGCCAGTTAGCGGATGCTTTCAGCAAAAACGTAGTGACTCGCGTGATTGGCGAACAGCAGATGAAAGAGCTGGGCATGCACTCTTACCTCGCGGTAGGGGATGGTTCCCAGAACGAATCGCTGATGTCCGTCATCGAGTACAAAGGCAGCACCGATCCTGAAGTGCGCCCAATCGTGCTGGTGGGTAAAGGCCTGACGTTCGACTCCGGCGGTATTTCCATCAAACCTGCCGAAGGCATGGACGAGATGAAATACGACATGTGCGGTGCCGCTTCTGTTTACGGCGTGATGCGCATGGTGGCCGAACTGAATCTGCCGATTAACGTGATTGGCGTGCTGGCAGGCTGTGAGAACATGCCTGGCGGGCGTGCTTATCGCCCAGGTGATGTGCTGACTACCATGTCTGGCCAGACGGTAGAAGTGCTGAACACCGATGCTGAAGGCCGCCTGGTGCTGTGTGATGTGCTGACCTATGTTGAGCGCTTCGAGCCTGATGTGGTTATCGACGTGGCAACGTTAACCGGCGCGTGTGTGATTGCCCTTGGCCATCACATTACCGGTTTGATGTCTAATCACAATCCGCTGGCGCACGAGCTTATCGGCGCGTCCGAACAAGCGGGTGACCGGGCATGGCGTTTGCCAATTAGTGATGAGTATCAGGATCAACTGGAATCTAACTTTGCTGATATGGCAAACATTGGTGGCCGTCCTGGTGGCGCAATTACCGCAGCCTGCTTCCTGTCGCGCTTTACCCGTAAGTACAACTGGGCGCACCTGGATATCGCAGGTACGGCCTGGCGTTCTGGTAAAGCCAAAGGTGCGACTGGCCGCCCGGTTGCGCTGCTGTCACAATTCTTGTTGAACCGCTCAGGGTTTAACGGCGAAGAGTGATTTAGCGCCCTCCCCCTCTCCTCCGGGAGAGGGGAAAACCCATTACCTGGAAAAAGCTGGCTCAATGAAAAACGCGACGTTCTACCTGCTCGACAACGACACGCCTTCCGGTGAGTTGAGTGCCGTTGAAGCGTTGGTTTGTGAACTGGCGGCAGAAAGCTTTCGCGCAGGCAAGCGCCTGCTGATTGCTTGTGTTGATGAACAACAGGCTATCCGTCTGGATGAAGCACTCTGGCAGCGCGATGCGCATGCATTTGTCCCTCATAATCTTGCCGGTGAAGGGCCACGCTACGGCGCCCCGGTGGAACTGGCCTGGCCGCAACGTCGTGGAAGTTCACCACGCGATGTGCTGATTAGCCTGTTGCCGCAGTTCGCAGATTTTGCCACCGCTTTCCATGAAGTGATAGACTTCGTACCTTACGAAGACACTCAAAAACAACTGGCCCGTGATCGCTACAAAGCCTATCGCGTTGCTGGTTTCCACTTGACTACGGCGACTCATACCCCGCCGGGAACGACATAGCAGACAATGGAAAAGACATATAACCCGCAAGATATCGAACAGCCGCTTTACGAGCATTGGGAACAGCAGGGCTACTTTAAGCCAAATGGCGATACCAGCCAGGAAAGCTTCTGCATCATGATCCCGCCGCCGAACGTTACCGGCAGCTTGCATATGGGTCACGCCTTCCAGCAAACGATCATGGACACCATGATTCGTTACCAGCGCATGCAGGGTAAAAATACTCTGTGGCAGGCGGGGACTGACCACGCCGGCATCGCGACGCAAATGGTCGTTGAGCGCAAAATTGCCGCCGAAGAAGGCAAAACACGCCATGATTATGGCCGTGACGCCTTTATCGACAAAATCTGGCAATGGAAGGCTGAGTCTGGTGGCACTATCACCCGTCAGATGCGTCGTCTCGGCAACTCCGTAGACTGGGAGCGCGAACGCTTCACCATGGATGAAGGCCTGTCCAACGCGGTGAAAGAAGTGTTCGTCCGCCTGTACAAAGAAGATCTGATTTATCGTGGCAAACGCCTGGTAAACTGGGACCCGAAACTGCGCACCGCAATTTCCGATCTGGAAGTTGAAAACCGCGAATCTAAAGGTTCTATGTGGCACCTGCGTTATCCGCTGGCTGACGGCGCAAAAACCGCTGACGGCAAAGATTACCTGGTTGTCGCAACTACCCGTCCGGAAACCGTGCTCGGTGATACCGGCGTGGCAGTGAACCCAGAAGATCCGCGTTATAAAGATCTGATCGGTAAATTTGTTGTGCTGCCGCTGGTTAACCGTCTTATTCCGATCGTGGGCGATGAACACGCCGATATGGAAAAAGGCACCGGCTGCGTGAAGATCACGCCTGCTCACGACTTTAACGACTACGAAGTTGGCCGTCGTCACGCCCTGCCAATGATCAACATTCTGACCTTTGACGGTGATATCCGTGAGAGCGCAGAAGTGTTTGATACCAATGGCGAAGAAGCCGATGTGTATAGCAATGAGATCCCAGCTCAGTTCCAGAAATTAGAACGTTTCGCGGCGCGTAAAGCTGTGGTTGCTGCGTTCGATGAAATGGGTCTGCTTGAAGAGATCAAACCACACGATCTGACCGTTCCATACGGCGACCGTGGCGGCGTAGTTATCGAGCCAATGCTGACCGACCAATGGTACGTGCGCACTGCACCGCTGGCGAAAGTCGCGGTAGAAGCGGTTGAGCAAGGCGACATTCAGTTCGTGCCGAAGCAGTACGAAAACATGTACTTCTCCTGGATGCGTGATATTCAGGACTGGTGTATTTCTCGTCAACTGTGGTGGGGTCACCGCATCCCAGCCTGGTACGATGCCGAAGGCAACGTGTACGTTGGCCGCAATGAAGCGGAAGTTCGTGCTGAAAACAATCTGGGCGACGACGTTGCACTGAACCAGGACGAAGACGTTCTGGACACATGGTTCTCTTCCGGTCTGTGGACATTCTCCACGCTGGGCTGGCCTGAGAACACCGAAGCGCTGCGCACCTTCCACCCAACCAGCGTGATGGTCAGCGGCTTCGACATTATCTTCTTCTGGATTGCGCGCATGATCATGCTGACCATGCACTTCATCAAAGATGAAGACGGCAAACCACAGGTTCCGTTTAAAACTGTCTATATGACCGGTCTTATCCGCGATGACGAAGGGCAGAAAATGTCCAAGTCCAAGGGTAACGTCATCGATCCACTGGATATGGTTGACGGTATCTCCCTGGAAGACCTGCTTGAGAAGCGTACCGGTAACATGATGCAGCCACAGCTGGCTGAGAAAATCCGTAAGCGCACCGAGAAGCAATTCCCGAACGGTATTGAACCGCACGGCACCGATGCGCTGCGCTTTACGCTGGCAGCTCTGGCGTCAACCGGTCGCGACATCAACTGGGACATGAAGCGCCTGGAAGGTTATCGTAACTTCTGTAACAAGCTGTGGAACGCCAGCCGCTTCGTGATGATGAATACCGAAGACCAGGATTGCGGCTTTAACGGCGGCGAAATGGTTCTGTCTCTGGCAGACCGCTGGATTCTGGCGGAATTCAACCGCACGGTGAAAGCATATCGTGAAGCGCTTGATAGCTATCGCTTTGATATCGCTGCCAATATTCTGTATGAATTCACCTGGAACCAGTTCTGCGACTGGTATCTGGAGCTGACCAAACCGGTAATGAACAGCGGCACTGAAGCGGAACTGCGCGGTACGCGTAATACGCTGATTAACGTGCTGGAAGGCCTGCTGCGTCTTGCGCATCCGATCATTCCATTCATCACCGAAACCATCTGGCAGCGCGTGAAAACCTTCAAAGGCATCACCGAAGATACCATCATGTTGCAACCGTTCCCGGCGTATAACAGCGCACAGGACGATGAAGCTGCGTTTGCAGATACCGAGTGGCTGAAGCTGGCAATCACCGCAGTACGTAACGTTCGTGCTGAGATGAATATCTCTCCGGGCAAACCACTACCAGTATTGCTGCGCAACGTCAGTGCAGAGGCGGAACGTCGCGTTAACGCGAACCGTACCTTCCTGCAAAACCTGGCGCGTCTGGAAAGCATCACCCTGCTGCCTGCTGATGATAAAGGCCCGGTTTCCGTGACCAAAATCATCGAAGGTGCAGAGCTGCTGATTCCAATGGCAGGCCTGGTCGACAAAGCCGCTGAGCTTGCGCGTCTGGATAAAGAGATGGCGAAGCTGGATGTTGAAATTACATCCATCGAAAACAAGCTGTCTAACGAAGGTTTCGTGGCGCGCGCGCCAGAAGCTGTTGTCGCAAAAGAACGCGAACGTCTGGCTGCCTGTGGCGAAGCTAAAGTAAAACTGGCTGAGCAAAAAGAAACTATCGCTGCGCTGTAATTGAGTGCTTTGATGTGAAAAGGCCGGGAGATTCCCGGCCTTTTTTATGAGTATAAATATTGGTTAAAAACTAATGTTTGGAGTCAGGCCTCGAGAAAGACGGCTCACAATATCGTTGGCAATTTTTTCGTTATGATCCTGCAAATCTAATTCGTCCAGATCACCATCAACCCAGGTATTTCGTGCCAAATATTTACAATAGCGTACTCGCGCCCATGGGTAGCCCACGCCTAAAGTACAACCTGTTATCAATGCATTGATTATTAACTGGCTTAAAAAACCGGCTACCGTCAGCGTCGAGCGAAAGGTAAAATGCTCGCTAAGCGAGATGGTTTTATAATAATAATTACGCATTGTGACATAGAGATAGCTTGCCCAAAGTAATATGCCAAACATATAAATCAAATAGCCAATAAACATTGCTGTTCCTGATGACTGAAGTTCATTGGCAATAGCCTCGGGATCGCCCTGACTGGATAATATTTTTATATAAGCAGGGACTTCCAACTTCAAGACTATCAAAAGAACAGGAATCAACATCAACATACTCATAAGGCTAATGCTGACGATTTTTTTGATACTAATTTTGGCAGTGAAATTGTTTTTACCAAAACTTAAATGGTTGAATAATAAATTTAACCAAAGTGCCGAGGAAACACCCTGCACAACGGCCATCCCCAAAACTCCCACAACTAAAGCGACAACACTGGTAATGATGATCCGATCAAATTCAAAAATCGAAGCCGACCGGCAAGTCAGCATGATAAGAGTACAAACCAGAAGAACACCCAGCATCATTATTAACGGACAACCCAGCATCACCCACCATGCTTTAAAGCCTGAACACCGAAAATTAAAACGCACATTATTGAGGGTAGTAGACTGCAACTGATAACGTAAACTTTGCACCAATAAATATGGCACAAATAGTATTAATGCGGCCCCCAAACACACGGCAACGAAAGTGTGTCTACCAATAACAGCGCCTTCTAAAGCGAAAATATAAATCAACATACACAGCCAACTGGCAAATAGAGAACGACCTGTTGCATGGTAAGTAAAGCATGAGCCAGATAATTCTGTATGGCTATAAAGGTATTGCTTAGAACGCACCAGTGCCCATGCACCAAAAATGCCAAATGTAATTATTATTAATAATAAATTGACTATGCACACTCTAAAATAGCTACTACCTGTCCCATTAAAAACTAGATTTCTGGTTTGTTTTTCTTTTATTACAACTTGCTGATCTGTCATATATCTCCCTCAGGATTGCATCCCTGTCTCTTCGTGAACGATTTCTTTTCATACTCTTGCCGACTGTTATCTAACCACACCTCTTCGTGTTTAAATAATCCGAAACGGGAGTAACAAAACAGCTTAGAAACTTGCTTGTTAAGTTTCACAGTGGTATTAAAATGAGCTGTCTTTACCCCATCATTAATGAGTCACGCTATGAATCTTGCTGCTCCGGTTGAAATCGCTCTGCGCCGGATAACCGCCCACGACAATGCGGCTATCGCGGGTGTCATCCGCGAAGTCTCTGCTGAATATGGTTTAACTGCCGATAAAGGCTATACCGTTGCAGACCCTAATCTGGATGAACTGTTTCAGGTTTACAGCCAGGCAGGGCACGCATTCTGGATTGTGGAACTGGACGGCAAAGTGGTTGGTGGCGGAGGCGTCGCGCCGTTAACCTGTAGCGAGCCGGATATTTGTGAATTGCAGAAGATGTATTTCCTGCCGGTCGTGCGTGGCAAAGGGCTGGCAAAAAGGCTGGCATTGCAGGCGATGGATTTCGCCCGCGAAGAAGGTTTCAAGCGCTGCTACCTCGAAACGACGGCATTCCTGACAGAAGCCATCGCGCTGTATGAACGCTTAGGGTTTGAACATATTACTGAGCCGCTGGGCTGCACCGGGCATGTTGATTGCGAAGTGAGAATGCTGAGAGCGCTTTAAGTCGGCACGCCACTATGAAAACGGAATTCGCTATCAGGGCTGCTAATTAAAGCGGCCTCGACTTCCCCAAAGAAACGCACCCGATCGCTGATATCTCTCCCGGCAATTTGTTCGGCTAACGCTAAATAATCCTGATAATGCCGGGCTTCTGAACGCAATAGCGACAAATAGAATTTCTGTAGATCTTCATCCAGATGCGGTGCCAGTGCGGCAAACCGCTCACAGGAACGCGCTTCGATATACGCCCCGCAAATCAGTTTATCCACCAGCATGACAGGCTCGTGCGTTCGTGTTTCGCTCAGCAAACTTTTGGCGTAACGGCTGGCGGTCATTTTCACGTAGGGAATGTTGCGGGCGAGCATAATCTCGCGTACCTGCCAGAAGTGATGCAGCTCTTCTTTAATCAACAAAACCATACTGTCGATAAGCTGCTGGCCCCAGGCGCTGTCCGTTTTGGGCATCACGCTTTTGCTCAGGGTTTTATGCAGTGCAATAAAATCAGGTTCTGCCCCCTCACGGAAAGCGAAGTCCTCGTAGGGTTTTAGCCAATCAAGTAAAAACTGCGCACTGCTTTTATCGGCAACGTGTTTGCGAATCAAAAACATCGCGGTTTGTGCAGCTTTGAGTTCACACACCAGATGGTCTGTCAGCAATAACGGTAAATGCTCCGGCTGGCGGGCTTTTTCAATCCAGGCTTCTGGCGTTGGACAATGCAGGAAATTCAATACCGGGGAGAGGAGTTGCGGGTAGTTCATAAGGGTTGTTATTGATCCTTGATGTGCAGCGGCATCACACCGCTGCACGGAAGATATTAGTGGCGCACGCCGTCGTCGTCTTCGTCGACTTCATCCTCGTCATCGCCTTCTTCACCGTCTTCACCGTTCGGGTCTTCGAAGTAAGTGCCCCAACCGTCATATTCCACACCGAATTTCTCGGCGAGGTTCAGCAGTTGTTCTACTTGCTCGTCCAGTAATTCAGCCTTCAGCGCAGATTCGCTCAGCACGTCACAGCAGATTACCGTTTCACCCTCTTCGACTTCCAGCTCTTCCGGGTCAGTAACTTCGTAACCCATTTTGAATGCTTCAACAGCGGCTTTCTCAAGAGTTTCGAAATCATCTGCGGAAAGGTGATGCTCGATAGTGTACAGCGCATCAGGATCGCTGCCGTCTTCCAGTAATTCTTCAATAATCAAACGCGTTTCTTCGCGTTGCTCTTCCAGCAGTTCTGGATTTGCCATGGCCCTTTCCTCAATTTGTAGGCAGATACTTCTATTTTCACACACGGCTGAGTTTGCCTCCACCTTTCCCGCTAAAGTTTTTACGTGAGGGGTTGCAAATGAATAACCATACATATAAATTGAATTTATATTCAATAAATGGCGTGCGCCATGTGAGGAAAATATGAGTCACTTTTATCAAAAGCATTTTCTGAAATTACTGGATTTCACCCCTGCCCAACTTCACGAACTCCTCGCCCTTTCAGCCAGCCTGAAAAAAGATAAGAAAAAAGGCACTGAAGTTCAGCATCTTACTGGTAAAAACATAGCGCTCATCTTCGAAAAAGACTCGACTCGTACGAGGTGCTCTTTCGAAGTTGCCGCATTTGACCAGGGTGCGCGAGTGACTTATCTCGGCCCAAGCGGCAGCCAGATTGGGCATAAAGAATCAATTAAAGATACCGCGCGCGTTTTGGGCCGCATGTACGACGGCATTCAGTATCGTGGCTTTGGCCAGGAAATCGTTGAAACGCTGGCGCAGTTTGCCGGTGTACCGGTATGGAACGGACTGACCAATGAGTTTCATCCAACGCAGTTACTGGCCGATTTACTGACGATGCAAGAGCAATTGCCGGGCAAAACATTCCAGCAGATGACGATGGTTTACGCCGGTGATGCGCGTAATAACATGGGAAATTCAATGCTGGAGGCTGCCGCACTCACCGGGCTTAACCTTCGCCTGGTGGCCCCACAAGCCTGCTGGCCGGATGAAAAACTGGTAACGGAATGCCAGGCTCTGGCAGCTCACAATGGCGGGAACATTACGCTGACAGAAGATGTTGCGGCGGGCGTAAAAGGTGCCGACTTCATTTATACCGATGTGTGGGTGTCGATGGGCGAAGCCAAAGAAAAATGGGCTGAGCGTATCGATCTGTTAAGGGCATATCAGGTAAACAGCAAGATGCTGGCACTGACCGGCAATCCTGATGTGAAATTCATGCACTGTCTGCCTGCTTTTCACGATGACCAAACGACGCTGGGCAAGCAAATGGCGGAGCAGTACGGTATGCATGGCGGAATGGAAGTGACAGATGAAGTGTTTGAGTCGGCTAATAGCGTGGTATTTGACCAGGCTGAAAACCGGATGCACACCATTAAAGCGGTGATGGTCGCGACGCTGGCTGACCTTTAATAGTTAATGGCGGAGGGCGCTAGCCATCCGCCACCATCATTGATTACGCCATCAACATCTTCACTACGACTTTACGCACGGTCGCAGGTTTCCCCACCGCACACAACGGTTTGTGCACCTCACCTGGATAGAACACCACAAAATCCCCTTCATTCAGGATGACGGTTTTTTCCTGCTCACCTTCTGGCAAGAACGCGATGTCTTTATCAGCCAGCCAATCAGTTTCAGGCGTGCCCGCAGGCAGGCAGCTAAAGGTCATGCCTTCCTGGCCGCGCATCACAATCTGAATGTCCAGGTAGCGCTGGTGAAATTCAGCCGGGCGCTCTGCGATGGGCTGTGTGCTGTCTTCTGAAACCAGCATAAACAGGCGATTGCCGTCGATATCATGCTTGCCCAACGGAGTTTCTGGGGTGATGTGCTTTTTAACATGCTCAATCGCCTGACGCAGTTCTTCCGGAAGCCAGGATTGCAAAGCATGAATGTTGCCGATAATCATAATCAATACCTTTTTGAAACGATGTTTTATTACGGTATTTATACGAGCATTCATCTTTTGCCGCCACGAGTTTTTTTAGAAAACCGGTGTTGTCTCCAAAAAATGCACAAACAGATGATTAAAACCTCCGAGGGATGACAGCGCAGAGAGATGATTCAAAAAATGGTGAGCAAATAGCATTTATTGCTAACATCATTCTCGTGAATAAAAATGCACCAACTAATACAAAATAAGCATTTTGATGAATATCACCGCCTGCCTGACATGAAGGGAATTCATTAACAATAGAGCTTCATTTTGTTAGCAAATTTAAAGCTCAACCGCTGCAGGCTAAACATTGATGCGATTAATCCCGCTCCAGAGAAGTTTATTTTTCAAGTATCGTCTATTTTGCAATTAATAACTTCACATATTAATAACCCAGGCTATTGATAACTTATTCAGTCGTTTTCAAATAAAACGATGTTTTGTTATTTACACAAAAATCAAAAGTGACCGACATCACAGTTTTATAAACCACTCTGATTACAATAGCCCCGATTTCCAAAAATGAAGGGAAATAGAAAATGGAAAATAATAATAAGGCCATGCCACACATCCGACGTATTACGCATATTATGATGCTGATACATCGTAGCTGCTTTGACTTCCACCTTTTCAACTCTAAGTAATCTCCCCCCTAACGGCATCTGCTTTTGCGGATACTCGTTCCTGCTTGTCACCAAACACTGATAAACCCAGTAAACCATTGAACAGGGTTACTATTATCCATTGTTTTGCGTGCGGCATTTGACTATCCAAATTAACAGACAAGCCTGACTGGTGAATCAATCACCTGGCATTTATCGACTCTTATCAATAATTCCATATTAATAATTATTGCGGGTAGCTATTGCCTTTAAAAAATAATAAAGCATCGGAATCCCATCATGGAATATCTGACGGCTATGCCATATCTAAATTTTACGCATTACAAACATTAGAGAACATAAGCAAAATGGAAAAATTAAAAATAGCGGTTAATACCAGCACAACTGAATGCTTTAGTACCGATCGCGAAATCGTCGATATTACTCATACTAATTTCACTGATGTGTCTGCTGCTGTTATTTCCGTGAAAGATGCTATCTCAGGGATGTTGAATACTATTGAACAAACGGGCTTCGGCATTCCAATTTTTGTCGCGGTTTGTTGTGAAGAAGAGTTGCCTGCTGAAGTGCTTCCACGCGTCACCGGGGTGTTTGAACTGTGCGATGGAAATGTGGATTTCTACGGTAAACAACTGGAAGCCGCAGCGGTTAAATATGAAAAAGAAGTGCTGCCGCCGTTCTTTGGCAGCCTGGTGGAATATGTGCAGCAAGGCAATGCCGCTTTTGACTGCCCAGGGCACCAGGGCGGCCAGTTCTTCCGCCGTCACCCAGCCGGACGCCAATTCTTTGATTACTTTGGCGAAACGCTCTTCCGTTCTGACCTATGTAACGCTGACGTTTCGATGGGTGATTTACTGATTCACGAAGGCGCACCATGCACCGCACAAATGCATGCGGCGAAAGTGTTTAACGCCGATAAAACCTACTTCGTTTTAAACGGGACGTCTTCCTCAAACAAAGTGGTGCTCAATGCGCTGCTGGCACCGGGAGATTTGGTGCTGTTTGACCGTAACAACCATAAATCAAACCACCACGGCGCATTGATTCAGGCGGGTGCCACACCTGTTTATCTGGAAACAGCTCGCAACCCGTTTGGTTTTATTGGCGGTATTGATGCCCATTGTTTTGAAGAAAAATATTTGCGTGATTTAGTGCGCGAAGTGGCTCCAAATCGTGGCGCTGAAAAACGCCCGTTCCGCCTTGCGGTTATTCAGTTAGGCACCTACGACGGCACCATTTATAACGCGCGTCAGGTTGTCGATAAGATTGGTCATCTGTGCGACTACATCTTGTTTGATTCTGCCTGGGTAGGTTACGAGCAATTCATTCCGATGATGAATGACTGCTCACCGCTGTTGCTCGAACTGAATGAAAACGATCCGGGGATTCTGGTGACGCAGTCTGTGCATAAGCAACAAGCGGGCTTCTCCCAAACCTCACAAATTCATAAAAAAGATAAACATATCAAAGGCCAGGATCGTTATGTGAATCATAAGCGGATGAACAACGCGTTTATGATGCACGCCTCCACCAGCCCGTTCTATCCGTTGTTCGCAGCCCTGGACGTCAACGCCAAAATGCATGAAGGCGAAAGCGGTAAACGCATGTGGATGGATTGCGTAAAAGTGGGGATTGAGACGCGTAAGCTGCTGTTAAAACTCTGTAAACACATTCGTCCGTTTGTGCCAGAAACAGTCGAAGGCCGCAAATGGGAGGATTTTGATACTGAGGTGATGGCGAACGATCTGCGTTTCTTTAATTTCATCCCCGGCGATCGCTGGCACTCATTTGAAGGCTACGCAGAGCATCAATATTTCGTTGATCCTTGCAAACTGATGCTAACCACGCCAGGTATCAACGTTCAAACCGGTGAGTACGACAAGTTCGGTGTCCCTGCAACTATCCTCGCCAACTTCCTGCGTGAGAACGGCATCGTGCCGGAAAAATGCGACCTGAACTCCATTCTATTCCTGATGACGCCTGCGGAAGATATGGCAAAGATGCAGCATCTTGTTGCCCAAATTGCGCGTTTTGAACGCCTGATTGAAGAAGATGCGCCACTCTGCGACGTTCTGCCTTCCATCTACAAAACCTACGAAGAACGTTACCACGGCTACACCATCCGCCAGCTGTGCCAGGAAATGCACGATTTGTATGTCAGTCACGACGTGAAGCAGCTGCAAAAAGAGATGTTCCGTAAAGCTCACTTCCCGAAAGTCGTCATGAATCCTCAACAGGCAAATATTGAGTTTGTGCGCGGAAACGTTGAATTAGTGGCGTTATCGCAAGTTGAAGGTCGCATCGCCGCTGAAGGTGCTCTGCCCTATCCTCCAGGCGTTTTATGCGTGGTTCCAGGGGAAATCTGGGGCGGCTCTGTGCAGCGTTATTTCCTGGCGCTGGAAGAAGGGATCAATTTGTTACCTGGCTTCGCGCCGGAGTTACAAGGGGTTTATATCAAGCTGGATGAGGACCGCAAAAAACGCGCGTATGGCTATGTTATTAAACAATAAATCTGAAATCAAAAAGCGTCAGGGTTACTGGCAAAAATTGATTCTTCCATAAAAAAAGAAACAGCGAAGAAGCGTGACGTTACCGGTTCTTCGCTACTCAAAATTATTAAAGGAACAGATTATGAGTAAAACTAACAACAAAATGGGCGTCGTTCAGCTCACGATTTTAACCGCGGTAAATATGATGGGTTCAGGGATCATCATGCTGCCGACTAAATTAGCGGAAGTGGGCACGCTGTCGATAATTTCATGGTTAGTGACCGCTCTGGGTTCGATGGCCCTGGCTTACGCGTTCGCGAAATGCGGGATGTTTAGTCGTAAATCAGGCGGGATGGGCGGCTACGCAGAGTATGCCTTTGGCAAATCTGGCAACTTTATGGCGAACTACACCTACGGGGTTTCGCTGCTGATTGCCAACGTCGCGATTGCTATCTCAGCCGTGGGTTACGGCACCGAATTACTCGATGCGACCTTATCCCCAATCGGGATTTGTGTCGCCACAATCGGGGTGTTGTGGCTCGCCACGGCGGCAAACTTTGGCGGCGCACGCATTACCGGACGTATCAGCGGCGTCACCGTCTGGGGCGTCATTATTCCGGTGCTGGGGATTTCAGTCATCGGCTGGTTCTGGTTTAGCCCGACTTTGTATATGGAGTCCTGGAACCCGCACCACCTTCCTGTTTTTGAAGCGGTCGGTTCTTCCATCGCCATGACGCTGTGGGCATTCTTAGGTTTGGAATCTGCCTGCGCAAATACTGATGTGGTGGAAAATCCTGAGCGTAATGTGCCTATCGCGGTACTCGGCGGCACGTTGGGCGCAGCTGTTGTTTACATCATTTCTACCAACGTGATTGCCGGTATCGTGCCAAACATGGACCTGGCCAATTCAACCGCACCGTTTGGTTTAGCCTTTGCGCAGATGTTCACGCCTGGCGTAGGTAAAATCATCATGGCGTTGATGATTATGTCTTGCGTCGGTTCGCTGTTGGGCTGGCAGTTCACCATCGCTCAAGTGTTTAAATCCTCTGCTGACGAGGGATATTTCCCTAAAGTTTTCTCCAAACTGACCAAAGCCGATGCGCCTGTAAAAGGCATGATTGTTATCGTGCTTATCCAGACCGGGCTGTCGTTAATGACCATCAGCCCATCGCTGAATAAACAGTTCAACGTGCTGGTTAACCTGGCGGTCGTCACCAATATTATCCCTTATATCCTGTCGATGGCGGCGTTGGTGATTATCCAGAAAGTGGCGAATGTGGCGCCGAACAAAGCGCGCATTGCTAATATCTTCGCGTTCATTGGTGCGATGTATAGCTTCTACGCCCTGTATTCATCTGGTGAAGAAGCGATGATGTACGGTGCCATCGTGACGTTCCTGGGCTGGACGCTGTATGGCCTGATTTCACCGCGTTTTGAACTGCGCAATAAGAATGCCTGAGAGCAACGCCTTCGGCGGGATTGAATGCGGATAAGTATTCACAGCAACCGATTGCTAACAGGCAAAATATGTGAATTATTCGCTTGAAGTGTCCTCTTACATGCGTATAATGCGCCACAATTTGCCGGAGGAAACATGGTCCAGTGTGTTCAAAAAAATGCCACACAACGTCGTCTGAAAGACGACGCTAACCTGTTTTTCTTTCCGTTGCTTCAATCAATTCCAAAGGCCCCTCATTGAGGGGCTTTTTTTTTGCCCGACGCCCGAGAGCAGGAGATAAACATGGCTAACCCCCTATATCAGAAACATATCATTTCCATAAACGATCTCAGTCGTGAAGAACTTGAACTGGTGTTGTCTACTGCGGCAAAACTGAAAGCGAATCCGCAACCTGAATTACTCAAACACATCGTTGTTGCCAGCTGTTTCTTTGAAGCATCAACGCGCACGCGCCTCTCTTTTGAAACCGCCATTCATCGCCTGGGGGCGTCGGTGGTCGGGTTCTCGGACAGCAGCAATACTTCGCTGGGCAAAAAAGGCGAAACGCTGGCCGATACCATTTCGGTTATCAGCACGTATGTTGATGCCATTGTGATGCGCCATCCGCAAGAAGGTGCCGCCCGTCTGGCGACGGAATTCTCTGGCAATGTGCCGGTGCTCAATGCAGGTGATGGCGCGAACCAGCACCCAACACAAACGCTGCTGGATTTGTTCACCATTCAGGAAACTCAGGGCCGCCTGGAAAACCTGAATATCGCCATGGTCGGTGACCTGAAATATGGCCGCACCGTGCATTCACTGGCGCAGGCGCTGGCGAAATTCGAAGGCAACCGCTTCTACTTTATCGCACCAAATGCGCTGGCGATGCCGAAGTACATTCTCGATATGCTGGACGAAAAAGGCATCGAGTGGAGCTGCCACGAAGCCATCGACGATGTAGTCGGTGAACTGGATATTCTGTATATGACTCGCGTGCAGAAAGAGCGCCTGGACCCGTCGGAATATGCCAACGTAAAAGCTCAGTTTGTGCTGCGTGCCGCAGATTTGGTGGATGCCCGCACCAACATGAAAGTGCTGCACCCGCTGCCACGCGTTGATGAAATCACCACCGACGTTGATAAAACCCCACACGCCTGGTATTTCCAGCAGGCAGGCAACGGTATTTATGCCCGCCAGGCTCTGCTGGCGTTAGTTTTGCAACCTGAACTGGTTTGAGTGAGAGGAAGATTAAGATGACACACGACAACAAATTACAAGTTGAAGCGATTAAACGCGGCACCGTTATCGACCATATTCCTGCGCAGGTTGGTTTTAAATTGCTGACGCTGTTCCAGTTAACGGAAACCGACCAGCGCATCACCATCGGCCTGAACCTGCCTTCACGCGAACAGGGCCGTAAAGACCTGATTAAAATAGAAAATACCTTCCTGACAGACGAACAAGTCAACCAGTTGGCGCTGTATGCACCGCACGCCACGGTAAACCGGATTGATGAATATGAAGTGGTAGGTAAAAGCAAACCCAGTCTGCCTTCGCGCATTGATAAAGTTCTGGTTTGCCCAAATACCAACTGCATCAGCAGAAGTGAACCGGTTCATTCTTCATTTGCAGTGAAAAAGCGCGACGAGAACATTAGCCTCAAATGTAAATATTGTGAGAAGGAGTTCTCACATTACGTTGTGCTGGCAGATTAATCATTGCTGCTTAAGCTCTCGGCCCTATAATGGACGCGAGCTTTATCACTTCTCATAAGGAATGAAAATGTCTT
Organism: Buttiauxella agrestis ATCC 33320; assembly: GCF_000735355.1. Lineage (GTDB taxonomy): Bacteria > Pseudomonadota > Gammaproteobacteria > Enterobacterales > Enterobacteriaceae > Buttiauxella > Buttiauxella agrestis. The sequence goes on from NZ_JMPI01000063.1 coordinate 41,951, forward strand.
CTCGTACCATTAGCACCGAAAACGCACCTGCAGCAATCGGCCCATATGTTCAGGGTGTTGATCTTGGCAGCATGATTATCACTTCCGGTCAGATTCCTGTTGACCCGAAAACGGGCAGCGTGCCGGAAGATGTGGCAGCACAAGCGCGCCAGTCTCTGGAAAACGTGCAGGCGATTGTTGAAGCGGCTGGCCTGAAAGTAGGCGATATCGTTAAAACGACCGTTTTCGTGAAAGATCTGAACGACTTTGCGACCGTAAATGCGACCTACGAAGCTTTCTTTAATGAGCACAAAGCAACCTTCCCTGCGCGTTCTTGCGTGGAAGTCGCCCGCCTGCCAAAAGATGTGAAGATTGAAATCGAAGCGATTGCCATTCGCCGCTAACGAGCCAATCAAAAGGCCGCATTTGCGGCCTTAAATTTTTATCACCGTTAAAAATTACTTCACACTCGCCCGCAGCAATTTCTGCAATGGATACACTGCCGCGATCACCACTTCATCTTGCGTTTGTGCCGCATCGTCGAGCTGTTTTTGAATCCCCTGAACTTCGTCAGCGCTCAGGTTTCCCTGTTTAGCCACCAGATCCGTCAGACGCAGCCCAATTCCCGCCAGCTTATCGACGTTTTCCGCCACCGGTTTTAGCGCTTTGAGCTGATAATTACCGTTGATTAACTCCAGCACATCCGGCGTATTGCTCTGCCAGCGCGCAAAGGTATGGCGCAGGGAATCCGCGCTGTTGCCATCTTCCGGGTCAGCAATCAGTTTATCGACCCACGCATCCAGCGCGCGCACCTGGTTGCTTTCGGCACTCAGTGCATCTGCAAAACGGTTGAGTGGCTCGAAGTGATGGTAGTTTCCAGCCTGGAATTTCAAGTGTTGGCGCGTGTAATACTGCGCCGGTTCTACCGCCTGAGCGAGTATTTGCAACGGCATAATCTCTGTCGAACCTGCCAGACGCGTCATTTGCTCCGCCGCAGCAGCATGCTGTTGGAGACCGACGGAAACCGTCGACCAGGCGTCTATTGCCTGCAAGCGCTGGTACATGTTGTCGATGTCTTTGACATCTTCTGCCGACCACAAACGCTCGGCTACCGCAAACGCACGCGGCCACAGTTTGATATCCAGCAGCGGCGATGCAACGTTTTCAGCCCACAGAGCCGCTTCGCCACCGATAATATTGCTCATCTGCTCAGGCGTCGGCACCACCGGCTGGATGCCATCCGGCACAGCATCAAGCTTCTGCCCGGTCGTCGGGTAGCGGACGTTACCCACCAGCAAATAACCGCTCAGTTTGTCCTTATCCAGTGTTAAAACGGGGCGCGTTTCACCCATCCAGGTGTCGACGGTAAACTTCACCTGCGTTGGGCTTAACCACTCAATATCACGCACCGCACGGCGGGATTTTCCTTTGAAATCGATAAATCCACGCCAGGTTGTTTTACCATTCACCAGCGTAAAACTTCCTTCCACGGCACTGCCTTTCAGGCGCGGCATACTGAAGAACCAGCTTTGCGCGCTATCGGCGTCCGCAATTTCATCAACGCCATTCAGCCCTTGCGGCAGGACTTCGTTGCGATAGTGGTAAGCGGTAGATTGCGGTTGATCCAGATAGAAACCTGTCGAGAGGATGCCTTTGTAACCGTTCGCTGCAACGGCACCCAGCGCATCCTGACCCTGCCAGGATTGGATCAAAATGCTTTTTGGCAGGTCGGGATGGTAGATCTCATCCCAGCCCATCATCTGACGATGATGTTTTTCGAGGATCTTCTCCAGGCGTTGGTTGAAGTAGGTCTGTAAGGCGTGGGTATCCGCCAGATTATGCTGCTTCATAAACGCCTGGATTTCTGTCGATTTTTGCCAGTGCTCATCGTCAACCTCATCGCCCCCGATGTGCAAATAGCTGTCAGGGAAAATCGCGGTGAGTTCACCAATCAAGGTATCGACAAATTTATAGGCCGCATCGTTGGTCGGGTTGAGTAACGGTTTTAACACACCCCAATGGCGCTCCATTTGGTATGGCCCCGGCGCACTCATCAACTCAGGATAGGCCACCGCAATCGCCGAAGCATGTCCCGGCAAGTCCATTTCCGGTACTACGCGGATGCCGAGCGAAGCCGCATAGCGCACCACTTCTTTCATCTGCGCCTGCGTGTAAAAGTCACCATCGCTGGCCAGTTGCTGCAATTTTGGGTACGCAGTGGAAGCAAAACGCCAGCCCTGGTCGTCTGTTAAATGCCAGTGCAGCACGTTCATTTTGGCCGCCGCCATTCCATCTAACTGGCGCAAAATATCTTTAATCGGCATGAAATGGCGGGCAGAGTCGATAAGCAAACCGCGCCACGGGAAACGGGGCTGGTCTTTGATTGATACAAACGGAATGGCTGTATTATCAGGCCCGTTCTGAATGAGCTGTAAGAGGGTTTCCATGCCGCGCATCGCGCCAAATCGGGTGTTTGCTGTGAGCTTCACGCCGTCTGCGGTGACGCTTAATTCGTAACTTTCATCGCTGTCGAGTTTAGGTAAGGGAGCAATAGCTTTTTTGATTTGGATATCAATGGTGGGTTTTGCAGAATTGGCCTGCGCGGGTTGTAGCTGCCAGCCCGTTTGCTGGGAGATCCTCTGCCGCCAACGATCGATAGCACCAGGCAGCTTGTCGCCGCTTATTTTTATGGAAATGGCGTTGTCAATTTGCAGCGTGCCTTCTGCAGCCGGGCGATTAACTTCTTGCGGCCAGGGCATTAACGGTAGGTCGCCAGCCGGTGCAGCCCAAGCCTGACACGTTGCCGCGATGCAACCTGCCAGCAGGCTCAAACGAATGGATTTAAACATGAATATTCCTTTAACAGTGACGGGCCAGAAAAAAGCAAAAACAATCTGGTAACACGTGTAGAAATATTCATCAAGATTATGGGACGGAAACGCGGGATGTAGATCACATCCCGCTGATTTTTACTCTACCCATTAGCATTCGAGTTGCAGCCAACGCCGCTGCAGCTTGAAGGATGATGGGTATATTACTGCCAGCCGTAACGGCGGCTGTAGAACCCTTTCACACACTGAGTCAGCGTCATGTATCCGGCAAGGATCGCAATCAGCCATGGGAAGTAGCTCAGCGGCAGCGCCTGAAGTTGCAGGTAACTTGCCAGCGGCGAGAACGGCAGGCCAATCCCAACCACCATCACGACCAGGGTCATGATCATCAACGGCCACGCAGCTCGGCTCTGAATGAACGGGATGCGGCGGGTGCGAATCATATGCACAATTAATGTCTGCGACAGTAACCCCACCACGAACCAGCCAGACTGGAACAGGGTTTGCGCTTCTGGCACGTTGGCCTTGAACACCCACCACATCACGCAGAATGTCAGAATATCGAAGATGGAGCTTATCGGCCCGAAGAACACCATAAAGCGGCCTAAATCCGCCGGGTTCCAGCGCTGCGGTTTTTTGATTTGCTCGTCATCGACGTTATCGAACGGAATCGCCACCTGGGAGACATCGTACAGCAGGTTCTGAATCAATAAGTGTAACGGCAGCATCGGCAAGAACGGCAGGAAAGCGCTGGCCACCAGCACGCTGAACACATTACCGAAGTTAGAACTGGCGGTCATTTTGATGTATTTGAGCATGTTGGCGAAGGTTCTGCGCCCTTCAATCACGCCCTGTTCCAGCACCATCAGGCTTTTTTCCAGCAGGATGATATCTGCGGCCTCACGCGCAATATCTACCGCGCCATCCACGGAAATCCCAATATCTGCGGCACGTAATGCCGGAGCATCGTTAATGCCATCACCCATGAATCCAACCACATGACCTTCGCCACGCAGCAGGCGCACGATGCGCTCTTTGTGCATTGGCGTCAGGCGGGCAAACAGCGTGGTGCGCAAAGCCAACGCCGCAAGCTGTTCGTCAGGTATGTTTTCGATTTCGCTGCCTGTCACCAACTCGCCTACTTCCAGACCCACTTCGCGGCACACTTTCGCGGCCACCAGCTCGCTATCGCCGGTGAGAATTTTCACCGTGATGCCACTTTCTTTCAGCGCTTTGAGTGCCGGAGCGGTGGTTTCTTTTGGTGGATCGAGGAACGCAATATAGCCTTCAAGGATCAGATCCGATTCATCCACGCGGCCATAATCTTCGCCACGCGCGGGTAAGAATTTGGTCGCAACGGCCACCACACGCAATCCCTGGCGATTCAGATCGTCAGTCACACGGCGAATACGCGCCAGCAAGGATTCGCTAAGCGGCACGATCTCGTCACCGTAACGAACCTGAGAGCAGACGTTCAGGATCTCCTGCAATGCGCCTTTGCAGATCAACTGATGCACTTCCGGCTGTTCGGAGACCACTACCGACATGCGGCGACGTTCAAAGTCGAACGGGATCTCATCCACTTTCTGCCAGCGTGTGGCAGCGTTACGCGCATGATCCTCGTCAACACCTTCCAGCACCGCGACATCCAGCAGGTTTTTCAGGCCCGTCTGGTAATGGCTGTTCAGCCAGGCGGTATGCAGAACATGGTTGCTGACCGCACCGAGAATATCGGTGTGAGTTTCCAGAACAATACGATCCTGAGTCAGCGTGCCGGTTTTGTCGGTACAAAGGATATCCATCGCCCCGAAGTTTTGGATCGCGTCGAGGTGCTTGACGATCACTTTTTGCTTCGACAGTTTTACCGCACCGCGAGCCAGCGTCGAAGTGACGATCATCGGCAGCATTTCAGGTGTTAAACCCACCGCTACAGAGAGCGAGAACAGCGCCGCTTCCCACCAGTCGCCTTTAGTGAAGCCGTTAATCAGCAGCACGACAGGCGTCATCACCAGCATGAAGCGGATGAGTACCCAGCTCACACGGCTGATGCCTTTCTGGAACGCGTTCGGTTCACTTTCTTGCTGGGTTACGCGCCCGGCCAGTTGCCCAAACCAGGTATTGCCGCCTGTTGAGATGATCATTGCCAGCGCCGTGCCGCTCACCACGTTGGTGCCCATAAAGCACAGCGTGTCGCATTCCAGCGGGTTGTTGTGCGACAGATCGCGGCTGACCGCGACTTTTTCTACCGGTAAGGATTCGCCAGTGAGCGAAGCCTGGCCGACGAAAAGATCGCGTGCCTGGATGACGCGCAGATCCGCCGGGATCATGTCGCCTGCCGCCAGTTTGACGATGTCGCCCGGCACCAGTTGGTCGAGCGGGATTTCGATAAACTCGTTTTCACCGCTTTCATGGACGACACGCAGCACGGTCGCGGTGTTGCTGACCATCGCTTTTAGCGTATCCGCCGCTTTGGTGGAACGCGCTTCCTGAACGAAATTCAGCAACGTGGCGATGACGACCATCAACGCAATGACGCCTGCGGCAAACAAGTCTTCAGTGGAATAGGAAACAATCCCGAGGATTGTCAGCAAGATATTGAAAGGGTTGCGATAGCACAGCCACAGATGAACCCACCATGGCGACGCTTTTTGCGCCGGGATTTGGTTCAGGCCATGTTGCTCTAGCGCACGTTCAACTTCACGCGCATTCAGCCCTTCCGGGTGGCTCTGGAAATCGCGGTACAGTTGCTCTTCTGAGGCTCGCGCATATTTCAGGCAGGCTTCGCTTAATGAAGCCGGGACGTCCTGAGCATGAGCAACGGTATTGTCATCCGGCATCAGGTCGCGTTGGATCAAGCGACGTGGCAGGTGGCGGCTCAGTTGTGCAAACAACTGCCGGGTCAGATTTTTTAACAGCATAATAGTCCCTCGGCCCCACGTAATGCGGAGCCTGGTGACATGCAGGCGCGGCTAATCCTTGCCTTGCAGGCCAAATAATTTTTTCAGCAGGGATATCGTTGATTGATACAAGATAGATCTCTGCCTTACGCAATCCGGTAAGGCAGTCGCTTCAAAGGCAGTTGCTTCAAAGAAGGGAGTCTTACCGGATTATTCCTGTCATTACAGGGTCTGGACTGGGATCAGGTTCCATGTCGCCTCCGGTTAAAAGTAAAAGTCATTACACTAGTCGCGGGCATTCTACGCCCGCAAACCTAAACCTGGCGTAAACCAGATTTTTTCCATTGTGGTATTGTTGGCTTGCCTTGATTCTAATGAGCAATTGACTGCCGGGAACCTACACGATGCAAAGCCGCCTCACTATTAAAGACATCGCCCGTTTAAGCGGTGTCGGTAAATCTACTGTTTCTCGCGTGTTGAATAACGAAAGCGGCGTCAGCGCCCGCACGCGAGAACGCGTGGAAGCGGTGATGCAGCAAGAGGGTTTTTCCCCTTCCCGCTCGGCGCGGGCGATGCGTGGGCAAAGTGACAAAGTCGTCGCCATTATCGTGACGCGTCTGGACTCGTTATCAGAAAACCTGGCGGTACAAACCATGCTGCCGTCGCTCTATGAGCAGGGTTACGACCCGATCATGATGGAAAGCCAGTTCGATCCGGAACTGGTTGAAGAGCATCTGGGTATGCTCAAGCGGCGTAATATCGACGGCGTGATTCTGTTTGGTTTTACCGGCATCAATGAAAAAATGCTCGCCCCCTGGCAATCGACGCTGGTACTCATGGCGCGGGATGCCAAAGGGTTTGCCTCGGTTTGTTATGACGACGAAGGGGCAATTAATATTTTGATGTCACGCCTTTATGAGCAGGGCCATCGCCACATCAGTTTCCTCGGCGTGCCCCATAGCGATGTGACAACCGGCTTGCGCCGCCATGAAGCCTATCTCGCGTTTTGCAAACAACACCAACTGACGCCAAACGTGGCGCTACCGGGGTTGGCGATGAAACAAGGTTACGAACACGTCGCTGAAGTTTTGTTACCAGAAACCACCGCCCTGCTTTGCGCGACCGATACCCTCGCTCTGGGCGCCAGCAAATATCTCCAGGAACACCAACGCACCACGCTGCAACTGGCGAGCGTCGGGAATACGCCGCTGATGAAGTTCCTGCACCCGGAAATCATCACGGTCGATCCAGGTTATGCTGAGGCAGGACGCCAGGCGGTTTTGCAGTTGATTGGGCAAGTCACGCAGGCTCGCGAACTGCGCCAGATCGTTATCCCCAGCACTCTCCAGTAACACCCCTCACTTCAGGTTTATTGTGATCGTCGATTGATTTCGGGAACGTTCCCATTTTCGAGGTGAAGATTAAAAGATAACCTTGCGGCAGATAAAAAACCTCACTCCTTACTCTGGGACCTCATCATGGCCAAAGTGAAACAACAGGATATAGATAAGCTGATAGAACTGGTCGGCGGGCGCGAGAATATTGCCACCGTCAGTCACTGCATCACTCGCTTACGGTTCGTATTAAACAATACCGCGATTGCGAAGCCGAAAGAGATTGAAGAGCTGCCGATGGTTAAGGGCTGCTTTACAAACGCCGGGCAGTTCCAGGTGGTAATTGGCCCGGAAGTGGGCGATTACTACAAGGCATTGATCGCCGCGACAGGCCATAGCACTGCAGATAAAGAACAAGCGAAACTCGCTGCACGCCAGAATATGAAATGGCACGAGCAATTAATTTCCCACTTCGCCGAGATCTTCTTCCCACTTCTACCTGCATTAATCAGCGGAGGTTTAATCCTCGGCTTCCGTAATGTGATTGGCGATTTGCCGATGAGCAACGGGCAGACTCTGGCGCAAATGCACCCGTCCCTACAATCGATTTACGATTTCTTGTGGCTGATTGGCGAAGCTATTTTCTTCTATTTGCCGGTCGGTATTTGCTGGTCAGCAGTGCGAAAAATGGGTGGGACACCTATCCTTGGTATTGTGCTTGGCGTCACGCTCGTGTCACCGCAGTTAATGAATGCCTATGAATTGGGTAGCAAAATTCCGGAAGTCTGGAACTTCGGCTGGTTCACCATCGAAAAAGTGGGCTACCAGGCGCAGGTGATTCCAGCATTGCTGGCGGGGCTGGCTCTGGGCTTTATTGAGACGCGTCTGAAACGCATCGTGCCAGATTACCTCTATCTTGTAATAGTGCCTGTGTGTTCGCTGATTCTGGCGGTGTTCCTGGCACATGCGTTTATCGGCCCGTTTGGACGCTGGATTGGTGATGGCGTGGCCTTTGCGGTTCGCCATTTGATGACGGGAAGTTTTGCCCCTATCGGTGCCGCGTTGTTTGGCTTCCTGTACGCACCGCTGGTGATTACCGGTGTGCATCAGACAACACTCGCTATCGACATGCAGATGATTCAGAGCATGGGCGGAACGCCGGTGTGGCCGCTGATTGCGCTGTCTAACATTGCGCAGGCATCTGCGGTTGTCGGCATCATTATTTGCAGCCGTAAACATAACGAACGTGAGATTTCAGTTCCGGCGGCGATTTCCGCCTACCTGGGTGTGACCGAACCAGCAATGTACGGCATCAACCTGAAATACCGCTTCCCGATGCTGTGCGCAATGGTTGGCTCAGGGCTTGCAGGCTTGTTGTGTGGCCTGAGCGGAGTGATGGCAAACGGGATTGGCGTGGGTGGCTTGCCGGGAATTTTGTCCATTCAGCCGCGCTATTGGGAAGTTTATTCCCTCGCCATTCTGATTGCAGTCGTGATTCCAATCGTGCTGACCAGTGTGATGTATAAGCGCAAATACCGTCAGGGCACGTTGTTAGTGGTTTAGTTTTTTGGTGGTTCAATTTTTAACTTATGCCCTAAAGATTTCGAGTTGCAGCCAACGCAGCGGCGGCTCGAAATATGACGGGCGTTTAGGAATGATTTATGAATACAACTCCTCCCTGGTGGCAACATGGTGTCATCTACCAAATCTACCCGAAGAGTTTTCAGGACACGACTGGCAGTGGCACGGGCGACCTGATTGGCGTCATTAAGCGTCTGGACTACCTTAAGCTGCTGGGTGTTGATGCCATTTGGCTGACACCGTTTTATGTTTCACCGCAGGTGGATAACGGTTACGACGTGGCGAACTACTGCGCCATCGACCACACCTACGGCACGCTGGATGATTTCGATTTGTTAGTCGCCGGCGCCCACGAGCGCGGCATCCGTGTCATTCTGGATATGGTTTTTAACCATACGTCCACCCAGCACGCCTGGTTCCACGAAGCGCTGAACAAAGAAAGCCCATACCGCGAGTTTTATATCTGGCGCGACGGTACGCCTGATGTTCTGCCTAACAACTGGCGCTCTAAATTCGGTGGTAACGCCTGGCGTTGGCATGCAGAAAGTGGCCAGTATTACCTGCATTTATTTGCCCCAGAGCAGGCGGATCTCAACTGGGAAAACCCGCAGGTTCGCGCTGAATTGAAGAAGGTTTGCGAGTTCTGGGCCGATCGCGGCGTAGATGGATTGCGCCTTGATGTGATTAACCTGGTTTCGAAAGATCAAGATTTCCCAAGCGATATTGAAGGCGGTGACGGACGACGTTTCTACACCGACGGACCGCGTATTCACGAATATCTGCAAGAGCTGAGCCGTGACGTGTTTGTGCCACGCGAGCTGATGACGGTGGGCGAAATGTCGTCAACGACTCTCGATAACTGCCAGCAATATGCCGCGCTGAACAGCAATGAACTGTCGATGACGTTTAACTTCCATCACCTGAAAGTGGATTATCCCAACGGGCAAAAATGGGCGCTGGCGGCTCCGGATTACGTGGCGCTTAAAGCTATCTTCAGCCACTGGCAGCAAGGCATGCATAATGTGGCGTGGAATGCATTGTTTTGGTGTAACCACGACCAGCCGCGCATCGTGTCGCGTTTTGGTGATGAAGGCGAACTGCGTGTTCCGGCGGCAAAAATGCTGGCGATGGTGCTGCATGGTATGCAGGGCACGCCGTACATTTATCAGGGCGAAGAGTTGGGGATGACCAATCCGCACTTCAAACGCATCATTGATTACCGTGATGTGGAAAGCCACAACATGTACGCAGAGCTACGCGCGCAAGGCCGTGACAGTGAAAACCTGTTGGCTATCCTTGCCAGTAAATCGCGTGATAACAGCCGCACGCCGATGCAGTGGAATGACGGCGAACACGCTGGATTCACTGACGGCACGCCGTGGATAAACCTGTGCGATAACTATCAATCTATTAATGCCAAAGCGGCTGTTGATGACCCGGACTCAGTGTTTTATGCCTATCAGAAACTGATTACGCTGCGTAAAGCGAATCCTGTTTTCACCTGGGGTAGCTATCAGGATTTGCTGCCTGAGCATCCGTATTTATGGTGCTATCGCCGCGAATGGCAAGGCCAGACGTTGGTGGTTGCGGCAAACCTCAGCCGTGAAAACCAATGGTGGGTGCCTGAAGCCTTCGAGGGTGACTGGGATGTGCTAATGAGTAATTACGCTGATGCGGCGGGCAAACCGGGTGAAATGAGTTTACGACCATTTGAAGCGGTTTATTGGTTGCAGTAAAGATACTGAATTAATAAATAAAAAGCCCAAATGGGCTTTTTATTTATTCCAGAAACTAATTAATTTTTACTGGCGCTGTAATTGTTATGTGTATTTTATTGGACTCAACAAATAACTCGCCACTGCCAATCTTGTCTTTAAAATAAAATGGAGTTTCCGGAATAAAGATTTCATAGGCATGTACGCCAGGAAGGAAGTGATAATACCTCCCAAGTTTTACGATCGTTTCATATTTATGGTCAGATTCAATGGTGACATAATCATCAGGATATTGATATACACTTCCAAAATTAACTAGCTCCCCTACATAATCCAAATAAATACATCCGGAAGTTATAGAAAAGATTGGGTTGGATAAGCGCCCCTCAACCGCAGTATTTTTCTTAGGGATAACTATCGATTTATCACTTTTATTCTCCACTGAAACATTAATATTACCTTCCAATTCCTCTGCCTTAATGACAATTTTGAGCGCATGGGATTGCAAAGAATTTTCTTTATATATCCTGTTGTCATTTATGGGATCTGGTGCATTGTATGCTTGTTGCATTCTTAATGGATAAATTGCCTCATTTGTATGCGCAACTCCGTTATAAAAAAGCTTTCCATAACCATATTGCTGTCCATCACTACAATCATTTGGAACTGCTAATGTGTAAAATGAACACAAAAGAGTTATACAAAAAAGTAGTAATTGATAATTTATTGTTTTCATGATTTACACAAAATACATTTCAAAATTGTATGAGCTTTGCATCGTTCTTTCATCACATTTCCTTGCCAGTGAAACTGCATAACTTCTTGGGGAACCCTCACCTAAATCTTTAGTACCTAGAATATCATCGAAGTGTGACATTTCATGACATAAGGTTACCACTTGTGAATTCTCACCAGTCAAAGGCGCCTTCGAGAATTTCTCTCCAATATTAATATTATGTTCTAAATCAGAGGAATTTACGGATGCATAAACATTTTCTTTGGTCTTCTTAAAGTTAGATATTGGAATTTCATTATTTAATAAAATCTCTTTATTTATACCTTCCAGTATCCATTGTCGTGCCTTTTCATTAGTTAAACCAAACGCTTTTTTGAACCTTTGCTGAGCACACCCATCCCATATTTCAAGTTCATTTTTTCTTTCCAATAAAATTATGCGCTGCTCTTTCATGGCATTTCTAATCATTTTTTTAAAGGGATCTGTTATTTTTTGGTGCACAACAACTCCCTTTTCTAAAGATGTAGTTCCTATTGTTATTTTTTCATCTTCACTGCTAAACATATTTCCTCCTAAAATCTCACCAAATATCGAACAAAACCTTAATTTTTATATCTTCTTTTTGTATCGAATTAAATGTCTCTGTAAATCCATTTTTATCGATCACTCCTTCTTTTTGTGTTCCATCAGAAAAACAAGCAACATATTTCATATCTGTATAGGGTGTATCGTCATCATCCGAAAAATGGAATTGGATATTGTACTGGTCAGATTCATCCTCGCTACCATGTTCGTCCCCTTCCTCAGAATTACCTCCATCGCCAGAACTATCTGCATTCTCATCCTGCGGCGACTCAGTTGCTGCATCATCCACTTTATCACCCAACGCACTCAGCACCGTCGGTTGCAGGGTCTGAACTGGTGTCCCCGCACTACCGCCACCATTGAAGTTGATTTTCAGCCCGGTGATGTCGATACCGCCGGGATGGATGACCACAAACGAACTCCCCACTCGCAGCGTGATTTTGCTCCCGCTCTGCAACACGATGTCGCCCTGCGCATCCACACCCAGCGAACCCGCCACTTTCTGTGCCAGGTCGCCTTTCACTTCCAGGCTGTGATGGCCCTTCACCAGGCTGATATAGTCTTTTGTGGTGTTGTGTTCCTGATTGCCTTTTACCGTCACTTTGCGGTCGCGCTCCACGTACAGGTTGTCATCGCGGCCAGCGTTTACCGTCCGGTCGCGGATGACTTTCAGCGTCTGGTCATTGCGTACGGTGATGCTGCGGTCGTGCGCCACGGTGATTTTCTGGTCATGTCCGGCAGCATTCTCCTTGCCGACTTTTACCGTCTGCCCCAGCCCGACCGTGACCTGCTGGTTATGGCCGATGGTTTCTGTATGGTCGACTTTCACGTGGGTATCGCGGTTATTCAGCACCACGGTCTTCATGTCCTTCTGGGCATGCATCAACAGCAGTTCCTGGCCGGTCTGATCGTCAAACATTAATTCGTTGTATCCATTACCCTTATACGTCTGCGAGCGTATCGCCATCTGGGTTTTAGTCCCCGGCAGGTCGCCCGGTGCGCGGTTGGCGGCGTGATACGTCCGTCCGGTGATAATCGGCTGGTCGGGGTCGCCATTCAGGAAATCGACAATCACTTCCTGGCCGACGCGCGGGATGGCGATGTTGCCGAATCCGGTGCCCGCCCACGCCTGAGAGACGCGCACCCAGCACGAGCTTTCTTCGTTGCTTTTGTTATACCGGTCCCAGGCAAATTTCACCGTCACACGTCCGTGTTCGTCGCAGTATATTTCTTCCCCGGCCGGACCGGTGACAATGCCGATTTGCGGGCCGTCCACCAGCGGTTTCGGCAACGGTGTCGGGCGCCAGGTCTGGGTGGCCGGAATAACATAAAAGCGGTTGGTGAGCGTGGTGCCCTGGCCTGAACTGCCGATTTGCGCCTGCGGCTGGTTGCCGGAAATCTCGCTCGACACCACCTGCCACGGGCTGTTTAAATCTTCCCGCGGATGGTCAGTGAGGGTGAACCAGCGCCCCGGCTGTAACTGCGGGCAATTACTGGTGCCACTGGCAAAATCGACGTTATTGCGCCAGCCGTCCATCTGATATTTCGCAAAATCGGCACCGTGCTGTTCGTCTTTAAAACGCCCCGGATAGTCAAAGATTTCATAGTCCGGGCGCTGATACGACAGGTCTGCGCCTTCTTCCTGGTACTGCGCCTGCCAGTTCGGGGCGGTGAAGGTGTAGTCCTTTGTGGTGACTTTTGCCGGGCGGATTTGCGCGCTGCGACAAAAGGTGTTGATGCAGTAGGTGGACGATTCAGAGGCGGCATTCGGGTTGTAGGGGAACGCCCCGAGGCCGCGCAGGTTGCAGCGGTCATCGGTGAAAGTCAGCTTCTGGTCACGGTCGTCGAGATATTCATCCTCGAAGAAAAAAATCCCCTCTTCGGCGGCGAGGCGGGCGATGAAATCGTAATCCGATTCCATAAACTGCACGCAGAATTCCCGCGCCGGATGCGGGCGGCGAAACAGCGCGTCATGCGTGCGGATACGCATTTCTTTCAGCAGCTTGGCAAAAATATACTGGATGTCGTAATTCTGAAAGCTTCGGCAGTTCTGACGCTGGGAGCTGCGCCAGAACTCCGGGCGTACCGTCATGCGGTACAAAGTCTGATGTTTGCCGGAATCGCCCTGCTCGCAGAAGGTGACGATACCGCGCACCCGGCGCTTGATCACATCGCCCTGCCAGATGGTGAGCAGCGCGAATTCATCGAGAATAGCTTTAAAGCCAATCGCCGGGTCATTGCAGGCGACGGTGATCTCCAGGCTGAACAGGGAAGAGAGGGACTGCTTTAGCTTAAAGTTCACCACCGCAAAGGTGTCGGCCGGAGTACGCCCGGCGGTGAAGGTAAAGCGGGTGCCGTCTGAGGCCATGATGGAAGTCCTTTCCTGTCCGTGGAATTATTGACCAGAGCCTATAGTTGAAACTTAACTATTAGCCTGATAAATATAATTAAATCAATAATATATATGACAAGCACAATAAGACTGACTCTGAAGAGTGACTGTGATTTTCATCACATAAAAAGAAATTAGAAACCATACAAAGTAATGAGGGAAAGGATTCTGGTTAACAAAATGCACGAACTGCATACTTTAAAAATTTTAAGATTTCTTCTTGTTGCCCATCCTTCCTACTACGCCCGATTTACCTTGTCCTGCATCAATAAAATCGCAAACTTGTTTGATGCAAATCACTACATATAGACCTTAAAATGCACCCTGCCCCTACATCTTGTATTAATCGACTATTATAGCAACAAGAGCCACAGCCACTTCTGGGGATTATCTGTGGATAAAGCCAGGGGCAAAAACAGAAAGCCTATGGCAATGCGAGCAAAACCCGGCTTGCAGACAATGACATCCCTTTGTGGATAACCTTTTTTAAATGGAGAGATCATGACACCGCATGTGATGAAAAGAGACGGGTGCAAAGTACCTTTCACTTCAGAGCGCATTAAAGAAGCTATTCTTCGTGCAGCTAAAGCAGCGGGAGTCGATGACGCAGACTATTGCGGCCGCGTCGCAGATATTGTCCGTGCACAAATGGAAGGCCGCAGCCAGGTTGATATTGGTGAAATCCAGACTGCTGTAGAAAACCAGCTGATGGCAGGCGACTATAAGCAACTTGCGCGTGCTTACATCGAATATCGCCATGACCGTGATATCGAGCGCGAAAAACGTGGCCGCCTGAATCAGGAAATCCGGGGTCTGGTAGAACAAACCAACTCCGCTTTGCTCAACGAAAACGCCAATAAAGACAGCAAAGTTATCCCGACTCAGCGTGACCTGTTAGCCGGTATCGTGGCAAAACACTACGCTTCTCAACATCTGTTGCCGCGTGATGTGGTGCTGGCGCACGAGCGTGGCGATATTCACTATCACGACCTCGATTACTCACCGTTCTTCCCGATGTTTAACTGCATGCTGATTGATCTGAAAGGCATGCTGACGCACGGCTTTAAGATGGGTAACGCGGAGATTGAGCCACCGAAATCCATCTCTACGGCAACCGCCGTCACTGCGCAAATCATCGCCCAGGTTGCCAGCCACATTTACGGCGGCACCACCATTAACCGTATTGATGAAGTGCTGGCACCGTTCGTCACTGAAAGCTTTGAAAAACATCGCCAGACTGCTGAAAAGTGGCAGATCCCGGATGCCGAAGGCTATGCACTTTCTCGCACCGAGAAAGAGTGTTATGACGCTTTCCAGTCGCTGGAATATGAAGTGAATACGCTGCACACCGCTAACGGTCAGACACCGTTCGTGACCTTCGGTTTTGGTCTGGGGACCAGTTGGGAATCTCGCCTGATTCAGACTTCTATTCTGCGTAATCGCATCGCGGGTCTGGGCAAAAACCGTAAAACAGCGGTGTTCCCGAAACTGGTCTTTGCGATTAAAGACGGCCTGAACCATAAAGCGGGCGACGCAAACTACGACATTAAACAGCTCGCGCTGGAGTGCGCCAGCAAGCGCATGTACCCGGACATTCTGAACTACGACCAGGTTGTGAAAGTGACCGGTTCGTTCAAAACGCCAATGGGCTGCCGTAGTTTCCTCGGCGTGTATGAAGAAAATGGCGAGCAGATCCACGATGGCCGTAACAATATCGGCGTTATCAGCCTGAACCTGCCGCGTATTGCGCTGGAAGCAAAGGGTGATGAATCTGCCTTCTGGAAACTGCTCGATGAGCGCCTGGAACTGGCATACAAGGCACTGATGACGCGCATTGCACGTCTGGATGGCGTTAAAGCTCGCGTGGCACCTATCCTGTATATGGAAGGAGCTTGCGGCGTGCGTCTGAAAGCAGACGACGACGTTTCTGAGATTTTCAAAAATGGCCGCGCGTCGATTTCCCTGGGTTACATCGGTATCCACGAAACGGTGAATGCGCTGTTTGGCAATCAACACGTTTACGATAGCGAAGAGCTGCGTGCTAAAGCCGTCGCAATTGTTGAGCGCCTGCGCCTGGCGACCGACACCTGGAAAGATGAAACCGGCTACGGTTTCAGCCTTTACAGTACGCCAAGTGAAAATCTGTGTGACCGTTTCTGCCGTCTTGATACCGCCGAATTTGGCGTAGTTCCGGGCGTGACCGACAAAGGTTACTACACCAACAGCTTCCACTTAGACGTTGAGAAGAAAGTTAACCCATACGACAAAATCGACTTTGAAGCGCCATACCCACCAGTGGCCAACGGCGGTTTCATCTGTTACGGCGAATATCCAAATATTCAGCACAACCTGCAAGCGCTGGAAGATGTCTGGGATTATAGCTACAAACACGTTCCGTATTACGGCACCAACACGCCAATTGACGAATGCTACGAGTGCGGTTTTACCGGTGAATTTGAGTGCACTAGCAAAGGTTTCACCTGCCCTAAATGTGGCAACCACGATGCCGCTCGAGTATCCGTAACGCGCCGCGTCTGCGGTTATCTGGGCAGCCCGGATGCACGTCCATTTAACGCCGGTAAGCAGGAAGAAGTGAAGCGCCGCGTGAAGCATTTGGGTAACGGGCAGATTGGTTAATGCGTTGTCATCAATACTACCCGGTAGATATCGTTAACGGGCCTGGGACACGCTGCACGCTGTTTGTTTCTGGCTGCGTGCATGAATGCCCCGGGTGTTACAACAAAAGCACCTGGCGGTTAAATTCAGGCACGGCGTTCACGCAGGAAATGGAAGATCGGATAATCAACGATCTGAATGACACGCGTATTCGCCGCCAGGGATTGTCGCTTTCGGGCGGCGATCCGCTTCACCCGCAAAACATCGCGGATGTGCTGAAACTGGTGCAGCGAGTGCGGGCGGAATGCCCTGGCAAAGATATCTGGCTGTGGACGGGTTATAAGCTTGGTGAGTTAACGGCAGCTCAGCGCGAAGTGGTTGATTTAATCAATGTGCTGATCGACGGTAAATTTGTTCAGGATCTCAAAGATCCGGCGCTTATCTGGCGTGGTAGCAGCAACCAGGTTGTGCATCATTTACGGTAAAGCCCCTTAAGGGGCTTTTGCTATTTCCCGCAACTGCCGCGAGTCCAGAATGTTCACACCTTCGCGAGACGGATTCAGCGCTTCTCGCAACATCGCTTTTGCCACATCCCTCGCTTCAATTGACTTCCATTTCCCTGGCATGATTTTAAACAGCGGCGCAAACAGCGATTCATTAAAGCGTTGCGATTCACGGTGCCCAAGCAACATGGACGGGCGAGCAATGGTTAAACGTGGCCAGTCTTGCGCGATCAGCGCCTCTTCCATTTCGCCTTTCACACGATTGTAGAAAAACGGTGATTTACTATTAGCGCCAATCGCGCTCACCACCAGCATATGCTTCGCGCCAAGGCGTTGAGCGGTTATGGCGGTATCCACCACCAGCGTGTAATCCGCCAGCACAAAAGCTTCTTTGCTGCCCGCTTCTTTCATCGTGGTGCCGAGACAACAAAACACAGTATCAAGCGGCTCGGTTAATTGTGTGAGTGCATCACTCAATTGAGGATCGTGGGGATTGGTGACTTTATTCATTGCAGGCAACGGACGCCGTGTCGCCGCAGTGATATGGCTGACTTGCGGCGCCTCGATCAACATGCGTAATAGATGTCCGCCAATGAGGCCCGTGGCCCCTGTTAACAAAACCCGGCTCATAAGTTCTCCTGTCGCTTATTCACCAAGCTTAGTGTCATCTCGCAGCCAGTGCAGTTTTTTCCCAAAACCGAGTGTGTTATCTGTCATTTTCAGCTCATCGAGCCGAATTTCCCAGACCGGAGCAGACATCACTCTCGCTACAGGGAAGCGTTTGCAGTAAAGGTTACGAATATTTGCCGCTTCAGATTCTTCAATCAGCGTAATCTCCCCACGGAACTGCACGCCACGAATAAGTGCGACGGTTTTCGGCTGCCCGTTAACGGTTCCGGCCACACTGGCTTGTTTACCAATCAACTCGCCATGGCGGGTGTGGGATTCGCTTAACAGATAAAAAGCCACGCGCTGCGCATCGTATAAATAGAACGCATTAGCGCACCATAAATCACTATGACCGCCAGCGCAGTAAGTCAGTACATGCTGTTTGTTCAGCCAGCGACTGATGGCATTGAGAGTTTCCATGGACAACCTGAAGAGTGATATTCTGCGTAAAACGTTAATTATGCGCCTGACCTATGTCTCCCTGGTATCTCTATTTAGTTCGCACTCTTGATAACCGTTTATATACCGGTATAACCACCGATGTGGAACGCCGCTTCTCGCAGCATCAGGCTGGAAAAGGCGCTAAAGCATTACGCGGGAGAGGTGAATTGACGCTGGCATTCAGCCATCTGGTTGGCGATCGTTCAAGCGCCTTGCGCCTGGAATATCGCATTAAGCAGCTAACTAAAGCGCAGAAAGAGATGTTGGTAAAAGGAGCGTTGTCGTTTGAAGACCTGCTGGCAAGCCTTCAAACGTCATCAGAGATCAAAACTCTCGGTTAAAATGCTCGTGATATTCCACTAATCCACTTACGCCATTAAGCGCGTCATCGGCCAGCGGGTGAATCAGGAAATAGGCTTCGGTATCAGGCCACGCACAACGCAAATCGAATTGTGCAGCAGGAACAAAACCAAAACGCCCGTACAATGCCGGTTCGCCTAACGTGACAACCGCCGCGTAGCCAAACTCATTGAGTGAATCCAGCCCTTCATAGACCAGTTGTTTTGCCAGCCCCTGACCACGATAAGCTTCATCAACTGCCAGCGGCGCTAAACCAACCCACTGAAGCTCTTCACCTTCTACCGCAACCGGGCTAAAGGCGGCATAACCGACAACCTGACCTTCGTCATCGGTCGCCACAACGCCAAGTGTTAACAGGCCGTCTTCTCGTAAATCCTTCACTAAATCTGCCTCACCATTGCCCTTAAAGGAACGGCGAAGTAAAGCGTCGATGCCGGGAGCATCAATAGGTATTTCTACACGAATTAGCATGGCTCACCTACCGAGTTACTTTCTGGAACAGGTTTGTGTTTCATACCTGCTTCGACAAAATCAGCCAGTTGCAGCAGCAGTATGCGTAAAGGTTTCGGCATCGCATCCAGCTCAATGGCATCCATTAAATTTTTGACGTACAGACCCAATTCGGTGTCCCCTTCAATAACCAGGCGACGTTGGAAAAACAGGGTATCGGGATCTTGTTTGCGTGCAGCGATCATCAACAAATCATTCGCCGTTGCGCTAAAGCTGACATCAGCAGGAGCGTCTTCACGAACCACCAGTTTATTATCTTGTACCGAAGTAAACCACTTCAGGCCGAGATCGCGGACTTCAATGCTTAACCAACGATCCTCAAGAAATTCGAGCTCACCCTCTTCCATTGCCTGACGAAACTGCCAGCCCAGAACCTGTTCAAGTACCTGGCGCTTCAGAGTAAAGGGCGTCAGTTTAACCGGTGTTCTTAACAATGACGGGCCTAAATGGACCAGGCGTGAACGCAATTTATCCAACACGAGCTTTACTCCTTGAGAAATTTGAACGCTATTTTGCCACACCAGCCATTCTCCGTAGCGGTGCAAATCAACAATTACGCGGGTTATCGATACCTCTATATTGATGTCATCAATACGCCATTAACTGCCTTAAATCAAAATTTGTCGTGGACGGGTTAACTAAAATCCCAGTTCGTTAACAATTTTGTGGCCCTTGCCCTGGGCTGCATGGGGTGCCTCAAAGGTTACCCGATGATTCAGGATAAATTATGGAGTTGCTTTGCCCAGCCGGAAACTTACCGGCGTTGAAAGCGGCCATCGATAATGGTGCCGATGCGGTTTACATTGGTCTTAAAGATGACACCAACGCCCGCCATTTTGCTGGACTGAATTTCACGGAGAAGAAACTGCAAGAAGCGGTGAGTTACGTGCATCTACATGGCCGTAAATTGCATATCGCTATCAATACGTTTGCGCACCCTGACGGCTATGTGCGCTGGCAACGAGCAGTGGATATGGCAGCGCAACTCGGAGCCGATGCTTTAATTCTCGCCGATCTGGCGATGCTTGAGTACGCAGCAGAACGATATCCGCAGATTGAGCGCCATGTTTCGGTACAGGCCTCCGCCACCAATGAAGAAGCGATTCGTTTTTATCATCGCCATTTCGATGTCGCGCGAGTGGTTCTGCCGCGCGTGTTATCCATTCATCAGGTAAAACAGTTAGCCAGGGTAACTCCAGTGCCGCTGGAAGTCTTTGCTTTTGGCAGCCTGTGCATTATGGCTGAAGGCCGTTGCTACCTTTCTTCTTATCTGACTGGTGAATCGCCAAATACAGTTGGAGCCTGTTCTCCTGCACGGTTTGTGCGCTGGCAGCAAACGCCGCAAGGGCTTGAGTCTCGTCTCAACGATGTACTAATTGACCGTTATCAGGATGGCGAAAACGCAGGTTATCCGACGCTGTGTAAAGGCCGCTATCTGGTAGATGACCAGAAATATCACGCGCTTGAAGAGCCAACCAGCCTGAACACGCTTGAACTGCTGCCTGAATTACTCGCGGCAAATATTGCTTCGGTGAAAATTGAAGGCCGCCAGCGCAGCCCGGCGTATGTCACCCAGGTCGCCAAAGTCTGGCGTCAGGCTATCGACCGCTGCATGGCCGATCCGGAAAACTATCGCGCTCAACCCGCATGGATGGAAGCGCTAGGCGAGATGGCCGAAGGCACGCAAACCACACTCGGTGCCTATCACCGTAAATGGCAGTAGGAAAACCCATGAAATATTCATTAGGGCCGGTGCTCTATTACTGGCCAAAAGAGACGCTGGAAAAATTTTATCAGGCTGCCGCAAACAGCAGTGCTGAGACTATTTATCTTGGCGAGTCAGTGTGTAGTAAGCGTCGTGCGACAAAAACTGGCGACTGGTTAGATATGGCGAAAAACCTCGCAGACCAGGGCAAACAAGTGGTGCTTTCGACCCTCGCACTAGTTCAGGCTCCGTCTGAACTCAACGAGCTAAAACGCTACGTTGAGAATGGCGATTTCCTGATTGAAGCCAATGACCTGGGTGCCGTGAATATGGCGGCAGAGCGCAAGCTGCCGTTTGTCGCCGGTCATGCGCTTAACTGCTATAATGCGGTGACTCTGCGTCTGTTACTCAAACAAGGCATGATTCGTTGGTGCATGCCTGTGGAGCTGTCACGCGACTGGCTGGCAAACATGCTGACTCAGTGTGATGAGCTGGGTATTCGCAACAAGTTTGAAGTGGAAGTCCTGAGCTACGGTCATTTACCGCTGGCCTATTCTGCGCGCTGCTTTACCGCTCGTTCTGAAGATAAGCCAAAAGATGAATGCGAGACCTGCTGCATTAAATATCCTGTAGGGCGCAATATGCTTTCGCAGGAAAACCAGCAAGTGTTTGTGCTCAACGGCATTCAGACCATGAGCGGCTATGTGTACAACCTCGGTAATGAACTGGCATCGATGAAAGGACTGGTCGATATGGTACGTTTATCGCCGATGGGGATGGAGACATTGCGCGTACTGGAAGCCTTCCGCAAAAATGAGAATGGCAATGCGCCTTTGACGCTAGCGCAGCAAAGTGATTGCAATGGTTACTGGCGACGCGTCGCTGGATTAGAACTGGTGACTCAGAGCTGAGAAAAGGCTCACTTTGTTACTTAATTGTTGATGGTTCTGCGCAATACTAAGGCTAATTATCAGCAAACGAAGTTACCCACTTCGTCTAACAAAGTGAGCCGTTATGTCTGACATCACCCAAGTTCCTTTCTCTCTACTCGATTTAGCCCCGATTCCACAAGGCTCCCAGCCTCGTGATGCGTTCCATCGTTCTCTTGATTTAGCCCGCCTTGCCGAAAAGCGCGGCTACCATCGCTATTGGCTGGCTGAACACCACAATATGACCGGTATCGCCAGTGCGGCGACATCCGTGCTGATTGGCTATCTTGCGGCGAATACCGAAACTTTGCGCCTGGGTTCAGGCGGCGTGATGTTGCCAAACCATTCGCCGTTAGTGATTGCTGAGCAGTTTGGCACGCTTGAGACGCTCTATCCGGGCCGTATCGATCTAGGTCTGGGCCGCGCACCGGGAAGCGACCAGCGCACAATGATGGCGTTGCGCCGCCATATGAGCGGCGATATCGACAACTTCCCACGCGATGTCAGTGAGTTGGTTTCGTGGTTTGACGCAACCGACCCCAACCCGGCGGTACGCCCGGTTCCGGGTTACAACGCGAAAATCCCCGTCTGGCTGTTAGGTTCCAGCTTGTATAGCGCGCAGCTTGCCGCGCAACTTGGGTTGCCGTTTGCCTTTGCTTCGCACTTTGCTCCAGATATGTTGTTCCAGGCGCTGCAACTTTACCGAGCTCAATTCAAACCGTCTGCGCGTCTGGAAAAACCGTATGCGATGGTGTGTATAAATATCGTTGCCGCCGACAGCAACCGTGATGCCGAATTCCTGTTTACCTCTATGCAGCAGGCTTTCGCTAAACTCCGTCGCGGTGAGACTGGCCAACTACCACCGCCAATTGAAAATATGGATAATTTCTGGAGTCCCGCCGAGAAGTATGGCGTTCAGCAAGCGTTGAGCATGTCGCTCGTGGGCGATAAAGCGAAAGTGCGCCACGGGCTGATTTCACTGCTGCGGGAAACCCAGGCCGATGAAATCATGGTGAACGGGCAGATTTTTGATACCGAAGCCCGACTACATTCATTTGATTTGGCAATGGATGTGCATGAAAGTTTGACGAGTTAATGATGTCGCCCCTCAATGGAGGGGCGACAAATTTAATGATAAACCGGTAATAGATCGAAGCTTGAAAGGATATGAATTGCTGCGTTGGTCACGCCAAAGATCAGAATCAGCGCAATCATTTTATTGCCGCCCCACACCCGATAAATTGGGCTGCCAAACTTTTTACGGGAGGCTTTTGCCAACAGCGCGGGAACGATTGCCGCCCAGATAGTCGCCGCCAGCCCGGCAAAACCAATCGCGTAGATAAACCCATCAGGCCAGATTACACCACCTAACATTGGCGGGATAAATGTCACCAACGCGGTTTTCAGGCGCCCGGTCGGTGAGTCATCGAACTTAAATAAATCAGCAAGGTAATCGAATAATCCTAACGTCACGCCCAGGAAGGAACTCGCAACGGCAAAGTTAGAGAATACGATCAACAGCAAGTCCAGCGCGCGGCTATTCAACACACCGCTCAATGCCCCAACCAGCACATCAATATTTCCGCCTTTGTCGGCAATAGCAATAAAATCACTGCGCGGAATATTTCCCATACTGCCCACCAACCAAATGATGTACAGCACCAATGCCATCAGCGTTCCCCAAATCAGACAGCGCTTAATGGTTTGCGGATCTTTGCCGTAATACTTCATCAGACTCGGCACATTACCGTGATAGCCAAATGAGGCGAGACAAAATGGCAGTGTCATAAAGAGATACGGCAAATAGCTCGGATTAATCGCTTTGCTATCCAGTAATGTTGCCGGTTCGACGTGCCACATCAAGCCGCCAAACGTCATAAAGAAAGTGAGTATTTTTGCACCGAGAACGATAGTGGTCATGCGGCTAACGGCGCGCGTGCTCATCCAGACAATAAACGCCACCACCAGGGCAAAGATCAATCCGGCAAATCTTGCGGGGAAATCGACAGACATTTTGCCAAGCGTGTGATGGATAACTGAACCGCTCGCCGAAATATAGGCGTAGGTCAGGATATACAGCACAAACGCGATGGACAGGCCGTTAATCAGATTCCAGCCTTTGCCCAATAAGTCTTTAGTCACGGTATCGAAACTCGAGCCGACTCGATAATTAAGATTGGCTTCGAGAATCATCAAACCAGAGTGCAGCATACAAAACCACGTCACCAGCAGCGCAGCGAGTGACCAGAAAAACCACGCACCAGACATAACCACTGGCAGAGAAAACATCCCCGCACCAATAATTGTGCCGCCAATAATCATGACCCCGCCGAAAATAGACGGCGATGCGTGAGTGGTAGATAAGGTTGCCATACGAATTCCTGAAACAATGAACGACTGTCGAAGCGACAGGTTTGCTGTGAAACATTGTACCAGTACATGAGTACAATTTGGATAAAAAAAATCCCGGTTACAATAACCAGGATTTTTATCACTGCCTGCTGATTAACAGCAGGCATAAACTTCTGTCAATTAAGCTTCAGTTGTACGACGACGAGTTGGAGCTGCGCCATCTTCACGACGTGGGCCACGACCGCCTTCACGACGTTCGCCGCTGAAGCTACGTGGAGCACCAGCACCTGCAGGGCCATCACGACGTGGACCGCGACCGCCTTCACGACGCTCACCACCACCGAAGCTACGGCCAGCACCTGCACCAGCACCGCCGCCACGACGTTCGCCGCCACGATCGGTACGAGGTTGTGCATCACCCATCAACTGCATATTCATTGGTTTGTTCAGAATACGAGTACGGGTAAAGTGCTGCAGGATTTCGCCCGGCATGCCTTTTGGCAGTTCGATAGTAGAGTGAGTACCGAACAGCTTGATGTTACCGATGTAACGGCTGCTGATATCACCTTCGTTAGCGATAGCGCCAACGATATGACGAACTTCAACACCATCATCACGGCCAACTTCAATACGGTACAGTTCCATATCGCCAACATCGCGGCGTTCGCGACGTGGTGCATCGCCATCACGCTGTGGACGATCTGAACGCTCTGGACGGTCACCGCGTGGTGCACGATCTGGACGATCGCCACGTGGTGCACGGTCTGAACGCTCGAAACGCTCATCACGTTCACGGAATTCACGACGTGGACGCATCGGTGCATCTGGTGGCAGGATCAGAGGACGTTCGCCCTGTGCCATTTTCAGCAGTGCTGCAGCCAGTGTTTCCATATCCAGCGCTTCTTCTGATTCAGCAGAAGGTTGGATTTTTGCCAGCAGACCACGGTACAGATCCAGATCGCTGCTTTCCAGTTGCTGCTGAACTTTAGCGGCAAACTTAGCCAGGCGACGCTCGCTCAGCAGTTCACGGTTTGGCAGTTCAACTTCAGGAATAGTCAGCTTCATGGTGCGTTCGATGTTGCGCAGCAGACGACGCTCGCGGTTCTCAACGAACAGCAGCGCACGGCCAGCACGACCTGCACGACCAGTACGGCCGATACGGTGAACGTAAGACTCTGAGTCCATCGGGATGTCATAGTTAACAACCAGGCTGATACGCTCAACGTCCAGGCCACGAGCCGCAACGTCGGTTGCAATCAGGATGTCCAGACGACCGTCTTTCAGACGCTCCAGGGTTTGCTCACGCAGTGCCTGGTTCATGTCACCGTTCAGTGCAGCACTGTTATAGCCGCTTTGTTCCAGCGCTTCTGCCACTTCCAGAGTTGCGTTTTTGGTACGTACGAAAATGATCGCCGCATCAAAATCTTCAGACTCAAGGAAACGAACCAGTGCTTCGTTCTTACGCATGCCGTGCACAGTCCAGTAGCTCTGGCTGATGTCCGGGCGAGTCGTTACGCTAGACTGAATGCGAACTTCCTGCGGATCTTTCATGAAGCGACGAGTAATACGACGAATCGCTTCTGGCATAGTTGCAGAGAACAGAGCGGTCTGATGACCTTCTGGGATCTGCGCCATGATGGTTTCAACGTCTTCGATGAAGCCCATACGCAACATTTCATCAGCTTCGTCCAGTACCAGACCTTTCAGGTTGGACAGATTCAGCGTACCGCGTTTTAAGTGGTCAAGCAGACGACCTGGGGTACCAACAACAATTTGTGGTCCCTGACGCAGGGCGCGCAGCTGCACGTCATAACGCTGGCCACCGTAAAGGGCTACAACGTTTACGCCGTGCATATGTTTAGAGAAATCCGTCATGGCTTCTGCAACCTGAACCGCCAGTTCGCGGGTCGGTGCCAGCACCAGGATTTGTGGTGCTTTCAGCTCTGGATCAAGGTTGTGCAGCAGTGGTAAAGAGAACGCTGCAGTTTTGCCGCTACCCGTCTGGGCCATACCCAGTACATCGCGGCCAGCCAGCAGTTGTGGAATACACTCTGCCTGGATTGGAGAAGGTTTTTCATAACCCAGATCGTTCAGGGCTTTAAGGATGGAGTCGTTAAGACCCAGATCAGAAAAAGTAGTTTCGATAGTAGTAGTCTCGATGATATCAGTCATGTAGTACACGTGCCTCGTAGATGGCGGCCAGTCTACATAACTCATCGTGAAATTGACCTGCAATTTTCATTGAAAAGTGTGAACCGGCTCAAATTTGGTTGATTAACGAACAAAAACGCCCTCACCCGTTAAGGTGATGACTTTAATAAAAAAGTTTATGGGCTGATCGATGTTCGTCAGCTATTGCTGGTCCGATTCTGCCAGGTCATCTTGCTCCTGGCCCAAGAGCGCTAATTCCAACAATGCATAACGATGCTCAACGTAGTTGTGTACGTTGTTAGCGACCGCTAACTTGAACAGTGCCGTGGCGCTGTCCTTTTCCCCCAGACTTAGGTAGTACTTACCTAAATAGAAGTTGGTTTCACTGAGATGCTCAGCGAGCGAGGTGTTATCCGTTGCGTCCGCCTCGAGGCGTTCCATTAACGTTTTTTCGTTAATGTTCCCCAGGTAGAACTCGACAATGTTCCATCCCCATTGCTCTTTATCCGATTTATCGAGGCGTTGTTGTAACGCCACCTTAGCCTGCTTTGCATCTAAATTGCTTTCAGCAATGTAGAGCCACAGACTACGGAAAGGATCATTGGGATCGTCTTGATAAAACGCTAGCAGATCATCTTGCGCTAAACGATAACGACCACCGTAGTAGAGGGCGATACCGCGATTTAAATGCGCGTAGTTGTAAGTTGGATCAAGCTCAAGTACAGAATCAAACGCTTCATAGGCAGCATCAAAATTGCCTGCCTGCGTTAAATATATACCTAAGTAATTGAATACTTCAGGCATATCGGGGCGGATTGCCAACGCTTGTGAAAAATCATTTCGCGCCAGAGCCCGCAAGCCGAGGCTATCATACAACACTCCGCGCTCATATAAAAGCTGTGCGCGTTCATCATCGGTTAAAGCCCTGCTGGCAAGTATCTGTTCCATGCGTGCAAGAATGACTTCTTGCTGCAGAGTCGGCTGCAAAGGCACCGCCAGGACTTCACTTTTACGCCAGGCAGAGTTGCTGCATCCTGCCAGCGTGAGAGCTGTCGCAACGAAACACCAGCGCAAAAAAGGCTTCATTTCCCACTCCCGAAGACAACAATTGGATGACGTCCTGTCCGCCGGCCCTAAAACGAGACTCCCTGCCCCGTAATAAACAGCTCCCCATGTTGCCACGGGGAGCTTAATCGGTATCGCTTACTCAGCTTCTGGTGCAGCAGGAGCTGCGCTTTCTGCTGGAGACTGCTCAGTTGCTTCTTTGATGCTCAGACGTACACGGCCCTGGCGGTCAACTTCCAGAACTTTAACTGGAACTTCTTGACCCATTTGCAGGTAGTCAGTCACTTTCTCTACACGCTTGTCAGCGATTTGAGAAATGTGCACCAGACCTTCTTTGCCGCCGCCAATCGCAACGAATGCACCGAAATCTACGATACGAGTAACTTTACCCTGGTAGATACGGCCGACTTCGATTTCAGCAGTGATCTCTTCGATACGACGAATTGCGAATTTCGCTTTGTCGCCGTCGGTCGCAGCAATCTTAACTGTGCCGTCATCTTCGATTTCAATGGTAGTACCGGTTTCTTCGGTCAGCGCACGAATCACAGAACCACCCTTACCGATCACGTCTTTGATCTTGTCTGGGTTGATTTTGATAGTGTGAATACGTGGAGCGAATTCAGAGATGTCACCACGTGGTGCATTGATAGCTTGTTCCATCACGCCAAGGATATGCAGACGCGCACCTTTAGCCTGGTTCAGAGCCACCTGCATGATTTCGCGGGTGATACCTTCGATTTTGATATCCATCTGCAGTGCAGAGATACCTTCACGGCTACCAGCAACTTTAAAGTCCATGTCGCCCAGGTGATCTTCGTCACCCAGAATGTCAGACAGAACAACAAAGTTTTCGCCTTCTTTGACCAGACCCATCGCAATACCGGCTACAGCGGCTTTGATTGGCACGCCTGCATCCATCAGTGCCAGAGAAGCACCACATACGGAAGCCATAGAAGAAGAACCGTTAGATTCAGTGATTTCAGACACTACACGTACGGTATATGGGAAGCGGTCAGCTTCTGGCATAACAGCCAGTACGCCACGCTTAGCCAGACGACCATGACCAATCTCACGACGCTTCGGTGAACCGACCATGCCGGTTTCGCCTACGGAGTACGGAGGGAAGTTGTAGTGGAACAGGAAGTTGTCGGTACGTTCGCCCATCAACTCGTCCAGGTTCTGTGCGTCACGTGCGGTACCCAGAGTTGCTGTAACCAGCGCCTGAGTTTCACCACGGGTGAACAGTGCAGAACCGTGAGTACGTGGCAGAACGCCAGTACGCACATCCAGACCACGGATCATGTCTTTTTCACGGCCATCGATACGCAGCTCGCCAGCCAGAATACGGCTACGAACAACATTTTTCTCGATAGCGTGCAGGATGTCGCTGACTTCGCCAGCATCAATTGAATCGTCTTCAGCTGACAGTGCAGCGATAACGTCAGATTTGATGATGTCGACTTGTGCGTAACGCTCTTGCTTATCAGTGATACGGTAAGCATCGCTCAGGCGGGATTCAGCAAGTGCAGCAACGCGCGCATTCAGCGCTTCGTTAGCGGCTTCAGGCTTCCAGTCCCAACGTGGTTTGCCAGCTTCAGCAACCAGGGAGTTGATGTTCTGGATAACAACTTGTTGTTGTTCGTGGCCAAATACTACCGCGCCCAGCATCTGGTCTTCGCTCAGCAGTTCAGCTTCGGATTCAACCATCAGCACAGCACCTTCGGTACCGGCAACAACCAGATCCAGCTTGCTGGTTTTCAGTTCGTCAGCAGTTGGGTTCAGCACGTACTGGTCATTGATGTAGCCCACGCGAGCAGAACCAATTGGACCATTGAATGGAATACCAGACAGGCTAAGAGCTGCAGAAGCACCGATCATGGCAACGATGTCTGGGTGAACTTGTGGGTTCACAGAAACAACGGTCGCGATAACCTGAACTTCGTTCACGAAACCTTCCGGGAACAGCGGACGCACTGGGCGGTCAATCAGACGCGCAATCAGTGTTTCGCCTTCGCTTGGACGGCCTTCACGACGGAAGAAGCTGCCAGGGATACGACCAGCAGCATAAGTACGCTCCTGATAGTTAACAGTCAGTGGGAAGAAGTCTTGACCTGCTTTCGCTTTTTTCTGACCGACTACGGTCACGAATACAGCTGTGTCGTCCATGCTTACCATTACTGCTGCGGTAGCCTGGCGAGCCATCATACCGGTCTCTATTGTGACCGTATGCTGACCGTATTGAAATTTACGGACAATCGGAGTTAGCAAAATAATATCCTTAATAATCTTTGGTAGCAGGTGATTGCACTTGCTCCGTTTAACCCGACCTTCATCGCATCCTCGCGACTAATGACAACCCTGACCCGCCCATGCGGATAAAGCCTCTCATTAGCCGCGCGAACCTCTGCAACAAAGATCACACCCTGCAACAATACATTAGTTTCCATAGAATTGCTGCCATATGGTTGAAAAAAGGGGCCTTAAAAGGCCCCTTTTTCTGAAACTCGCAAGACTTAGCGACGCAGACCCAGACGCTCGATCAGGCTGGTGTAACGTGCTACATCTTTACGCTTCAGGTAGTCGAGCAGTTTACGACGCTGAGAAACCATACGCAGCAGACCACGACGGCTGTGGTGATCTTTTTTGTGCTCTGCAAAGTGACCTTGCAGGTGGTTAATCTGTGCTGTCAGCAGTGCAACCTGAACTTCGGTAGAACCGCTGTCGTTAGTACCACGACCAAACTCAGAAACGATCTTAGCTTTAGCTTCAACGCTTAGAGACATTTTAAACTCCAAAATTATAGATAAAAAGATAGAGTGCCGATCTCTAATTCAGCAACTCCAGTGCACTTTCACAACAATGTTAAACAAAGGTATGAAAGTTAAGCCGCGCCATTTTACCTGTAGCCACCGCTTATCGCAAGGCAACTCCAGGTGTCAGAGCGGATACTCAACGACCAGACGACGAGGCGCAACGCGTCCATCATCGTCTATTTCGGCCATGCCGATAAATTTGCCTTCATCACCTTCGGTGACGCGGACTAGCCCTTCTGCTGGGCTACCCGAGACTTGCACCGGCTGCCCATTCTTGAAGTAACCCGCAACAGCAGGTAATAAATTCACGATTGGGAAATCCGACGCAGGGCTATCCATTGGCATCAATAACGGATCTAACAGCACGGATGACTCAATTTCTTGCGCTTGTGCTTGCTCAACCAATGCATGCAATTGCTCAAGCGTTACCATGCGTTCGACGGGATACTTGCTTACTGCAAGGCGACGCAGGAAAGTCACATGGGCACCACAACCGAGTTTCTCACCTAAATCATCAGTGATGGTCCGGATGTACGTTCCCTTAGAACAGTGAATTTCCAACTCAAGTTCATTGCCTTCATGGCGAATAAACAGAAGTTCGTAAACCGTGATAGACCGCGCTTCACGCGGCACTTCGATACCCTGACGCGCATACTCATAAAGTGGCTTGCCTTGATATTTCAGTGCAGAGTACATCGATGGAACTTGCTGTGTTTCACCACGAAAGCTTTCTAACGCTTGCGCCAGCTGTTGCTCGGTAAAGGCTACCGGACGCTCCTGAACGACTGTGCCATCAGCATCAGAAGTATCAGTGCGCTGCCCAAGGCGGGCAATAACACGGTAACGCTTATCGGAGTCCAGCAGATAGCGCGAGAATTTTGTCGCTTCACCGAGGCAAATCGGCAGCATTCCAGTTGCAAGCGGGTCAAGCGCTCCGGTATGACCGGCACGGTTAGCGTTATAAATACGCTTAACTTTCTGCAACGCATCGTTTGAAGATAAGCCCTGAGGTTTATCTAACAACAGTACTCCGTGGATATCACGACCACGACGACGAGGACGACTCATTAATCCTCCTTGCTGTCATCCGTATCGTTTACACGGCGCTCATCATCGTTTCTGATGACGTTAGAAACCAGATTCGACATGCGCATACCTTCAACTAACGAGTTATCGTAGAAGAAGGTCAATTCAGGCACGATGCGCAGGCGCATTGCTTTGCCCAGCAAAGAACGAATGTAACCAGAAGCATCTTGCAGAACTTTGATGCCTTCTTTAACAGCCTGTTCGTCTTTATCGTTCAGGAAGGTTACAAACACTTTGGCATAGGCCAGGTCACGTGACACTTCGACACCAGAAACGGTGGTCATCATGCCCAGACGCGGGTCTTTAATTTCGCGTTGCAGGATGATTGCGATTTCTTTCTGCAATTCCTGAGAAACACGCTGCGGGCGACCAAATTCTTTCGCCATAATAAATTCTCCATAAAATCAGGGGGCGCTCGGCCCCCTAAAGATATTAGCTATGTACTCGGCTGATATCAGGCGATAGTACGCTGGATTTCGATGATTTCGAATACTTCGATCACGTCACCAACACGCACATCGTTGTAGTTCTTCACGCCGATACCACATTCCATACCGTTACGAACTTCGTTCGCGTCATCTTTGAAGCGGCGCAGAGATTCCAGCTCGCCTTCATAGATAACAACGTTGTCGCGCAGTACACGGATTGGGTTGTGACGTTTGACCACACCTTCGGTAACCATACAACCTGCGATTGCGCCAAATTTAGGTGATTTGAACACGTCGCGAACTTCGGCCAGGCCGAGGATCTGTTGTTTGAGCTCAGGAGACAGCATACCGCTCATTGCTGCTTTAACTTCGTCAATCAGATGATAGATGACGGAGTAGTAACGCAGATCCAGGCTTTCAGATTCAATTACGCGGCGAGCAGATGCATCAGCACGTACGTTGAAGCCAACCAGAATAGCGTTAGAAGCTGCAGCAAGCGTTGCGTCAGTCTCAGTGATACCGCCCACGCCTGAACCGATGATTTTAACTTTAACTTCATCAGTTGACAGTTTCAGCAGGGAATCGCTGATCGCTTCAACAGAACCCTGAACGTCTGCTTTGAGCACAACGTTCACTTCAGACACTTCGCCTTCGGTCATGTTGGCGAACATGTTTTCCAGCTTAGATTTCTGCTGGCGAGCCAGTTTAACTTCGCGGAATTTACCCTGACGATACAGAGCAACTTCACGAGCTTTTTTCTCGTCACGAACAACTGTTACTTCATCACCCGCTGCCGGAACACCGGACAGACCCAGGATTTCAACAGGAATAGACGGACCCGCTTCAGTCACTTCACGACCCATTTCGTCACGCATTGCACGAACACGGCCATATTCGAAACCACAAAGAACGATGTCGCCTTTGTTCAGGGAACCTTCACGAACCAGAACAGTTGCTACCGGACCACGACCTTTATCAAGGAAGGATTCGATAACCACACCGCTCGCCATACCGTCACGCATTGCTTTCAGTTCAAGAACTTCAGCTTGCAGCAGGATTGCGTCCAGCAGTTCGTCAATACCTGTACCTGCTTTAGCAGACACGTGGATGAACTGGCTTTCGCCGCCCCACTCTTCTGGCATGATGCCGTACTGAGACAGTTCCTGCTTAACGCGGTCTGGATCAGCTTCTGGCTTATCGATTTTGTTCACCGCAACAACTACCGGCACCTGCGCCGCTTTCGCGTGCTGGATAGCTTCGATAGTTTGTGGCATTACGCCATCGTCTGCAGCAACAACCAGAACAACGATATCCGTCGCCTGAGCACCACGAGCACGCATAGAAGTAAACGCTGCGTGGCCCGGGGTATCCAGGAAGGTAACCATACCGTTGTCAGTTTCTACGTGGTATGCACCGATGTGCTGGGTAATACCACCCGCTTCGCCAGACGCTACTTTAGTAGAGCGAATGTAGTCGAGCAGTGAAGTTTTACCGTGGTCAACGTGACCCATGATGGTAACAACCGGCGCACGTGACTCAGCAACTGCGTCAGTGTCACGGTCGCTCATCAGCGCTTCTTCCAGTTCGTTTTCACGACGCAGGATGACTTTGTGGCCCATCTCTTCGGCAACCAGCTGTGCGGTTTCCTGGTCGATGACCTGGTTGATGGTTGCCATTGCACCCAGTTTCATCATTGCTTTGATGACCTGAGAGCCTTTAACAGCCATTTTGTTAGCCAGTTCTGCAACAGTAACGGTTTCGCCGATTACGACGTCACGGTTAACTGCTTGTGCAGGCTTGTTGAAGCCTTGCTGCAGTGAACTTGGTTTACGCTTGCCTTTACCACCACGAACTGCAGCACGAGCTTCTTCACGGTCAGCTTTAGACTCGCCGTGTTTGCCGCCTTTTTTCTGGCGTGGTGCTTTAGTTGTCGCAGTACGAGCGCGAGTACGACCTGCTTCAACTTCACGGTCGTTTTCGTCTTCAGCCTGGCGAGCATGCTGAGAGGTGGTGACATGGTAATCAGATTTGTCGTCTTCCACTTTCTCTTCTTCCGTCCATACACCTGCGTTAGCTTCAGCCATTTTACGGGCCTCTTCAGCTACACGGCGGGCGTCTTCTTCTAATTTGCGACGGGCTTCTTCTTCAGCAGCGCGCTTCAGCTCGGCAGCTTCTGCTTCGCGGCGGGCTTTGTCGGCCTGGGCGCTTTTCGTCATATCGTCTTGTTGATTGCTCACTTTGTCTTTTTCCGCAGCTTCACGTTTCGCTTTATCAGCGGCTTCACGCTTAGCTTTATCTTCAGCTTCACGTTTAGCTTTTTCTTGCGCCTGACGATTGGCAGCTTCCTGCGCCTCACGTTGGGCTTGCTCTTCCGCTTCACGCTGCGCCTGTTCTTCCGCGGCAAGACGTTCAGTCTCTTGCGGATCACGTTTCACAAAGGTGCGCTTCTTGCGGACTTCGATTTGTACCGATTTACTTTTCCCACCGGTACCTGGAATGTTTAAAGTACTGCGCGTTTTGCGCTGTAATGTCAACTTATCTGGCGCAGAACCATGTTCACGGTTCAGGTGGGCCAGTAATGTTTGTTTCTCCTGGGCCGAGACAGAATCATCAGCAGCCTTAGGGATCCCTGCATCAGCAAATTGCTGTACCAGGCGGTCCACGGAGGTCTGAATCTCTGCGGCCAGCGCTTTTACGGTTACATCTGTCATGCTGTTCCTTCCTGCTACAGTTTATTACGCTTCGCCGCCAAACCAGCAGATATTGCGAGCAGCCATAATCAATTCACCGGCCTTCTCGTTAGTTAAACCTTCAATATCTGACAGATCGTCGACACCTTGCTCAGCCAAGTCTTCCAGCGAGCTCACACCGCGCGAAGCGAGTTTAAAGGCCAGATTGCGATCCATACCTTCGAGGTTCAGCAGATCCTCTTTAGGTTTGTTATCGCCCAGGCTTTCTTCCTGCGCCAATGCCAGCGTGGTGAGGGCGTTTTTGGCGCGATCACGTAATGCTTCCACTGTATCTTCATCAAGGCCATCAATTTCCAGCAGCTCTTTCATTGGCACGTAGGCCAGTTCTTCGAGAGTGGAGAAACCTTCTTCTACCAATACAGTGGCGAAGTCCTCGTCGATTTCGAGGTATTTAGTAAAGGTATCAATGGCCGCATGTGCTTCAGCCTGATGCTTAGCTTGCAGGTCATCAACAGTCATAACGTTGAGTTCCCAGCCGCTCAGTTGAGCAGCCAGACGCACGTTCTGACCATTACGACCGATAGCTTGTGCCAGATTGCCTGCCTCTACCGCGATGTCCATTGTATGTTTGTCTTCATCAACAACAATGGAAGCTACGTCTGCTGGAGCCATAGCATTGATAACAAATTGTGCTGGGTTATCGTCCCACAACACGATATCAATACGCTCGCCACCCAGTTCAGTAGAAACAGCCTGGACACGCGCACCACGCATGCCAACACAAGCCCCTACTGGGTCGATACGCTTATCGTTGGTTTTCACAGCGATTTTCGCACGAGAACCAGGATCACGCGCCGCAGCTTTAATTTCAATAACTTCTTCGCCGATTTCCGGCACTTCAATGCGGAACAGTTCGATCAGCATTTCAGGCTTAGATCGACTAACAAACAGTTGAGCGCCGCGAGCTTCCGGACGCACAGCATAAAGCACACCGCGGATACGGTCACCTGGGCGGAAGTTTTCACGCGGCAACATATCTTCGCGAGGAATTACTGCTTCAGCACTCGTGTTAGAACCATCGATCGGGCGAACTTCTAGCGAAATATTATCACGGTTAACTTTCTTAACCACGCCTGTGATGATCTCACCTTCTAGCTCGCGGAACTGATCAACTACCATTGCGCGTTCAGCTTCACGTACTTTTTGTACGATAACCTGTTTTGCGGTCTGAGTAGTGATACGGTCGAAAGTCACAGATTCGATCTGGTCTTCAACGTATCCGCCAACATTCAGCTCTGGATCTTCGAATTGAGCTGCATCAAGGGTAATTTCACGCGTAGGTTGGGTCACTTCTTCAACAATAACCCAGCGGCGGAAAGTATCGAAGTCACCACTTTTACGATCGATGCTGACACGCACATCAATCTCTTGTTCGTATTTTTTCTTGGTCGCTGTTGCAAGTGCACTTTCCAGCGCTTCGAAAATCTTCTCGCGCGGCAGTGATTTTTCATTGGAAACTGCTTCTACAACAGCCAAAATTTCTTTGTTCATCCTGGGTTTTCACCTCAATCCAAACTATTAAAAGTGGGGTACCAGGTTCGCTTTCTGGATGTTGCTCAGCGCGAACACTTCATCTTTACCTTCCACCGTGACCGTGATCATCTCACCTTCTACGGCTTTAATTATACCCTGCCATTTACGACGGTTTTGCACAGCCATTCGCAACACAATGCTCACTTCTTCGCCGGTAAAGCGAACGTAATGCTCCGCGGTGAACATTGGTCGATCAAGGCCTGGTGAGGAAACTTCCAGGTTGTAAGCTACAGTGATAGGGTCTTCGACATCCAGAACTGCACTTACCTGGTGACTGACATCAGCACAATCATCAACATTGATGCCAGCTTCACTATCAATATAGATGCGCAGCGTAGATTGGCGACCTCGAACGAATTCGATACCGACTAATTCATAGCCCAGCGCCTCGACCGGTGCTGAAATCATCTCTGTTAATTTTTGCTCTAATGTGGACAAGCCCACCCCCGAGAAATAAAAAAAGGGCATATAGCCCAGTTATTCTGAAGTCAGATAACAAAAAACCCCGATAAATCGAGGCTTTATATAACTGAACCCTGTACACCGCGATTGCGGCCCGGACACCATCCAGGAGAATTTTTTTCTAAATTCTTCGCGAGGCACCAACTGGTGTTCACACTATATTTGAAAAAGAACTCTCAGGGAAAGTGGTTGCGGGGGCCGGATTTGAACCGACGACCTTCGGGTTATGAGCCCGACGAGCTACCAGGCTGCTCCACCCCGCGTCCGAAAACGTGGCAAATATTACGCCGATATTGCATAAAATGCAAGAAATGCAGATATTTTGGTACCGAGGACGGGACTTGAACCCGTAAGCCCAATCGGGCACTACCACCTCAAGGTAGCGTGTCTACCAATTCCACCACCTCGGCACTTTGCGTACGGCAATCATTTCTTACCGTACAGAAGCTTACTACTTACTGCGGGATATCGCTGCTCGGCTTGGTAGGTGCCGCTGGCTGTGACTCAGTTTTTGTTGGCTGAGTTAAGTTATCCCACACACTTCCTTTATCGGTTTTGTTGGTATTGAGGTTACCCAGTACCAGGCTGATGATAAAGAACAGCGTTGCTAACACAGCGGTCATACGGGTCATGAAGTTACCAGAACCGTTAGAACCAAACAGCGTAGCGGAAGCGCCTGCTCCGAAGGAGGCTCCCATATCAGCGCCTTTACCTTGTTGCAGCATAATAAGACCTACAAGGCCCAGAGCTACAATAAGGAAAACAACTAAAAGAGCTTCGTACATATTATCAACCTGTTCCTTGCGGTATTACCGCATACCAAAGCTTCAAACCAGTCAAGCGGATATGTTTAAGTTTACCCACTGAAGCGGGTGAGAATACTAACCAAAGCCTTCGAACTGCGCAAGGGCAATTTATTCACATTTCGCTGACTGCGGAAAAAAACAGCAACACACCCACTTTCGCCTGGAAAACAGGCGGCAAGTGCCGCCTTTTCACACAATAACCAAGAGTGACTTTACACTGCTTTTACAGCATCAGCGATACGGTTGGCATATTCAATGACCAACGCTTCATCTTCGCCTTCCACCATTACGCGGATGAGAGGCTCTGTGCCGGATTTACGTAGTAACACGCGGCCACGATTGCCTAGCGCCTCTTCAACTTCAGCAGTCACTTTTTTCACTGAGTCGTGTTCAAGTGGATCACCGCTGCCTGCGGTAAAGCGTACATTAACCAAAATTTGCGGGAATAACTTCATTCCGCTGCATAAGTCATGCAAGCTCATATGGTTACGCACCATTGCTGTGAGTACTTGCAAACCTGCAACGATACCGTCGCCAGTAGTGGTTTTATCCAGAAGAATTACGTGACCTGAATTTTCAGCGCCAATTCTCCAGCCTTTTTCCTGAAGTTTTTCCAGAACATAACGGTCGCCCACTTTTGCGCGAGCAAACGGAATACCGAGCTGTTTGAGTGCCAGTTCCAGTCCCATATTGCTCATCAGTGTACCGACAGCGCCACCGCGTAATTGGCCCTGACGCAAACCTTCACGAGCAATGATGTAAAGAATTTGGTCGCCATCAACTTTATGGCCCAGGTTATCCACCATGATGACACGGTCGCCATCCCCATCAAGAGCGATACCAATATCAGCTTTTTCAGCCAGCACACGCTCCTGAAGCATACGCACGTCAGTCGCACCGCATTTTTCGTTGATGTTGACGCCGTTAGGCTCACAGCCCACGGTAATAACCGTTGCACCCAGCTCGCGCAGCACATTCGGTGCAATGTGGTACGTTGCACCGTTAGCACAATCGACAACAATTTTCAGGCTGTTGAGGCTTAATTCGTTCGGGAATGTGCCTTTACAGAATTCAATGTAGCGACCTGCAGCGTCAACGATACGGCTGGCTTTGCCCAGCTCCGCTGAATCCACGCAGG
Organism: Buttiauxella agrestis ATCC 33320; assembly: GCF_000735355.1. Lineage (GTDB taxonomy): Bacteria > Pseudomonadota > Gammaproteobacteria > Enterobacterales > Enterobacteriaceae > Buttiauxella > Buttiauxella agrestis. The sequence continues at coordinate 80,318 of NZ_JMPI01000063.1, forward strand.
TAATTTCTTTTTCCATTTCCGCTTCGATAGCTTCTTCGACTTCGTCCGGCAATTTAGTACCGTCGATCGAGAAGAATTTAATCCCGTTATCATAGAACGGGTTATGGGAGGCAGAGATAACTATCCCTGCTTCAGCACGGAATGCACGGGTCAGATAAGCAACGGCAGGCGTTGGCATCGGGCCAGTGAATGAGGCAGACAGCCCTGCTGCCGCCAGACCAGCTTCCAGAGCAGATTCCAGCATATAACCAGAGATACGGGTGTCTTTACCGATAATAATTTTACGCGAGCCGTGGCGCGCTAATACCTTACCTGCGGCCCAGCCGAGTTTGAGCACGAAGTCAGGAGTAATTGGAGAATCGCCTACACGACCGCGGATGCCATCTGTGCCAAAATATTTACGGTTACTCATAGCGTTTTTTTTCCTTCGCTGAAAGTGTGGCTTCCACCACGCGCATCGCTTCGACTGACTCTTTTACATCGTGAACTCTAATGATATTAGCCCCTTGCATTGCAGATATTACCGCGCAAGCAAGACTGCCGCTCAGACGTTGATCCGGTCCGACGTTCAGCAATTGGCCAACCATTGATTTACGCGACATCCCCACCAGCAGCGGTAAGCCAAAGTGGTGGAATTCGGAGAGTCGGGCTAAAAGTTGATAATTATGGGTTAGATTTTTACCGAAACCAAAGCCCGGGTCGAGCAACAATTTTTCTTTTGAGATTCCGGCCGCTTCGCAGCGAGCTATTTGGTCGATAAAAAAGCGGTTCACATCGGCAAAGACATCATCGTAATGAGGTGCTTGCTGCATATTTTTAGGCTCGCCCTGCATATGCATCAGGCAAACAGGTAACCCTGTTTCGGCAGCGGCTTCGAGCGCCCCTGGCTCTTGTAATGAACGAATATCATTGATGATATGCGCACCGACTCTTGCAGCTTCGCGAATCACTTCCGGTTTCGACGTATCAACAGAAATCCACACTTCGAAGCGCTGTGCAATGGCTTCTACAACTGGGATCACACGAGACAACTCTTCCTCGACACTCACTTCAGCCGCGCCCGGGCGCGTTGACTCACCGCCAATATCAATAATCGTCGCACCCGCGTTGATCATCGCATTAGCGTGTTTTACGGCCTCAACTAACGAATTGTGCTGCCCACCGTCAGAAAACGAATCAGGTGTGACATTTAAGATCCCCATAATATGAGGGTGCGAGAGATCGAGCGTAGTGCCCTGTGCGGTGAGTTTCATCAAAATTCCCTGCATAGACTTTGGTTAAAACAAAAAACAAAAACCCCGGGACAAGCCCAGGGTTTTATAGATTACTGCATTAACATCTGGCAGTGACGACTTATTTATCGCCCAACTGCTCTGACATAGTATTTCCAGGATTCGGCGTGCGCGGTTCATCGACCGGACGCGGTGCACGTGGTGTACCGTTATTATCAGAATTGTTGTTGCCGTTGTTTGAATCTTCCCAACCTGCTGGCGGTCGCACATCGCGACGATTCATCAGGTCATCAATCTGAGGCGCATCTATGGTTTCATACTTCATCAATGCGTCTTTCATGGTGTGGAGAATATCCATATTTTCATTCAGGAGCTGGCGCGCGCGAGCATAGTTACGCTCAATCAACAGCTTCACTTCCTGATCGATGATACGCGCAGTTTCATCGGACATATGTTTTGCTTTCGCCACGGAACGACCCAGGAATACTTCGCCTTCCTCTTCCGCATACAGCAACGGACCGAGTTTCTCAGAGAAGCCCCATTGGGTGACCATGTTACGGGCAATAGATGTCGCTACTTTGATGTCGTTAGACGCACCGGTAGAAACATGCTCAGCACCGTAAATAATCTCTTCAGCAAGACGGCCACCGTACAAAGTAGAAATCTGGCTTTCCAGTTTCTGGCGGCTTGCGCTGATTGCATCACCTTCCGGCAAGAAGAACGTTACACCCAGTGCACGACCGCGCGGAATAATCGTTACTTTATGCACAGGATCGTGTTCTGGAACCAGACGACCAATAATCGCATGCCCTGCTTCATGATAGGCAGTGGATTCTTTTTGCGCTTCTGTCATCACCATGGAGCGACGTTCCGCACCCATCATGATTTTGTCTTTCGCTTTTTCGAATTCAACCATCGAAACTACGCGCTTGTTGCCACGGGCAGCAAACAGAGCTGCTTCGTTGACCAGGTTTGCAAGGTCTGCACCGGAGAAGCCTGGCGTACCACGTGCAATAATTGCTGCGTCGATGTCCGGAGACAACGGTACACGGCGCATATGCACTTTCAGGATTTGCTCACGGCCACGTACATCTGGCAGACCAACCACAACCTGACGGTCGAAACGGCCCGGACGCAGCAATGCTGGGTCAAGTACGTCTGGACGGTTAGTCGCAGCGATAACGATGATACCTTCGTTACCTTCGAAACCATCCATTTCAACCAGCATCTGGTTCAGTGTTTGTTCACGTTCATCGTGACCACCACCCAGACCCGCGCCACGCTGACGGCCTACGGCGTCGATTTCATCGATAAAGATGATGCAGGGTGCCGCTTTCTTGGCTTGCTCGAACATGTCGCGAACACGGGAAGCACCCACACCGACGAACATTTCTACGAAGTCAGAACCGGAAATAGTAAAGAACGGCACTTTCGCTTCACCTGCAATAGCTTTCGCCAGCAAGGTTTTACCGGTACCAGGAGGGCCAACCATCAGCACGCCTTTCGGGATTTTACCGCCCAGTTTCTGGAAACGGCTTGGCTCACGAAGGTACTCAACCAGTTCAGCAACTTCTTCTTTTGCTTCGTCACAACCAGCAACATCAGCAAAAGTGGTCTTAATTTGGTCTTCGGTGAGCATACGCGCCTTGCTCTTGCCGAACGACATGGCACCTTTGCCACCCCCGCCCTGCATCTGACGCATAAAGAAGATCCAGACCCCAATTAGCAATAGCATTGGGAACCAGGAGATGAAAATAGAAGCCAGCAAGCTTGGCTCTTCAGGCGGTTCGCCTACTACTTTCACATTTTTGGTCAGCAGGTTATCAAGCAGTTTAGGATCGTTAACGGGGATGTAAGTCGTGTATCGGTTACTATCTTTCTTGGTAACTTTGATTTCACGTCCATTGATACTCGCTTCACGAACCTGATCCTGATTCACTTCAGACAGGAAAGTGGAGTAATCCACCCTACGGCCGTTTGACTCGCTGGGCCCAAAGCTCTGGAACACAGACATCAGCACAACCGCGATGACCAGCCAGAGTATTAGGTTTTTCGCCATGTCACTCAAGGGATTAACCTCATATTACAACTGTGTTAACAAACAGCGTCAGGGGACTATAGTTTTCGCCCAGTCGCTACAATGTACACTTCACGTGAGCGGGCACGAGAAGAGTCCGGTTTACGAACTTTAACTGTCGTAAACAGGGAGCGAATTTCTCGTAGATACTCATCGAAACCTTCGCCCTGAAACACTTTCACTAAAAAACTACCGCCCGGTGCCAGAACATCACGACACATTTCCAGTGCCAGTTCTACTAAATACATAGACCGAGGAATATCAACTGCCGGTGTCCCGCTCATATTTGGAGCCATATCTGACATGACAACCTGAACTTTACTGTCACCAACACGATCCAGCAGAGCTTTCACGACTAGTTCATCACGAAAATCGCCCTGAAGGAAATCAACACCAACGATAGGATCCATTGGTAAAAGATCGCAAGCAATGATTCGCCCCTGGTTCCCGATTTGAGTCACAACATATTGTGACCAGCCTCCGGGAGCCGCGCCAAGATCAACAATAGTCATTCCTGGCTTAAAAAGTTTGTCACTTTGCTGTATTTCATCAAGTTTAAACCAGGCACGGGAACGCAACCCTTTTTTATGCGCCTGAATTACATATTTATCGCTAAAGTGTTCCTGCAGCCAGCGACCAGAGCTGGCAGAACGCTTTTTACCTGTCATCTCATTTTCCAACTTTGTTCATCGTGAGTAGCAGGCTGTAGACTTATCAGCACAGCCGATTTGGCGATACAGTAGAGATGGCGGTAGAATGAACCGTTTTCAATCCCAACGTAAGCAAAAAATACGATGAATCTGAGTACTAAACAAAAACAGCACCTGAAAGGTCTTGCACATCCGCTCAAGCCTGTAGTCATGCTTGGCAATAACGGTTTGACCGAAGGGGTACTGGCCGAGATTGAACAAGCGATCGAACATCATGAGTTAATCAAGGTGAAAATCGCAACTGAAGATCGCGAAACTAAAACCTTAATCGTGGATGCCATCGTGCGTGAAACCGGCGCCTGTAATGTACAGGTTATCGGTAAAACGCTGGTGCTCTATCGCCCGTCTAAAGAGCGCAAGATTTCTCTGCCGAAATAAGCAGAGAGTGTGCAAAATGCCACGCTCTGTTAGTTGATAAAAGGCCGCGGTGCGGCCTTTTTCCTTTCTTTACAATACTCCACGCCATAAAAAAGCGTAGCAGAAATTATAAATATTCCACTTTCACTATCTCAAACTCTACATCGCCACCCGGGGTACGGATAACAACAACATCATCCTGCTCTTTACCCACAAGGCCACGAGCAATCGGTGAGTTCACCGAAATAAGATTCTGTTTAAAATCAGCTTCATCGTCGCCAACAATGCGATAAGTCTGCTCTTCGTCGTTGTCCAGGTTCAAAACAGTCACACTCGCACCGAAAATAACGCGGCCATTATTTGGCATTTTTGAGATGTCTATAACCTGAGCGTTGGAGAGCTTAGCTTCGATGTCCTGGATACGGCCTTCACAAAAACCCTGTTGCTCACGCGCGGCATGATATTCAGCGTTTTCTTTCAAATCGCCGTGTTCGCGGGCGTCAGCAATCGCGGCAATAATTTGCGGGCGGCGTACGGACTTCAGGAAATCCAGCTCTTCACGTAATCTTTCTGCGCCACGTAGGGTCATCGGAATAGGTTGCATTGTTATACCTCTTCAAAACTTTCCTGTTCAGAACTGCCCTGCGGCACTCCTGAATCCAGAGCCGAGTCTGCATTAATAAGGCAAACCCCTGGCACTAAGCAAAATAAAACTGACCCGGCGCAAAGCGCCAGGTCAGGAACGGTTTCCAAATTGACCTGTATTTTACCCTGGAGTTCCCTGAGGGTCATCGTTTACTTTGCACTGCGATGCACCGTAGTATGACGGCACGTTTCCAGGTTGTTACCGCGAGATTATGCGATTTTTTAGATTTGTCATTGGATTGACCAGTGCTGTGGTGTTTACCGTCCAGGCTGCCAACATTGAAGAATATACTTCCCAGTTGCCTGCTGGTGCGAATTTGGCTTTGATGGTGCAAAAAGTGGGTGCTCCCGCTCCGTCGATTGACTATCACAGTCAACAGATGGCGCTGCCTGCCAGTACCCAGAAAGTCATTACTGCGCTAGCCGCACTGCTGCAACTCGGTCCAGACTTCAGGTTTACTACCACCCTTGAAAGCCGGGCTCAAGTGAGCAACGGTGTTTTACAAGGCGACCTTATTGCACGATTTGGCGGCGATCCGACGCTAAAACGCCAGGATATTCGCAATATGGTTGCGGTTCTGAAGAAATCGGGCGTTCAGCAAATTCAGGGCAATGTGCTCATCGATACTTCCATTTTTGCCAGTCATGACAAAGCGCCTGGCTGGCCGTGGAATGACATGACGCAATGCTTTAGCGCCCCACCGGCAGCGGCCATTGTTGACCGAAATTGTTTTTCTGTTTCGCTCTACAGCGCGCCTAAAGCGGACGATTTAGCCTTTATTCGCATTGCCTCTTACTACCCTGTCGTGATGAATAGCCAGGTTCGTACCCTCGCCAAAGGCTCTCCAGACGCACAATATTGCGAGCTGGATGTCGTTCCAGGCGATCTGAATCGTTTTACGCTCACCGGGTGTATGACTCAACGCGCCGACCCATTGCCACTCGCATTTGCGATTCAGGATGGCGCAAGTTACGCAGGTGCGATTTTAAAAGCCGAGCTTAAAGAGGCGGGAATCAACTATAGCGGAACTCTATTACGTCAGACGCTATCTAATACCCCAGGAACGGTGATCGCCAGCAAACAATCGGCACCCTTGCACGATTTGCTAAAGGTCATGCTGAAGAAATCAGACAACATGATTGCCGATACCGTTTTTCGTACCATCGGCCATAACCGCTTTGGGGTGCCGGGAACCTGGCGTGCCGGCGCGGACGCTGTGCGGCAAATTCTGCGGCAGAAAGCAGGTGTCGATTTAGGTAACAGTATTGTTGTGGATGGTTCAGGCTTATCTCGCCACAATCTCATTTCTCCAGCCACGATGATGCAAGTGTTGCAATACATCGCGCAGAATGACACTGAGCTTAACTTTATCTCAATGTTACCGTTAGCGGGTTATGACGGGTCATTGCAGTACCGCGCAGGTCTTCATCAGGCGGGTGTTGATGGAAAAGTTTCGGCGAAAACAGGTTCACTGCAAGGGGTCTATAACCTTGCTGGATTTATTACCACTGCCAGCGGCCAGCGCATGGCCTTTGTGCAATATTTGTCAGGTTATGCTGTAGAGCCTGCCGATCAACGTAACCGTCGTATCCCGTTAGTGCGCTTTGAAAGTCGCCTCTATAAGGATATCTACCAGAATAATTAAGTTATGAAACTGCTGATTGTTGAAGACGATTTACTGTTACGGGAAGGCCTGGTGCTGGCACTGAACAGCGAGGGTTATGCTCTGGATTGCGCAACAACAGCTGCTGAAGCAGATGCGCTGATTGAAAGCGGTGAATACGGCATGGTAATCCTTGATCTTGGCCTGCCGGACAAAGATGGCGCTACGCTGCTCAGGCAGTGGCGCCGTCGCAGTATTAGCACGCCAGTGCTAATACTTACAGCACGTGATGCGCTGGAAGACCGTGTTAATGGCCTGGACTCAGGCGCTGATGATTATCTGGTTAAACCCTTTGCTTTAGCCGAGTTACAAGCCCGCACCCGGGCGCTAATTCGCCGTTATCAAGGCCACAGCGATAACCTTCTCCAGCATGATGACCTGACGCTCAACCTGCAAACTCAGCAGGTATTATTGCAAGATAACCCCGTCGAGATCACACCTAAAGAATTCGCATTACTGACACGCTTGATGATGCGTATCGGGCAGACGGTACACCGCGAGACATTACAGCAAGATATCTACAGCTGGCAGGACGATCCTGGCTCCAATACGCTTGAGGTACATATTCACAATCTCAGGCGTAAATTAGGCAAGGACAGAATCAAAACCGTACGTGGCGTGGGCTATCGGCTGGAGAGTCGAAAATGAACAGTATGCGCCAGAGGCTAATGATTCTCCTCGCGCTTATCTTGCTGTTTTTCCAGTTAATCAGCGTTATTTGGTTGTGGCATGAAAGCCGTGAGCAAATCAGTTTCCTGGTCAGTGAAACGCTATCAGCCAAAGCTCGAAACCAGCATGTAGAGAAGGAAATCCGGGAGGCGATTGCATCTTTGTTGGTTCCTTCTCTGGTGATGATTGGATTCACGCTATTCTTCTCATTCTGGGCAATCACCTGGATTACACGTCCGTTGAATCGCCTGCGCACCAGCCTTGCTAATCGATCGGCCGACAACCTGTCACCTCTGCCTATGTATTCAGACATGGATGAGATGGTGGCTGTAACTAATTCGCTAAACCAGTTGCTGGCACGTCTGGACAATACTATCCAGCAGGAACGTTTATTTACTGCTGATGCCGCCCACGAATTACGCACGCCACTGGCTGGCCTGCGTTTGCACCTGGAGTTAATGGCTAACTCAGGCGTTCAGCAAGCCCCTATGCTGCTGGAGCGCATCGATCAGCTCATGCATACCATTGAACAGTTGTTGATGCTCTCGCGTGCCGGGCAAGCGCTGGCAAGCGGTCATTACGATACATTGAACTGGAATCGCGACATCATCGCCCCGCTCAAAATGGAAATGGAGGAGATGATTGCCCTGCGTGGGCAAAACATTATCTGGCCAAACGAAAGTGCTGATATGGTGCAAGGAGATGCAGTGCTGCTTCGCCTGATGTTGCGGAACTTGATGGAAAATGCATCCCGCTATAGCCCAACAGAAAGCACCATCACGGTGTCATTAGTGACTCAGGGAAATGGCGCAGTGCTGGGGGTTTCCGACCAGGGACCAGGTATTGAGGAAGAACATCGCCAGACGATAACCGATCCCTTCCGCCGTATGGATCAACGCTATGGTGGCAGCGGGCTGGGACTGAATATTGTCCAGCGTATTGTTCATCTTCATAACGGGAAATTGACGTTAGATAGCGGAGCGGATGGCATTGGCCTGCAAGCCAACTGCTGGATCCCAGCGCAAAACCAATAATTGAGACATAAAAAAGCCGGGAAATTTCCCGGCTTTTTATTAGATAACGTTTTATTTCTGATAGATGATTTCGACGCCTTCGTCGTCATCTTCATCCCAGTCGTCATCCCAGTCTTCGTCTTCCTCTGCTTCCACCGCATCGAGTTGCTGCTGATGATAATCATCCCACATAAACTCGACTTTCTCTGGCGCGACAGGTTGAAGCTCGGCAACTTTCGGGTTAGCAATGATAAAGTCCATCACATCCCAGCAAAGTGCATTAACGCCTTCGCGATTAACCGCTGAAATCAGGTAGTACTTCTCTTCCCAACCCATCGCAGTAGCAATTTCTTTCGCACGCGCTTCTGCGTCTTCTTTGCTCATCAAATCGCATTTGTTGAAGACCAACCAGCGTGGCTTCTCAGCAAGTTTCTCGCTGTATTTTTCCAGTTCACCAATGATGACACGGCCATTTTCAACCGGATCAGATTCATCAATTGGCGCGATATCGATGAGGTGCAATAACACACGGCAACGCTCAAGGTGTTTCAGGAAGCGAATACCAAGGCCTGCACCGTCAGCGGCACCTTCAATCAACCCTGGAATATCGGCAACCACAAAGCTCTTCTCGTTATCCATACGAACAACGCCAAGGCTTGGGATTAATGTGGTGAACGGATAGTCCGCTACTTTTGGTTTAGCCGCAGAGACAGAACGGATAAAAGTGGATTTACCCGCATTCGGCAAGCCAAGCATGCCGACGTCAGCCAGCAGCAACAGCTCAAGCTGAATATCACGCTTCTCACCCGGCGTACCCATGGTTTTCTGACGTGGGGTACGGTTTACAGAGGATTTGAAACGGGTGTTACCCAGACCGTGCCAACCGCCCTTAGCTACCATCAGCTTCTGACCATGCTGGGTCATATCACCCATGGTTTCGCCAGTGCCCTGGTCAATTACACGCGTACCTACTGGGACTTTTACGGTGATGTCTTTACCACGTTTACCGGTGCAATCACGGCTCTGGCCATTTTGACCACGTTCAGCGCGGAAAGATTTTTCAAAGCGATAGTCGATTAGGGTATTGAGGTTTTCATCCGCCTCAAGCCACACATCGCCGCCATCGCCGCCATCACCACCGTCCGGGCCGCCCCTGGGAATATATTTTTCACGACGGAAGCTAACGCAGCCGTTACCGCCATCACCTGCTACGACCAGGATCGTTGCTTCATCAACAAACTTCATTTTACTTCTCCGTAAATCATTCGCCCGAACGTTGTACTGGAAGAACAGCTTCGGTTTTGCGCCAACGTCCCCAAAGACGGTGACCAATGGCTGAATACATTGCACCTGCAACCACGACGAACGCGCCGAAATAACCCACGAGGTTAAGTATCGGCATGGCGAAGAAATCGGGCCAGGCTAACGCTAATAAATCTGAAAATAGCAAAGTAAACAGCGGGGTTAGCGTAATAATGGCGCTAACCTGTGCCGCCTGCCACCGTGCCATGGCTTCTGCCAGTGCCCCATACCCAACCAGTGTATTCAGGCCACAGAAAACTAAACATGCCAGTTGCCATTGACTGAGTTGGAAGACTTTATCCAACTGAGCCAGCGGCAAAAGCGCAAGAGTACATAAAGTGTACAGCAAAAAGAGGATCTGTTGCGAGGCCAGGCGGCGTAATAATACCTTCTGCGCCACACCATAGGTGACCCACACTGTCGCCGCCAGAACACCAAAAATCACCCCAAGGGTGTAATCTGTCAGGCGGGTAAAAATTTCTATCAGGCTAGTGTTAAAGAACATCACCAAGCCACAAAGCAGCATTATGGCGCCGATGACCTGTGTGCCGCGCATTTTCTCTTTAAGCACAACCACACTTGCCACCATCATTCCCACTGGGGAAAGCTGGCCAATAACCTGAGATGCCGTTGGACTCAAGTACTGCAAAGACGAACTAAACAGCAAGAAGTTACCGAACAATCCCCCCGTTGCGATGGCAAGTAATACCAACCAACGTGGTTTTCGGAACAGGCGCAAGGGCGGTAATTTCCCGCGTATAGCGAGAATAGTACCTAAACCCAAACTGGCCATCAGGAAGCGATAAAAGACGACTGTCGGCGGTTCCATTACCGTCAGGACTTGTTTCATCGCGATTGGCAAAGCACCCCAGCATATTGCTGTAGTCAGTGCCAACAGAATGCCAATGCCTGCCTGCTGTTTCATTTTCTATTCCTGCAACCCGAAATCTGAAGAATATACTTCATTGATTTACCGGTCGCAGAATGTAAAAAGCCCCGCAACGTGTTGCGGGGCTTTTATCCGTTACCGGGACGCGAAAAACTTATTCAGCAACGATGCTGATGAATTTACGGTTTTTCGGACCTTTAACTTCGAACTTAACTTTACCGTCAGTCAAAGCGAACAGAGTATGATCTTTGCCGCAACCTACGTTGGTGCCCGCGTGGAATTTAGTACCACGTTGACGAACGATAATGCTGCCTGCCAGAACTGCTTCACCGCCGAAACGTTTTACGCCCAGACGTTTAGCTTCGGAATCGCGACCGTTACGAGTAGAGCCGCCAGCCTTTTTATGTGCCATTTAATATGCTCCCCTGTATTAAGCGCTGATGCCGGTGATTTTCACATCAGTGAACCACTGACGATGACCCTGCTGCTTACGGTAGTGTTTACGACGACGAAACTTAACAATCTTAATTTTCTCGCCACGACCATGAGCAACAATTTCAGCTTTAACTACGCCGCCATCGACGAAAGGAACGCCGATTTTGATTTCTTCACCATTAGCGATCATCAGAACTTCTGCGAACTCAACTGCTTCGCCAGTTGCGATGTCCAGCTTTTCCAGGCGAATGGTTTGACCTTCGCTTACTCGGTGTTGTTTACCACCACTTTGGAAAACCGCGTACATATAAAACTCCGCTTTCCGCACGCACCTTACGTATGTTTCAGGTGGCGCTATAAATATTCACAATAGGGCGCGAATATTACGCAAAACGAGAGCCTTTGACAAGCCCTGTCATGAAACATGGTAGAAAAAAAACGCAACATCACACCAGCCGTTTATCTGCCTCGTTTTTTCAGTACAATCTGTACTACATTATTACTCCTCTACCCTCACGTGATTCCGTAAAGACATGTGGTAAACAGGACTTTAAGCCAGACTTTTGCGATGAATTTAGAAAAAATTAATGAGTTAACCGCGCAAGATATGGCGGGAGTCAATGCGGTCATCCTTGAGCAGTTGAACTCAGATGTCCAATTGATCAATCAATTAGGGTATTACATCGTCAGTGGCGGTGGTAAACGTATCCGTCCAATGATCGCCGTTCTTGCTGCTCGCGCGCTGGGTTATCAGGGCAACGCGCATGTCAATATTGCTGCGCTCATTGAGTTTATCCATACCGCAACGCTGCTGCATGATGATGTGGTGGATGAATCAGACATGCGCCGCGGAAAGGCTACAGCCAATGCCGCATTTGGCAACGCTGCCAGCGTATTGGTGGGTGATTTTATTTATACCCGTGCCTTCCAGATGATGACGCAACTCGGCTCGCTCAAGGTACTTGAGGTCATGTCCGAAGCGGTAAACGTGATTGCCGAAGGTGAAGTTCTGCAATTGATGAACTGCAATGATCCCGATATTACAGAAGAAAGTTACATGCGGGTGATTTACAGCAAAACGGCACGTTTGTTTGAAGCAGCCGCGCAATGTTCCGGTATTTTGGCCGATGCCACTGAAGAGCAAGAGAAAGCATTGCAGGACTATGGTCGTTATCTGGGAACCGCTTTCCAGCTGATTGACGACCTGCTTGACTACAGTGCCGACGGGCAAACGCTGGGCAAGAATGTTGGTGATGACCTGAATGAAGGCAAACCGACTCTTCCGTTGCTGCACGCAATGCGTAACGGTAATGCAGAGCAAGAAAAAATGATTCGTGAAGCCATTGAGCAAGGCAACGGGCGTCATTTACTTCAACCCGTACTGGATGCGATGGCGGCCTGTGGTTCTCTCGAGTGGACTCAATTACGCGCAGAGCAAGAAGCGGATAAAGCGATTGCGGCTTTAGCCGTTCTTCCAGAAAGTGAGCATAAAGAGGCTTTAATTGCTCTTGCTCATATGGCTGTTCAACGCGACCGTTAAACTTCCTGGCGCGCCATTTTAATGGCGCGTTAAGTTTCCAATAAATTTATCCACCACCTCGCTCGCTCACCTCATAGCAATCTGTTTTCATTGATTTTCATTCACTTTGTGTGGGCTCACGCAGATTTAATTTTTTACGTTATTTATTGGAATCTTTTGGGTGATTGTCATGTTATAAATGCTCTTGAGTAAACCGGTAAAACGAAGCGGTTTCAGGGAGAAACATGGAAAGTAAAAATTCTGACTGGCACCCAGCAGACATCATCGCAGGGTTACGTAAACGGGGAACATCTCTGGCAGCTGAATCAAGGAAAGCAGGCCTGAGTTCATCGACGCTGGCTAACGCGTTGACGCGCCCCTGGCCCAAAGGTGAGTTAATCATCGCACAAGCGTTAGATATTTCGCCGTGGGTAATTTGGCCCTCTCGTTATTACGATCCGCAAACCGATCAGTTTATTGATCGAGCTTGTTTGATGCGTAAACGATAAAAAAACCGGGCAAGCCCGGTTTTCTCTTTTTGAGTATCAGCAGAAAAATTTATTCGCCGCTGCCACTACCTTTCACGCGTTCAATCTGCGCACCTAACGCTTGAAGTTTATCTTCAATGCGCTCGTAGCCACGATCGATGTGGTAAATACGGTCAACAACTGTCGTTCCTTCGGCGATACAACCCGCCAGAACCAGGCTTGCCGAAGCACGCAGATCTGTTGCCATCACTTGCGCACCAGACAGTTTTTCAACGCCGTGGCAAATCACGGTATTGCTCTCGATTTCTGCATGAGCGCCCATACGGATAAGCTCAGGAACATGCATGAAACGATTTTCAAAGATGGTTTCAGTGATAACGCCCGTACCTTCAGCCACCAGGTTCAACAGGGTAAACTGAGCCTGCATATCGGTTGGGAAACCAGGGTGTGGTGCAGTACGGATTGTCACGCCTTTTGGACGTTTGCCGTGCATATCCAGGCTCACCCAGTCTTCGCCAACTTCTACATCAGCGCCAGCTTCGCGTAGTTTCGCCAGCACGGCATCAAGCGTGTCTGGTTGAGCATTACGGCAAACAATTTTGCCACCAGAAATGGCCGCAGCAACCAGGAAAGTCCCGGTTTCAATACGGTCAGGCACGACGCGATAAACACCGCCACCGAGGCGTTCAACGCCCTGGATAGTAATGCGGTCAGTACCTGCACCGGTGATTTTCGCACCCAGAGTATTCAGGAAGTTCGCCGTATCAACGATTTCCGGTTCGCGGGCAGCGTTTTCGATGATGGTGGTGCCTTCAGCAAGCGTTGCAGCACTCATGATGGTAACAGTAGCGCCAACGCTTACTTTATCCATCACGATATGCGCGCCTTTCAGACGGCCATTAACGGAAGCTTTAACGTAGCCTTCTTCCAGTTTGATTTCCGCACCAAGCTGTTCAAGACCTGTAATGTGCAAATCGACTGGACGTGCGCCGATTGCACAGCCACCAGGTAAAGAAACCTGACCCTGGCCAAAACGTGCAACCAACGGCCCAAGCGCCCAGATAGAAGCACGCATGGTTTTCACCAGGTCGTACGGCGCACAGAAAATATTAACTTCACTGGCGTCGATCCACACTGAACCGTTACGTTCAACTTTGGTACCCAACTGGCTTAACAGCTTCATTGTGGTATCAATGTCTTTCAGTTTTGGAACGTTTTGAATCTCAACTGGCTCTTCGGCCAATAGAGCGGCAAAGAGGATCGGCAGAGCGGCATTCTTCGCCCCGGAGATCGTCACTTCACCACTCAGTCGGGTTGGCCCGTGAACTCGAAATTTATCCATTGAAACTGCTCTCTATTAAATTCAAATCGTTACAACCCGCCGTGGCGAATTGCTCAAAAACCATTAAGTTTACGATCGCGATCCCACTCTTGCGGAGTATAGGTCTTGATGGAAACCGCATGAATACGGTTATCTGCAATCAGTTCCATCAATGGCGCATAAACTGTTTGTTGCTTCTTCACGCGACTTAACTCGGCGAATAACTCACCCACCGCAATCACCTGAAAATGGCTGCCATCGCCTGAGACGTGGACTTCCTGTAGGGGCAGTGCGTTCATCAGCACTGTCTGAATTTCATGATTTTCCATGGGATATAATTCGTCGATTAATGAAACAAGCCACACATCTTAGAGGAAAGTGGCGCTGGCTTAAATAAGCAAAAAGCCCCTGATCTAATTAGATCAGGGGCAATGATAGTAACGCTATGAAAACACTAGCCTGCAAAAGCAGGAAGGATGTCTTCAGGTAGGTTATAAAGTTTGGTCAAAGTCTGAAGGTTATCGCTAGCACCCTGAAGCTCAACCTCCACATTTTGGCGTCGAGCAAAGGCCACAAGATGAATCAGCAGCGCTAAACCTGAGGTATCTACGCGCGAAAGGCCTGAAAGATTCAAAACCTTGATACCCGCCATGATTTGCTCACGCTGACGCCATAACGGCCCCACGGTATCGCTGTCCAACTCACCTGTCAGATGCAAGGTTTCAGATTCACACTGCCAGCTAAGCTCGTCGGCCATTACTTTTTATTTTCCAGAGTGATTGGCAGTTTAGAGATTGATTGCAGTTGAGCCGTCAAACCTTCAATCCCTTTGGTGCGTAGGATATCGCTCCACTCATTTTGTTTGGTGGTGATCATACTTACACCTTCAGCAATCATATCGTAAGCCTGCCAGTTGCCTGTCTGGCTGTTCTTACGCCACTGGAAATCAAGACGCACCGGTGGACGCCCATTCGGGTCAATGATAGTGACGCGAATAGCAATAATGGTGGCATTACCCAGCGGTTGCTCTGGGGCGATTTGATAAGATTGCCCGTTATACATAGCAAGTGCCTGGCCGTAAGCCTGTTTCAGATACTCTTCAAATGCTTTGAAATAGGCTTCACGCTGCGCAGGCGTTGCATCTTTATAGTAACGACCTAATACCAGCGCACCTGCGTATTTAACCTGCACATACGGCAGAAGCTCCTGACCCACGATCTCGCGCAGATAGTCAGGATTTTGACGGATTTTAGGTTGTTCGTTTTTGAGACGATCAAACGTTTTTTGCGCCGCTTCGCCCATCAGCTTGTAAGGATTGCTCTGATCCACGGCATGCGCCAGCGGTGCGATAACCAACATAGCAATCATAATAAGTCGTTTAAACATAACACTCGTCCTCTTAGATTAGTGCGTCGTGCCAGGCTGTGGCTCTGCGCTATTATTCTCTGAATTCTGCGAAGGGGTATCCCCTGAATTCTTATTATCACCATTGCCGCTCTTATACAGGAACTGACCAATCAGGTCCTCCAGTACCAGCGCTGATTTAGTGTCCTGAATCGTACCGCCTTCTTTAAGGATAGATGACCCAAGCTCAGGGTCATCAAAACCGAGGTTAAGGGCAAGATATTGCTCACCCAGTAAACCCGAGGTGCGGATCGCCAGCGAGCTGGTATCCGGGATGCGGTCATAGCGTGTTTCGATATCCATGGTGACGCGAGGTAAGTACGTTTTCGGATCAAGTGTAATATCGTCAACACGACCAATCACCACACCACCGAGGCGCAGCGGAGAACCCGTTTTCAGGCTACCGATGTTATCGAAAGTCGCATATACCCGGTATGTTGGCTCACTGCGTAACGAAGTGACATTTGCCACTTTCAGGCACAAGAAGACGATGGCAGCCAATGCGATAATTAAAAATGCGCCAACCCCAGTTTCAAATTTCTTAGTTTGCATGAACTTAATTCCCAAACATCAGTGCTGTGAGCACAAAATCCAGACCTAAAACGGCCAGTGAGGCATGCACAACGGTACGTGTTGTTGCCCGGCTAATCCCTGCGGACGTAGGAATGGCATCGTAGCCATTGAATAATGCAATCCAGGTCACTGTTATCGCGAACACCACACTCTTGATGACACAGTTAACCAGATCGGTACGCCAGTTGACGGCATTTTGCATCGCAGACCAGAAGAACCCTGCATCAATTCCCTTCCAGTTAACGCCAACCAATGCGCCACCCCAGATACCCACAGCGACAAAGATAAGCGTCAGCAGTGGCAACGAAATGACACCGGCCCAAAATCGAGGTGAAACGACGCGACGCACCGGGTCAACCGCCATCATCTCCATACTCGAGAGTTGCTCTGTCGCTTTCATCAGGCCAATTTCCGCAGTCAACGCTGAACCTGCGCGCCCGGCAAATAAAAGAGCTGCAACAACAGGCCCAAGTTCACGCAGTAGCGACAATGCGACCAACATGCCGAGACTTGATTCCGCACTATAAGTTGTCAGAACTAAATAACCTTGCAGACCAAGAACCATGCCGATGAATAGGCCTGACACAATGATGATTAGCAGCGACAAAACGCCTACATTGTAAATCTGGCGAATGAGTAATGGCGCATGTTTGCGGAATTCCGGTTTCCCCACCACCGCATTAACAAGCATTATCCCGGCCCGGCCAAATGACGCGCAGGTTTTCAATCCCCGCCGCCCGAACGATGCCAGTGCATTAAAGAGCATGAGCAACTTAACTCCCTGTTTCTGATAATAAGTCATCCCGATAATCCGCTGCCGGATAACGGAACGGTACAGGTCCATCGGCAATACCATCGAGGAATTGACGTACACGTGGATCGCTATTTTCACGCAAAGCTGTTGGAGTCCCTTCGGCTACTATGTGCTGATCCGCCGCAATATAGGCATAATCGGCAATGCTAAGCACTTCAGGCACGTCGTGGGAAACTACAATACAGGTCACACCCAACGCACTGTTTAATTCTGAAATCAGTTTTACCAATACCCCCATAGTAATAGGGTCCTGGCCAACGAATGGCTCATCAAACATAATCAAATCGGGTTCGAGTGCGATGGCACGGGCAAGTGCTGCCCGTCGGGCCATACCGCCAGACAGCTCGTTAGGCATCAGTTTAGCGGCTCCACGTAATCCAACCGCTTCAAGCTTCATCATCACGGTGCTACGCAGCAACTCTTCCGGTAAGCGGCGGTGCTCCCGAAGAGGATATGCAACATTTTCAAAGACATTGAGATCGGTAAACAGCGCGCCGGATTGAAACAGCATACTCATGCGTTTGCGAACAGTGTATAAACGTGAGCGCGACATCGCGGGTACATTTTCACCGTCAAACAGGATTTCACCGCTGTCGGGCTGAATTTGTCCACCGATCAACCGCAGTAGTGTTGTTTTACCAATACCTGAAGGCCCCATGATGGCGGTAATCTTGCCACGCGGCACGTTCAGTGAAATATTGTCAAAGATGCGCCGACTGCCGCGGGTAAAACTAACACCGCGAATTTCGACCAGATTCGTCTGCGCCTGGCTCATCATCTTTCCTTTTATCAAGTTCACGGACGAGGCATTGAACGGAAACTCAGTTCCAACCCATCATTTTTACAGAATATTACCCGTCCCGATTAGCGAAAACTGGCATTTGTTTTACTTTTCTGCCGCATAAAGTCAGAATTAAGAATTATGCTCAGCCCTACAGATCTGTACGCTCTGCCGGTACTTTCACAGCACAAGACCGGCGATTATACCTGAATAAAGGATTTTGAATGCTGTTAGCTACAGCTCTGTTAATCATTGGTTTGCTTTTGGTCGTCTATGGCGCCGACCGGCTGGTGTTTGCCGCGTCCATTCTTTGCCGTAGTTTTGGGGTTCCACCACTGCTTATCGGTTTAACAGTCGTCAGCATCGGGACTTCGTTGCCTGAACTTCTCGTCGCAAGCTCTGCCGCCCTTCATGGTCAATTGAATCTGGCGGTGGGGACAGCACTGGGTTCGAATATCACCAATATTCTGCTGATTCTCGGCTTAGCGGCGCTTTTACACCCATTTACCGTGAATTCCGATATTCTTCGTCGCGAATTGCCCCTAATGTTAGTCGTCAGTGCAATTATTGGCTGGCTGCTTTTTGATAATCAGTTAAGCCGCGTCGATGGCTTAATTTTGATTGCTGTAGCGATAGCGTATCTGCTGTTTACCATTAAAATAGCACGCCTCGCCGGACATGAAGGCTCTGACAATTTAACGCGCGAGCAACTGGCAGAACTTCCCAGAGAAGGTAATCGCCCTGTTGCGTTTTTATGGCTGGCCGTCGCCCTAATCATTATGCCGATGGCGACACGCATGGTTATCGATAACGCCAGCGTGCTGGCTCATTACTTTGGTGTGAGCGAATTAGTGATTGGCCTGACGATTATTTCGGTCGGCACGAGCCTGCCAGAGTTAGCCACGACGATCGCTGGAGCCCGTAAAGGTGAAGATGATATTGCGATTGGTAATATCATTGGCTCGAATATTTTCAATATTGTTCTGGTGCTGGGCATTCCGGCGTTAATCGCGCCTGGCGAAATAGACCCGCTCGCTTTTGCTCGGGACTATTGGGTCATGTTGATTGTTAGTGCCATTTTCGCCGTACTTTGCTGGCGTAAGCGTCGCTCTATCGGCAAGACTGCTGGTGCTCTGTTAACATGTAGCTTCTTCGTATGGATTGCGGTGCTGTGGTTACTTGCATCACCGGTCGTTGGGTAAAACGGAACGGAAATTATGTCACAGATTAATTTACAACCGGGTTTTGACTTTCAACAAGCAGGCAGAGATGTCCTGAAGATCGAACGTGAAGGCCTGGATCAGCTTGAGCAATACATCAATTCAGATTTCACGCAAGCCTGTGAAAGAATGTTCTATTGCCAGGGCAAAGTGGTCGTTATGGGCATGGGCAAGTCAGGGCACATCGGTAAAAAGATGGCCGCGACGTTTGCCAGTACCGGCACACCTTCGTTCTTCGTCCATCCTGGTGAAGCCAGTCACGGCGATCTCGGCATGGTGAGCGCGCAAGATATTGTCATCGCTATTTCAAACTCTGGCGAGTCGAACGAAATTCTGGCGCTGATCCCCGTTCTCAAACGCTTGCATGTGCCACTCATTTGCATCACCAGCCGTCCCGAAAGTTCGATGGGGAAAGCGGCGGATATCCATCTGTGCGTGAAAGTGCCACAAGAAGCCTGCCCGCTGGGCCTGGCTCCGACATCAAGCACCACTGCCACATTGGTCATGGGTGACGCACTTGCTGTTGCGATGCTCAAAGCCCGCGGCTTTACCGCAGAAGATTTTGCACTTTCTCACCCAGGCGGCGCATTGGGTCGTAAACTGTTATTACGTGTCAGCGACATCATGCACAGCGGCGATGAAATACCGCATGTCAGTAAAGATGCTTCATTGCGTGATGCACTGCTGGAAATAACGCGTAAAAATATGGGGATGACCGTAATCTGTGATGACCTGATGAAAATCGAAGGGATCTTCACGGATGGTGACTTACGTCGTGTCTTTGATATGGGCGTAGATCTCCACACCCTGAATATCGCAGATGTCATGACCGTCGGCGGAATTCGCGTTCGCCCAACAGTCCTGGCGGTTGATGCATTGAATTTGATGCAGTCTCGCCATATTACCTCGGTATTGGTTGCAGATGGCGACCAACTACTCGGTGTGGTACATATGCATGACATGCTACGCGCAGGCGTGGTTTAACAAAGGATTAGCCTTAATGAGTAACCATGAAGCGTCTCTTGCCACTTGTTATGGGCCGGTAAGTGCGCGCGTTATGGAGCGGGCCGCTAATGTGCGCCTGCTCATTTTAGACGTTGACGGTGTGATGTCTGATGGCCTGATTTATATGGGCAACAGTGGCGAAGAGCTGAAAGCATTCAATGTGCGTGATGGCTATGGTATTCGCTGTGCGCTGACATCAAATATAAACGTCGCGATTATTACCGGTCGTAAAGCAAAATTGCTTGAAGACCGCTGTGAAACGCTGGGTATCAAGCATCTCTATCAAGGTCAGTCCGATAAGCTTGTGGCTTTTCAGGATCTTTTAGATAAGCTCGCAATCCCAGCTGAACACGTGGCTTATGTGGGTGATGATTTAATCGACTGGCCTGTGATGGCAAAAGTCGGTTTGAGCGTTGCGGTATCGGATGCACATCCTTTACTCATTCCTCGTGCCGACTACGTGACGCGTATTGCTGGCGGCCGTGGAGCAGTGCGTGAAGTCTGCGACTTGCTGTTACTGGCACAAGGTAAGCTTGATGAGGCCAAAGGGCTATCTATATGAGTAAGACCAGACGTTGGGTTATCATCCTGCTTTCATTGCTGGTGCTGATTTTGATCGGTGTGAATCTGGTCGACAAAGACGCCGTTGCGCCTCCAACAGTGAACACGAATGAACCAACCTATAAAAGTGAACATTCCACGACTCTCGCCTACAGTCCTGAAGGGGCTTTAAATTACCGACTGGTTGCTGAGCACGTTGAATATTTTTCCGAAACCGCCGTTTCGTGGTTCACCAATCCGGTGATGACGCAATACGACGAAAACAAAGTCGCCACCTGGTCATTACGAGCAGATCGCGCCAAACTTACTAACGATCGGATGCTGTATCTGTATGGGAATGTGGTGCTTACAGCTCTGACGCCAGATTCGCAGCTACGCAAAATTACCACGGATAATGCGCAGGTTAATTTAGTCACTCAGGATGTTGCCTCTGATGACCAGGTAACCTTGTACGGAACCAGCTTTAACTCCACCGGCCTCAAAATGCGTGGTAATTTACGCAGCAAAAATGCCGAGCTGATTGAAAAGGTTAGAACATCCTATGAAATCCAGAATAAACAAACTCAGCCGTAATTTAGTACTGACCAGTACGCTTTTAGCCGCCAGTTTTTCGGCATTTGCGCTGACCGGTGATACCGATCAGCCGATTCACATTGAATCTGACCAACAGTCGCTGGATATGCAAGGCAACGTCGTCACCTTCACCGGCAATGTGGTTGTGACGCAAGGTAGTATCAAGATTAATGCCGATAAAGTCGTTGTCACACGCCCCGGCGGCGAGCAAGGTAAAGAAGTGATTGATGGCTACGGTAATCCAGCCACTTTCTATCAGATGCAAGATAGCGGCAAACCCGTTAGCGGCCACTCATCGACTATGCACTATGAGCTGCAAAACGATTTTGTCGTGCTGACCGGCAATGCCTATCTGGAGCAGGTCGATAGCAATATCAAAGGCGACAAAATTACTTACCTCGTTAAAGAGCAGAAAATGCAGGCCTTTAGCGAAAAAGGTAAACGCGTTACGACCGTTCTGGTTCCTTCTCAGTTGCAGAAAAAAGACGGCAAGGCTCCGGCACCCGCCCCTGCGCAGAAAAAGAGTAACTAATTCGTTATGGCTACTTTAATTGCAAAAAATCTCGCGAAAGCCTACAAAGGCCGCCGCGTTGTAGAAGACGTCAGTCTGACCGTTAAATCAGGTGAGATTGTCGGTTTGCTCGGCCCTAACGGTGCAGGGAAAACCACCACTTTTTATATGGTGGTCGGTATTGTTCCGCGTGATGCGGGCAACATTATTATTGATGATGAAGACATCAGCCTGCTGCCGCTTCATGCACGTGCACGACGTGGCATTGGGTACTTGCCTCAAGAAGCGTCTATTTTCCGCCGTTTAAGCGTGTTCGATAACTTAATGGCCGTGCTGCAAATCCGCGATGATCTTTCTACCGAGCAGCGTGAAGACCGCGCTAATGAGCTAATGGAAGAGTTCCACATTGAGCATTTGCGTAATAGCCTCGGGCAATCTTTGTCCGGTGGTGAGCGTCGCCGTGTTGAAATTGCTCGCGCATTGGCTGCAAATCCAAAATTTATTCTTTTGGATGAACCTTTTGCAGGTGTTGACCCAATTTCCGTTATCGACATCAAGCGAATCATCGAGCATTTACGCGACAGCGGGCTTGGGGTGCTGATAACTGACCATAACGTACGCGAAACGTTAGCCGTATGTGAACGCGCTTACATCGTAAGCCAGGGCCATTTAATCGCCCATGGCACTCCAGCTGAGATCCTGGAAGACGAGCATGTTAAACGCGTGTATCTGGGCGAAGAGTTCAGACTCTGATAGGGTAGGAATAATTAACGATTACACCTGAGGAAGTTCGCTCTGAATATGAAGCAAGGTTTGCAATTACGGCTCAGCCAACAACTTGCTATGACGCCACAGTTACAGCAGGCAATTCGTCTGTTGCAGCTGTCGACGTTAGAATTACAGCAGGAACTTCAGCAAGCACTGGAAAGTAACCCGCTGCTTGAGCAAACCGATCTGCATGAAGAAATTGAAACTCAGGAAGTTCGTGAAAATGAAGCGTTAGATACTCGTGAGGCACTCGAACAAAAAGAGATGCCCGACGAGTTACCGTTGGACACCAGCTGGGACGAAATTTACACCGCAGGTACGCCATCGGGAACCGGAACTGACTATATAGACGACGAGTTACCGGTTTATCAGGGAGAAACCACCCAGTCACTCCAGGATTACCTGATGTGGCAGGTCGATCTCACCCCGTTTTCTGATACCGACACCGCGATTGCAACGTCTATTGTTGATGCCGTTGACGAAATGGGCTATCTGACCGTTTCGCTGGATGAAATTCTCGAAAGCATGGGTGATGAAGAAATCACCCTCGACGAAGTGGAAGCGGTGCTCAAACGCGTGCAACGCTTCGATCCTGTCGGCGTCGCCGCACGCGACCTTCGTGATTGCCTCCTGATACAGCTTTCACAATTCGCGCGGGAAACACCTTGGCTAGCCGAAGCTCGCCTTATTGTTAGCGAACATCTCGACTTGCTCGCCAACCATGATTTCCGCAGCCTGATGCGCGTCACGCGTCTGAAAGAAGAAGTACTGAAAGAGGCGATGTGCCTGATTCAGTCGCTTGATCCTCGTCCGGGCCAGTCCATTCAGACCAGCGAACCAGAGTATGTAATCCCTGATGTGTTGGTCAAAAAAACTCAGGGCCGCTGGACGGTAGAACTCAACGCCGACAGCATCCCACGTCTAAAAATAAATCAACAGTACGCTGCTATGGGCACCAATGCCCGCAATGACAGCGACTCACAATTTATTCGTAGTAACCTGCAAGAAGCGAAGTGGCTGATCAAAAGCCTTGAAAGCCGCAATGATACCTTGCTGCGGGTTAGCCGCTGCATCGTTGAACAGCAACAAGGCTTTTTTGAGTTCGGTGCAGAGCATATGAAACCGATGGTTCTTGCTGATATCGCCCAAGTGGTCGAAATGCACGAATCCACTATTTCCCGCGTGACCACGCAAAAGTATTTGCACAGTCCGCGAGGCATTTTTGAATTGAAGTATTTCTTCTCAAGTCATGTCAATACCGAGGGCGGCGGTGAAGCCTCCTCCACGGCTATTCGGGCTTTGGTGAAGAAATTAATTGCTGCGGAAAACCCTGCGAAACCGCTGAGTGATAGCAAGTTAACGACTATGCTATCGGATCAGGGGATCATGGTGGCACGCCGCACTGTTGCGAAGTACCGAGAGTCTTTATCCATACCACCGTCAAACCAGCGTAAACAACTGGTGTGACTTAACCGATAAGGAAGACACTATGCAGCTCAACATTACAGGACAAAACGTCGAAATCACTGACGCACTGCGCGATTTTGTGAGCACGAAGTTTGCCAAACTGGAGCAGTACTTCGATAGGATTAACCAAGTCTATATTGTGTTAAAAGTGGAAAAAGTCACGCATATTGCCGACGCAACACTTCATATCAATGGTGGTGAAATACATGCCAGCGCTGAAGGGCAGGATATGTATGCAGCGATTGACGGTCTGATTGATAAACTGGCGCGCCAGTTAACCAAACATAAAGATAAACTAAAACAACACTGATAATCCAGGCAACGGTTTTGGCATTCACGGCTCGTTACGGAAGTAACGAGCCGTTGCCACAACAGAGTGCTTAGGTGAACTTATGATGAACAACGATTCTGCTCTACAACTTAGTAATGTCCTGAACAAAGAATGTACCCGTAGCAATGTACATTGCCAAAGTAAGAAGCGTGCGCTGGAAATTATCAGTGAACTCGCGGCGAAACAGCTCGGTCTGCCACCTCAAGTCGTTTTTGAGGCGGTACTGACGCGTGAGCGAATGGGTAGTACCGGTATCGGCAATGGTATCGCCATTCCTCACGGAAAACTGGAAGAAGATACCACCCGCGCCGTAGGGGTGTTTATTAAACTGGAAACCCCTATCGCGTTTGATGCTATTGATAATCAGCCGGTCGACCTGATGTTTGCGCTACTTGTTCCGGCCGATCAGACAAAAACACATTTGCACACTTTGTCTTTGGTAGCAAAACGTCTCGCGGACAAAACGATTTGCCGACGCCTGCGTTCAGCGCAGAGCGATGAAGAGCTTTATCAGATCATTACCGAAACCGAACATGGTAGTGAAAGTGAATAATCTGGCTGCGGTCATGTGCGTGCCACAGCAAGAGAAGTTGGGGGAGTGATAAAATGGTGCTGATGATTGTCAGCGGCCGCTCTGGTTCAGGGAAGTCTGTAGCCTTGCGTGCACTAGAAGATATGGGATTCTACTGTGTAGATAACCTGCCAGTGGTGCTGTTGCCTGATCTTGCCAAAACTCTCGCAGAGCGACAGATTTCTGCGGCAGTCAGCATCGACGTGCGTAACATGCCGGAAAACCCGGAAATTTTTGAACAGGCGATGACCAATCTACCTGATTCATTTTCTCCACAATTGCTGTTCCTCGATGCCGATCGCAACACGCTGATTCGTCGTTATAGCGACACACGTCGTTTACACCCGCTTTCCAGTAAAAACTTGTCGCTGGAGAGTGCGATTGATGAAGAAAGCGATCTGCTGGAACCGTTGAAATCCAGAGCCGATTTAATCATCGACACCTCTGAAATGTCGGTGCATGAACTCGCGGAAATGCTGCGGACTCGTCTGCTCGGCAAGCGTGAACGTGAATTGACGATGGTCTTCGAATCCTTCGGCTTTAAGCACGGCATTCCGATTGATGCAGATTACGTATTTGACGTGCGCTTCCTGCCAAACCCGCACTGGGATCCAAAACTGCGTCCAATGACGGGTCTCGACAGGCCTGTTGCAGCGTTCCTTGATCGTCATACCGAAGTACACAACTTTATCTACCAGACGCGTAGCTATCTTGAGCTTTGGTTACCGATGCTGGAAACCAACAACCGCAGCTATTTGACTGTAGCGATTGGTTGTACTGGCGGTAAACACCGTTCGGTTTATATTGCAGAGCAGTTGGCAGACTATTTCCGCTCACGTGGGAAAAACGTGCAGTCCCGTCACCGTACGCTGGAAAAACGCAAACCATGACCGTAAAACAAACCGTTGAGATCACCAATAAGCTGGGCATGCATGCGCGCCCGGCTATGAAACTATTCGAACTTGTGCAAAGTTTTGATGCCGAAGTGATATTGCGTAACGAGGCTGGCACCGAAGCCGAAGCTAATAGTGTCATTGCACTACTGATGCTGGATTCAGCCAAAGGTGGCCACATTGAAATTGAAGTCACCGGGCCTGAAGAAGAACAAGCATTGAACGCTGTTATCGCGCTGTTCAATGCAGGTTTTGACGAAGATTAACTTATTACGTATTTTGATATTTATCCTTAGAAATACTTAAATGTTTATACAGCCACGCTAATTAACACAATCAACTTATTATATTTAATAGGTTGATTGTCAGCCTCCTCCTTTAATTTTACATATAAAAACTATCAATCCTATAGTTTATATTCACCTCCCAAATACCCCGCAAATTAATCTTATTACAAACATATCTTATCGTTGCTTAAATTTAAAAGCCTATCAATACTCAGCGCACCAATATACTTGCATCTATTTTTATTCCGATAAAAACGATGTATCAATGGTGTGATGATAAAAGGATTTATATTATGGCCTCAGACGGCACCCGCTTTACCTTCATCGCGGGGCGCACTCCTGCGGACACCTTCGCGGTGGTGGGCTTTAAATTAAAGCAGTCTCTCTCTTCCCTGTTCAGCCTGGAGATCACCGTCGCCTGCAATGACCCGGCGATTGGCTTTAAAGCTATTCTCGATGAATTCGCGCTGCTCACCATCTGGCAGGGCGATGTGATCAAGCGCCGGGTGCGCGGTATCGTCACCTTCTGCGAGCAGGGCGATTCCGGCAAACACCAGACGCTCTACCGCATGACGGTACGCCCCGAGTTCTGGCGCAGTTCACAACGGCAGAACTGCCGCAGTTTTCAGAACTACGACATCCAGTACATCTTCGCAAAGCTGCTCAAAGAAATGCGTATCCGCACGCATGACGCCCTGTTGCGTCGTCCGCATCCGGCGCGGGAATTCTGCGTGCAGTTTATGGAATCGGATTACGATTTCATCGCCCGCCTCGCCGCCGAAGAAGGCATTTTTTTCTTCGAGGATGAATATCTCGATGACAGCGACCAGAAACTGACCTTCACCGATGACCGCTGCAACCTGCGCGGCCTCGGGGCTTTCCCGTACAACCCGAATGCCGCCTCGGAATCGTCCACCTACTGCATCAACACCTTTCGCCGCAGCGCGCAAATCCGCCCGGCAAAAGTCACCACAAAGGATTACACCTTCACCGCCCCCGGCTGGCAGGCGCAGTACCAGGAAGAAGGGGCAGACCTGTCTTATCAGCGTCCGGACTATGAAATTTTTGACTATCCGGGGCGTTTTAAGGATGAACAGCACGGTGCGGACTTTGCGAAATATCAGATGGACGGCTGGCGTAATAACGTCGATTTTGCCAGCGGCACCAGCAACTCCCCGCAGCTCCAGCCGGGGCGCTGGTTCACCCTCACCGACCATCCGCGTGAGGATTTAAACAGCCCGTGGCAGGTGGTGTCGAGCGAAATTTCCGGCAACCAGCCGCAGGCGCAAATCGGCAGTTCAGGCCAGGGCACCACGCTCACCAACCGCTTTTATGTTATTCCGGCCACCCAGACCTGGCGCCCGACACCGTTGCCGAAACCGCTGGTGGACGGCCCGCAAATCGGCATTGTCACCGGTCCGGCCGGGGAAGAAATCTACTGCGACGAGCACGGACGTGTGACGGTGAAATTTGCCTGGGACCGCTATAACAAAAGCAACGAAGAAAGCTCGTGCTGGGTGCGCGTCTCCCAAGCGTGGGCAGGCACCGGCTTCGGCAACATCGCCATTCCGCGCGTCGGCCAGGAAGTGATTGTCGATTTCCTCAACGGCGACCCGGACCAGCCCATCATTACCGGGCGAACCTATCACGCCGCTAACCGCTCCCCGGGCGACCTGCCGGGGACTAAAACCCAGATGGCGATACGCTCGCAGACGTATAAGGGTAATGGCTACAACGAATTAATGTTTGACGACCAGACCGGCCAGGAACTGCTGTCGATGCATGCCCAGAAGGACATGAGTCGGATAGTCAATAATCGAGATGCTTTCTGGGTAGGTGAAAATCAGCTGATGCATATCAAAGGCGAAAATCATTTACGAGTTGAAAGCGAAAAACGTGATTTAGTTAAAGAAGATTACTCACTCACTGTTTCACAGACTCTTCATATTAAAACTGAAGAAAATATGCTGATAGTAAATGGCAGTGAATATCACGTCAAAGCAGGCAGTAAAGTCACACTTGATGCAGGATGCGAGTTAACACTACAAGCCGGTGGTAACTTTATAAAAATTGACGCCAGCGGCATCCAAACCAGTGCAATTGTAAATATGGGGATGGGTTCTCCGGGTAAGGGTACTGAATGGAATGGGCAACTCCCGGATGAACTCACGCCTTCTCAGGGAAAATTAACATTGGGAAAAAATAAGGCCGAATCGTCTGATATGACGGTTCGGCCTGAACTCGAAGAAGATATATGCCTGGAATGCATGATGAATTCAATGCGTGAAGATTCGGCAATAGTGGGTGGAAACTAACATAATGATACTGTCTGAATTACTCATTGTCAGCCATATGGCTAAAGAGGCTACTGCTTCATCGTATGCATTATTTGAAGCTGGATTAGTTGAAAATAAAGTGCTGCGAGAAATATGCGCATCTGCGAGTGACCGAATGAGATCTCTCTTTATTCACCCACAACTTGAATCATTAGTGTCCGTTGGTCCATGGCTTATAAAGATTACTGACCTGAATGACACTATTCCAGACGTTCTGGATAAACAAGGTGCGCTGAGAGGGATCATCATTTCCAGCCTTGCGTTACCACAACTGGCAGAGCAATTATCCTGGGGATGTATCGTAAAATCTCCTGATGATAAAGGTCTGTTGTTGCGATTCTATACGCCTTATGTATTACAGCATTTATCGCAACGTAACGATTTAAATGGATATTCGGCTCTTTTTAACGGGATCGATAAATGGTTTGTTCCCAATATGGATCAACAATGGTGGCCATTATCTTTAACACCAGCTTTAAACACCGAATATGATAAGACCCACAAAACCATTGAACTCGATCAAGCTCTTTGGGAATTATTAAACGGTGACACCGACGTCAGCGCCTTGTTAAGAATCTGGATACAACAACCACAGAGTAAACATTTCCCAGCATGTATTCAGCGTGCAATGGTTCATAAGGCGCTCAATAAAGCTCAACAAGCGGGGTTATCACGACCCATTGATAAAAAAATATACGCCCTGCATTACTTGAGCGGCGGAAATAAAGAAATTCAATCATCTGATATGACTCGAGCACTCGAAAAAGTTACAGCGGGAAATATCACTCTCACCGAAGCACTGCTTCAGGAGACTTAACTATGAGTCTACTTTCTCGACTGGAAAAAATAGATGCTTCATTAAATCGTTTCTGGGCTCGCTGGAGTCGCTGGTTACGCAGAGGGTTAATTCTTCTGGTTGTCATCTGGGGGGGTAATCTTGCCTGGGCGGTATTTTTTGGTCCACCGACTGGAGGTGTTGCACTGATCATTCATAGTGAGATAGATCGTCCTATTCTTGGTTTTAGCGTTAATGGTGTCGCGGGGGGAAATGCTTTTGCACATGGGGGAGGTGCTCTTACATGCTGCGGAACAATTGAAGGTGATACTGCTGAAGTTATATGGACACTGGATATAACTCATTCTCAATATTTACAAGGAATGCGACTGGAAAAACGCCTTAAAACTCTGCCATTGCCGGAAAGAAAATGGGGAGAAGACAATTTGCATGTTCATTTCCTGCCAAATGATCAGGTCAAACTGGGGTGGAGTCGTGATGCATGGTCACCCTTTGAAATACGGCCCGAAATAAAGACTAAGAAATAAATAAAGGACAGAGTGATATTAAGGATCTCAAAAATATGAATTTACTTTCCCGACTAGAAAAAATAGATGCGGCGCTGCATCGCTTTTGGGCACGCTGGAGCCGCTGGATGTGCAGAGGGTTAATTCTACTGATAATAATCTGGGGTCTGAACCTTGCCTGGGATGTCTTTTTTGGGCCACCGACTGGAGGTGTTGCACTGATCATTCATAGTGAGATAGATCGTCCTATTCTTGGTTTTAGCGTTAATGGTGTCGCGGGTGGAAATGCTTTTGCACATGGGGGAGGTGCTCTTACATGCTGCGGAACAATTGAAGGGGATACAGCTGAAGTTATATGGACACTAAGTACTACACGCACACAATATGATGCTGGTTTGCGTAAAGAAACCCGCCACAAAACTCTGCCATTGCCAGAAAGAAAATGGGGGGAAGACAATTTGCATGTTCATTTCCTGCCAAATAATCAGGTCAAACTGGGGTGGAGTAGTGATGCGTGGTCACCCTTTGAAAAGCGGCCAGAAAACAGGAATAAAAAAGGGAATAATACTAAATGAACAAGGAACAAATGATTGCGAGTGCCAACCGGGCGCAACAGAATGAAGATAGCCATTCAAACTCTTGTGGCCGTACCTGGCACCTGGGGTTATTTTTTGATGGTGTGGAACGTAATATTGAACAAGATGCAATAGAACATCGACTCAGTAATGTTGCACGTCTTTTTCGGGCATACCCGGATAGCAGCTCAAATACGAACAATTCCTGCTTTGATAAATTTTATTTTTCAGGTCTGGGTACTCCTTTCAAAGAGGAACTTTCTGCAAAACTACATGCAGCAATGGATGTTAGTATTGATAAATTTATTGATGAAGTTAAAAGCATTCCAAAAGATGCTATTGAGGACTCAGCCAAAGAAGTATTAAGCAAATCCTGGTATGAAATCCTGGATAATCAATTTAAGAAACTTTGTAACCCTTTCGAATGGAAAAAGGTCACTACCGCTGCAATGGGTAAGATCATGACTAAAGTTAGCATTGAGTCAACACCATGGTTACGAGATAGCAAAATTATGTCAACTATGTTTCTAACAGGTGTTGACACCAGAGTTTCATCAGCGAAAACTCGTTTTGAAAATTTCTTTAAAAAAATCAACAGTAATAGCGCACTCCCTATAAAAAACATTTCCATTTCCATTTTTGGTTTTGATCTTGGTGCTACCCTCGCGCGAAAATTCATCGATGATCTACTTAAAGATATTTGCCAAAAAGAAGTGACAAAAGATGTACCAGTAAAATATTTATATAACAAAGTTCCAGTAGATATAATATTTGCTGGTTTTTTTGATTGCTCACGCCATAGCCCTGCTAGTAGCAATAATGGGTTGGATTATTATGTCGCTTTGCTGGGTACTCCAGGAAAAAGCGTAAGTCTTTTTATGGGAGATAAATCTATCGACCAGGATACTCCCTTACCTTCGATGGTGCGCAATGCTCTACATTTGGTTGCTGCGCATGAGCGTCGCCCATGGCGTGGAATCTATTCTTTGGGTAAGGGGAACTGGCAAGAAATATTGCTACCCGGAAGTAGTGAAGATATTGGTGGCGGATTACTGCCTGATGAACAAAAACCCAGTGCTGAATTATGCAGGGTGGCCCTGCATCAAATGTACCGTACCGCATATATGGCTGGCGTACCTTTCCCTGATTATCAAACTTTGCCCGAGCTATCAGCGACGGTTGCAAATTATTTTTATATGAACGACACCATTGAAGGCCGTTCGGCACAATACTGGGCAAAACGCTATCAGTCTATCATCGGCTACCAAACACTCAGTACTCATGCCCAAAATGCTCATCTTGACAGCTATTTTAACTGGCTTAGTCAACAGTACTATTTGTATTGCACAGAGCTGCAAAGAATAGATGCGGAAAAAGCAGACATTATGAGCACCATAACATTATCGACAGAAGACCCCGAATTACGGAAAAAAATAGCAGACAATCATCTTGCCAGAGAAACGCTGAAAAACAATTGGGGTTGGCTGGATGATGTTAAAGATCAGGCGCGCTGGTTTATTAATAGTGTGATGACAAACCCTAATGAGACACGAATGCGAGTGGCCCCAAAGATTTATATTCCTGCATTCAGGCGGGCAAAAAAATTTCTGGAATACAGCGTTTGTGCTTATCAGCAAAAACCTATGCCTGCCTCAACAGATAACGCCCCAGAGGAAATTTTTACTTGGCTGGTTCACGATATTCAAAAAGTTGATCCGGCCTCCTCAATTAGTGTGGATTTCCTGGCTATTCGCTCATTCGAAGTACCTGAAGCAGAAGAAGACGAACCAGAAGCCGAGTCTCCAGCTGAAAACTCAACACCCGCCAATGCCTAAGAAAATAATTCAGGAATAAACAATGAGAGCAATGATGACTCAAACCTGCCCAACAACAACGGGCGGGAAAATACTTGAAGGTGTTCCGACGATCACCATCGCAGGATTACCGGTTGCACTGATCGGAATGAAAGCTTCCTGCCAGGTTTGTAAAGGAGTCGGGGCAATCACCCCCTTGGGTCCGCATCTGCAGACATTCAACGATATCCCCGTAGCTCTTCAGGGGGATATCGTTACTTGTGCTTGTCCTAAAGGGAGTAATACTCTTTTGCCACTGGTGCCAACGGTAACGGTTTTATAGTTGTCTAACTCACTTCAATTCATGCTGCGCCATAAACGATTCGCCACCTAGCTGGCGCATCTGGCGCAAAATCCATTGCTGGCGCTGCCGAACATAACCTGAAGGTGCATTCGCTTTAAAGCGAATGGGATTAGGTAATACTGCGGCAAGCAAAGCAGCTTCCGAGGCCGTCAGGCGACTTGCTGGTTTATGGAAGTAACGCTGCGAAGCTTCTTCCACGCCAAAAATTCCGTCACCAAATTCTGCGATATTCAGATACACCGTGAGAATGCGGCGTTTCGTCCACACCACTTCCATACCGAGCGTTATTCCCGCCTCCAGGCCTTTGCGAACATAGCTCCGTCCATCCCATAAAAACAAGTTTTTCGCCGTTTGCTGGGAAAGCGTTGACGCACCGCGAACGCGATTTTCATTGCGTTCATTGTGTGCAATGGCTTTTTCAATCGCGGAAACATCAAACCCCCAATGGTCCGGGAATTTCTGATCTTCTGCCGCAATAACTGCAAGCCCCATCCACGGTGAGATTTCGTCCATGCTGACCCAATCTGAATGCGCCACGTAACCAAAATCACCTGAGAACCAGGCGCTGAATTGCCGTTCGACCATGACTGCCGAAAACGGTACCGGCATAAAGCTGAACAGGATTATCCCTACCAACCAAACTCCCACCAGCGCCAGCGCAAAGCGTAATAGCCAACGCTTGAGGGTGGATAAGAGCGCAACACGCCCTTTCTTCATGCAATCATACTCACAACGCGAGCCACCAGTTTTTCTATACCTAATGCCGCTTCATCAATGCGTGTGGCCAACATATAAGCAGGCGTCGTCACCACTTTGTGTTCTTCATCAACCACGATGTCGTCAACCGGACATGGAACATGTTCAGCCCCCATCTCTTCAACAATTTCTGCCGTATCAATATCAGTGCCGATGGTCAAACGCACCGGAACATCGAGAATTTTTGGCAGCATCACCGGGGCAATACAGATAAAGCCAAGCGGTTTACCCTGTGCATGGCAATCGCGAGCCAGACGACGTAAATCAATATCCACCACGCACTCGCTGCCGAGACTTGCAAAATTGCACAGGTTTTTCGCTGCCCCAAAACCACCAGGAACGATCAGCGCATCCAATTCGCTGGCATCGGCCTGAACCAATGGCGTCACCACTCCACGGGTGATTCGAGCCGCCTCAACAAGCACATTTCGATGCTCTAAAGACTCATTATTAGCGAGGTGATTAATAACATCTGCTTGAGGTTTGTCGGGTGCAAAGCAAACAGCTTCAGCGCCAGAGCGAGCGATTGCTAACAGGGTAATAACAGCTTCCTGAATTTCGCTTCCGTCGTAGACCCCGCAACCACTGAGCACCACACCAATCTTCTTCATTCAGCTATTCCTTTTCATCACGCGACTTCCATCATTAGTTATGACGATTTGATCGCTATGCTTCACACATTTTACTGTTTCATGTAACAAACTATTTAAGATTTGCTATCTTAATGCCTGAGCAGCACACGAGATTATCGGCTGCGCCATTTGGATAAAGACTTATAACTCAACGGCGCAGCCTACTTTTTCCCTGGTGTTGGCGCAGAATTCGCGCACCCCGGTTTATCCGGGGTCATTTTTTGGGAGCGTTTGCAACCCAAGCTTTCAGAACGTCAACATCGTGCTGCCATTCTTGTTTCAACTCTTCAATCCATTCACCCACGTTTTCCGACCAGGCAGGTAAATCCGGTGACTGAATTTGCTGGGCAACTTGCTGCAAATGGCGCAACCCTACAGAACCCGCAGCGCCTTTAATCTTATGCCCCTCTTCCACAACCCCTTTCTGGTCGCGAGCCGTCATGTTGGAGTCCAGCACACTCAGGTAGCCCGGCATCATTTTTTCAAACATCGCCAGCCCATCAGTAATCAGTTTTGGCCCGACAAGCTCCATATACTGCTCAAGCATCGGGATATCGAGCAATGCTTGCTGTTTTTCGCTATTAACTTGAGGCACTTGAGACTCCTTCTTAGACTCTGACTGTTGGTTGTCCCAGAATTTTTGGATCATCGCCATTAACGCCGGAACCGAGAGGGGTTTGCTCAGCACATCGTCCATGCCGGCATCCAGATACTCTTTTTTATCTTTCAATACGTTAGCAGTCAATGCCACCAGCGGTGGTAAATCTTCACGCGCATAACGCGTGGTCAGTTGCCGGGAAATATCCAGCCCAGTCATATCAGGTAACTGAATGTCTAAAAGCACCAGGTCATACTCACCTGGGGTGAATTTTTCCAGCGCCTCTTTACCTGTCATCGCAACATCTACGCTGTTGCCAAGTTTCTCGAGCACCGAACGCGCAACAATCACGTTGAGTTCAATATCTTCCACCAGCAGAACGTGCAATGCAGGCAGAGGCATTTCGTCATCGTCGAGCGTGTCTTCGATTTCATCCGCCACGCGAGGAGCCTGGATGGTCAAAGTAAATAGCGAGCCTTCACCCGGCTTACTGCTGACGGTAATATCACCGCCCATACTCTTCGCCAGGCGGCGCGACACCGCCAAACCAATCCCGGTACCCGTTGCCGGTTTACCACCGTGGCTATCTTTCACCTGATAGTACATGGCGAAGATTTTGTCCTGCTCATCCTGCGGGATGCCAATGCCAGAATCCTGGACTTCAAAGCGTAAGGTATTTTCTTCTTCATAACGCACGCGCACCGAAACCAGGCCGCCTTTTGGCGTAAATTTCACGGCGTTGCTGATGAGATTCCAGAGGATCTGGCGCAGGCGCGTACCGTCCGTCACCACTTTATGTGGCAGCGGCAATGTCGGGTTCATTTCCAGCTTCAGTCCTTTTTGCTGCGCCTGCAAACCAGAAAGGTTTTCCAGGTCAGCAAGGAAACTGGTGAAATCGATTGGCTGGTTATCAAGCTGAACCTTGCGGCGTTCAAGCTTATCCATATCAATGATATCGTTGAAAATATTACCCAGAGTTATCGCTGAAATATGAATCGTTTTGAGGTAATTGGTCTGTTCCGGGTTAAGCTCAGTATCAAGCAATATGCGGCTTAAGCCGACGATACCGTTTAGCGGTGTACGCAGTTCATGGCTGATCGTCGAAATGAATGTGGTTTTATCACGGCTGGCGCGTTCAAGCGCATCCTGGTAACGCTTACGCTCGGTAATGTCGCGGCCAAAGCCCATTAAACCATGGCGTTTGCCGACCCGGTCGTAGTAGGGAACTTTACGGATTTCAAAACACGCCTTACGGCCATCCGGATAATCCAGCCATTGTTCGTAGGTTAGCGACACATTATGACGGAACACTTTCTCGTCGGTTTCGATAACCTTCTGCGCCGCTTCTGGCGAATAGACATCTTCCGGTTTCAGGCTTATCAGCTGCTTCTCACTCTTACCGGTCAACAGTTCCATCGCACGGTTACAGCCTGAGAACTCTTTGTCTTCGTTACGATAGAAAACCAAATCTGGAGAGGCATCGAGGAATGAACGTAAAAATGAAGATTGTTGCTCAAGCTGGATTTGCGTCTCTTCGCGTTCCTGCATCTCAACTTTGAGCTGCTCAAGCATCGTCTGACGTTCGTCTTCCGCTTTCACACGGTCAGCAATTTCCTGGTTCAATTGCGCGATATTGTCTTTGAGCTGCACATTGAGTTTCAGATCTCGCTCGCGCATCTCTTCGAGTTTTTGCACCAGTTTTGACAGCCGCTGCCTCGACTCTTCAAGTTGTTCAACGACCACAGAAAGGAAATAGACGGCCCATGGCGTAATTAACAGGCCAAAAAAGATGGAGCGCACAACATCAATGCTTTCAACCTGGCCGCGCAACAGCATCGTCACGGCCATTTGCACCACAATAGCCAGCACCACCAGGGCGGAGGCCAGCAACAAAGAGAAGCGCACTAATCCGAGCTTCACCATCAAATCAACGTAATATTGTGCCAGTAACCGGATTTGCTTCATGGAACGTTTCCCTCGCCTTCAATCTGCTAAATATACCGCAAAAAGATCTCACGCTCAGGATTTACAACAGAATTGTCGGGTTCCACGGGGTACCGAGTGCCGAGCCTTGCGTACCGTGCTCATTCAGATAGCTGTCAATCGCCCCCATTCCGCTCCAGCGGTTCTCACACCACAGCGGTGCCAGCAACGTGGGTCGGCGGGCATTAGCCGAAATACGATGGAAGACGACATCAAGCGGAGTATGGCGAATCATCTCACCGGCAGTTGTCGCATACTCTTCTAATTCAATCGCCTGTAAGCGCCCTACCTGCCAGCTTTTAGCCATCGTGCTGCCACTCACTATGTGCAGAGGGTGGAGCTTGATGCCATCAACGCCGGTTTCGACCACTTTCTCCAGCGTCTCCATGCAGTGCTCCTGCCCTTCACCCGGCAGGCCGACAATCAGATGGCTACAGACTTTCAGGCCACGTGCACGAGCACGGCGAGTGGTTTCCTGGTAACAGGCAAAATCATGCCCGCGATTGATACGATGCAGCGTTTTATCATGTGCCGTTTGCAGTCCCAGTTCTAACCAAACCTCATAGCCTTTTTCATGATATTCACTGAGCAAATCCAGCACGCTATCCGGTACGCAATCCGGGCGCGTCCCGACGCATAACCCCACAATGCTCGCCTGGCTGACAGCCTGTTGATACATCGAGCGCAGCACCTGCACTTCGGCCCATGTGCTGGTGTATGCCTGGAAATAGGCAAGGTAGTGTTGAGCGCGATTGACGAGTTGCGACTGGCGCTCGAGTTGGTCGGCGATAGAGTGGTTTTGTTGGGCTTCATCGGCAAATGACGCAACATTGCAGAACGTACAACCGCCACGACCAATTGTGCCATCACGATTTGGGCAGCTAAAACCGCCGTGCAGCGTGAGTTTATGGACTTTATGACCATACCGACGCTGAAGATCGCCACCAAACATATTGACTAATTTTTGTAACTGCATAATCTGATGGGCCGCCCTGTAAAAGGGACGTAGCCTGCCATTATCTGCCCAATTTAGCGATGACCTGGATCAATCGCTCTGGCGCAGCTTTATCCATTGAATATAAATTCACAATTAGTGCAATTTTACGCATCTAAAAGATGATTACTTTTCCTTATGTTGACCCGCTATTTTTAAAGAATATGTGCCCTTGTGAAAAACAGTGTCATACAACACGCGAAACCGCGTTGTTAGCATAAGATCCTGCCAATAACATCATTGCCAGCATGGTCTGGAATTTTGCAGCCTCTCATACAGTGAGAGAGATCACATAACCCAAGCGATTCCCTTGCCGTTTAAATACGATAAAAATGATAATAAAATGTTTAATTTCATAACGTTAAATGTCATTTAGCACATATTTGTATAAATAAGAATGCCATTTGACCTGTGTGCGCTTTCCCGATAACTTGGAAATCCGCTGGAAGCTTTCTGGATGGGTTCTGTGCCCATCATATTTATGCAGTAATTAAGATTCCCTCTAAAGCAAGTCCTCAATACTTGTGCAACCGGATGCGTTAGACATAAAGAGGGCGACACGCGAGGTAAGCGTAGATGCGCAAACCCCGTCGCCATGCCCTTGCTGCGTCTGGACGCAAACGGTATCGGGAATCACGTAGAGCCTGGGGAGGTTCACTGATATGTTGTACGATAAATCCCTTGAGAAGGATAACTGTGGTTTCGGCCTGATCGCCCACATAGAAGGCGAACCTAGCCACAAGGTAGTGCGTACTGCTATTCACGCACTGGCCCGAATGCAACACCGTGGAGCAATCCTCGCCGATGGTAAAACCGGTGATGGTTGTGGCCTGCTGTTGCAAAAGCCTGACCGTTTCTTCCGAATCGTTGCGGAAGAGCGTGGCTGGCGTTTGGCAAAAAATTATGCCGTCGGCATGATTTTCTTAAATAAAGACGACGCTCTGGCGAGCGCAAGCCGCCGCATCGTTGAAGAAGAGTTGCAAAACGAAACCCTGTCGATTGTTGGCTGGCGCGAAGTGCCAACCAATGAAGACGTACTCGGTGAAATCGCCCTCTCCTCAAAGCCTCGCATCGAACAAATTTTTGTTAATGCCCCGGCTGGCTGGCGTCCACGTGATATGGAACGTCGCCTGTTCATTGCTCGCCGTCGCATTGAGAAACGTATTCAGGACAAAGACTTCTACGTATGTAGTCTTTCAAACCTGGTCAATATCTATAAAGGTCTGTGTATGCCGGCAGATTTGCCGCGCTTTTACCTGGACCTGGCGGACTTACGTCTGGAATCAGCAATTTGCCTGTTCCACCAGCGTTTCTCCACCAACACCGTGCCACGCTGGCCGCTGGCTCAACCGTTCCGCTATCTGGCACACAACGGTGAAATTAACACCATCACCGGTAACCGCCAGTGGGCGCGTGCGCGTACCTATAAATTCCAGACTCCACTGATCCCGGATTTGCATGACGCAGCGCCATTCGTGAACGAAACGGGTTCCGACTCAAGCTCCATGGACAACATGCTGGAACTGCTGCTAGCAGGCGGTATGGATATCGTTCGTGCGATGCGTTTGCTGGTGCCGCCAGCCTGGCAGAACAACCCGAACATGGACCCAGAACTGCGTGCGTTCTTTGACTTTAACTCCATGCACATGGAGCCATGGGATGGTCCGGCCGGTATCGTTATGTCCGATGGGCGCTACGCCGCCTGTAACCTGGACCGTAACGGCCTGCGTCCGGCGCGCTACGTCATCACTAAAGACAAGCTGATTACTTGTGCTTCTGAAGTTGGGATCTGGGATTACCAGCCTGATGAAGTGGTGGAAAAAGGCCGCGTCGGCCCTGGCGAGTTGATGGTTATCGACACGCGTATTGGTCGCATCCTGCATTCAGCTGAAACCGATGCCGATTTAAAAAGCCGCCACCCGTATAAAGAGTGGATGGAGAACAACGTTCGCCGCCTGGTGCCGTTT
Organism: Buttiauxella agrestis ATCC 33320; assembly: GCF_000735355.1. Taxonomy (GTDB): domain Bacteria; phylum Pseudomonadota; class Gammaproteobacteria; order Enterobacterales; family Enterobacteriaceae; genus Buttiauxella; species Buttiauxella agrestis. Next base: position 119,698 of record NZ_JMPI01000063.1, read on the forward strand.
GAAGATTTGCCAGACGAAGAAGTTGGCTCGCGCGAAATGGATGACGATACACTCGCAAGCTACCAAAAACAGTTTAACTACAGCAGCGAAGAGCTGGATTCTGTCATTCGCGTGTTGGGTGAAAATGGCCAGGAAGCGGTCGGTTCAATGGGTGATGATACCCCATTTGCCGTGCTCTCCAGCCAGCCACGTATTATTTACGACTACTTCCGCCAGCAGTTTGCGCAGGTGACAAACCCGCCAATCGATCCGCTGCGTGAAGCACACGTAATGTCTCTGGCGACAAGCATTGGCCGTGAAATGAACGTCTTCTGTGAAGCAGAAGGCCAGGCCCACCGCCTGAGCTTCAAATCGCCAATTCTGCTGTGGTCTGATTTCCAACAGCTGACCTCCCTTGAAGAACAGCACTATCGCGCAGACACGCTGGACATCACTTACGATGCTTCTGCTCAATCACTGCACGAAACAGTTTCCGCACTGTGCGATGAAGCTGAGCGTATGGTACGCAACGGCACGGTTCTGTTGGTGCTGTCTGACCGTAATATCGCGAAAGATCGCCTGCCGGTTCCAGCGCCAATGGCGGTAGGTGCGATTCAGACTCGCCTGGTCGAGAAGAATCTGCGTTGCGATGCCAACATCATCGTTGAAACCGCAAGTGCACGTGACCCGCACCACTTCGCTGTTCTGCTTGGCTTTGGCGCGACGGCAATCTACCCGTACCTCGCCTACGAAACGCTGGCGAAACTGGTTGATAACGGCGCGATTGAAAAATCTTACCGCGCAGTGATGCAGAACTACCGCAACGGCATCAACAAAGGGCTGTACAAGATCATGTCCAAAATGGGCATCTCGACTATCGCCTCTTATCGTTGCTCGAAGCTGTTTGAAGCGGTTGGCCTGCATAAAGAAGTTTCTGAGCTGTGCTTCCAGGGCGTTGTTAGCCGTATTGGTGGTGCAGGCTTCAACGACTTCCAACAAGATTTGCTGAACCTGTCTAAACGCGCATGGCTCGCACGCAAGCCGTTGGATCAGGGTGGTCAGCTGAAATACGTTCACGGTGGCGAATATCACGCTTACAACCCTGACGTGGTTCAGACGCTGCAAAAAGCAGTGAACAGCGGCGAGTACAAAGATTATCAGGAGTACGCGAAGCTGGTGAACGAGCGCCCGGTGGCAACACTGCGCGATATGCTCGCACTCGATCCGCAAGGTGAAACAGTCAGAATCGAAGACGTGGAGCCAGCCACTGAGCTGTACAAGCGCTTTGACACTGCGGCGATGTCTATCGGCGCATTAAGCCCGGAAGCACACGAATCCCTGGCAGAAGCAATGAACAGCATTGGCGGGAATTCTAACTCCGGCGAAGGCGGTGAAGATCCTGCGCGTTACGGCACCAATAAGGTGTCCCGTATCAAACAGGTCGCGTCTGGTCGTTTCGGCGTCACCCCGGCTTACCTGGTGAATGCTGATGTCATCCAGATTAAAGTCGCGCAAGGTGCAAAACCAGGCGAAGGCGGCCAGCTACCGGGTGATAAAGTCACGCCGTATATCGCGAAACTGCGTTATTCCGTGCCTGGCGTTACGCTGATTTCACCACCGCCGCATCACGATATTTACTCTATCGAGGATTTGGCGCAGCTGATTTTCGACCTTAAGCAGGTCAACCCGAAAGCGATGATTTCCGTCAAACTGGTTTCCGAACCAGGCGTTGGCACCATCGCGACCGGCGTGGCTAAAGCTTATGCCGACCTGATTACTATCGCCGGGTACGACGGTGGTACAGGTGCAAGCCCGCTGTCATCCGTGAAATATGCCGGCTGCCCGTGGGAACTGGGTCTGGTGGAAACACAGCAGGCACTGGTGGCGAATGGCCTGCGTCACAAGATTCGTCTGCAAGTTGATGGCGGTCTGAAAACGGGCTTAGACATCATCAAAGCCGCGATTCTTGGTGCAGAAAGCTTCGGTTTTGGTACCGGACCAATGGTCGCATTAGGTTGTAAATATCTGCGTATTTGCCACCTGAACAACTGCGCAACCGGTGTTGCAACTCAGGATGAAAAACTGCGTAAGAACCACTATCACGGCCTGCCGTTCAAAGTGACTAACTACTTTGAATTCATTGCTCGTGAAACCCGTGAGTTGATGGCGCAGTTAGGCGTGAAGCGCCTGGTCGACCTGATTGGCCGTACCGATCTGCTCAAAGAGTTGGATGGTTTCACTGCGAAACAGCAAAACCTTGATCTGTCGAACCTGTTAAAAACAGCCGAACCTATGCCGGGCAAAGCGGTGTTCTGCACCGAGAATAACCCGCCATTTGATAAAGGCGACCTGAACGCGCAACTGCTCGCTCAAGCGAAACAGTATGTCGACGACAAACAGAGCAAAACGTTCTGGTTTGATATCCGCAACACTGACCGTTCAGTGGGTGCCACGCTGTCAGGTTATATCGCGACGCATAATGGCGATCAGGGTCTGGCAGCCGATCCGATTAAAGCGCATTTCAGCGGCACCGCCGGGCAAAGCTTCGGTGTGTGGAACGCAGGTGGTGTTGAATTGCATCTGACTGGCGATGCTAACGACTATGTTGGCAAAGGTATGGCAGGCGGTCTGATTTCCTTGCGTCCTCCGGTTGGCTCGGCCTTCCGTAGCCATGAAGCGACCATCATCGGTAACACCTGTTTGTACGGTGCAACCGGCGGCAAACTTTATGCTGCTGGCCGCGCGGGTGAGCGTTTCGCCGTGCGTAACTCCGGAGCCATTACCGTGGTTGAAGGCATTGGCGATAACGGTTGTGAATACATGACTGGCGGTATTGTCTGCATCATCGGCAAAACAGGCGTGAACTTCGGTGCAGGTATGACCGGTGGTTTCGCTTATGTGCTCGATGAGGACGGCGATTTCCGTAAGCGTGTTAACCCTGAGCTGGTTGAGCTTATCAATGTTGAAGAACTGGCCATCCACGAAGAACATCTGCGCGGTATGATTACCGAGCATGTGCAACTGACGGGTTCCCAGCGCGGTGAAGAAATTCTGGCAAACTGGCCGGCATTTGCCTCTAAATTCACGTTGGTTAAACCGAAGTCCAGTGATGTCAAAGCATTGTTGGGTCACCGTAGTCGTTCCGCAGCTGAGCTGCGGGTGCAGGCGCAGTAAGGGGATAAGATGAGTCAAAACGTTTATCAATTTATCGACTTACAGCGAGTTGATCCGCCAAAGAAGCCGCTTAAGATCCGTAAAATTGAATTTGTAGAAATTTACGAGCCGTTCTCAGAAGGCCAGGCTAAAGCGCAGGCAGATCGCTGTCTGTCCTGCGGCAACCCGTACTGCGAATGGAAATGCCCGGTACATAACTACATTCCCAACTGGCTGAAACTGGCCAATGAAGGGCGCATTATCGAAGCGGCTGAACTGTCTCACCAGACAAACAGCCTGCCGGAAGTATGTGGTCGCGTTTGCCCGCAAGACCGTCTGTGCGAAGGTTCTTGTACGCTCAATGATGAGTTTGGAGCCGTGACCATCGGTAACATCGAGCGCTATATCAACGATAAAGCGATTGAGATGGGCTGGAAACCAGATCTGACCGGCGTGAAACAAACCGGTAAACGTGTCGCTATCATCGGTGCTGGTCCTGCTGGCCTGGCATGTGCCGACGTGTTAGCGCGTAATGGTGTGAAAGCGGTAGTTTATGACCGCCACCCGGAAATTGGTGGCCTGCTGACCTTCGGTATTCCAGCATTCAAACTGGAAAAAGAAGTGATGACTAAACGCCGTGAGATCTTCAGCGGCATGGGTATCGAATTCAAACTGAATACTGAAGTTGGCCGCGATGTTCACATTGACGACCTGCTGAAAGAGTTTGATTCAGTATTCCTGGGCGTGGGGACTTACCAGTCAATGCGCGGTGGTTTAGAAAATGAAGATGCGACAGGCGTATTTGATGCCCTGCCGTTCCTCATCGCTAACACCAAGAAAATTATGGGCTTCGGTGATTCACCAGAAGAGCCATATGTGGATATGTCAGGCAAACGTGTTGTGGTACTTGGCGGTGGTGATACCGCGATGGACTGCGTGCGTAGTTCGGTTCGCCAGGGCGCAACGCATGTTATCTGTGCTTATCGCCGTGATGAAGAGAACATGCCAGGTTCTAAACGCGAAGTGAAAAATGCGCGTGAAGAGGGTGTTGAGTTCCAGTTCAACGTGCAGCCGCTTGGTGTGGAAGTGAATGCCAATGGGCGCGTATCAGGCGTGAAAGTTGCGCGTACTGAGCTGGGCGCGCCGGATGCCAATGGCCGCCGTCGTCCGGAAATCGTTGCCGGTTCTGAGCATGTTGTCCCTGCCGATGCCGTCATTATGGCGTTTGGTTTCCGTCCTCACGCCATGCAGTGGTTAGAAAAACACAGCGTTGAGTTGGATAGCCAGGGACGTATTCTGGCACCGGAAGGCAGCGATAATCCATTCCAGACCAGCAACCCGAAAATCTTTGCCGGTGGTGACGCCGTTCGTGGTTCTGACCTGGTGGTTACAGCTATCGCCGAAGGCCGTAAAGCCGCTGATGGGATCCTGAACTTCCTCGAAGTCTAACGAAGTGAAATGCAAAAAAGCCCGGCGATAGTAAAGTCACCGGGCTTTTTTATGCTCTGTTATTTGACCGCTTTTTGCATGACCCGACTTTTAGCCGCGCCCATCTTTACGGCCCCACTAAATGGTTTACCATCAATGGCATCGTGCGTTCGCACCGCATTTGGATGAATCCAGCGCTGAACGCGCGATGGCATATCCAGACCAATCAACAAAATAACCACAAATGTCAGGCTAAACGAAAGCGATGCCAGTGCAGTCCCTAAATCAAGACGTTGCGCAATAGTGGCCCCAATAATCGGAGCGAGTGCCCCGCCTAATGCACCAACGTTATAGGTAAAACCAAGTCCCGCAGCACGCTGTTCAGTATCAAAGTAACCGCCAATCAACTTAGGCAAAATCCCTGAAATTCCCTGGCCTAACATCTGTTGGAAGAACAGCAGTAAACCCAGAACCCAGATATTTCCGCCGCCGATGGCGAAGACAGGAATGATCAGTAGTTGAGACACCAGCAGGCTACAGACATAGGCTTTACGTGTGCCTAACCAATCCCCCAGGAATCCTCCCACGCAACAGCCGACAGCGGCACCAAATCCGCTAAAGAACAGAACATGCGCCACGGTTGTTGGGTTGTAGGCCAGTTCCGTTTTCAGATAGGTGGGTAGCAACGCCTGAATCGGCCAGGAGTAGAGGAAGGCAAAGAAAACGACGACCATTAAGGTCACACCGGTCGGCCAGCGTTTGCCGCTGCTTTGCACCATGAAGCTAATGAATATGGCGGCGCAGATTAAACCCAATACTGCGACAAGTACCGCATTGCCCAGATTACCGGCAAAGCAGAAATACAGCGCTGTTGCGACGACAATCGTCAGGCCAATGTTAATAAACCGATGTTCGCCACGGTACAAAATGTCCACCATGGTTTTGGTCGGTTTTGTATCAGCAAACTTCTCTTTCCAGTCCTCAGCCTCAGGGATGTTTTTACGCAGCCATAACGCGAAAATAATGGGCAAAATACCGATGAAAAACAGCGCGCGCCAACCCCATGCTGGAACCACAACGCTATAGACCTGAGCGGCAATCACTGCGCCGACAGAAAAGCCAGATATCAAAAAGCCACTCGCTTTATTACGCAGATGTTTCGGCCAGCTTTCAATCACATAGGTCGCGCTGGAACCGTATTCACCCGCCATCCCCATGCCAATCAGTAGCCGGGCCAGGAACATAGTGGTAAAACCAGGTGCAAAACCACACGCTAACGTCCCGAAAGAAAACAACACGATACTGGTTATCATGGCGAGTTTGCGGCCATAACGATCGCCCATCGCGCCTAATACCAGCCCACCAAACCAGCGCGAAATAAACGCCGCTGAGATAAGACTCGCCGCCTGAACAGTCGTCAGGCCAAATTCACTTTGAATTTCAGTCAGTACTAACGCTATCAAGACAAAATCAAAACCATCCAATAAGTAGCCAATCCATGCTGCTGAAAATGCTTTCCATTGCGGCTTAGTTAAATGGCGGTACCACGGGATCTGTTGGGCAGTGTTATTCATAAAGCACTCCCGGTGCGAGTTCGCAAAAACCCGCCCTCTGGTTAGGTCTGATTAGGTATGGTCTACGGCACCACGGTTTGCATATGCCATTCAGAGCGCGGCGCGTTCTTTCTGAAGCTGCGCCGCGAGTGCTTTAAGTTCAGGCAGATATTGCTCCTCAACCGATGCAAAAGGTTTGCGACAAAGCGGCACTGCCAGCACATCCATATAATGCAGAATTGTTTTCAGCCCGCGGAAAACACCGACTTTAATCAGCAAATCAATGACCTTGTTGCATTCACTTTGAAGCTGTCTGGCTCGTTGAACATCTCCTTCCTGTACGGCATTTTTAATTGCCATATATCGCCAGCCCATTACGTTGTAAGTGCTGCCAATACCGCCGTCAGCCCCTGCCAACAGACCAGAAGCGAAGATCTCGTCATAACCGTTATAGAGCACAAGATCCGGATGAGCACGACGGATCTGCTCCATCTGATAGAGATCACCCGAGGTTTGCTTTAACGCCCCGACGCCCGGCAAGCTGATTAAGGTATCAATCTGTTCAAGCGAGAGCTTCACACCGCTAAGAGCCGGAATGTTGTAAACCACCATCGGCAACCCACCAGACGAATCAATAACTGCGCGATAGTGGTCACAGTGTTCGTTGAAGCTGAACGGATAGTAAAACGGCGTGACCGCTGAAACGGCATCGAATCCATAACGGTGTGCTGCACTCGCCAGAGTCTGACTCTCATGGGTGCTGATACCACCCACATGTGCAATTAATGTCACCTTGCCTTTCGCTTCTTCGGCGACAATTTCCAGCACTTGCTCACGTTCTTGCGTGGTCTGCAAAAATGCTTCGCCAGTGGAACCACCGACATAAAGGCCATCAATGCCCTGCTCAATATTGAAACGAACCAGACGGCGCAAACTGTCGGTGTCGATCTGTTGTTGCGGGTTAAACGGAGTAAGCAATGCGGGCATCACACCGCGAAGATTCTGTGCCATAAACGCCTCTTTGTTGTCTGATATTCAAATGATAAGGGATACCTTTATACCTGTTATACCAGATCAAAAAGTAAACACCACATATCGAAGAGGTCAGGATGAGATCTGGCTCATATGAAATAATGATGGGTGATCAGAAATTACTTACGTAGAAGTGGGGAGGATCTCAAATTAGCGCAGCTATTTTTTTGCGGTGCGTTTACGGGGCGTGGGGTAATAGGAGGCGAAAACGCTTTTCAGATGAGCCTTTAATGCGCTGTCAGCAGCATCGGGATCGCGTGCAAGGATCGCATTATAAATTTCAATATGCTGCTGATAACTCACATTATTGTGGGCATGCAAAATATCCTGAGCAACCGTTGGCCGCGCGGCAATCAACCAGTCGAGCAAGGCAACGTGCACGGCCATGAAGATCGGATTATCAGGGATCTCTGCCAGTTCACGGTGGAATTCGATGTCGGATCGAATAAAGAGTTCGTTATCATCCAGAGCCTGATTATTCAGCTCAAGCGCTTTTGCAAGGCGGGCTATTTGTTCATCTGTCGCGAATTCAGCGGCATAGCGGACCAGGCTGGATTCAAAGAACATACGTAGCTGTTCGAAATGAGCAATGCCACCTGGCCGCGAAAGGAAATCTTTTGCCACGCCAGATAACTCACCAATAATGGTATCTGCTGAAGGGCGAGATACGCGAGCGCGCTCGCCATTACTGATTTGCACCAAACCTTTTCGTTTTAGTGCTGCCAGGGCTTCACGCACTGAAGGGCGTCCAACATTAAAAAATGCCATCAGCTCACGTTCAGACGGTAATTGCTCACCCTCTGCAAACTCACGTCTGCGAATCATCTGCTCAAGTTCTTCTTCCACCATTTCCGAGAGTTTTTTACGCGCAAGAGGACGACGGCGCATCGTATGCCCGATGGTTTCTGTCATCTCAGATGGTTGCTCGTCAAATGTGCTCATAGCGTCGGGATTTGGCCGTTTTAGGGAAGAAGCATGGCAAATAGTATTGTCGAATCATAACACAGCAAATCTTGGCTTACGTAAAGATGCAGTTGCCAGGTTTATTTAAGGCAATAAAAAGCCAGTCCTGAGACTGGCTTCGATTTGCATTTTTACTGGCAAGCTACGCGGATAATATCTTTGAATTACTTCACTACGCGCAACGCCGGACGACCACCACGCGGAGGTGGCTCGTTATCCGGGTCGTTGTCATCTTCATCGTGATCGGGGCGTGAGCCATCAATCACTTGCATGACCATTTCTGAATCAGACGACAACTGCTCGTTATCATTATGACTTTCAACATCTTCGTCATAACTGGCTTCTGGTTCGAACATTGTACCAGCGCCGTTTTCACGAGCATAAATAGCCAGAACCGCGGCCATAGGAACAAATACCTGGCGTGGCACACCACCGAAGCGCGCGTTAAAACGCACATCACCGTTGGCCAATTCCAGGTTTCCTACTGCACGTGGTGCAATATTCAGGACAATTTGCCCGTCGCGAGCATATTCCATAGGAACATGTACGCCAGGCAATGTCACATCCACCACCAGATGCGGTGTGAGCTGGTTATCCAGCAGCCACTCGTAAAAAGCACGAAGTAGATACGGACGACGTGGTGACAATTGTGACATATCCATCAATTAGCCCCGGGTTTGCAGACGCATTTCGCGCTCAGGCTCGGTCAGAGAAGCGAGGAATGAATCACGCTCAAATACGCGAGTCATATAACCTTTCATCTCTTTAGAACCTGCGCCTGTCAGCTCAATACCCATCTGCGGCAAACGCCACAGCAGTGGTGCCAGGTAGCAATCTACCAGACTGAACTCATCACTCAGGAAGAAAGGTTTCTGAGTAAATACAGGTGCGATTGCCAGCAATTCTTCACGTAATTGCTTGCGTGCAGCATCAGCTTCTTGAGCAGAACCGTTCATCACGATGTGCATCAGGGAATACCAGTCTTTCTGGATACGATGCATGTACAGGCGACTTTCACCACGTGCAACCGGGTAAACCGGCATTAATGGTGGGTGCGGGAAACGCTCATCAAGATATTCCATGATGATGCGGGATTCCCACAGAGTAAGTTCGCGGTCAACCAGGGTCGGTACGCTGTGATTTGGGTTGAGGTCAATCAGATCCTGAGGCAGGTTATCCGTTTCCACATGCTCAATTTCAACGCTAACACCTTTTTCAGCCAGGACGATACGTACCTGGTGGCTATAGATGTCAGTAGGACCGGAAAACAGCGTCATCACCGAACGTTTGTTGGCAGCGACAGCCATGAAAACCTCCAAGTTTATTCAGAAAATTACTGCTAATGGCCGCAGTAAGCGGCAACTAACCTGACCGTTTGATACCCAGATACGCCGGAAAACCACCAGTCGCCAGAAAACAAGGCGAAAACAACCGGATGCCGACCTTTGGGCAGAAAATTGGTTGATAGTTTACCAGATTTTACGGGTTTTGTGGGGAATGGATCTGGAATTCGTCTGAAACACATTCAACATCAAATAGTTAGCAACGCTAAATATAATTTTCAGGCATAAAAAAACCCGGTACAAGACCGGGCTTTTCGCGAATTGTATTCTGCAAAAGCAGAGGACAATTAACGTTTGGAGAACTGAGGACGACGACGTGCTTTACGCAGACCGACTTTCTTACGTTCAACTTCACGAGCATCACGAGTAACGAAACCAGCTTTACGCAGTTCGCCACGCAGAGACTCGTCGTACTCCATCAGAGCGCGGGTGATACCGTGACGGATCGCACCAGCCTGACCAGAAGTACCACCACCTTTAACAGTGATGTACAGATCGAATTTCTCAACCATATCAACCAATTCCAGCGGCTGACGAACTACCATGCGGGCAGTTTCACGACCGAAGTACTGTTCCAGAGAACGTTGGTTGATGATGATTTTGCCGCTGCCCGGTTTGATAAACACGCGAGCTGCGGAACTTTTGCGGCGACCAGTGCCGTAGTATTGATTTTCAGCCATTGCCATAATCCCGATTAAATGTCCAGAACTTGCGGTTGCTGTGCCGCGTGGTTGTGCTCGGTGCCCGCGTAAACTTTCAGTTTACGGAACATAGCACGGCCCAGCGGGCCCTTTGGCAGCATGCCTTTAACCGCGATTTCAATCACACGCTCAGGACGGCGGGCAATCATCTCTTCAAAGGTCGCTTGTTTGATACCACCGATGTGGCCGGTGTGATGGTAATACACTTTGTCAGTACGCTTGTTGCCGGTTACAGCAACTTTTTCTGCGTTCAGAACGATGATGTAATCACCAGTATCAACGTGCGGAGTGTATTCCGCTTTGTGCTTACCGCGCAGACGGCGAGCCAATTCAGTAGCCAGGCGACCTAAGGTCTTACCGTCAGCGTCAACAACGAACCAGTCGCGCTGTACGGTTTCTGGTTTAGCTGTAAAAGTTTTCATTAAAAGCTTACCCAATATATAGTTACACGTAGGTGTTCACCCAAACGTTTAAAATCAGTTCAAGGTTCACACGACAAAGTCCGGCAAACCTACCCCTTCGAATAGCCAATGCCAGCACGACCAAGTTTTGGGAAAAAAACTTTGGTTGTAACGTGGGGTCGCAAGATTATAGGGAAGTCGCCCCTAAAGGTCGAACCTTTTTGTAGTTTTTGTCACACTTTATGGTCACTCTGCGTTCAAACTGCGGTTCACGGCATGTGCGACAAGCGTAAATACTCTTCACTTTGCATTTCTTGCAGACGCGACAGACAGCGCTGGAATTCAAAGCGCAATCTCTCCCCCTGGTAAATCTCGAACAGCGGAACCTGCGCTGAAACCACCAATTTGACGTGACGTTCGTAAAACTCGTCCACCAACGCAATGAACCGCCGCGCTTCATTTTCGTTACGGGTGTTCATCACGGGCACATTAAATAGCATCACAGTGTGGAAGAGACGTGAGAGCGCGATGTAGTCATGCTGACTCCGGGCGTCAACGCATAGCGTATTGAAATCTACCGCCAGTGTCTGATTCGCCAAACCTAACGTGGCTAACGGACGGTGGTTGATTTCGAGCACCGGTTCCCCTTCCCTCGCCGTACCTGCTAACGCGGCATAGAGTTTTTCCATCTGCTGCGCGGTTTCGTCGTTCAACGGGGAAAGCCAGAGATGGGCCTGAGTCAGCGTTCGCAGTCGGTAATCAATACCGGCATCGACATTCATCACTTCACAGTGCCGTTTAATCGCATCAATCGCAGGGATGAAGCGCGGGCGCTGCAAGCCGTTACGGTACAATTCATCAGGTGGAATATTAGATGTAGCCACCAGCGTGATCCCACGCGCGAACAAAGCTTGCATCAGCGTGCCAAGCAGCATGGCATCTGTAATGTCAGAGACAAAAAATTCATCGAAGCATAGAACGTCTGTTTCTGCTTTAAAGCGGTCAGCAATCACTTCCAGGGGATCGGTTTGCCCCTGAAGCGCCGCCAACTCTTCATGGACACGCAGCATAAAACGGTGGAAATGCAGCCGTAACTTGCGTTCGCCAGGTAGACTCTGAAAAAACATATCCATGAGCCAGGTTTTCCCACGCCCTACTCCGCCCCACATATACAGCCCGCGAACCGATTCCTGACTCACCGCGACATTACGTTTGCCAAAGAGTTTGCCAAAGAAACCACCATTCACAGGCTCAGTCGGCTTTTGCTCGCTCAAAGCCTGCCAGATAGCGTCCAACCGGGTTACGGCCTCACGCTGAACATCATCAGGTTGGTAGCTGCCCTCATTCAGGGCTTGTTGGTAGCGCGATGCTGGGGAGAGATTTTGCATGGTATTATGGTATTTCCTTAAAAATCGGATTGCCGTTTACTTAATGCTCAAAAAGGGACGGTTGTCGAAAAAAGGCCGTTCTACCCTAAGCGATGCTGCGTCAGGATTCCACTTCTCTTAGGTTAACGGTTATAGTGGCTACATTACCCTACGGAAACACAAGACAACGGGAGAAGTTCATGACCTGGGAATATGCGCTAATTGGGTTAGTTGTTGGCATCATCGTTGGTGCAGTTGCTATGCGTTTTGGCAACCGCAAGCTGCGTCAGCAGCAGGCAATGCAGTACGAGATTGAGAAAAACAAAGCAGAACTTGAAGAGTATCGCGAAGAGTTAGTCAGCCACTTTGCCCGCAGCGCCGAGTTGCTGGACAACATGGCACATGATTATCGCCAGCTTTATCAACACATGGCAAAAAGCTCCAGCAGCCTGCTGCCTGAAATGTCAGCCGAAGAGAATCCATTCCGCAATCGCCTTGCTGAGTCTGAAGCCAGCAACGATCAGGCACCGGTGCAGATGCCGCGTGACTACTCTGATGGCGCATCCGGTTTGCTGCGTACCGAACGCGCAAAACGCGATTAATCACAAATCCAGAATATTTTCTTGGGGTACCGCTTTCGTACCCCAATCTCTCTCCAGCACAGCTATCATTTACTTGTGTTACTTCACTCTATAACAGCATTGTTACCCGGCTGATATTTCAATAACATCGGAGTGTTATCGGGTTTTCCTTTTCCAGGTTCAGGTCACGAGAGCAAGCCATCAATGAAGAAACAAACACTGTTGTTGAGTGCCTTAGCGTTAAGCGTCGGACTGACGTTCGGTGTGACATCTCAGGTGAATGCGGCGTTGCCAGCACAAATTCCGGGTCAACCGGCTTTGCCAAGCCTTGCACCAATGCTGGAAAAAGTTTTACCTGCCGTGGTGAGTGTTCAGGTAGAAGGGACAGCGGCAGCGCCTGCCCAGAAAGTCCCGGAAGAGTTTAAGAAATTCTTTGGCGATGATATGCCTCCTTCGGAAGCCCAGCCTTTTGAGGGTTTGGGTTCAGGCGTGATTATTAATGCCGAAAAAGGTTATGTGCTGACTAACAATCACGTCATCAATCATGCCGAAAAAATCAGCGTGCAGCTCAATGATGGGCGTGAATTTGATGCCAAACTGATTGGTGGCGATGACCAAAGTGATATCGCGCTGATTCAAATTCAGAACGCAAGTGGCCTGACTCAAATCGCCGTTGCCGACTCCGATAAGCTGCGCGTCGGTGATTTTGCCGTTGCGGTCGGCAACCCATTCGGTCTGGGGCAAACGGCAACATCAGGGATTGTTTCGGCTTTAGGTCGTAGCGGTCTGAACCTGGAAGGGCTGGAAAACTTTATCCAGACCGATGCCTCTATTAACCGTGGTAATTCCGGCGGCGCATTGCTGAATTTGAACGGCGAACTTATTGGTATTAACACCGCTATCCTCGCACCAAGCGGTGGCAGCGTCGGTATCGGCTTTGCTATCCCAAGCAATATGGCGCAGACCCTGGCCAAACAGTTGATGCAATTTGGCGAGATCAAGCGTGGCTTGCTTGGTATTAAAGGCACCGAGATGAGTGCTGATATTGCCAAAGCATTCAACCTGACCACCCAACGTGGCGCATTTGTCAGCGAAGTCTTACCGCAATCGGGTTCGGCAAAAGCGGGTGTGAAAGCGGGTGATGTGATTACCAGCCTGAATGGTAAAACCATCAGCAGTTTTGCCGAATTGCGCGCAAAAATTGCCACTACTGAGCCTGGAACCGTAGTGAAACTAGGCTTGCTGCGCGACGGCAAACCGCTGGAAGTGAGCGTTACGCTTGATAAGAGCACCGCCTCATCTGCGAACGCCGAGCTAATTATGCCAGCCTTGCAGGGCGCGACATTAAGCGATGGTCAGCTCAAAGATGGTACTAAAGGCGTCAAACTCGACAGCGTTGAGAAAGGCACGCCAGCGGCACAAGCGGGCCTGCACAAAGACGATTTCATCATTGGTGTAAACCGCGAACGAGTTTCAAGCATTGCGGAGATGCGTAAGGTTCTGGAAACTAAACCCGACGTTATTGCTTTGCATGTGGCTCGCGGCGAAGAAAGTATCTATCTCTTAGTACGCTAATCTGCTCAGTAATCGGACATCTCTATACGATGTCCGATTAACTCATGCTATTCTGCTCCCGGCTTATTATTAACTAATACAAATCCATGTTTCTGAAGATATTACGCTCGGTGGTGATTGGCCTGATTGTGGCTGGCATATTGTTGGTATCGTTACCTTCACTGCGCCAAAAAATCATCCCCTTAGCACCCTCGAAGTTTGACAGTGCCGATGAAACTCCGCTGAGCTACAACACTGCGGTGCGACGCGCTGCGCCTGCTGTGGTCAACGTTTACAACCGCAGTGTCGGCAACAACTCACAAAATCAGTTAGAAATTAAAACCCTCGGCTCTGGCGTCATCATGGATGAACGCGGCTACATCATTACTAACAAACACGTCATTAATGATGCCGAGCAAATCATCGTTGCTCTGCAAGATGGCCGAGTGTTTGAAGCTTTATTGGTTGGCTCAGATAGCCTGACTGATTTAGCGGTGCTGAAAATTAACGCCACCAATCTCCCTGTCATCCCTATCAATAATAAGCGCATGCCGCATATTGGCGATGTTGTGATGGCGATTGGTAACCCGTATAACCTCGGGCAAACCATTACGCAGGGGATTATTAGTGCAACCGGCCGTATTGGCCTTAGCCCTTCTGGCCGCCAGTCTTTCCTGCAAACGGACGCTTCAATTAACCATGGTAACTCCGGTGGTGCGCTGGTCAATTCCCTCGGCGAGCTGATGGGCATCAATACATTATCGTTTGATAAAAGTAACGATGGCGAAACCCCTGAAGGTATCGGCTTTGCGATCCCGACTCAGCTTTCGACAAAAATCATGGATAAGCTGATCCGCGATGGACGCGTAATTCGTGGCTATATTGGTATTGGCGGTCGTGAGATTACGCCATTGCATGGCCCGGCAACGGGTATCGATCAAATTCAAGGGATCATCGTTAATGAAGTTACCCCTGATGGCCCGGCAGCAAAAGCAGGTCTTTTGGTTAATGACGTGATTATCTCCGTGAACCATAAACCGGCCATATCCGCATTGGGGACAATGGACCAGGTAGCGGAGATTCGCCCAGGCTCAGTCATTCCTGTTGAAGTGATGCGTGAAGATAAAAAGCTGACGTTGCAGGTAACGATTCAGGAATATCCCGCCACTAACTAATAAGCAGTGAACTCCAGGCAATAAAAAACCGGAAGCAATGTTCCGGTTTTTTTCGCTTAAGCGCAGGGTTTATTTGTTAACAAACTCTTCGCCAAGGGTAATGTCTTTCTGCAGAGTATCCAGCATGCCTTCCAGCGCCTGGTGCTCAAACGCACTCAGTTTGCCGTAAGACTTGTGCTCCGCGATTCCGTTTTTGCCCAGCAGCAATGGCTGAGAGAAGAAACGAGCGTGCTCGCCGTTACCTTCTACATACGCACATTCAACCACGTTGCTTTCGCCTTGCAGCGCACGCACCAAAGACAGACCAAAACGTGCAGCAGCCTGACCCATTGACAGAGTTGCAGACCCGCCACCCGCTTTCGCTTCCACAACTTCAGTACCCGCATTCTGGATACGTTTAGTCAGGTCAGCAACTTCTTGCTCGGTGAAGCTTACGCCTGGGATCTGAGACAGCAATGGCAGAATAGTCACGCCAGAGTGGCCACCGATGACAGGGACTTCGATCTCGGTCGGCTGTTTGCCTTTCAGTTCCGCAACAAAGGTGTTGGAGCGGATGATGTCTAGCGTAGTCACGCCAAACAGTTTGTTCTTATCGTACACACCTGCTTTTTTCAGCACTTCAGCTGCGATAGCAACAGTGGTATTCACCGGGTTCGTGATGATACCGATACAGGCTTTCGGGCAAGTTTTAGCAATCTGTTGAACCAGATTTTTAACGATTCCCGCGTTGACGTTAAACAAGTCAGAGCGATCCATACCTGGCTTACGAGCGACACCGGCGGAGATAAGCACGACATCAGCACCCACCAGCGCTGGTGTAGCATCTTCACCGCAGAAACCTTTAATTTTCACATCAGTAGGGATATGACTCAGATCGACTGCAACACCTGGGGTTACCGGTGCAATATCATACAGAGAGAGTTCTGAACCTGAAGGCAGTTGGGTCTTGAGTAGAAGGGCAAGCGCCTGGCCGATTCCGCCTGCTGCGCCGAGGACTGCAACTTTCATCCTAAACTCCTTATTATGGTTAGCAAATAGGTGCCGTAACTCCATGCGGTGGCGACCATAATCCAGAGAAGGGGTAATTACAATCTTCCCGCTTAAGGTTTGCGAAGTTACGCATTCCTGAAGCGTTACTGCTGCATTTACTCACCGGGTGGAAACGACGCCTGAGCGCCCGGTCACAACCTGATGTTGTCACATCAACGGCGGTTACATTACCCCTCCCTACGCAGCAAAACAACATCATTTTGATAACATTTGATTTACTTACCTACATATTTTCGAGTCGTGACGAAGGCATGTTCCTCGATAACAAAATTTGATAAAATCCGCCTCTTTCATAACATTATTTCAGGCTGACAACCTGCCATTAATTTGCATAATAATTCATTTAAATGCATAATAATGTTATCTTTGTTGACCTTTAAATGGGTAACCTATGCGTATTTCCTCAAAACAAGAAGAATTAGTCAAAGCATTCAAAGCACTATTAAAAGAAGAGAAATTCAGTTCTCAGGGCGAGATCGTCCATGCATTGCAAAACGATGGTTTTGAAAATATTAATCAGTCCAAAGTTTCTCGCATGCTGACAAAGTTCGGCGCCGTGCGTACCCGCAACGCAAAAATGGAAATGGTGTATTGCTTACCGGCAGAGCTTGGCGTGCCAACCACTTCCAGCCCGCTAAAAAATCTGGTGTTGGATATTGATTACAACGATGCCGTTGTGGTCATTCATACCAGTCCTGGTGCTGCGCAGCTTATTGCGCGCCTGCTGGATTCTTTAGGTAAAGCGGAAGGCATTCTGGGAACCATTGCCGGGGATGACACTATCTTCACCACTCCCGCGAAAAACTTTACCGTGAAAGAATTGTATGAAGCGATTCTGGTGCTGTTTGAACAAGAACTGTAAGCGTTAATACTCCATTCCCGTTGTGAATGAACAACGGGAACAACACTTCCGTAACAATCCCCCTGCTCACATCCATTGTCAGTAAATCCCGGTTTTACCTTCTTTCTAAGCCTAAATCTCGCTTGCATCAGCCAGTTATGTGATAAACCGCACAAAAAATCAAAATCTGGCATCTCATTGTTTTTACTTATATTTAACACAAAAATAGCAATATACATCCATTTTTAATAACTTTACGTAATAACCAAAGCCTCTATTATTGTAAAGTTTCATAGAGAATAATTAGCAGGGTATTAATTTTGTGAGTTATTAGTGTATACTTGATTTTGTGATGAGGGTCACGAAATGAAGACCCAAATAAAAGAATACGACGAGGTAAAAACCATGAACATGAAATCAACAGTAGTAGCCGCTAGCCTGCTTTCAATGCTGTCATTTGGTGCATTCGCAGCCACTTCTATCAACGCTGAACAAGCGCAGAACCTTCAGTCAATGGGTTCCGTTTCTGTAAGCCAGGTAGGTAGCGCACCAATGGATATGCACCAGATGTTGAATAAAAAAGCTGAAGAGCAAGGTGCTTCTTCTTACCGTATCACCGAAGCACGTTCTGGCGATGCATGGCACGCAACTGCTGAGCTGTACAAATAACAGTCGTTAGCCATAAGAAGTTAGCCATAAATAATAGTGATATACCGTTTAAACAAAATGACGACCCCAAGAACAATAAATGCAGTTAAGCCCTTCCGGTCGTTGAAAAACTTATTCAGGAGTAGACATCATGAAAACCAAATTAACCATCGCAGCACTTAGCCTTTTCTCCGTGATCTCTTTCGGCGCTAATGCAGCCGCGCATCAGGTCACTAACGAACAAGCTCAAAACATGCAGTCCATGGGCAGTATTTCAGTAAGCCAGGTGGGTAGCGCGCCAATGGATATGCGTCATGAATTATCACAGAAAGCAACTCAGGAAGGTGCCTCAGCTTATCGCATTACCGAAGCACGTTCGGGCGATACCTGGCACGCCACCGCTGAACTGTATAAATAAACCCTCGTCGTCAAATCTGGCGACTTTGCCCCCGCTCGCGGGGGCTTTTTTATGGGTTTAAATCAGCGTTAGCCACGCACGTTAAACCGCAATTGCCCTTCCAGCTCCTCTTCCGCTTCGTCAAAAAGCAAAATCAAAGCGCCATACCGCCGCCTTTGCATTTCTGGTAGATGAACAAATTCAATCTCTACCGGGAGCGGCAAAATATCCCCAACGACGACATCCCACAAACTATCGAGATCGTGAACCTGTTTTTTCTCAAGTTGAAAAACCTGGATAAAGTGGCGATAGAATCCCGGCTGATCTTCTATCTGACTAAAATCAAAGGTGTATTTTTTCATAGATTGCCACCTAACCCATTAGCATTGTGGTGACTATAGCCCGCCAATATGCAAGGTTTTGACTTCCAGAAACTCATCCAGACCTAACACGGAACCTTCCCGACCCAGTCCGGATTCTTTCACACCACCAAACGGCCCCAGCTCGGTCGAAACGGCGCATTCGTTGATACCAATCATCCCGCTTTCAATCGCTTGCGAGACGCGGAATACGCGGGCCAGATTCTGAGTATAGAAGTAGGCCGCTAAACCAAATAGTGTGTTATTCGCTCGCTCAATCACTTCCTCTTCCGTTTTGAAACTGAAGCAGGCGGCCAACGGGCCAAAGGTTTCTTCCTGCGCGAGTTTCATATCATCGGTGGCATCCACTATCACCGTTGGTTGCCAGAAGTTGCCACCCAATTCATGACTCTTCCCGCCTACCAGCACTTTTCCGCCCTTCGCCTGCGCATCTTCAACATGTTCACGGACTTTATCGACCGCAGATTTTTCAATTAATGGCCCTACAACAACGCCTTCTTCAAGACCATTACCCACTTTCAGGGCTTTAACGGCATCCGCGAGTGTGTTGACGAACTGGTCGTAGACCTTTTCCTGAATAAAGAAACGGTTAACGCTAACGCAGACCTGGCCTGCATTACGGAATTTATTCGCGACAGCCCCCTTCACGGCTTCGTCAATATCAGCATCTTCAAAGACGATATACGGCGCATTGCCGCCAAGTTCCATCGACACCTTTTTCATTGTTTCAGCCGCATTACGCACCAGGGTTTTACCCACTGCAGTGGAACCGGTGAATGATATTTTGCGAACGTCGCGGCTGGCCATAATTGCATCGCTAATTTCTTGCGTATTCCCCGCCACGGCGTTGAGTACACCATCCGGGACACCGGCTTTCTTCGCCAGAGCCAGCAATGCAAATGCAGACAGCGGAGTGTTATTAGCAGGTTTAATCACGCCGGTACAACCCGCTGCAAGCGCCGGGCCGAGCTTGCGAGTCAGCATTGCCATCGGGAAGTTCCACGGCGTGATAGCCGCAACTACGCCGATAGGCTCCCGGGTGGCTAAAATTCGTGAACCGGGTTCGCCGGAGGAATAATTTCACCATTTGCACGCTTGGCTTGCTCGGCAAACCACTGGATAAAGCTTGCGGCATACTCGACTTCGCCTTCCGCCTCTTTCAACGGTTTGCCTTGTTCTGTGGTCATTAAGCGCCCGAGCCAGGCTTTGTTCTCAATAATTAACTGGAACCACTTATAGAGAATCGTGGAACGTTCTTTGGCGGTTTTTGCACGCCATGCAGGGAAAGCTTTAGCCGCAGCGGCAATCGCTTCTTCCGCCTCTTTTTTACCGGCTTTTGCCACTTTCGCGACAACTTCGCCGGTAGCCGGGTTGAGAACGTCAAAGGTTGCGCTGAGTTTGCGCCATTCACCATTGACCAGATAACCGGTGTTAAATAATTCACTGTCCTGGAGTGCCTGATTTGTCATAGTTTTCTCCTGTTATGAATTGGGCATCTGGTAAGTATAGATACAAAAAAGCCGACGCATGGCGTCGGCTCGGGTCAGGCAGTGATGAATGCGTGCTGGTATTTATGCAGCACCTCGGCTAATCGCCGTACCGGCTCGGTGACCTGTAATGGCGCCTCCCAGATACGCAATTTTTCCTGGTAGATGTCCAGTTCCTCCAGCAATTGCTTGAAGTAACGCTGCTTTTTGTCATCGCTGGAGGCCGAAGTCACTTTGTCTGCTGTCTTGCGCAGTTGGCGATGGAATGCCGAAAGATCGTCGTTCACCGGTATCGGTGCATCACGCAGACGCTGGTGCGCAATGATTAATGTCAGCGCCAGGCGATAACGCGGGATATCACCCGGGAACATATTCAGCAGTAAGAAAAGCTGCTGATACAGCGCGGGCAGATGGTTTTCTTTGCGGCGAGCCTTGTTGGTTGTTAATGCGGAAACTGCCGCAGAGACAATCTGGTTCAACAGCGTGCGACCCGTTCGGGCTTTCGAATTATCACGGATGATGAGTATCACCATCAATGCCACGAAACAGCCAATAATTTGCCCCAACGCGCCATCCAAAAATGTATTGAAGTGAAACGTCATGGGGTTATCTAACACGATAACGTTAATTGTCCCGGCCAGCGCCCCCATCGAACCCAACCGCCGTTTCTGTACTTCGATACCAATAAAGAACGCCAGTAACGCAAGGCTAATAGAAAGCAGCACCATACTTTGCTGTGTCGCGGGAATGATGACCAGAAAATAGAGTCCCCCCAGCGGCAACGCCACCAGCATTCCGTAGAGAAAATCTAACGCCACCATGCGAGGGTTCGGCAAACGCATAGCGAGCGATGTGACCACCGCGATCATGACCATGGCACCGCTACCGGATGTCCAACCGGTAGCAAGCCAGAACAAGCAGCCCAACAGGCAAGAAATGGCGGTACGCCAGAAGTTGATCATCGCGTGGTGGCCTTCAGCTGATTGCACTTTTACCACCACTTCCTGGGTTAAAATCTCTTCTTCAATCGCATTGATACGAGTATTGCTGATAACACCCCGTTTCAGCACTAAATAGCGCGTCGCCTCGTTAACCCAACTACGGATGGTGACAGGGGTATATTTCTCACCAGCGAAAGATACGACTTTGCGGATAACTTTCAACTGCTGATGCACATCCGCAGCTGTTTCTACCGGCGTTTCAAATAACTCGCGAAATTCAGGGGTGACAAATTCAGGGCGCGTATTTTGAATCAGGAAGGTTTCACACGCCTGAGTAATCAAGGCCAGAGAAACCGCATTCAGTGCTTTCAGGCGGCGGTTCGCACGTCCCCAACGAGCAGATTCAATCTTCAGGTTATCGCGCATTCCCTCAATCACAGTGGTGCGCTGAACCAGGCTTGCCCAGGCCTTATCGACCTGTTCTTTATCGCCATGCGCAATACACAACTGCATCAGGCGGTAATGATCCACTAGCAAGCTATCAAGTTGACGATCGATTTCTTTTTTAATCGAACGCGGGGAGAAAATTAAGTCGGCAATAATGGCGCAAACAATACCAATGACAATTTCACTGCATCGCTCAACGGCAAACTGCGGTGCCACCAGAGGATTGGCTTGAATGGTGACAATAATAATCAGCGTGGTGTAGCCCGCAAGACCCCAGGCATAAGAGTTTTCGACTTTAACTAGCGACGAAATCCAGGTGCAAAATCCGGCCCAGATACAGCACACCAGCAACATAACGACCGGGGCACGAATCAGTGTGGTGATGATGAATAACGCGGCGAAACAACCAATAAATGTGCCTACAATACGCAGCATTCCGCGATAGCGAATCGCTCCAGAATAGGGTTCACCGCCCGCCGCAAAAGCAGGCCCCGCGGCGACCAACACGGACGTCAGCACCGCCCAGCGCGGGGTTTCCAGTTCAAAATGAAACCCTACCCATAGCGCCAGCACGATGGCAAAAGCCAATTTGAAGGCGAAGCGCAAATGTAACCGCGAAATATAATACATATCGACCTACGCTTAACCGAACTCACGCAAACGATGCATGAGTTTAATGAATACCGATTCGTGGTCAGTATTTCTGTCTTTATCCCCTGTTACCACGACGGTTGCCGTTGTCCCGGCGGGATAGAGATTTGCCTGTTGCTCATCAAGGTGAATGCGTACCGGCACACGTTGCGCCAGGCGCACCCATTCGAGATTGGAATCAACAGTCGCCATACCTTTACTGTCTCTGGTGCTACTGGCATTCGTCACCCCGGCCGAAAGGCTATCGACCGTTCCACGTAATATACGATTACTGCCAAGCGGTGTAATTTGCACCCGGTATCCTGGGCGAATACCGTCAAGCTTGGTTTCTTCCATGTAGGCAAGAATGTAGAAAGAGCCACGTTTGACCAGCGCCACAGCGGTTGAGCCACGGGTAATAAACTCACCGGTATACACATTCAGGTTAGTTACCCAACCTTCTGCTGGTGCGCGAATGATGGTACGTTGCAAGTCCAGTTCGGCTAAATCACGGGTTGCTTCAGCTTTGGCTAACTGATGCAAAACCGTCTGAAGCACATTGTTGGACTGTTCGATTTCTTCACGCGACATTGCCTGCGTGCCTAATGAATTACGACGCCCGGCTTCACGGCGTTTCTCGCCAGCTAAAACCTGGTAGTAGGAAACATCGGCTTGGGCTTGTTCTAAAGCTTTCTGATAACGAGGCTGATCGATAGTGAAGAGAATCTGATCTTTCTTCACCAATTGGTTGTCGTGGACCTTCACATCGGTAATTAAGCCGGAGACATCGGGTGCAATCGCGACAACGTCTGCGGTAAAGCGGGCGTCACGCGTCCACGGTGATTCGGTATAAAACACCCAGGCGCGGTAGATAGCGATGAAAGCCAGCAGCACCAGAATTAGTGTGATGGCAGTGCGGATCATTTTTGTTGTAAGTGCTTTCACATCAACCTCAAACAAACAGGCGCGAGATCAGATAAAACAGGCAGCAATAAAGCGCTGTGTTAAATAATGCCGGGTGCCAGACAAAATCATAAATTCCCGTCGGAGTCAGCAGACGGCGAACCAACCAGAACAACGCCAGCGATAAAATCAGCTCGAAGAATATCGGCGGAAAAGAAAGACCGAATATCACGATAACGGGAAATAGACTCATGTTAACCTTGCAGAAAATACAGAAGACACAAACCCTGGGACAGCCAGGAATGCTGAGCAAACGAATGATACGGGTCGTGTTGTTAATAATATATTACCGCAATAGTTAGCCCGTTATCTATAATCTGTGATCTAAATCACTTTTCACTCAGAGTGAACAATGGAAAGACTTAAGCGCATGTCGGTTTTCGCCAAAGTTGTCGAACTTGGCTCTTTTACCGCCGCGGCCAGACAGCTTGAAATGAGCGTGTCGTCCATCAGCCAAACGGTTTCAAAACTCGAAGACGAGTTGCAAGTTAAGTTGCTAAACCGCAGCACACGCAGCATTGGGCTAACCGAGGCCGGTAAAATATACTTTCTTGGCTGCCGTAAAATGCTGCATGAAGCGCAAGCAGTACATGAGCAGCTTTATGCTTTCAACAACACGCCCATCGGAACGCTACGTATCGGCAGTTCTTCAACTATGGCACAAAATGTCCTCGCGTCCATGACCGCAGACATGCTCAAAGAATACCCGGAATTGACGGTAAACCTGGTGACGGGAATCCCAGCGCCGGACCTGATTGCCGATGGCCTGGACGTGGTTATTCGTGTCGGTGCTTTGCAGGATTCAAGCCTGTTCTCCACACGCCTCGGATCGATGCCGATGGTAATTTGTGCCGCTAAAAGTTATCTGCAACAAAACGGCACGCCAGAAAAGCCCGCCGATCTTGCCAGTCATTCCTGGCTTGAATACAGCATTCGCCCGCACAATGAATTCGAGTTGATCGCGCCCGAAGGGCTTACCACGAAGATGATCCCGCAAGGGCGATTCGTCACCAACGATCCCATGACGTTAAGCCGTTGGTTAAAAATAGGTGCCGGGATCGCTTACGTTCCGCTGATGTGGGTGATCGATGAGATCAATGAAGGGACGCTTGAGATCTTAATGCCGAGCTATCAATCCGATCCTCGTCCGGTGTACGCACTGTATACCGAAAAAGATAAGCTGCCTCTGAAAGTACAAGTTTGTATTAACTACCTGACCGAGTATTTCGTGAAGGTTTCGCATCTTTATCAAGGGGTACGCGACAACAAAGGACGCGGTAAAGACGTGGGGTAAAATGGGCAGTATTGAAAATAAAACTGCCGGGATTAACCCGGCAGTTTATGACTATCGAAAGTAGAGTATTACGCTGTGCCGCCAACCGTCAGGTTATCGACTTTAAGCGTTGGCTGGCCGACACCGACAGGCAAACTCTGCCCTTCTTTGCCGCACACACCGACGCCGTTATCCAGTGCCAGGTCATTACCGACCATCGAAATCTGCTGCATGGTTTCGATGCCGGAGCCAATCAGCGTTGCACCTTTAACTGGCGTTGTGACTTTGCCATTTTCGATGAGATACGCTTCGGATGTTGAGAACACAAATTTACCGGATGTGATATCAACCTGCCCGCCACCAAAGTTCGGGGCATAAATACCGTATTCCACGGATTCAATGATCTCTTGCGGCGTCGACTTACCTGCCAGCATGTAGGTGTTAGTCATGCGCGGCATTGGCAAGTGCGCATAAGATTCGCGACGGCCATTCCCCGTTGGCGCAACACCCATCAGGCGAGCATTGAGTTTGTCCTGCATGTAGCCTTTCAGCACGCCGTTTTCAATCAACACATTGTATTGACCCGGAACGCCTTCGTCGTCAATGGCGACTGAACCCCGGCGGTTTGCCATGGTGCCATCATCAACAACGGTACACAGTTCAGAAGCAACCAACTGGCCCATCTGACCGCTGAATACGGAAGTCCCACGACGGTTAAAATCACCTTCTAAACCGTGGCCTACCGCCTCATGCAGCAGAACGCCTGGCCAGCCTGCGCCAAGCACCACCGGGAACATGCCCGCTGGAGCTGCGACGGCAGAAAGAGTCACCAGCGCCATGCGCACAGCTTCTTTCGCCCAGGCATCAGCGCGAACTTCGCCATCAATGGTTTCAAGGAAAAATTCATAACCGAAACGACCGCCGCCGCCGCTAGAACCGCGCTCGCGTTTGCCGTTATCTTCAACCTGAACACTGACAGAAAGTCGTACCAAAGGGCGAACATCTGCCGCCAGAGTGCCGTCAGTTGCCGCCACCAGAATCAATTCATAGACGCCAGTCAGGCTGGCCGTGACTTCCTGAACGCGTTTATCTGCCGCACGAGCCACGCTATCAACACGTTTCAGGATGTCGAGCTTCTCTTCACGCGTCATGCTTTGCAGCGGATCTGCACTGGTATAAAGCGCGCTATGTTGCACCGCACCTAAAGTCTGGACACGACCATTCCCTTTTTCCTGCACAATGCTTCGCGCAGCATGGGCACTTTGTTCCAGCGCTAAAAGACTGACCTGGTCGGCATAAGCAAAACCGGTTTTCTCGCCGCTAACGGCACGCACGCCAACACCTTGATCGATGTTATAAGAGCCATCTTTAATGATGCGGTCTTCCAGCACCCAGGATTCGTGATAACTGGACTGGAAATAGAGATCGCCATAGTCGAGACGACGCTCGGACAATTGTCCCAAAATGGAAAAAAGATCTTGATGGGTTAAGCCATTCGCAGACAGCAACTGCTCACTTACCAGGTTCAGACTCATCGTTTCGCTACTCTTATTTGTCTATCAATTGGAGATATCTATTGAGCTTGCGGCAATTAATGTTCCGCGTCAAATCACTTAGCGTCATTAACCCTTGGCTGGCGAAGCACTTCATTGATTTGCGGTTGGTCTACTGGACCGGTGATGTGGTAGCGCAGCACGGAGATTTTGCTCCACAGCGGCCCCAACACTTTACTGGCAGCAAACACAGCAGCCCCGATAATTGGGTTAACCACAAAGGCAGTCGCAACGCCGACAGTCGCGGAAATTTCAGGTGCCACAACCGCTTCGACATCAAGACGTCGTCGAACCAAATCCACGGAACCTTTCAAGCCGATATCCGCTTCCAGGCCATCCACCAGCGTATCGTCGCTGTGTAACTGACCGTCTTTAATCCACGCCGTGCTGCGAATCGAGTCGAAGTAGAAGCCATCTCCGAAAGTATCGCTGAAGTCAAAACGCAGCTTGCGCATCAACGCATCGACACTGACCAGACGCAATAATTGCCCGGCATGCCCCGTGCCGAGATCTGCAATCTGACCCTTGCCTAATTTGGCGTGCAGGATACCGTTTAATGTCGCCACATCTGGCTGCCAGGGTTTATCGCGCCAGTGCAAATCATAATCGACGTCGAACGACGAACCTTGAATCGGTGTTTTAACGCCGAAGAAGTTAGTCGCTGCATCCAGTTTGCCGCCATGAAGTTTACCTTTTATAGAGGTACGTTCTTCAGCCGGGCTATTAACCCATTGCCCGGAGCCGGTTAGCCTCGCAAATCCCGTATCCACTAAACCATTATCTAATTCCAGGGTGTTTCCTTTGAACGCAAAGTCAGCTTCCATGCGTCCAAATTTTTGCCCCATTAACCAGCATTCAGCGCAACGCAGTTGCACATCAGGCCAGGACCGGAAATCAATTGAACCACGTTCATCAAGGAGTGGATGGCTGGCTGATTTGGTGGAGCCGCTATTCCAGTCAGGGTTGAAATAGAGATACTTGATAGCTGCGCGCCACGGTGCATTATCTTGCATCGTCAGAGAGCCATTCACTTCGCGGCCTTGCGCTTCAACACGCGTGCCGCCCGGTATTGCATGGGAAACCAGACTCAGGTTGTTCCACTGCTGGCCGCCAAGCGTCAAAGACGGGGTTCGCAAGGTGACATTCGTCGGGAATGAGGCTGAATTACCGACGCTATCAGCGGCTCCCTGGCTAAACAGCGCCAGCCACTGCGCACCGTTCATTGCAGGGAGATCGAGTTCCAACCCCGAGTTCTCAGGCAAAGGCGGAGTGGTCTGGCTATTTGAAGCCCAAATAGCCCGATCAAGCGTGAGCTTTTTATTGAGTAACCAACGGCTGGAAAAATGATTTTTTGCACCAGCACTACCAGTCAGATTAAAGCTATTCAGGTCACCTTTTACCGCGACTTTCAACGGCTGGGGCTGACCCGCTGCTTTATCGACAGGTGCAGGTAAGTGACTACTTACATTTTTCAGATCCGCATCGACATTGACCTGATAAGTTGCCTGACCACGGTAAGGGAGTTTTATCGCAACATCACCTTTCCATGGAATGTTACCGCTCAACTCTTTATTGATAGGCTCAGGCAAAATGCCCATTTTTGTTGGCTGCCAGTCGCCCAGCAAATTAACCCCAATCTGGTAATCCTTGTCACCAGTTTTGGTATTAAAATCAATGGTTATAGGCTGATTAAACCACGTTGCTTTCAGCGGTTCACTGTTCAGGTCGCCATTCACAAAGCTGAACTTGCCCGTCAGATTACTCAGGGTGCTGGATAGCGGTTTTATCAACAAAGTATTGTTGTTGAGCTGAACATCGCCTTTTGCCGTTGTCATGGTGCCATCAAGCGGAATATCCAGATGTAAGCGAGCATTCACATCGCCTCCAATCTGGAGCTCATCAAGAGCGGCTGATAACGAATCTTTAAGAGGCGTGTCTTTGAAGTACGGGCCAACCGCACTCCCTGGGCCGCTGATATCAGAATCAATCAACAGCTTTTCTTTAGAGTAATCCGGGATAATCGCCGTAAGGTTACGCCCGGTCACGCCGCCCAGTTTCACTTCATCAGATTTCATCCACAGACCGTCGTTAATGAAATCGAGAGTAATATTCAGGTTTTCTAATGCAGGCCAGTCCGGCTGGAAGGCAAACTTTGCATTACGCAGTGGAACGTAGACTTCAAACTGGCCTTCGTTGTGCAGGTAAGGGAAAAGATGCGGGTTGCCGCCGTAGACCAGCGTCGCATTATCCGCCTCGCCCCCCTGAATCGCGCCGCTGAGGTAATCCACCAGCTCTTTGCCCATCAGGTTTTCAGGGAAATAACGCCAGGCATCTGCGCCATTATGCGTGCTAATTCCAGCCAGAATGCCTAACCAAGGATCGCCATCCTTCGGCTGGTAATAACGGAAATCACCCGCAGCCCAAACCGAGCGTGCTTTAACATCAAGGTTTTTACCATCAAGCTGAAAACCTTCGGCATTTTTCTGCCATTCAAGGGTTGCGACACCGCGTTCAATTTCCAGCGGTGCACGGAACACACCTTCATAAGGCATTTTGGCATCCAGAACCTGCGCATTCAGTTGCCCATGACCAACACTTCCTGTAATCGAGCCAGAGAAATGCTCAACGCCCGGTAACATCTTCCATTGATTCCAACTGACCTCTTTCCAGCGCCCTTGCATACGCGTGTTTTCGGTTTGCTGGAGAGGAATATCAACCGCCAGCACGTCTATATGTCCGCGCGGTTTCAGAGTGGTCCAAATCTCGCCCAGGTCTGGTGAAATTTTCTCAGCGATAGGCAGCAAGCCGGTGAAACTTTCCAGCTCCATGTTTGTTGCACGAATGCGCAATTCGTCACTGCGAGTGCTTTCTTTCCCGCCGACATTTTGTGGAGCAATCCACGCCAGGGCGAGCGAGCCTTTTGGCCAGGTTTTGCCATCAAGCGTGATATTGGTGGAAGGAACAGCAAGGTTCCAGCCCGCGTCAGAACGATTAACGTGGGCCATTAAATTATCAACAGACAACTGATGCGAAGTGCTTTTCCCCGCCCAACTTGCGCCGCCTTGTTTCAGCCAGACGTTGCCCCCGGAAATGTCTCCATCTTTGATATCCATCCAGGCTTCAAGAGTGAATTCAGCGGTTTGCAAATCGACATTATCTTTCATCCAGCGGCCAAGCCACGGTTTCACATCGACGTTATCAGCCTGCAACCAGACCTTGCCAATATTCAGCAAACCGTTTTCGTCACGCAAATCCATGCGCACTTTTGCCAGGCCATGTTGACCGGTAAAGCTCGACAAGCTCACAAGCCCTTCTGCGCGGTGGCGATTTTTTGTGTTGAGCCAGGTGAGTTGTGGAATTGCGAGTTCGGCGCGTTGGCCGGAAAGGGTCAAGAAACTCAGCGAGCTGTCACGCAGATCAAAGTGATCGAACTGGCGTAAAAAGAGATCGCTGATTTGGCCTGGTTCGAATTTACTGTCGCTTTTGTTTTGGCTCAGCGGCGTGTTGGTGCGCAGCTGCAATTGATAAAAAGTGAGATCGCGAAATTGCCAACGCGCATGCAGCAGGCTTTGCCAGAGATCGAGCGCTAACGTGACGCGTTTTACGCTCATTTCGCCGCCGTCTTTCAGGCCCGCTTTGATATCGCGCACATCGAGCGTCGGGCCGTAATTCTCCCAGCTTGCTTTTATCTGGCTGGCATCGACAGGCGTGCCTGTCATGGCTTCGATTTTATCGAGTAGCGCTGGCCGCCAGGCATCGAGATGCGGCAAAACCAGCCGCAGACCACTCACCAGCAGTGCGACGATAACGATAAGCGTAGCGCCAGTGAATAGCAAAATGCCGGGCAGTCGCCTCACGTATATCTCCTTATCTACCGCCGGGGCGGAACTCAAAACTGCACTATCCGTGCAGCGAGTTACATCATAACAACGTCGAACTGCTCCTGATTATAGAGCGGCTCGATCTGCACTTTGACTTGTTTACCGACAAAAATTTCCACTTCTGCCAGCGAATGGGACTCTTCGCTTTTCAGCGCTTCCCCTACGGCAGGTGATGCATAAACCAGGAAACGATCGGAATCATAAGCATGATGCACACGCACGATTTCACGCATAATTTCATAGCAGACTGTCTCGACCGTTTTCACGGTGCCGCGCCCATGACAGGTTGGACAGTCATTGCAAAGCACATGTTCAACGCTTTCACGAGTACGTTTGCGCGTCATTTCAACCAGACCAAGCTGTGAGAAACCATTGATACTGGTTTTGACCCGGTCTTTACTCAGCGCCTGTTCGAGCGAATGCAGCACACGTCGGCGATGGTCTTCATTACTCATATCAATGAAATCAATAATGATAATGCCGCCCAGATTACGCAAACGTAACTGGCGGGCAATCGCCTGAGTCGCTTCGATGTTGGTGTTGAAAATAGTATCGTCAAGATTGCGATGGCCGACAAAAGCACCGGTGTTGATATCAACGGTGGTCATCGCTTCCGTTTGATCAATCACTAAATAGCCGCCAGATTTCAGCTCGACCTTACGTTCCAGCGCGCGCTGAATTTCGTTCTCAACGTCAAACAAGTCAAAAATAGGCTGACGACCGCTGTAGTGTTCAATTTTTTCGTGCATTTCCGGCATGTATTCTGCGGTGAATTCCAGCAGCATGTCGTAAGTCAGACGGGAATCGACGCGAATACGGTCGAGTGCCGCATCGGCAAAATCACGCAGCACACGCTGTGCCAGCGCCAATTCACCGTAAAGCTGGCAGCGGGTTTTGTTACGCTTTTTGCGCTCGCTGACTTTCGTCCAGACACGCTTTAAATATGCCGCATCTGACGCTAAATCGTCTTCACAGACGCCTTCAGCCGCGGTACGAATAATGAACCCGCCTTGTTCGTCACAATAGGCATTAACGACGCGCTTCAGGCGCTCACGTTCGGCTTCGCTTTCAATACGCTGAGAAACACCCACGTGCGAAGCGCCCGGCATAAAGACCAAATAGCGGGAAGGCAGCGTGATGTCAGTTGTCAGACGTGCACCTTTGGTGCCCAGCGGGTCTTTCACCACTTGCACCATTAAATCCTGGCCCTGACGAACTAATTCTGAGATGTCACGTACTGTGAAGTTTTTTCGCTCTTCACCTGCCACACATTCGGTATGCGGCATGATGTCAGAAGCGTGGAGAAACGCTGCCTTATCAAGGCCAATATCTACAAATGCCGCCTGCATACCCGGAAGCACCCGGCTAACACGACCTTTGTAGATATTCCCTACGATCCCGCGACGTGCTTCGCGTTCAATATGAATCTCTTGCAGTATTCCACCATCAATGTAAGCCACCCGAGTTTCCGATGGGGTCACGTTGACTAATAATTCAGCCGTCATGTTTTCCTCGTCCATCACGCAATGCGTGAAAATTACTCAGCAATTCATAGGTTTCAACTAGCGGTAAACCGACTACTGCATGATAGCTGCCATTAATCTTCCTGACAAAACAGCCACCAAGCCCTTGAATACCGTATGCACCTGCTTTATCCATAGGTTCACCGCTGGCAACGTAACCGGCGATATCTTGTTCTGATAATGCACGAAATGTCACTTCAGTCGTCACCAGACAATCCAGCAACGATTCACTATCTGCCAGCGCTACCGCCGTCATGACTTGATGCTGGTTGCCGGACAACATTCGCAGCATTGCAACTGCATGTTGTTCATCTTTAGGCTTTTCCAGCACGTTGCCGTTGTAGATAACAATAGTATCTGCACCCAAAACAGGTAAATCGCGGGGTACAAGCGCCACGCCCGCACGCGCTTTATCACGCGCCAGGCGTACAACATATTGTTGCGCGCTTTCATGATTAAGTCGTTGTTCTTCAACATCGGTAATAATGCGCTCAAATGAGACGCCCAACTGCGTCAGAAGCTCCTGACGACGTGGGGAACCCGATGCAAGATACAAAGATGTCATGTTAAATCCTATTGCACAGCAAATTGTTGGCGAATTTTACGCATCAGCAAGAAAATCCATGGCCAGAGCACGCCATTCACGACGCTACTCCAGAAGATTTCCGGACGGAAAGAGACGTTGATGACTAAAAACTCAGACCAGAAAACAATGACATCCGTCATCAGCGACAACAGCATAACGACCAGAGCCTGTTGCCAAAGCGCCAGATTACGGAATAGCTGATATTTCAACGCCACCAGATAAGCAACGATGCTCAGAGACAACGCCCGCACGCCAAGGGTGGAACCACTGATCAGATCCAGTATGGCACCCACCACAAAACCTGTGCCCACATTTACGCGGTGCGGCAATGCCAATATCCAGTACAGCAGGATCAGTAAAACCCAGTCCGGACGATAGACTTTCAAATCGTCAGGCCAGGGCATTACTTGTAATAGCAAGGCGATAAGGAAAGAGAGCCAGATTACCCAACGCCCCTGGCTACGATAACTTCCCACTACTCCCCTCCCTGGGTCGCAGGAGCAGGAGAACCGGAGTTCACCGCAGGAGTCTGTACCACTCCCGTTGCCGGAGGTGGTACAGGAGCCGGAGCTGGCGGGCCAACAGAATCAGCCGGAGGTAAAACCTGCGGCATCATTTGCATCAAACGCTCATTGGCAACACGATGCACTTCATCCGGTGGCATCGGGGTTTTCCCTTCGCGATCCGCGCCCCATAACAGCAACAGATAACGCAGACGTTGCAAGCCAGCGGTTGGGCGTGCCTGAATCACGGTGTAAGCACGTTGAGTATCCAGTTTCACCGAAGAAACGACACCCACAGGGTAACCTTCCGGGAAACGACCACCCAAGCCCGACGTCACCAACACATCGCCTACGCGGATGTCAGTGTTAGCCGGCAAATGTTCCAGTTGCAGATCGTCAGTGCAGCCATTACCCGCCGCAATAATACGAATATCATTACGCAGAACCTGAATAGGCAGCGCATGGGTCGCATCGCAGATCAGCAAAACGCGGCTAGTGAGTTTCGCTACCGCGACAACCTGCCCAACAACCCCTTTATCACTAATGACAGGCTGGCCTTCATAAACTCCGTTGACGCTGCCTTTATCAATAACCACCTGGTCACTGTAAGGATCGTTAACGGTTGAAATAACCTGTGTCACCATTTTTTGCTCGTCTTGACGCAACGGTGAGCCAAGCAGTTCGCGCAGGCGTGCGTTTTCCTGACGATATTGACCCATCATCAGTAATTCGCTGTTTTTCAGGATCAACTCCTGACGCAGTGCACGATTTTCGAGTTCTAGCTGGTCGCGTGATGCCAGTGTTTGCGAGACGCTGTCGAGCAATTCACGGGGACCATTTGAGACAAAATAGAAAGGGCTGACGGCAGTATCCATATACGTTCGAATCTGACTGAACGTACCCAGGCGACTATCGGCAATCATTACACCAATCGCCACCAGCACCGCCAAAATCAGGCGAAACTGTAACGAAGGGCCACGGCTAAAAATTGGCTTCATAGGCTATGCGTATTCCAGGGCCAGCAAGAAAGGGCAGTCTTAATGACTGCCCCTTACGTGCGGCTGATTACTCTTCGCTGAACAAGTCGCCGCCGTGCATGTCGATCATCTCCAGTGCCTTGCCGCCGCCACGGGCTACGCAAGTCAATGGATCTTCTGCAACTACTACCGGAATGCCTGTTTCTTCCATCAGCAGACGGTCAAGGTTACGCAGCAATGCGCCGCCACCGGTCAGAACCATACCGCGCTCAGAGATATCGGACGCCAGTTCTGGCGGACACTGCTCCAGTGCAACCATCACCGCACTCACGATCCCCGTCAATGGCTCTTGCAGGGCTTCGAGGATTTCATTGGAATTCAGGGTAAAGCCGCGTGGAACACCCTCAGCCAGGTTACGACCACGAACTTCGATTTCAAGCACTTCATCGCCTGGGTAAGCAGAACCGATTTCGTGTTTGATACGTTCAGCGGTTGCTTCACCAATCAGTGAACCGTAGTTACGGCGCACATAATTAATGATGGCTTCATCAAAGCGGTCACCACCAATACGAACGGAAGAGGAGTAAACCACACCGTTCAGAGAGATAACGGCAACTTCAGTTGTACCACCACCGATATCCACAACCATAGAACCGGTTGCTTCAGAAACTGGCAGGCCAGCACCGATAGCCGCAGCCATTGGCTCTTCAATCAGGAAGACTTCACGAGCACCAGCGCCTTGAGCGGATTCACGGATTGCACGACGCTCAACCTGAGTTGCACCGACTGGCACACACACCAAAACGCGCGGGCTTGGGCGCATAAAGCTATTGCTATGCACTTGTTTAATGAAGTGTTGCAGCATTTTTTCGGTCACGAAGAAATCGGCGATAACGCCATCTTTCATCGGACGGATAGCTGCGATATTGCCAGGGGTACGACCCAGCATCTGTTTAGCATCATGGCCTACGGCCGCAACACTTTTAGGTGAACCGGCACGATCCTGGCGAATGGCCACGACCGATGGCTCATTCAATACGATGCCTTGTCCTTTTACATAAATCAGGGTATTCGCGGTACCCAGGTCAATGGACAGGTCATTGGAAAACATGCCACGAAATTTTTTCAACATACTAAGGGATAATCCTGAAAGCTGGGGCGGAAACAAAATCCGCTTACTTTACCAACCACTCATTGCAGCGACAAGGCGCAAAAATGTTCTGCAATGGTGAAAAATTGTGCAGTTTACTACGACTGTTACACCTTCGACACGTTTATCCCCAAAATGCAGAGGAAATAAACAAACGCTGTAGGTTAAACGAACAGTGCAAGGAAGCAAACTGGGTTCATTTCGTGCTTCAACAATCTGGTCAGCAGGCGTATTCGCCCCCTTGAGATGCAGCGCGCGTTATTCTACGTGAAATATTTATAAACGGCAGGTTAAACCGAATATCTTTGCGAATATTTTTTCACGTTGCTATCGAGGGGTTGTGAGGCGGCAAATAAATCGCCCTGAGCACCCGTCACGCCTTTCTCCACCAGTGTCTGCCATTCACTTCGAGTTCTTACTCCCACCGCAAAAACTTGCGTCTGAGTCCCGTTACATGCTTCAACCAGGCTTTGAACAAACAGCTGATTTTCGGCTCGTTTCTCAATGTTTCGCACAAGCCCTGGGTGCAGTTTTATCAACTCAACATCCAACTCTTTAATATAAGACGTACCGACTACGGTCAAACCGGCCTGAGACACAGCAATTCTGGCTCCCAGCGCTTTGATTAAACGAACCACAGGTTGTAAACGGCTGATGTGTTGACAAACATCTGCCTCTGCAAGTTCAAAAAGAATACGTCGGCGTAAAGATTTTTCTGACTGCATCAGTGCATCACGCAGCCAACGCTGGAAGGGTACGCGAATTAATGATTCGACAGAGACCTGAATTGCCAGCGTTTCCTCTGGCCAGAAACCGACTAACGGTAACAAACGTGCAATGGTTTGTCGGTCATATTGCTCCGATAAACCAAACTGTTTCACCATCGGCAAATATTCCGCCGCCAGCACTTCTTGCTCGCCGTCGAAAATTCGACACATGATTTCACGGTGGTGCACATAGCCATCGCGCTTAACCGACGGCTTTTGATAAAATCGTGGGCCACCACGCTGCAAGACTTGCTCAATGAGCGTACGCCATTTAACGTTGCCGCGCCCTTTTTCAGGCAAAGTATCGTCATACACCGACCAACCGTTGGTTCCCTGCAAGGAAGCGTTTCGCGTCGCCACCTCTGCATTCTCCATCACTTGTTCTTTGGTTTGCCCACTACGCCAGGCGCAAATACCGATGTGCATCATGTCATTACGGTCGAGCATCCGTGTCGGCGGTAACGAATCAACGGCTTTTAATAGCTGACTGGCGATGCTATCGGCTTCTTTTAATGTGCGATGCGGTAACAGAACGGCAAAATCGCTGCGGAAGTAGCGTGCCAGCAAAGCACCCGGATAGCGCATCACAAATGTCGATAGCATATTAATAATGGTAAACAAATATTCTTCTACTGCACTTCGCCCCCACGTTTCATGCAAGGTATCAAAGTCCGGCAAACGAATGATCATCACCACCCCGTGCGCACCAACTTGTTCTTGCTCATCAAGTAAAGTGGCCAGTTGGTTATCAAAAAACAGACGATTGTTCAGGCCAGTTTTCGCATCCTGGGCGGCGAAAGCACGAATTAACGTATCCATTCTGCTCCGTTGATCGCTGGCATTCTGTAGATCGGATAGCAGCAAATCGAGTGCGCTGCTGGCTTGAGGCGGCCATTCCAGCACCGAACCACGCGCCCCAACGCCGCGCTCACCGTTGAGGATACGGCGTGCCCTATCCTCCAGTAACTCTTGCCCGGCGAGTTGCTTTTTCATCCAGCGAATAGCAAAGAACAGCACGATTAGCATGAAGCCGACCGTGATAGAAAGGGGGACTGTCGTGAATAAAGAGTTGTAGTAATTCGCCACCGGATCGCGATATGTCAGGCTCAGAAACGTCCCTGGATGCTTCATTAGCTCAACGGTCACGGTGCGAAAACTGTAGCTGTTTCCCAACAAGCTATAGGTTTGGGCCAGTTGATGTTGATAAACGGTGTTATCGCCTATTTTGAAATCGACCTCGGTGATATCAATGGGGACCATCACTTCGTTGAGGCGTTTGATCAAATCTTGCGGGGAACTTGAAACCAGTTCGTTATCAATAATGGTGGCAACCGCAACCACGCGTTGATGAACTTTAAAGTGCATCGCATTGAAGAAGCTTAATGAACAACCGACGAGCGTCACAAAAATCGCGAGGCCGGTCAGTAGTGTCATAAAAGCAGAAAGTTTCGTCGTTAATCGCATCCTTGTGTTAACTCCGTTTGGTGAAGATATACTGCCAAAACACCCTAAGGCCTCATCTGATGCGGCATTACATAGCAAAAGCGCTGGCCTGGCAAACGCAGTGAACAGATTTTCACCCTTTGTTTCACCCGGCATTCTTTACACACCAGATTTCAAGTATAGCCTTCAGCCATTTTTTTCCCATGAACGTGATTCCAGCGTTGCCTGAGAGCGTCTAATTTTCAATTTTTTGTGACATATTCGCAGGGTTGTTCGTTCTCCGTCATGCTTAACGTATTAAGCAACGCAGGAGTTTAAGATGAAGAAGGTCACGCGCTTTACCGAAGCAGATGTCACAGCCGAATCCGTTTTTATGATGAAACGCCGTCAGGTACTGAAAGCGCTGGGGATCAGTGCCGCCGCTCTCTCCATTCCTCAAACGACACATGCCGATATTCTTTCCTGGTTTAAAGGCAATGACAGGCCACCGGCACCGTCGGGCAAACCGCTGCAATTTAGCCAACCCGAGCAGTGGCAATCAAAACTTGCCATGACACCAGAAGACAAAGTCACCGGATACAATAACTTTTATGAGTTCGGGTTAGATAAAGCCGACCCCGCAGCCAACGCCGGTAGCCTCAAAACCGATCCGTGGAAAATCACTATCAGCGGCGAAGTGGCAAAACCCCAAACTCTCGATCTGGACGATCTGTATAAGAAATTCCCGCTGGAGCAGCGAATCTATCGCATGCGTTGTGTTGAAGCCTGGTCGATGGTGGTGCCGTGGATTGGTTTCCCATTGAGCAAGTTGCTGGCGATGGTTGAACCCACCAGCAAGGCGAAATATGTCGCCTTTGAAACCCTTTATGATCCGGAACAAATGCCGGGGCAAAAAGACCGCTTTATTGGCGGCGGGTTAAAATATCCCTACGTGGAGGGTCTGCGTCTCGATGAAGCCATGAATCCTTTAACGTTGCTCACGGTCGGTGTTTATGGCA
The DNA here is from genome assembly GCF_000735355.1 of Buttiauxella agrestis ATCC 33320. Taxonomy (GTDB): domain Bacteria; phylum Pseudomonadota; class Gammaproteobacteria; order Enterobacterales; family Enterobacteriaceae; genus Buttiauxella; species Buttiauxella agrestis. The sequence goes on from NZ_JMPI01000063.1 coordinate 157,366, forward strand.
AAGCCCTCCCGCCACAAAACGGGGCTCCAATTCGACTCACCGTGCCGTGGAAATATGGTTTCAAAGGGATTAAGTCGATTGTCAGCATTAAATTAGTCAGCGAATTACCGCCCACGACCTGGAATATGGCCGCTCCCAACGAATACGGATTTTATGCCAACGTTAACCCGAACGTAGAGCACCCGCGCTGGTCGCAAGCAAGCGAAAGATTCATTGGTTCTGGTGGTGTGCTCGATGTGAAACGTCAGCCGACGCTGCTGTTTAATGGCTATGCCGATCAGGTCGCTTCGTTGTATCGCGGCTTAAATCTGAAGGAGAACTTCTAACGTGAGACTCACGGCGAAGCAAATTACCTGGCTTAAAGTGGTGCTGCATCTCGCCGCCTTCTTGCCGTTCTTGTGGCTATTTTATGCGGCAAGCCAGGGGCTTTTAAGCGCCGATCCGGCAAAAGATATCCAACATTTTACTGGCAGAATGGCACTAAAATTGTTGCTGGCAACGCTCCTGGTCACACCGCTGGCCCGCTACGGAAAACAACCGCTACTGATTCGCACCCGTCGCCTGTTGGGATTATGGTGCTTTGCCTGGGCGACGCTTCATTTAATCAGTTACGCGATGCTGGAGTTGGGCATTAGCAATTTGTCGCTGCTTGGAAGAGAACTGGTGACGCGCCCGTATTTAACTTTAGGAATAATCAGTTGGTTAGTGCTGTTATCATTGGCGGCAACGTCGACCCAATCATTGCAACGAAAGTTAGGTCCGCGCTGGCAAAAACTGCACAACCTCGTCTATCTTGTCGCTATCCTCGCACCTGTTCATTATCTTTGGTCGGTGAAGGTTATTTCCCCGCAACCACTGCTGTATGCTCTGGGCGCATTCATTCTGCTGGCCTTGCGCTACAAGAAATTCAGACAGTGGCGGCGATAACTCCAGATATGTGCTCATCCGTGCAAAAAAGTGATCAACCCGTCCATGAAAAAGGATATGAGTTGATCATCTTCCCTGATAAGACCAGTATTTAGCTGCCAATTGCTACGAAATCGTTATAATGTGCGACTTTGGTTTTTCTGACAGGCCATTTTCTGGCTCTGAAGGTGACAACCGAGCAACTTAGGTATATTTTGTAAAATACCTACAAATTGCAGGAGATGGCAGCACGATGTCGGCTAATTTTCACATTTTGCTTTTGAACGGTCCGAATCTTAACATGCTGGGTACACGTGAGCCTGAGAAGTACGGCACGCTGACTTTAGCTCAAATTGTTAACTCGCTCGAAGACGAAGCGAAAACGTTAAATGTCTCGTTCAGCCACCTGCAATCTAATGCGGAATATGAGTTGATCGACCGAATTCATCAGGCTAAAGACACTGTCGATTTTATTCTGATTAATCCGGCCGCGTTTACGCATACGAGCGTTGCGCTGCGTGATGCCTTGCTGGCCGTGGATATCCCGTTTATCGAGATCCACCTCAGTAATGTTCATGCACGCGAGCCGTTCCGCCATCATTCGTATCTTTCTGATAAAGCGGTTGGTGTCATCTGCGGATTAGGCGCTGACGGCTATTCATATGCACTACAGACGGCGGTAAAACGCTTGTCAAAATCCATCTAAACAAGAGTACGGAACCCACTCATGGATATTCGTAAGATTAAAAAACTGATCGAGCTGGTTGAAGAATCAGGCATCTCCGAACTGGAAATTTCTGAAGGCGAAGAGTCTGTTCGCATCAGTCGCGCACCGGCAAACGCTGGTTTCCCGATGATGCAACAGGCTTATGCAGCTCCAATGTACCAGCCGCAGCCAACTCTGGCTGGCGCTGTTGCTCCTGCCGCAACACCGGTAATGGAAGCGCCAGCGGCTGCTGAAGTCAGTGGTCACATCGTGCGTTCCCCAATGGTCGGTACTTTCTACCGCACCCCAAGCCCGGATGCTAAATCATTTGTTGAAGTTGGCCAGAAAGTTAACGTTGGCGACACGCTTTGCATCGTTGAAGCGATGAAAATGATGAACCAGATCGAAGCTGATAAAGCCGGTGTGGTGAAAGCCATCCTGGTTGAAAATGGTCAACCGGTTGAATTTGACGAGCCGCTGGTCGTCATCGAGTAACGAGGCGAACATGCTGGATAAAATTGTCATCGCAAACCGTGGCGAGATTGCCCTGCGTATTCTTCGTGCCTGCAAAGAGCTGGGCATCAAGACTGTCGCTGTGCATTCCACTGCGGATCGCGATTTAAAACACGTTTTGCTGGCGGATGAAACCGTTTGTATCGGTCCTGCTCCGTCCGTAAAAAGCTATCTGAATATCCCGGCAATCATCTCTGCGGCAGAAATTACTGGCGCGGTGGCGATTCACCCGGGTTACGGCTTCCTGTCTGAAAACGCCAACTTTGCTGAACAAGTTGAGCGTTCAGGCTTTATCTTCATTGGCCCGCGTGCTGATACTATCCGCCTGATGGGCGATAAAGTTTCTGCAATCAATGCAATGAAGAAAGCTGGCGTACCTTGCGTACCAGGATCTGACGGCCCACTGGACGGCGATATGGATAAAAACCGTGCCCATGCGAAACGCATCGGCTACCCGGTTATTATCAAAGCGTCTGGCGGCGGCGGCGGTCGTGGTATGCGCGTTGTACGTGGCGATGCAGACCTGGAACAATCCATTAATATGACCCGTGCGGAAGCAAAAGCTGCTTTCAACAACGATATGGTCTATATGGAGAAGTACCTCGAAAACCCACGCCACATCGAGATTCAAGTTCTCGCTGATGGTCAGGGTAACGCGATTTATCTGGCTGAACGTGACTGCTCTATGCAGCGTCGTCACCAGAAAGTTGTTGAAGAAGCGCCAGCACCAGGCATCACGCCTGAGCTGCGTAAATTCATCGGTGAGCGCTGCTCTAAAGCGTGTATCGATATCAACTATCGCGGCGCGGGTACTTTCGAGTTCCTGTTCGAAAACGGTGAGTTCTACTTTATCGAGATGAACACCCGTATTCAGGTTGAGCACCCGGTAACAGAAATGATCACCGGCGTTGACTTGATTAAAGAACAGCTTCGCATTGCAGCTGGGCAGCCATTGTCTATCAAGCAAGAAGATGTTCAGGTTCGTGGCCATGCGGTTGAATGCCGTATCAACGCCGAAGACCCGAATACCTTCCTGCCAAGCCCTGGTAAAATTACTCGTTGCCACGTGCCGGGTGGTTTTGGTGTACGTTGGGAATCGCATATCTATTCCGGCTACACCGTTCCTCCATACTACGATTCAATGATCGCGAAGCTCATCTGTTACGGTGAAACTCGTGAAGTGGCGATTGCGCGTATGAAGAACGCCCTGGCGGAACTGATCATAGATGGCATTAAAACCAACGTTGATTTGCAGACCCGCATCATGAACGATGAAAACTTCCAGCACGGTGGGACGAACATCCACTATCTGGAGAAAAAACTGGGTCTTCAGGACTAAGTTTTCTTAAGTAGTTACATCGTTAAAAGGCCGGTTATCCGGCCTTTTTCTTTTTTGATCCTCAATTTGACGCTATGCGTTACAATCGCCGCTTTCCGCCAACTCAAGGGACAATAATGGACGCGCGTTTTGTTCAGGCCCATAAAGAAGCCCGCTGGGCGCTTTGGCTCACCCTTCTCTACCTTGCAGCATGGTTAGTGGCTGCTTACTTACCTGATAACGAAATCGGCCCAACCGGTCTCCCGCACTGGTTTGAAATGGCATGCTTGCTGGTACCGCTGCTGTTTATTTTGCTGTGCTGGGCGATGGTGAAGTTTATCTTCCGTGATATTCCATTGGAGGATGATCATGCAGCTTGAAGTCATTTTGCCGCTAGTGGCGTATTTACTGGTGGTTTTTGGCATTTCTCTGTACGCCATGAAACGCCGCACTACGGGTAATTTCCTCAACGAATATTTCCTCGGCAGCCGTTCGATGGGTGGGTTCGTATTAGCGATGACGCTCACCGCAACCTATATCAGCGCCAGCTCCTTTATTGGCGGGCCAGGAGCGGCTTATAAGTACGGTCTTGGTTGGGTACTACTTGCGATGATTCAGCTCCCGGCGGTGTGGTTATCATTGGGGATTCTGGGTAAAAAGTTTGCCATTCTTGCGCGTCGCTATAATGCCGTAACCCTGAACGACATGCTGTACGCTCGCTACCAAAGCCGTCTGTTGGTATGGCTGGCAAGTATTAGCCTGCTGGTGGCCTTTGTCGGAGCCATGACCGTTCAATTCATCGGCGGTGCGCGTTTACTGGAAACCGCTGCGGGGATTCCTTACGAAACGGGATTGCTGATTTTTGGCATCAGTATCGCCCTTTACACCGCTTTTGGTGGCTTCCGCGCCAGCGTTCTCAACGATGCGATGCAAGGCATGGTGATGCTGATTGGAACGATTTTGCTGTTGGTTGGCATCGTTCACGCGGCAGGTGGCTTGCATAACGCGGTTGATACGCTCCAGCGTATCGATCCGAAACTTGTTTCACCGCAGGGGGCTGATGACATCCTGTCTCCAACTTTTATGACATCGTTCTGGGTACTGGTTTGTTTCGGGGTGATAGGCTTGCCGCACACGGCAGTACGTTGCATCTCTTATAAAGACAGCAAAGCCGTACACCGCGGCATTATTCTCGGCACGATTGTTGTGGCGATTTTGATGTTTGGTATGCATTTGGCGGGTGCGTTAGGCCGTGCAGTGATACCGGATTTGAAAGTACCGGATTTAGTTATCCCAACGTTAATGGTCACAGTTCTACCGCCGTTTGCGGCGGGGATTTTCCTCGCGGCACCGATGGCGGCAATCATGTCGACAATTAATGCCCAATTGCTGCAATCATCCGCTACGATCGTCAAAGATCTTTATCTCAATATGCGCCCGGAGCAAATCCACAACGAGACGCGCCTGAAAAGAATGTCTTCGGTGATCACGCTGATCCTCGGTGTGCTGTTGTTGCTTGCGGCGTGGCGTCCGCCAGAGATGATCATCTGGCTGAATTTACTGGCGTTTGGTGGGCTCGAAGCTGTGTTCCTGTGGCCGCTGGTTTTGGGCCTCTATTGGGAGCGTGCTAATGCAGCCGGCGCACTGAGCGCGATGATTATTGGCGGTGGGCTTTATGCCGTGCTGGCGAGTTTCAAAATCCAGCTATTTGGCTTCCACCCAATTGTGCCATCCTTATTACTAAGTTTGCTGGCGTTCCTGGTAGGCAACCGTTTCGGTCAGCCACTGCCCGCCCCAGCACTCGTTCCAACTACTGATAAATAAAGAGTTTCGCTATGCCATGGATTCAACTGAAAATTAATACCACCGGCGCAACCGCTGAAGAGCTCGGCGATGCACTGATCGAAAGCGGCGCAGTATCCGTGACCTTTCAGGATACCCATGACACACCAGTATTCGAGCCATTACCTGGCGAAACCCGTTTATGGGGCGATACCGATGTGATCGGTTTGTACGACGCTGAAGCTGACATGAACGAAGTGGTCGCCATTCTCGAAAGCTGCCCACTGCTGAGCGTTGGTTTCCACCATAAAATCGAGCAAATCGAAGACAAAGACTGGGAACGTGAATGGATGGATAACTTCCACCCAATGCGTTTTGGCCAGCGCCTGTGGATTTGCCCAAGCTGGCGTGATGTGCCCGATGCCAACGCTGTAAATGTCATGCTCGACCCAGGTCTGGCGTTCGGTACAGGCACGCACCCAACAACGTCGTTGTGCCTTGAGTGGCTTGATAGCTTAGATTTAGCAGGCAAAACCGTGATTGATTTCGGTTGTGGCTCCGGCATTCTTGCCATCGCAGCACTGAAATTGGGTGCAGCGCATGCGATTGGTATCGACATCGATCCACAAGCGATTCAAGCCAGCCGTGACAATGCGGAACGCAACGGTGTTTCTGAGCGTCTGGAACTGTATCTGCCGAAGGACCAACCAGAAGCCATGAGCGCCGACGTAGTGGTCGCTAACATCCTGGCAGGGCCATTACGTGAGTTAGCACCATTAATCAGCGTGCTCCCGGTTCAGGGCGGTTTCCTTGGGCTTTCTGGAGTTCTGGCAAGCCAGGCTGAAAGTGTCTGCGAAGCGTATCAGGATAAATTCACTCTCGACCCTGTTGCTGAAAAAGAAGAATGGTGCCGAATTACCGGCTTCAAACGCTAAGTCCTCTTAAAAGTGGCCAATTGGCCACTTTTGCTGCTGACTTATTCCTAAATGTAACGCCCCCGCCATTTTTGCCCCTGCCTTCTGAAAGCCGAGTTTTATAATGCGCCGTTTCAAATGTGTCAGTTAAACGACGTTATTTAGTAAAATTTATCAGGGAATGAATTAATGAAAACCACTTTGCGCACTCTGGCAGTTCTCACAATGGGAATGCTGCCCGCTTTAGCAATGGCCTCTCACTGGAGTTATGAAGGTGAAGGTTCGCCAGAGCACTGGAGCGAAATCAGCCCAGAGAACCAAATGTGCAAGCAGGGTATGAATCAATCACCAATTGATATCGACAATACGCTTAAAGCGCACGTTAACCCGCTTAAAACCCGCTACGTTGACTCTCCGGCCACCATCATTAACAACGGTCATACGGTGCAGGCAGGTTTTACAGCCAATGCGAAAGATAGCGTGATGATTGATGGCGTCTCTTTCCAGCTCCAGCAGCTCCATTTCCATGCGCCAAGCGAGAACACGCTTCATGGCAAACATTACGATATGGAAATGCATCTGGTGCACAAGAATGCCGACGGGGAACTCGCTGTGGTTGCAGTCATGTTCGAAACCGGAGCGGCAAACAGCGAATTGAGTAAGCTTTGGCAGGCGATGCCAGCGAAGGCAGAAGAGTCTAGCCAACTCACCCAGAAAATCGATATCAACAAACTGTTACCCTCTGACTTGAGCCACTATCGTTTCAGTGGATCGCTGACAACGCCGCCGTGTTCAGAAGGTGTCCGTTGGCTGGTGATGAAACACCCTGTGACGCTGTCTGAGCAACAACTGAAACAATTCACCTCAGTGATGCATCATGATAATAACCGCCCTGTACAGCCTTTACATGGCCGCGTAGTTGTTGAATAGATAGTCTATTAACGGGGTTTTTTACCCCGTTTTCATTTACTTTTCTCCCGCCTGACGTTAGCGTTTTCGTGCAAAAAAACGAGATTTCACTCACATAAAAATGCATAAATTGGTGAACAAAGCAGCAGTTTATAGGGTGATAGCGGTCAAAATTGGTGAAGATTGCCTCCCGGTTTCACAAAAATCAAAAAGAGCATAAATAAACCAAATCAAATTAACTTACTGATAATTATAATTAATTTGTTTTGTCTGTTATTCCATATGCGGATTCATTGATCTACGACAGCTGATTGTTCAAAGTTTGGCCTTTCATCTCAGGCTAAAAATGCGTAATATACGCCGCCTTGCAGGCAAGTATGGTCATTTCTTAACTCATGCGCATTGGACACCACCAGCTCAGGAATCGACTGATTGCAGCACCGATGGCTGGCATTACCGACAGACCATTCAGGACGCTGTGTTACGAGATGGGGGCGGGGCTTACTGTTTCGGAGATGATGTCATCTAACCCAGAAGTTTGGGCGAGCGACAAATCACGTTTACGGATGGTGCACGTGAATGAACCAGGTATTCGCACCGTGCAAATTGCCGGTAGTGATCCTGATGAGATGGCAGAGGCCGCACGCATTAACGTGGCTAATGGCGCCCAGATTATTGATATCAATATGGGATGCCCAGCGAAAAAAGTGAATCGCAAGCTCGCGGGTTCCGCTCTGCTGCAATACCCAAGTCTGGTGAAGTCTATCCTGACGACGGTAATTAACGCAGTTGATGTACCTGTGACGTTGAAGATTCGCACAGGCTGGGATACGGCGCACCGTAACTGTGAAGAGATTGCCCAACTGGCTGAAGACTGTGGCATTCAGGCTCTGACAATTCATGGACGCACCCGCGCCTGTTTATTTCAGGGAGATGCTGAATACGACAGCATTCGGGCAGTTAAGCAGAAAGTTTCCATTCCGGTAATCGCGAATGGTGACATTACTGACCCGCTTAAAGCCAGAGCTGTGCTCGACTACACAGGGGCTGATGCTCTTATGATAGGACGTGCAGCTCAGGGAAGACCCTGGATCTTTCGGGAAATCCAGTATTATCTGGACACTGGAGAGCTGCTTCCTCCCCTGCCTCTGGCAGAGGTGAAGCGCTTACTTTGCGGGCATATTCGCGAACTTCATGACTTTTATGGTCATGCAAAGGGATACCGGATTGCTCGCAAACACGTTTCCTGGTACCTACAGGAACACGCTCCAAATGACCAGTTTCGGCGCACATTCAACGCCATTGAGGATGCAAGCGAACAGCTTGAGGCGTTGGAGGCATACTTCGAAAATCTTGCGTAATTAGAAATAAAGAGCTGACAGAACTATGTTCGAACAACGCGTAAATTCTGACGTACTAACCGTTTCAACCGTTAACTCACAGGATCAGGTTACCCAAAAACCTCTGCGTGACTCCGTGAAACAGGCACTGAAGAACTATTTTGCTCAACTGAATGGTCAAGATGTTAGTGATCTGTATGAGCTGGTATTGGCTGAAGTAGAGCAGCCATTGTTGGACATGGTGATGCAATACACCCGTGGCAACCAAACCCGCGCTGCCCTGATGATGGGCATCAACCGTGGCACGCTGCGTAAGAAATTGAAAAAATACGGCATGAACTGATATTAATCAGTTAAGTTGTTGTTTAAAAAGGCGCTACTCGGCATGGGGAAGCGCCTTTTTTAATTTTGGTGATGCGCGTGTGTAGAAACTCACACTAGCGCTCTGAGTTCTTCCCGCATATAGGAAGAAAAGTATTCAGGGTTTTTAATAACAATACGATTTTCGGACTCAACTTTTTCAGCCCAACCGGCCACCTTTTTCGTGAACTCAGTATTCCATCCCTCCTGATCACCGCGAGCCGTCACATCGGCAGCACTAACCGGTACGCCCAACTCTTTCAGATACTTAAAAATTCCTTTAGTTGTACTTTCGTCCATAGAATCTGGCGTTGATGCGGATGTATTCATACCGCCAATGTAGTCCAATGCTTTTTCAATGACAGTTGGCATATTCTTGTCCTTAAAATTGTCCATGTTTTAAACGAGTCGGTGCATGCACCGACTCCCTCAGTTAACCATATGATTTAAAAGGTTACCATTATGGGTGAGCACCCTTTTAAATAGTTGTGACACACTGAACGCTTCCTGAGGAAATGGTCACTTTTAAATCTGAAAAGTGGTTGCTGCTGGTGCAAGAACGAGCATGGCTGGAAGCGTTGCCTGTTGAATTATAGGCACGCCTTGAGAAGCACTGTGTGAACCACGATAACTTTACTTTGCTATGCCGGATTAAAATCCGAAAATGCTCAAATTCATTTTCTCTCCACATTTATTTGCTTTTGCCCCCTTCTCTCCACTTTGTTTACACAGCACATGAATTGCAATTATTCCCTTCTCTCGCAAGGGTGATGACGGTGATAAAATCACCATATTCACGCCGGTTCAGGTTTGTAGATTTCCCGTAGCCCACAGCGCGAGTTATCCCTCACCGGGGTTTGCTTCAATGAGGTTCCAAATGAAAAAGCTAATTGCTGCTGCGTTGCTTTCAACACTTCTGGCAGGTTGTGCAACCGAGTCACCTTGCGTGCCTGTTTATGATGATCAGGGTCGCCTGGTGCACACCAATACCTGCATGAAAGGGACGACTCAGGATAACTGGGAAACCGCAGGCGCAATCGCCGGTGGTGCCGCTGCGATTGCAGGCTTAACGCTTGGTATCGTTGCATTAACTAAATAAGCATTCCGTTCGAATTACAAAAAGCGCGCCCAATCAGGGCGCGCTTTTTTATTGAGAAAATCCCTCTGCATCTTTTAAGTGCAAGCAAAGATACCCCCTTCCTTTTTAGGTCGCCCCTGCAGCCCTTTTAGCGTGAAACGAATCACTCAGTTTCGTGCTTTTTTGTTTTGTTGCATCAAGAGCCGTGATGCTTCTCACACCCCAGCATTAATAGCACCCAAGCTAATATTAACGTCAGAAACTACTTCTTTTCATATGATCTAAAACTGAAACTTTTTTGTGCTGAAATGTGGCGTAGGTTTCATTTTTGCACCGTTTCAGGGCGCTACGAGCGATTTTTCCTGTCTACACTCAGCTAACTGCGACGCGTGGTACACGCATACCGCGACTCGCAATCTTGGCACTCCCTTTGCTTTAACAAGACTGGCAGATGCCACAGACAGGAAAACGGCGCCACGCAAGCGCCAATACTTATAACGATAATTTCGCCACACAGGATGCATTATGAAAAAGACGCTACTCTCCACTCTGGTCGCAGCCGGTGCATTATTCGCAATCGTCGGCCATGCTCACGCAGGGACCACGTTTGAAGCGGTAAAAAAGAAAGGTTTTGTGCAATGCGGGATTAGCGATGGCCTGCCAGGTTTTTCCTATGCTGATGCCAACGGGAAGTTTACCGGCATTGATGTAGACGTTTGTCGCGGTGTTGCTGCTGCGGTATTTGGGGATGCCTCGAAAGTTAAATACACCCCGCTGACAGCAAAAGAGCGTTTCACCGCCCTCCAGTCTGGCGAAGTGGACATTCTGTCGCGTAATACCACCTGGACGTCCTCTCGTGATGCTGGCATGGGCATGATGTTTACTGGCGTCACTTATTACGATGGTATCGGCTTCCTGACGCACAACAAAGCAGGTCTGAAGAGTGCGAAAGAGCTGGATGGCGCAACAGTTTGTATTCAGGCTGGGACAGACACTGAGTTGAACGTGGCTGACTACTTCAAAGCCAACAACATGAAGTACACCCCAGTGACCTTCGACCGTTCTGATGAATCAGCCAAAGCGCTAGAATCAGGCCGTTGCGATACGCTGGCTTCTGATCAGTCTCAGCTTTACGCCCTCCGTATCAAATTGAGTACGCCAGGCGAGTGGCTCGTTCTTCCTGAAGTCATCTCCAAAGAACCTCTTGGCCCGGTAGTTCGTCGCGGTGATGAAGATTGGTTCTCCATCGTACGCTGGACGCTGTTCGCTATGCTGAATGCCGAAGAAATGGGCGTTGACTCGAAAAACGTCGACCAGATGGCCGCTAACCCGACAACACCCGATATGGCGCATCTGTTAGGCAAAGAAGGCGATTTCGGTAAAGACCTCAAGCTCGATAACAAATGGGCTTATAACATCGTTAAGCAAGTGGGTAACTACGCTGAAATCTTTGAGCATAACGTGGGTTCTGATAGCCCACTAAAGATTAAGCGCGGGCAAAATAATCTGTGGAATAAAGGTGGCATTCAGTACGCACCACCGGTTCGCTAAGCGAGACGTCAAAATGGGCACTGCCGCGGTAGTGCCCAGGGTTTGAGTTCATGTTATTGAGGTTCGCTTATGTCCCATCGCCGCCCACTCCTAAAAGGAGATATCTCCTTTTCAAATCCTGCGGTTCGTGCGTGGCTGTATCAGATTATTGCGGTCATCATAGTCGCTGGCATTGCCATTTACCTGATACACAACACCGTCACCAACCTTAGCAATCGTGGCATTACCTCCGGTTTTGCATTCCTGGATCGCAGCGCAGGCTTCGGTATTGTCCAGCATCTCATTGATTATGAGCAGGGTGATACTTATGGCCGGGTGTTTGTGGTCGGCCTGCTGAATACCCTTTTGGTTTCTGCGTTATGCATCGTGTTTGCTTCATTTATCGGCTTCTTCCTCGGTTTAGCCCGTCTTTCCGATAACTGGCTTCTACGCAAACTTTCTACTTTTTATATCGAGACGTTCCGCAATATCCCTCCTTTATTGCAGATTTTCTTCTGGTATTTTGCAGTACTGCGCAACTTACCCGGCCCCCGTCAGGCGGTTAATGCCTTTGATCTTCTCTTTCTGAGCAACCGTGGGCTTTACATCCCTTCTCCGCAAATAGGTGAAGGAATACTGGCCTTTATTGCTGCTATTGCGGCTGCATTGATCATTTCTGCGGGCCTGTTTCGCTACAACAAAATGCACCAGATAAAAACTGGGCAATTGCGCCGTACATGGCCCTTTGCTTTGTGTTTATTGATATTGCTGCCGATTGCTGCTCAATGGGTTTTCGGCGCGGCACTGCACTGGGATGTCCCAGCTTTACGTGGGTTCAACTTCCGCGGAGGTATGGTGCTTATTCCTGAGCTTGCGGCATTAACTCTCGCATTGTCGGTTTATACCTCCGCTTTTATTGCCGAAATTATTCGTGCCGGAATCCAGTCAGTTCCTTATGGCCAGCACGAAGCGGCGCGCTCATTAGGCATACCTAACCCGGTCACATTGCGCCAGGTCATCATTCCTCAGGCAATGCGCGTCATCATTCCACCGCTTACCAGTCAGTATCTCAATATCGTGAAAAACTCCTCTCTGGCGGCCGCTATTGGCTATCCGGATATGGTTTCTTTATTTGCCGGAACGGTGCTGAATCAGACGGGTCAAGCCATTGAAACTATTGCCATAACGATGTCGGTATATCTGATTATCAGCCTGACAATATCACTCTTGATGAATATCTATAATCGGCGAATAGCCCTGATTGAGCGCTAAGGAACCACGATGACAAAAGTATTGATGTCACATCACACGCGCCCAAAAGCTGTTCGGTCCGGAGCTGTGCAGTGGGCACGCAAGAATCTCTTTTCAAGCTGGTCTAATAGCTTACTGACTATTTTCTGTTTGTGGATGATGTGGGAGCTGATCCCGCCATTGCTAAACTGGACGATTTTCCAGGCGAACTGGATAGGTGATAGCCGTGCTGATTGCACCAAAGAAGGTGCTTGTTGGGTGTTTATCCATGCACGTTTTGGGCAATTTATGTACGGACTTTATCCTCATGATCAACGCTGGCGTATCAACCTGGCGCTTTTGATTGGCCTGGCTTCCATCATTCCTATGTTCTGGAATGCGATGCCGCGCCGGGGGCGTTATATCGCGGTGTGGGCTGTCGTCTATCCATTAGTTGTTTGGGGTTTATTGTACGGTGGGTTTTTAGGGTTGGATCGTGTCGAAACACGTCAGTGGGGAGGGTTAACTTTAACGTTAATCATTGCATCCGTTGGGATCGCCGGAGCATTGCCGCTGGGGATCTTATTGGCATTAGGCCGCCGTTCAACAATGCCTGTCGTCAGAATTTTGTCGGTGGTGTTTATTGAATTCTGGCGCGGTGTGCCGCTAATCACCGTATTGTTTATGTCATCCGTCATGCTGCCGTTATTTCTATCCGAAGGGACAAGCATTGATAAATTGATCCGCGCATTGGTTGGCGTGATTTTGTTCCAGTCGGCCTATGTGGCAGAAGTCGTACGTGGCGGCTTACAGGCGCTACCAAAAGGGCAGTATGAAGCGGCGGAATCTCTGGCGCTAGGATACTGGAAAACACAGGGGCTGGTTATCTTACCTCAAGCCCTAAAAATGGTCATTCCAGGCCTGGTTAATACCATTATCGCCCTATTCAAAGACACCAGTCTGGTGATCATTATTGGCTTGTTTGATCTCTTCAGTAGCGTGCAACAAGCCACGGTTGATCCCGCCTGGCTAGGCATGTCGACCGAAGGATATGTTTTTGCCGCGCTTATCTACTGGATTTTCTGCTTCAGTATGTCGCGCTACAGCCAGCATCTTGAAAAACGTTTTAACACCGGAAGAGCACCGCACTGAGGATGAATAAATGAGCCAAATGACTATGCAACCCGCTGATGCGATGATCATGCTGGAGAATGTTAATAAGTGGTACGGGCAATTTCACGTACTGAAAGATATTAATCTGAAGGTCAAACAAGGTGAACGTATTGTTCTATGCGGCCCTTCCGGTTCAGGTAAATCAACAACAATTCGTTGTATAAACCACCTGGAAGAGCATCAACAAGGGCGTATTGTCGTTGATGGAACCGAGCTGAATGATGATTTGCGCAATATTGAGAAAGTGCGGACTGAGGTTGGCATGGTATTTCAGCACTTTAACCTTTTCCCACATCTGACCGTACTGCAAAACTGCACGCTTGCCCCGATTTGGGTGCGCAAAATGCCCAAGAAAGAGGCCGAAGCACTCGCAATGCATTACCTGGAACGCGTGCGAATTGCCGAGCACGCGCATAAATTCCCAGGACAAATCTCTGGTGGGCAACAGCAGCGCGTGGCGATTGCTCGCTCGTTATGTATGAAGCCCAAGATCATGCTGTTTGATGAACCCACTTCTGCACTCGATCCTGAGATGGTTAAAGAAGTGCTTGATACGATGATTGGCCTGGCAGAATCTGGCATGACGATGTTGTGTGTAACGCACGAAATGGGCTTTGCACGAACGGTAGCTGATAGAGTTATCTTTATGGATCGAGGGGAAATTGTTGAACAAGCGCCCCCCGATGAGTTCTTTGCACATCCGAAGTCAGAGCGCACCAGAGCTTTCTTGTCGCAGGTTATTCATTGATATTCAAAGATAAAGGCCACAATAGTGGCCTTATTTTCCTGACAAAAGTCCATAACAAAAAGGCCATCCTTT
>NZ_JMPI01000064.1 GCF_000735355.1 Buttiauxella agrestis ATCC 33320
TCTCTTTTTATTGCACAACCCTTTTTTCGATCTTTTCAACTGACTGATTAGTTTTCGCCCTTTTCGCTGCGATCGTGTTCGATCTGCCCTGTTTTTGACGGTTTCCCTCCTTGCCATCGGTTAAGAAAGCAGCCACAGTCTATCTACGAAGAGAACTTCCAGAGGTGTTTATGTCCACAGTATTACGACCTTTTCAAAAAACTTACCCTAAAGTCGGCCAACGAGTGATGCTTGATAGTTCAAGTGTAGTAATTGGCGATGTACGTCTTGCCGATGATGTGAGTATCTGGCCGCTAGTCGCCATTCGTGGTGACGTTAACTATGTCGCTATTGGTGCTCGTAGCAATATTCAGGATGGCAGTGTTCTACACGTCACGCATAAATCCGCCTACAACCCTGAAGGCAATCCACTAGTTGTCGGCGAAGATGTAACTGTTGGACACAAGGTCATGCTGCATGGCTGCACTATTGGCAATCGCGTGCTTGTCGGTATGGGGTCGATTTTGCTGGATGGTGTAGTAATAGAAGATGACGTAATGATTGGTGCGGGAAGTCTGGTGCCACAACACAAGCGACTTGAAAGTGGCTACCTTTATTTGGGCAGTCCGATTAAACAGATTCGCCCGCTCACACCAGAAGAACGGGAAGGCTTAAAATACTCAGCCAATAACTACGTACGATGGAAAGATGAATACCTCGCTCAGGAAAGCCATACCCAGCCTTGATCGTCATCTTCGCCTTCGGCAATCATAGCCTCAGCTTCTTCTTCCAGGTCCAGACGATGAAGACGAAAGTGCTCGAGCCATGATTCCTTATTATCGCCACCATAACGGCTGGCGATAATCTTCCCGGAAATGCCACACATCACTTGAAACCCATTTACTACCGCTGGAAAGCATATCGCCTGGAGCTGATCGTCCCACCATTCACGATCGGGAAACTGGATCGCCTGGTTCACTGCGACATTTCCTGTTTTAGCTTCTCTATTACGGGTGCGATTTCAGGTAATCTTCCATGCCACAGTAAAAATGCATGGGCAGCTTGCCCAACCAGCATTCCCAAACCGTCAGCGTAGTGCTGAACACCGTGTTGTTTGCACCAAAGCAGGAAGGGTGTTTCACCTTTTTGGTAGAACATGTCGTAGCAATAAACGTTGTGCGAAAGCAGAGACGCCGGAATCGCTGGAATGTCACCGGCGATTCCGCTCGAAGTCGCATTGATAATGAGATCAAATTCATGACCATCGAGGTCACACTGCGCCAACGCCTTAACGCTGCCGGTGTGGCTAAATAGCTGCGCGAGTTCTTGTGCTCGGGAAAGAGTTCGGTTAACTATCGTTACTGCGCAATCAAGCGAAAGCAATGGCAATAACACCCCTCTTGCCGCGCCACCAGCACCTAACAACAAAATACGCTGCCTCGGTTTAATGAAGGACAACCGTTCAAGGTCGGTTAACAACCCAATACCGTCAGTGTTGTCCCCCAACAGGCGGCCATCGTCCAGCCGTTTGAGAGTATTCACCGCTCCGGCTAATGCTGCACGTTCAGTCAGTTCATCTGCCCGAGCGAATGCCTGCTCCTTAAAAGGAACGGTAATGTTGATGCCTTTGCCGCCAGCCTGGAAAAATTGCTCCAGTGTTTCAATAAAAGCATCAACAGGTGCCAACACACGGCCATATGAATGCTCGATAGTTAGTTGCTCAGCAAACATCTTGTGTATTTGCGGTGATTTGCTGTGCTGAATTGGGTTACCAAAAACGGCAAAGGTTTCCATTAATTAAATTACCCCTGGCGGAAAAGTTGGCCGGTCAAAGCGTCACGAATTTCAGAAGGATTCTGGCGGCCTCCGGTATCACCACGCAATACCGGGAAGCTATCGCCAAATTGCAGCGACACTTCATCAGCAGTGCGACACGGAGGCAGGCCGGATAAATTGGCACTGGTGGAAACCAAAGGTTTGCCAAACGCCTCGCATAAATCGCGGACTAAAGGATGGTCCGTGACTCTCACAGCCAGGGATTCAAACCGCCCTGTCAGCCAGCGCGGCGTTGAAGGAAGTGCAGGAAAAACAAAAGTCACAGGTCCTGGCCAGCAAGAAAACACATCGTCTCGCTGCTTTTGCGAAAGTGCGGAACTATCTATATAAGGAACAAGTTGCTCGAAATTCGCAGCAATCAGAATCAGGCCTTTGTCGACAGGGCGATGTTTTAACTCAAGCAAACGCGTAACGGCTAATTCACTGTCAGGATCACAACCGACACCGAATACAGCTTCGGTTGGATAAGCGATGACTTGTTGTTCTTTTAAGGCGGCAACGATCTCTACGAGTTGCTCTTTTTGCAGGTTTGTCTTCACAAGCTTTTATTCCGCCGTTACCGGCTTTCCACATTGTTTACTGGCACAAAGATGTTTTAAGCCCTGTGCGGTTTTCTTTTCGATAAGTAAAGGATAGTGACATGCAGGGCATTCGCCCGCTACCGGTTTGCTGTTGATAACAAACTGACATGTCGGGTAGCTATCACAAGACCAAAATGTTTTGCCAAATCGGGAACGGCGCTGGACTAATTTACCCTGCTGGCACTGGGGACAATTGATTGCCGTTTCATCTGGTTTGTCGATAACTTCCGTGTGCTCGCAGGAAGGATAGTTGCTACAACCAATGAACATACCAAAACGCCCCTGGCGTAGAACAAGGTTCTCCTGGCATAACGGGCAGAGCTGGCCTTCCAGTACTTTAACTATATGGCCGTCAGCCTGGTTTTTTAGCGGACGCACATAATCGCATTCCGGGTAATGAGAACAGCCAAGAAAAGGGCCATGTTTACCGGAACGAATCACTAACCCTGCCCCGCATTGAGGACAGGGTTCATTTTTAGGCACAGTGAACAGTGCTGATTTGGTCATAACATCTCATGCTGCGACTTTAATTTAGTGCAGCATACCTTCATTTACTTCGAAGAGTAATTCTTCCATTTGTTGATATGCGTTTTCACAACCCGGAATATTGAACAGTACCATTAGCACCACCCACTTTAAGTCTTCCAGCTCAAACTCAGCGGTGTCTAGCGCCAATACTCGTTCAATGACCATTTCACGGGTTTCGAGGTTCAGCACCTGAATCTGTTCCAGGAACAGTAAAAACCCCCGACAAGTTGCATCAAGTCGCTGGCATTCTTCTGCGGTATACATACGCATAGAAAGAGGATCAGCGGCCAGTTGCATGGGTTCAGTCAGACCATCTTGATAGTCCGCCAGCTTTTCAAGCCATACAAGAGCGTTATAAATGTCTTCGTGATCAAAACCAGCATCGGCGAGATCACGCGTCAATTTATCTTGATCAACTCGCATTTCCACTTCGTTGTGGATGTAGGTTTCAAATAAGTACATTAGTACGTCGAACATGGCATGCCCTCCTCAATCGGACATAGCCGCCGGGTACAGCTGCGATCCATCCTGCTAACTCCAGTTCGAGTAGCTGGGCTACCGTAACTGGCACAGGTTGGCCGGCACGTTCAGCGACGACGTCAACAGGTGTAACCTCATCTCCTACGTTAGCCAACAGCTCAGGAAATGGCAATGTGCGATCCCCTTCATTGTGTGAATATATTAATGCGTTGTGAGGTGACGGAAGCCATTGCAGTTCGTTTTCGAGATACTCGAGAATATCTGAAGGATGGCTCACAAGAGTTGCCCCCTGCTTAATCAACCAATGCGGGCCTTCGCTCCCCGGGCTTCCCACGGCCCCAGGTAACGCAAACAATTCACGGCCTTGTTCGAGGGCATAACGCGCTGTCACCAACGAACCGCTGCGCTCACTCGCCTCCACAACAAATACTGCCCGGCTTAGACCACTAATGATGCGATTTCTGCGAGGGAAGTTACCGGGATACGGCGAGGTCGCAAGTGGAAACTCAGATATTACCGCTCCCCCTTCAGCAATGATCTGCTGACCCAACTGCTTATGTCGTTTGGGGTAGATATCTGCCAGACCGTTTCCCAATACCGCGACGGTTTTCCCATGAACATTGAGTGCTGCGCGGTGTGCTACCGCGTCAATACCCAAAGCCAGGCCACTGGTTATTGTTAATCCAGCTGTAGCGAGTGGCTCACAAAACATCCGGCACCAACGTTCGCCGTAAAGAGTAAGGCCACGATTACCCACTACAGCAAGCTGATTACTGGAAAGAAGCGCCACATCACCCGCGACAAATAGCGCTGCGGGGTAACAGTCTATTGCTCGTAGTTGCTCGGGATATGCTGGGTCATCTGCGGTCAGGAGATGATGATTAGGTTGTTCAAGCCAACTGAATGATGCTTCCAGCTCTTTATTACTGAGTGCCAGAAACTGAGATATCTGTGGAGCAGACAACCCCGCTTTAGCCAGCGAGAATGCCGAATACTCCGGCTCACTCATTAAGAAATGGGCAATTTTTAATAGCTTATCGCCACTCAAGCTTTGAACAGCCATAAGGCGTAACCAAATCTCTGTTGTTGGCATAACTTCCCCCTGCCATAAGCTATAAAAGCAATCCTTGCGATTGGTCACTGATGCTGTCAATCAGGCGGGGAAATGTCTAGAATAGAGGTAATAATCTTTCTATCAATTGAACACAGCTCTGGATATTTATGTCAGTTTTGCAGGTATTACATTTTCCGGACGAGCGCCTTCGCACTGTTGCGACGCCGGTTAAAGAGGTGAATGCGGAGATTCAGCGGATTGTCGATGACATGTTCGAGACAATGTACGCAGAGGAAGGTATTGGCCTGGCAGCAACGCAGGTGGATATCCATCAACGTATTATCGTGATTGATGTTTCCGAGAATCGCGATGAACGCCTGGTGTTGATTAACCCTGAACTGCTGGAAAAAAGCGGTGAAACAGGTATCGAAGAAGGTTGTCTGTCTATTCCTGAACAACGTGCGTTGGTTCCACGTGCGGAAAAAGTCAAAATCCGCGCGCTCGATCGTGAAGGTAAGCCGTACGAACTCGAAGCTGATGGCCTGCTGGCTATCTGTATCCAGCACGAGATGGATCACCTGGTTGGTAAACTTTTCGTCGATTATCTTTCGCCGTTGAAACGTCAGCGTATTCGTCAGAAACTGGAAAAAATGGCTCGCCTGAATAAGAGCGCGTAATCCATCACAAAAGGGAATAATGTGTCTGATTCACTACGTATTATTTTCGCTGGCACACCTGACTTCGCAGCGCGTCATCTAGACGCGCTGTTGTCTTCTCAGCACCAGGTTGTTGGCGTATTTACACAACCCGACAGGCCCGCTGGACGTGGTAAAAAGCTGATGCCGAGTCCGGTCAAAGTGTTGGCGACGGAAAAGAGTATCCCCATTTTTCAACCTGCGTCATTGCGCCCTGCTGAAAATCAGGAATTGGTTTCCAACCTGGATGCCGATGTGATGGTTGTCGTGGCTTACGGTTTGATTCTGCCAAAAGCAGTACTTGATATGCCTCGCCTGGGTTGCATTAATGTGCACGGGTCACTGCTGCCACGCTGGCGCGGTGCGGCACCTATCCAGCGTTCGTTATGGGCAGGTGATGCTGAAACTGGCGTAACCATCATGCAGATGGATGTTGGTCTGGATACTGGCGATATACTGGTTAAACTCGCATGCCCGATTGAAGCGACAGATACCAGTGCAACGTTGTACGATAAACTGGCAGATCTTGGTCCTCAGGGATTACTGGAAACATTAAGCCAGTTAGCAGCAGGCACTGCAAAACCTGAAACTCAGAATGAAGAATTAGTGACTTACGCTGAAAAGCTCAGCAAGGAAGAGGCCCGCGTCGATTGGTCACTTTCTGCGGCACAGCTCGAGCGCAATATCCGTGCATTTAACCCGTGGCCAATGAGTTGGCTGGAAATTGACGGTCAACCTGTCAAAATCTGGCAAGCATCCGTGATTAACCAGCCCGCTAAAGCAACTCCTGGAACAATCATCGAAGCCAATAAGCAGGGTATTCAGGTGGCAACAGCTGAAGGAATTTTAAGTCTGGAATCGCTTCAACCTGCAGGTAAAAAAGCAATGAGCGCTCAGGATCTTCTGAACTCTCGCAGTGAATGGTTTAAGCCAGGCGCGCTTCTCGCCTGATAAAAGAAATTCTTTGCGCCCAGGTCATACACCTGGGCATTTTTGTTTTTAAGCGCCGGAAAACCAGAGCGTTGTTATGAAAAAAACACTAAATCTTCGCAGTATGGCCGCACAGACGATTGAACAAGTTGTGGAACAGGGACAGTCGCTCAGCAATGTCCTACCAGCCATGCAACAAAAAGTCTCTGACAAAGATAGAGCCTTACTACAAGAACTTTGCTTTGGTGTAATACGCACCTTGCCACAGCTAGAATGGCTGATTGGCAAATTGATGTCCCGTCCAATGACCGGCAAGCAACGCACCATCCACTATCTGATTATGGTGGGTTTTTATCAGCTGCTTTATACCCGAATTCCTGCCCATGCCGCTCTGGCAGAAACAGTTGAAGGCGCAATGGCAATTAAACGCCAGTCGCTGAAAGGTCTGATTAATGGCGTTCTGCGCCAGTTCCAAAGGCAGCAAGCAGAATTAATGGCGGAAGCGGCTAAACACGAAAGTCGTTTTTTACATCCTTCCTGGTTGCTGCAACGTTTGAAAAAAGCTTACCCCAATCAGTGGCAATCCATCATTGAGGCTAACAATCAGCGTCCACCAATGTGGCTACGCGTGAACCGTCAGCATCAAACGCGTGAAGAGTGGATGGCATTACTGGCTGAAAAAGGTCTTGAAGGTCATGCTCACCCGCAATATCGCGACGCTGTGCGTCTGGAGGCTCCAGCTCCAGTGCATGCACTGCCTGGATTTGAAGAGGGCTGTGTTACTGTTCAGGATGCTTCGGCTCAGGGTTGTGTTGATCTACTTGATCCGCAAAACGGCGATACGATCCTGGATTTGTGTGCGGCACCGGGCGGAAAAACGACACATATTCTGGAAGCTGCTCCAAAAGCGCATGTCATGGCAGTAGACATTGATGAACAGCGCCTGAAACGAGTCCACGAAAATCTACAACGTTTGGGAATGACCGCTGATGTGAAAAAAGGCGATGGTCGTTACCCTGAGCAGTGGTGTGGCAACCAGCAATTTGATCGTATTCTTCTTGATGCTCCATGTTCAGCAACAGGGGTTATTCGGCGCCATCCAGATATCAAATGGCTGCGTCGTGACCGTGACATCGCTGAATTAGCCGCGCTGCAAAAAGAGATTCTTGAAGCTATCTGGCCAAAATTGAAAACAGGTGGAACACTGGTCTACGCGACCTGCTCTATCCTGCCGGAAGAGAATTGCCAGCAAGTCGCCGCGTTCCTTGCTCTGCATCCAGAAGCAAAACTGGTTGAAACGGGTACAACTGAAAAGCCGGGGATCCAGAATCTACCTTCCCAGGAAGACGGTGACGGCTTCTTTTACGCTAAGCTAATTAAGAGCTGATTCAGTTTGCTGAGTCTTAGGTTTCATCACCCATGAAGCTATAAAAAATGAAAATAATAATTCTCGGTGCTGGCCAGGTTGGCGGCACTCTGGCAGAAAACCTGGTTGGTGAGAACAACGATATTACCGTTGTTGATACTAATCAGGACCGCCTACGCAGCTTGCAGGATAAGTTCGATTTACGTGTTGTGCAGGGGCACGGCTCGCATCCACGTGTTTTACGTGAAGCAGGTGCTGACGATGCCGATATGCTGGTTGCTGTTACCAGTTCTGATGAAACGAATATGATCGCCTGCCAGGTGGCGTATTCGTTGTTTAACACACCAAACCGAATTGCGCGTATCCGTGCGCCAGATTACGTGCGTGACGCCGAGCGTTTGTTTAACGCTGAAGCTGTACCAATAGACCATCTTATCGCGCCAGAACAATTAGTTATCGACAATATTTATCGTCTGATTGAGTATCCTGGTGCGCTTCAGGTCGTGAATTTCGCAGAAGGGAAAGTCAGTCTTGCGGTAGTGAAAGCCTATTATGGTGGTCCATTAGTAGGGAATGCCCTTTCGACAATGCGTGAACATATGCCGCATATCGAAACTCGTGTCGCCGCTATTTTCCGTCACGACCGACCTATTCGCCCGCAAGGTTCAACCATCGTTGAAGCTGGGGATGAAGTCTTCTTCATTGCCGCATCTCAGCATATTCGAGCGGTAATGAGTGAACTACAGCGTCTGGAAAAACCGTATAAGCGCATCATGCTCGTTGGTGGCGGCAATATTGGCGCAGGTCTGGCGCAACGCCTTGAAAAAGATTACAGCGTTAAGCTTATTGAACGCGATCCTCAGCGCGCAGCCGAACTTGCGGAAATGCTGCAAAATACCATCGTATTTTATGGCGATGCTTCCGATCAGGAGCTGCTGGCTGAAGAGCATATTGAGCAGGTAGATTTGTTTATCGCCGTCACCAACGATGATGAAGCAAATATTATGTCTGCTATGTTGGCTAAACGTATGGGAGCCAAAAAAGTTATGGTTCTTATTCAACGTAAAGCTTATGTGGACCTTGTGCAGGGCAGTGTAATTGATATTGCAATTTCACCGCAACAAGCCACCATTTCGGCACTTCTGGGGCACGTGCGGAAAGCTGATATCGTGAGCGTTTCATCTTTGCGCCGTGGTGTAGCCGAAGCGATTGAAGCCGTTGCTCACGGTGATGAGAGTACTTCACGTGTAGTAGGACGCTCTATTGATGAGATAAAGCTTCCACCAGGGACGATTATCGGTGCAGTCGTTCGTGGTAATGACGTTATGATCGCAAATGACAATTTACGCATCGAACAAGGTGACCATGTCATTATGTTCCTGACAGATAAGAAATTTGTTAGCGATGTAGAACGCCTGTTCCAGCCAAGTCCATTCTTCCTGTAGTCACTTTTGGGCAGATTACATTTCTGCCCATTTCACTTTCAACCTCGATAAACCTTATTAAAGCTATTGAATTGGCGATAAATTCTTATTTCCTGATGTAATGGCAATCGAGTCATCATTTGTTAGACTTATTAACGTCAGCCGGAACAAGGAGAGAAAAATGAGCATGTTAAAAGAATTTCGCGAATTCGCGATGCGCGGAAATGTTGTTGATTTGGCAGTGGGTGTCATTATTGGTGCAGCATTCGGGAAAATCGTTTCGTCTCTGGTCGCAGATATTATTATGCCACCACTGGGGTTATTGATTGGTGGCGTTGATTTTAAACAATTCGCTATAACGCTAAGACCCGCAGTTGGAGATATTCCGGCAGTGGTGATGCATTACGGCGTATTTATTCAAAATATTTTTGACTTCGTGATCGTTGCGTTCGCAATCTTCATGGCAATCAAAGCGCTAAACCAACTGAATCGTAAGAAAAAAGAAGAACCTGCAGCGCCACCGGCACCAACCAAAGAAGAAATATTACTCAGCGAAATCCGCGATCTGCTTAAACAGCAGAATGAGCGAATCTGATTGCGCTAGTTAAAACAGGAAGGCCAGTGGTAAAAAAGCAATTTGCTTGTTTGCCACTGGCCTCCCAGTTACCTCGTTTTGCATGTTTTGCTGTTCGTTGATAACTACCCTTCCCTTTCTTATTCTGCTCAACTCGTTGGCGGAACAGCGGATCATGCAGCAAAGCCTCGATAGCATTATCCCTGATGGCACCTTTTTTATGCTGATACTTACTCATAAAAACTCCAGATAGATTAAAATAACGGCATTATTCTATGCCTGCACATATCGGACTGCAATTTATTCTTTTCGCTGCCTCGCACCTTGCTCAAGCGCCTCGAGAATTGAACAATACTCACTGCTATGAGCGCTGCCACAGCAGGCATCATTCAGTCTTTGTAATGACCTTTTCATATGCTGTAATTCTCTAATTTTGGACTCAACTTCGAGCAGCCTCGACTGCACAATGCTCTTTGATTCCTGGCATGTATGATGTACGGGATCAACTCGGATAGACAAAAGTTCACGGATCGTTTCAAGAGTGAAGCCCAACTGCTTGGCATAACGGATGAATTTCAAACGCTGTAAATCACTTTCGCTGTAAAGTCTGAATCCGCCTTCAGTCCTGACTTCATGAGCCATCATTTGCTGCTTTTCGTAATAACGAATGGTATCAGGTGTAACGTCCGCCAGTTTGGCCAACTCTCCAATACGAAACATGATCATTCCTCATCAATTTTATGAAGTAACGTATGTTGCTCTTGCTGGTAAGAGATACAACAAAGATACGATGAATTAATGCCGGAGGGGAATTTCAGATATAAAAAAACCGGGCAAGCCCGGTTTTTTCACGTTACTACAGATTACTCTGCAGCAGCTTCTGTTTGAGATTCGGCGCGGTCAACCAGCTCGATGTAAGCCATCGGAGCGTTATCACCAGCACGGAAGCCACACTTAAGAATACGAGTGTAACCACCAGTACGCGCTGCAAAGCGCGGACCCAATTCATTAAACAGTTTTGCCACGATCTCGTTATCACGAGTGCGGGCGAATGCCAGACGACGATTAGCAACGCTATCAGTCTTGGCAAGAGTAATCAGCGGCTCAACTACGCGACGCAGCTCTTTCGCTTTAGGCAGAGTCGTCTTGATGATCTCATGACGAACCAGTGAACCTGCCATGTTGCGGAACATAGCCTGGCGATGGCTGCTGTTGCGGTTCAGTTGACGACCACTCTTACGATGGCGCATGACCTTATCCTTCTCAGTAAAACCTTAACCTGTGATCCGGTTACTCGTCAGCGATGCTTGCCGGTGGCCAGTTTTCCAGGCGCATGCCCAGAGACAAACCACGGGAAGCCAGCACGTCTTTAATCTCAGTAAGAGATTTTTTACCCAAGTTAGGCGTTTTGAGCAGCTCAACTTCGGTACGCTGTACCAGATCACCGATATAGTGGATAGCTTCTGCCTTAAGGCAGTTAGCAGAGCGGACAGTCAATTCCAGATCGTCAACAGGGCGCAGCAGGATCGGATCGAATTCTGGTTTCTCTTCTTTAACTTCTGGTTGACGTACATCACGTAAATCAACGAAAGCTTCAAGTTGTTCAGCCAGAATGGTTGCCGCACGACGAATCGCCTCTTCAGGATCGATTGTGCCGTTGGTTTCCATTTCGATGACCAGCTTATCCAGGTCGGTGCGCTGTTCTACACGCGCAGCTTCAACATTGTAGGCAATTCGCTCTACAGGGCTGTAGCAAGCGTCGACCAGCAAACGTCCGATTGGGCGCTCATCTTCTTCCGAATGAATTCGGGCAGAGGCCGGCACATAACCGCGACCGCGCTGAACTTTGATACGCATGCTAATAGATGCGTTCTCATCGGTCAGGTGGCAGATCACATGCTGCGGCTTGACGATTTCGACATCACCATCATGGGTGATATCGGCTGCAGTCACAGGGCCAATGCCAGACTTATTCAGAGTAAGAATAACATCATCTTTACCTTGAACTCTCACCGCCAGCCCTTTCAGGTTGAGCAGGATTTCCAGGATATCCTCCTGAACGCCTTCTTTGGTGCTGTACTCATGTAGTACACCATCAATCTCAACCTCTGTCACCGCGCAACCCGGCATCGATGAGAGCAGAATACGGCGCAGTGCATTACCAAGAGTATGGCCAAAGCCACGCTCTAAAGGCTCAAGGGTCACCTTGGCGTGCGTCGAACTCACTTGCTCGATATCTACCAGGCGCGGTTTTAGAAACTCTGTCACAGAACCCTGCATTGTGTCCTCTCTTTGGTACTAAGCCTTACTTGGAGTAAAGCTCGACGATCAGGTGTTCGTTAATGTCCGCAGACAGATCTGTACGCTCAGGCTTACGCTTGAACACACCTTCCATCTTAGCAGCATCAACTTCCAGCCAGGTTGGCTTTTCACGCTGTTCAGCCAGCTCCAGAGCGGCCTTCACGCGAGATTGCTTTTTGGCTTTCTCACGGATGCTAACTACGTCATTCGGAGTTACCTGATAAGAAGCGATGTTAACAACGCGACCATTTACCATTACTGCTTTGTGGCTAACGAGCTGACGTGATTCTGCACGAGTAGCACCGAAGCCCATACGGTAAACAACGTTGTCAAGACGACCTTCCAGCAGAGCCAACAGGTTTTCACCGGTGTTGCCTTTCAGACGAGCTGCTTCTTTATAGTAGTTACGGAACTGACGCTCCAGAACACCGAACATACGGCGAACTTTTTGCTTTTCACGCAACTGCACACCATAGTCAGACAGACGCGGTTTACGCGCACCGTGCTGGCCAGGAGCTTGTTCAATTTTACACTTGGTATCGATCGCGCGAACACCAGACTTCAGGAACAGGTCTGTGCCCTCGCGACGGCTCAGCTTGAGCTTAGGACCCAAATATCTTGCCATTTTCTTTCTCCAACATTCCTAAAAACGAGCGTTATACGCGACGTTTTTTCGGCGGACGACAACCGTTGTGAGGGATCGGAGTCACATCAGTAATATTAGTGATGCGGAAACCAGCGGCGTTCAGAGCACGAATAGTAGATTCGCGGCCTGGACCCGGTCCCTTAACCATAACTTCAAGGTTCTTGATACCGTATTCTTTCACAGCTTCTGCGCAACGCTCTGCTGCAACCTGAGCTGCGAACGGAGTAGACTTGCGAGAGCCACGGAAACCGGAACCACCGGCAGTTGCCCAACCCAATGCATTACCCTGACGATCAGTAATAGTAACGATTGTGTTGTTGAAAGAAGCATGGACATGAGCCACGCCGTCAGAGACTTGTTTTCTTACACGCTTACGTGCACGAACTGGTGCCTTTGCCATTATTCAATCACCCCGATTATTTCTTGATCGGTTTGCGCGGACCCTTACGGGTACGTGCGTTGGTCTTCGTACGCTGACCGCGTACTGGCAGACCACGACGATGACGCAAACCGCGATAGCAACCAAGGTCCATCAGACGCTTGATGCTCATACTCACTTCACGGCGTAGATCACCTTCAACGACAAATTTGGCAACTTCGTCACGCAGCGTGTCGATTTGTTCTTCAGACAGCTCTCTGATCTTAACATCTTCAGCGATACCCGCCGCAGCACAAATGGCCTTTGAACGAGTCTTGCCTACACCGTAGATCGAAGTTAAAGCGATCACGGTATGCTTTTGATCAGGAATGTTAATGCCTGCTATACGGGCCACTATGCACTCCTACTATTTAGATTATGCGTCCCATACCGAAAAGCCCGTTTTCAGGATACTCAAATGGAAACGCATAGACATACAAAAGATTGGCTGGCTAATCTAGCCAGCTCAACCCAACTTTGCAAGAAAAATATGCGAGATAATCAGCCTTGACGCTGTTTATGCTTCGGTTCGGCGCTGCAAATCACGCGAATAACACCGTCACGCTTAACGATTTTGCAGTTACGACATAATTTCTTGACGGAAGCACGAACTTTCATTTTTACTCTCCGTAACTTCTCAAGCGACTATTAACGGCCGTAGCCTTTCAGATTCGCTTTCTTCAATGCAGACTCGTACTGACTTGACATCATCAGAGTTTGCACTTGAGCCATAAAGTCCATGATAACCACGACAACAATGAGCAGTGAGGTTCCACCGAAGTAGAAAGGCACTTTCATTGCGTCACGCATGAACTCCGGGATTAGGCAGATAAAGGTAATGTACAACGCACCAACCAAGGTCAGGCGGGTCATTACTTTATCAATATACTTCGCCGTTTGTTCTCCCGGACGAATTCCTGGTACAAATGCACCGGACTTCTTCAGGTTATCTGCTGTTTCACGAGGGTTGAAAACCAACGCCGTATAGAAGAAACAGAAGAAGATGATTGCAGACGCATAGAGTAACACATAAAGCGGTTGCCCAGGCTGCAAATACAGCGAAATTGTAGTCAGCCAGTTCCAACCGGTTCCGCCCCCGAACCACGATGCAATCGTCGCAGGGAACAGAATAATACTGGAAGCAAAGATTGCTGGAATAACACCAGCCATATTCACTTTCAGCGGTAAATGCGTGCTCTGCGCAGCATAGACACGACGACCTTGTTGACGTTTTGCGTAGTTTACCACAATGCGGCGTTGACCACGTTCAACAAAAACAACGAAGAAGGTCACTGCGAATACTAGTACTGCAACCAACAGCAACAGAAGGAAGTGCAGGTCGCCTTGCCTTGCTTGTTCGATAGTATGGCCAACGGCCGGCGGCAAACCCGCAACAATACCAGCGAAGATTATGATTGAGATACCGTTACCGATACCACGCTCAGTAATCTGTTCGCCCAGCCACATAAGGAACATCGTTCCCGTGACAAGACTCACAACAGCTGTGAAGTAGAATGCAAAGCCTGGGTTTAACACCAGGCCCTGCATACCAGGCATATTCGGTAAACCGGTAGCAATACCGATTGACTGGAATATTGCCAGCACCAGAGTTCCGTAACGGGTGTACTGACTAATCTTACGACGGCCAGATTCCCCTTCCTTCTTCAACTCTGCTAACGCTGGATGAACCACCGTTAACAGCTGGATAATAATCGATGCCGAAATATACGGCATGATACCCAATGCAAAGATAGAAGCACGGCTGAGAGCACCACCAGAGAACATGTTAAACATTTCAATGATAGTGCCTCGCTGTTGCTCAAGCAGTTTGGCAAGTACAGCGGCATCAATACCAGGGATCGGAATAAAAGAGCCAATGCGGAAAACAATCAGCGCACCGATAACAAACATCAGTCTGCGTTTCAGCTCACCTAGCCCGCCTTTAGCACTTTGAAAATCTAATCCCGGTTGCTTTGCCATCTGCTACTTATTCCTCGATTTTACCGCCAGCAGCTTCGATAGCAGCACGAGCGCCTTTAGTGACACGCAGGCCGCGAACAGTTACCGGACGAGAAACCTCGCCAGACAGAATCACTTTCGCGAATTCAATCTGAATACCGATAATGTTTGCTGCTTTCAGCGTGTTCAGGTCAACTACGTCGCCTTCAACTTTCGCCAGATCAGAGAGACGAATCTCACCGGTGATCATTGCTTTGCGAGAGGTGAAACCAAACTTCGGCAGACGACGGTACAACGGCATCTGACCACCTTCAAAACCACGACGTACGCCACCGCCAGAACGAGAGTTCTGACCTTTGTGACCACGACCAGCGGTTTTACCGAGGCCAGAACCGATACCACGACCCAGACGCTTGGAAGCGTGCTTAGACCCTTCGGCCGGAGACAGAGTATTTAAACGCATCTCTTACTCCTCAACTTTAACCATGTAGGAAACCGCGTTGACCATACCACGTACAGCAGGAGTATCCTCGCGCTCTACGGTGTGGCCAATACGACGCAGACCCAGGCCAAGCAGCGTTGCCTTGTGTTTCGGCAGACGACCGATTGCACTGCGGGTTTGTGTAATTTTAATAGTCTTTGCCATGGTCAATTACCCCAGAATTTCTTCAACGGATTTACCACGCTTGGCAGCGACCATTTCCGGAGACTTCATATTCGCCAGGCCATCAATAGTTGCACGAACCACGTTAATCGGGTTGGTGGAACCATATGCTTTAGCCAAAACGTTATGAACTCCAGCGACTTCCAGAACGGCGCGCATTGCACCACCGGCAATAATACCGGTACCCTGGGAAGCCGGCTGCATGAACACACGAGAGCCTGTGTGCACACCTTTAACAGGGTGCTGCAGGGTGCCGTGGTTCAGCGCGACGTTAATCATGTTGCGACGGGCTTTTTCCATCGCTTTCTGGATAGCTGCTGGAACTTCACGCGCTTTTCCGTAACCAAAACCAATGCGACCGTTACCATCGCCAACCACTGTCAGAGCAGTGAAGGAGAAAATACGACCACCTTTAACGGTTTTAGATACGCGATTTACCGCGATCAGCTTTTCCTGCAGTTCGCCAGCTTGTTTTTCGATGTGAGCCATCTTACACCTCTACCTTAGAACTGAAGGCCAGCATCACGGGCAGCATCTGCCAGTGCCTGGACACGACCATGATATTGGAAACCAGCACGGTCAAAGGATACTTTCGTAATACCTTTTTCCAGTGCGCGCTCTGCAACAGCTTTACCCACAGCTGTAGCGGCGTCTTTATTTCCAGTGTACTTCAGTTGCTCAGCGATAGCTTTCTCTACAGTAGATGCAGCTACCAGGACTTCTGAACCGTTCGGTGCGATAACCTGTGCATAAATATGACGAGGCGTACGGTGAATCACCAAACGAGTCGCACCCAGTTCTTTGAGCTTGTGACGTGCGCGGGTCGCACGACGGATACGAGCAGATTTCTTATCCATAGTGTTACCTTACTTCTTCTTAGCCTCTTTGGTACGCACGACTTCGTCGGCGTAACGAACACCCTTGCCTTTATAAGGCTCAGGACGACGGTAGGCGCGAAGATCAGCAGCCACTTGTCCAATCATCTGCTTATCAGCGCCTTTCAGCACGATTTCAGTTTGAGTTGGACATTCAGCAGTGATTCCCGCTGGCAGAGCATGTTCAACAGGATGAGAGAAGCCCAGGGCCAAACTCACCGCATTGCCTTTAACTGCTGCACGATAACCTACACCAACCAGCTGCAGCTTCTTAGTGAAGCCTTCGGTAACACCGATAACCATTGCATTTAACAGCGCACGAGTGGTACCCGCTTGGGCCCACGCGTTAGCAAAACCTTCGCGTGGAGCGAAAGTCAGTGCATTATCAGCGTGTTTAACTTCAACAGCATCGTTGATTGTACGAGTCAGCTCGCCGTTCTTACCTTTGATCGAAATAACCTGACCGTTGAGTTTTACCTCTACGCCAGCAGGAATAACGACCGGTGCTTTAGCAACACGAGACATTTTATTCCTCCAATTAGGCTACGTAGCAGATAATTTCGCCACCAAGACCAGCTTGGCGCGCTGCACGATCAGTCATAACACCTTTAGAGGTAGAAACGACAGCAATACCCATACCGGCCATAACTTTAGGCAGCTCATCTTTTTTCTTATAGATGCGCAGACCTGGGCGGCTGACTCGCTGAATGCTCTCTACCACAGCCTTGCCCTGGAAATACTTAAGAGTCAGTTCCAGTTCAGGCTTGATGTCGCCTTCGATTTTAAAATCTTCAATATAGCCTTCTTCTTTCAGCACGTTGGCAATTGCCAATTTCAGCTTGGAGGAAGGCATGGTGACCGCAACTTTATTCGCGGCTTGACCGTTACGGATACGGGTCAGCATATCCGCGATCGGATCTTGCATGCTCATCTGTCTTTACTCCCGTGATTCAATTGGATATTACCAGCTAGCCTTCTTCAAGCCAGGTACTTCACCGCGCATAGCGGCTTCACGAAGCTTGATACGGCTCAACCCGAATTTGCCCACATAACCATGCGGACGACCAGTTTGGCGGCAGCGGTTACGCTGACGGGACGGGCTGGAATCACGCGGCAGAGACTGCAGCTTAAGAACAGCATCCCAACGATCTTCGTCGGATGAGTTCACACCAGAGATGATAGCTTTCAATTCCTCGCGTTTAGCGCGGTATTTGTCGGCCAGTTTCACGCGAACGACTTCGCGTGCTTTCATCGATTGCTTAGCCATTAGTAACCCTACCTTACTTACGGAATGGGAAGTTAAAGGCTGCCAGCAGAGCACGGCCTTCATCATCAGATTTCGCAGTAGTGGTAATGGTAATATCCAAACCACGAACGCGATCGACTTTGTCATAGTCGATTTCTGGGAAGATGATCTGCTCACGGACACCCATGCTGTAGTTACCACGACCATCGAATGACTTAGCGGACAAGCCACGGAAGTCACGGATACGCGGTACAGCAATGGTGATCAGGCGCTCAAGAAACTCCCACATGCGTTCGCCACGCAGAGTTACTTTACAGCCGATCGGATAGCCCTGACGGATTTTGAAGCCTGCAACTGATTTGCGTGCTTTGGTGATCAACGGCTTTTGACCGGAGATTGCTGTCAAGTCAGCTGCTGCGTTATCCAGCAGTTTCTTGTCAGCGATCGCTTCACCCACACCCATGTTCAGGGTGATCTTCTCGACCCGAGGGACTTGCATGACAGAATTGTAGTTAAACTCAGTCATGAGTTTTGTAACTACTTCGTCTTTGTAGTAATCATGCAGTTTCGCCATCGTACTACTCCAAATTACTTGATAGTTTCGCTGTTAGACTTGAAGAAACGGACTTTTTTGCCCTCTTCGAATCTAAAGCCTACACGGTCAGCCTTGCCGGTTGCCGCATTGAAGAGTGCAACGTTAGAAACTTGAATAGCAGCTTCTTTTTCAACGATGCCACCTGGTTGGTTCAGGGCCGGAACCGGCTTCTGATGTTTCTTAACCAGGTTAATACCTTCAACAATTAGCTTGCCGGAAGACAAGACATTCTTAACTTTACCGCGCTTACCTTTATCTTTACCGGTTAACACGATAACTTCGTCATCACGACGGATTTTAGCTGCCATGATTCGCTCCTTAGAGTACTTCTGGTGCCAGAGAGATAATTTTCATGAACTTTTCATTACGCAGTTCACGAGTTACCGGCCCAAAAATACGCGTGCCGATTGGTTGCTCGCTGTTATTATTTAAAATAACGCATGCATTACCATCGAAGCGAATGACAGAACCGTCCGGGCGACGAACACCCTTCCTGGTGCGCACCACTACCGCTTTCAGGACATCGCCTTTCTTCACCTTACCACGAGGAATTGCTTCCTTGATGGTAATTTTGATGATGTCGCCGACGCCTGCGTAGCGACGGTGCGAGCCACCCAGAACCTTGATACACATTACGCGACGCGCGCCGGAGTTGTCGGCTACGGTCAGCATAGTCTGTTCTTGGATCATTTCAGTGCTCCGCTAATGTCAACTACTACTTCGGGACCCATAATTAGGTCGTTAAAAAGCCCCATAAACGAGGGCGCGGCATTATAACACCGGTTCCTGAATATGGGTAGAAAAAATAAACGGCTCATTTACTGAGCCGTTTATTCGTTAGACAAAGCTCACTGTATTACAGAACAGCTTTATCTACAACGCGAACAAGCGTCCAGGACTTAGTCTTGGACAGTGGACGGCATTCGCGGATTTCAACCACGTCACCGATACCACATTCATTGCTCTCGTCATGTACGTGCAGTTTGGTCGTACGTTTGATGAATTTACCGTAAATCGGGTGTTTCACCACACGTTCGATAGCAACAACGATGGACTTCTCCATTTTGTTGCTAATCACGCGACCTTGCAGAGTACGGATTTTATCGGTCATTACGCACCCGCCTTCTGAGTCAATAAAGTCTTAACACGTGCAACATCACGACGCACTTGCTTCAGCAGGTGAGTCTGTTGCAGCTGGCCACTTGCTGCTTGCATACGCAGATTGAACTGCTCACGCAGCAAATTCAGCAGCTCGGTGTTCAGCTCTTCAACACTCTTTTCACGCAGCTCTTTTGCTTTCATTACATCACCGTCTTAGTTACAAAGGTGGTTTTAATCGGCAGTTTCGCTGCTGCCAGCTTGAATGCTTCACGGGCCAGCTCTTCTGGTACGCCGTCCATTTCATACAGGACTTTGCCAGGCTGAATCAAGGCAACCCAATACTCTACGTTGCCTTTACCTTTACCCATACGCACTTCAAGCGGCTTTTCGGTGATCGGTTTGTCCGGGAATACACGGATCCAGATCTTACCCTGACGCTTAACTGCACGGGTCATTGCACGACGTGCTGCTTCGATCTGACGTGCAGTCAGACGACCACGGCCAACAGCTTTCAGACCGAAAGTGCCGAAGCTAACATCCGTACCGGCAGCCAGACCACGGTTGCGGCCTTTGTGCACTTTACGGAATTTTGTACGCTTTGGTTGTAACATCAGCGACTCTCCTTACTTACGGCCTTTACGCTGCTGCTTTTTAGGTTGAGCAGCCGGTTTTTCCGGTTGTTCAACAGCAGCCATCCCACCCAGGATCTCACCTTTAAAGATCCACACTTTAACGCCGATTACACCATAAGTGGTGTGCGCTTCAGAGGTGTTGTAGTCAATGTCAGCACGCAGTGTGTGCAATGGCACGCGACCTTCACGATACCATTCGGTACGTGCGATCTCAGCGCCACCCAGACGGCCGCTAACTTCAACTTTGATACCTTTAGCGCCCAGACGCATGGCATTCTGTACAGCACGCTTCATAGCACGACGGAACATAACACGACGTTCCAGCTGTGAAGTGATGCTATCAGCAACCAATTTTGCGTCCAGTTCAGGCTTACGAACTTCGGCGATATTGATCTGTGCAGGAACGCCAGCGATATCCGCTACGACCTTGCGCAGTTTTTCTACGTCTTCGCCTTTCTTACCGATTACGATGCCAGGGCGAGCAGTGTGAATAGTCACACGGATGCTCTTAGCTGGACGCTCGATAACGATACGAGATACAGACGCCTTCGCCAGTTCCTTAGTCAGGTACTGACGAACTTTAAAATCGCTGTCCAGGTTGTCAGCGAATTCTTTGGTGTTCGCAAACCAAGTAGAGTTCCAAGGTTTTACAATACCCAGGCGAATACCATTAGGATGTACTTTCTGACCCATTGCTAGTCTCCAGAGTCTCAGCGATCGGACACAACCACAGTAATGTGGCTGGTGCGCTTCAGGATGCGATCTGCACGACCTTTTGCACGTGGCATAATGCGCTTCATGCTTGGGCCTGCGTCTACGAAGATTTTCGCGACTTTCAGATCGTCAATGTCAGCGCCATCGTTGTGTTCAGCGTTAGCAATGGCAGATTCCAGAACTTTCTTGACCAATACCGCAGCTTTCTTGTTGGTGAAGGTCAAAATTTCCAGTGCCTGCGACACTTTCTTACCGCGAATAAGGTCTGCAACAAGGCGAACCTTTTGAGCAGAAGAACGAGCGTGGCGATGTTGAGCTAAAGTTTCCATCTCTTCCTCCTACTTATTTCTTCTTGGCTTTTTTATCAGCAGCGTGGCCGCGATAAGTACGTGTCGGTGCAAATTCACCCAGTTTGTGACCGACCATTTCGTCGGAAACAAATACCGGAACATGCTGACGACCATTATGGACAGCGATGGTCAAACCGATCATGTTAGGAAAGATCGTTGAACGACGGGACCAAGTGCGCAGGGGCTTCTTGTCACCGCTTTCCACCGCTTTCTCTACCTTCTTCAGCAAGTGCAGGTCAATAAAAGGACCTTTCTTGAGAGAACGTGGCATGGCTTATCCTCTAAAATTATTTGCTACGGCGACGTACGATGAATTTATCAGTACGCTTGTTGCTGCGGGTCTTCTTACCTTTGGTCTGAACGCCCCACGGAGTTACCGGGTGCTTACCAAAGTTACGACCTTCACCACCACCATGTGGGTGGTCGACTGGGTTCATCGCAGTACCGCGAACGGTAGGACGAACACCACGCCAGCGTGCAGCACCTGCTTTACCCAGAACGCGGAGCATATGCTCAGAGTTACCGACTTCGCCCATGGTTGCACGGCAGTCAGCTTCGACTTTACGCATTTCACCAGAACGCAGACGCAGGGTAACGTAAGCACCATCACGTGCAACGATCTGCACATAGGTACCAGCAGAACGTGCAAGCTGACCGCCTTTACCTGGTTTCATTTCTACGTTATGAACGGTAGAACCAACCGGGATATTGCGCATCGGCAGGGTGTTACCTGCTTTGATTGCAGCATCAACGCCAGATTGAATCTGGTCGCCAGCTTTCAGGCCTTTAGGGGCCAGGATGTAACGGCGTTCGCCATCTTTGTACAGAACCAGTGCGATGTTCGCAGAACGGTTCGGATCGTACTCAAGACGTTCAACAATTGCCGGGATACCGTCTTTGTTGCGTTTAAAGTCAACAATACGATAAGCCTGCTTGTGACCACCACCGATGTGACGAGTAGTGATACGACCATTGTTGTTACGGCCACCGGATTTGCTGTTTTTTTCAACCAGCGGAGCAAATGGTTTGCCCTTATGCAGCTCAGGGTTGACCACTTTAACTACGTGGCGACGACCCGGAGATGTCGGTTTACATTTAACAACTGCCATTGTTTTTCTCCTCCGACTTACTCAGCGCCGCCGACGAAGTCCAGATTCTGGCCTTCCTTCAGGGTGACGTAAGCTTTTTTCCAGTCGCTACGACGACCGATACGCTGTCCATGACGCTTAGTTTTACCTTTAACAACCAAGGTATTAACGCCTTTAACTTCAACTTCGAACAGTTTCTCAACAGCAGCAACGATCTCTGCTTTGGTCGCGTCTTTTGCAACTTTGAGAACGATGGTATTTGTTTTTTCCATCGCCATAGATGCTTTTTCAGATACGTGCGGCGCGCGCAGTACTTTCAGCAGACGTTCTTCACGGATCATGCCAGCATCTCCTCAACTTGCTTAACTGCATCAGCAGTCATAACGACTTTGTCGAAGGCGATCAGGCTAACTGGATCGATTGTTGCTGCGTCGCGCACGTCAACCTTATGCAGGTTACGCGCAGCCAGGAACAGATTCTCATCCAGTTCGCCAGTTACGATCAGCACATCTTCCAGAGCCATGTCTTTCAGTTTCTGAGCAAGCAGCTTAGTTTTAGGCGCTTCTACAGAGAACGTCTCGACAACGATCAGACGATCCTGACGTACCAGTTCGGACAGAATGCTTTTCAGCGCTCCGCGGTACATCTTTTTGTTAACTTTTTGACTGTGGTCCTGCGGGCGAGCAGCGAAGGTTACGCCACCGGAACGCCAGATCGGGCTCTTGATAGAACCTGAACGCGCACGGCCGGTACCTTTCTGGCGCCACGGCTTTTTACCGGAACCAGTTACTTCAGCACGGGTCTTCTGAGCACGAGTACCTTGACGGGCACCAGCTGCATAAGCAACTACAACCTGGTGTACCAGCGCTTCGTTGAAATCACGACCGAAGGTAGTTTCGGAAACAGTCAGCGCGCTTTGCGCGTCTTTCAATACTAATTCCATTGCTATCTCCTCACGCCTTCACAGCTGGTTTAACAATAAGGTCGCTACCGGTTGCACCCGGAACTGCACCCTTAACCAGCAGCAGGTTGCGCTCAGCGTCAACGCGTACTACATCCAGGCTCTGAACAGTTACACGTTCGTTGCCCAGTTGGCCTGCCATTTTCTTGCCTTTGAACACTTTGCCCGGAGTCTGGTTCTGACCGATAGAACCCGGAACGCGGTGAGACAAGGAGTTACCGTGTGTAGCGTCCTGGGTACGGAAGTTCCAGCGCTTAACGGTACCTGCGAAACCTTTACCTTTAGAGGTGCCAGTTACGTCAACTTTTTTAACTTCAGCAAACAGCTCAACGCTAATGTCTTGACCTACAGTGAACTCTTCGCCTTCTGCAAGACGGAATTCCCAAAGGCCACGGCCAGCTTCTACGCCAGCTTTAGCGAAGTGACCAGCTTCCGGCTTAGTTACACGGCTAGCTTTTTTAGCGCCAGTGGTAACTTGAACAGCACGGTAGCCGTCGTTAGCCAAGTCTTTAACCTGAGTAACACGGTTTGCTTCTACTTCGATCACGGTTACTGGGATAGAAACGCCGTCTTCTGTGAAGATACGGGTCATACCCACTTTTTTACCGACTAAACCAATCATTGTTTCAACCTCTCAATCGTCAATGACCTGATTAACCCAGGCTGATCTGCACGTCAACACCAGCAGCCAGATCCAGACGCATCAGAGCATCAACGGTTTTCTCAGTTGGCTCAACGATGTCAACCAGACGCTTGTGAGTGCGAATTTCGTACTGATCACGCGCGTCTTTGTTGACGTGCGGAGAGATCAGAACGGTAAAGCGCTCTTTGCGGGTCGGCAGCGGGATCGGACCACGTACTTGCGCACCAGTGCGCTTAGC
The DNA here is from genome assembly GCF_000735355.1 of Buttiauxella agrestis ATCC 33320. Taxonomy (GTDB): domain Bacteria; phylum Pseudomonadota; class Gammaproteobacteria; order Enterobacterales; family Enterobacteriaceae; genus Buttiauxella; species Buttiauxella agrestis. The sequence continues at coordinate 23,879 of NZ_JMPI01000064.1, forward strand.
AGTCTCGACGATTTCCGCAGTTGATTGATCGATCAGACGATGATCAAACGCTTTAAGGCGGATACGGATTCTTTGGCTCTGCATGAGACCATAGCTCCAATTATTTTATAGACGAAAAAAATCACTACTCGCACCCATTACGATTGATGGGGGAGTGTAATCGTTCATACATAGTTCCCCAATTGGGAACATTGTCGACAGCAGCTTCACTGTCAGGCTCATATCGAGCCAGCCATCGATTAAGACAGGCCCGCGCATTATACGTAAATCTGCACCTTAAGCAAGCCATGGATACGAATTAAACAATCTTTTGTGTGGGAATACGATTCTCTTTGCAAGGTAAATGTCTTCGATGATGCCCGAGAGAACTTTTTGGGAAGGCCCCTCGTAAATCAGCAATTGTTATTTTGCTTTGACCCATTCATTTCACTAGCCTGGGAAGATATCTTTTTGAAGAGTATTTTACGTAATGTTTATCTCCTCTACCCTGGTCCTTTTACTTTTTATTGTCCTGCATATTGGACTTTTACTGCGCCTGGCCTGGATTGATTATCGAAGCATGTTGCTACCGGATAGACTGAACTATCCTCTTCTATGGTCTGGATTACTATTTCAAATCTGTTTAGCACCTGAACACTTATCTGACTGTGTACTTGGAGCCATTATCGGCTATTTGAGTTTGTGGATGCTCTATTGGGCTTACTATTACTGGCGAGGTTGGGAGGGAATTGGATACGGTGATATGAAATTGTTAGCGGCTTTGGGGGCGTGGCATGGTTGGCAGAATTTAGGATGGATAACATTAGCGGCGGCAACATCCGGATTGCTATGTGCCTTGATATCAAAACTGTTACTGACGAATCGTCTTTCACTTGCTACCACTCCGCTACCTTTCGGACCAAACCTGGCGATAGCGGGTGGTTCTGTAGGATGGATTTGCTCTTCCTTCCCACAGTTTAAAGAACTCAGTTTCCTTCTTTGATTTGCGATTGTAGATAGTTTTGCAAACCAATTTTTGAAATGAGGTCCAATTCAGTTTCTAACCAGTCGATGTGATGCTCTTCTTCGGCAAGAATTTGTATCATCATATCCCGACTAACATAGTCATGAATGGTATCTGCGTACGCAATGGCTTCACGTAAATCTTTAGCGCCATCCATTTCTAAGTTGAGATCGGACTGAAGCATTTCTTCGACATCCTCTCCGATGTGAAGTTTGCCTAAGTCTTGTAGGTTAGGAATGCCTTCGAGGAACAAAATTCGCTCGATATATTTGTCGGCGTGTTTCATTTCATCGATGGATTCGTGGTATTCCACTTCGTTGAGGCGCATTAAGCCCCAGTTTTTGAACATTCTCGCATGGAGAAAATACTGATTGATCGCGACAAGCTCGTTTCCCAATAATTTATTGAGATAATTTATTATCTTAATATCACCTTTCATTTTTTACTCCCTCCGCTTCCACTACATGAAGCGTAGATGTAGCACGGAGTAAGTCAAAAAAAAGTGACTGGCTTAGGCAATCTCTTTAAATTCTGGGATCTGCAATAACTCTTCTTGCATGATTTCTCTTGCTGCGCGAATGCATTTGCCACATTGGTTTCCCACAGGCACAAACTTGCGAAGCTGCTGGAAAGATTGTGGATGAAACTGGCGTACAGCCTGCCGAATTTTTTTATCACTTACACCATTACACAAACAAACGTACATAAGCACTCCCGTTCAAATTACGCGCAAAGTGTAAATGAGAATAGTTATGATTACAATAGCACACGAATGTTTGATGCAAGTGAGAAGCGGTAAAATATGCAAAAAAAAAAGAGCGCCTAAGCGCTCTTTTTTCATATAAAGGTATCAGCGATTAAGCGATAACTTTAGCAACAACACCAGCG
>NZ_JMPI01000065.1 GCF_000735355.1 Buttiauxella agrestis ATCC 33320
CGGCTATATTCCTTACTGTTGCGCTCTCCCCTTCTGGAGAGAGCACGGGATCAATGTTTTTTAAAACCCGGGGCTTATTTACCGCGAGCTTCGATTACGGCCTGAGCTACGTTGTTTGGCGCGTCATCATACTTCAGGAATTCCATGGAGTAAGATGCACGACCTTTGGTCAGTGAACGCAGTTGAGTTGCGTAACCGAACATTTCAGACAACGGAACTTCAGCGTGAATCTGAACGCCAGTAGCGTTAGATTCTTGACCTTTCAGCTGACCACGACGACGGCTAAGGTCACCGATAACGTCACCGGTGTTCTCTTCCGGAGTTTCAACTTCAACCTTCATGATAGGCTCAAGCAGAACTGGTTTCGCTTTCTTAAAGCCATCTTTGAAGGCAATAGAAGCGGCCAGTTTAAACGCCAGTTCAGAGGAGTCAACGTCGTGGTAAGAACCGAAGTGCAGACGCACGCCGAGATCTACTACTGGGTAACCCGCCAGAGGACCAGACTTCAGCTGCTCCTGGATACCTTTATCAACAGCAGGGATGTATTCCGTTGGGATCACACCACCTTTGATGTCGTTGACGAACTCGTAACCTTTCGGATTCGAGCCCGGCTCCAGTGGGTACATGTCGATAACAACATGACCGTACTGACCACGACCACCAGACTGCTTAGCGTGTTTACCTTCAACATCGGTAACTTTCGCGCGAATCGCTTCACGGTAAGCAACCTGAGGTTTACCAACGTTAGCTTCAACGTTGAATTCACGCTTCATACGGTCAACGATGATGTCGAGGTGAAGCTCACCCATACCAGCGATGATAGTCTGGTTGGTTTCTTCATCAGTCCATACGCGGAATGATGGATCTTCTTTAGCCAGACGACCCAGAGCCAGACCCATTTTTTCCTGGTCAGCTTTGGTTTTTGGTTCAACTGCGATCGAAATTACTGGCTCAGGGAATTCCATGCGCTCCAGAATGATCACATTGTCCTGGTCACACAGGGTATCACCGGTTGTCACTTCTTTCAGACCGATAGCTGCAGCGATGTCGCCCGCGCGAACTTCTTTGATCTCTTCACGTTTGTTAGCGTGCATCTGTACGATACGGCCCAGACGCTCACGTGCTGATTTCACCGGGTTGAACACGGTGTCACCAGAGTTAACAACGCCAGAGTAAACGCGGAAGAAGGTCAGGTTACCAACAAACGGGTCAGTTGCGATTTTGAACGCCAGAGCAGCAAACGGCTCGTTGTCGTCAGAGTGACGAACAGCCGGAGTGTCTTTACCGTCGTCCAGCATACCGTTAATCGCAGTAACGTCAGTTGGAGCTGGCAGGTATTCAACTACCGCATCCAGCATCGCCTGAACACCTTTGTTCTTAAATGCAGAACCACAGGTAACCAAGATAATTTCGTTGTTCAGTACGCGCTTACGCAGAGAAGTTTTGATCTCTTCTTCAGTCAGCTCTTCGCCACCAAAGAATTTCTCCATCAGTTCGTCAGAACCTTCAGCAGCGGCTTCAACCAGTTTCTGGCGCCATTCTTCGGCCAGTTCCTGCATATCAGCTGGGATCTCTTCGTATTCGAAGGTCACGCCCTGATCGGCTTCGTTCCAGTTGATGGCTTTCATTTTCACCAGGTCAACAACACCGGTGAATTTCTCTTCCGCGCCGATAGCCAATTGCAGAGGCACCGGAGTTGCGCCCAGACGTTTTTCAATCTGATCAACAACTTTCAGGAAGTTAGCACCCATACGGTCCATTTTGTTAACGAACGCGATACGTGGAACTTTATATTTGTTTGCCTGACGCCATACGGTCTCAGACTGTGGCTGAACACCACCAACAGCACAGTAAACCATTACCGCACCATCAAGAACACGCATGGAACGTTCAACTTCGATGGTGAAGTCAACGTGCCCTGGGGTGTCGATGATGTTGATGTGGTGTGGTTCGAACTGTTTGGCCATACCAGACCAGAAACAGGTGGTCGCAGCAGACGTGATGGTAATACCACGTTCCTGCTCCTGCTCCATCCAGTCCATAGTGGCTGCGCCATCATGAACTTCACCGATTTTGTGGTTTACACCGGTGTAGAACAGAACACGTTCGGTAGTAGTTGTCTTACCGGCGTCGATGTGAGCACTGATACCAATGTTACGGTAACGCTCAATGGGTGTTTTACGAGCCATTTGATTCCTCTATATCCTAGGACGTTCATTTAAGTAACCCAAAGCGGGCAGCTCACATGAAGCGCCCGCTTGGTGACTAACACTCCGAAGGGATTACCAACGGTAGTGAGCGAACGCCTTGTTGGCTTCAGCCATACGGTGAACGTCTTCACGTTTCTTAACTGCAGTACCTTTGTTCTCTGCAGCATCAGAAAGTTCGTTCGCCAGGCGAAGAGCCATGGATTTATCACCGCGTTTACGAGCAGCTTCTACGATCCAACGCATTGCCAGAGCATTACGACGAACCGGACGTACTTCTACTGGAACCTGATAAGTAGAACCACCAACACGGCGGGACTTAACTTCGACAGTCGGACGAACGTTGTCCAGAGCGACTTCGAAAGCTTCCAGTGCTTGTTTACCAGAACGCTGAGCCAGGGTCTCCAGCGCGGTATACACGATAGATTCAGCAGTAGATTTCTTACCATCTACCATCAGAATGTTTACAAATTTGGCCAGCAACTCTGATCCGAACTTAGGATCTGGAAGAATTTTACGTTGACCAATGACGCGACGACGTGGCATGGGAATACTCCGTTGTTAATTCAGGGTTGTCCAAAACTCTATTGAGTTTGACATTTATTTAAAACGTTTGGCCTTACTTAACGGAAACCATTAAGCCTTAGGACGTTTCACGCCATACTTGGAACGAGATTGCTTACGGTCTTTAACGCCGGAGCAGTCAAGTGCACCACGAACGGTGTGGTAACGAACACCTGGCAAGTCTTTTACACGACCACCACGGATCAGGATCACTGAGTGTTCCTGCAGGTTGTGACCTTCACCGCCGATGTAGGAGGTAACTTCAAAACCGTTAGTCAAACGCACACGGCATACTTTACGCAGTGCGGAGTTTGGTTTCTTAGGAGTGGTAGTATATACACGAGTACATACGCCACGTTTCTGCGGGCAGGCTTCCAGCGCTGGCACGTTGCTTTTTGCAACTTTGCGAGCGCGTGGTTTGCGAACCAGCTGGTTAACTGTTGCCATTAAATAGCTCCTGGTTTTAGCTTTTGCTTCGTAAACACGTAATAAAACGGCCTCATATAATATGAGGACGCAGAATTTTAGGGCTGAGCCGAAAAGGTGTCAAGAAATATACAACAATCCTGGATTTTACCAGGTAATCTGCTGTTCGTGTTTAACTGTCAATCCGACGAAATCAGTATAGCTGACCTTGCCTATGCCGTTCGAAATTTGAGCAGTTAAGCCACGAGCCTCGATATCTTCGTGCAGCGCGTAAATAGAAATGGGGGCGGACAGCAGCAAATCAAGGGCTTTGGTCCCTGACAACGCAGCGATGACCGCATCTTGTAGCAATAAAACATCGTCGCCAGGCTTCACACAGCGCAGCAACGCTTCAAGATCTGTTTGAAAAGGTGAGTGTTGTAAAATATGCAGCATGTCGCCTCAGAAAGTCAGAACTACATCAAACTGATGCAGCATTTCGCTCAGCGCCTCTGGTTCAAGAGGTTTTACATCAAGCACCCAGGTACCTTCTGGAGACAATCCTCTCTCGCGAAGGGAGTCTGCACAGATATAACACTGTTCTATGTCGTACAGCGGCAGTACGCGAAAAGTTGCGATGTAATCTCTTGCGAGGACAAGTCCCGGCTGTTGGCCCGGAATCAATTGCAATACGCCATCACCAATGAAAAATACACCGATGTCTTCGCTTAGCGCAGATGTCGCCAGCAAAGCATCCAACCCTTCCCGGCCAGCAGCGCTTCCATGAGGCGGTGTCTTAAATATAAATGCCACACGCTTCATCAGAATTGCACCGTTCTATCACAGGTCAGAGATGCTTGTGCCAAAGCGCCCAGTCCACTCAGCGTGAAACCAGACTGCAAATTATGGCACGGTAAACCGAATTGAATCGCTTGTTCTTCGTCTGTCACGCCGCGGCGTAACGCGGCAGCCACGCAAATATGCAGCTCGACTCCATGCTCTTGATGTAGATGTTGCCAGGCGCGCACTAAATCAAATTCATCGCTTGCAGGAGAGGTCAGCTGATTCGCGTTATAAACACCTTCTCGGTAGAAGAACACACTTTCCAACGTATGCCCCTGGCCGATAACAGCCCGTGAAAACTGCAACGCACTACTCGCTTGCTGCGTGCCATAAGCCGGCCCTGTCACCAGGATGGCAAAACGCATTATTTATCCTGCCCCTGGAAATCACCGTTTTTGAATTGACGGATGTAGAGATACACCGTGTGTTTAGAAATATTCAAACGGTCGGCAACCTGGTTGATAGCGTCTTTGATATCAAAGATGCCTTTCTCGTAAAGATTAAGGACAATCTGTCGATTCTTGGCGTTGTTGGACACATTACGATCGGCATTCACTTCTTCAATCGTGAATTCCAGCGCCTGCATAACCAAATCTTCTACGGAGGAAGCGAAGTTCACGGAAGAAGCCACTTCTGGCGTTTCCGGCGGAATAAACGTCGACATAATTTGCGAGAACGGCACATCAAGGTTGATGTTGATGCACAGCAGTCCGATGACTCGCTCATCACGATTACGAATGGCGATAGTCTCTGACTTCATCAGTACGCCGCTTTTTGCGCGTGTGAAATAGCATTTAGAAACGCTACTGTCCGCACCGGTCATATCATGCAGCATTCGTAATGCGAGATCGGTAATTGGCGAGCCAATTTTGCGCCCGGTATGTTCACCATTCGCGATACGGATGGCCGAACATTTTAAATCTTGCAGCGAGTGCAACACAATTTCACAATGAGAACCAATCAGCATCGCTAACCCGTCCACTACCGCTTCGTAGGATTTTAATATTTCAAAGTCGGTTTGTTCAAAAGGACGCTGGTCCAGTAAGTCAAGCTCACTGGTTTCATTGGTTAAAAGCGAATTGGACATTTAAAGATACCACCCTCTACAGAGAGCCTGTCGCGCTTAAATGGTGTCAGGGCAGACTCATACTCGTTGTTGCGCAGTCTGCTAAGGTAATACAGCGTAAGATGCGCTTTCCAGCTTTTATTATACCCTGCCTCAAATAAAAAACCGCCGCCCATGTGGGCGGCGGTTAATCATACCTTACTTGCTCTTAGCTGCTTCAGCTTCTGGAGCAGGAGCGGCATCTGGTTTAGCGTCTGCTTTAGGTGCTGGTTTAATATCCAGCAGCTCAACGTCAAACACCAGCGTGGAGTTAGCAGGGATCCCTGGAACGCCAGTTTTTCCGTATGCTAATTCTGGTGGAATAACCAGTTTGATTTTCCCGCCTTTCTTCAGGTTTTTCAGGCCTTCAGTCCAGCCTGGGATAACACCGTCAAGACGGAAAGACAGCGGCTCGCCACGGGTGTAAGAGTTATCAAACTCTTTACCGTCAATCAGCGTACCTTTGTAGTTCACAACAACAGTGTCGCTATCAGTTGGTGCTTCACCCGTACCAGCTTTGTCGATTTTATACATCAGGCCAGTAGGAGAGGTTTTAACACCTTTCTCTTTTGCGAAAGTATCACGGAAGGCTTTGCCTTTATCCGCGTTTTCTTTAGCGTCTTTTTCCATTTTCGCTTGAGCAGAAGACTTCACGCGAGCTTCAAAAGCTTGCAGAGTCTGCTCGATTTCCTGGTCAGATAATTTGCTCTTGTCAGCAAATGCATCCTGAACACCAGCGATAAGCTGAGTTTTATCAAGAGTGATACCCAGCTTTTCTTGTTCTTTCAGAGAGTTTTCCATATAACGGCCCAGCGAAGCACCTAATGCGTACGCAGATTTCTGGTCGTCATTTTTGAATGCCGTGTTGCTGGCAGCAGCAGGAGCCGCAGCATCTTTAGCGGCAGCAGCCGGGGCAGCAGCCGGGGCAGCGAATGCCGGAGCGCTCAGGGCAACGGCCATCGTGGTCGCCAGTAGCGTTACTTTAAACAGTGATTTCATCCATTTCTCCAGGGCCGGGGCCTCTAACCCCAAGGTTATTATCAACTAAGAGACGTACTATAACGTCGTGGAAGAAATCTACACAATCTCTCCGCGTCTTATCGAGACAAATTCAGACTCTTTTTGTTTAAAGAAGTTTCGTCCAGCGCAAAACGGCACTGTATCGAGCGAGATTTTTCAGTAGAATCGCCGGGAATTGTCCATCCGCAGGCCAGGAGTCATTAGCCATGCAACAAAAATCGACCGAACAACGGCTGGAAGAACTTGAGAGTCGTCTCGCTTTCCAGGAGATTACAATAGAAGAGTTAAATCAGACGGTAACGGCTCACGAATTGGAGATGGTCAAACTGCGCGAGCATTTCCGTTTGTTGGTTGAAAAACTAAAAGCGAGCCAACCTTCGATGGTAGCTTCAGAAGCCGAAGAAACTCCGCCCCCGCATTACTAATTTTACAAAAAGAAAAGGCGTGTCACAGACACGCCTTTTTTATTCTTAACGGCATCCTTAACGGATTAATGGCAACCGCAGCCACCATTACCGCCGCAACCACCTTTACCATGTTCATGGTCGCCGTGATCGTGGCCGTGACCACCGCAGCAGCCATCTTCACCATGGTCGTGGTGATGATCGTGTTCGCCGTGAACGTGACCATGAGCCAGTTCTTCAGCAGTCGCTTCACGAATAGCGATAACTTCTACATTGAAGCTCAGGTTCTGACCTGCCAGCATGTGGTTGCCATCGACAACAACGTGCTCATCTTCAACTGCGGTAATTTCAACAGGTACTGGACCCTGGTCGGTATCAGCCATGAAGCGCATGCCAACTTCCAGCTCATCAACGCCCATGAAGACGTCTTTCGGTACACGCTGAACCAGGTTTTCGTCGTATTGGCCGTAAGCGTCATTTGCGCCAACGTTCACGTCGAAACGATCACCAACAACGTGACCTTCCAGAGCGGTTTCCAGACCAGAAATCAGGGAGCCGTGACCATGCAGATAGTCCAGCGGCGCACTCACCGGAGACTCATCAACCAACACACCGTCTTCTGTACGTACCTGATAAGCCAGGCTGACCACCAGGTCTTTTGCTACTTTCATGATATCTCCTGAGCGAGCGTGAGAAAAAAACTGGCGCCGATTGTAGCGGAATTTAGCGCCGGTGTACCCCTAAGCTTAAAAAAAGCTGGCGCATCTCGCTAGTCCGGATGAAAAATCCCGATCACTTGCTCTTGTTCGCGAGCACGGTCCCGAGGTTGCTTATCCTCTTCACGCATTTGATGACCGCACTTAACACACTCAACAATATCGACATTATTCTCACGCCACATCGCGAGGGAATCCCGCGTCTGGCATTCAGGGCAAACAGCCCCAGCAATAAAACGTTTACGCACCGGCATTGGCTTCACCTTAATTATTCAAAATCGTCCCAACCATCGAACTGCCGACGCTCTTGCTGCATCTCGCGTTCGAAGATTTCCTCTAACTCACGACGCGCTTCCCGAACCCTGGAAATTTGTGCGTTATCGGTATGAATCGGCATTAATTCACGCAGCATGCTCATGTCCAGTCGTCGGAAATGAAGCTGCGCACGATGTGCCTGATGGGGATGCATTCCTAGCGTCATCAACGCCTTACGCCCCAGCTCCAGCGCACTGGAAAACGTCTCACGGGAGAACTGCGTGACGCCAGCCTGCAATAACTCATGCGCCTCCACACGGCCTCTGGCACGCGCCAATATCGCCAGATGTGGAAAGTGTTGTTGACACAAATGAACGACTTTCATCGTGTCTTCCGGTTCATTACAGGTAATCACAATCGACTTTGCCGTCTCAGCGCCCGCCGAACGTAACAACTCAAGTTCGGTGGCATCACCATAATAAACTTTGTAGCCATATTTACGCATCAGGCTCACGGAACTGATATCACGCTCCAGCACCGTAATACGCATTTTGTTCGCCATCAGTAAGCGCCCAATCACCTGCCCGAAACGTCCGAAGCCGACAATAATCACCTGCGGCTGGTCGTCTGCCACGTAGGGCTTTTCATCGTTTTCGTCATCAACAATATTAAACCGTCGCGCAAGAATGGCATCGACACCTTTCATCAACAGCGGTGTGGTCATCATCGATAACGTAACGGTCACAAGCAGCAGCGGCATCTGGTCACCGCTGAACAGCTTTTGTGATGAAGCGGTTGAAAATAGTACGAAAGCAAACTCTCCGCCCTGGCTGAGTACGCCAGAAAACTGCAAACGCTCGGAGCTGCGCAAGCCGAAAAACCATGACAGGCCATACAACACACCGGCTTTCACCGCCACCAGCACTACAACGCCCAGGACAACCCAGAAAAGATGGGTGTAAAGCACGCCAAGGTTTAGTGCCATGCCGACGGAGATAAAGAACAGTCCGAGCAACAATCCTTTAAAAGGATCAATCGCGATTTCCAGTTCGTGCCGGTATTCACTTTCAGCCAATAACACGCCTGCGATGAATGTCCCTAGTGCCATTGAGAAACCCAGCGCATCCATAAATAACGCCGAGCCCAACACTAATAACAGTGCCGCAGCGGTAAAGACTTCCCGCACGCCGGAGCCTGCAATAAAGCGGAACAGAGGCTTTAAAAGGTAACGGCCGCCAATCAACATGCCCGCAAATGCCAGCACTTTGAAGCCGATCTTTATCCAGTCGGTGTGCCCGCCGTCATTACCGGCCAACAGCGGTACCAAAGCAATCGCCGGAATGACGGCTAAATCCTGGAACAACAACACAGAAAATCCGAGCTGGCCGGATTCATTGCGGTTCATGCCTTTATCGCGCATTAACTGCAATGCCATCGCGGTCGAGGACATCGCCAGCCCTATTCCGCCGATGACCGCCGCTTGCCAGGAGAACTGCGTTAGCATCAACAAACCAGCAAGTACCACCGCACTGAGCAATACCTGTGCGGCACCGACACCAAAAATAGAACGCCGGAGCTGCCATAACTTTGAAGGATTAAGCTCCAACCCAATGATAAACATCAGGAACACAACACCCAGTTCCGAGAAGTGTAGGATTTCATCTACGTCACTGATAAACCCTAAACCCCACGGCCCAATGGCGATTCCCGCCAGCAAATAGCCGAGCACCGCGCCAATCCCTAATCGAGCAGCGATAGGGACAGCAACCACTGCTGCAAACAAAAACAGCACTCCCGCCAGCAATACGTCAGAACCTTCCATCAGCGGCCTCCTGGCAGGGTTGGTGATGCCAACCACTCGCCATACGCCTTCGCGTGGCTGGCAAGCTCTTGGGGAGACTGGCGACGCGCCCAATAAACAATCATTGGATTCATCCAGTGCATACGGCACATCGCGGCAGTCAGTTCAAAGGGGCGTAAAATATCGGTCAGTGGGAAGCGATTAAAACCATCATGGCGATAGGCACCTTCTGGTTCCCCGGTGGTTATCACACTACGCCAGTACTTTCCCGCAAGGGCTGTACCTCCAACACCACTGGCAAAGCCACGGCTGAGCACACGATCCAGCCACTCTTTGAGTAACGCCGGGCAGCTATAAGTATAAAGAGGGTGCTGAAAGACGATGACATCGTGCTCTTGCAGCAATGCCTGCTCGCGATAGATATCAATAAAAAAGTCAGGATAGTGCGCATAAAGGTCATGCACAGTGACATTAGCAAGCTTCTGCGCAGGCTGGAGTAAGACGCGGTTTGCGACCGAATCTTGTGACTCCGGATGGGCATATAGCAGCAAAACTTTCGGCGGCTGCGACATCATTACCCTCCAGGGCGTCGTCATAGTCTTTAAATTGGGCTACCATGCAGCCCGACGCGGTGCCGTAAGCATCACGTTACCTTAATATAATGACAATTTAACATACTCTGAACATACGGCGCTTTATGATTGTTTTCTCCTCGTTACAAATTCGTCGCGGCACACGCGTTCTGCTGGATAACGCCACCGCTACCATCAATCCAGGCCAAAAAGTGGGTCTGGTGGGTAAAAACGGCTGCGGTAAATCCACGCTGCTGGCGCTTCTGAAGAACGAGATCAGCGCCGATGGTGGCAGCATGACCTATCCGGGAAACTGGGCGCTGGCTTGGGTAAACCAGGAAACGCCAGCACTGGCAATGCCTGCCATTGAATATGTTATTGATGGCGACCGCGAATTCCGACTGCTTGAAGCGGAGCTGGCAAAAGCCAATGAGCGCAACGATGGCCACGCTATTGCACTGATTCACGGTAAGCTTGATGCAGTAGACGCCTGGACGATTCGCTCCCGCGCTTCAAGTTTGCTGCACGGTTTAGGCTTCAGCAATGAGCAACTCGAACGCCCGGTGAGTGATTTTTCCGGTGGCTGGCGTATGCGTCTGAACCTCGCACAAGCCCTGATTTGCCGTTCCGATTTACTGCTGCTCGATGAACCGACTAACCACCTGGACTTAGATGCGGTTATCTGGCTCGAGCGCTGGTTGAAAAGTTATCAGGGCACGTTAATTCTGATTTCTCACGACCGTGACTTCCTCGACCCGGTGGTCAGTAAAATTATTCACATCGAACAAGAGCAGATGTTTGAGTACACCGGCAACTACTCGTCGTTTGAAGGCCAACGCGCCACTCGCCTGGCGCAACAGCAGTCGATGTATGAAAGCCAGCAGGAGCGTGTCGCGCATCTGCAGGGTTTTATCGACCGTTTTAAAGCGAAAGCCAGCAAGGCAAAACAGGCGCAAAGCCGCGTGAAGATGCTTGAACGCATGGAGCTGATTGCCCCAGCGCACGTTGATAACCCGTTCCATTTCAGCTTCCGTGCTCCGGAAAGCCTGCCAAACCCGCTGCTGCGCATGGAAAAAGTCAGCGCCGGTTATGGGGATCGCGTGATTCTGGATTCCATCAAACTGAATCTGGTTCCTGGTTCACGCATCGGCCTGCTGGGTCGCAACGGTGCCGGTAAATCAACGCTGATAAAATTGTTAGCGGAAGAAATTAAGCCATTACAGGGTGATATCGGCCTGGCAAAAGGTATCAAGCTCGGCTATTTCGCGCAGCATCAGCTCGAATACTTACGCGCTGACGAGTCGCCGTTGCAGCACCTGGCGCGTATTGCACCAAAAGAGCTGGAACAGCAATTGCGTGATTATCTGGGTGGTTTTGGTTTCCGGGGCGACAAAGTCACCGAACAAACCGCGCGTTTCTCCGGCGGTGAAAAAGCGCGACTAGTACTGGCGCTGGTTGTCTGGCAGCGCCCTAACCTGCTGCTGCTCGATGAACCGACCAACCACCTTGATCTCGACATGCGTCAGGCGCTGACCGAAGCGTTGATTGATTTTGAAGGCGCACTGGTAGTGGTTTCGCACGACCGTCACTTGTTGCGTTCGACTACCGATGATTTGTATCTGGTCCACGACGGTAAAGTCGAAGCGTTTGATGGTGACCTGGAAGATTATCAGCAGTGGCTTGTCGATCTGCAAAAGCAGGAAAACCAGCCGCTCGATTCTGCAAAAGATAACGTCAACAGCGCACAGGCTCGTAAAGATCAAAAACGCCGTGAAGCAGAATTGCGCACGCAAACTCAGCCCCTGCGTAAGCAAATCACCACGCTTGAAAAGCAGATGGAAAAGCTGAATGCCCAGCTTGCGCAAGTGGAAGAAAAACTGGCTGACAGCGCTATTTACGACCAAAGTCGTAAAGCAGAAATGACCGAATGTCTGCAAACTCAGGTGAAAGTGAAGTCAGCACTGGAAGAGTGCGAGATGGAATGGCTGGACGCGCATGACAAGTTAGAGCAGATGATGCAGGCCGAGTAACCGTTTGGCCTCAGCCTTATCGAAAACTAAGGATGAGGCCCGCGAACTTAATGCCAAATCAACAGTGCACACGCCGCCGTCAGCAACCCCATAAAGACATTGAAGATTGTCCAGGAGCGGCGGCTGCGCAGCAGTTTGCCGATCATGCTGCCAAACGCAATCCAGATAATACCTGCAACAATGTTAACCAGCGCAATCCCGATACTGATTAACGCCACGGAATGCAGGTACTGAGCACCGGCAAGGCTAAAACTTGCCACTGCACCCAATGCCATCAACCAGGCTTTAGGGTTGATAACCTGAAGTAAACCGCCCTGCCAGAATGGAATAGGAGCCGGAGGCGGCGCATCTGTTTCCAGTTTTTCATAGGTCGCGGTGCCGATTTTCCATGCCAGCCATAATAGGTAAGCACTCCCGGCAATCTTCAGGATAAGGTGCAAAGCAGGATACAAAAGGATTAAGCTACCGACGCCAAAGGCCACCAGCAACAGGATGCATTGCATCCCAAGCATGATGCCAATCATCAACGGAATGGTGCGCATAAAGCCGTAATTGGCGCCGGAAGAAGTCAGTAACATATTGTTTGGGCCGGGTGTAATAGCCGCAACCCAAAGAAAACCAAGCATCGAAAAGAAAAGCGTTTCCATGAAATGGGTGTTCCACACCCGATAAGTTAATTAGCAAACTCAATGAAACTAACAGTGTGATATGGCTACGACAAGTCCCGCAGTATTGAATTTTAATCACGAAGAAGATGAGCAATTTCGTCCGTTGAAGGGTGTGAGTAATCCGCACCTGCAAACCATGCTTCCGCGTTTGATTCGCCGTCGCTTAAATTTCAAACCTCACTGGCAGCGTCTGGATATGCCGGATGGGGATTTTGTCGATCTTGCCTGGAGCGAAGACCCACGCCAGGCAATGCATAAACCACGGTTAGTCGTTTTTCATGGTCTCGAAGGTAGCCTGCACAGCCCATACGCTCACGGTTTAATCGAGGCCGCCAGCAAGCAAGGGTGGCTGGGCGTAGTCATGCATTTCCGTGGATGTAGTGGCGTGCCAAATCGCATGAAACGCATTTATCACTCGGGCGAAACTGAAGACGGAAGCTACTTCTTAAACTGGCTCAGTACCCGTTATGGCAAAGTGCCGACGGCGGCAGTCGGGTTTTCCCTCGGCGGGAACATGCTCGCTTGTTTATTGGCTAAACAAGGTGCTGACTGCACGCTACAGGCCGGTGTCATAGTTTCAGCCCCTCTGATGCTGGAACATTGCAGCGCACATATCGAAAAAGGATTCTCCCGCGTTTATCAGCACTATCTTTTGAATCTGCTGAAGAAAAATGCCGCGCGTAAGCTCAGAAGCTATCCGGGCACTCTACCTGTTGATCTGCGCCAGCTTAAAGGAATGCGCCGCCTGCGTGAGTTTGATGATTTGATCACTTCAAAAATTCACGGCTTTGCTGATGCTCTCGACTATTATCGTCAGTGCAGCGCGATGCCGTTGTTACCGCAAATCAAAACCCGGACGCTAATCATCCACGCCAAAGATGACCCGTTTATGGATCATCATGTGATCCCGGATAAAGCCATATTGCCTGCTAATATCGAATACCAACTTACGCGCTACGGTGGGCATGTTGGGTTTGTTGGTGGGACGTTACGCCGCCCTGAAATGTGGCTTGAGCAACGCATCCCGCAATGGCTGTCTCAATTTTTGGACCAGTAATATGATGATTCCCTGGCAAGACCTGCCTCCCGAAACGCTTGATAATCTGATTGAATCCTTTGTATTACGAGAAGGCACAGATTATGGTGAACAAGAGCGCTCACTTGAGCAAAAGGTGGCTGATGTTAAGCGCCAACTGCAAAGTGGTGAAGCGGTACTGGTATGGTCAGAACTTCATGAAACGGTGAATATCATGGCTCGCGGGCAATTTCGCGGCTAAGCCTGCCTATACTGCATAATACAACTGCCTTCACCCAACCAAACTTGCTACTACCCATGGAGTTGTTGCCTTATGTCAGCCAAACATCCGGTTATTGCCGTAACAGGTTCCAGCGGCGCGGGAACGACCACCACCAGCATTGCCTTCCGTAAAATCTTCCAGCAATTAAACCTACGTGCAGCTGAAGTTGAAGGCGACAGTTTCCATCGTTTCACCCGTCCTGAAATGGATATGGCGATTCGTAAAGCGCGTGACCTTGGCCGTCATATCAGCTACTTCGGGCCGGAAGCCAACGACTTTGGCTTGCTTGAACAAACGTTTATTGAATACGGCAAAACCGGGCAGGGTAAATCACGTAAATATCTTCATACCTATGATGAAGCCGTACCCTGGAATCAGATTCCCGGCACGTTTACTCCGTGGCAGCCGTTACCAGAACCGACTGATGTTTTGTTTTATGAAGGCTTGCATGGCGGAGTCGTTACCCCGCAGCACGACGTCGCCAATGCCGTCGATTTACTGGTTGGCGTAGTGCCGATTGTAAACCTGGAGTGGATTCAAAAACTGGTGCGCGACACCAGCGAGCGCGGTCATTCCCGTGAAGCGGTAATGGATTCCGTCGTGCGTTCGATGGACGATTACATCAACTACATCACGCCGCAATTTTCCCGCACGCACATCAACTTCCAACGCGTACCGACGGTAGATACCTCTAACCCGTTTGCCGCACGCGGTATTCCGTCTTTAGATGAAAGTTTTGTCGTAATTCATTTTCGCGGTCTGGATGATATCGACTTCCCGTATTTGCTCGCCATGCTGCAAGGCTCATTTATTTCCCACATCAATACATTAGTGGTGCCGGGCGGCAAGATGGGACTGGCAATGGAGTTGATCATGACGCCGTTGGTTAAGCGCCTGGCGGAAGGAAGAAATATCAATAATTAGGGCGGCTAAACACCGCCCTTTTACTTCACTCTAGCCTTCAATCACTTCGTAGCTATGGGTGATGTTTACGGCTTTTTCCAGCATCAACGCAACGGAACAGTACTTCTCAGCAGACAAGTCTACCGCACGCGAAACTGCATTATCTTTCAATTCTTTGCCTGTCACAATGAAATGCAGATTGATATGTGTGAACAGACGCGGGGCTTCTTCGCGGCGCTCAGAGGTCAGTTTCACTTCACAATCCGTCACGTTGTAGCGGCCTTTTTGCAAAATAGAAACTACGTCGATTGCGCTACAACCACCAGCGGACATCAGAACCATTTCCATCGGACTGGGTGCTTTATCGCCAGAATTACCGTCCATCAGAATCTGGTGTCCAGAAGCGGACTCCCCAAGGAAGGTTAACCCTTCAACCCACTTCACTCGTGCTTGCATGTTACTTCTCCCGTTGAAAAAAATTGTCTTTCAGAGTACGCAGATTCAGCAAATCTGGCAATGGAAGGCGACCTGCGTCAAGCTGAAACGAGACAATAGGAGACACTTGTCAAAAGCTATGCTAAAACAATCCAGATGCTACATCGATACATTGACGTTATGCATGTATGCAGAGGACATCACTAATTACAGGCAGCAAGAATGACTTGCATGCCATCTCCCCAAGGTGGGGAATATTCTAATACTTGCAACGCCAGACAGGATGTTTAGCGTCCTGTCGTTGGTAGCCAGTTATAAAACAGAGGATAACCGCGCATGGTGCTTGGCAAACCGCAAACAGACCCGACTCTCGAATGGTTCTTGTCCCATTGCCACATTCATAAGTATCCATCGAAGAGCACACTGATTCACCAGGGTGAAAAGGCTGAGACGCTGTATTACATCGTCAAGGGTTCTGTGGCTGTTCTGATCAAAGATGAAGAGGGCAAGGAAATGATCCTCTCCTATCTGAATCAGGGCGATTTCATTGGCGAGTTAGGGCTGTTCGAAGAAGGTCAGGAACGTAGTGCTTGGGTTCGTGCTAAAAGTGCCTGCGAAGTGGCTGAAATTTCATATAAAAAATTCCGCCAGCTGATTCAGGTCAATCCAGATATCCTGATGCGCCTGTCTTCACAGATGGCTAGTCGTCTGCAAGTTACATCTGAGAAAGTGGGTAACCTGGCATTCCTGGATGTGACTGGTCGTATCGCGCAGACACTGCTGAACCTGGCTAAACAGCCTGATGCAATGACCCACCCGGACGGTATGCAGATAAAAATTACCCGTCAGGAAATCGGTCAGATCGTGGGTTGCTCTCGCGAAACCGTTGGTCGTATCTTGAAAATGCTGGAAGATCAAAATCTGATCTCTGCTCACGGTAAAACGATCGTCGTTTACGGCACTCGTTAATCTCCGTCTCAAAAATGGCGTGTTGCTTCATAACACGCCTTTTTTGTCTCTAAAAAACTAAATCCGAAACCCGATTAATTGAAGTTGCAGCAAGGCAGCAAGTGAGTTCATCCCGATGAGCTTACTCAAGTAAGTGATTCGGGTGAATGAACGCAGCTAACGCCGCTGCAGCTTTAAGTAAGAAGGGTTTATGTGGCGAAGACTGATCTACCATCCTGAAGTTAACTACGCACTGCGGCAAACGCTGGTGCTGTGCCTTCCGGTGGCAGTAGGTTTGCTCTTTGGCAATCTCCAGTCCGGCCTGCTTTTCTCTTTAGTCCCTGCCTGCTGCAACATTGCAGGGCTTGATACTCCCCATAAACGCTTCTTCAAACGCCTGATCGTCGGCGGTAGCCTGTTTGCCGTCAGCAGTTTGATCATGCAGCTTTTATTGCTTTATACCTCCGTGCCGTTGCCGGTGATATTGGCCGTAATGGCGCTATTGTTGGGCGTCACCGCCGAAATCAGCTCCCTGCACGCTCGTCTGCTTCCCGCCTCACTCATTGCCGCCATCTTTACACTCAGCATGGCGGGGAATATGCCCATCTGGAAGCCAATGCTGCTGTATGTCAGCGGTACAATTTGGTACGGCGTGTTTAACTGGTTTTGGTTCTGGATGTGGCGCGAGCAGCCACTGCGCGAATCATTAAGCCTGCTCTATCGCCAACTGGCGGATTACTGCGAAGCCAAATATGGCATGCTAACGCAGCATACCGACCCTGAAAAAGCGCTGCCTCCGCTGCTGGCGCGTCAACAAAAAGCCGTTGATTTAATCACTATTTGCTACCAGCAATTACACATGCTGGCGGCGAATCAGCAAAACGGCTACAAGCGATTACTGCGCGCGTTTCAGGTCGCTCTGGATTTACAAGAACACATTTCCGTCAGCCTTCACCAACCTGCCGAAGTGCAAAAGCTGGTTGAGAAAAGCCACGCTGAAGCCGTAATTCGCTGGAACGCGCAGACCATTGCGGCGCGTTTACGCGTGCTGGCTGACGACATTCTTTATCATCGGTTCCCGCAGCGTTTCACGATGGATAAACAGATTGATGCCCTTGAGAAAATCGCGCGTCAAAATCCGGATAATCCTGTTGGGCAATTTTGTCATTATCACTTCAGTCGGATTGGCCGTGTTTTACGCACCCAGCGCCCGTTGTATATCCGTGATTTGATGGAAGACCGGCAGCGTCGTTTGCCACTTTGGGCAGCACTGAAAAGCTATTTATCTTTGAAATCCGCCGCGCTGCGTAACGCCGCCAGATTAGGTGTAATGCTGACCATCGCCAGTATTTTGGGGGGATTTTTACATCTGCCTAAACCCTACTGGATTTTGATGACGGTAATGTTTGTGACGCAAAACGGCTATGGCGCGACCCGGGTGAGAATTCTTCACCGGTCGGCAGGCACCATTGCAGGTTTGGCGATAGCGGGCATCGCGCTGCACTTCCACTTTCCGCAAGATATCGCGCTGGCCGCGATGTTGATCATTACGCTGGTCAGCTATTTGTTCATTCGTAAGAGTTACGGCTGGGCGACAATTGGCTTTACCGTCACGGCGGTTTACACCCTGCAACTGATCACCCTCAGCGCCGAGCAGTACATCGTTCCGCGCTTAATAGATACGCTGCTCGGCTGCCTGATTGCCTTTGGCGGCATGGTGTGGCTGTGGCCACAGTGGCAAAGTGGTTTGCTGCGCCAGAACGCCCACGATGCTCTGGAGCGCGATCAGGATGCGATTCGCCTGATTCTGAGCAGTGACCCGGAACCCACCCCGCTGGCGTATTCGCGAATGAGGGTCAACCAGGCGCACAATGCTTTATTCAACTCGCTCAACCAGGCGATGCAGGAACCTGGATTTAACTCGCACTATCTTGCCGATATGAAACTGTGGGTGACGCACAGCCAGTTTATCGTCGAACACATCAATGCGATGACCACACTCGCCCGCGAGCACAACATGTTGACGCCGGATCTCGCCCAGCGTTATTTGCAATCGTGTGAAATTGCGCTGCAACGATGCCAGCAGCGGCTTCAATATGATGGGCCAGGGGAAACCAATGATGCGAATATTCTCGACCCGCTTGAAGGGCTTCCGAGCGGGCCGCTAAGTACCATGGAACAACATTTACAGCGGGTGTTGGGCCACCTCAGCACCATGCATACCATTTCTTCGGTTGCATGGCGCCAGCGGCCACATCACGGTATCTGGCTGAACCGCTTACGGCGCTCAAATTGACGGGCGATTAAGCCTTAACGACTTTTGCGACCGCTTTGGCAAAGCGCGACATACCGTCTTCGATATCAGCATCTTCAACAATTAACGCTGGGGCAAAACGCATGACGTCTGGCCCCGCGTTCAAGACCATCACGCCCGCTTCTGCCGCCGCATACAGGAACTCCCGGGCACGGCCTTTATAGTGAGGTTTCAGTTCAGCGCCAATCAATAAGCCCATGCCACGAATGTCGGTGAACACGTCGAATTGCTCGTCGATTTGCTGCAAATGCTTAACGAACTGCTGGCGCTTCGTCGCAACGCCTTTCAAAACCTCAGGCGTATTGATGATGTCAAACGCCGCACCCGCAACGGCACATGCCAGCGGGTTTCCGCCGTAGGTTGAACCATGAGTGCCAACATGGAACGCAGAAGCAATTTCCTGAGTCGTCAGCATGACGCTGACCGGGAAGCCACCGCCGAGTGCCTTCGCGCTGGTCAGAATATCTGGCGTCACGCCGTAATGCATGTACGCAAACAACTCGCCGATACGCCCCATCCCGCACTGCACTTCATCGAATACCAGCAACGCTTTATGCTCATCGCACAACTCGCGCAAGCCTTGCAGGAATTCTGGGGTTGCCGCCGTTACACCGCCCTCGCCCTGAATCGGCTCGACCACGACCGCACAAGTATGGTCATCCATCACTGCTTTCACTGCATGCAAGTCGTTAAACGGCACATGAATAATATCGGCAGGCTTCGGGCCAAAGCCGTCGGAATACTTCGGCTGGCCGCCAACAGAAACGGTAAACAGCGAACGGCCGTGGAAGGCATTATGGAAGGCAATAATTTTGGTTTTATACGGACTATGGCGCGTAGAAGCGTAGTAACGTGCCAGTTTGAAGGCGGTTTCGTTGGCTTCGGTACCAGAGTTCATAAACAGTACGCGTTCAGCAAAAGTAGCATCAATCAGCTTGCGGCCCAGGCGCAACGCGGGTTCATTGGTGAAAACGTTGCTGGTATGCCATAGCGTTTCGCCCTGACTTTTTAACGCTTCCACTAACGCCGGGTGGCAATGACCTAATGCCGTGACGGCAATCCCGCCGGCGAAATCAACGTACTCTTTACCTTGTTGATCCCAAACACGACTGCCTTTGCCTTTAACCGGGATAAACTCCGCCGGTGCATAAATCGGCAAAATCACTTCATCAAAAGTAGCGCGGGTAATTGCTGATTGTTCTGTTGCCATTAATTGCCATCCCATTTTTACGCAAGAACAGACATGAAAATATAATCATGAAATATGCATAAAAAATCATTATCTGGCAATAAAAAATCAACGTTTAAGGAAATTGGCTAATAGCTGGTGCCCCTGCTCACTGAGAATGCTTTCTGGGTGAAACTGCACCCCTTCCAGCTCAAATTCGCGGTGACGGATCCCCATAATCTCTTGCTTATCCGTCCAGGCGGTCACGTCAAAGCAGTCGGGTAATGTTGCAGGGTCGATAACCAAAGAGTGATAGCGCGTGACGGTAAGGGGATTATTCAGGCCGTTGAATACACCAGAATTGTTATGCGTAATAGCGGATGTTTTTCCATGCATCACTTTTTCGGCACGCACAATCGTCGCACCAAACGCCTGGGCAATCGCCTGGTGACCAAGACATACCCCGAGAATCGGTAACTGTCCGGCAAAATGCGTAATCGCCGCAAGAGAAATCCCTGCTTCGGTGGGCGTGCAGGGGCCTGGCGAGATAACCAACTTTTCTGGGACTAACGCGCTGATATCAGAAAGGGTCAGCTCATCGTTACGTTTCACCACCACTTCTGCACCTAATTCGCAAAAGTACTGATAAAGGTTCCAGGTGAATGAGTCGTAGTTGTCGATAAGCAGTAGCATCGCGGCTCCAGGGTAAAAAAGAACCGCGCTATTCTATTCGCTTTCGCGCGCTTCGCTCACCACTTTAGTGAAAATCTCATTGAGCAACGTCAAATCACCCAATGCCCCGGCCTGATTCGCCGTTGCCCATGCTTCAGGCGAGACGTCTTTCCAATCGAGGATGTAACCAGCGTGAATCGCTAACTGCTCGAAGAACACGCGCTGCGCCCGACCACTGCCAACAAAAAACGGATGAAGGACGTTAATTTCACAATAGTAATGCGACAGGCGCTGAACGAACTCATTTCTGGTAAGTCCGACCAGATAATGCTCGTCCTCCATTTCTTGCATCAGATCGTTGCCTTCATTTTCGATGTACTCGAAATGGCAGAACTGTATCTCCCCTTTGGAAATATCAACATCTCGTAGCTCGCCTGCCCAGTCGAAAACATCCTGAAAAAGCTGCTGATGGATGGCACACAACCAGGGTAATCCGCGATGCAACGGGCCAAGTTCAATCGTTTCTACACGCTGCGCGATAATCTCATCTTGCGCATGAGGCTCAAGGATATCCAGCCGGGAACTGGCCTGAAACGAACGGCTGCGCAATTGCTGCCAAAGGCGGGACTTTTGTTTATCGGTCAGTTTCTTTGCCATGATGCCTCCCTAACGTAACGACCCATGCTTGCCACAAGTATAAGCAGCAATCGGGGGAAGTGCAGGAAGGAAGTCAATGCGCGGGTGGAGGAAACCCGCGCAGGAATTTTTTACGGCAGGACTTTCGCGGAGAGGATAACTACAGGTTTTGACGGCACATTTTGGTATGGGCCAACATCATGAGTTTGTACCTGCGAGATTTTATCGGCAACGTCCATCCCTTTCACAACTTTACCAAATACCGCGTAACCAAAGTCGCGCTGGCCGTGATCGAGGAAAGCGTTATCTGCCACATTCAGGAAGAACTGGCTGGTCGCGCTGTCTTTATCGGCGGTACGGGCCATAGAAATGGTACCGCGAGTATTACGCAAGCCGTTATCGGCTTCGTTTTTAATCGGTGGGTTTGGCTGCTTCTGATTCATATCTGCCGTGAAGCCGCCGCCCTGGAGCATGAAGCCCGGGATCACGCGATGGAAAATGGTGTTGTTGTAGAAGCCGCTGTTAACGTAATCCACAAAGTTTTTCACAGAAACTGGGGCTTTCTGGCTATTTAACTCAAGCTCAATTTCACCTGCTGAAGTCGTCAACAGGACGTGTGGGTCACCTTTAGCAGCAAGTGCCGCAGGAGAGAGAGCGGAAAGAGCAAACACAGTTGCTACAGCCGCCAAAGTCGATTTGAGCATGAATAATTCCTTACGAATGCAGTGAATGAAGCAAGTTGCTAGATTGTAAAGACGTGCTCAACTCTGCGCCAGCCATTTACGGTTTTTTACTTTCACACAAATCAATAAGTTAAATGAATGAATTAATGAGTAGCGCTCTTTAATGTGATCGAAATCACTCTAAAACCAGTCTGTTGCTGCAAATGAATTATAAATTGTATGAATGAATCACGTTTTTGACTAAAATCCATTCTTCTCGAGTGCTGTCAAAGCACTTTACATTTCTATTCACAGGCTCGTCATGACTAACAGCAACCGCATTAAGCTCACATGGATCAGCTTCTTCTCCTACGCCCTGACTGGCGCGTTGGTAATTGTCACCGGGATGGTGATGGGAAATATCGCCGAATACTTCCACGTTCCCGTTTCCAGCATGAGTAACACCTTTACTTTTCTGAACGCGGGTATTTTGATTTCTATCTTCCTGAATGCCTGGTTAATGGAAATCGTGCCGCTTAAAACACAGCTTCGCTTTGGTTTCATCCTGATGGTGCTGGCGGTAGCCGGGCTTATCTTTGGTGATAACCTGACTGTTTTCTCCGTCGCGATGTTTGTGCTTGGGCTGGTCAGCGGCATCACGATGTCGATCGGTACGTTCCTGATTACGCACATGTATGAAGGCCGTGAGCGTGGTTCACGCCTGCTGTTCACCGACTCCTTCTTCAGTATGGCAGGGATGATTTTCCCAATGGTTGCCGCCATCTTGCTGGCGCGCAGCATCAACTGGTATTGGGTTTATGTTTGCATCGGTCTGGTTTATGTCGCCATCTTTATCCTGACCATCGGTTGTGACTTCCCGGCATTGGGCAAACACGCGCCACAACCTGAAAAAGTCGCCGAAAAAGAAAAATGGGGTGTGGGCGTGCTGTTCCTGTCCATCGCAGCCCTGTGTTACATCCTCGGTCAGTTGGGCTTTATCTCCTGGGTACCTGAATACGCCAAAAGCCTGGGTATGAACCTGAATGATGCGGGCCAACTGGTCAGCGATTTCTGGATGTCTTACATGTTCGGGATGTGGGCGTTCAGCTTTATTTTGCGCTTCTTCGATCTGCAACGCATTCTGACTGTACTGGCAGGTGCTGCTACCGTTCTGATGTACTTCTTCAACAAAAGTGAACCTGCCCATCTGGCGTGGTTTATTTTGGCGCTCGGTTTCTTCTCCAGCGCAATCTACACCTCGGTTATCACGCTTGGTTCATTGCAGACAAAAATCGCTTCACCAAAATTGGTTAACTTCGTACTGACCTGCGGCACCATCGGCACCATGCTGACCTTCGTGGTCACCGGCCCGATTGTGGCACAGAGCGGCCCGCATGCGGCGCTGCAAACCGCAAACGCGCTGTATGCTGTCGTGTTCATCATGTGCCTGATTCTGGGTCTGGTGACTAAGCACCGCCAGCATAACGCGGTGGCAGTGAACTAAAAGCGGCGCATAGCACTGCGTTTATCAGAGCGAAAAAAACTTACGGCGGGTGCTTACCCGCCGTATTTTATCTCTTCAGCATCGTCCAACATCACCCAGGTTTGTGACAATTGCGTGGTCGCAATCACTTTCCCTTCCCGCACTGACCAGCGCACCGGCACCTGACGGCGCACAGCATCAAAGCCGTTTTCCGCCGGAAGAATAATCAGGTTCGCCGCATTTCCCTCAGTAATCCCGTACTCTTTCACCCCGAATGTGCGCGCACTATTTTCCGTAATCAGCTTTAACCCTTCGTCAATCTGCTGATACCCCATCATCTGGCAGACATGCAGCCCCATATGCAGCACTTGCAACATATTGGCCGTCCCCAGTGGGTACCACGGGTCAAACACGTCGTCATGACCAAAACAAACGTTAATGCCTGCTTCAAGTAACTCTTTGACGCGCGTGACGCCCCGACGTTTCGGGTAATCATCAAACCGACCTTGCAGATGAATATTCACCAGCGGATTAGCGACAAAGTTAATGCCAGACATTTTCAACAAACGAAACAAGCGCGAGGTGTAAGCGCCGTTGTAAGAGTGCATCGCCGTGGTATGGCTGGCGGTAACACGTTCGCCAATGCCATCTCGCAGCGCAAGAGCGGCAACGGTTTCGACAAACCGCGACTGCTCATCGTCAATTTCGTCACAGTGAATATCCAGCGGGCGGTCGTATTTCTGCGCCAGTGCGAAAGCTTTATGCAGCGATTCCACGCCATATTCGCGGGTAAATTCAAAATGCGGGATCGCCCCCACTACGTCAGCTCCGAGGCGCAACGCCTCTTCAAGCAAGGCTTCACCGTTGGGATAAGAAAGAATGCCTTCTTGTGGAAACGCCACGATTTGCACCTCAATCCATGGCGCGGCTTCTTGCTTCACTTCCAGCATCGCTTTTAGCGCAGTCAACGTCGGGTCTGAAACATCAACGTGCGTGCGAACATACTGAATACCGTTCGCAATCTGCCACTTCAGCGTCTGCCAGGCGCGTTGTTTCACATCCTCGTGCGTCAGAAGTGCTTTACGTTCAGCCCAACGTTCAATGCCTTCAAACAAAGTGCCCGACTGGTTCCAGTTCGGTTGGCCCGCGGTCTGCGTAGTATCAAGGTGAATATGAGGCTCAATAAATGGCGGGATCGCCAGACCGCCTCGCCCGTTAAGAATCTGCTCGCTCTCCGGCTGGATATCATCCATAAGTTTTATGGCGTTGATGCGCCCATTTTCGATGGTTATTTGCCACAACCCTTCACGCCCGACCAGACGCACATTCTGAATTAACTCCAACGCCAACTTGCTCATACCCACCCCTTGTTGATTAGCTGCCTCTATTTCATAGCACGACCAGGCAAAATCAGGGCATTTATTGTCTTCCAGTGAATAGCTAAACATTTCCGTCACTTATAAAAACCCACTAAAATCAGCAATATACCCATTAAGAGGTATATAAAGGTGTATTTGATTTGTATCAATAATCGCCATTGCTGAATCGTTAAGGTAGGCAGTAATAGAAAAGAAATTGAGGCAATTATGAGCAAAGTCAAAATCGCAATCATCGGTAATGGCATGGTCGGCCATCGCTTTATCGAAGACTTACTTGATAAAGCCCAGCCAGGCCAATTCGATATCACCGTTTTTTGTGAAGAGCCACGCAAAGCCTACGACCGCGTGCATTTATCTTCCTATTTCTCCCATCATACCGCTGAAGAATTATCCCTTGTTCGTGACGGTTTCTATGAGAAACACGGTGTAAAAGTGCTGGTTGGCGAACGCGCCATCACCATTAACCGCCAGGAAAAAGTCATTCACTCGAATACTGGCCGTACCGTGTATTACGACAAACTGGTCATGGCGACCGGTTCATACCCGTGGATCCCGCCGATTAAAGGCTCCGAAACACAAGACTGTTTCGTCTACCGCACCATTGAAGATTTGAACGCTATCGAAGCATGTGCCCGCCGCAGCAAGCGCGGCGCCGTGGTCGGTGGTGGCCTGCTCGGCCTTGAAGCCGCAGGCGCGCTGAAAAACCTCGGCGTTGAAACGCATGTTATTGAATTCGCGCCAATGCTGATGGCCGAACAGCTTGACCGCATGGGCGGCGAGCAGCTGCGCAATAAGATTGAGAGCATGGGTGTGCGCGTACATACCAGCAAAAATACGCTGGAAATCGTGCAGGAAGGTACGCAAGCGCGTAAGACCATGCGTTTCGCTGACGGCACAGATCTGGAAGTAGATTTCATCGTCTTCTCCACCGGTATCCGTCCACGCGATAAGCTGGCAACACAATGCGGCCTGGCAACAGGGCAACGCGGCGGTATCGCGGTGAATGATAGCTGCCAGACGTCTGATCCAGACATCTACGCTATCGGCGAATGCGCGAGCTGGAACAACCGCACATTCGGCCTGGTCGCCCCTGGCTACAAAATGGCCCAGGTCACAGCTGACCACCTGCTCGGTACAGAAAACGCCTTCGAAGGCGCTGATATGAGCGCCAAGCTGAAACTGCTCGGGGTGGATGTGGGCGGGATTGGTGATGCGCATGGTCGCACCCCGGAATGCCGCAGTTATGTTTATCTCGACGAAAGCAAAGAAGTTTATAAGCGTCTGATTGTTAGCGCTGACAACAAAACCCTGCTCGGCGCTGTTCTGGTCGGCGATACCAGCGATTACGGCAACCTTCTGCAACTGGTTCTGAATAACATCGAACTGCCAGAAAACCCGGACGCGCTGATTCTGCCTGCACATGCCAGCGCCGGTAAGCCGGCAATTGGTGTTGATAAACTCCCGGACAGCGCGCAAATCTGCTCCTGCTTTGATGTCACTAAAGGTCATCTGGTTAAAGCCATCAACAACGGCTGCCATACTGTCGCTGCATTGAAAGCAGAAACAAAAGCCGGCACCGGCTGTGGCGGCTGTATTCCTTTGATCACTCAAGTTTTGAATGCCGAACTGAGCAAGCAAGGCATCGAAGTTAACCATAATCTGTGCGAGCACTTCGCGTTCTCTCGCCAGGAGCTGTATCACCTGATTCGTGTGGAAGGCATTAAATCCTTCGACGAGCTACTGCAAAAATACGGCAAAGGCTACGGCTGTGAAGTGTGTAAACCGACCGTCGGTTCTTTGCTGGCCTCTTGCTGGAACGACTATGTGCTTGCACCACAGCACACGCCGCTTCAGGA
Organism: Buttiauxella agrestis ATCC 33320; assembly: GCF_000735355.1. Taxonomy (GTDB): domain Bacteria; phylum Pseudomonadota; class Gammaproteobacteria; order Enterobacterales; family Enterobacteriaceae; genus Buttiauxella; species Buttiauxella agrestis. Next base: position 26,345 of record NZ_JMPI01000065.1, read on the forward strand.
CACTAACGACAACTTCCTCGGCAACATTCAGAAAGACGGGACTTACTCTGTCATTCCACGTTCCGCAGGCGGAGAAATCACACCGGAAGGTTTGATGGAAGTCGGGCGTATCGCACGCGAATACAATCTCTATACCAAAATCACCGGCTCCCAGCGTATCGGCCTGTTTGGTGCGCAGAAAGACGATTTACCAGAAATCTGGCGTCAGCTGATTGAAGCCGGATTTGAAACGGGCCACGCCTATGCAAAAGCGTTGCGCATGGCGAAAACCTGCGTCGGCAGCACCTGGTGCCGTTACGGCGTTGGCGATAGCGTTGGCTTCGGTGTTGAGCTGGAAAACCGCTACAAAGGTATTCGTACTCCACACAAAATGAAGTTCGGTGTATCGGGCTGTACTCGTGAATGTGCGGAAGCACAGGGTAAAGACGTCGGCATCATCGCGACTGAAAAAGGCTGGAACCTGTATGTGTGCGGTAACGGCGGCATGAAACCTCGCCACGCCGATTTACTGGCCGCAGATTTAGACCGCGAAACGCTTCTCAAATATCTCGACCGTTTCATGATGTTCTACATCCGTACCGCCGACAAACTGACGCGTACCGCTCCATGGTTAGATAGCCTGGAAGGCGGCATCGAGTATCTGAAAAAAGTCATCATCGAAGACAAACTGGGCCTGAACGATCAGCTCGAAGCCGAGCTGGAACGTCTGCGCGAAAAAGTGATTTGCGAGTGGACTGAAACGGTTAATACCCCGGAAGCTCAGGTTCGCTTCAAGCACTTCATCAACAGCCCGGTGCGCGATCCGAATGTACAAATCGTCCCTGAGCGTGAGCAGCATCGCCCGGCAACGCCATACGAGCGTATCCCGGTCACCCTGGTAGAAGAAGTGGAGGAAAATGTATGAGCCAGTGGACTACCGTTTGCCAGTTAAACGACATCCTGCCCGCTACCGGAGTTTGTGCGCTAGTGGGCAATAAGCAAATTGCGATTTTCCGTCCGCGCAACGACGACCAGGTGTTTGCCATCAGCAACATTGACCCGTTCTTTGAAGCGAGCGTGCTGTCGCGTGGCCTGATTGCCGAGCACCAGAATGAACTTTGGGTTGCCAGCCCGTTGAAAAAGCAGCGTTTCAGACTGCGAGACGGACTGTGCATGGAAGACGAGAGCCGCTCAATCGCGCACTACCCAGCGCGCGTACAAGACGGCCAGGTTCAGATTAAAGCTTAAGTATTAAAACAACCCTCACCCTAACCCTCTCCCTGAGGGAGAGGGAATTAACTCGGTTTTCCCCCTCTCCCTCAGGGAGAGGGCCGGGGTGAGGGAGAAATTTCAGTTATTTATTTTTTCTTTCAATTTGTTGGGATAACAAAAATGTTCACCGATACCATTAATAAATGTGCGGCGAATGCCGCTCGCATTGCCCGATTGTCAAAAAATAACCCGCTTGGTTTCTGGATTAGCTCCGCAATGGCGGGGGCTTATGTAGGGCTTGGCATCATCCTGATTTTCACACTGGGGAACCTGGTTGACCCAGCGTTTCGCCCGCTGGTTATGGGTGCGACTTTCGGTATCGCCCTGACGCTGGTCATCATCGCAGGCTCTGAACTATTCACCGGACACACTATGTTCCTGACGTTCGGTGTGAAAGCGGGCACAATTTCTCACGGTCAGATGTGGGGTATTTTGCCGCAAACCTGGTTAGGTAACCTGGTAGGTTCAGTGTTTGTTGCTCTGCTTTACAAGTGGGGCGGCGGTAGCCTGCTGCCGTTAGATACCAGCCTGGTTCACACCGCAGCGCTGGCAAAAACTTCTGCTCCTGCAATGGTGTTGTTCTTCAAAGGCGCACTGTGTAACTGGTTGGTTTGCCTTGCAATCTGGATGGCTGTCCGCACTGAAGGCGCGGCTAAATTCATCGCAATTTGGTGGTGTCTGCTGGCGTTTATCGCTTCAGGTTACGAGCACTCCATCGCGAACATGACGCTGTTTGCCCTGTCCTGGTTTGGTCATCACAGCGATGCGTACACGATGGCTGGTATCGGTCACAACCTTCTGTGGGTAACGCTTGGGAATACCCTTTCTGGCGTAGTATTCATGGGTCTGGGTTATTGGTATGCTACTCCGAAATCCGAGCGTCCACAGCCTGAGCGAATCGCCACGCCGGAGACTGCACGTCATTAATTTTTGAGGATTACCCGTGGATCACCTGCCTATATTTTGTCAATTGCAAGGTCGTGCCTGTTTGCTTGTTGGTGGTGGCGATGTTGCAGAACGTAAAGCGCGTTTGTTGATGGAGGCAGGTGCACTGGTCACTGTTAATGCCCTGGACTTCTCCCCGCAATTCCATGTGTGGGCGGAACAGGGCATGATAACTTTGGCTCAGGGTGAATTTAATCCCGCACTGCTCGATGTTTGTTGGCTGGCCATTGCCGCCACAGACAACGATGCAGTCAATCAGCAAGTCAGCGATGCGGCTGAATCCCGCCGTATTTTCTGTAACGTGGTTGATGCACCAAAACAGGCAAGCTTCATCATGCCATCAATTATCGACCGCTCACCGTTGATGGTTGCCGTTTCTTCCGGTGGCACCTCCCCTGTTCTTGCTCGTCTGCTACGCGAAAAACTCGAAGCTATTCTGCCGCTGCATCTGGGGAAAATTGCCTCTTATGCCGGGACGCTGCGTGGCCGGGTAAAAGCCAATTTCAAAACCATGGGCGAGCGCCGTCGCTTCTGGGAAAAGTTCTTCACCAACGATCGCCTTGCACAATATTTAGCGAACGAAGACAAACTAGCTATCGACAAAGAAACCGAATCCATGTTCGCCACACCACTCGATCATCGTGGCGAAGTGGTGCTGGTCGGTGCAGGTCCTGGGGATGCCGGGTTGTTGACGCTCAAAGGATTACAGCAAATCCAACAGGCTGACGTAGTGGTCTATGACCGTCTGGTATCAGATGACATTATGAACCTGGTGCGTCGCGATGCGGACCGCGTCTTTGTGGGTAAACGCGCGGGTTATCACTGCGTCCCACAAGAAGAGATTAACCAGATCCTGCTGCGTGAAGCGCAAAGCGGTAAACGCGTGGTGCGTTTAAAAGGTGGCGATCCGTTTATCTTTGGTCGAGGTGGCGAAGAGTTGGAAACCTTGTGCGAAGGCGGCATTCCGTTCTCCGTGGTACCTGGAATTACTGCGGCATCTGGCTGTTCCGCTTACTCAGGCATCCCGTTAACTCACCGCGATTACGCGCAAAGCGTGCGTCTGGTGACGGGCCACCTTAAAACAGGCGGCGAACTGGATTGGCAAAATCTGGCTGCTGAAAAACAAACGCTGGTATTTTATATGGGCTTGAACCAGGCACCCGCCATTCAGGAAAAACTCATTGAGCATGGAATGTCGGCTCAAATGCCCGTCGCGCTGGTCGAAAATGGCACTGCGGTTAAACAGCGGGTTGTGAGTGGTGTTTTAAGTGAACTGGGTGAATTATCAACCCAGGTTGAAAGCCCTGCGCTTATTATTGTCGGCAGCGTCGTTGCATTACGCGAAAAATTAAACTGGTTTTCAAATCACTAATAATCAACATAAATTTCGCCCATATTCTGTCTGGTTTCGGACTTAGCAATAATTAAGGCTTCTCATATACTGAGTAGCCTTTTTTATATATCCAAATAGTCCAATCCAATTATGATAGGGAATATCAATGATTAAGCTTGTGAAAATTACCGCATTATTCGCCGTTATCTCAACGCTGACCGCATGTAGTGGTCACATTGAAAACAAAAGCAAAAACTGTGGTTATGATTATCTTCTTCACCCAGCAATTTCTATCTCAAGAATTATCGGCGGCTGTGGCCCTGCGGATGAATCAAAATAAACAAGCCACATTAAATATGTGACACCCTCTTTATGAGGGTGTTTTTTTATATACCTTCACAACTTTCACGCAATATTCTCAATACCGTTTCTGCACCACTGCGATTTGGATTAATACGAATCATGCGCTGTTCAAGCGTTGGGTCAGACTCACGGAAAGTACCTGACACCCGGTAAAAAAGCGGCGGGATTTCATATTTCGACTCAGCACCCACCGGATACGGTAATGCGCCCAGTTGCTGTGCTTTCGCCAGAACTTTTTCTGCAATCGGTTGGTGAAACTCAACCAACAAAACTTTCGATTGCGCGTTGGCGATAAACGCCTGTTTAACCTGCGCAATACTGCTCGTATTGAGTTGTTCGACCAGACTATCGTTTACCTGAGCCTGAACCGCATGCATAACAGGTGCGAACACTAATCCGCGTAATGCTTCCATGGCCTGGAAACCCTGAATCTGGCTACCGCCTGAATACATACTCTGGCGTACAGCATTCACAGCCTTTTCAGCCCCAACCACAACGCCAACGCCCGGCGGGCCGAAAAGCTTGAAACACGAGAAAGTCGAAAGAGTGGCCCCACATTCACAACCCATGCTCTCCACCTTCATCACGGCATAATTATCATCCGTGAGCGATGGCAAATCGTAGTGATTAAAACAGGCGATAACTTCCTGCAAATGATACGAATCATTGATGCTCTGGCGTGTGTGTTGAATCAGTGCCGCTTGCGGACGGTGCTCTTCTATCGCCCTTTTCACGTCTTCAAGCTGATTAAAATCGGCACGAATAAGCTGCAAGCCCATTTGTTCCGCAATGACAGCAGTGGTGGGATAAAGCGGCGCATCGTGAATCAGTAAACTCCCACCGGATTTCAACAAAGCGGCTAAACCACTGCGAATTGCGCCCGTGCCTGCACCTTGCACAAGAGCCGCTGCGGGTGCGCCAAAGAAATCTGCCAGTACCGACTCAACACGCTGGGTCATTTGCGGCTGATTGAGGCCTGGCACTAAACCCAGGTCACCGGCGCTAAGAAAATCACTGCCGGGAAAATGGCGGCAAATAGTATCCACCAGTTGAAACTGTTTACGCTGCGCCTGTTCCATCGTCAGGCTCTGCAAAGGCCAGGTTTTCACTTTATGCACTCCGTGAAGCCCACGGGCCTTCAGGGCCGTGGGCAAAGAGAGAAATCAGACCGGAATAAACAGGCCGCAATAATAGAGAATATTCAGCACGATACCGGTGATCAGCACCGCCACGACCGGTGAGGCCATTTTCTGAATCGGACGTCCCAAAGCTTCGTTCAGGAAATAGAGCGCCGCCGCGATGGTAAAGCCGGTGTAACCCGCCATTTTTATAGCCGCAAAAATAGAGCCAACCAACAGCGCCATTTCCATCAGCATATTCATCGCGTTACGAATGTTGTCCGATGCGTTACGCACAGACGGGTAACGTCCCAGCCATTTGCCGATGGAACGCAACAGCAACACTTCGGCTGAAATCACGACCGCCCCCACAATAAAGGCTAATAGCGGGTTGGAAATGAGATACCCTGCGGCATAGACAAACGTAAAACCTGCCACAGCGTAAACACCCGTCGCCAGCGCCGTAGTGGCAATCAGCGGCACGAACCCAAGCCCGCGCATAAATTCGGCAAGTGCTGCCTGATGGATCAGCGTTTGTGATTGTTCCGGTGTAATACCGGCTGAATATGCCTTCTCAAGCGTAAAGATCGACACTTCAGAACCGGCGAAGATCTTCATGCTGGCAACCACCGCAATCAACCCGCCGACAATCGCTATAAACGGCAGGTTTTTGATGATGCGCGATGTGCGCTCTTCAAAGACAGAAAGCCCTCCGTCATCGTGCTCGCGTTCATCACGGGTACGATGATCCTGAGCAATCGCAATCCCCAGCAGCATCACCATGCCGACGAAAATTTCGATAGATTCAGGATTGAGATGTGGGAAGAAACGCACAATTAGCACGCGGGTCATCAACACCACAAACGCCGCAAACAGACTGTTCTTCCAGCCAAACTGGTAAAAAATGGCTACCAGAGGGAACAGAGCAAAAGCGGAAACGACCGGCGAACTTAACTCGCCAAGCGACCCGAGCACATCCACCGGGAGGGCTGTCAGCAAATGGTTAACCGGGATCAGGCAAGTCAGGATCAACACGCCCCAGACAGCTCCCATACCAAACGCCAACAGGCTGTTTGCCGCTAATACCCCGAGAATATCGGTCGGCAGGAATAACAGCCAGGCGTTCAGCAAACCGGTTTTGAGCGTGAATGAAATCCCAACCGAGGCCACAAAGCCAATACTCAGGCCGAAAGCGATACTGCCTGCTTCGCGGCGATTCATATTACCTTCGATAAGCTGAGGCAGGATGGGGCGAATACCATCGTGGAACACTGCCGCTGACTTATGCGCCAGCAGCGCCGTCATCCCGGTCAGGCAAGCCACCACAACTATCTGAATATAGAAATCCATAGCGTTGCCTTTATTTTAAATGAGCAATAAGCATCGGGATGGCATGTTCGATATGCTCCACCGACAGGCCAAAAGCGACTTTCCCATCCGCAACCATTTTGGCGACCTGCTCTTCCTTCGCCTTAATTCCTGGCTTCGCAATCGTGCAGCTTTTGTTGTAACCAATCACGGCGATAGCAATCGACAGCGCCGCACCAGCACCGGTATTACAGGCACCAATGTAGTAATCGAGCTGGCCTGATTTCACTTTCATAGCCGCTTCCATATCGTTGTAAATAAACACTTCAAAGCAGTCAGGTGCGGACGTCTCGATAGTTTTTTTAATAAGTTCGCGCTGTAAGCCAGCAACACCGATCTTTTTCATGGGAAATCCTTATTTAAAGAAGACAGAGGGGTTGTCACGTAACATCAAATCAACGTCGGCCTGAGAGAAACCCGCCTCCAGCAACAAAGGCACAAACGTTGTCAGCAAATAATCAAAACCGAGGCCGCCGTTGGCTTTTAAATGCGAGCGGCGGGTAATATCCATAGAGAGCATGACGTGGTCGAGTAAGCCGCGGCTGGCGATTTCTTGCAGCATCGCTACGCGCTTCGCATCCGGGTAATAGTTGTTTTTGCCGATGGTATCGAACTGGACATACGCGCCCTGCTCAATCATGCGCAGAATGTTGTCGAGGTTATCTTTCAGGTCGCAATGGCCGACAACCACGCGGGACAGATCCACGCCGTAGCTTTTGAGTAACGCCAGTTGCTCCAGGCCCATGGTGCTAAAAGAGGTGTGCGTCGAAATTGGACGCCCTGTTTCACGGTGTGCCATCGCCGCGGCAGAAAACACTTTTGCTTCATCCGGCGTGATGACGTCCACGCTCGAGCCGATTTCAGCAATGATTCCCGCTTTAAGCTCAGAGCCTTCAATGCCGATTTCGATTTCGTCGATCATCTCCTGCGCCAGTTTTTCTGCGCTGGTACTGGCGACGTGATCGGGGAAGAAATCATGCTGGTAATAGCCGGTGCAGGCCACAACATTCATGCCGGTGTCACGCATAATATCTAGCATAAACTGCGGGTTACGCCCCATGTAGCGGTTGGTCATCTCAATGATGTTGCGCACGCCTAATCCGTAAAGCGTTTTCATTTCCGCGCAAATCAGGTCGTATTGATCCAGGCGGCAATCAATATTGTTTTTGAATGACGACAAGTCGATATGCAGATGCTCGTGAGCATAGGTATAACCCGACGCGTCAATTCGCAGCGGTTCAGCCATGATTGCCTCCGGTATTGGAAGTATTGAGAAGTGACAGGAAAGAAGTGCCGTTTTGTGGCGCGCTTGCCGCGAAGAATTCGCAGACTGTTGCACCAACATCAGACAGTGTTTTTCTGGCGCCAAGGTATGAATGGGATATGCCTGGCTGCCAGACCAGAAGCGGGACATTTTCGCGGGTGTGCTTGCTATGGCCGATAGTCGGATCGTTGCCGTGATCGGCCATAACCACCAGACAATCGCCGGGTTGTAGCGCATTCATCAGGCGCGCAAGATTTGTATCGACCACTTCCAGGCGCTCAGCATAACGCGCGACGTCCTGGGCATGACCGGCCAAATCAGTTTCCTGAATATTGGTACAGATAAAAACATCACCCGGCTTTTGTACTTCCTCAAGCGTGATATCCATGATCTGTTGGGTATCAACGAGGTTCTGATAACTGATGCCGTGCGGGTTAAGAGCAATATCAGCAACTTTACCGACTAATACCGTTTTGACGCCTGCGTCATGTAATTTTTGCGGCACTTGCACGCGACCATTCACGCCAAAGCCCATATGTACAACCTGGAAGCCTTGCTGATATACACCCGATCGCGGCGCGTTGATTCCGATATAAGTGCCTTGTTTTTCTTCGGCTGCATCAAGAAGTTGCTGGCTGCTTTCCAGTAATCCGCCAAAAGCAATCACCCGCCCGACCTGCACACAGTGACGCACGATTTCACCAATGGCGCGAACTTCGTCGAAAGAGATGGCGTTTAAATTAGCGCTGATGTTAAACACCTGACCAAGATCGGCCTCGAGATTATCGCCAATCGCAACCGCCTGATTCACCCATAAAAATTGCAGCTCATCACCTATCCGTTCGACCTGCCAACAATCGGCTTTTAATGCTTGCTCAACTTCATCAATAACCTCTGAGAAAGGCATACGCAGCGGGGCTTGAGGCCGGGTTCCAAGTATTTCCTGGTGTCCCATGAAAGTATCGCCACCTTCATGTTGCAATGCTGCCGTCCCGTAAACTGCGTTTACCGAAGGTCGCATGACGCCTTCGGTAAAACCCAACGCATTAATCAGGCCGAGTTTTTCAAGCACCGGCAAACGCAATTGCGGGAAATGCCGCAAAATATGCCCACAGGTATTTGCACCCATATCTTCAGGCCTGACTTGCGGAACGTCATCCATAGCGCCCACGCCAAAACTGTCTATCACCACCACCACAAACTTACTCACGTAGACCTCCGCAAATGGGGTTACCGAGACTGTCATACAGCGCTTCGAGCACTGGGTTTCCGTGACTGATTCCAGAAACCAGGGCCACATCGCTGCGCGTTACAAAAACTTGCGTGCGAAAACACATCACGACCGGTACACCGACCGGAAATTTACCTTCCAGCCCGATGTGATAATCAATACTGCTGTCATCCATCGGCAATATGTTTGCGCGAGAAGGAGCGCTGCTCGACACCGGGTAAACCAGGGCATTTTCAGCATGCCCCCGACGATAGTAGCCACCGCCAAAGCAGTAACTATTCCCCTGAAATTGATGTGATACTTCAGTGAGATACAACATAGCGATGCGTTCTGGCTGGTCGCCACGCTGGTTGGCGGGAATCGTCCCGGTTAGCGCGTGGCCGGGTTCAGCATGGGTCACACCATATTCGGCAAGCAGCGGCAACGTGCTGCAACTTGACGCAGATGGCGCATTCAGTTGAGCGATTTCAATTCCCAGGCTACGAAGTTGGTCGCGAGCCTGCAAAAGCGTATGCAGATTCTGCGTAGGCAGAGTTTTCTGTAATTCGTCATCCCACAGCAGGCACGGGAAATGGGTCAGTCCTGAGATTTTCACACCGGGCATTTTGCCGATGGCGGCGACGGTATTCTCAAGATCCGATAGGGGGAATCCTGCTTCCTGCCCCGGATAAAGTTTGTCTTTCTCATCGAAGACTTTCAGCATAATGGGTTGGATAAGCCCGAAGCGCTGCGCTGCATTCGAGATTTCACGCGCCTTCTCCAGCGAAAAAACGGTGATCATTTCCGTCGAAGCGGCGACATTTTCTGTGACCAGGCTGGTCGGTGTCTGCACCAAATGACCCACGTGCGAGACGGGTACTTCAGCATTGCGCAGCGTGCGGGCTTCTTTAAAATCCACTGCTACGGTGCCGTGAAAACCAAGTTCAATCAGTCGTTTTGCCATCCACGGATTACGCCCGATTTGTTTGGTCATCAGATACAGCGTGATGCCGTGGCTTTGGGCGATTTCCAGCAGACGACGACCGTTCTCCAGAACCTGGTCAACGTCGATAACGCAGGTATCTGGCAGAATATCGCCCTGACGCCATAACCTTATTGCGGTCTCAATCAACGCCGGATTTTGTGCCTTGAGTGCTTCAATAAACATGCCCTTGCCTCTCGACTCCATGATGCAAAAAACTCTAAATAATCATTTTTTTGAATATTTAAAGCAAAGCAGTGAACGAATAAAAAAAGATTTAGCTTTTACTGACCATCCAAAGGCTAAACAGGTTGGCCAGCAGATAGCCCTCTTCATTGGGATGAAGCGTGACATCAAACGGTGCCAGCATTGCCCGATGAATCGGCAGAAGTTCTGGATAGGCCTGCGACATGACAATTTCCTCAAGCAATTCTTCGTCGAGCGGGCCGATATCCTCGCCACGGCGGCTGCGCATCAATGCGTTCGCCATGTGCGTGATAGCCATTTCTCCTTGCTCATTTCGCACCGGGATCGCCCATACGCTCTCTAGCTGCTCAACCACACCGAGCATACCTTCGCAAATATCCCGGTCGATAATCCCCGCATCACACAATAGATTTAGCCGCTCTTCCACTGCCCTTACCTCTTAATGAAACTTAGTAACTTGGCTCCTGCTCACCCTGTAACACTCTTTGTTGATGGGCAAGCAGCTCACTTTTGTTCACTACCGTGCGCAGCAATTGCTGGATGGGCACATCCTCCGCACGCGTTAATACCACGGCTTCGGAGGCCTGCACGTAACGCGGGTCACCGTTTAACGGCTGTGCCACCAGACCGAGCAATTCCAAATCGGCCTCGCCGCCCACGTTCCAGATGACGGCATCAATTTCACCCTTCGCGATGCGGTTGATACACTCGTGGTAAGGCACATCAAGTATCTCAACCGGCTGACCAGAAAAGTAAATCTCGGTCATGATGCGCTGGTCAGCAGAACGTGAGTCCAGTCCAACACGCTTAATCTGTTGATCGCCTGCGCGGCGAATCAGCTTGTGCTCTCCGACGTAGGTGTGCGGGCCAAGATCCAGCGCCATACAAACATCAGTGTTATCAAGATAACTTTGCGCGGCCAGCCGGGAAACGACCGCCAGGTCATAAACGCCATTGAGCAAGCATTCGACACGGACATCTGAGCCACGCATATGCGCGTAATAAAACGGAATACCATCAAACTGCGCTTTCAAACCGCTGGCTAAGCCCTCGTAAAGACGGGTGTAGGGTAACGGCATGGCACACACTACATTGCCAATATCAGCAAAAGCCAATAAGGCTTTGTTATCCATGCTCACCAGATAGCTGCCATTACGCCCACGACGCTCAACAGATACCGCCCCCGCTTTCTCAAGAGTTTTTAGTGCGGCTTGAATCAGCCCGACTGAGAACCGACATTCTGTTGCAAGTTCGTCGATAGTCTTCAGTCGGTTACCGTTTTTCTCACCCAGTAAATAACGTGCCAGGCTCGCCTGGGCGACGCCTTCTTTCTTGATAAAGCTACGGCTCATAATTAATCTTCATTTTATTGAATGGTTATATCTTCATTAAAATGAATATAAATGGCAAACGTGAAATATGCAAAAAGAGAATGGGGTCACAAAAGATATTTAGCGGGGGAATGGTTGGGAGGGGTCG
>NZ_JMPI01000066.1 GCF_000735355.1 Buttiauxella agrestis ATCC 33320
TTGTGTTAAATATTAAGGCTGTGCCACAAAGCCAATCACTTCATAGACTTTCTTCAGCGTAGCACTGGCGTGTGCGCGGGCTTTATCGGAGCCATCTTTCATCACTTGCTGCAAATAGGCTTCGTCATTACGGAAACGGTGGAAACGTTCCTGCAATTCAGTGAGCATGCCAGAAACCGCTTCAGCAACTTCACCTTTCAGGTGGCCATACATTTTGCCTTCGAAGTGCTGCTCAAGCTCAGTAATGGATTTACCCGTCACACCGGAAAGAATATCCAACATGTTGGAGACGCCCGCTTTGCTGGCGGTATCGTAGCGCACAACAGGCGGCTCGTCGGAGTCGGTTACTGCGCGTTTGATTTTCTTCACGACGGCTTTCGGGTCTTCCAGCAGGCCAATAACGTTATTACGGTTATCGTCTGATTTAGACATTTTCTTGGTCGGTTCAAGCAGAGACATCACACGAGCACCGGATTTCGGAATAAACGGCTCAGGCACTTTGAACACATCACCGTATAGCGCGTTGAAACGTGAAGCGATATCGCGACTCAGTTCCAGGTGCTGTTTCTGATCTTCGCCGACCGGCACCAGATTGGTCTGGTACAGCAAAATATCTGCGGCCATCAGTACCGGGTAATCGAAAAGACCGGCGTTAATGTTTTCCGCATAACGGGAAGACTTGTCTTTAAACTGAGTCATACGGCTCAGCTCACCGAAATAGGTGTAGCAGTTCAGTACCCAGCCCAATTGCGCATGTTCTGGCACATGAGACTGTACAAAGATAGTGCTTTTAGCCGGGTCGATACCGCAAGCCAGATACAACGCCAGCGTATCGAGAGTACGGCTGCGTAGTTGTGTCGCATCCTGACGCGCGGTAATCGCATGCTGATCGACGATGCAGTAAATGCAGTCGTAATCATCTTGCATATGGACCCACTGACGCAGCGCACCCATGTAGTTACCAATGGTCAATTCACCTGATGGCTGTGCGCCACTAAAGACAATGGGTTTACTCATGTTCTGATTCCTGATGTTCTTTGCTAGATAGCCCTAATGCGGGCAGTAAATCGTTGAAGTGGTCAAACACGTAATCCGGTTTGCTCAGCTCGATAGACTCACCGTAGTTGTAACCGTAAGTCAGGCCAATTGAGCAGCATCCGGCAGCTTGAGCCGCCAGAATATCGTTGCGAGAATCACCGACAAACAACAGCTCATCCGCGCCGAGGTTCAACTGCTCCATCACTTTATGCAGTGCTTCTGGATGTGGCTTTTTGTTTTCCACATCGTCGCCGCCAATAATGACGCTGAAGTAATGCGCAATGCCTAACTTTTCCAGCATCGGTAAGACAAATGGCGTCGGCTTATTCGTCACCAGCCCCATCGGCAAGCCTTTTTCCTTCAGTGCCGCCAATGTGGTAGCCACTTCAGGGAACAGGAAACTGCCCTCTTCCGCCGTTTGAGCATAGAAGGTATCAAACAGTTTACGCGCGATACGGCATTTGTCGGCTTCAGGCTCTTCGCCTTTTAATGCCCAGGTCAGCGCACGCTGAACCAGAACATCAGCCCCATTACCAATCCACTTCTCAACCTTATCTTCACCGGCGGTCGGCAATTCCAGCGCATACAGCGCCTGGTCCATTGCTTGTGTCAGGCCCAGTGCAGTGTCTACCAGCGTACCGTCTAAATCGAAGGCGATACCGCGAATTTTATTTAACTTATTCATGACTTACCTTTGCCAACTCGCTGCGCATACTGTCAATAACGGCTTTGTAATTTGGCTGGTTGAAAATTGCAGAACCCGCAACAAACATATCTGCGCCTGCTGCGGCAATTTCAGCAATGTTGTCGACCTTCACGCCACCGTCAACTTCCAGGCGAATGTCATAGCCGGAAGCATCGATGCGTTCACGCACCTGACGCAGTTTTTCCAGCGTATGAGGAATAAATGACTGACCGCCAAAACCTGGGTTCACAGACATCAGCAAAATGACATCCAGTTTATCCATCACGTGATCAAGCCAACTCAGAGAGGTTGCCGGGTTGAATACCAGACCGGCTTTACAGCCGTGTTCTTTGATGAGTTGCAGGGAACGGTCAACGTGTTCTGACGCTTCCGGGTGGAAGGTGATGATATTGGCACCTGCGGCGGCGAAATCCGGAATGATACGGTCAACGGGTTTCACCATCAGATGCACATCAACAGGAGCAGTAATACCGTAATCACGCAGCGACTTTAACACCATCGGGCCGATAGTGAGATTCGGTACATAATGGTTATCCATAACATCGAAATGGACGACATCCGCACCAGCAGCCAGCACCGCAGCCGTATCTTCACCCAGGCGGGCAAAATCGGCTGAGAGGATTGAGGGGGCAATCAAAAACTGTTTCATCCGCTTCTCCAATTGCAAATCAAAAACGACTGCGGACGAAACGTCTCAGGCACCGACTTTATACAGCGCCAGCAGTTCGTCCACCTTGTTTCGTGCTCCACCATTTCGGCTAATACTGCGACGCACTTGTACAACATGCAGTTTTGCCTGGTGATACCACAACCGAGTGAGTTCAGTATCGTGATTGGAAATCAATACGGGAATGCGATTTCCCCGCAGGTTTTCCGCAAGCTTCGCCAGATGTTGCTGTTGCACCATGTTAAAGCTATCGGTGTGGTATGCAGTAAAATTAGCCGTTGCAGACAAAGGCGCATACGGCGGGTCGCAATAGACAACTGACCCGGCACTCACATCCGACATGCTGACATCGTACGACTGGCAAAGGAATGTCGCGTTTTGTGCTCGTTCGGCAAAATGATACAACTCTTCTTCAGGGAAGTAGGGTTTGATGTAGCGGCCAAACGGGACATTGAATTCACCACGTAGGTTATAACGACACAGGCCGTTGTAACAATGGCGGTTCAGATATAAAAACAGCAGCGCACGACGAAACTCATCTTTGCACTGGTTAAACTCGGCACGATTGAGATAAAACGACTGCTCGTCGTTTTGTTCAGCAGTAAAAAGTTTTCGGGACTCCTGAACGTACTCATCTGTGCGAGTTTTGACGATGTTATAGAGGTTAATCAGATCGCTATTGATATCTGCGAGGATATAGCGGGAGTAATCAGTATTCAGAAAGACTGAGCCGGCACCGACGAACGGCTCAATCAGACAATCACCTTTCGGCAGATACTTTTTAATGTCTTCGAGCAGGGGGTATTTCCCCCCCGCCCACTTAAGAAAAGCGCGATTTTTTTTCATGCTGCCTAACTATTTACACCTTTTCCTGCTGTGGAAAGGTTCCAACAGCGGCTGCGCTTGTTCATCACTTCAGATCAGACTGAACCTGATGGATAGGTTTTGCCCATGGGTTCTTGGCCTGAACATCAGCTGGCAATGTTGCAACGGCACGTTTTGCCTCATCTTTGTTGGCATAGATACCGCTAACCAAAACATACCATGGCTGGCCATTTCGCACCGTCTGGTAAACCATATAGTGTTGCAGATTCTCTTTCTTCGCCCAGGCATTCAAATTTGCTGAGTTTGAAGAAGAGCTAAGCTGCAAAGTGTAATGGCTACCCGGCGCGCCTTTGATTGCGCCAGCATCACCGGCTACGGCACCTGTTGCTGCTGTCACTGGTGCGGCGGCAGCGGCTTTGGGCGCAGGAGCGGCTGCGGTTTCGGTTGCTTTCGGCGCAGTTGCAGTAACCGGAGCTTTCGCTGGTGCGGTCGCAGTTGGTGCTGGAGCAGCAACAGGCTCGCTACGTTTAGCTGTCGCAACCGGTTTTGGTTCTGCTTTCACGGCAGGTTGTTTAGCAGGCTGAGCTTTGTGTTGCGGCTCGATGACTGCAGTTTTGCGCTCCTGACGAGGTGCGGCTTGCTTCACAGGCTCTGATTTCGCAACAGGACGTGGCGCTGTAGTCGCACCATTGCTGCCAGCTACTGCTGCAACGGTCGCTGGGGCCGTTGGTAATGTCGAGCTGTTCACTGCGTTATCAATCTGACCAGATTGTTGCGTCAGTGCATTATTCAAGTCGCCCGGGACTTCCACACGCTGCTGGCCCTGAGGTGCAGGCTGAGTCTGTGCTTCAGTGGGTGTTGAAGAAATGGCTGGAAGCGTCACTTCTTGCGGGTTACCAGCATTTTCTGTCTGATTAGTCGCAGCGGTGTTACCGGGTTGTGGCTGTGCACCGTTAGCTTGATCGGCTGGGCTGCCACTGGAGCCAGATAAATCAATGTTTTTCTCCGCACCCGGCTGCTGATTTACAGTTTCGGTGTCGGTAGATGGGGCTTTAAGCGCCGAACCAATTCCAATGATCAACAGCAATAGCACAAGAATGCCAATGCCCATCATCAGATGCTGGCGGGATACCGGAACTTTAGGCTTAGCGGATTTCTTACGGGCGCGCGCCGGGCGACGTTCTTCTGCGTCAACTTGCAGGTTATCATCGCTCTCATACTCTTCTTCATCACGAGTACGGCGTGAACGCGCTGGACGAGGTTCGTCGGCATCTAACTCAACATCATCGACATTGATTTGCGGTTCACTTTCACGCTCATCAGCTCTGCGGGTACGACCTGAACGGCGATCGCTTGGATCGGGTTTCAGTTCGTCTTCCGGTTTAAACTCATCCATTTAACACCCCACTCAAAGGCTTATGCCAGCGATTCAAACTCAGCACATCACCCGAAGTTAAAAATCGCCTGACAACAGCGACCGAAATTTCTAATAATTAAGCCTGCTGACAATCAGCAATGGCGGACAAAACGACATCGTGTGGCACTCCGCCACGCATTTCACTCTTCCCGATTGCCAGTGGCAGCACTAAGCGCAGCTCACCAGCCAAAACTTTCTTGTCACGCATCATGTGGGGCATATACGCGTCGGCTGACATTTCTTTCGGCCCGGTGACTGGCAGCCCAGCGCGTTGCAGCAACTTAATGATTCGCTGTACATCGGCTTCGCTAAAGTTTCCAAGACGCTGAGCTGTTCGTGCTGCCATTACCATACCTGCGGCAACAGCTTCACCATGCAGCCAATTGCCGTAACCCATTTCAGCTTCTATAGCGTGACCAAAGGTGTGGCCCAAATTCAGTAAAGCACGTAAGCCGCTTTCGCGCTCGTCGGCGGCAACAACATCGGCTTTAAGCTCACAACAACGGCGGATACACCAGGCCATAGCTTCACCATCAAGCGCCAGCAAGGCATCCAGGTTTTCCTCAAGCCAGTTGAAGAATTCACCGTCGAGAATAATTCCGTACTTAATCACCTCTGCCAGGCCAGATGCTAACTCCCGCGCCGGTAAAGTATTCAGACAGTCGAGATCTACCACCACCGATGCCGGTTGATAGAACGCGCCAATCATATTTTTACCAAGGGGGTGGTTAACTGCTGTTTTTCCGCCGACAGAAGAATCCACTTGCGAAAGCAATGTGGTTGGAACTTGAATAAAACGAACGCCACGTTGATAGCTCGCCGCAGCAAAGCCCGTCAGGTCTCCAACGACACCGCCACCAAGGGCTATAAGTGTCGTATCACGACCATGTGGCTTTTCAAGCAACGCAGTAAAGACCGTGTCTAATACAGCGAGGCTTTTAAATTGTTCGCCATCCGGAAGGATGACGGAATCGACTTTAACGCCCGCCTGCTCAAGCACGCCACGCACCTTATCCAGGTAGAGCGGCGCCAGGGTTTCATTGGTCACCAGCATCGTTTGGTCGCCAGCTTTCAGCGGCCCAAAAGATGCCGAGTCACTAAATAACCCAGCAGCAATGGTGATAGGGTAACTACGTTCCCCGAGAGTGACTGTTAACCTCTCCATAACGCGAAGTCCACCTTGATGTTGCTTAGCCCGCAGGCGTTTTTATCGATTAAGCCAGAATCAGTTGCTTTCCAACATATTAATAATCTGGTTAGCAACCACTTTGGCACTTTGGTCGTCAGTGCGAATCGTCACATCAGCAATCTCTTCATAAAGAGGATTGCGTTCTTGAGCTAAGGCTTCAAGAACTTCACGCGGTGGAGTCTCAACTTGCAGTAATGGGCGCTTTTTATCACGCTGAGTACGGGCAAGCTGTTTTTCAATTGTGGTTTCAAGATACACCACAACTCCACGGGCGGAGAGACGGTTACGGGTCTCACGAGACTTCACAGAGCCGCCGCCAGTTGCCAGCACAATGCCCTGTTTTTCAGTGAGTTCGTTGATGATTTTTTCTTCGCGATCGCGGAAGCCGTCTTCGCCTTCAACGTCGAATACCCAGCCCACATCAGCTCCGGTACGTTTCTCAATCTCTTGATCAGAATCGAAAAATTCCATATTGAGTTGCTGAGCTAACTGACGCCCAATAGTGCTTTTGCCGGCACCCATAGGCCCAACCAGAAAGATATTGCGTTTCTCTGCCATTTTTTCGGTACTACTAAGACAATTCGTTGATGATAAACCCGCCCTGTTAAAACCAGGTGCAGCGGGACATGAACTGAAACCTCATAAGCGATAGTGCGAGAGTCAGACTGAAAATTATCTCAATACTCAAGGTGGTTTGGCAACCGATTATATTCCCCAGCGTTCTCGTGAAGGAGAAAATGCATAAATCAGGGTTATCTGTCACAAACTTGAGCGTCTGGGCTCTCGAAACGGTACACCTTGTAAGCTAATTCCTCTCTGCCGTCAAACACCTGGGCATCGTTTCAAAGAAAAACTCAGCGCTGATGAAAGAAAACACTACGGAATCGGGATAAGTCTGGGCGTAATAAAGACAACTAATTCGCGGCGCTGATGATTTTTTGCGTCGTGGCGAAACAGGCTACCCACCAACGGTATTGAGCCGAGAATGGGAACACTATCGCTGCTGTCTTTGTTATGTTGCTGGAAAATCCCACCCAGTGCGAGGGTTTCACCATTTTTCACCGCGACCACCGTTTCTATCTCCTGTTTATCTATCGCCAGCACTTCGCCATCCGCTTGCTGAATACTTCTCCCCGGCATGTTTTGGCTGATGCGCAATTTTAAGCGAATGTTTCCATGGGGCTGAATTGTGGGCGTCACTTCCATCCCCAGAACAGCTTCTTTAAACTCTATGGACGTCGCCCCGCTTTCTCCACTGGAAACCTGATAGGGAATTTCAGTGCCTTGTTTGATGCTCGCGGGTTGTTGATGAGCCGCCATCAAACGCGGGCTGGCGATGATTTCTAATTGCTGTTGCTGTTCCAGAGCTGATAACTCAAGTTCCAGCAAACGCCCGTCAATGCGGGCAATATTAAACCCGACTTTTGTAGATGCATTGCTCACTGAAAGATCCGCCGAGATTCCCGTCGGCTGGTAGAGCTTGCTGTCACCCGTTTGCTCTGCCGTAGACCACTTCACGCCCAGTTCACGAAGCTTGTCCTGATTAATAGTGACGATATGGGCTTCGATTTCGACTTGCCCTATCGGTAAGTCCATTTCGCTCATCCAGTCTGCGACCTGCTTCAGTACCGTCTTGTTGTCTCTGACAATAAGACGGTTCGTTCGCTTATCAACCGTGATGTTGCCTTGCGGACTCAGGATCTTATTCCCCGATGATTTTAATGCTGCCCAGAGATCCTCAACATCTGCATGATGGGGAGCAAAGACCTGATAAAGCATAGGCTGCTCAAGCACTTGTTGCTTGCGTAATTCTAAAGCCTGCGCTTGCTGTTCGCGTTGCCGGGCTTTTGGCATCACCTGAATGACATTCCCGTCTCGCTGCTGGCTCAATTCCGCAGTATTCAGCACGAGTTGAAATGCCTGCTTCCAGGGCACGTTGATTAAATTAAGCGACAACATCCCTTCAACACCCGGCGCAATGAGGAGATTGATATTTTGGTGCTCAGCCAACGCCTGTAAAACTTGCGCGACCGGCGCGCTGTCCAGTATCAGAGAAACACCTTTATCGGCCCGGCTTGTGAATGGCAGTAGCAGCGCCAGCAACATTACTCGTATCCATGGCATGATTTTTTCCTTTTATTTCCCAACGATAAGTTGCGGGCTGGCAGGTAGGGGCAATTTTTGCCGACACCCCCGCTTCATTCACACTTTCAATTCGCACACCAGGTACGAGCTCATTATCGACCTTAATTCGACGCCAGATTCCTTGAGGGCTCAGCATCAGCGCCGTATTTGTAACTGCTGAGCCAATCACTCCTTGCAACACCCAGCCTGCAAGTTGTGCGGTTAATTTTTCACAAGGAGAAACCTGCGGCAGAAAAGGGTTTGCAGGCATCGCGTGTGCGCAAGACATCACAATGAATAAGCCCAACCACACGCTACGGTTCATCAGCAAACTCCATTGCCAGAACAAGTTTGAGTAATTCCCCTTGCGCCGTGATGGTGAATGAGTGACCGGCCACGACACGATACTCAGCGAGGCGGGAAAACGATTCTGGCAATTTTTCCCATGGCAACAGCATTTCCAGAGTTCCTTGCTTCACGTCTGGCTGCCATTTCAATAGTTTCCCGTGAGCTTGCCCAACAAACTCCGCCACAGAAAAAAAGGGAGCATTTGACGGCTTGAGCGGCGTACTGAGCGGTGTCAGTTTGCCTATTTTGTGGCGCACATCTGTCAGTTGCTGGCTCGTTAGCTCATTGCCCTTTTGCAATTGCTCCAACAAAGAATATTGCGGACGGATAAGGCATAACCACGCCACGAGTGCGACCACTGCGCCTATCGCAATAACTGAAACGATGCGCAGCCAAACGCCCCCGCTAAACCAGCGTTCAATTAGCCAGAGCATTCGCCACCTCGGACAACGTTAAAGTGAAAACAAAGCTCATCCCGCCCTGCGCTTCATACTGAACAGCTCCGGTACGAACCGTGGCAACACCCTCAAGCTGAGTTAACTCCTTTTCCAGTGCCTGCACGTCGTCCAAAAAACCTGCATGCCCTTTAATAACGAACTGATTTTTTTGCAGCGTTAAAGCAGACAACCACACGCCAGGAGGTAAAAAGTCAGCCAACTGTATTAATCGTCCATCCCAGACCTGAATTGCCCGCTGTTGCTGGGCACGGGTTTGCTGTAATTGCAGCAGTTTTTGATTATGTGCCTGCTCTAACAACCGCTTCTGGTAGATATTTTTTAACACGGGCAACATGTTGCCCAGATACTCTTTATTCACCTGCTGTTGGCTAATTTCCCATGCTGAAAATTGCCTCACGCAAGCGACGAGTAACGGGGCGATGATTAAAATCAGCATCAGCCATGCGCCCCAGCGTTGAGCGCTTTGTTGACGCTGCCTCTGACGCCAGGGGAGTAGGTTAATGAGCGGCTTCATCTGCACAACCCGCCGATGGCAAGCCCAATGGCTACCGTAAATGCCCCTCCATGGCGCGGTAATGGAGGCTGTAAACGTGACAACGCTTGCCACGCATCCATAATCATTGCGCCAGGCAGGAGTGGTTCAGGCTGAGAATGACTCAAAGCGACAAACTGTGGCTCGGTGTTGAGTTGCTGACACAAATCTAAAATCGTCGGGACGGCATCCGTATCGGCCCACCCCCAACGCGGCATCACCTCTGTCGAGGCCCACAGCCAGTGGTTGTGCTCGCGATGGATAAGATATTGGCATTTCTCCAGATGGCACGGCGTAATGAGCGCCGGCAATGCACTGGCCCCAGGGGTTAACGTTGCGGGGAAGAGCCGTAACTGCGCTAAGCTCTTTAGCAATAACGCGACATCTGTCTGCCGAGCAGCAACAATCACATGCGCGTCTGCAACATCTTGTGACGCTAAATAATCCCAACACAATTGGGCTGGGGACATTTGCAACTGGCGGGCGGTTGCTGAAGCGATATACGCTTCGCTTGCTGGTTCGCTAAGGCGTTTATCGGGGATAGGAACCGGGCGTTGCAACGTTCGTTGGGTAGGAAAAGAGACGCGTAATTGATGGCGCAACGGTAATTCTTTTCGCCACGCTGACAAGACGTTAGTCAGCGCTTGGGTATTAATTAACAAACCGTCACGAAAGGTGGCTTCGGGCAGTGAAAATTGCCACCAGTGCCGAAGCTGCCATCCTTGCCGTTGGCGCTGTACCGCCACAGCACGAATGCTTTCATTTTGAATATCCAGGCCAATTTGCCAGGTTGTGAACACCATGTTTACGATCTCCTTATCGCCGGTTACGGAAAATGCCATACCAATGCCACTGGCTTGCCTTTATACTACCGCGCGGTTGTTTATAAACTGCCCAATGGAAACGTAATGGGAAATTTAAGGTGAAGTTCGTAAAGTATTTATTAATCCTTGCAGTGTGTTGCATTCTGCTGGGAGCAGGCTCGATCTTCGGGCTCTACAAATTTATTGAGCCGCAATTGCCTGATGTCGCCACGCTTAAAGATGTGCGACTCCAGATTCCAATGCAGGTTTATAGCGCTGATGGCGAGCTAATCGCTCAATACGGTGAGAAACGTCGTATTCCGGTAACGCTCGAACAAATTCCGCCAGTGATGGTGAAAGCGTTCATTGCGACCGAAGACAGCCGTTTCTACGAACACCATGGCGTTGACCCGGTCGGGATTTTCCGCGCCGCCAGTGTGGCTCTGTTTTCAGGCCATGCCTCCCAGGGTGCAAGTACCATCACGCAGCAGCTGGCTCGTAACTTCTTCTTAAGCCCTGAACGCACGCTGATGCGTAAGATTAAGGAAGTGTTCCTTGCGATTCGTATTGAACAGCTACTGACCAAAGACGAAATCCTCGAGTTATACCTCAACAAGATTTATCTCGGTTATCGCGCTTATGGCGTGGGTGCCGCAGCACAAGTCTATTTTGGTAAGTCCGTTGATCAACTGACACTCAGTGAAATGGCGGTGATTGCCGGTTTGCCAAAAGCGCCGTCAACATTCAACCCGCTTTACTCGATGGATAGAGCGACTTCCCGCCGTAATGTGGTGCTTTCGCGCATGTTGAGCGAAAACTACATTACCCAGGCGCAATATGACGAAGCGCGTAATCAGCCAATCGACGCGAATTATCACGCCCCAGAAATCGCGTTTTCTGCGCCGTATCTTTCTGAATTAGTGCGCCAGGATATGGTCGCCAAATACGGAGAGAAGGCTTACGAAGATGGTTACAAGGTTTACACCACCATCACCCGTAAGACGCAGCAAGCCGCACAACAAGCTGTTCGTAACAACGTTATGGCTTATGACATGCGCCACGGTTATCGCGGCCCGTCAAATGTGTTGTGGAAAGTGGGCGAAACGCCGTGGGACAAAACCAAGATTGTCGATTCATTAAAGAACCTGCCCGTTTATGGTCCTTTATTCCCGGCCGTGATTACCCAGACGTCACCTACTGAAGCGACGGCATTACTGGCCGATGGCAGTGCTGTTGCCCTGAATATGGAAGGTATGCGCTGGGCACGACCGTACCGCTCTGATACCGCGCAAGGCCCAACGCCACGCAAAGTGACGGACGTGGTGCAAGCCGGTCAGCAAGTGTGGGTGCGCAAAGTTGACGAAAGCTGGTGGCTTGGACAAGTCCCGGACGTGAACTCTGCCCTGGTTTCTATTAACCCGCATGACGGTGCCGTTGTGGCGCTGGTGGGTGGTTTTGATTTCAACCAGAGCAAGTTTAACCGCGCGACACAAGCATTGCGCCAGGTTGGCTCCAACATCAAACCGTTCCTGTATACCGCAGCCATGGACAAAGGTTTGACGCTGGCGAGCGTGCTCAATGATGTGCCGATTTCCCGCTGGGATGCCGGTGCAGGTTCCGACTGGCGTCCGAAAAACTCGCCACCGGAATATGCAGGCCCAATCAGATTACGCCAGGGCCTTGGCCAGTCTAAAAACGTTGTGATGGTGCGGGCGATGCGTGCAATGGGTGTTGATTACGCGGCGGAATACCTGCAACGCTTTGGTTTCCCTGCACAAAACATCGTGCATACCGAGTCCCTCGCCTTAGGTTCAGCATCATTCACACCGATGCAGGTCGCGCGCGGATACTCGGTCATGGCTAACGGCGGTTTCCTGGTTGACCCTTATTACATCTCAAAAATTGAGAATGAAATTGGCGGCACCATCTTTGAAGCGAAACCGAAAATCGCCTGCGCAGATTGTGATATCCCCGTGATTTACGGCGAAACGCAGAAGTCTAATGTTCTGGAAAATAAGGATGTTGAAGACGTCGCGCAGTCTCAGGAAACACAGAATGCCAGCGTTCCAATGCCGAAGCTTGAACAAGCTAACAGTGAGTTGGTTGCCCAAAGCAGCCCGCCGGAGTATGCACCACATGTCATCAACACGCCGCTGGCGTTCCTGATTAAAAGTGCGCTTAACTCGAATATCTACGGCGAGCCAGGTTGGCAAGGCACCGGCTGGCGTGCTGGCCGTGACCTCAAGCGTAATGATATTGGTGGCAAAACCGGTACCACCAACAGCTCGAAAGATGCCTGGTTCTCAGGTTATGGGCCTGGTGTTGTGACGTCGGTATGGATTGGTTTTGACGATCATCGCCGTGACCTTGGACGTACCTCCGCATCAGGCGCCATCAAAGATCAGATCTCAGGTTACGAAGGTGGCGCGAAGAGTGCTCAACCCGCGTGGGATGATTTCATGAAAGCGGCTCTGGAAGGTGTACCAGAAGAACCCTTAACTCCACCGCCAGGTATCGTCACGGTAAATATTGACCGTTATACCGGGCAGTTGGCGAATGGCGGAAGTAGCCGTCCTGAGTTCTTTATTGAGGGCACCCAACCGACGCAGCAGGCGGTGCATGAAGTGGGAACCACGATAATTGATAACGGCGAAAGCCACGAGTTGTTCTAGAACGAGACGTCACCCGCCTCATATGAGGCGGGTGAGTTAAAAAGGTTTTACAAACGCCCCTGCTCTTTCAGCCATTCCCGAACCAGGAAGAGCGCACTGACATTTCGCGCCTCGCTAAAATCTTCTTCATTCAGCAAATCGAGCAGTGATTCCAGCGGCCAGCGCACTTGCGGCAACTCTTCCGGCTCATCGCCTTCCAGAGATTCTGGATAGAGATCTTCCGCAATCACGATATTCATTTTGCTCGAAAAATAAGACGGTGCCATGGTCAGCTTTTTCAGGAACGTTAACTGATTAGCCCCAAAGCCCACCTCTTCTTTCAGCTCTCGGTTAGCCGCTTCAAAAACAGTCTCGCCCGGATCGATTAATCCTTTAGAAAAACCGAGTTCATAAGATTCCGTTCCAACCGCGTATTCGCGAATCAAAATCAAATGATTATCAACGATAGGGACTATCATTACAGCTTCGCGCGCGGACGGGCGCATGCGCTCGTAGACACGGCGCACACCGTTGCTGAATTCCAGATCCACCGTTTCGACATTAAACAGCCGTGAACGGGCCACGGTTTCAACATGTAAAATGGTCGGTTTTTGTAATGGTTTGCTCATCGTGAACGGGGCTAACAGTAAATGCAGGTGCACCATTGTGCGTTATGCCACATATCTCACGCAACGGACATTGGTTATTATTTACATTTCTGCAACTTTAAGTGATTTTTTAAGACCTCTGTTACCTGTCAATAGCCAGCAAATGAAATAGGAATTTGCTGATATTTCTCGCAAAGTCGCTTTGCTAACATTATGTTACAGCAGCCTATATACATAAAAATCCCTCAAGTTTGAGGTCAGGTATGCCGATAATGATTTTTACGCCCGTATGCTGTAAGGGGTGCAACTTGCTGCGTTTTAATAAGAAAACGAGTGTTTGATGGGGAAGGCATGAGCACCTTATTACTTCTTTTAGCTGCTATGCTGGCCTGCATCTTAATTGCGGGGTGGCTCGTATGGCGCAGCCTGCGCTTACGCGCTCGTTTATCACAAGCCCAATCATTTAGTGGTGCAACTTCTCGTAAGTTGACCGCTGATGAACGCGCCGCAGTTGAAAACTATATTGAATCCTTAGCACGCACGCAAAATATCGTGGGGCCTTCTGGCGCCAGTGCGGCACCCGCAAAGCTGGTTCTTAACTCCCTCAGTAACACGGCACTTTCTCTTACTCGCTCTATTACCCGTTATGGTTTATCCACA
Organism: Buttiauxella agrestis ATCC 33320; assembly: GCF_000735355.1. Lineage (GTDB taxonomy): Bacteria > Pseudomonadota > Gammaproteobacteria > Enterobacterales > Enterobacteriaceae > Buttiauxella > Buttiauxella agrestis. The sequence goes on from NZ_JMPI01000066.1 coordinate 14,027, forward strand.
GATGACCCCAACAAGTGGCGCTATTACCTTGATTCTATAGAGGTTCACCTTCCGCCATTCTGGGAGCAGTACATTACTAACGATAACTACGTTGAGTTAATTCGTACTGAAACCATGCCACTGGTTATCTCCCTGAACGGGCACACGCTTATTGACTACAGCAGTGAAAACCGTGGCTTCGCCCTGGAACAAGACCCACACACTCAGGCTTCGATTCGCGGTGAAGAAAGCGAACAAATAGAGCTATTGAATATCCGCCAGGAGACACCAGAAGAGTATGCACTAAGCCGCCCCGATGGCTTACGTGAAGCGATTCTGATTTGTGTAGCTTTCATCATGCTGTTTTTGTGTCTGGTGACGCCTCCGGTCGTTTTGCCCTGGTTAGTGGGCGGCGCATTTATGCTGCTGGCAGCAAGCCTTTGGGGTCTGTTTGCTCCGCCTGCCAAAAATACGTTGCGTGAAGTCCACTGTTTACGCGGCACGCCTAAGCGCTGGGGGCTGTTTGGCGAGTCGAATCAGGATCAAATCAACAATATTTCATTAGGGATAATTGACCTGATTTACCCTGCTCACTGGCAGCCTTATGTGGCTCAGGATCTCGGGCAGAAAACGGATATCGACATTTATCTTGATCGGAATGTACTCCGCCAGGGGCGCTTCTTATCGCTGCATGACGAAGTGCGCAACTTCCCTATCCAGCATTGGGTACGCAACCTGGTGATTGCAAGCGGGAGCTTAATCGTTCTGCTGATGCTGACTCTTTGGGTGCCGCTGGAAATGCCGTTAAAACTGAGCATCTCCTGGTTGAAAGGTGCACAAACCATTGAAGCCACCACTGTCGCAGACCTGAACAAAACGGCGCTGCGGGTTGGCGACACGCTGAAAGTGAACGGCACTGGCATGTGCAACATTCATACTCCAGGCAACTACATCACGCGGCAAACTTACCCATTCACGCCGTTCGATTGCTCGCAAATTGTCTGGAATACCGCGCAGTCTTTGCCGGTGCCTGAATCAGATATCATGGATAAAGCCACCGCGCTGACTCAGGCCGTCAGTGGGCAAATCCATCCGCAGACCAGTGAAGATTCAAAGGTGAACCCGCAATTACGCGATGCTATTCAGAAATCAGGCATGGTGTTACTGGATGATTTTGCCGGAATTGTATTGAAAACACAGGCGCTGTGTACCGCAGCAGACGAATGTGTACGTCTGAAAAATGCGCTGGTAAACCTTGGCAATACAAAAGATTGGGATGCACTCACCAAAAAAGCTGATTCCGGAAAACTCACTGGCGTGAATGTTTTGCTGCGCCCGGTCAGTGCTGAGTCGCTTGATAACCTGGTCACCACGTCTACGGCTCCCTTCTTTATCCGTGAAACGGCTCGCGCGGCACAAGCGTTGAACAGCCCCGCCCCAGCCGGATACGTGATTATCAACGATGAAGGCAGCGACATGGTAGACCAGCCACTACCCCCTGTTCCGTTATATGACATTCCGGCACAAGAACAATGGGGGGAGTTTCAGCGTCTGGCCGAAATGCTACTTAAAACGCCATTTAGCGCCGAAGGAATTATTACCGGTATTAAACAAGATGCGAACGGCACACAACATATCACGCTGCACAAAATCCCGGACAGCAGCAGTCTGTGGCGATACATCAGCACTACATTGCTGCTCATCTGTATGATTGCTTGCCTGCTGATCAATGGAGTGCTGGCGATTCGCCGCTTCCGCCGCAGCCGCAGCCGCCTGGCGCAAATCCAGCAGTACTACGACAACTGCATGAATCCCTCGTTAACGACGATCTCCGCCGTCCGCCCGCTGTTCTAAACTTCACGCGGCAGGTTGTGCTAACCTGTCGCGCAGTTTCCTCTAATCAGGCCCGAATCTATGCATATTGATATTGCCTGGCAAGATGTCGATACCGTATTGCTCGATATGGACGGCACATTGCTGGATCTCGCGTTCGATAATCACTTCTGGCAAAAACTGGTGCCGCAAACAGTCAGTGAACGAAGAAATATTCCACTGGATGAGGCGCACCAGCTGATCTCCCGCGAATATCAAGCCGTGCAACATACGCTAAACTGGTACTGTCTGGATTACTGGAGTGAGCGTCTGGGTTTGGATATTTGTGCGATGACCACAGCGGCTGGGGCAAACGCGGTGCTACGTGAAGACACCGTCCCGTTCCTGGATGCCCTGAAAGCCTGCGGTAAGCGGCGGATATTACTCACGAACGCGCATCCGCATAATCTGGCGGTCAAACTGGAGCACACCGGTTTAGCCCAGCACCTTGATTTATTACTTTCCACCCACACATTTGGTTATCCGAAAGAAGATCAGCGGTTGTGGCAAGGTGTTGCCGAGCATACCGGGCTGGAACCGGCCAGAACGCTATTTATAGATGATAGCGAACCGATTCTTGATTCTGCTGCGAAGTTTGGCATTCGTTATTGCCTGGGTGTCACCAATCCAGATTCCGGCCAGGAAGACAAAATCTATCACCGCCATCCGGCATTGAATGACTACCGCCATCTACTCCAGAAGTTGATGTTTAAGGAGTCGTGATGAAAGAGAAAGCGTCTGAAGGTGTGCGTCTCGACAAATGGCTATGGGCGGCGCGTTTTTATAAAACACGAGCCATCGCCCGGGAAATGGTTGAAGGCGGCAAGGTGCATTACAACGGGCAACGCAGCAAACCGAGTAAGCTCGTTGAGCTAAACGCGATGCTGACGTTACGCCAGGGGAATGACGAGAAAACCGTCAAAATTCTGGCCGTGACCGAGCAACGTCGCCCCGCTACCGATGCCTCGCAGCTGTATGAAGAGACCGCGGAAAGTATCACTAAAAGGGAGAAAGTGTCGCTGGCGCGCAAAATGAATGCGCTGACAATGCCCCACCCCGACCGTCGCCCTGATAAAAAAGAGCGGCGCGATTTGATGAAATTTAAACACGGTGGCAACGAATAGTCCCCATCTGCAACTTGAAAGATGAAGGGTAAAGCTGCCATCTGAATGAGAGAAAATTATGACCCAACACGACCAACTGCACCGTTATTTGTTTGAAAACTTCGCCGTACGCGGTGAGCTGGTAACGGTTTCCGAGACCTGGAAACAGATCATGGAAAACCATGATTACCCAGCACCGGTGAAAACTATTCTCGGTGAATTGCTGGTCGCAACCAGCCTGCTGACCGCAACCCTCAAGTTTGATGGCGATATTACCGTGCAACTACAAGGTGATGGCCCGATGACTCTCGCGGTGATCAACGGTAACAATAACCAGCAAATGCGTGGCGTCGCGCGTTTTAAAGGTGAAATCCCTGCCGATGCGGATCTGAAAACTCTGGTGGGAAATGGCTACCTGGTTATCACCATCACACCAGCACAAGGTGAACGCTATCAGGGTGTGGTTGGGCTTGAAGGCGATACGCTCGCGGCATGTCTGGAAGATTACTTCTTACGTTCCGAGCAGTTACCAACGCGCCTGTTTATCCGTACTGGCGACGTAGATGGCCAACCCGCTGCTGGCGGCATGTTGTTACAAGTCTTGCCAGCTCAAGATGCGCAGGCCGATGATTTCAATCATCTTGCAGCGTTAACAGAAACTATCAAGGCTGAAGAACTGCTGACTTTACCGGCCAACGATGTGCTGTGGCGTTTGTACCACGAAGAAGAAGTGACACTTTACGATCCGCAAAACGTCGAGTTTAAGTGCACTTGTTCCCGCGAACGTTGTGCCGATGCACTGAGAACGCTGCCTGATGAAGAAGTGGATAGCATCATTGCCGAAGAAGGTGAAATCGACATGAACTGCGATTACTGTGGCAATCACTACGTGTTCAACTCTATGGACATCGCTGAAATCCGCAGCAACGCCTCCCCAGCCGATCCGCAGGTGCATTAATCTTCTTTCCCTTACTTTCGCTTTCTCCCTCTCCTGGGGGAGAGGGCTGGGGTGAGGGCATTTTGAAAAAGATAAATTTCACGGTTTGCATACGAATGCGCTCTCGCTCACACCTCGTCCGTTAATCGCACTATTTTTTAACATATTCAGAATATTTTCCCTGCCTCATTAGCATTTCCTGCCATACTCTCACCCCGTTGTGACTCGCTTCACAGCGTTTTCCGCTATATGGATTTGGGTGGATGCTCAAATCTATGATAGGTGTCGCGGTTAACAACCAATAAACAACCCTACAATCTCAAGCAGTACAAATTGGCTAAGGAGCAGTGAAATGCGAGTTAAAGGCATAACAGCGCAAGATCTCAAGGCTTATGGTATTCATGATGTAAGCGAAGTCATTTACAACCCCGATTACGACACCTTGTATCATGAAGAGTTAAATCCCAATCTGGAAGGTTTTGAGCGCGGCGTAGAAACAAACCTCGGTGCAATTGCTGTTGATACCGGTATCTTTACCGGCCGTTCCCCAAAAGATAAATACATCGTCCGCGACGACACAACCCGCGATACGCTGTGGTGGGCGGATAATGGCAAAGGCAAAAACGACAATAAACCGCTGAGTGAAGAAACCTGGCAGCATCTGAAAGGACTCGTCACCAACCAACTCTCTGGCAAACGCCTCTTTATTATTGATGCTTTCTGCGGCGCGAATGCTGATACCCGTCTCTCGGTGCGTTTTATTACCGAAGTGGCCTGGCAGGCTCATTTCGTTAAGAACATGTTTATCCGTCCAACTGACGAAGAGCTGGAAACATTCGAAGCTGATTTCGTGGTGATGAATGGCGCGAAATGCACCAACCCACAATGGAAAGAGCAGGGTCTGAATTCTGAAAACTTCATCGCCTTTAACCTGACCGAGCGCGTGCAATTAATTGGCGGCACCTGGTACGGCGGTGAAATGAAGAAAGGGATGTTCTCTATCATGAACTACCTGCTGCCGCTCAGAGGCATTGCTTCCATGCACTGTTCGGCAAACGTCGGCGAAAAAGACGATGTCGCCGTGTTCTTTGGTTTGTCTGGCACAGGCAAAACCACGCTTTCTACCGATCCAAAGCGCCGCCTGATTGGCGATGACGAACATGGATGGGACGACGACGGTGTGTTCAATTTCGAAGGCGGCTGCTACGCGAAAACCATTCGTTTATCCAAAGATGCCGAGCCGGAAATCTTCAATGCGATTCGCCGCGATGCGCTGCTGGAAAACGTCACTGTTCGCGCCGACGGTTCCATCGACTTTGATGACAGCTCTAAAACTGAAAACACGCGTGTCTCCTACCCGATTTACCATATTGAAAACATCGTTAAACCGGTTTCTAAAGCTGGCCACGCCAACAAAGTTATCTTCCTTACCGCTGATGCTTTCGGTGTTTTACCCCCGGTTTCACGCCTGACGGCAAACCAAACGCAATACCACTTCCTGTCTGGCTTTACCGCCAAACTTGCAGGTACTGAGCGTGGCATTACCGAACCGACGCCAACTTTCTCTTCTTGTTTTGGTGCGGCATTCTTGTCTCTGCACCCGACGCAATACGCAGAAGTGCTGGTGAAACGCATGCAGGCTGCGGGTGCTCAGGCGTATCTGGTTAACACTGGCTGGAACGGCACCGGCAAACGTATCTCCATCAAAGATACACGTGCGATTATTGATGCAATTCTTGATGGTTCTCTGGACGATACAGAAACGTTCACACTGCCAATCTTTGGCCTTGCAGTGCCGACAGCACTGGCAGGTGTTGACGAAAACATTCTGGATCCGCGTAAGACTTACGCAACTCCTGAGCAATGGCAGGAAAAGTCAGAGCAACTGGCTAAGTTGTTTATCGAAAACTTTGAGAAATACACAGATACCCCAGCGGGTGCTGCGCTTGTTAGTGCAGGGCCGAAGATCTAATTTTCGAATAGCGAACGAGTTTATAAGGTGGATTAGCGCAAGTGACATCCACCCTCTACGCTAACCCAACAGACAAAAAAGCGAACCCCAAGAGGTTCGCTTTTTCTTTATCACTCAGCTTTCTTTAATCTGGCTGAAAGCTTTGTTCATCGGTAACGGCAAATAAGCCCGTATCCGCAAACCGCCCCGCTCGCTAACGCCGATATCCAACAGGCCGTTATGGTTGTCGATAATACGTTGTACGATTGCCAACCCCAAACCGGTGCCGCTGGTAGTACGCGCACTGTCCCCGCGCACAAAGGGCTGGAACAGGTGTTTAAGCTGCTCAGGTTTAATGCCCGGGCCGTCATCTTCGACCTGGAACCAGGCACGGTTAAGCTCGCCACCACTGCTGACTTTAATCCAGCCATTTCCATAACGCGCAGCATTCACCACCATATTGGCGACGGCTCGTTTAATGGAAAGAGGATGGATATTCACCAGTAATTCGCCTGCTTGAAGATCGGTTTCAATCTCCCGCTCGTAACCGCTTTCTGCAGCCACCACTTCACCCAACACACTGTTGAGATCGGCAGTTTCCAGTGGCATCTCTTGCCCGGTACGCAGGTAATCGATGAACTGTTCGATTATCGCATTACACTCTTCGATATCTTTATTAATCGACTCAGAGAGATAACCATCTTCTTCACTCATCATTTCTGTTGCCAGACGAATACGAGTGAGCGGCGTACGCAAATCGTGGCTGACACCGGCCATTAACAGCGTGCGGTCATCGGCCAGTTGCTTCACACCTGCGGCCATATGGTTAAACGCGCGGGTAACTGAACGTACCTCCGAGGCACCATATTCACGAAGCGGCGGCGGAATAATCCCTTTACCGACCTGCAACGCGGCGTGCTCGAGGTCAACTAAGGGTCGGTTCTGTATTCGAATAAACAACCACGCACCGCCTATCGCCAGCAGCATTATCGCAAGCGTATAGCGGAACAGCGGTGAGAAGTCGCCCTGGTGAATTTCAGTCAGCGGAACGCGAACCCAGATATTTGGCGACAGCCACGTCTTCAGCCACACAACCGGCGAGCTTTTGTTAACCTCAACGCGAACTTCGGTTGGGCCGCCCAATTGCTGCGCCATTTGATGGCTTAAGAATTCGTAATGCTGCGCCCAGCGCAAACCCGCGTCTTCCGCCGCTTCATTGGAATACAAAGAGATTCCCAACTCACGGTAGATTTCACGCCGAAATGCAGGCGGAACCACCAGTTGCGTCCCATCTTCAAGTTGCAGTTTATCGGTCATCAGCATACGGACTTCGTAAGCCAGTACCTTATTAAACTGTTGCAAACTCGGCAGAATGGCAAAGTTCAACACCACAAGGTAGGTCGTCACCAGGCTGACAAACAGCAAGGTGACGATCAATAACAGCGTGCGGGCAAACGAGCTTCTGGGGGAGAAGCGGACTCGCCTCATGCCTTAGAACCGTCCGGCACGAATACGTAGCCCAGGCCCCATACGGTCTGGATATAGCGTGGATGTGCAGGATCTTCTTCAACCATACGGCGCAGGCGAGAAATCTGTACGTCGATAGAGCGTTCCATCGCACTGTATTCACGGCCACGCGCCAGGTTCATCAGTTTGTCGCGTGATAACGGCTCACGCGGGTGGCTCACCAGCGCTTTTAGTACCGCGAACTCGCCGCTGGTTAACGGCATAGGCTCATCTTCACGGAACATCTCGCGGGTGCCGAGGTTCAGTTTAAACTTACCAAACGCGATAACCGCTTCTTCCTGGGAAGGTGCACCTGGCAGTTCGTTGGCCTGACGGCGCAGAACAGCACGGATACGGGCGAGCAGTTCACGCGGGTTAAACGGTTTTGGAATGTAGTCATCCGCGCCAATTTCCAGCCCTACGATGCGGTCAACTTCTTCGCCTTTCGCAGTAACCATAATGATTGGCATCGGGTTGCTTTGGCTGCGCAGGCGGCGGCAGATAGACAAACCATCTTCGCCTGGCAACATCAAATCAAGGACCATCAAGTGGAAGGATTCACGGGTTAGCAGGCGATCCATCTGTTCTGCGTTAGCAACGCTACGGACCTGGAAGCCTTGTTCGGTGAGGTAACGTTCCAGCAGCGCACGCAGGCGCATGTCGTCATCCACGACCAGAATCTTATAATTCTCTTGCATTCTTATACTCCCAAAGGCTCGAACAGTGAGTGCGTATTCTTAAAAAACTGCGACGTTACGACCAGTCAAATCTGGTATATATTCTAGTCGAAATTGTTACAAAGCATATTAAACAGATGGTTATAGGTACTTTTTAACACAGAATAATGACTTACTTCGCAAATCGACAGGATTGCCATCACCCTGATATTTCGGTTTAAATCATCTTTATTGTTCTACCCATTCAAGGCTTGACGATGAAAACGCCATTAATTACCCGCGAAGGCTATGAAAAGCTCAAACAAGAAAAGGACACCTTGTGGCGTGAAGAACGTCCGGAGGTGACTAAAAAGGTCACCTGGGCCGCAAGTCTTGGCGATCGCAGTGAAAATGCCGACTACCAGTACAACAAAAAACGGCTGCGAGAAATAGATCGAAGAGTGCGATATCTCACGAAATGCCTCGAACAGCTGAAAATTGTCGATTATTCGCCACAACAAGAAGGCAAAGTGTTCTTTGGTGCGTGGGTAGAAATTGAAAATGATGACGGAAACCAACTGCGTTTTCGCATCGTCGGCTATGACGAAATTTTTGGCCGCAAAGATTACATTTCTATCGATTCACCTATGGCACGTGCACTGCTGAAAAAAGAAGTGGGCGACCTCGCTATCGTGCAAACACCCGCCGGTGAAGCCCAGTGGTACATCAATGAAATCGAGTATGTGAAATAGCACACAGGCCAGCAACAGAACAGTCCGATTCATCACCTCTCGGGCGCTGTGGCTGGCATTTTCACCCTCCAATCCGTATAACTACACTCTGAAATTTCGACTCAAACAGATGAAAAAACCATGATGAATGATTCACTCTGCCGCATTATTGCCAGCGAGCTTAAGGCCAAAGATGAACAGGTTGAAGCCGCCGTTCGCCTGCTCGATGAAGGGAATACCGTGCCGTTTATTGCACGCTATCGTAAGGAAGTCACTGGCGGTCTGGATGACACGCAACTGCGTCAGCTGGAAACTCGTCTGGGCTATCTGCGCGAATTAGAAGACCGCCGTCAGACAATCCTCAAGTCCATTACCGAACAAGGTAAAATGAGTGACGAGCTTGCCGCGGCCATCAATGGCACGCTGAGTAAAACCGAGCTTGAAGACCTCTATTTGCCGTATAAGCAAAAGCGCCGTACTCGCGGGCAAATTGCTATCGAAGCAGGTCTGGAACCACTGGCCGAACTGTTATGGAACGACCCTTCCCACACGCCAGAAGAAGCCGCTGCAAGTTACGTTGACGCCGACAAAGGCGTTGCTGATACCAAAGCCGCACTGGATGGCGCTCGCTACATTCTGATGGAACGTTTTGCCGAAGACGCGGCATTGCTCGCGAAAGTGCGTAACTATTTATGGAAGAACGCGCACCTGGTTGCCAAAGTTGTTGCGGGTAAAGAGGAAGAAGGTGCGAAATTCCGTGACTACTTCGACCATCACGAACCGATTGCTACCGTCCCGTCACACCGCGCCCTCGCCATGTTCCGTGGTCGTAATGAAGGCATTTTACAGCTCGCGCTAAATGCCGACCCGCAGCACGATGAACCACCGCGTGAAAGCTATTGCGAACAGCTCATTATTGACCACCTCGGCTTGCGCCTGAACAATGCTCCGGCGGATGCCTGGCGCCGTGCAGTAGTGAGCTGGACCTGGCGTATCAAAGTGCTGATGCACCTCGAAACCGAACTGATGGGCACCGTGCGCGAACGCGCCGAAGACGAAGCGATTAACGTGTTCGCCCGTAACATGCATGATTTGCTGATGGCCGCCCCTGCTGGCCTGCGCGCGACAATGGGTCTCGATCCGGGCCTGCGTACCGGCGTAAAAGTCGCCGTGGTGGATTCCACCGGTAAACTGGTCGCCACCGATACTATTTACCCGCACACCGGGCAAGCTGCGAAAGCGGCGGTCGCTGTTGCGGCACTTTGCGAGAAGCACAACGTAGAATTAGTGGCTATCGGCAACGGCACGGCATCGCGTGAAACCGAACGTTTCTTCCTTGATGTGCAGGCGCAGTTCCCGAAAGTCACCGCGCAGAAAGTGATTGTCAGTGAAGCGGGTGCATCGGTGTATTCAGCATCTGAGCTGGCAGCACTGGAATTCCCGGATCTCGATGTTTCAATTCGTGGCGCAGTGTCGATTGCTCGTCGCCTGCAAGATCCATTGGCAGAGCTGGTGAAAATCGACCCGAAATCTATCGGTGTCGGCCAGTATCAGCACGATGTTAGCCAGTCTCAGTTAGCGAAAAAACTTGATGCCGTAGTCGAAGACTGCGTAAACGCCGTGGGCGTTGATCTGAATACCGCGTCGGTCCCGTTGTTAACTCGCGTAGCGGGCTTAACACGCATGATGGCGCAGAACATCGTGAACTGGCGCGACGAAAATGGCCGTTTCCAGAACCGCCAGCAACTGCTGAAAGTCAGTCGTTTAGGGCCGAAAGCGTTCGAGCAATGCGCGGGCTTCCTGCGTATTAACCACGGCGATAACCCGCTGGATGCTTCCACCGTTCACCCGGAAGCGTACCCGATTGTTGAGCGCATTCTGGCGGCAACCGAGCAAGCATTGCAGGATTTGATGGGCAATGGTGAAGCACTGCGCGGCCTAAGCCCACGCGATTTCACCGATGAACGTTTTGGTGTGCCAACGGTGACTGACATCATCAAAGAGTTGGAAAAACCAGGCCGTGACCCGCGCCCGGAATTCAAAACCGCGAAGTTTGCTGATGGCGTAGAAACCATGAACGACCTTCAGCCTGGCATGGTGCTGGAAGGCGCTGTCACCAACGTGACTAACTTTGGCGCGTTTGTGGACATCGGTGTGCATCAGGATGGCTTAGTCCACATTTCCTCGCTTTCAGACAAATTCATCGACGACCCGCATAAAGTGGTGAAAGCCGGTGATATCGTCAAAGTGAAAGTGATGGAAGTGGATATGTCGCGTAAGCGCATTGCACTGACTATGCGTCTGGATGAGCAACCTGGCGAGTCCAACCGCCGTGGTTCCGCACCGCGCGAGCAAACTGAACGCCGCCCGACACAGCAACAAAAACCGCGCGGACGTGATAACGCCAGCAGCAGTAATGCAGGTAACAGTGCGATGGGTGATGCGCTGGCTGCGGCATTTAAAAAGCGCTAATCATTGATGAACAAATCCCCCCTCTCACACTCAATAGCGAGAGGGGGGATTTCTCTGGTTCCCGATTCAGCACAATTTGTTTGTTTTAACCTGGCATGGTCTAAATAACATTTCGTTATCACCCTAACCAGTTCATCCCAATTAGATTAAGTTTGCGGTAGATCAATTTCCGCAACACTTTAAAAACAGCACCAATATTTATCAAATCTGTAACAGATGAAATATCCAGACAACATTAACGAAGGTTAATTAATAAAACTACGCATTTACTAAAAACACAACCCACTGTTAATTATTAATTTTTTATAAAAACCTCACCAGGCACCACGAAAAAATAATAAACAACCGCGCTGTGGAAAATAATCTAAACGACTTATTCATCACAAAAATAATTATTGAAGACGGAAACCATTCTCATTATCATTGATTTGTTCGTTATTTCTCCTTTATCCAACGAAAACTCTCGTTAGCATAAATACCAGAGCGCAGCTCTAAGTAGGTCCTATGCAATTCTTGCCAAGTAGTGCGTGGAAAATTACCGGCTTTGCCAGCGAAATTAGCCCGTCATATCGCCAGAAATTATTATCGCTCGGTATGTTGCCCGGCTCTTCATTCAACGTTGTACGTGTCGCGCCATTAGGCGACCCGATTCATATTCAAACACGTCGCGTCAGTCTGGTATTACGCAAAAAAGATCTCGAACTACTGCACGTTGAAGCCATTGCCTGATTGGCGGGGTGAGCGCTCGCGCTCGTTGCTATTTTCTTTAAGTTCACGAAAAAAATGAAAAAATTAACTATCGGCTTAATCGGTAACCCTAACTCCGGGAAAACCACGTTATTCAACCAACTCACCGGCTCACGCCAACGAGTGGGTAACTGGGCGGGCGTTACCGTAGAACGTAAAGAAGGTCAGTTTTCAACGCTGGCGCATCAGGTCACATTGGTCGACTTGCCGGGTACTTACTCGCTGACCACCATTTCATCGCAAACTTCTCTGGATGAACAAATTGCCTGTCACTACATTTTGAGTGGTGAAGCAGACTTACTGATAAACGTCGTCGACGCCTCCAACCTTGAGCGCAACCTGTACCTGACGCTGCAATTGCTGGAACTCGGCATTCCGTGTGTCGTCGCGCTCAACATGCTCGACATCGCCGAAAAGCAGGACATTCGCATTGATATTGATGCGCTTGCTGCACGCCTGGGCTGCCCGGTTGTGCCACTGGTTTCGACCCGCGCGCGTGGTATGGAAGGGCTGAAGCTGGCCATCGACCGCCGCCTGCCAAACACGCATACCGATTTAGTGCTTTACCCACCAAGACTGCTTGAAGAGGCCGATAATCTTGCCGCGCAAATGCCTGTCGATATGTCTGCCCAACAGCGTCGTTGGTTAGCACTGCAAATGCTGGAAGGCGATATCTATAGCCGTGAATATGCAGGCCACGCCGCCGATAAACTGGATACCATTCGTGCCCAACTGGCCGAAGAAAACGAAGATCCGGCGCTGCTGATTGCCGATGCGCGTTACCAAACCATTGCCGCGATTTGTGACTCCATCAGCAACAGTCTGACCGCCGAACCACATCGTTTAACGGCAATGATGGATAAAATCATCCTGAACCGATTCCTCGGTTTGCCTGTTTTCCTGCTGGTGATGTACGTGATGTTCTTGCTGGCGATTAACATCGGCGGCGCATTACAGCCTATTTTCGACGGCGGTTCAGCGGCCATCTTTATCCACGGTATTCAGTGGATTGGCGCCACCCTGCACTTCCCAAGCTGGCTGACGATTTTCTTAGCCCAGGGGATTGGCGGCGGTATCAACACCGTGCTACCACTGGTGCCGCAAATCGGCATGATGTACCTGTTCCTTTCGTTCCTTGAAGACTCCGGTTACATGGCCCGTGCGGCATTCGTTATGGACCGCCTGATGCAATCCCTCGGCTTGCCGGGTAAATCATTCGTGCCATTGATTGTCGGCTTCGGTTGTAACGTGCCGTCGGTAATGGGTGCGCGTACGCTGGATGCCCCGCGTGAACGCCTGATGACCATCATGATGGCGCCGTTTATGTCATGCGGTGCACGTCTGGCGATTTTTGCGGTGTTTGCCGCCGCGTTCTTCGGCCAGGAAGGCGCGTTAGTCGTCTTCTCGCTCTATATTCTCGGCATCGTGATGGCGATCCTTACCGGCCTGATGCTCAAACACACCATCATGCGCGGTGAAGCAACGCCGTTTGTGATGGAACTGCCGGTCTATCACGTCCCGCATCTGAAAAGTCTGTTACTGCAAACCTGGCAGCGCCTGAAAGGGTTCGTGCTGCGTGCCGGTAAAGTGATCGTGATTGTGAGTATTTTCATTGGCGCACTGAACAGCTTCTCGTTTAGCGGCAAAGAAGTCGACAACATCAACGACTCGGCGCTGGCCTCCGTAAGCCGCGTGCTGACGCCGTTGTTGCAGCCGATTGGTGTCCACGAAGATAACTGGCAAGCGACCGTTGGCCTGTTCACCGGGGCAATGGCAAAAGAAGTGGTTGTCGGTACGTTGAACACGTTATACACCGCTGAAGATATGCACGAAGAACCGTTTGATGCGGCAAGCTTCAGCCTGACCGATGAATTAGGTGCCGCCGCAGGCGAAACCTGGCAGAGTCTGAAAGACACCTTCAGCCTGAGCGTGTTGGCCAACCCAATCGAAGCCAGTAAAGGCGACGGCGAGATGGCAAGCGGTGCGATGGGCGTTATGAGCAGCAAATTTGGCAGCCCGGCTGCGGCCTACAGCTACCTGATTTTTGTTCTGCTCTATATCCCATGTATTTCGGTGATGGGTGCCGTTGCCCGTGAATCCAGCCGTGGCTGGATGATGTTCTCGGTGCTGTGGGGGCTGAACATCGCTTACTCACTGTCCACGCTTTACTACCAGACGGTAACGTTTAGCGCTCATCCTAAGTACAGCCTGGTCTGTATTCTCGCGGTGGTGTTGTTCAACGTGTTGTTGATTGGTGGTTTGCGCAAGGCGCGCAGCCGTGTGGATGTCAGCCTGATGACGACCCGTAAAACAGTCGAAGCGGCCTGCTGTAAAAACACCGCTGGCGATTGCCACTAAGGAGAAGGTATGGCGAGTTTAATTGAGGTTCGTGATGCACTGGCGCTGCAAGGGCGACTGGATGCGACGCAAATTAGCCAACAGCTCGCCACGCCGTTGCCGTTGGTGAACGCCATGCTGAGTCGCCTTGAAGCCATGGGCAAAGCGATGCGTATCACCGAAGACCCGAGTGATTGCCTGACTGGCAGCTGTAAAAGCTGCCCGGAAGGTAAGAAATGTATACGGGAAGTGTGGGCGCTGCGGGCATAAGATTTTTAAAGGGTGGATGACGCCTGGGGCTTATCCACTCTACAAAACTCTTCAATTACCCGGCAAAATTCCTGCGGGTGCGAAATAAACGGTGCATGAGCCGCTTTCGGGAAAATCACCGCCTCGCTTTGCGACCAACGTTCATCCAGCAAACCGGCAATTTTTCGCGGTACCAGCCCATCTAAATGCCCATATAAACGCAAGAATGGCACGTCAAGATGGCTCAACGGCTCACGTAAATCTTCCGTTTTCAGGATTTCCAGCCCCCCGTTTAACACCTCCACACTCGGCATCGGCTGCTCGAGAACAACCGCCTTCAGACGGCGAGCATCCTGGCGTGCGGTTTCCGTGCCCAGGGTTTGCAGCGCAAGAAAACGCTCAACCGTGCGCTGAAAATCTTCACTGAGCTGTTGCTGGAAATTCGCCAGCACTTCCGGTTTGATCCCCGGCCATTCATCGTTTGCAGCAAAACAGGGCGACGAGGCAACCGTGACCAACCCTTTTACGCGCTGCGGATGGCTGAGTGCAATCCGGCTGGCCACCAGCCCGCCTAAACTCCAGCCCAGCCAAATCGCCTGCTCTGGCGCTTGCGCCAATACTTGCGTAGCCATCTCCTCAAGCGTCAGTGCGCCGAAATTCTGGCTGCGGCCATAGCCCGGCAAATCGACAAGATGAAGACGAAAATGCGAGCCGAGTTCCTCGCAAATGCAATGCCACACTTCCGCGTTCAGTCCCCATCCGTGCAGCAGCACAAGATCGTCTTTTCCTTCACCTTTTGTCTGCCACCAAAGCGTGCTCATCAGTTACTGTTCTCATTTTTCTACGCAAGGAAGCGAACATGCTAACAATCCCAGGGCTGTGTTGGCTATGCCAGATGCCTCTCGCATGCGCACATTGGGGCGTTTGTTCATGCTGTGCCAAAGCGTTACCCGCGCCACCGCCGTGCTGTCCGCGCTGTGGATTACCCTGCGCTAACATACACTCACCCTGCGGGCGTTGCCTGCAACAGCCACCCTTCTGGGATTCTATGGTGTTCGTCACGGATTATTGCCTGCCGCTCAATCGGCTCATCCAGCGATTTAAATTTAATGCCACCGTTGCGCTGGCACAGGCTTTGGCACGTTTGTTATTGCTTAAGGTTCTTTCCACAAGACACCAGAAACCCGACTGTATTGTGTCCGTTCCGCTGCATTTAGGCCGCGCCTGGCGTCGTGGATTTAACCAAAGTGATCTGCTGGCAAATCACCTTTCTCGCTGGCTGCAATGTGACTATTTTCCCAAGGGAATCAGCCGAATCCGCGCAACGCAAACCCAGCGTCAGCTCAACGCACGAAGGCGGCGAAATAACCTTAAAGGTGCTTTCAGGGTTGATTTTCCGGTAGCAGGCCGCCATATAATTATTGTGGATGATGTCGTCACGACGGGCAGTACGGTGGCGGAAATTGCGCGGCTGCTGAAAAAGCAGGGCGCGGCGACTATCCAGGTGTGGTGCCTTTGTCGAACCTTGTAGACCCTCGATGATGGGCGTATTATAACCGACTAAAATAGTCAACTATTGAGCAATCGTTATGATCCGTATTTCCGATACAGCACAATCCCACTTTGCCAAACTGCTGGCAGGTCAGGAAGAAGGGACGCAAATTCGCGTATTCGTCATCAATCCTGGTACTCCTAATGCGGAGTGCGGGGTGTCTTACTGTCCGCCGGATGCGGTAGAAGCGTCAGATACTGCCCTGAAATTCGAGCAGTTGACCGCGTATGTTGATGAACTGAGCGCACCTTATCTTGAAGACGCCGAAATTGATTTTGTTACCGACCAACTCGGCTCACAGCTCACGCTGAAAGCACCAAACGCTAAAATGCGTAAAGTGTCCGACGACGCGCCGCTGATGGAACGCGTTGAATACATGCTGCAAGCGACGGTTAACCCACAGTTGGCAGGCCACGGCGGCCGTGTGACGCTAATGGAAATTACTGACGAAGGTTTTGCAATTCTGCAATTTGGCGGCGGTTGTAACGGCTGTTCAATGGTCGACGTGACCCTGAAAGAAGGCATCGAAAAACAATTGCTGGCAGAGTTCCCGGAATTGAAAGGCGTTCGTGATTTGACCGAACACCAGCGCGGCGA
>NZ_JMPI01000067.1 GCF_000735355.1 Buttiauxella agrestis ATCC 33320
CGTTAAAAGTTATCTCTTCTTACGTCGCTTATCCAAATCCTTCAGCAACTTATTCACTTCTTCGTCTGCGAACATCGCCTCAAGCGAAGTCGATAACTTGCGTCGCCAGTTTTTATACTGGTAGCTGGTGCCCGGAATGTTCACCGGCTCCGCCATCCCCAACCAATCTTCCGGTTGCAGACCCAACAACGCACTGTTGCTGTCGGCAATGTAACGCTGCATTCCGCGATTAAGTGTTGGCGTCATCGCCATCAGCGAGGCTTTGTGCCCGGCACGTTTTGGCAGACAACCATATTCATGCAGTCCATCCAGCAAACCTTGTTTGGCGCGTTCGCGATCCTTATACAGCTCGGTCAACATCTCTTCATCAGGATATAACCCCAGCGTTTTACCCAGCGTCAAATCACCGCTTTCCCAGTAGCCGCGCAGCGTAGGTAAATCGTGGGTCGTCGCCACCGCCATGGATTGTTTCGGCCACGATTTCGGGGCGCGGAACTGTTTTTCCTGATCGTGCTCGAAATACAACACTTTGTACGAGTAAACACCGCTGTCACGCAGCTTGCCGACGATCTCAACCGGCACGGTTCCCAGATCCTCACCGATCACCATGCAGTTATGGCGCTTACTTTCCAGCGCCAGGATCGACAGCAGATCGTCAACGGGATAATGCACGTAAGCGCCTTTATCGGCAGTTTCGCCGTAAGGGATCCACCATAAGCGCAGCATCGACATTACATGGTCAATGCGCAGCGCGCCGCAACTGGTCATGTTAGAACGCAGCAGTTCGATAAACGGTTGATAGGCGCGCGCGGTAATCACGTGCGGGTCCATCGGAGGCAACCCCCAGTTCTGGCCGAGCGGGCCAAGAATATCCGGTGGCGCACCGACCGAGGCTTTCAGGCAGTAAAGCTCACGGTCACACCAGGTTTCCGAACCGCCTTCTGCCACACCAACCGCTAAGTCGCGATACAAACCAATCGGCATTTTGAAGCCCTGGCTGGTTTGCCAGCACGCATCAAACTGCACATAGGCCAGGTATTGCAGCCACAGATAGAAATTCACTTCATCACTGTGTTCGGTACAAAACTCTTTCACTTCAGGGTTGTGCGCGTCACGGAAACCTTCTGGCCACACCGGCCAGCCCCAACGCATTTCATCTTCTTTAACCTGATAAGCATGCAGCGCATCAAACGCCGCCTGGTAATACAGGCTGTCGCCACCTTCCTGGACAAACTTCTGGAAGGCAACAACTTGCTCATCACGTGCACCACGCCGCGAGAATTGCTTCCACGCCATGCGTAATGCGGCCATTTTCAGCACGGTAACGGTGGCATAATCCACCCACTGTGTGTCGCGGACTTCGCTCAGCATTTGTTGCGTGACCGGCATTTTCCACCAGTCTTGCGCTTCATCACTAAGTAAGAAGTCATCAACCGCGTTCACGTCGATATAAATCACGTTCAACCAACGGCGTGACGACGGGCTATACGGACTGGCACTTTCCGGGTTCGCCGGATACAGCGCGTGGATTGGGTTCAGGCCGATAAACGAACCGCCCCGTTTTGCCACATCCACCAGCATGCGCTGCAAATCACCGAAATCACCGATTCCCCAGTTATGTGCCGAACGCAGTGTGTAAAGCTGCACACACGCGCCCCATAGCTTTTCATCACGCAGAAGTGCCGCGGATTCGTAACAACGTTTCGGCGCCACAATCACGCGGCATTGCCAGTGGTGTTCATTCTGGCTGACCATGAGGTCGTGATAGCCTTCCGGCAGCGCGGCGGGCAGCGTCAGTTTTTTACCCGCCAGCGCATGCCCTTTATGTTGCTTACCGTCTTCGGTGGTTAACTGCCAGTTGTAATCGCCGTTACCTTCCAGCATCGTCGCCATGCGGGTGCCCGAAGTGAACACCAGTACATTTGCCACTGGCGTCACCGCCACCTTTTTCACGGCGGTGGGACGGCTCATGGCTTCCAGCAAACGCTGCTTGGTATCCGCAGGAATGGCCTGCGGTTTGCCGTGGGCGTTAATGTAGTTGGGGCTAATTCCCGCCTCGAGGGCGGCGTTATCAAGACGTTTGCTGTCCATCGCGTTCCCTTAGCGTTTTGCCTGCCAGATGCGTTGCTGATAATCACGGATAGAGCGATCGGAGCTAAACATGCCGCAACGCGCCGTGTTCAGAATCGCAGCGCGAGTCCATGCTTCCTGGTCGAGATACAGTGCATCCGCCAATTTTTGCGCTTGCGCATAAGCGGTAAAATCTGCCATCACCAAATACGGGTCGCCGCCTTGTTTGCCGATGCTATGTAGCATCTGGTCGAACGCGTGTTTATCGCCGTCGGCGTAAATACCTTTCTCAAGCTCTTTGAGCACGTCATCCAGCGCTTTATCTTTCTTGCGCCATTTCACCGGGTCGTAGCCTTTGGCTTTCAGCGCTTTCACTTCTTCCACGGTGTGGCCGAAGATAAAGATGTTTTCCTCGCCCACTTTCTCGGCGATTTCGACGTTCGCGCCATCCAGCGTGCCGACCGTCAACGCGCCGTTAAGTGCCAGTTTCATGTTGCCGGTGCCGGATGCTTCTTTACCTGCGGTAGAGATTTGCTCGGAAATATCAGCCGCCGGGATCATCACTTCCGCCGCAGAAACGCAGTAGTCCGGCAGGAACACCACTTTCAACTTGTCGCCAACCACCGGATCGTTATTGATTGCGTGCGCCACTTTGTTGATCGCAAAGATAATGTTTTTCGCAAGGTAGTAGCCCGGTGCGGCTTTAGCACCGAACAGATACACGCGTGGCACGCGGTCAGCCGTCGGATTTTCGCGGATTTCTTTATACTGCGCGAGAATATGCAGCAGGTTCAGGTGCTGGCGTTTGTATTCGTGCAGGCGTTTGATTTGCACGTCGAACAGCGCATCCGGGCTGATGATAATGCCGGTGCGAGCTTTGACGAACGCCGCCAGTTTCACTTTGTTCTGGTATTTGATGTCGCGGTATTCTTTGCGGAATTTTGCGTCGTCGGCATATTTTTCCAGCCCTTCGAGCACATCGAGATCGTTGGCCCACTCTTTCTTCAATTTCTTATCAAGCAGAGCAGCCAATGCCGGGTTGCATTGTTTAATCCAGCGGCGCGGCGTGATGCCGTTGGTAACGTTATGGAATTTGTTCGGCCACAGTTGGTGATATTCCGGGAACAAATCTTTCACCACTAAATCGGAGTGCAGCGCTGCCACACCGTTTACCGCGAAGCCACTCACCACGCACATGTTCGCCATGCGAACTTGTTTGTCGTGAACCACCGCCAGTTTTGCCCACACGGCTTCATCGCCCGGCCAGGTTTTGTCCACCAGCTTTTTAAAGCGAGCGTTGATCTCATTGATAATCTGCATGTGTCGCGGCAACAGCGCCTTCACCAGCTTCTCGTCCCAGCACTCCAGCGCTTCAGGCATCAACGTGTGGTTGGTGTAGGCGAAGGTTTTGCTGGTGATGGCCCATGCGTCGTCCCAGCTCATCTGGTGCTCGTCGATCAGCACGCGCAGCAGTTCTGGAATGGCAATAGTCGGGTGCGTGTCGTTAAGCTGAATAACTTCGTAATCGGCCAGCTCAGAAATCTTACGACCCGCCAGATGGTGGCGGCGTAAAATATCGCCCACCGAGCATGCACACTGGAAGTACTGCTGCATCAAACGCAACTTCTTACCGTTCAGATGGTTATCGTTCGGGTAGAGCACTTTCGTCAGTTTTTCGGCGTCGATACCCTGTTGTTCTGCTTTCAGGAAATCGCCGTCGTTGAATTTCGTTAAATCAAACGGATGCGCGTGCTTTGCCTGCCACAAACGCAGCGGTTGCGCCACGCCGTTACGGTAGCCAAGCACCGGTAAATCCCAGGCTTCACCGTGGAAAATAAACGCCGGTTCCCAGCGCACGGTTTTGCCGTCTTTAATCACTTTACCACCGACGCCAACCTGCACGTCGAGTGCCGAGTTATGCTGGAACCACGGATAGCTTCCGCGCTTCCAGTCATCAGGCGCTTCCATTTGATGACCATCCTGGAAGGACTGGCGGAACAGGCCGTACTGGTAATTCAGGCCGTAACCAATCGCCGATTGCCCAACCGTAGCCATGGAATCCAGGAAGCACGCCGCAAGACGCCCTAACCCGCCGTTCCCCAATGCCGGGTCAGTTTCTTCTTCCAGCAGGTCAGTAAGATTGATATCAAACGCTTTGAGTTCGTCAGCCACGTCCTGATACCAGCCGAGGTTCAGCAAGTTATTGCCCGTCAGGCGGCCAATCAGGAATTCCATCGAGATGTAGTTTACGTGGCGCTGTTTCTTCTCTGGTTTCGCAACAGGCTGTGCCGCCAGCAGTTCTGCCAGCGCACCGCTGACGGCGTGCCACCATTGTTGCTGAGTCATTTCGGAGGCGGAATGCAGCCCATAACGCTGCCACTGACGTGTCAGTGCAGCCTGAAATTGTGCTTTATTGAAGGTCGTCTGTGACATAGTGACTCGGGTCCTGTGAGGTTCTAATTTCATTACCCGCTAGTGTGCCGGGTGCCCTGGGCTAATTCCTCCTCCTGAGGGGGATTACGGAGGGAGGAGTAGCGGGGAGTAGCTGAAAATGTGATCGCCGCCACTTAAAGTTAGGTGCTCTTGCCAGGAATGCCCACCAGTCCTGACTTCTCCATGTCCGACAGTAACTATTCCAGATGGATTCATCTAATGAATAGAATTGTGAGCAGGAGCAACTTACAACGTCTGAAACCCTGAACAATCTTGCAATCACCCTCAATCTGAACGACTTTGTAGTAAGTATTAATTACGAAGCGTAAAAAAAATCACATTCGTACATATCTCATACACAGTGAAGTGACAGACCATGCTGATTCCCTCCAAATTAAGTCGTCCAGTACGCCTGGAAAATACAGTGGTCCGCGACCGGCTATTGATGAAATTATCAACAGCCAATAACTATCGACTGGCACTGATAACCAGCCCGGCGGGCTATGGAAAAACAACGCTAGTTTCGCAGTGGGCGGCAGGGAAGAATGAACTCGGTTGGTACTCCCTTGATGAAGGCGATAACCAACAAGAACGTTTTGCCAGCTATTTGATAGCGGCAATTCAGCAAGCAACGGCTGGTCACTGTGTTACCAGCGAAGTGATGGTACAAAAACGCCAGTATTCGAGCCTGACGGCGTTATTCGCCCAGCTATTTATTGAAATGGTGGAATGGCATCGTCCGCTATTTTTAGTCATTGATGATTACCATCTAATAACTAACCCTGTCATTCATGAAGCGATGCGCTTTTTCATCCGCCACCAGCCAGAAAACCTGACTCTGGTGGTGCTGTCACGCAATTTGCCGCAGTTGGGCATCGCTAACTTACGCGTGCGCGATCAGTTGCTGGAAATCGGCAGCCAACAGCTTGCTTTTACTCACCACGAGGCGAAGCTGTTTTTCGACCATCGTCTGAATTCCCCCCTCGAACACGTCGACAGCAACAGTCTGTGTGACGACGTCGCAGGATGGGCGACTGCGCTGCAACTCATCGCGCTTTCCGCCAGGCAGAACAGTAACTCTTCGGCGCATCATTCCGCGCGCCGTCTTTCTGGTATTAACGCCAGCCACTTGTCTGACTATCTGGCCGATGAAGTGCTGGATAATGTCGATGCGCAAACCCGTAATTTCCTGCTGCGCAGCTCGATTCTGCGTTCCATGAACGATGCGCTGATTGTGCGCGTCACCGGCGAGGAAAATGGCCAGATGCGACTGGAAGAAACCGAGCGCCAGGGTTTGTTTATTCAGCGTATGGACGACAGCGGTGAGTGGTTCCGTTTCCACCCGCTGTTTGGCAATTTCTTGCGCCAGCGTTGCCAGTGGGAACTGGCGACTGAATTGCCGGATATCCATCGCGCCGCAGCCGAAAGCTGGATGGCGCAAGGCTTCCCGAGCGAAGCTATTCACCACGCGCTGGCCGCAGGCGATGCAACTTTGCTGCGCGATATCCTCCTCAATCATGCCTGGGCGTTGTTTAACCACAGCGAACTCACGCTGCTGGAAGAATCGTTAAAAGCGCTGCCGTGGGAAAGTTTGCTGGAAAATCCAAAACTTGTCCTCCTGCAAGCATGGTTGATGCAAAGCCAGCACCGCTACAGCGAAGTGAACACGCTGCTGGCCCGTGCCGAGCAAGAAATGAATGTCGTGATGGACGACACCATGCACGGTGAATTCAATGCGTTACGCGCTCAGGTTGCCATTAACGATGGTAATCCTGATGAAGCCGAACGCCTGGCGATGATTGCCCTCGACACGCTGCCGCTTGCCAGTTTTTATAGCCGCATTGTGGCCACATCCGTCCACGGCGAAGTGCTGCATTGCAAAGGTGAGCTGACCAAATCGTTGTCCGTGATGCAGCAAACGGAACAAATGGCCCGCCGTCATGACATGTGGCACTACGCGTTATGGGGTTTATGCCAGCAAAGTGAAATTCTGCTGGCACAGGGGTTCCTGCAATCGGCCTGGGAATCCCAGGAAAAAGCCTTTGCGCTTATCGAAGAGCAACACCTTGAGCAACTTCCGCTGCATGAGTTTTTACTGCGTATTCGTGCGCAGCTACTGTGGGCGTGGTCGCGGCTGGATGAAGCCGAAGCGACAACGCGCAGGGGTCTGGAAGTGCTTTCCGGCTACCAGCCGCAACAGCAATTACAGTGTCTGGCGCTATTAGTGCAATGTTCGCTGGCGCGAGGCGATTTAGATAACGCACGTAATCACCTGAACCGACTGGAAAACTTACTCGGTAACGGTGCATTCCATAGCGACTGGGTTTCTAACGCTGACAAAGTCCGGGTGATTTACTGGCAAATGACGGCAGATAAAAAATCTGCTGCCAACTGGCTGCGTCTGACGCCGAAGCCAGAATTTGCCAACAACCATTTCCTGCAAAGCCAGTGGCGTAATATTGCCCGCGCACAAATTTTGCTGAGTGATTTCGAACCGGCTGAAATGGTGCTCGAAGAGTTAAACGAAAACGCCCGCAGCCTGCGTTTAATGAGCGACCTCAACCGCAACTTGCTACTGCTGAACCAGCTTTACTGGCAAGCCGGGCGTAAAAGCGATGCCCAGCGCGTGCTGCTGGAAGCGTTGGCGCTGGCGAACCGCACCGGGTTTATCAGTCATTTTGTGATTGAAGGGGAAGCGATGGCGCAGCAATTACGCCAGTTGATTCAGCTCAACACGCTACCTGAATTAGATCAGCATCGCGCGCAGCGTATTTTGCGTGAGATTAACCAGCACCATCGCCATAAGTTCGCCCACTTCGACGAAAACTTTGTTAACCGTTTATTGAATCACCCTGAAGTGCCGGAATTAATCCGCACCAGCCCTTTGACTCAGCGCGAATGGCAAGTTTTAGGCCTGATTTATTCAGGTTACAGCAATGAGCAAATCGCGGGTGAACTGGATGTCGCAGCCACCACGATTAAAACGCATATTCGTAATTTGTATCAGAAGTTGGGCGTCGCGCACCGCCAGGATGCGGTGCAGCATGCGCAGAAATTACTGAAGATGATGGGCTACGGGGTTTAAATTACCCTCACCCTAGCCCTCTCCCTGAAGGAGAGGGTATAGAACGGTTTTCTCCCTCTCCTGGGGAGAGGGTCGGGGTGAGGGCTACCGACTCACGACGCTAATGACAAATGCGCCTTACCGTTACGCTTTCCCAGCCATTGCGCGACTCGCTCCTGCTGCTCTTTCGTAAGCCACATCCCTAATTTGGTACGACGCCAGATGGCATCATCAACGCTACGCACCCACTCGTGTTCCACCAGGTAACGCAACTCGGCTTCAAAAAACTCGTGTCCGAAATCTTCGCCTAAATCGCCAATGCTGGTCTTTCCTGCCAGAATCAAATCGCTATTGCTACCGTAAGTGCGTGAGAAACGGCGGGCCAGGCTTTCGGTCAGGAAGGTATAACGGCGGCGCAGCTGTGCCGCGTAATCATCGCGATCGCCCTGAATATCACCACCGGGTAAGGTGCTGCCTTTTGTCCAGGCTGGCCCCATTTTTGGGTAATAACCTTTCAGTTTTTCCAGCGCATGTTCAGCCAGTTTACGGTAGGTTGTCAGTTTGCCGCCAAATACCGACAACAGCGGCGCTTTGCCCTGCTCGTCATGGATATCGAGCGTGTAATCACGCGTAATTGCCTGCGGTGAATCAGATTCATCATCGCAAAGTGGGCGCACGCCGGAGTATGTCCAGACGATATCTTCGCGGCTCAGCGTCTTTTTAAAATGCGCGTTATAGGCATTCAGCAGGTAGTTGATTTCGTTATCATCAATGTGAACATCTTTCGGATCGCCCTTATATTCCACATCGGTAGTGCCAATAATAGAGAACTCATCCATCCACGGAATGACGAACACAATTCGCTTATCTTCGTTTTGCAGAATGTATGCCTGCTTCTGGTTGTGCACGCGCGGCACCACGATATGGCTGCCTTTGATCAGGCGGATGCCATATGGCGAAGGCAATTGCAGGCCATCGTCAAAGAAGTTTTTCACCCACGGGCCGGTAGCATTCACCAGGCCACGAGCACGCCAGGTAAAGGTTTCACCGGTATCAATATCCTGCGCTTCCACAACCCACAGGCCGTTTTCGCGACGCGCACGAGTGGCGCGGGTACGCGTTTTCACCTCGCCGCCTTCGCGCGTCACCATCTGCGCGTTCGCCAGAACCAGGCGAGCATCGTCTACCCAGCAGTCAGAATATTCGAAACCGCGCACGATATTCGGTTTTAGCACTGAATCTGCGCCAAAACGCAAACCGGTAGACGCCGGTAAACTGGTGCGTTTACCCAAATGATCGTACATAAACAAACCGATACGAATCATCCACGCCGGGCGTAAATGCGGGCGGTGCGGCAAACGAAAGCGCATCGGGAAGGCAATGTGCGGAGCCATGTTCAGCAGCACTTCGCGCTCGGCAAGTGCTTCACTCACCAGGCGGAACTCGTAATGCTCAAGGTAGCGTAGGCCGCCGTGGATAAGCTTCGAGCTTTGCGACGAGGTGGCGCTGGCTAAGTCCTGAGCTTCAAGCATCAACACGGATAAACCACGGCCTGCAGCGTCAGCGGCGATACCTGCCCCGTTAATTCCTCCGCCAATCACAATCAGATCTTTAGTTTCCATGTTGCCCTCACACGCTTTCGTTAAAGTTCAAATATGTTCGTTATCGCTCATACTAGCAAGACTACGCGCGGTTTGTAACGAAAAAAAAACATTACTGCGTGATATGGATAACATAATGGCGTTAATATCAGCGGCCAGAGGGCAGATTCCCTTAATATGGCGTAAGCCAATTTAATAAAATTACGAGCAAATCCATGGAAACGTTTGAGTGTATTGGTGTGGAAGAAGCGCACCAGAAGTTGCAGCACAACCTGGCTGTATTAGTTGATATCCGCGATCCGCAGAGCTTTGCGATGGGCCACACGCCGGGCGCGTTTCATCTGACTAACGATCGTTTGGTTGCCTTTATGCAGCAAACCGATTTTGAAACGCCAGTGATGGTGATGTGCTATCACGGCAATAGCAGCAAAGGTGCGGCGCAATATCTGCTGCAACAAGGTTATGACCAGGTGTATAGCGTCGACGGTGGTTTTGACGCATGGCATCGCCATTTCCCGGCAGAAGTAGAACACGGCGCGTCTTAAGTCGTCAGGAAATGGTGGCGTTGCAGGTATAATCATTTTTTTTATACGGATTTAGTTGAAACCTTATGATCATGATTACCTCGTTTGCCAACCCGCGAGTCGCGCAGGCATTTGTCGACTATATGGCGACGCAGGGGATTATCCTCACGATTCAACGGCATGAGCAAAGTGATATCTGGCTGGCGAACGACAGCCAGGAATCCCATGTCCGTGCCGAGCTTGAACAGTTCCTCGCGAATCCCGGTGATGCACGTTATCTGGCGGCAAGCTGGAACACGGGCCACACCGGCAGCGGCTTGCAGTACCAGCGCTACCCTTTCCTCGCCACCATTACTCAGAAAGCCGGGCCATTCACTATGGTGATTATGGCTGCCTGCGTGCTGGTTTACCTGATGATGCAGGTGATGGGCGATCGTGCCGTCATGACCTGGTTAGCCTGGCCGTATAAAGAGAGTTTGCACTACGAGCTGTGGCGCTACTTCAGCCACGCGTTGATGCACTTTTCTATTATGCATATCGCGTTTAACTTGCTGTGGTGGTGGTATCTCGGCGGCCCGGTAGAAAAGCGCCTCGGCAGCGGTAAACTCATTACGTTGACGCTCGTTTCAGCGCTTCTGAGCGGTTTCGTGCAGGCGAAATTCGGCGGCCCGCTGTTTGGTGGCTTATCCGGTGTGGTATACGCATTAATGGGTTATGTCTGGCTGCGTGGCGAACGTGACCCCGACAGCGGCATCTACATGCAACGCGGCCTGTTAGCGTTTGCGGTATTGTGGATTGTGATAGGATTTTTCGATGTTTTAGGAATGTCTATCGCCAACGCTGCACACATCACCGGCCTGGTTGTTGGCCTGGCGATGGCGCTGGTTGATACAATGCATGCGCGAAAACGAACATAGCATTTCAGGAGAATAAAACAGCGTGAAGCAAACACAACGTCATGATGCGATTGTCGAACTGGTTAAAAAACAGGGTTATGTCAGCACAGAAGAGCTGGTTGAGCAGTTTGCGGTTAGCCCGCAAACCATTCGCCGCGATCTCAACGATCTGGCTGACCAGAACTTGATCATGCGCCACCACGGAGGCGCGGCACTGCCTTCAAGTTCTGTGAACACACCGTGGCATGACCGCAAAGCGACTCAAACGGCGGAAAAAGAGCGCATCGCGCAAAAAGTTGCCAGCCAAATCCCAAATGGCGCGACGCTGTTTATTGATATCGGCACCACGCCAGAAGCGGTCGCTCATGCGTTGCTAAACCACAGCAATTTGCGCGTCGTGACCAACAACCTGAACGTGGCGAATACGCTCAAAGTTAAAGAAGACTTCCGTATTATTCTGGCGGGTGGCGAGTTACGCAGCCGCGACGGCGGAATTATCGGCGAAGCGACGCTCGATTTTATCTCTCAGTTCAGGTTGGATTTCGGCATTCTGGGGATCAGCGGCATCGATGGCGACGGCTCGCTGCTGGAATTTGATTACCACGAAGTTCGCACCAAGCGCGCGATTATTGAAAACTCGCGCTGCGTCATGCTGGTGGTGGATCACTCTAAATTTGGCCGTAATGCGATGGTGAATCTTGGCAGTATTAGCCTTGTCGACCAGGTTTATACCGATATGATGCCGCCCGCAGGTGTGATGCAGGTGATTGCTGAGAATAACGTGCAACTGGAGTTGTGCTGATATTTGCTTGAAAACAACCCTCACCCCGGCCCTCTCCCTGAGGGA
>NZ_JMPI01000068.1 GCF_000735355.1 Buttiauxella agrestis ATCC 33320
AGTAATTACAATCTCACCGGCTTAATATGCCAAATCTCATCGGCGTATTCCTGAATCGTCCTGTCAGACGAGAAATAACCCATGTTGGCGATATTGTGCATAGTGCGAATCGTCCACTCTTCCGGTTGGCGATACAACTCATCTACCCTGTCCTGGCAATCCACATAGCTGCGGTAATCTGCCAGCACCTGATAGTGGTCACCAAAGTTAATCAGTGAATCCAGCAGGTCACGGTAGCGCGTCGGCTCATCCGGGCTGAATGCCCCGGTACCGATTTGCGTCAGCACCTGATGCAGCTCTTCATCTTGCTCGTAATATTCACGCGGCTTATAGCCTTTACGCCGCAGCGTTTCGACCTCTTCCGCCGTATTCCCGAAGATAAAGATATTATCCGCGCCAACGTGCTCCAGCATTTCGACGTTTGCACCATCGAGCGTGCCGATAGTCAGCGCCCCGTTCAGGCCAAACTTCATGTTACTGGTGCCGGAAGCCTCCGTTCCCGCCAGCGAAATCTGCTCGGAGAGATCCGCCGCCGGAATAATGATCTGCGCCAGGCTAACGCTGTAGTTCGGGATGAATACGACTTTTAAACGATCTTTCACTACCGGATCGTTATTGATCACCGTCGCCACATCATTGATGAGATGAATGATGTGCTTCGCCATGTAATACGCTGACGCCGCTTTACCGGCGAAGATATTCACGCGCGGCACCCAATCTGCTGTCGGATCGGCCTTGATGCGGTTGTAGCGCGTAATCACGTGCAGCACGTTCATCAGCTGGCGTTTGTACTCGTGAATACGTTTGATTTGCACATCAAATAACGCGTTCGGGTTCACCACCACATTGAGCTGCTGGCCGATGTAACTTGCCAGGCGCTTCTTGTTGGCCAGCTTCGCCTTGCGAACATCCTGATGCACCGTCGGGTAATCAATATGCTGCTTCAGATCGTTCAGTTGGCTGAGATCGGTACGCCAGGTGCGGCCGATATTTTCATCCAGCACTTCTGAAAGCGGCGGGTTCGCCAGTGCCAGCCAACGGCGCGGCGTAACACCATTGGTTTTGTTGCAAAAACGCATCGGGAAGATCGCGGCGAAATCGGCAAACAGCGACTGCACCATCAGGTTGGAGTGCAGCTCAGAAACGCCGTTCACTTTATGGCTGGCGACCACCGCAAGCCACGCCATACGGACTTTACGCCCGTTCGATTCATCAATAATCGAGGTGCGCCCCAGCAGGCCGGTATCGTTCGGATACTGCTCCTGCAAGGTTTTCAGGAAGTAGTCGTTAATCTCAAAGATTATCTGCAAGTGGCGCGGCAGAATTTTACCTAACATGTCTACCGGCCAGGTTTCCAGCGCCTCGCTCATCAGCGTGTGGTTGGTGTACGAGAACACCTGGCAGGTGACTTCAAACGCATCTTCCCAGGTGAATTTATGCTCGTCGATGAGCAAACGCATCAGTTCAGGGATCGCCAACACCGGGTGCGTGTCGTTAAGGTGAATGGCGATTTTATCCGCCAGATTGTCGTAGGTTTTATGCAACTGGTAATGGCGGCTGAGAATATCCTGCACGGTGGAGGAGACGAGGAAATATTCCTGACGCAAACGCAGTTCCCGGCCTGAATAGGTTGAGTCATCCGGGTAAAGTACGCGGGAGACGTTTTCCGAATGGTTCTTATCTTCTACCGCAGCGAAATAATCGCCCTGGTTAAATTTACCCAGGTTGATTTCGCTACTCGCCTGCGCATTCCACAGGCGCAGCGTGTTAGTCGCATCAGTGTCGTAGCCAGGGATTATCTGGTCATACGCCACCGCCAAAATCTCTTCGGTTTCTACCCAGCGGAATTTCTTCGCTTCCATTTGCACACGCCCGCCAAAACGCACTTTGTAGCGCGTATTGTGGCGTTTAAATTCCCAAGGATTACCGTATTCGAGCCAATAATCCGGCGACTCTTTCTGGCGGCCATCGACGATATTTTGTTTGAACATACCGTAGTCGTAGCGAATGCCGTAACCGCGGCCAGGCAAACCAAGCGTTGCCATTGAATCGAGGAAACAGGCGGCGAGACGACCTAACCCGCCATTACCGAGGCCGGGGTCGTTCTCTTCGTCAATCAACTCTTCGAGATCAAGCCCCATCTCTTCCAGCGCATTTTTGACATCTTCATAAATACCTAATGAAAGCAGTGCGTTAGAAAGAGTGCGGCCAATCAAAAACTCCATCGACAGATAGTAAACCTGGCGAACTTCCTGGGAAAGCTGAGCACGGTTTGAACGCAGCCAGCGTTCTACCAACCGGTCACGAACGGCAAATAATGTGGCATTGAGCCACTCATGCTTGTTCGCAATGGCAGGGTCTTTCCCAACCGTAAACATCAGTTTATAAGCTATTGAGTGCTTTAACGCCTCAATACTGAGCGTCGGTGAAGCATAGGAAAAGGGTGCGTTCATATCAGTGATTCCTGGTGGATGTCTACAGCAAACGTTGGTACAAGTCGCGGTAGGAATGCGCCGCTACCTGCCAGCTAAAATCCATGCCCATAGCCTGACGCTGAACAAACCGCCACAGCGAAGGGCGAGACCACAACACGAAGGCACGCCGAATCGCTCTTAGCAGCGACCAGGCATTACTGTCTTCAAACACGAATCCACTGGCGATACCGTCAGCCAGGTTTTCCAGCGAGCTGTCAGATACGGTGTCCGCAAGCCCACCCGTACGCCGCACCAGCGGCAAAGTGCCGTACTTCAAACCATACAATTGCGTTAAACCACAAGGCTCAAAACGGCTCGGCACCAGAATCACATCTGCGCCCCCCATAATGCGGTGTGAAAAAGCTTCGTGATAGCCGATTTGAACCCCAACTTGCCCAGGGTGCTCAGCTGCCGCCGCCAGGAAACCTTCCTGCATGACGGTATCACCCGCGCCCAGCAATGCCAGTTGCCCGCCTTGCTCGAGCAATCCCGGCAACGCTTCCAGCACCAAATCCAAACCTTTCTGGCTGGTCAAACGGCTCACTACCGCAAACAGCGGCGCTTTGTCGTTAACCTTCAGCCCCATCGCCACCTGCAACTGACGCTTGTTCTCGGCTTTTTCTTCCAGCGTGTCGCGGGTGTAACGCGAAGCCAGAAGCAAGTCATGAGCCGGGTCCCAAATTTTTTCGTCCACGCCGTTAAGAATGCCGGACAGCCGTCCCTCGCGGTGGCGCTGGCGCAGCAGCCCTTCCATGCCGTAGGCAAATTGTGGCTCGGTTATCTCACGGGCATACGTTGGGCTGACCGCCGTAATATGATCAGCATAGTAAAGGCCAGCTTTCAAGTACGAAATTTGACCGTTAAACTCCAGGCCGTTCATGTTGTAGAACGACCATGGCAGGTCAATTTCATTCATATGATGGGCGTAAAACAGCCCCTGGTAAGCCAGGTTGTGAACGGTAAATACCGACTTTGCCGGGCGACCACGGGCCTCGAGATACGCTGGTACCAGGCCCGCATGCCAGTCATGTGCATGCACAATATCCGGGTGCCAGAAGGGATCCAGACCACAAGCCATCTCAGCGCCGACCCATCCGAGCAATGCAAAACGGTGCACGTTATCGGTGTAAGCGAACTGGTTAGTATCGTGATACGGGCTGCCTGGGCGTTCGTATAAATGTGGAGCGTCAATCAGGTAAATCCCCACGCCGTTGAAGTGGCCATATAACAAAGTCATATGACCCGCGAAGGTGTCACGATGTGCGACAACCTGCGCATCAACAATGCCACGACGGATATCCGGGAATGCAGGCAGCAGGACTCTCGTCTCAACACCTCCTGCAATTTGTGCCGCCGGTAGAGCGCCAAGCACATCTGCCAGACCACCCGTTTTTAGCAGTGGAAACATTTCAGAACATACATGTAAGACCTGCATTATCGCTCCCGTATGGAAAGTCGTGGCGTAAAAAATCAAACGCCAAACGATAAAATTACAACGCGCAGCCCCTGCTGCGCGGAGGTCAATCCTAACCTGGCAATTTGGCCAGCATTTCCCGCGTCACCAGCACAATACCTTCTTCGGAACGGTAGAAACGGCGTGCATCTTCCTCAGCGTTTTCCCCCACTACCATGCCTTCAGGAATGACGCAGGCGCGGTCGATAATGCAACGGCGTAAACGGCAGGAGCGCCCGACAATGACATCCGGCAGCAATACTGAAGAATCAATGTTGCAAAACGAATTAACGCGCACTCTCGGGAACAACACCGACTGAACCACCACCGAACCGGAAATAATGCAGCCGCCAGAAACCAACGAGTTCAGCGTCATGCCGTGACTGCCCGAACGGTCTTGCACAAATTTCGCCGGAGGCAACGGTTCCATATGAGTACGGATCGGCCATTCCTGGTCGTACATATCCAGTTCCGGCGTTACCGAAGCGAGGTCGAGGTTGGCTTTCCAGTAGGCTTCCAGCGTCCCGACATCGCGCCAGTATGGTTCGGCATCAGGGTCAGACTGCACGCAAGAGAGCGGGAATGGATGGGCGAAGGCCGAGCCAGATTTCATGACGTACGGAATAATATCTTTCCCGAAGTCATGGCTTGAGTTTTCGTCTTTGTCGTCGGCTTCCAGCAATTCGTAGAGATAATCTGCATCGAAAACGTAGATCCCCATGCTGGCGAGCGCTTTGCTGTCGTCGCCTGGCATCGACGGCGGGTTAGCCGGCTTTTCCACGAATTCGATAATTTTCTCTTCGCTATCCACCGCCATCACGCCAAATGCCGAAGCTTCGTGCAGCGGCACTGGCATACATGCCACCGTACAACGCGCCCCCTTCTCCACGTGGTCAATCAACATGCGTGAATAATCTTGCTTGTAGATGTGATCGCCCGCGAGGATAACCACATACTCCGCCTTGTAGCGGCGAATAATGTCGAGGTTTTGCGTCACCGCATCCGCCGTACCGCGATACCAGTTTTCACCGTGTACCCGCTGCTGCGCCGGGAGCAAATCGACAAATTCGTTCATCTCCTCGCTGAAAAACGACCAGCCGCGCTGAATATGCTGCACCAGCGTATGTGACTGATATTGGGTGATAACGCCGATGCGGCGAATACCCGAGTTAATGCAATTCGACAGCGCGAAATCAATGATTCGGAACTTGCCACCAAAGTGAACGGCAGGCTTGGCGCGTGTAGAGGTTAAATCTTTCAATCGGGTACCGCGCCCACCAGCCAGAATCAGGGCGACAGATTTATTTGGCAGTTGTCTTGCCAACATCAGAGGATCGTTCTTATCAAGCCTAACCATGACTGACTCCTTTTTTTATGACTTCTGGAATACGCAGACTCCGTGCGCCGGACCATGCCATACAGCCATCACCACCGGGTTGTCTTCGCCGGCAAACGGAGGAATGGCGCGCCATTCCCCTTCGGGTAATACGATGTCGGCCACTTCTTCGGTAGCGTTAATCGTAATAAGCCAACGTTCTGAAAGCTGGATTTGCAGGCGATGAACGCCGTTTTCCCACTCGTCAGCACTCAGAGGCTGAGCCTCTTTATTCCACCAGCGAACATTGCCATCACCGTCCTCCCACCAGACATTCTGGGTTAGCGCCGGAATCGTCTTGCGTAGATGAATCAATGCCGCGGTAAATGTGGTTAAGCCATCGTTACAATGCTCCCAGTCAAGCCATGTCAGTTGGTTATCCTGGCAGTAAGCGTTGTTATTACCGTGCTGGCTGTGACCATGTTCGTCACCGGCCAAAAGCATCGGCGTACCCTGGGAAAGCAGTAACAATGTCAGCAAGGCGTGAACACTGTCGCGCCGCCGTTCTTTGATATACAACGAGGCTTCCAGCCCTTCGAAGCCGTAATTGTTACTGTAGTTATTGTTGGTGCCATCACGGTTATCTTCGCCGTTTGCTTCATTGTGTTTTTGATTGAAGCTGACACAGTCACGCAGCGTGAAACCATCATGCGCCGTGATTAAATTGATGCTGGTTGAAGGTTTACGCTCGCCTCGACGATACACATCGCTCGAACCGGCAAAGCGGCACGCGAATCCTCCTAACGATAGATCTTGTCGCAGCCAGAAACGCCGCATGCCATCACGAAAATGGTCATTCCATTCCGCAAATAACGGTGGATAGTTGCCGACCTGATAACCCCCCGCGCCAATATCCCAGGGTTCCGCTATCAGTTTTATCTGCGACAAAACCGGGTCATTTTTAATGGCTTCAAACAGCGGCGCATCCTGGCGAAATTCCGGCGTGCGCCCCATAACAGAAGCTAAATCGAAACGGAAACCATCAATGTGGCAGCTGTCGACCCAATAACGCAGACAATCCACCACCTGCGCCACCACGCCTGGCGTACTCAAATTCAACGTATTACCGCAACCCGTCCAGTTCTGGTAATCGCCATTCTCCATTAACCAATAATAGCTACGGTTATCGATTCCGCTTAGTGAGAGGGTCGGGCCATCGCGATCCAGTTCCGCGCTGTGGTTGAGCACAATGTCGAGAATCACCTCGATACCCGCGCTGTGTAACGCTTTAATCGCGCCACGTAACTCATTGGCGGCACTGAGCGGATCGTGATTCACCGCGTAATAACCTTCGACGGCATAGATAGAGCGCGGGTTGTAGCCCCAGTAGTTGCTCAGTCCGAGGTGTGAAACGCGCGGCTCGCTAACAAAATGCGCCACCGGCAACAGCTCCAGCGCCGTAATCCCCAGGCGTTTGAAGTAGTTAATCATCACCGGATGGCCAAGTGCAGCGTAAGTTCCGCGCAGTTCTTCGGGAATACCTGGGTGAAGCAGCGTCAGGCCGCGCACGTGAGCTTCGTAAATAACGGTATCGCCCCACGCAGTGCGCGGATATTCATCGTCTTCCCAGTCAAACTTATCCTGCACCACCACGCATTTCGCCATATGCGGGGCGCTGTCTTCCAGATTCGGTTCGTCATAACCGCCATGCAAATGGGGATGATGTTCCACCCCACCCACCACCACGCGGGCGCAAGGGTCGAGTAACAATTTTGCCGGGTTAAAACGATGGCCGTTATGCGGTTCCCACGGCCCATGCACGCGGTAACCGTACTTCAAACCGGGTTTGGCATTAGGCAAATAACCGTGCCAGATATCTCCGGTTCGCACCGGCAAATCGTAGCGTTGCTCGTGACCGTGTTCGTCGAACACGCACAGTTCGACTTTATGAGCATTTGCGGAAAACAGGGTGAAGTTCACCCCTTTTCCATCATAAAACGAGCCGTAAGGCGCGGAGTTTCCGGCAGTGAGTTGTGTCATTCAGCCTCCCTTACCAACCAGATAGTCGAAAGCGGAGGCAGGGTCAGACTCAGGGAGTGCTCGCGACCGTGGCTTGGGATCTCATCGCTGTGCACCACGCCACTGTTCCCGGCGTTACTGCCGTGATAGTGCATCGAGTCCGTGTTCAGCTCTTCACGCCAGCGGCCTGGCTGGTTAATGCCAAAGCGATAGTTGTAACGCGGTACCGGAGTGAAGTTACTGGCAACAATGATTTCATTGCCCTTCGAGTCGCGGCGCACAAAGATAAACACCGAATTCACGTTGTCTTCGACCAC
The DNA here is from genome assembly GCF_000735355.1 of Buttiauxella agrestis ATCC 33320. Classification (GTDB taxonomy): domain Bacteria; phylum Pseudomonadota; class Gammaproteobacteria; order Enterobacterales; family Enterobacteriaceae; genus Buttiauxella; species Buttiauxella agrestis. Next base: position 7,579 of record NZ_JMPI01000068.1, read on the forward strand.
CAGCCATTCAAAGCCGTAGCTGTCGAAATCCAGCTCATGCATTGCAGCGTGATGGCGATAAGTGTGGTTTAAATCGCGGACCAGGCGTTTCACGCCGTGGTGCCAGTTATCGCCGCCTTCCAGTAAATGCCAGTCGAGACTGCTGTCGTGGTTCCACTCGCGGCCCTGGGCGAATTCATTGCCCATGAACAACAATTTCTTGCCGGGGAATGCCCACATCCAGCCGTAGTACGCACGCAAGTTGGCAAACTTCTGCCACGCATCACCCGGCATACGGTCGAGAATAGATTTTTTGCCGTGGACCACTTCGTCATGCGACAACGGCAGCACGAAGTTTTCGGTGCTGTTGTACAGCATGCCGAAGGTCATTTTGTTGTGATGATACTGGCGATGCACCGGGTCGAGTTTCATATAGTCGAGGGTGTCGTGCATCCAGCCGAGGTTCCATTTAAACCAGAAACCTAAGCCGCCCATTGAAGCCGGGCGCGACACGCCTGCAAAGTCGGTGGACTCTTCCGCCATCGTCACCGCACCCGGCGTTTGCTCGCCGATAATACGGTTGGTATTACGCAGGAATTCGATAGCTTCGAGGTTTTCGCGCCCGCCTTTATCGTTCGGTATCCACTCTCCAGGCTGGCGGCTGTAGTCGCGATAAATCATTGATGCCACCGCATCAACGCGCAGACCGTCAATACCGAAGCGCTCAATCCAGTACAGCCCGTTACCGACCAGATAGTTGCTGACTTCACGCCGTCCATAGTTATAAATCAGCGTGTTCCAGTCCTGGTGATAACCCTCACGCGGGTCGCCGTGTTCATAAAGCGAGGTGCCATCGAATTTCGCAAGGCCAGCGTCGTCCGTCGGGAAATGCCCGGGAACCCAGTCCAGCAGCACATTCAGGCCCGCAGCATGTGCGGCATTAATGAAGTAGCGGAAGTCGTCGCGCGTGCCGAAGCGGCGCGTCGGCGCATACATCCCTTGTGGCTGGTAGCCCCAACTGCCATCGAACGGATGCTCGTTAATCGGCAACAGTTCGAGGTGCGTAAAGCCCATCTCTTTCACGTACGGCACCAGTTGGTCTGCCAGTTCGCGATAGCTGAGCCAGAAATTATTGTCGGTATGACGACGCCAGGAACCGAGATGCACTTCGTAAATTGAGATCGGCTGGTCAAAGCCGTTGGCGCGTTGACGCGCAGGACTCAGCGTGGTTTTTTCAGGCAGGCCACAAATCAGCGACGCCGTTTCCGGGCGCATTTGCGACTCAAAAGCATACGGATCAGCCTTCAGGCGCAGATGCCCTTCGGTGTCGATAAGCTCGAATTTATATAACTGCCCGGGGTGAGCACCTGGAATAAAGAGTTCCCAGATCCCGCTTTCACGGCGCAAACGCATCGGGTGGCGACGACCATCCCAATAGTTGAATTGACCCACAACCGAGACGCGGCGGGCGTTGGGTGCCCAAACAGAAAAACGAGTACCGGTCACGCCATCCATCGTGTCGGCGTGTGCGCCGAGCGTTTCGTAAGGGCGTAAATGGGTACCTTCGGACAACAGCCAGCTATCCATTTCCTGAATTAGCGGCCCAAAGCGATAGGGATCATCAATCAGATTTTCATGGCCATGCCAGACGACAGCCAGTTGGTAACGAAAAGGATTTTTACGTCGGGGAATAACCCCGCAAAAGAAACCGCGAGAATCAATACACTCTAATTTACCGACCTTCCCACCGGTTTTAGGGTCGATAATCCAGACTTCTGTGGCGTTGGGTAACAGGGCGCGTACTTCCAGCCCGGCTTCTGTTTTATGCATTCCCAGCAGAGAAAACGGATCAGCAAAATGACCCGCAATTAGCGCATTTATCACGTCTTTTTCTGGATGAACAGACATGGCATTCGTCCTGTTTTTTGTCATTCATTGACCCTAACGGACGGCAATAACATTGTTTTCCTGCAAGCCGTTCCGCCCAACTAATTTTCATGGCGGTTTATCGCCCTGAATAAAGCATAGCCAACGCTCTGTTTTGCTCCCGAAAATTAATGAACTAAAGTCATACGCTTCATGTATACCCAAATAATTCACGTTATGGGAAGGCGGTAAACTCAGGAATCCCCAGGAGCTTACTTAAGTAAGTGGCTGGGGTGACGGAGTGCAACCAACACATCCATAACGTGAAGTATGAAGGGTATATGACGTGATAAAAAAAGGGGCTGCAATGCCCCTTTGGTGAGTAAGTGTAATTATGCGAGCAAGCGCAACATTCTACGTAACGGTTCCGCCGCACCCCACAAAAGCTGGTCGCCAACGGTGAAGGCAGAAAGATACTCCGGCCCCATGTTCAGCTTACGCAAACGCCCGACAGGTGTGGTCAATGTGCCGGTGACTGCCGCAGGCGTCAGTTCACGCAGTGTGATATCGCGGTCGTTTGGCACCACTTTCACCCAATCGTTATGGGCGGCCAGCATCGCTTCGATAGTTGGCAGAGAGACATCTTTTTTCAGTTTGAGGGTGAACGCCTGGCTGTGGCAACGCAGTGCGCCAACACGGACACACAAGCCATCAACAGGAATGACGGTGCCGGTATTCAGAATCTTGTTGGTTTCAGCCTGGCCTTTCCACTCTTCGCGGGTCTGGCCGTTATCAAGCTGCTTGTCGATCCATGGGATCAGGCTGCCAGCCAGTGGCACGCCAAAGTTATCCGTTGGCAGGCTGCCGCTACGGGCCAGATCCGTCACTTTACGTTCGATGTTCAGGATGGCAGAAGCCGGGTCCGCCAGCTCGCTGGCAACATGGCTATGCAGTTGGCCCATTTGAGTCAGCAGTTCACGCATATGACGCGCACCGCCGCCAGATGCCGCCTGGTAAGTCGCAACGGAAACCCAGTCAACCAGGTCGTTCGCGAACAGGCCGCCGAGAGACATCAGCATCAGGCTGACGGTGCAGTTACCGCCCACAAAGGTTTTCACGCCATTGTTCAGACCTTCCTGAATAACGTGCTGGTTTACCGGGTCGAGGATGATAATCGCATCATCTTTCATACGCAGAGAAGAAGCCGCATCAATCCAGTAACCTTGCCAGCCGCTTTCACGAAGCTTTGGATAGATTTCGTTGGTATAATCGCCGCCCTGGCAGGTAATGATGATGTCCAGTGCCTTCAGCGCTTCCAGGTCATACGCGTCCTGCAACGTGCCGTTGTTCTGGCCGGCAAAAGACGGAGCCGCGAGGCCGAGCTGAGAAGTGGAGAAGAAAACCGGACGAATGGCGTCAAAATCGCGTTCTTCAACCATGCGTTGCATGAGAACGGAACCGACCATACCGCGCCAACCGATAAAACCAACATTTTTCATAGCGACTAATCCTGCAGAGGTGTTTGCGTTGTGCACATTAATTGAGATTACTGCCCACATTACAAAATGCTGCCAAAGTCGCAAGTGAAATTAATCAATGATATGCGCGCTATTAGAAATACAACTTATCAATGAACACGTTATTTATTAGAGAACACTATTCATGACCGAAATCATTTCTGCGGCAGTACTGTTAATCCTGATTATGGACCCGTTGGGAAACCTGCCGATTTTTATGTCAGTGCTCAAGCATACCGAGCCGAAGCGCCGCCGGGCCATCATGATCCGCGAGCTGCTTATTGCGCTGATCATCATGCTGATTTTCTTGTTTGCCGGGGAAAAAATTCTCGCGTTTCTTAACCTGCGCACAGAAAGCGTGTCTATTTCCGGCGGGATAATTTTGTTCCTGATTGCGATTAAAATGATCTTCCCAAGCCACGAAGGGAACGCCTCTGGCCTGCCTGCGGGCGAAGAACCCTTTATTGTGCCGCTGGCGATCCCGCTGGTTGCCGGGCCGACGCTGCTGGCAACGTTAATGCTGTTATCGCACCAGTATCCGAATCAAATGGGCCATTTAGTGATAGCGCTATTGCTGGCCTGGGGCGGCACCGTGGCGATTTTGCTGCAATCGTCGCTGTTCTTGCGCCTGCTGGGCGAGAAAGGCGTGAACGCACTGGAACGCCTGATGGGACTGGTGCTGGTCATGCTGGCGACGCAGATGTTCCTGGATGGGCTGCGGGTGTGGATGAAGGGTTAAATTTTTAGTCCCCTCTCCCTTAGGGAGAGGGGAAAGACCAATTAAAGCTCGATAACCAATCCCGCCTCGTGCGAATCCGGTGTAATCACCACACCCTGCTCGCCCGCAGCACTCTTACCTTGCTTCACCCCTTTCACGTTACCGATATTGCGCAGACACAGCGTCCAGTCTTTTGCCTGACCCTCGCACTGCACCGCCAGCGTATTGCCTTCACGACGAACTTTCAGCGTGAAGATAACCGAACCGTCTGCTGCCGGGACTTCGCAAAGCGCCTCGCGCCCATCGTCGAGATTAAACAGCTGGAAGGCGGTGCCTTCATGCCACGCGTAATCCGGTTTCTGGTCGTTATTGCCCAGCGCTAACAGCGTATTGTCAGGCACGTACACCGGCAGGCTCTGGAAATCATGCTTCTCTTTATGCCAGCGGCTACCTTGCGCTTGCTGGTTGTTGAGCAAATGCGTCCAGCGCCCTTCTGGCAGATAGAACTGCACGTCGCCTGCCTCCGAGAACACCGGCGCAACCATCACGGAATCGCCCAGCATGTACTGGCGGTCGAGATAATCGCAGCCCGGATCGTCCGGGAACTCCAGCATCATGGCGCGCATCATCGGCGTACCAAACTCTGCGGCCTGCGCCGCCTGACGATACAGATACGGCATCATGCGTGATTTCAGCTGCGTGAAGTGGCGCACCACGTCGCAGGCTTCATCGTCATACGCCCATGGCACACGATAGGATTTGCTACCGTGCAGGCGGCTGTGGCTGGAAAGCAGCCCGAACGCGCACCAGCGTTTATACACATGCGCCGGAGCGGTATTTTCGAAGCCGCCAATATCGTGGCTCCAGAAGCCAAAGCCGGACATGCCGAGTGACAGGCCGCCGCGCAGGCTTTCCGCCATTGATTCGTAGTTGGCGTAGCAGTCGCCACCCCAGTGAACCGGGAATTGTTGTGCGCCAACGGAGGCTGAACGGGCAAACAGCACCGCTTCTTCGTCGCCCAGCTCTTGCTTGAGCACGTTCCACACCAGCTCGTTATAGATGAACGCGTAATGGTTGTGCATTTTCTGCGGGTCGGAACCATCGTGCCACACCACATCCGTTGGAATGCGCTCGCCAAAGTCAGTTTTGAAGCAATCCACACCCATGCGCACCAGGCGTTTCAGATGCCCTGCATACCATTCGCACGCCGCCGGATGAGTAAAATCGACAATCGCCTGGCCTGGCTGCCATTTATCCCACTGCCACACCGCGCCGTTCGGGCGTTTGAGCAGATAGCCTTTTTCCATTCCTTCGCGGAACAGCGGGGATTTCTGGCCGATATACGGGTTAATCCACACGCAGATTTTCAGGCCACGCGCTTTCAAGCGTTTCAACATGCCTTCCGGATCGGGGAACGTCACCGGGTCCCACTCAAAATCGCACCACTGGAAGGCTTTCATCCAGAAGCAGTCGAAATGGAACACGTGCAGCGGCAAATTGCGTTCGGCCATGCCGTCGATAAAGCTGTTAACCGTCGCTTCGTCGTAGTTGGTGGTAAAGGAAGTGGTGAGCCACAGGCCAAACGACCACGCTGGCGGCAACGCCGGGCGGCCGGTGAAGCGAGTGTAACGGTCGAGAACCGCTTTCGGCGTTGGGCCGTCAATCACGAAATATTCGAGATATTCGCCTTCGACACTGAACTGCACTTTGGAGACTTTCTCGGAACCGACTTCAAAGGAGACACATTCCGGGTGGTTCACCAGCACGCCATAACCGCGATTGGTGAGATAGAACGGAATATTTTTGTAGGATTGCTCGGTGCTGGTGCCGCCATCGCGGTTCCAGGTTTCCACCGTCTGACCATTTTTCACCAATGCGGTAAAACGCTCGCCCAGGCCGTAAACCGTTTCACCGACGCCCAAATCCAGGCGCTCGAACATGTGCGTATTACCGCTGTTCGCATCCTGCACATAACCGTTGTTCTTCACTGCACTGCCGGTGATACGCACGCCATCGCGCAGGAAATCCAGCGCCCATTCAGTGCCTTTGGTTACGCGCACCGCCAGGTTGCCGCTTTTCAGCTCGGCAAATTCAGCGGTGTTTTGCATGGTCACTTTCACATCGTGCAATACGTTGAGCGGATAATGCGGGCCGTTATTCACCGCGCCCTGGAAATGCTCGATGCGCACACCAACAATCCCTTCCTGCGGGGAGAAAAAGCGCAGCGTAAACAGTGGAGTATCAAGCTGATTCCCCCGCTCCCGCACATCCTTCATGCCCGCGTACACCACCATTTCGTTGCCCTGTTGTTCAACTTCAAACACTTGCACCGGGTGGATAAGCGCTAAACCGGGCTGAATCAGCCAGTTGCCGTCACTAATTTTCATTATGCCGTCCTTTTGAATACTGAATTTTTGGAAACGGTGTGCCAGTGGGTCTGGTGATCACCTTTAAAAGCGAGTGTAAAAAATTCGATAGTTCAGGTTTTAAAGCATCGGGAGGCGGGCCGGAATTCCAATTTCTGGTTATCAGATTACGTTTCTTGATAAGTGTGAGCAGAGTCGCTCAATAGAGGGTGCCAGAAGTGCTAAACGCGTGGATTTCGTACGGTTTAATTGATCCGGCTAATAGTTTTCAGGAAATCATTGTGGAAAGGGCAAAGCATTGTTTGGTAAGCGGGAGAAACCAGGTATACTGCGCACCGCCTCCATGTAGCAATCGAGGCTAGGAAGATCGTCGTCTCCGGTGAGGCGGCTGGACTTCAAATCCAGTTGGTGCCGCCAGCGGTGCCGGGCAGGTTCAACTCCTGTGATCTTCCGCCATTTTTTGATTCAATCATGTAGATATGCGGAATTACACATTTTACGATCCTGATCCATTAATCACTTCCACTCCTAGCATAATTATCTATACTAGCGTGAGTTTATAAATCTCGCTAATTATATGCACTTTTAGTCATTTAATAATATTTTGCGCTGGAGATCTTTATGGAAACTAGTACAAATTTATTTGGAATGTTGTTTAATAGTAATACTCTTGTTGTTTTAGCAACATTGTTTGCACCATTGCTAGCAATTCAAGCTACACGTTATTTAGATAGAAAAAGAGAAGTGGGTCAAAATCAACAATTTTTATTTAGAACTCTTATGGCAACCAGAGCGACGTCAACTGATATTAGACATGTAGAAGCATTGAATTCTATTGATGTTATATTTTCAAATCAAAAAAATAAAGATGAAAAAAATATACGCCTTGCGTGGAAAGAATATTTAGACTTTTTAGCAACCAGAAAATACACAGCTGAAAATGCTGATAACTGGGAATCAGAAAGAAAGAATCACCAGATTGAATTGCTTAGTAGGATGGCAAAATATTTAGGTTATGATTTCGATAAAACACACATTAAGAATCAAGTATATTATCCGGAGCGTTTCAACACGGATGAGAATTATGCAACCATAGGGAAAGAGTCATTATTAAAGGTATTGCAAGGGAAATCTCCCATTTCAATTAATATTACTGGAATGGATCTTCCCACACAAAAAGAGAAGACAGAGAAATCAGATGTTGTCGAAAAAATATTCAATTCACAGTGAGTAATTATACATACCTAATTTTTCGCCGTCATATTTAAAATCTGATGGCGAAAAAATATAGAAACATAAATTCTATATTTCTTTGTGATCCAGCCTCTCCAATTCTTTCCTACCCAACTCCTTCAACCAATTCCCCAAACTCATACCAGCATCTTTCGCTGCAACTTCAAATTGGGATTTCAGTTCCGGTGTGATGCGGATCTGAAATGTCGGAGATAGTCCTTTTCCCTTAGGGCTTTTATCACGTTTGATAGTTGACATGTACGTACGCGTTCCTCATTATGTTCTAGTCGCGTACGTACATTATAACGGTACGAGATAAAGAGCAACGCCCCGGAGTGCGTCAACACTACCGAGGCGTTTAACCACTATCGTTAAGGACATAACGCAATGGCTAACACCAATAGTACCACAACCGCTTGCACTGAAAGCGTGTGCCTGCCGTCAGTTAATGAAACCGCTATTACCGCACTGCTAAAAACCCCACTTGGTGCGCATCTGGATTTATTCCAGATCCTCGACGCCTGCCAGCACCATGTCGATGCGCTGATTGAAAACGACGACAACACCGAATGTATGGCATTGTGTGGGCGACTGCTTGCCGCGCTCGAAGTGTTGAAAGTTGCGCTAAAAACGCCGTTACCCGCGCATTTAATCGAACGACTGACAGTGGATGTGGCGGAACCCGATAATTATCGTGCTCCGCTTTCTACTGATTCCGAAACTCTGCGCGAGTATTGTTCCGCACTCACCATCTTATTGCTGCAACACCAGCAGTCACCCGAGCAGAAAGAACACATCACAGGGCTATTATTCGAGTTGGTTAACGTTCTGGTCGAGGATTTAAAAGCACCACGCTTTGTTAGCACAGATGGCGGGCTGGTGATGATCAGCGGCGAGGCAGTGCCTGGGATTCACTAGTTTTTGTAGGGTGGATAAGCTTGCGTCATCCACCATTTTTGGTGGATGGCACTCTTGTTAAAGTTCTCATATATTATCTCGAACGCATGTCTTTAATGACGTACAAAACCAGCCATTCGAGCAGCGCTACCAGCAAAACAGCGAGGATGACGGAAAGAGTGAAATATATGACTATCCCGTTTGTTTCCAGCCGTTGGCTATAATCCGGTAATCGCCCCATTCCCAGCGACGTAAGCAGATTGGTATATGGCCCAGCCAGCGCATAAGAAAGTGAACGAAACACACCGCCGAGCACCAGCAACCAGCCAAAAAATAAAAACAAGCCAGTCCTTAATATCCATCTAAGACTCTTCAATATCGCATGCCCCGCTGTTTCTTCCGATCACAACAACTTCACCATAAGAAAATAAACCACCGCCGCCTAATATTTGCTGTTTGCGCGTAGCAAGCAATGCTCTGCGCACTGTATAGAAGTCTTCGCGCCGATAGAAAGTTACACAACCTTCACTTAAGCCTGTGCCGTCCGGTCTGAGCGGGTGAAGGCGAAAGCTGGAACGGAAATATTGCCCTGCACCAACCTGGAAGGCCATGTGATCATCAATAACGCCATCTTTTCGGAATAGGCCAAACCAATCGTCGTAAGTATTACCTGTCCACATTTCCTTCCCCCACTGGTAATACGCACCAAGCCGCCCACCGGAGGGGCGCTCAACAATCCAGTAACTTCCAGGAGGTATCGCTGCATTGCTCAGCATTGAGCACTCAGGGCGATTCACATAATTCCCCATACCACTGAATACAGGAAAACGCCCGACGCCAGATACCTGAAAGTCGGCAATCCGGCCGTGATCCAGCAGATGATTAAAATCAAGCCTGCAATAAATCATCAGTAGACCACCCGGTTATTCCATTCGTCGGTATACTGAATATTCCCATCCAGATATTTCCAGGTTATACGCTGGTAGCCCAGTGATATAGATTCAGTCGGATTAGAAGGCTGATTAGAACTTTTAAAATTATGCATTACAGGCGTAACTCCTATTACACGAATCCCCTCCATCATCATGTGCATAAATTCTTCTTCAATTCCGGCGTCATTAATGCGATACCATTTAATAATAGCTTTTTGAAGTTTTTCACACTGAGCGGTCGCACGATATAGATAAGGTGTAGCCTTATCAAACTCTTTGGTGAAGCTTAACAGATCGTGGACTCTAGTCCCGGCAAGGCTTCCACTGTTCCCGTCAAAAGGGACATGTACACCATGGTTGAAACTTTGCAGCTCAATAGCACCAGTCCTATCCAACACGTTACAGTCACCAACAATTAATGCACCGGTTGCATCATAAAGCCATAAATATGCAGGAACAGCCATGTTCTATTTCTCCATTATTAGTTGATGTGTTATTAACGTGAAAATCAAATATCACGTTAAAGTTACAGGAACAAAAAACATATTTTCATGATCTATTTCGCAGTTAAAATAATAAAAATGTCAGACATGAAGATAATTGTGAAGAGTTATATCAAAAATATATATCCCAGAATGTTATATTCATTATTTCGATGTATATTTCCCTCAATTTTCGTAGGTCGGGCAAGCGCAGCGTCACCCGACAAATGGTGGATGACGCTAACGCTTATCCATCCTACATCCCCCTACCGCACAACCTGTACGGTCTTCTTTGTCGATGAAGCATGTGACATACTGTGCAGATATTGTTCCCGCCACAAAAACTCACCTGGCGTAAACAAACGAAAACAAGGGGTTACGTGACGCGTAGCCCTTTTTTAATGCCTGACGAAACAGGTAGCAGCAATTTAAGAGGTTTGTATGAACTGGGATGTGTTGAAGTGGTTGATTGGCATCTACTTTGGCTGTTTTTTTGGGCTTCTCAAAGTCGCCTACTCCGACCCAAAGTTTTATCTTGAGTACATAGATAAAAAACTCACCTGGTTCTGTTACACGTGTTTGGTCGGCTTCAGCGCCTTCTGGTACGGGCTTTATGCGTGCAGAAATTACACCGTAGAAAACATTGATCTGATATCGGAACAACTGTCCCATCTGGACAAAGAATATAGCTATGTCACGTCCTATCTTCTTGTCTTGATTATTGCGTCCTGTTTGTCTTTTGGCGCCAGCATTTTGTTTATTGATATCGCGCGCAGAAAGCAGGCGCATCTGAGCTCTTAAGCCTGAACAAACTGAAAACCCGTATGGTTTCGCCATGCGGGTTTTTGTTTTGTGGCAACGCTGAACCCTCCCCCTAAAACCCTTCGTAATACACCTTAACAATCTGTCTTGAGCGCAGTAGGTAGAATCCCCTTCTTATTTAAAAGGGATGTTTCAGCATGAAAAAATTGATGGCAGTTCTTCTGTTAAGCGGTGTAGCGCTTTCGGTCACGGCGTGTTCGAGCGATTACGTTATGTCGACCAAAGCAGGCGATATGATTGTGACGCAGGGGAAACCGCAAGTGGATTCAGATACTGGCCTGATTAGTTACACCGATCAGCAAGGCAACGAGCGCCAGATTAATAATGACCAAATCGTGCAGATGATTAAGAAAGACTGATTTTCTGCGCCAATATCAGCCAGCTTAGGTTGGCTGGTATTTTCATCCCCCCGCTTATTCCCTGGGTTAAATCACTGTCTGTGCTGCACAAATACGTGCCGGAGAGGGTGTACTTTTATTCTAGCCGCATAAAAATTTCATTTTCCTGGCAATATTTCTGCTTCTCATTCGTCTACCTCATCAGAAGCAATAATTAACTAATCTGATGAGGAGTAAAAATGATGAGAGATTTTGATATGCGTGGACATGGCCGGGAGCACGGTCGCGGATTCGGCGGCCACCCGATGGCGAAACCACTGCTGATTGGCATTGTGTTTATTGCCGTGTTAAGCCTGCTGGTGATGTCGCTGTGGAATGCATTGTTGCCTGCGATTATCGGCGTGAAAAGCATTGGCTTCTGGCAGGCGCTTGGGTTGCTGGTGCTGTGTCGGATTCTGTTCGGCGGTCTTGGGCTGCGTCCAGGGATGTTCGGTATGGGCCGCGATCGCCGTCGTATGCATGAACGCTGGATGCAAATGACACCAGAACAGCGCGAGCAGTTTGTTCAGCAGCGCCGTGGGGGATTCTGGCGTCATGGCCGCGGGCATTGCCATCATCGCGATGAGCATCATGCCGATCGCCACGAGCGCGGTGAGCATGAGCCTTGCCGTCAGAAGCCGGAAGATAACGTCCAGAAACCGACGCAAGCTGAGTGACGATAATGAAAGCCGGGACGGCAGGACATTCTCGAGTCATGTTGGCGCTCAACGCTTGTCGCTCGAAGCTGAAAGCATTTATCGTTGGCCGCACGCCGATACGTGATGACGCAGACGATATCCTGCAAGAAGTGACATGGCAGTTGATGAAGGTGGAGCAACCGGTGGAGAACGTCGCCGCCTGGTTGTTTCGCGCCGCACGTAATGAAATGACCGACAGGGCGCGTAAAAAGCGCGAGCTTCCGCTTTCTGACTACTATTCTGACGACGATGATGGTTTTCTTCCTGAAGACGAACTGGCGGAAACGTTGTTTGGCGTGCCACAGTCACCGGAAGACGAATATCTGAGTCAGCTGCTCTGGGATGAGCTGGAAGATGCAATGTCGGAGCTTCCTGTGGCGCAGCGTGAGGCGTTCGAAAAAACCGAACTCCACGGCTACAGCTTTAAAGAGTTAGCGGAAGAAACAGGCACTAGCGTCCAGGCCCTGTTATCCCGCAAACACAAGGCCGTGCTTTATCTACGAACCCGTCTTCGCACTCTTTATGATGAGCTAACCGAAGACTGAGTTAATTGCGCTTATTGACCGACCCGCCACGCAACATCACGCATGGCATCGCGGGCTGCCTGGCTGATACCACCAAGCTGGAAAAAGCCGTGGATCACGCCGAGATAGCGTTGGCAGGTGGACTCAACGCCTTGATCCATCAGGCACTCATGCAGAACCTCGCCTTCATTACGCAGTGGGTCATATTCAGCGGTAATGATATGTACCGGCGGCAGGCCTGCAAAATCTTCACGAAATAACGGGCTGGCCTCTTCATCCATTGAGTCAAGATCGGGCATATAGGCTTCGTAGCCTGAAAGCAGCGTATCGCGGGTAATGATGTAGTCGTAGCCATTTTCCTGATAACTGACCGATTCCGCCGTCGCGTCCAGCATCGGGTAAATCAGCATCAGCCGCGCAGGCAGCCAGTTTCCCGCACTTTTCAGGCGCAAGGCGGTGACCAGAGCAATGTGCCCGCCAGCGCTGTCGCCCGCGAGCGTGATTCGTTCACGATTCACTTCCAGTTGTTCCGCCGCTTGCCAGATAGCGTCCGCTGCACGCTCAGCGTCGTCATGCGCAGCCGGGTAAGTGTGCTCCGGTGCCACACGATACTGAACGGCAATCACCCGGCAACCACTGTGATAGCAAAGCTGGCGTAACTGATTGTCATGGGTTTCAAACCCCCCGCTAACAAAGCAACCGCCGTGGTAGTAGATCACGGCGGGGAGTGATCCGGTTGAATTTAGTGGGGAAAATATACGTAACGTGCATCCATTAAGACTGATGTCTTTCACGTCGACTCGGGTTTCGGTTTCGCCCGCTAAAACAGTGCTGGCGATATACCCAGCCCGGCGTTCGGCAAAAGTTTGTTGGCGTGAAGAAGGGCGGCCAGAGTTAATAAATTCATCAACCAGCCCGGCAATTGCGGGTTCGAGGGACATACTGTGATCCTGCGTGATGACCAGGGCGGATAAGCCAAAGCTCTCCGCCCTGGGAACTTGTTACTCCCCTTCCCCCGGGAACAGGAAAGGATTGATACTGCTGCGGGCAAAGCCTTCTTGCTCCATGCGTGCATCCAGCACTAACGAGGCTAAATCGTCGGCCACGGCTTCCACTTTGGCATCTTTTTCCTGATAGAGAATCTTCAGGTAGGTGCCGCAGTCGCCACAGCTTTCCGCTTTAATCGCTGACTGTTCGCTTTCCAGCGACCAGTAGTTCAAATCGCGGGTTTGCTCGCAGTTGCTACATTTCACACGCACCACGTGCCACTCGGTTTCACACAAGTTGCAGTGCAAGTAACGCAAGCCACTGGTGCCGCCAATCTGCACGATGCTGGAAACCGGCATCGAACCGCAAACCGGGCAGAACTGGCGTTGCTCGCCGTATTCCGCTTTCGCACGCCCTGGAATCAGGCTCGCCATTTGCGCCCAGTAAAGCGACAACGCAGCCCAGATGAACGGGGCTTTGTCGCTGGAAACCAGCGCAAAATCAGCGTTAAACAACGCAGTAGCCATCTCTTCCAGCTCTTGAGTTGAAGCCTTTTCCAGATTTTCGATAACCGCCAGCGCCTGGCCGCTCATCTCTGGTTTTAGCTCAGCAATCAATGAGTTGAGCAAACGCTGCCAGTGCGGGTCACGCGGCAGAACATGGATATCCAGCGGCGGCTTGCCCGTTTCAGAAGATTTCTGAATCAGCGCCGTTAAATCCATTTCCAGCGGGTGGTCGTACAGCACCACTTCCTGCGCATGGGCAATAAGCGCCGCAAAGCGCAGGAAATCACCCAGCGGATTGTCGGTCGCCAGTTCGCGCAGGCGTTCTGCACGGCGGTTGTAGAGATTTTTCAGCCGGGGGAACAGTAACGGCGGGATAGTCTCCGCCGTACGTTTCGCGCTCTTATCCAGCTGGTCTTGCGGGATTATGCGAATGCTCATTCCTGTCGTTTTTCCTGTTTCTGGCGAACTTCACGATACCATTTCGGATGGTGTTTCTTCGCCCAGGACGTTGTGACCCAGCCTTCCACCATCGCGGTAATCGTGCCTTTCACCCAAAGGGCGGCGTAGATGTGGACCATAATAACCACAATCAGTGCCACTGCGGCAAATGAATGCACCATCAGGGCTACGCGAATCACCGGGATTGAGAAAGCAGGAGCGAAGTAAGGACGCCAGATAATCACGCCGCTCACCAGCAGTAGCACCAGGAAAATAATCGCCGCCCAGAACACGCATTTCTGGCCGAAGTTATAACGCCCGGTGTCACCCACTTCCTCGTTGACGACGATCTTACGAATATTCTTCGCCCAAAAGATATCATCCCGATTGATTAGATTGTGGTGCCAGTAACGGAAAAACATGATGATAAACGAGGCAAACATCACCACACCGACGAACGGATGGAGGATGCGCGCCAGCTGCGGCGTACCCAGAATGTGCATCAGCCAGTTAAAGGATGGGAAGAAGAACCCCAGCCCACTCACCGCCGCCAGTATGAAGCAGAAGGCGGTTACCCAGTGGTTGATGCGCTCTGGTGCGCTGTAACGTTGAATGGTCACTTGTTTTTTCATGGTTTGCGCACCTCGTCATCGTCATGGTGCAAGTTTTCGTCTTCATCATCGGCACGGTTCGGGCCAACTCCCACATAGTGGAACACGCTGGCGGCGAAGGTCGCAGCAAAGCCAATAGCGGCGAGCGGCTTCCAGACACCTTTCCAGAATTTCACGGTTGGGCTGATGGACGGATTCTCCGGCAGGCCGTGGTACAGCGTCGGCTTGTCCGCATGATGCAGCACGTACATCACGTGAGTGCCGCCAACGCCTTCCGGGTCGTACAATCCGGCGTTGTCATAACCGCGTGTTTTCAACTCTGCCACGCGCTCGCCCGCCAGGTTTTTCATCGACTCTTTCGAGCCAAAATGAATCGCGCCGGTTGGGCAAGTTTTCACGCAGGCAGGCTCCTGGCCGACGGTCACACGGTCTACGCACAGGGTACATTTGTAGACACGGTTGTCCTCCGGGTTCAGGCGCGGTACATCGAACGGGCAACCGGCAATGCAGTAACCGCAGCCGATGCACTGCTCGGACTGGAAATCGACAATACCATTGGCGTACTGAATGATTGCGCCTTCAGCCGGGCAGGCTTTCAGGCAGCCTGGGTCCGCGCAGTGCATACAACCATCTTTGCGGATCAACCATTCCAGTTTGTCGTTTTGCTCCACTTCCGAGAAGCGCATGACCGTCCATGATTTGGCGGTCAAATCAGCCGGATTATCATAAACACCGACGTTGCTGCCGATTTCATCACGCAGATCGTTCCACTCCGAACATGCCACCTGGCAGGCTTTACAGCCGATACAGGTGGTGACGTCGATAAGTTTCGCGACCTCTTGCTGACTTCCCCGCGCTTGTGGCGCGGGCGTGAGGCCGTTGGTGGCGGAACGACGGATAATGTCCTGAGATTGATAAGCCATAATTCGTCTCCGTTACACCTTTTCCACATTGACCAGGAACGCCTTAAATTCAGGCGTTTGCGTGTTGGCATCACCGACAAATGGCGTCAGGGTGTTAGCGATAAAGCCTTTCTTCGCCACACCTTCATAACCCCAGTGAATCGGAATACCGATGGTGTCCACTTTCTGGCCGTTCACATCGAGCTGGCGAATACGCTTGGTCACCACCGCTTTGGCTTTGATAAAGCCACGGTTGGAGGAGACTTTCACCGTGTCGCCGTGAGCAATGCCGAGTGAATTCGCGAGCTTTTCGCCAATCTCGATAAACTGCTCTGGCTGCGCGATGGCGTTAAGTACCGCGTGTTTAGTCCAGTAGTGGAAATGCTCGGTCAAACGATACGTGGTGCCGACATACGGGAATTTGTCATGCTTGCCCATCGCTTCCAGGTCACCTTTGAACACGCGCGCCGCCGGGTTAGAAACCACGTTCGGGTGCAGCGGGTTGGTGCCAAGCGGCGTTTCAAACGGCTCGTAATGTTCCGGGAACGGCCCTTCTGCCATCTTGTCGATAGCAAACAGACGCCCTAAACCTTCCGGCTGCATGATGAACGGCCCAACGTCAGTGCCAGGTGCGGCAGTGCTGTAGTCGGCAATATCCGCGCCGCTCCACTTCGCGCCATCCCAGGAGATCAGGCGGCGTTTTTCATCCCACGGTTTACCCGCTGGATCAGCAGAAGCACGGTTATACAGAATGCGGCGGTTGAGCGGCCAGGCCCAGGCCCAGCCTAGCGTGTTACCCAAACCAGACGGGTCAGCGTTATCGCGGCGTGCCATCTGGTTGCCGTCTGGCGTCCAGGAACCGGCGAAAATCCAGCAGCCACTGGAAGTAGTGCCGTCATCGCGCAGTTGTGCGAACGAGCTAAGCTGCTGACCTTTTTTCACCAGTACCGCGCCGGTTGCCGGATCGACCACGTCCTGCAACGCTTTACCGTTGCTTTCCATCGCCACTTCTTCCGGAGCCGGGTTGTCTGGCGTCTGGTAATTCCAGGTCATGTTCAGCACTTGCTCAGGCAGCGCACCGCCTTCGCTTTGGTACATATGGCGCATGCGGCTAAAGATACCCGCAAGGATTTCGCCGTCGTTCAGCGCTTCCCCTGGGGCATCCGCACCTTTCCAGTGCCACTGCAACCAGCGGCCGGAGTTAACGATAGAACCGTTTTCTTCAGCAAAGCAGGTGGATGGCAAGCGGAACACTTCGGTCTGGATTTTCGACGGGTCGACATCGTTAATCTCGCCGTGGTTTTGCCAGAAGTTCGAGGTTTCGGTGTTCAGCGGGTCGATGGTCACGAGGAATTTCAGCTTCGACAGTGACGCAATGACCTTGTTTTTGTTCGGGAACGAGGCGACAGGGTTAAAGCCCTGGCACAAATAACCGTTCACCTTGCCCTGGTTCATCATCTCGAAATATTGCAGGACGTCGTAGCCCTTGTCCCACTTCGGCAACCAGTCATAACCCCAGCTATTTTCCGCTGTGGCTTTGTCGCCGAAGAAGGCTTTCATCATCGAAACGAAGAATTTCGGGTAGTTGCCCCAGTAGTTGACCTGGCCTTCCAGCAGCGGTTTCGGCGTGTTGGCAGCAAGGTAAGTCTGGAGGTCAGGCTGTTTTTCATTCGGCAGCGTCATGTAGCCTGGCAGGCTTTGTGACAGCAGGCCGAGGTCGGTCAGACCCTGAATATTGGAGTGGCCGCGCAGGGCGTTGACGCCGCCGCCTGCCATCCCCATGTTGCCGAGCAGCAACTGAATCATCGCCATGGTGCGAATGTTCTGCGCGCCCACGGAGTGTTGCGTCCAGCCCAGCGCGTACAAGAACGACGCGGTTTTATCTTTTACGCTGGTCGCTGCGATGTATTCACAGACCTGGATGAAGTCATCTTTCGGAGTGCCGCAAATATTGGAAACCACTTCCGGCGTGTAGCGAGAAACGTGCTCTTTGAGCAGGTTCCACACGCAACGTGGATGAGTCAGCGTCAGGTCGCGTTTGGCGAAGCCTTTTTCGTCCAGCTCATAGTTCCAGGTGGTTTTGTCGTATTTACGATTTACCGCGTCATAGCCCGAGAACAGGCCGTCATCGAAGCTGTAATCCTCACGCACAATCAGATTGGCGTTGGTGTAAGCCTCAACGTATTCACGGTTGTATTTATTGTTATTGATCAGGTACAGCAACACGCCAGACAAGAAAGCGATGTCTGAGCCGGAACGAATCGGGGTGTAGAAATCCGCCACCGAAGCGGTACGCGTGAAGCGCGGATCGATAACAATCAGCTTCGCACCGTTGTGGATTTTGGCTTCCATCGCCCAGCGGAACCCGACTGGATGCGCTTCTGCCGCGTTTCCACCCATCACAATAACGAGATCGGCGTTCTTGATATCAACCCAGTGGTTGGTCATCGCACCGCGACCAAATGTTGGAGCAAGACTTGCTACCGTTGGTCCGTGTCAGACACGCGCCTGGTTATCTACGGCTAACATGCCGAGGGCGCGGGAAAATTTCTGGGTTAAATAGCCGGTTTCATTACTGGAAGCGGATGCGCACAACATGCCGGTGGAAAGCCAACGGTTAACCGTGGTTCCCTGGTCATTCTGGGCAATAAAGTTGGCATCGCGGTCAGCTTTCATCAGTTTGGCGATACGGTCAAACGCCGTTTCCCAGCTGATTTGTTCCCATTTATCCGAGCCTGGGGCGCGGTAAGACGGGAATTTAAGACGGCTTTCGCTGTGGATGAAATCCACCAGCCCTGCGCCTTTAGGGCAAAGTGCACCACGGTTTACCGGATGGTCCGGGTCGCCTTCAATATGGAAGATAGATGCTTTGGCATTTTTCGCGCCGTCACCGAGGCTGTACATCAATAGCCCGCAACCGACGGAACAGTATGTGCAGGTATTACGCGTTTCACGGGTACGTAGTAATTTGTATTGCCGTGTTTCCGCCAGTGCAACGCCCGGGGCAAAACCCAGTGCCGCTGCTGTAGTCCCTGCCATACCGCCAGCACAGATCTTAAAGAACTGTCTTCTGCTGACCTGCATGGGTGCTCCTTGTTTCGACATTTTCACATGACTTATAGGTGTATTTTTTTTGCGGTCTGCGCCGCAAAAGTCCACAATCAAACCGAACTGGAAATATCCCCTACTCCAGAAGGGTTAGTGTTTCCAGAATACCACATTAGAATTAAGGCTGTTCCAATCAGGTTAAGACAAAGTGAACAATTCCAACCCAAATCAAAGCAAAATTGTGAACGCCGTCACTGGTGCGCGGACTATCGAGCTATGGCAACGCCAGGATTTGCTCGAGTCCAAAGACGACTGGCTGGCTGAAGAAGTGCCAGTAGCGCTGGTCTACAACGGTATTTCTCACGTGGTCATGATGGCCTCGCCCAAAGATTTGGAACTTTTTGCGCTCGGTTTCTCTTTATCTGAAGGGATTATTGAATCTCCGGCAGACATTTATGGAATTGATGTTTTATCCGTTTGTAATGGCTTAGAAGTGCAAATTGAGCTTTCCAGCCGCCGTTTTATGGGCTTGAAAGAGCGCCGACGCTCCCTTGCCGGGCGCACCGGCTGTGGCGTATGCGGTGTGGAGCAGCTCAATGATATTGGTCGCCCGATTACCCCGCTGCCATTTACGCAAACCTTCGATTTAAACCAACTTGATGCCGCCTTAAACCAGATGCGCGAATACCAGCCGGTCGGGCAACTCACGGGTTGTACTCACGCCGCACTTTGGCTTGATGCAAACGGCACCATTCTGGATGGCAGAGAAGATATTGGTCGCCACGTGGCATTAGATAAACTGCTCGGTGCACGCGCTCGCGAGGCCTGGCACAACGGCGCGGTTTTAGTCTCAAGCCGTGCCAGCTATGAAATGGTGCAAAAATCGGCCCAGTGCGGCGTCGAAATTCTGTTTGCCGTTTCTGCCGCGACAACGCTTGCCGTAGAAGTGGCAAGCCGCTGCAATTTGACGCTGGTTGGCTTTAGTAAACCAGGTCGAGCCACGGTTTATACGCACCCGCAGCGGCTGCGATAATAATCACCTGTTTCAGCATTCGTTTTTAATGGTTAGCGGGTAACGGGTTAGCCGCAAAGTAACGCCATAAACTGCGGGTAGCTCCTGATGCGTTCAATCTCATGCGCATCGTAGCGGTTTAACGCATTAGCTAAATAGCTGAAAATCTTTAGCTCCTGGCGCAATGCAGTGCTGGTGCAGGCTAACAACAGATGGGCAACAGACTCGCCGTTAATCATCACCGGGTGTTTAAGGCAAATAAAATAGCTGCGAAATTGATTGCTCGATTCACTCCAGCAATGGGGGATGGCGATATGATTGACGACCAGGTTTTCCCCTTCAGTTTCTCGTTGATAAACACTGTGCGCATCATCCTTATTTAAAAGCCCCCGCTTCACTAACCTGGCACAGATATCTTTGATAATGGTTAGCCACTGATCACCCGGAGTGTTGGCATAAACAAAACTGCACTCCTCAGGGATAAATTGCGGTAGCTTTTGTTTTATCAATGAATAATCCAGCTTCTCTTTCACGAGATTAATGCCTGCCGGATTAATAATATTCTTGATAACCAGCATTTCCGCCACGAGTGTATCCAGTGGAAAAGCGCTGTTATTGATAATCAGCGCGGGAGTCATTTCTTCGCACAATGCGTACAACTCCGCAGGGTGGAGCGCGATAACCACCCGGCAATTATGCAACTCACGTTCAATAGCCAGTTGATTGATAGTGGCGATGGCATTTTGCTCGGCGAGCAAAACAATGGTGTGCTTTTCACCCTGGTTGCGTTCCAGCGCACAGGCGAAATACAGGCCTATCAAATCGCTGTCATAAATTTCAATATTCAGCCGCTGCCTGATTTGGTTAATCAGCCCGATGCTGAGATCAAACGCCACTGGCCACGCTGCCTTCAGGTTGTTCATGGACCCTTGACGGCTCTCTTGTAACCATAAAGGCCGCGCCGCACACCGCGCAATATGAGCAGTCAGGTCATCAATCAGTTGCTGATCCAGTTCCCCCAAACCGTGGCTAATCAATAACTCATTCGTCAACTCGCCTATCACTGTGGTGGTGACTTGCGAAGCACTGTCTTGCAGCGCTTTTACCAGGGAATCGGCTTCCTTCAGCGCGTCATGCGAAAGGTACAGTCCAGCGGCTTCGTAAGCAGCATGGAAAGTCTGGCTGTTGCCTGCCGGTACCGAAGGCGATTTTTGATTTCGCAGCGCGTAAACCGCCAACAACAACGTTGCGCAGTATTCAGAGTTATCGCTGATGCCTTCAATATTCTGTTGCAGAACCTGAAAGACCCGGCTTTCAAGGTTGAGACTGGCACAGACTGCCGACGGTGATTTTTTGATTAAATTAGCCAAAATGATCAGCTTCTTTCGGCGCGGCTCATCAATATAGTGCCCGGAGTTTGGCCTGCTGGTGATCCTGAAGCACCGTGAGCTTCGCTGCTTGAGCCGTGCGAGTTGATCGTTAACGATTTTCTCAGGCAAATTGAGGGCTTCTGCCAGTTGCAGCCGTGTGGTGTACAGGTTCGTGAGTAAGACAAAAAGCATTTTGTCATCGTTATCATGGCGCTGTAACTGCATGAAATAACGGTTTCTGTCGAAAATATCTAACTGATAGCCACTACCGTTAGTGCTAATGCGTGCCGCATCGCTGAGAGTAAAATTCAGGTAGTCGATATCGCGCAGCACAGTTCGGCTGGAGACATTTCCCCCGCTCGCCAACTCCTTCATGGTCAGGTTCTGGTTTTCCAGTCTTTCGAGCAGGGACAACTGACGTTCACTAAGCATTGATGGCGTACCGGGTTGAAGAAAACATAACCACTTTTGCGATTCGCCCGGAGAATGGCAAGCATCAAAAAACGGGTTTGCGAGATACATTCCAGAACTTACGCAATCCCGTAATTATCTTTAAATATAAGTATTTACCTCATCAATAAATGAAGCGTTAATTCTATTTAGAAGATGATGAATCATGCTAAAAGCCGCTGCATAATCGTTCCCGGAAATCATCGAACTATTCGCGTGCAGATAACGTGTTGGCAGGCAAATGGACACTACCGGGCGGCCTCCTCCCATCACATTAAAACGCCCGCCGTCTGTGGCCCCCGTTTTCATTGTGCAAAACTGCACGGGCGCGCCTACGGCTTCACTACTTTGCTTCAGCGCTGCCACCAGCTTTTGGTTGGGGAAATAACGTTTATCAAACAGCATTACCGCCGGGCCGTGGCCAAGTTTGAGCGGGAATTTAATGGGGTCGATGCCGGGAATATCCCCTGCCACGGCGGTATCCAGCACAATCACAATATCCGGTTTAACAAATTCGGCAGACGTTTGAGCCCCGCGCAGACCGACTTCTTCTTCAACCGTCGCAATGCCGTAAAGCGTGATGTCAGGGTTATTAACACTCTCAAATAACTCCGCCATTAATGCGCAACCCGCACGATTATCCAGCGCTTTCGCGGTGATTTTATCTTCACCCCAGCGGGCAAAATTGGCCTCTGGACTAATGAAATCCCCAATAGCGATGCCGCGCGAACAGACTTCTTCCCGACTGCTGGCACCGATATCAATAAACATTTCTTCATGCGCCATCGGCTGCTGTTTTTGCTTTTCACTTAAGGCATGAGGCGCTACGGAACCAATCAAACCGGGGATTTTCTCACCGCCACGGGTTCTGATTGTTACGCGGTGATTCAGCATTGACTGGTTCCACCATGACCCAATGGTATCGAACCAAATAAAGCCTTGTTCGCTGATGTGTTTCACCATAAAACCGACTTCATCCATATGGCCGACTATCGCCACTTTCGGGCCTTTATTGCCTTTGCAGGCGATAAAACTGCCCAGCCCATCGAACGTAATTTCATCCGCGAAGGGGCGTAGTTGGCGCGCCAGAATTTGGCGGACTTCATGTTCGTCACCACTGACTGCGCTGGCGTCACAAAGCTGTTTTAAGAAGTTAAATTTCATGAGCAACGTCCTGTTTTGCTGCGAGTTTACGAGCGCTATGTTTAAGCCAGGCGCCTTTGAGCACAATAATCAGCGTGATGTTCAACGCCAGTCCTGCGGCAAGCACCGCATAAAATGGAATGACAGGAGACATCAAACCAATCAGCGGGTCGAATACGCCAAGGCCCGGAGCCAGGCGTTGAATACCAAAGGCAATAACCAACATTCCAGTGATCCCACCGCTTAAAGTATTCGCGGTAATCATCGGTAACGGTGCAGCCAGCGCATACGGTATTGCAGGTTCGGTTGCCACGGTAGCCCCCACCACAATCGCGCTGCCTGCGGCGTCTTTTTCCTGCTGGGTAAACAGTTTTGGCGCAATAAAGGTGGCGATACCGGCAGCCATCGGCGGCATTAATGCCACCACGCCGACAATCGCGTACCAGTCATAAATGTGTTTTTCGAGCAGTGAAAAGCAGAAGAACCACGCAGTTTTGTTGATTGGCCCACCCATATCAAACGCCAGCATGGCCCCAACAAGGAACGCCGCGCCCAGTTTCATCGACGGTGGAATGGTATTCAGGAAATGCAGCAGCCCGTCCATGATGCTCGCCATAAACGGCCCGACGACGTAATACGTCAAAACACCAAACACGAAAAGCGTAATGAAAGGGATCAGCATCGAGCCAAGCAGAGGTTGCAGCGCCTTGCCAAGTTTGACCTTACGGAAGTAACGAACGAAATAACCAATCGCCAGGCCGAGCACGACCGCGCCCAAGAATCCCGCGCCAGATTGAGTGCCGAGTAAACCTTTGTCATTTGCGAGGTAACAGACGATAAACGCCGGAGCAAACGCGGGTTTATCGCTAATTGACCAGGCGATATATGCGCCCATTATCGGGATCATAAATTTGAAGCCAAGATAGCCGATGGACTCGATAATCCAGCTAAACGACGGCGCGCCTTTGCTCATGTCCTGATACGGCAGGCCAAATTGCACCAGCATATTGGCGATTGCCACCAGAATACCGCCGCCAATCACGAACGGGAGAGCGGCTGAAACACCTGCCATCAGGTGACTCATCACGCTGCCCTGCCTTACTTCCTGATTTCCCAGTCTCACGCCGCTATCTGCCGCGAAAAGTTTTGAATGCGTCGGTAATTGTTCAAAGATCTGATTAATGTTTTTTAGCGCTTGCGAGATAGGCAACTCATACACTTTTTTCCCGGCGAAACGGGCGCGATCTTCTTCGTTTAATCCGCGCCCAATAGCGAGAATAACGTAGTCCGCAGCGGCGATTTCGCTGTCCAACAGGCGGTTTTCGACTCCGTTTGCACCTTGTGTTTCAACTTTAATGACATGCCCAAGCGAACGGGCTTTTTGCTCCAGCGCCTCAGCCACCATGTAGGTGTGGGCAATCCCCGCCGGGCAGTTTGTTATAGCGACAAGTTTGAGAGGGGCTTCCATGGCGTGTTCCTCAGGCTCAGGAGAGAGTTTGGTTGAGCAGCGCGACGACATCCTGCGCATTGCCGGTTTTCAGCTGTTGGATAAAATCCTGGTGAATAATTTTGCGGCACAATGTGGAAATCACATTCACCTGTTCTTCGCCGCCGATCTCGGGAATGCCGATGCAAATCCAGCAGTTAACCCCTTCGCCATCCATCGCTTTCCAGTCAATATCCAGGGTGCTTCTGGCGAACAAAACAAAAGGTTTTACTACCGCAACGCTTTTGCCGTGGGGAACCGCCACACCAGAACCAAAACCCGTGGAGTGGTTTTGTTCACGCAGCAATAGCGTTTGCATAAAGGCTTGTTTGTCATTGATGTAGCCAAGATCTGCCGCCATTGCAGCAAGGTTTTTCAGCACTGAATAAGCGCTGTTGCCGCCAATATTGAGGTTTACTGCATTGGCATTGAGGAAGGACATCTGTTCGCTCCATCGAAGATTCAAAGCGATAGTGTAGAAAGTTAAACGCCTGCAAATAACAGCGGATATGTCACAGACCCGGTGACATATTTGCGACTCTTAATCACGTTATTCTGTGGACGGGTACACATTGTTGCGGGAAACTAGCTTTCAGCTCCGCCACTTACTCACCAGACACGGATTTTTATGTCGCTTAAAGCCATCGCCAAACAACTCGGACTTTCTGTTACTACTGTCAGCCGCGCGCTGAACGGTTATGACGATGTATCGCAAGAGACAAAAGCACGTGTCGAAGCCGAAGCACAGCGCCGTGGTTACCGCCCAAATACCTTTGCCCGCCGCCTGAAGATGGGGAAAATTGATGCCGTTGGGCTGGTTTTTCCTGTTCATCCCGTGCCGCTCAATAACAGCGTCTTTATGGACATGGTCGGCGAAATTAGCCGTGAACTGGCGCAACATGAAGTGGATTTACTGCTTATTGCCGATGACGATAATGCCGATCGGCACGGATTTATGCGCATGGTGCAAGGCCGCCGTGTCGATGCGCTGATTGTGGCTCACACGCTCGATAACGATCCACGTTTGCAGCAGCTACAATCTGCCGGTTTTCCGTTTTTGGCACTGGGTCGCAGCCAACTGGCTCAACCCTACGCATGGTTTGATTTTGACAACCACGCTGGCACATTTAATGCGGCTAACCATCTGATTTCACTCGGACATGAGCGAATCGCGCTGCTTGGCGAAAATAACTACCAGGCGTTTATCACGCAACGCCGCAACGGCTATCTTGATGCACTCGCAAACCACCAGTTATGCACGGATTATCTACGCGAAGTGCCACCAACCCGCCGCGCGGGTTACAAAGCCGTGCAAGAGTTAATGGCGTTACCTTCGCCACCCACGGCGATAATTACCGACTGCAACTCGCATGGCGACGGTGCCGCGATGGCATTGCAACATATGGGATTGCTGACGGGTGAAAACCGCGTGTCCCTCGTGGTTTATGATGGTTTGCCAACAGACAGCATTGTCGAAACTGACGTCGCCGCCGTGATTCAATCGACGCGTGAAGGTGTCGGAAAGCAAATTTCAAGCATGGTGCTGGGCCTGATTTCCGGCCAACCTATCGATTCCCTGCAAATACTTTGGCAACCGGAATTTTTTCCCGGCGTCACCACTAATCCTCCAGCCTGATTTTCACTGATTTTATAATCACGATCACATTACCGAAACGTTTTGGTTGGCATCCGAAACGTTTCGGATCAACAGTAATGACATCACTTTCCCGGAGATGCCATTCATGGAACCGATTTATCATCGCTTAACCAGCGCCCAAAGCGACATCGTTATAAGAACCCAACCTTTCGCCGAAATTGTCTACTGGGGCCAGCATCTTGTGCACTTTTCACCGCTAGATTGCGCCAGCCTGGATCGCCCCATCGCCAATGGCCGCCTTGATATTGATACGCCGATAACCTTAGGTGCAGAACTCGGGCGCGGTCTGTTTGGCTCGCCGGGGATTGAAGGCCATCGCAACGGCCTGGATGCCTCCCCTATCTTTACCACCACGCAGGTGGAACAAAACGGCCAGAATTTAACGATCACCGCTGAGGATAAGCAGGCCGGTTTGCGCCTGATTAGCGAGCTTCGTCTTGATAGCAGCGGCGTGTTGCAAATTCGCCATGGGCTGACCAACTTACGCGCGACTCCGTGGCAAGTGGATCGCCTGGCTATCACTCTGCCCATTGCTGAACGCGCCCTGGAAGTCATGGCGTTTCATGGGCGCTGGACACGTGAATTCCAGCCACACCGCATTCGTCTCGAACACGACAGCTTCGTGCTGGAAAATCGCCGGGGGCGCACCTCGCATGAACATTTCCCGGCCATGATTGCGGGAACGGCCGCATTTAGTGAACAGCAAGGCGCTGTGTGGGGCGTGCATTTGGGCTGGAGCGGCAACCATCGTCTGCGCTGCGAAGTGAAAACGGATGGCCGTCGTTATCTGCAAGCCGAAGCGCTGTATCTGGCGGGGGAAATGGCGCTGGGTGAAGGCGAAACGCTGCACACGCCGTGGCTTTATGCCAGCCATTCTGGCAATGGGCTGAACGGTATGAGCCAGCAATTTCACCAATTCCTGCGCGAACAGGTTATTCGCTTCCCGGAAAATAAGCCGCGCCCGGTGCATCTCAATACGTGGGAAGGGATCTATTTCGACCATAACCCGGAATACATCATGCAGATGGCGAGCCGCGCCGCCGAATTGGGCGTGGAGCGTTTCATCATTGATGACGGCTGGTTTAAAGGCCGCAATCATGACCGGGCAGCGCTCGGCGACTGGTATCTTGACGAGCAAAAATATCCGAATGGTTTGATGCCGGTTATCAACCATGTGAAGGCATGCGGCATGGAATTTGGTATTTGGGTCGAGCCGGAAATGATTAACCCGGATTCCGATTTATACCGTGCGCATCCTGATTGGGTACTGGCGCTGCCGGGCTACGAGCAGGCAACCGGGCGTTACCAGTGGGTGCTCGATCTTAGCAATCCACAGGTGTTCGATTATCTTTTAGAGCGCATGAACTGGCTGCTGGGCGAACATCCGATTGATTACGTGAAGTGGGATATGAACCGCGAGCTGGTTCAGGCGGGGCATAATGGCAAAGCGGCAGCGGATGCACAAACTCGTCAGTTTTACCGTCTGTTGGACGAACTTAACCGCAAATACCCGCATGTTGAGTTTGAATCCTGCGCATCGGGTGGCGGTCGAATCGACTATGAAGTGCTAAAACGCACCCACCGTTTCTGGGCCTCAGACAATAACGATGCGCTGGAGCGTAATACCATCCAGCGCGGCATGAGCTATTTCTTCCCACCAGAAGTGATGGGCGCGCACATCGGTAATCTGCGTTGCCATGCCACCTATCGTCAGCACAGCATTGAGTTTCGTGGCCTGACAGCCCTGTTCGGGCACCTGGGTATGGAGCTTGACCCGATGACGGCCGACGCTGCCGAAAGCGCAGGTTACGAGCGCTACGTGCAACTCTACAAACAGTGGCGACCGCTGCTGCATACCGGCAAACAGTGGCGCGTGGATATGCCAGATGCCACAACGCAAGTGCAAGGTGTCGTTGCGGAAGATAAGTCTCAGGCGCTGTATTTAGTCAGCCAACTGGCGATGCCGGATTATACGCTCGCCGGTAATTTGCGCGTGCCAGGCCTCGACCCGGCGGCACGTTATTGCATCACGCTGCTCGACCATCCGCAAATCAGCGTGGTGGGCAAAGGCGGTCATACCATGCGCAAGCTACCGGGCTGGATGGAAACAACGCAAACCGTTAGCGGGGAATGGCTGGCGCAGGCCGGATTAGCCCTGCCGATCCTCGACCCGGAAAGCGCCATTTTGATTGGCTTTGAACGCGTGTAATACCATGACATCGGGGCGGCACACGCTGCCCCATCAAGTTTGTCCCTTTGAGGAAAACACAATGAGCATGCCTGCCTGTACCCATAAAAATAACCCTAATTTCTGGATTTTTGGCCTGTTTTTCTTTCTCTACTTTTTCATTATGGCGACCTGTTTCCCGTTCCTGCCCATCTGGCTTTCGGACGTAATCGGCCTGAATAAAACGCATACCGGGATCGTGTTTTCCTGTATTTCTCTGTTTGCCATTCTCTGCCAGCCCGTTCTGGGGATCATTTCCGACAAGCTTGGGCTTAAAAAGCATTTGCTGTGGGTCATAACCCTGATGCTGTTCTTCTTCGCCCCTTTCTTCTTGTATGTTTTTGCTCCGCTGCTAAAAGCCAATATCGTGCTCGGGGCGCTTGCTGGCGGGATTTATATCGGTTTTGTATTCTCTGCCGGTTCCGGCGCAATTGAGGCGTATATCGAGCGTGTGAGCCGCAATAGCTATTTTGAATACGGTAAAGCGCGGATGTTTGGCTGCCTGGGCTGGGGGTTGTGCGCTTCCACCGCAGGGGTGTTATTTAACGTTAATCCGGCGTTTGTGTTCTGGATGGGTTCAGGTGCGGCCGTGATTTTGATGGTGCTGTTGCTGGTCGCTCGCCCACAGGCAAACCAGACCGCGCAGGTTATGGATTCTTTGGGTGCCAATCAGCGCCAGATTTCTGCAAAAATGGTCTTTTCGTTATTTAAAATGCCCAAAATGTGGATGTTCATTCTCTATGTAGTGGGTGTGGCATGCGTTTACGACGTCTTCGATCAACAGTTTGCGACCTTCTTTAAAACCTTCTTTGATACTCCGCAGCAAGGCACCCAAGCCTTCGGTTTTGCGACCACTGCCGGAGAAATTTGCAACGCGATTATTATGTTCTGCTCGCCGTGGATCATTAACCGCATCGGCGCCAAAAACACGCTGCTGATTGCCGGGGCGATCATGACCACGCGTATCATCGGCTCGGCTTTCGCCACCTCCGCGTTTGAAGTGATTGCACTCAAAATGTTGCATGCGCTGGAAGTGCCGTTCCTGTTGGTTGGGGCATTTAAATATATTACCGGCGTGTTCGACACCCGCCTGTCAGCCACGATTTATTTGATTGGTTTCCAGTTTGCCAAACAGTCCGCGGCGATTTTCCTCTCGGCTTTTGCCGGAAATATGTACGATAAGATTGGCTTCCAGGATACATACCTGATTCTGGGCGGTATCGTGCTGACCATCACCGTCGTGTCAGCGTTTACCCTGTCAAATCACAGAGTCCCGCTCCCACAAACTGCGGCAGCTCCGGCAAATTAAGGAAGAAAGAACATGTCAGTACGAAGAAAAATGGAAGTTGGCGAGCTGTATACGGACCACTGCGAAGGGTTGCCGGAAGAGCGCCGGGCAGGCAAAGAGTTGGTCTATGACTACAACATGACGCGCCCTTCGCAAGAAGCTCACCGTGCCGAACTGCTCCAGCAATTATTTGGCAGCGTGGGCGAAAATTGCTGGGTCGAGCCGCCCATCCGCGTGGCTTATGGCAACCACACGCATATCGGCAAAAACTTTTACGCTAACTTTAATTTCATCGTGGTGGACGATGCCACGGTGACGATTGGCGATAACGTGATGGTTGCCCCCAATGTGACTATTTCTACCGCCGGGCATCCGATAGACCCGGAGATCCGCATCACCGGGCAGCAGTTTTCTTTGCCCGTCATCATTGAAGATAACGTGTGGCTGGGAACGGGCGTCATCATCAACCCCGGCGTGGTGATTGGCCGCAACAGCGTGATTGGCGCGGGTAGCGTAGTGACAAAATCTATTCCGCCAAACGTGGTTGCCGCAGGCGTGCCTTGCCGGGTGCTGCGTGACATTACCGTGGAAGATAAATTGTCTTTTGCTGGTTAGAATGCCCTTTTAAATGATGAAGACGGATGGCTTATCCGTCTTCACGCTTATTTCTTTTAGACATCTAAATTAAACCCTTCCCTTTTCAGCCATATAAAAATGCGTTAGCAGTCACATTTTTGAAAGCTAATAATCCCCCATCAAAACCAAGTACACGCTGATATTATTAGTTTTCACCCGCCAAGATTAATCCATTGAAATATAAAATATTTTCAACAAATGTTTTGTTTTCCGCAATTAATTAGCTGTGATTCATATCACAAAAAAAGCCCCTAAAAACCCTCTGTCAATGACCTCCAGGCTTAAATGAATCCTGCTTTTGTGACATCCATTGCAAATTCAAGTCTTGTTTAAAGGGAAAAATGTCTGCAAGCAAATAAACGAGGCGAGCGTCATGAGAATCGGCATGGTAATTAGCGGCGGTGATGTCACGGGAATAAATAATTTTGTTTTTCAGATTTCCCGACTGGCACAAGCAGAAATCGTTTTGTTTAACGGTGGTATTCCAGGTTTATTGCAGAATAATCACCAGGCTATTTCCGCACGGGATCTAGTGGATTTTTCTGTTGCTGCCATTCCGATTATGTCTTCAGGCAGAACTCATCGTAAATTAATGGGTAGCGAATATGAAACCATCGCAAAACAGTTAAAAACCCTGCATATCGATGTGCTTATTATGGCAGGCGGAGACGGCTCCTTACAGTTTCTGAATAACCTTAGCGAATATGGTGTGAATTGTTTCGGTGTCGGTATGACTATCGACAACGATGTTTACGGCAGTGATTACACCATTGGTTTTTCAACTGCCTGTGAACAAGTCATTAAAGAAGTCGGCAAACTGCGTAATACAGGTCGCGCTTTGCCAGGGCGGGTTTTTATGGTTGAACTGCTCGGCGGCTACTGCGGTGAATTGACGCTGCAATCGGCGATTAAAAGCAATGCTGATTTTGCGCTCATCCCCGAATGCCAGCAGTCGTTGAGCGAACTGGCACACAAGATTAGCGCACGCCTTGAGACACAAAACAGCGTCGTAATCCTTTGCTCTGAAGGTTACACCAAAGAATATTCCCCCGGTTTCCAGGGGGCGATTGACACCATGATTAAACAACTTGAGCCAAAAATTGGCGTACGAATTCGTAAGTCAATTATTGGTTATAGCCTGCGTAACGGTGACCCTACCTGCGAGGAAATTTATCAGGGCACAATTATGGCAGGTGAAGTCGTTCGTTGTATCCAGTCCGGTATGAGAAATAAAGCCATTATTATTAATTCGAGTAACAAACCGATCCCTATAGATTTAATCAGTATGCAAAAACGCCTCGTCGACACCGAAGGGCATCATTATAAATTAGCGAAGCAGCTCAATATTATTTGAGGAGACTTTCAATGCTTAAAATTCTTTGTGTATGCGGCTGTGGTTTAGGTTCCAGTTTCGCCATTGAAATGGCTGCAACTGCGGTACTTAAAAAACTTCAAATCCCGGCAGAAATTGATCACACCACCGTATCAGAAGCGGGGGCCTTTAAATCTGACATTATTTTAACGCAAAAAACCTTCGCCGATATTTTAACGGCCGATGCCAGCGAAGAGGAAATTAAACGCGTCATTGTGCTGCACCGTCTCACGGATAAAGACGAAATCGAACAAAAGATTGTCGCCTTTTTAAAAGAACGCAATGTGAAGGTATTCGACCATGAATAGCATCATTAACTTTATTGTTAAAGACCTGCTAGGACAGGCATCAATATTGATTGCCTTTATTGCCATGCTCGGTCTTTTGCTGCAAAAAAAATCGAAGGGTAAAGTCGCGGAAGGGACGTTTAAAACGCTGCTTGGTTTTTTAATCATGATGGCGGGTATCAACATTATTGTTGATACGCTGACTTTCCTGAACGACATCTTCACCCACGGTTTCGGTATGAAAGGCTACATCACCGATGTGGCCGCTATTGCCGGCCTTGCAAACCGTGAGCTGGGTTCCGAAGTGGCACTCACGCTGATGGTGATATTTATCGTCAACATCATCATTGCCCGCATCACGCCGTTTAAGTACATCTTTCTCACCGGGCAAGCACTGCTTTGGATGGCAACGATTGGTGCAGTTATCGGCTATAAAGCCGGGCTGACCGGGCTACCGTTGATTCTTACTGGCGGGATCTTCGGCGGAATTATGGCGGTGCTGATGCCTGCCCTCGCCCAACCTGTGGTACGCCGCATTACCGGTTCTGACGATGTCGCTCTGGGCCACTTCTGCACTATTGGTTATCTGGTGCAGGCTGCGGTGGCGAAAGTTGTCGGCAAGGGTTCTAAATCTACCGAAGACCTGGTGCTACCGGATAACTTCAAATTCTTGCAGGACACTTACCTTTCGATGGCCGTGGTGATGATCCCTATGTACCTCATCCCGGCGCTGGCGGCAGGCCCGGAATACATCGGCCAATACTCCAACGGCGTGAATTACCTGATGTTTGCGTTTATGCAGGCAATTCAGTTTGTTGCCGGGGTATTCGTGCTCTATAGCGGTGTGCGTTTGCTGCTTAACGAACTGGTGCCTGCGTTCCGTGGTATTGCGATGCGCATCGTACCGGATGCCAAACCGGCGCTGGACTGCCCGGTGCTGTTCCCTTACGCCCCCAATGCCGTAATTGTTGGTTTCCTTGCCACAACTGTCGGCTCCATCATCGGCATGATTGTCTTCCCAATGTTTGGCCTGGCGATGATTCTGCCTGGCTTGTTGACCAACTTCTTTGCTGGCGGCACCGCTGGGATTTTCGGTAACGCAATGGGCGGCAGACGCGGTGCAATCATCGGCGGCGTAGTACATGGACTGTTTATTACCTTCCTGCCAGCCATCCTGGTGCCAATGCTTGAAAGCTACGGCTTTACCGGTGTGACTTTCAGTGATTCTGATGTGATCAGTAGCGGCCTGATTTTGGGACATGTATTCCAGAATAACTGGACGTTTGTCGGCTTATTCATCCTGTTCGTAGCGCTTATCGCCTGGTTCGTGAATGGCAAATCAACCAAACCTCAAGAGGAAAAAGCACATGAGTCTGTATAACTTCCCGGATTTATTACAGGTAGCCAAAGAGCGTAAATTTAAAGCGGTAGGCTCCTTTAATTTGCATTGTCTTGAAATGCTGCCCGCTTATTTTAAAGCTGCCAAAGCAACCAATAGCCCGTTAATGATTCAAATTTCTACCGGGACGGCGGAATATTTAGGTTATCGTTTATTAGTAGATTCCATTCGTTCTTTATCCGAAAGCCAGCAAATACCCACCTGCTTGCATCTGGATCACTGCTCAGATATTGAGTCCATTAAAACAGCCATCGATGCCGGGTTTAGTTCAGTAATGTATGACGGTTCCCATCTGGACATGGCAGATAATATTGCTAATACCCGTAAGGTTATTGATATTGCTCGCCCGCGAAATATCTCTGTAGAAGCAGAATTAGGCGCGATTGGCGGCTCAGAAGATGGCAAAGCGGTTGCCATGGAAGATATTTGCTTTACCACCACCGAAGACGCCAAACGCTTTGTTGATGAAACCGGGGTGGATATGCTGGCGGTATCCGTCGGTACGGTACACGGCCTGTATACCGGCAAAGCGAAAATTCAGCATCAACGCCTGGCGGATATCAGCGAAGTGACCAAAACCCCGCTGGTACTGCACGGTGGCACAGGTGTCAGCGATGAAGATATGCGCCGCGCCGTCGCCGGGGGCATTGATAAAGTCAACGTCGGTACTGAAATGAACGTGCAATGGGTTGGACACTGCAAAGAAACCTTCGAGAAGGGCAAAGTGAATGACAGTGTGCGCAAATTTTTAATACCGGCAAATGATGCAGTCGCTGCTGTATTAATCGAAAAGATCGCATTATTTAAATAAAGCAGGCGTTATCCTCTACTCTTCATTGTAACCCTGGTTGCGTGGCAACCGTCGGGCGGGAGCTAGCTATGTTTGGATCTTTAAAAAAACTTTTTCACAGTGATAATTCGGATACGGCGCAATATGATATTCAAGCCGTACAACTTGAAACTGAATTAACTGCTCTGGAAAACACGTTAACGGAAAACCCAAATAATGGCGAAACACAAAAAGCATTAATGTTGCGCTATAACCAGGCGTTACAAGTTTTTGCGAAGAGTAAAACACACCGTCAGCATATCGATGCTTTATTTGTCAAAATTGATGAGCTGAGAAATATTATTCGTAAGAATATTTAGGGAGAACTCATGGCCATTAAAGAGTTATTAATTGAAGCGCAAGCAATACAAGTTGGCGTGCGCGAAACGGACTGGAAAAAGGTGATTAGACTGGCGGCTCAACCGCTGGTTGATAATGGCTATATCCTGCCCTCCTACTACCAGGCAGTAATTAATAACACCCTTGAGCATGGTGCGTATTACGTTTTTGAAGAGGGCGTCGCCATGCCCCACGCTCGCCCGGAATGCGGGGTGATAAAAAATGGCTTCAGTCTGGTTTTGCTTGATGAGCCCATCGCCTTTGCCGACAGCGAAAAGGCCGATATCGTGATTATGTTTGCCGCCTGCGACAGCAACGGGCACATCGAAGAAGGTATCCGCGCGATTGTGAATTTGTTGGGCGATGATGATGTGATGGCAAAACTGCGTCGGGCAAAAGGTAAGGAAGAGGTGATCGCAATATTATGAGCCAGACCACGCGAACACAGGGCAAAACGGTGGTACTTGTGAACGGCGTACCCGCCTCAGGAAAAAGCACTATCGCCCGTTTGTTGTCCGAACATTTTGCGCTACCGATTCTGACCATTGATGGCATAAAAGAGCCTTTTATGGCCCAGTTCGATGAAATTGATCGGCCATTCAACCGCCGCCTCGGAAGTGCCGCTTATGAGGTCATTTGGTCGATAGTGGCCGATAGCCCAATGCAATGTGTCTTTATTGTCGATGCATGGTTTGGCTTCCAACCGAAAGAGGCGCTTGAACGATATCTTGAGCAGGCGGGCGTTACCCGGGTTCTGGAGGTATGGAACCAAATTCCTGGCCCCCTCGCCGCCGAACGCTATGCGCAGCGGCTTGGCGTAAGACGCCACGGGCACCCAGGGGAAGAATATCTGCCGGAGTTGGTAAAACTTGCGGATAACGCAGAACCGATGTCGCTTGGGCCGGTTTACACCGTGGACCACCGCGAGCCGATAGACAGAGCCGGTCTCGTGGCATGGCTGGATAATGGAATGGGCCAATAAGGGTGAATTTTCCCGGCTATACAGACTCCACTTTTTCCCCATTCTGCCGATAACTTAAACACGCGCCAGGGCGACTACCCGCCAGGTTACCGAGCAGAGGTTTAAATGGATAGTTTTCAAAAAGATATTGATGAAAGGGCTAACCTGGCGTTATCCAACAAATTTGAGCTGTTGTTGTTCCGCTTAGGAGAAGGCCAGCACGGCGGGAATTCTGAGCTGTATGGCATCAACGTTTTTAAGCTACGTGAAATTGTGCCGATGCCGAAAATTAACCGTGCGGCGGGAATGAAATCGCCCCTGCTGGGCATGGCGAATATTCGCGACCAGTTTATTCCGGTCATCGACCTGCCAGCCGTTACGGGTTGCACGCCACAAACTGGCTTGAATTTATTGCTGATAACCGAGTACGCCCGCAGCACACAGGCATTTGCAGTGGAGTCGGTAGAAAATATTATCCGCCTCGACTGGAGCCAGGTTCACGCCGCCGAATCCGGTGTGAGTAGCCGCAATATCACCAGTATCGCTTCACTCAATAGCGACGAATACAAAGGCGAACTGGCGCTGGTACTCGATGTTGAACAGATTCTTTACGACATTATTCCTTCCGGGCGCAAAGTCGATATGGCGGCCATCGAAGGGAACACAAACCCTCTGAAACCGGGTGCTGTCGCGATTGTTGCCGAAGATTCAAAAGTCGCCCGTTTGATGCTTGAGCAAGGCCTGAAAGGCATGGGTATTCCGGTGATGATGCATTCCACGGGTTTAGAGGCCTGGGAGAAAATAAAAGTGATCGCCGCAGAAGCCAAGGCCGCTGGCCAGCCGATCACCGACCGCATTGGTATGGTTTTAACGGATATTGAAATGCCAGAAATGGACGGATTTACCCTGACGCGAAATATCAAAACAGATATCACGTTAAAACACATTCCGGTGGTGATTCACTCGTCGCTTTCAGGCAGCGCCAACGAAGATCACGTCCGCAAAGTGGGCGCGAACGGCTATGTGGCGAAGTTCGATGTGAAAGAGCTTTCACAAGTGATTAATAAAGCGCTGGAAGGTGCGGTGGTTTAAACAGGCGAAAAGGGTGGATTGGCGCTGAGGTTTATCCCCCCTACAAAACCTGTTTATTACCTGTTACTTCCCCACCCAGCTATTTTTTATTTTGAATTTGTCTGCGCGGTTGTAGCTGCACGAAAAGTTAAACGCTTTGCCATCTTCAAGTTTGGTCACACCAGAGACTTTGAGCATTGGTAAACCTTCAGAAATCGACAATAAAGCGGCGAGTTCTTCATTGAACAAATCGCCTTCAATAACCGAGTTATAAAACTTAATTTTTTTGCCGGTGTATTTTTCGATGTATTCATATAAAGAGCCATGCTCTAGCACTGAGCCTGGAATGGTTTCGATAACATCACTATTTATCCATGAGTCTTCAACCAGCACCGGGACACCGTCAATTAAACGGATACGTCGAATAAAATGCACCCGCTGTTCTGGCTGCATTTCCAACTGCTGCGCGACCCACTGCGGCACTTGAATTTGTTCATGTTGAACAAGCTGGCTGGTGATTTTCGCCTGCTGACCAAATTCACGAGAAAAGCCTAAAATAGAATCCCCGGTACCGCTGTTGAGCATATAGACATTGTCTTCAATCACTTTCGTGACATACATTCCTTTGCCATGGATTCGCTCGATAAACCCTTCCTGTTCAAGGATATGCATCGCTTTTTGTAGCGTCACTCGCGTGACGCCATATTGCACGGCAAGCTCTCTTTCTGACGGGATTTTCTCGCCAAGCTGGTAGCGATGGCTGAGGATATCATCCTGAATACTCTTCTTTATTTCTATATATCGCGCAGCCATAGGGGTTATTTCCGGGTGTTATCATCCAGCCATTAGTGTACCACTTCAGCTAACAACTCTGCTTCCTGCGCTTCAATAGCCAACTGTTTTACTTCCATTATTCTGAAGAACGGATAGTAGATGATTGTCGAAATAATAATCATGCAGCCCGACCATATTGCCGCAGGAATATTCCCGCCGGTGGCAAAATACGCATTCAGAATGGGTGGCATCGTCCAGGGGATTTGGAATACCGGCCTGCCAATAATGCCGAAATCCATCAGCAGATAAGAGCAGGTACAAATCACCATGGGCGCGACAATCAGCGGGAACATCATGATTGGGTTGAGGACCATCGGCACGCCAAATATAACCGGTTCGTTAATACAGAAAATCGACGGCCCAAAAGAGACGCGGCCAATGGATTTGTAATAACGGCTTTTAGACAGCAGCATTGCCAGCACTAAACCCATGGTGGCACCCGATCCACCGGCACAGATAAAGAAGTTATAAAACCCTTCGGCGGTTATGTGTGGAACGGGCTGGCCACTAAGATATGCCTGAGTATTTTCAGCAATAAATTTTAAAAATATCGGGCTGGTGATCCCGGAAAGTACGTTGGTGCCATGAATGCCGCAGCTCCATAACAACGAAATAAGCGCTACCAGAATTAACATACCAGGCAACGTATCTAAACCGTGAACCAGTGGGCTGAGCAGCAGAGTAAAGAACGCGTTGATATCAAAATTCAGAATCACGCGTACAAACCAGACGATCGTAAGGCATACCACTGCGGGTACCAGACTGATAAACGATTGCAACACGGCGGGAGGAACACCTTCTGGCATTCGGATATAGATTTTGTGCGTGATAAAAAAGCGTACGGTATAGACCGTAAATATCGACAAAATAATGGCTGAGAATAACCCCGCGGCCCCAAAATTATCGACGTTAATTTTATAATGGCTATCGAGTTGCGCGAGAACAAAAACCGCTACCGTAATACAACAACAACTTAGACCATCAAGGTTGTATTGTTTTGCCAGGTTATAACTGATGCCAATCGCCGCGACTAAACCAATTATCCCAAAAGTTGCCTGTACCGGGACACTGAGTTTATCCGCATAGGCTCCAAGAAACTCACTCCAGCCCGGAATGGGTAAGTTAGCAATAATCAGAAACAGGCTTCCGGCAATAATAAATGGCAATGTAAAAGCGATACCGTTACGAATGGCGACCAAAATAACGTTATTGCCGAGCTTCATTAAGACCGGAATAACTCTGTTTTCCAGAAAGCTTTGCATGAAATATTCCTTTAATGACTATTCATCCATGGCGAGAGTGTATTGCGGCAAGAAGTCTCGGTTAGCGGCTAAATACTCCTTGAGTATATTCTCCGCAACCGCCACGGACGGCACTAACGGGTGAGCCGCCAGCGCCAGCAAAGCCGTATGTTTATTGCCGGTCATTGCCGCTTCAATGGTCAGTTCTTCAAAGGCTTTAACACTCTGAACTAGCCCACGAATGCGGGCTGGCAAGCGCCCGTAAGCCAAAGGACGTGCGCCCTGTTTATCAATCAGCGCATTGGTTTCAATGACTGCGTCATCCGGCAAATCAGGCGTTGTCCCTCGATTGGCGGTATTAACGACATGTACCTCTTTTTTATTGTTATAAAGCGCGCTGATAATCGAGCAGGCAGTGTCGGAATAATAAGCGCCGCCCCGGTTTGAGAGTTCCGGGGGTTTTTCGCAAAGCTCAGGGTTGCGATAAATTTCAAACAGGGCCTTTTCAATTTGCAGCGAACGTTCGCCACGAGTACCGCCTTGATTTAATTCCTCCAGTTCATGCTCAACCATTTCCCGATTTAAGTAGAAATACTTTAAATAGGAGAGTGGATATACATTCAGCGCGCGGATAAACTCAGGCGGTAAACCCACATCAGGGATATTTTTTAATTTATTGTCACTCGCTCCCTGCGCAAGTTTCTCAATAAAATCAGCGGTAATATCTTTGCCATGCAGAGTAATTCGGTCGGCAAAAATTAAATGGTTCAGCCCCATAATTCTGGCATCAATTGCCTCGCGGCCCACGCCGTAGGTTTTCGCGATATCCATCATCATGCTGTTTGCACCGCTACAAATCCCCAGAGATTTGATTTTGCTGTGCTTCTCAATGGCCTCAGTCACAATCCCTGCCGGATTAGTGAAGTTGATTAGCCAGGCATCCGGGCAGAGCGTCTCCATCTCTTTGCAGATTTCCAACAAAACCGGAATGGTGCGCTGCGCCTTCATAAAACCGCCAGGACCAGTGGTTTCCTGGCCCAAAACACCATAACGCAGGGGGATCTTTTCATCCTGAATACGTGCGGCAAGCTGCCCGACGCGAATTTGTGTAGTAACGAAATCGGCATCTTTTAACGCCAACTGGCGGTCGGTGGAAAGGTGCACCGTCATGGGAATACCCGATTTTTTCACCATTCGCTGGGCGAGTTGACCGACGATTTCCAACTTTTCACGGCCTGTTTCAATATCCACCAACCAAAATTCGCTAACAGGAAGTTCAGCGTGTCTTTTAATAAATCCGTCTATGAGTTCCGGCGTATAACCAGAACCACCGCCAAGAGTAACTATCTTTAATGGCTTCATGATGCTTCCTTTTTTTAAATTAAACTGGCATATGCCAGTTTGCAAAAAAGAAAATATCACACTCGTTGAGAGCAACTTTGGATATTTGTCACATATTTAAAAGGGTTATTGATAACCTGAAAATCGGCAAAAAATCCCCGACCGGGGCCGGGGAATAGATTCAACTTGTTTGGAAAAAGGTCTTACTCTAAATAAAACACCTCTTTCAGCTCCACACTCACCGGGCTGTTATCGGCATTGCTCGGCATGATTTCGCTCATATGCTTCCACCAGCGCTGGCAAACTTCCGTTTGTGCGACCGCATTCCAGCGAGCTTCGGACTCTATTTCTACCGTGGCAAAAAGTAG
Organism: Buttiauxella agrestis ATCC 33320; assembly: GCF_000735355.1. Lineage (GTDB taxonomy): Bacteria > Pseudomonadota > Gammaproteobacteria > Enterobacterales > Enterobacteriaceae > Buttiauxella > Buttiauxella agrestis. Next base: position 47,793 of record NZ_JMPI01000068.1, read on the forward strand.
GTTGCGCTCCGCATCAAGATAAATAGCGTAGTGATGAGCACCATGCTGTTTAAGTACCGCTTCCAGCTCTGGCCAAATCGGCGTATGGCGACGTTGATATTCTTCATGGGCATCTGGATTTACCTGCATCACAAAAGCTTTGCGGATCATAGCGCCTCCATATACAGCTCACGCACTTCCTCACGTGTTGCCGGGCGTGGATTACACCCTGCGCATGGGTCAGCCAGAGCGTTATCCAGCCAGCCTTCGATATCTGCAGTTTGAATTCCAAGCTGGCTAAAGCCAGATGGAATGCCGACGCGAGTAGAAAGCGCACGAATCGCCAGAATCGCCTCAAAGCTGGCTTCTTCTTCGTTCATATCCTGAGTATTTACGCCCATCGCTGCGGCAACTTTCGCAAAACGTGCAACGGCTTTCGGGCGGTTAAAGGCTTCGATAACTGGTAGCAAGATCGCGTTGCACACGCCATGCGGCAGGTTGTGCGTCGCACCCGGTTGGTGAGCCAGCGCATGTACCAGGCCAAGGCCGGCGCTGTTAAATGCCATGCCCGCCAGGTATTGCCCGTAAGCCATCATTTCACGCGCTTCGAGGTTGTGCCCTTCGTCGACTGCTTTTGGCAACCACTGGCTAATCAGGCGGATAGACTCCAGTGCGTTAGCATCAGTTAACGGATGAGCTGCAACGGAAACATAGGCTTCAATGGCGTGAGTCAGCGCGTCCATGCCGGTTGCGGCGGTCACGCTTGCCGGGATATCGAGCATCACGCTGGCGTCATCCACGGCGATATCCGGGATCAGATTGGTGTCGATAATCACTTCTTTCACGTGGCGCACAGAATCAATGATTACCGCATTGCTGGTCATCTCCGCTGCAGTGCCTGCGGTGGTGTTAATCGCCACCAGCGGTACGCCAGGGTTGGCGACTTTGCCTACGCCAGAATATGCGGTGGATGGGCCAGGGTTTGCCGTCAGGATTTTCACCGCTTTGGCGGTATCAATCGGACTGCCGCCACCGAAGGCAATCAGGTAATCGCAACTTGCCGCCTGGTACGCGGCAAAACCTTTCTGCACCAGTTCTTCGGTCGGGTTCGGGAACACTTCATCGAAAAGTTCGTAAGAAAGTTGATGTTCATCGAGCGCACTAAACAGGCTGTCGAGCAGGCCCATTTTCACCAGTTGCCCGTCGGTAATAATCAGGGCTTTTCCCCAGGGTTTAGCGGCAATTAATTTCACCATATCGCCGATGGCACCTGCGCCGTGAAGGCTGATTTTTGGTAAAGCCAACATAAAGCTCATTACTATTCTCCTTAATATTGATGTTTTATAAATCCATACCCTCACCCCGGCCCTCTCCCCCAGGAGAGGGGGAGAACCAGGGAGGGAAAAAATCAAACTCGCCGACGACCTAAAAAACGCCGGGTAATAATCGGTAGTGAAATCACGGTAATCAGCATCGCGCCGACAATAATCGACATCACGATGCCCGGCACATTCAAAAGACTGAGTCCGAAGGTGACGAGGCCCATCAGGAACGCGGCGATGATCACGCCCGCCATGCTGCCAGAGCCGCCAAGAATATTGACGCCGCCCAGCACCGCCATGGTCACCACGCTTAATTCCCAACCCATAGCAATAGTCGGGCGTGTGCTGCCAAGACGCGAGGTCAGCAACACCGAGGCAAGTCCCGCCATGACGCCCACCAGCACAAACAACATCAGGTTGTGACGTTTCACGTTGATGCCGGAATACCACGCGCCGGTGGGGTTATTGCCGATGGCGTAAGTCCGGCGGCCAAAGTTAGTTTTATGCAGCAGGAAGGCGAAAACCGCCCCCAGCACAATGAAGAGCGCAAATTCAAACGACAATGCCCCCCAGACATAGCCCTGCCCAAACCAGGCAAAACTTTCGGGGTAGTGGTTTAGCGCTTGGTCGCCCAGCAAAATGTAGGTAATGCCGCGATACAGACTCATGGTGCCGATGGTGATAACAATTGATGAAAGGTTAAAACGCGTGACCAGCAGGCCATTGAACAAACCGCACAACAACCCGACGCCAAGCCCGATGCACACCAGCCCTGCGGTATCGACACCTGCCTGAGCGCAAAAGCCCATGGCCGTTGAACTGAGCGCAATGGTTGACGCTACAGACAAGTCGATTTCACGGGCGATAATCAACATCGCCATCGGCAAAACGATGATCGCTTTTTCCGTGAAGTTAAAGGTGGCATCTGACAGGTTCCAGATGTTGAGGAAATACGGTGAAGCCAGCGCATTTACCACAAAGACCGCCAGCGTTACCGCCAGTAAAAATGACTCCCAGCACAGCAAACGGCGCAACAGCGGAGCCGCTCCAGCCTGCGATGGCACAGATTCAGAGATCAGCGTTTTATTCATGGCTCGCTCCCGAAGTTTGTCGCGCAAGCGCTGCGTCGCGCAGAATCAGCCGCCCTTTGCGTTTATTGCCGCGTTCGTTAAGCAGCACCGCAATCACAATCACCGCACCCGATATCGCCATTTGCCAGAATGGCGATACGCCAATCACCGGCAGCGCGTTGTTGATCACGCCGAGGAACAGAGCACCCAGCAGGCATCCAAGCACACGCCCGATTCCACCCATGGTGCTAATTCCACCAATCACACAGGCTGCGACGATTTGCAGTTCAAAACCGTTAGCGACATCGACATACGCAACGGCAAATCGAGAAATCCACAAATAGCCGCAAAAACCGGCCAGCGCTCCCGAGAGGCTAAAACTGATGAACTGCATTTTCCCGGCATTGATTCCGGTGTAATACGCCGCCGTCGCGTTGCCGCCCGCGGTGTACATCGCCCGCCCGGTGCGGCTGTAACGCAAGAAATACCCCACCAGCAAAAGGGCCGCGACCGCACACCAACTGAGCAACGGCATGCCCAGCACTACCGCTCGCGGCAATCCGAGAAAATCGCTACTCATCTGATGCGCATTAATCCAGCCGCCGTTTGAGAGCAGGAAGATTATGCCGCGATAAATACTCATGGTGCCAAGCGTGACGACAATCGCCGGAATGCCGAGCTTCCAGACCAGCAAACCGTTAATCACCCCCATCACCAGGCCAAGAACGGTCGCCAGGGATAGCAGCGCCCAGACCGGGATTTGCGGATAGTGGAAGTTAAGCAAGGCGACAATCATGCCGGTGAGCGCCAGGTTCGCGGCCATCGACAAATCAATGCCTTTGGTCAGCAGCACCATCATCTGGCCGAGGGCGAGAATGATCAGAATCGAGGTGTCATTGAACATTTCTACGAGGTTGCCGGGCGCCAGGAACGACGGCACGCGGCTGCCAATCCCCAGAATCATCAGCAAGATCACACCCGCCAAGAGGAATTCACGATGTTTGAGAAGAGATTGCCACATTATGCTGCCTCCTCATGGGAACCGCTGGCGGCGCTAACAATCATCTCAGCACTCGCTTCACCTGCTTCAAATTGCGCCACCATCAGCCCCTCGTGCATCACGATAATTCGGTCGGCCATGCCCATCACTTCCGGCAGCTCGGACGACACCATGATCACCGCCAGACCGTGGCCAACCAGCTCGGACATAAACTGGTGCACCGCCGCTTTCGAGCCGATGTCGATACCTTTGGTCGGTTCGTCGAGAATGATGACTTCCGGCTGAGTTGCCAGCCATTTGCCGATCACCACCTTCTGCTGGTTGCCGCCGGAAAGCGTTTCAACCGGCTGTTTCCAGCTAAAGGCTTTTACCTGTAACCGTTTGGCGTATTCGTCCGCCAACGCCCATTCGCGCGCATCGTTTAAGACACCGCGCGGGTTAAGGCGGCTCAGTTGGGGCAGGCTAATGTTTTGATAAATAGGCAGTTCGATAATCGCGCCCTGCTTCTGACGCTCTTCCGGCACGCAGACAATCCCGGCTTTGATCGCGTCCGCTGGCTGGCGGAACTGCATCGCCTGGCCGTTGAGCAAGATTTCGCCGTGGGACGGGCGCGAAATACCCGATAGCGCCTGCATTAATTCGGTACGCCCGGCACCGACTAAGCCGTAGAAACCGAGGATTTCCCCTTTGCGTAACTGGAAGTCGATATGGGCAAATTCGGTTGGATGGCAGAGGTCTTTCACCTCCAGCACCACCTCGCCTGGCTCGCAATTCACTTTCGGGAAGGCGTGAGTGATTTCGCGCCCGACCATCATGGTGACCATCCGCTCTTCGGTTATCTCGCTGATTTGCCCGGAACTGATATAGATGCCGTCGCGCAAAATGGTGTAGTGATCGGCGATGGCAAAAATCTCGTCGAACTTGTGCGAGATAAACAGAATCGCTTTCCCCTCGGCTTTCAGGCGCTCGACGATTTGATAGAACTCGACGATTTCATGCTGCGAAAGTGCGGCGGTTGGCTCATCGAGAATCACGACCTGCGCTTCAAACGACAGCGCGCGGGCAATCGCCACCATGTGACGTTGGGCAATACTCAGCGTTTTGAGTGTGGCGCGAGGGTTAATTTGCACTTCAAGGCGAGTGAGGATGTCTTGCGCTTGTTGGTGCATGGCGGGCCAGTCGAGCTTCTTGAAGAAGCCGCGATAAATGTAGTGGCCGACAAAAATGTTTTCGGTGACGGTCAGTTCATCGAACAGCACCGTTTCCTGATGAATCGCCGTGATGCCGACTTTGTGCGCCGCTTCCGGGTTTGGCAGCGTTATCGGTATCGCTTTATAAAGCAGTTCGCCCTCTTCCGGCTGATAAATCCCGGTCATGACTTTAACCAGTGTGGATTTACCTGCGCCGTTTTCACCGATTAGCGCCGTGACTTTTCCTGGCCACAAATCGAGGTGGACGTTTTCAAGCGCGCGCACACCGGGGAAAACTTTCGTTATCCCCTTCAGGGACAGCAATGGTGTAGTGAGTGTCATGGTAAATTCCCCATTAAATCAGATCGCCCTCACCCCGACCCTCTCCCCCAGGAGAGGGGGAAAACAGGTTAGGGTGAGGGTTGTTTAATACCCAATCAGAATATTTTGGAGAATTTATCAATGTTGCTGGCATCGTAAACAAACGGTTCAGCCATCGCGCCGCTACCGTCTGCATCCAGTTTCACTTTGCCCAATTTGCCCATGCTGGCTTCATCTTTGGTGGCGGTTCCTTTGACTAAATCATCCGCCAGATAAGTCGCGGCGTAGCCCAAATCAATAGGGTTCCAGATAGCGAAGCTTTTCGACGCACCAGATTTCACCGCACCCGCCATTTCTGACGGTAAACCCAGGCCAGTCACATAAACTTTGCCGATTTTGCCCTGGTCTTTCACCGCTTGCGCGGCGGCAACAATCCCGACGGACGACGGCGAGACTATCACTTTCAAATCCGGGTAGGATTTCAACAGGCCGACGGTTTCACGGTAGCTTTTATCAGATAGATCATCGCCATAAGCGACCGTCACCAGGTTCACGGAAGGGTATTTCGGCAGCACTTTTTTCATCTCAGCAATCCAGATATTCTGGTTAGTTGAGGTGGGTGTAGCGCTCAGGATCGCGACGTCGCCCTTTTCGAGGTTCATCGCTTTTAATGCATCAGCCGCCAGCTTGACGTTGGTTTCGCCAATCAATGCGTTATTGGAAGGATTAAGGTGAATCTGGCGGCCCTCTTTTGCCACGCCGGAATCCCAAGAAACCACTTTAATGCCGCGCTGCATGGCCTTTTTCAGCACCGGAACCAGCGCGTCTGGGTCATTGGCAGAAATAGCAATGGCATCAACACCCTGAGCGATCAAGCCGTTGAGAACTTCAATTTGTGCTTCGGCGGTTGTCGTGGTTGGGCCGGTATAAATAACTTTTACATCCCCCAACTCTTTGGCGGCTTCCTGCGCCCCGACGTTTGCGGCTTCAAAGAAACCATTCCCGAGGGATTTCGCCACCAGCGCGATTTTCACTTCAGCAAGGGCAGAGCTGGACAGAGCCAGTGCGACAACGGTGAGCGTACAACCTAATATTGCTTTAGTTTTCATTGCTTGTACTCCGATGTATGTAGGGTTTGCAGGTTTTTTATTTTTTTCGTAGGGTGGATGAACCCACCCTACGTTTACGACTTACAGCTCTAATGCACTTGCTAATGGGGTGACGCCAAAACGCTTGCCCAGCGCGATAAGCTCATCACGAGAAATGGTTTGTTTCATGCCACCCATCGAAATGACTTTTACCAATACTTCGGCAGACTTCTCAGCGGTATCAATAAGACCAAACGCTTCATCAAGCGTTGGGCCACTACCAAATACCCCGTGGAACGGCCACAACACCAGCGAGTGTTTTGTCATCTCGCCCGCGGTCGCCGTGCCAATTTCATCGGTGCCCGGCACCATCCACGGCAGAATGCCCACGCCGTCCGGGAACACTACCAGGCACTCGGTGCTGCCTTCCCACAATTTGCGGGTAATCACGTCGGTCGTGTTTTCCAGCACGTAAGTCAGGGCAATCAGGTTGGTGGCGTGGCAATGCATAATGACGCGATCTTTTCCGCCGGTGGTTTTGATACGCACGATGTGTGACTGGAAATGCGAAGCCAGTTCCGAAGTCGGCACCGCTTCGTTCTCCAGCCCCCACAAAATGTGGTAGCCCGTACCGCGATTGTCCACTTTCACCACGCCAATATTTGCCGCCGGGTCGAGCTGCACGTTACGGAAGAATTTTCCGGAACCGGTCACGATGAACGGCGTGTTCGCCAGTTCAGGCATCGGCTGGCTTAGGGCGATATAACGCGGAGCGGCATGGAATTCAGCCTGGAATGGCGTGATATCCGCTTCATCCAGACGCATGGTGATGTTACCGCCATTGCGCTCGTCCCAGCCTTTCAGCCAGGCGTCGCTCGTTGCTTTGATCATGCCTTCTACAAACCAGGCGTTAAGGATGTTCTGCATAGTCTTGTGTTCCTGTTGTGTTCGTTTTTCCCCTTCTCCCTCTTAGGAGAAGGCCGGGATGAGGGTGGTTAAGCGCGTTGACTCAACACGTCTTTTTCATAAGTCCGCACTGTTTTCAGCCACTGGGCATCAACCGGCGTGTCATTGCGCTGGCAATACATTTCCCAGACCGCCGCCCACGGCAGTGATTTTTGCTCTTCGAGCAATGCCAGACGCGCGGTGTAATCGCCTTCCAGCTCCAGCTGACGCAAAGTTTCGGTAGGTTCGAGCAATGCACGCAACAGCGCTTTCTTCATGTTGCGGGTGCCGATAACCCATGCGGCGATGCGGTTAATGGAGGCGTCGAAGAAATCCAGGCCGATGTGCACGCGATCGAACAGATCGTGGCGAATAATCTCGCTGGCGATCGCCTGAGTTTCATCATCCAGCAGCACCACATGATCGCTGTCCCAACGCACCGGGCGGCTCACGTGCAGCAGCAGGCGCGGCACATACAACATCGCGCTGGAGATTTTGTCAGAGATAACTTCGGTCGGGTGGAAGTGGCCTGCATCCAGACACAGTGCGGTCTGGCGGCTGGTCGCGTAACCAAAATAGAATTCGTTGGAGCCGACGGTATAGCTTTCTGCACCAATGCCGAACAGTTTGCTTTCTACCGCGTCGATGTGGTGTTGCGGATTGAGTTTTTCGCTCATCGCTTCATCAAGAGCGGCGACTAAACGCTGGCGTGGGGCCAGTCGATCAACGGTGATGTCTTTCATGCCATCCGGGATCCAGATGTTCATGACTGACGGCGTGCCCAATTGTTCACCGAAGTACGCGGACACTTTGCGGCTGGCCTTAACGTGGTCAATCCAGAACTGGCGGATTTCATCGTTAGCGTGCGAAAGCGTAAAACCGTCGGCGCTTAACGGGTGCGAGAAACAAGACGGGTTAAAATCCAGCCCTAATTTGTTGGTTTTCGCCCACTCAACCCAGTTTTTAAAATGTTCTGGTTTGATTTTATCGCGTGCAACCGGCTGTTCGGACTCCAGATAAATCGCGTGCAGATTCAGGCGTTTTGGCCCAGGGATCAGGCTTAGTGCGCGTTCCAGATCCGAGCGTAATTCAGCGGCGTTACGCGCTTTACCGGGGTAATTGCCCGTCGCCTGAATCCCGCCACTCAGCGCGCCTTCCGGGTTTTCAAATCCGGCAACGTCATCGCCCTGCCAGCAGTGCATAGAAACCGGTAAACGGTCGAGCTGTTGCAGTGCGGCTTCAACATCAACACCGACAGCAGCAAAGCGCTGTTTCGCCAGTTCCCAGGCTGTTTCAAGAGATGTGGTCATGCGCAAAACTCCTTTCGTGTTTGAATGTTCAGCGGAAACTGCGCGATATAACGGGCAATTTCGCTTTCTGTTTCGGGGGAAAAAGATTTCAGTTCATAGTTGGCGGCGACCACTTTGCGGAAGTCATCGACATCAGTGATTTCGTCCAGTGCCATTAACTGGCAGCCGATATTGCCGAGCGTTGAGGCTTCAATCGGCCCGGCGAACACCGGAATACCGCAGGCATCGGCGCATAGCTGATTGAGTAAGGCATTCTGGCTGCCGCCACCGACAATGTGCAGGCAGCTAAACGGGCGGCCACGGACGGAGGCGAGTTCTGACAGCGTTTTGGCATACAGCAGCGCCAGGCTGTCGAAAATGCAGCGCGCCAGTTCGTTGTCGGTGAACGGCACCGGCTGGTTGCTTTCGCGACACGCCGCCTGAATCTCGCGGCTCATGCTTTCCGGATTAATAAAACGATCGTCATTCGGGTTGATCACAAAACGGCAGGCCGGTGTTTGTCTGGTGCGATCGATAAGATCAGCCAGATCGGTGATGCCCAGTTCGCGTGTCACGCGCTGCAACAACCACAGTCCCATAATGTTTTTGAGCACCCGATAGCGCCCTTCCGCACCACCTTCGTTGGTGATATTGGCGGCCAGCGCCGCGCTATTGGCATAAGGCGTTTTACTCTCAAAACCCATCAGCGACCAGGTGCCGGAAGAGAGATACGCGGCATCTTTGTCTTTCAGCGGTGCACCAATCACCGCGCTGGCGGTGTCATGCGTGGCAACCGAAACCACCGGGATTTTGTTGCCTTCACGGCAAATCCACTGCCCGATAACGTTGCCCGGATGCGTCGGTGTGCCGAACCATTTATGCGGCACGCCCGCCCAGTCGAGCAGCGTTTCATCCCAGTTGTCGCTGTTGATATTCACCAGTTGCGTGGTGGTTGCGTTGGTGTATTCCCAGTTCAGTGCGCCAGTCAGGCGGAAGCAGAAATAGTCCGGGATCAACAGGGCGTGCTCGACGTTATCGATCAGTTCCGGCTGCTGTTCCACCAGCGCACGGAACTGATAGAGCGTGTTAAATGGCAGGAATTGAATGCCGGTGCGGCGGTAAATATCTTCCCGGCCCAGTTGCTTGAGCGCGATGTCCATCACGCCATCGGTACGGCTGTCGCGGTAGGAAATAGGCTGCCCGACGCGCTTGCCTTCGCGGTCAATCAGCACGTAATCCACACCCCAGGTGTCGATGCCGATGCTGTCGATAGCAATGCCTTCGTCGCAGGCTTTTTGCAGGCCGGTACGGATTTCATCTTCCAGCGCGTCGACATCCCAGATGGTGGAAGTTTCGGCCAGTTTTAAGCAGTTAGTGAAACGATGAATTTCGCGCAGGCAGATACTGCGAGTGTCGCTATCAAAACGCGCCAGCATGACACGGCCGCTTGATGCGCCCAGGTCTACCGCAACACTATGGCGTAGAGTCATTTTGGGGGTCCTTGCTAAATTAATTGCCCCCACTCTAAAAAGTAACGCCGTCGTCCACCTTCTCGACACTGACAGTGCCTACCAGCCGTTGGCAAAAAGGCAAAGGTGAACGTGAGTGATGTCACAGATTCATGTTTATCCCCCATAAAGCTGCCCTGTGACGCTCTCCGCATTTCCTGATAATTCCCGTCCGTTCTTAAAAAACGAGCAAGTTTTAACTGATTTCGTGTCGAAACTTTAAGGTGCAGATGAGAATCGTTACCTACTATCTGCCCATGTTAAAAAAAGCTTGGGGGTAATGATGACGGTATTACATGGTTTTGACTTTTTCCCATCTGGACATTCATCCGTGGCGATTGAGCCGCGTTTACCCCAGGCTGCATTCCCTGAACATCATCATGATTTTTATGAAATTGTCATTGTGGAACATGGCACTGGAACGCACGTTTTTAACGGCCAGCCATACACGTTGAGTGGCGGTTCGGTCTGCTTTGTACGTGACCACGACCGCCATTTGTACGAGCACACCGAAAATCTGTGCCTGACCAATATTCTGTATCGCGCCCCGGATGCGTTTTGCTTTTTGTCCGGCCTCGATAAGCTGCTGCCGCAGGAACTAGACGGCAATTATCCGTCGCACTGGCGTGTAAACCAGCCGGTGCTGCAACAGGTACGCGGCCTGATCGATCAGTTTGAGCAAATTGGCGAAGCGGCGGACACGCACGCCGTCGCCAATCGTGAAATTCTGTTTATGCAGCTTCTGGTGTTGCTGCGTAAAGGCAGCATGATGGAAGGCGTAAGCAACTCGGAAGGCCGCTTAAATCAACTGATGGCGTGGCTGGAAGACCATTTTGCCGAGGAGATTTGTTGGGAACAGTTAGCCTCACAATTCACTCTTTCCTTGCGCACGTTGCATCGGCAGCTTAAACAGCAAACCGGCATGACCCCGCAGCGTTATCTCAACCGTTTGCGCCTGATGAAAGCGCGTCATTTGCTGCGTCATGGCGAGGAGAGCGTGACGGAAATCGCCTTCCAGTGCGGTTTTGGCGACAGTAACCATTTTTCGACACTTTTTAAGCGTGAGTTTTCCTGGTCCCCGCGTGAGATTCGCCAGGGACGCGACACGCAACTTCAGTAATCGCGAAGGCAGTCACCGTTTTTTTAGCCAAAAAAGCCAATACTTTCTGATTCTTTCGGTTTTTGAGGCATCACGGTGGCGGGTCATTTAGTTCTCAAGAAAGCAGATTTTTTCGCCTCTGCCACGCAGCCCGTGGCGGTGGCTGACCGCTATCCGCAAAACGTCTTTGCCGAACATACCCATGATTTCTGCGAGCTAGTTCTGGTGTGGCGCGGCAACGGCCTGCATATTCTAAATGACCGCCCTTATCGCATTACCTGCGGCGACCTGTTTTACATTCGTGCCGAAGACCGCCACAGCTACGAATCCGTCAACGGCCTGGTACTGCATAATATTATTTACTGCCCGGAACGGCTGAAACTGAACGTCGACTGGAAGGATTTGCTGCAAAACACCACGGTGGCAGGGAAGGATCCGCGCTGGCGACTGAGTAGCCACGGTATGGCGCAGGCAAGACAGTTAATCGCCCAACTGGAACACGAAAGCGTGAAGCCCGATGCACTGTCGTTATGTTTGACGGAAAGCCTGTTTCTGCAACTGTGTATTTTGCTGCGTCGCCACCGTTATCAATCCCAGGACTCCGCCGGGCCTGACAGCAACGAAACCCTCGATTTACTGATGGCAGCCCTGGGAAAAAGTCTCGATGTGCCTTTTGAGCTGTCGCAGTTTTGCCAGCAGCATCAGGTAGCAGAGCGCCAATTACGCCAGTTCTTTCGCCAACAAACCGGCATGACGATTAGCCAGTATTTACGTCAGTTAAAGATTTGCCAGGCCCAGGATTTGCTGCGTCATAGTGAACTGTTGATTGGGGATATCGCCACGCGCTGCGGCTTTGAAGACAGCAATTACTTTTCGGTGGTGTTTACTAAGGAAACGGGGATGACGCCACGGATGTGGCGCCAACGATATACCCTTCATCTTTCAAATTTCTGATGCGTTAGCTGCTCTCGCTCACCCGAATCACTTACCTGAGTAAGCTCATCGGGATTCGCTCCTTTGCTGCCTTCCAGCAATTCGAAATCTTTTGGGTATCTTGAAGGTTAAAGACGATTATGCAGCCATACCTAATCCGACGATATTCGCAGCAATAATAATCACCACGCAACCCACGCTCAGCACACCAACCGGCCGTCTGCCCGCTGATTTCCACTCTTTCATGATCAAGCCAACCAATCCGCCGCACAACACGTAGAAGCTCATGTGCAACATCCAGCTCATGTAGTCGTATTGTGCCGGGATTTTGGCGTGGCCCCAGGCGTAGAAGAAGAATTGCAGATACCACATCAAACCGGCAAGGGCTGCGAACAGCACGTTGCTGATGATCAGCGGTTTTGCCAGCGAGAAGTCGGCTTTTATCGACAAACTCTTCATGTTTGCCAGACGAATGAAGCAATAACCGAGGTTAATCACCGCCCCCCCGCCCATGATGATTACGTAGCTTGGCAGCGCGACATACAACGGGTCAACGCCTAACGCGGCAGCAGCTTCATGCATTGGTTTTGCTGCGTCCATCGCAAATGACATACCCGCCGAGAAGATGCCGCACATCACCGCCAGAACCAGCCCTTTTTTCAGGTTGAACTCTTCGGCTTTGATACCCATTTTGCGTTCTTTGAGTTGGCCTGCGCGGGTCACAATCGCCACACCAACCAATGCCACCAGCACGCCCAGCAGGGTCATGCGCCCGCCAGGTGTTCCCACTAAGACATCAAATTTACCGGCAATAATGGGTGTCATTAACGTGCCGACAATCAGCGTGATACCAATCGCAATACCGATGCCCATCGACATGCCGAGATAGCGCATCGTCAGGCCGTAGTTGATGTTACCAATGCCCCACATCGCGCCGAACAGGAATATCGGCAGCAGCGTGGAAGCATTGAATGAACCGTAATAAGCCCAAAAATCAGGAAGCAGAATGTAACTGACCAGCCATGGCAAAATTATCCACGAGACGAAACCGCCAATTGCCCACATGGTTTCCCAGGACCAGTGCTGAACTTTCTTAAAAGGGGCGTAAAAACAGGCGGCGCTTGCAGCACCCACCAGATGCCAAATTATCCCCATTGTTATTGCATTACTCATTATCCATCCCTCTGTTTTAACTAAAAAACGCAGGGGTGACAGCGCATTACCCCATTGCGAGTAAGTCTAAAGAGTGAGCAACTTGCGAACCTTCTATGTGCTGCCGTAACGGGGTGGAAAATGGCAAAATTCAGGGGGTACGATTGACGGCGGTCACAGTTCTTTATACCCGCCGTCGCTCGTTTTCCGGGTTAACAGATTTTCACGCTTTGCACATCCAGCAGCCAGGCGAGCTTTTCCAGAACCTCGCCCTGATGACCAAGCCCGATCGCGCAATGATGTGCAGGCCCGCCGAGGCACCATTGTGTGGTGAAATCACGCGCGGATAACGGGAAGCGATAGCGGCTATTGGTGTTGCCGATATCCAGCACATCCCCTGTAACAGCTTGCCCTTCGGCATACTGCAAACGCACGCCGTTTTGCGCATCCTCCACAATAGACAGGAAAGTGACCGGGCCGGGTTTTACCGTCATCTGAATCGACACGCCTTTGCCCGGTTTGCCGTGATAAACCGGCAGCGGGACGAGGCGCACGTCACCTTGCGCCATCAATGGATGCGCCGGGCCATCATGCCCCCAGAGCACGACATCGTCGGCAAACTCAATGCCATAGGGTTCTGAAAACGAGCCACCCGCCCCCAGCAACTGCTGGATTTTCATCGCCAGCACGTTTTTGATTTCATACTCCCCGGCCACCGGCACGCCGCGCTGGGTCAGCAGCGTGTTACCGAGAATAATCGAGGTAATAATATTTTCGTAGGCGTTGCCGTTGCGACCTTCGTAGTAGTAAGCCAGCGCCCCGAGGTGATTGTTTTCGATGAGTTTGTCCATGGCGCAGGCGGTTTGTACGGCACGATCCAGCTCGGCTTTTTCACACGCCGGGTCGATTTGCAGTGAGGCTTCCACCTCCTGCCATTTTTGCGTGCTGGTGTCCGCCGCCACCTGTTCGCGATATTCCGCCAGTTCGCACATTTCCAGCGGTTTGAAGCGCACGCCGAGTCTGGCGCTCAGGTTAGTCATGTTGCTGTAAACATCGACCATACCGTCGTAATAGTGGCCAAGCACACCCACCTGGCAGGCCGCTAACCCCTTCTGCACCTCCAGCGCTTGCAGCCACTGTTCCGTTTGCTGCCAGACGTATTCATCGCCCTGCAATGCGCCCACAAGCAGCTGGTAGCGAATCCCCGCCCGATTAAACACGTTCGCCAGTTCAGGTGCGCTACACGCCTGGCAATGGGCCAGCCATTCGCCGGTGCGTTCGCCACGATCGGCCATGTCGCGGATTTTCCCGTACGGCAAACCCAGCTCGGGTTGCAGGGCGAGGATAATCACCGGCTTGTTGATCTTTTGTACCAGCGGCAGAACCGTGGAACTCAGCGCGTAGGTGCTGATATAAAGCACAATGGCATCGACCGGTTGGCTTTGCAGGTGCGTGGCAAAAGTATCGGCTTTGGCAACGCTATCAATCAGGCCGCCGTTGATCACCGTGGCATTCAGCTTCGTGAGGCGTTGGTCGATGTGCTGCAAGTACCCCGTCAGACGTTGTTCCAGACCCGAAAACTGCGGCCAGTAAGTATCAAGGCCAATACCAAAAAGGGCGACGTTAAGCGACATGATGGTGCTCCAGGATTCAAAGAAACGCCGACTATCCCCCTAATTTTGCTGCACTGCCTTTGCCGTAATGCCAGTTTCTGAACAGCGTGGCAAAAAACGATTTATCCGCCTGACAATGCTCACATTTTCGCCATCATGATGAAAAGTGATAACCTTATAAAAAGTACGGCATTGATAATCATTTTCAATATCATTTAATTAACTATAATGAACCAACTGATTACGCGGCGTTAACAGGTTGTTCGCCGCTCATTTATCTATCCACCCCTTCGAGGAGATAATGAATATGAGCTATACCCTGCCATCCCTGCCTTACGCTTACGACGCCCTGGAACCTCATTTCGACAAACAAACGATGGAAATCCATCACAGCAAACACCACCAGGCGTATGTTAATAACGCGAATGCAGCGCTGGAATCTCTGCCAGAGTTCGCAAGCCTGCCAGTTGAAGAGCTGATCGCTAAACTGGATCAACTGCCAGCAGACAAGAAAACCGTTCTGCGTAACAACGCGGGCGGCCACGCAAACCACAGCTTCTTCTGGAAAGGCCTGAAAACTGGCACCACCCTGCAAGGTGACCTGAAGGCGGCCATCGAGCGTGATTTCGGTAGCGTTGACAACTTCAAAGCAGAATTTGAGAAAGCAGCAGCAACTCGCTTCGGCTCCGGCTGGGCGTGGCTGGTTCTGAAAGGTGACAAACTGGCTGTCGTTTCTACTGCAAACCAGGACAGCCCGTTGATGGGCGAAGCAGTTTCTGGCGTTTCCGGCTTCCCAATCGTGGGCCTGGACGTTTGGGAACACGCTTACTACCTGAAATTCCAAAACCGTCGCCCTGACTACATCAAAGCATTCTGGGATGTCGTGAACTGGGACGAAGCAGCAGCACGTTTTGCCGCTAAAAAATAAGTTGCATTGCAGCTGACGAGAGGCGAGCCTGATGGCTCGCTTTTTTTATGTCTGTTGCAGGGAGGTTCAGATGCACTATCCGCTAAACGTTTATCTTGGCAAGGTCCGCGAATACGAAGGCAGCAAACCCAGCGCTATCGCCAAATATCAGGTGGACGGTGAACTTAAACTCACCGAACTGGGGCTGGAAGGCGATCAGCAGGCTGAAAAAGTTGTTCACGGTGGGCCAGATCGCGCGTTGTGCCACTATCCACGTGAGCATTACATCTATTGGGCACGTGAATTCCCTGAACAGGCAGAGCTATTTACGTCTCCGGCTTATGGCGAAAATTTATCGACCGAAGGCCTGACCGAGAAAGATGTTTATATCGGCGATATTTTCCGTTGGGGCGACGCACTGATTCAGGTCACGCAGCCGCGTTCGCCGTGCTACAAGCTGAATTACCATTTTGGCATTCATGATATGTCGTCCTTGATGCAGGAAACGGGTTATTGCGGTTGGCTGTATCGGGTGGTTTTGGCGGGAAATGTATCGACGGAATCACCGCTGGAGCTGGTTTCTCGTCTGAGTGATGTGACGGTGGCAGAAGCGATTGCTACGGCGTGGCATATGCCGTTTGATGATGAGCAGTATCACCGATTGCTGTCGGCGGCGGGGTTGTCCGTTAGCTGGACGCGCACCATGCAGAAACGGCGCATTTCCGGGAAGATCGAGGATAATTCGCGGCGTTTATTTGATAAGTAAGGTTTTAAAAAGGTATTCAACAAGAATAGATTTTTATTGTCTTGTTGATTACCAGTACGATAAGCATAGGGTACCAATCTTATAATACTCGCTCACGATTTAGCTATGTCTGGGACCCTGTAAATAATTCTGTGTAACTGCCATCGTATTAAAGGTGAGCGCTCAGGCGGTCACCGAACTCGATAATAAAACGACTCATCGCCAGCCGCCAGTTTTGGATCGGCATACTCCATTTCTTTGACGCATCCCTGATCGCCAGATAAATCACTTTTCGCACCGAGTCGTCCGTCGGGAACACCTTTCGCTTTTTGATGGCTGCACGGATAACGCTGTTCAGCGACTCGATGGCATTCGTCGTGTAGATGGCCTTACGAATATCAGGCGGATAGCCGAAGAAGGTATTGAGATTTTCCCAGTGTGCACACCAGCTTTTGCTGATCTGCGGGTATTTATCGTCCCAGGCATCCGCGAAGTTATCCAGTGCCATCAGCGCCGCCTCTTCTGTCGGAGCCTGGTACACCATTTTCAGCCCACCGGTCACGGCTTTGTAGTCCTTCCACGATACGTATTTCAGACTGTTGCGCACCATATGGATGATGCACAACTGGATGTGCGTCTGAGGATAAACGCTGTTTATCGCATCCGGGAAGCCCTTCAGCCCGTCCACGCAGGCAATCAGGATATCCTGAAGCCCCCGATTTTTAAGCTCTGTCAGCACACTGAGCCAGAACTTCGCTCCTTCATTTTCGGCAAGCCACATGCCCAGCAGCTCTTTCTGACCTTCGGTATTAATGCCCAGAGCGAGGAATACGGCTTTGTTAATCACGCTGCCACCGTGACGAACCTTCACCACGATACAGTCAAGATAAACAATGGGATACAGTGCATCCAGAGGTCGATTTTGCCACTCTGTCACCTGTTCTTTAACTGCATCGGTGACTTTAGATATCAGCGTGGGAGACACGTCCGCATCGTACATTTCCTTGAACGTGGCGACGATTTCACGGGTCGTCATGCCTTTGGCGTACAGGGACAAAATCTGGCTGTCCATCTGCGTGATGCGCGTCTGATTTTTCTTTATCAGCTGAGGCTCGAAGGTATTTTCTCGGTCACGCGGCGTATTCAGCTCGATCTCACCGTCATCGCACAGCAGTGTTTTTGACGAATAACCGTTACGGGTATTAGAGCCTGATTTTGGGGCGTTTTTCTCATGCTCGAGGTGATCGGTCAGTTCAGCGTTCAGCGCCGTTTCGACGGTTAACTTCGTCAGCATGCGGGAAAATGCATTGAGGTCAGCTTCGGTTTTAAGGCCTTTAGCCAGTTCAGCCGCAAGGGCTTTAAGTTTCTTTTCGTCCATAATTTACCTGTCTCCGTTGCTGGAGTGAACATATCAAAAACAGGCAATTACACAATTTTAATTACAGTCTCATGCCTGACCGCATGATTTCGCCCTAATGTCGAGATTTATTAGTGGCAGAGAATAGCAAAATAGTGTTATATTAATTAACAGGAATATCTATTCGTATTGAGCTTTCTGTTTTCGTTACGGGAACTATTTTCCCTCCAGTATCGACTGTATATTGAAGTAGTCTAAGCCCTTTCCCATCCCCCTCATCTTTAAAGGTAATATCCTCAGCTAATGTATATTTTTCATAAACAGATAAGTAAGTGATATTTACAACATTTTCATTTTTCTCTTTAATAAATAAAACCTTTGAACTTCTAAACCCACCTAATAATAAGTATTTTTCTTGCAAAAAATTCACAAACCCCTGTCTAGTTGATACTTTTTTGAATTCGTTAGAAGTCTGATCGTATATTTCTTCAAATTCTTGATTATTGTATTTATTTTGGATGACTTGAATTTTATTTTTCACATCCTGTACGTTACCGTCATCACAACCTGAAAGATTAAATAAAAATACGATCAGAATAATTGATCTTATAATATAATTATTCTTTTTCATTCACGTTCCTAATTCATCAAACATTTAGTAGATTGATTACACGTTATTTTACCAACAAACGCACCCTCACCTGCACCAAAGCCCAATGATACAGATTTGTTCCCACTGCTATCTTGAGCGCCAGAAACCGTAAGTTTTCCCAACAAACCGCCTGTTGCCATATAACCAACAGAATCTCCCGTTCCGGTAGACATTGGACTTTCAGATATTGTGCCTGTTCCTCCATACCCTGCTGCTATTCCAACGCCTTCATGCTCACAAAGAGTATGGTAGACGCAAGCATCCATATGAATTGGCGACTTTTCACTCGTTGTCATTCCAAATCCATAAGCATCACTCGCTCCTGTGAAAACATCCCCAGAATATCCCCCATCTAAAGATATAGAACCAGAGATAGGTTCATAATGGGGACCGTTTGACGCATCGATTGCAGCACCAATACCTTCATATGGTAAATTAAATGCGGAACCAACCTCGTTACTCCATGTGCTTAATCCAAGTGGATCATTCCCTGTTATGGGATTCAAAGGATAATTATATAAATTTATTCCCCCCGCCAGCCCAATCGGATCCTGCGTAATATACCGTCCCTGCTGCGGATCGTAATAACGATGCCGGTTGTAGTGCAGTCCCGACTCTTCATCGTATTGCTGTCCCTGCATTCTCAGTGGCTGATGCAGGCTCTGCGGATTGTGTTCGCTGAGCACATTGCCCCACGGGTCGAGCGTGATGTGCCAGTCGATATGGCCTTCGCGGTTCACCAGTGCCAGCGGCGTGCCCAGATGGTCGCAGTGGTAGAGGTGGATTGTGCGGTCACTTTCCGCCTCCGGCTCC
Organism: Buttiauxella agrestis ATCC 33320; assembly: GCF_000735355.1. Taxonomy (GTDB): domain Bacteria; phylum Pseudomonadota; class Gammaproteobacteria; order Enterobacterales; family Enterobacteriaceae; genus Buttiauxella; species Buttiauxella agrestis. The sequence goes on from NZ_JMPI01000068.1 coordinate 66,776, forward strand.
AGCCACAGGGCGAGGTTTTCCGCTTTCAGGCCAGTGGCGCTGAGGAACTGCACCGTGTCGTCGCTGAGCTGGTTTTTGCGCAGCTCCTGCTCAATAAGATTCAGCCGCTGGTGCAGCTCCGGCGGGAAAGTCACTTCGGCGTCACGTTCGAGCTTTTCAGCCAGTGTGCTGTGGTGGTCTTCGGCTTTCATCTGCTCCACCCGCACCAGCGGCACAAAGCTGCCGGGCTGATAAATCGTGTAGTGCTGCGTGCCCTGGCTTTCGCTCAGCACCAGCCGGTCGCCGTCCCAGCCATACCAGCTGTGCTGCGTGTCGGTCTGTTTCGTTACCGGGTTGACGATGGCGGTGAGTTTACCCACCCGGCGGCCAAGCGGGTCGTACACATAGCGACCCTGCGCGCTGGTCTGGCTGTCGTCTTCGCGGCGGTACTGTGTCAGCCGGTGGCTCTGGTCATAATGGTAGTGATGAGTTTCATCCGGGGCATATTCCTCGGCGGTCCAGCCGGAGAGGTAACGACGTTTTTCGCTCAGGTTGCCGTGTTTATCGTAGCGGTAGGTGTAGCGTTCATCCTGGCCGGTACGGTTATCCGGCCAGAGGTGGCGCTCCTCAGGGGCCGGGATAAAATCGTGTGAAAGCGTGACAGTGCGGTTGCCCGCCGGGTCGGTCAGGGTGGTGATAAAGGCGTCCGGCAACTGGGCACTCTCCAGCCGTCCGGACGGGGAATACGTGTAATGCTGTTCGCCGTGACCGGTGTGGATACCGGTCAGCAGCCCGGCGGCGCTGTAGTGATAATCGCGGTTCAGGGCAGGATGGGGGCCTGAGACGGACTGTTGTGCCAGTTGCCCGCGTGGCGTGTACGCAGCGGCGGACTGCCAGTCACCGAACTGACGGCGGGTTTCCCGGTGCAGACGGTACGGGTCAGCTCGAGCAGGGGTTCATCGCCGAGTTTCACACCCAGCAGATGGCCCGGGCCGTAGGTCTGCCACTGAATGTCT
>NZ_JMPI01000069.1 GCF_000735355.1 Buttiauxella agrestis ATCC 33320
CGGGTGACCAGCCCGGCGTCCTCACTGCGCATCAGTTTTCCGGCCAGGCTGTACTGATAGACATGCTCGCGCCCGTCAAACCCGGTTTCGTGCACCAGCCGGTCCATCACGTCATAGCGGAACTGTGTGCGCGCCTCGTTTTCATTTATCAGACTGATAATCCGGTCGGCAGCGTCAAACTCTGCCTGGCGGGTGAGTCCGCCGCGGGTCTGTGCAACCAGGTTGCCGCGTGCGTCATATCGCTGTGTGGTGATGGTGCTGTCGGGATGTGTGATGGTCAGCAGGTCCCCGGCTTCGTTGTACTGGCGGGTGGTGCGGGTGCCGGTGTTGTCTTCGCTGGCAACAAGCCGCCCGCGGGCATCGTATTCGTAACGGGTGGAGAGCCCTTCTTCCGCCCTCATTTCCGTGACCTGGCTGTCGCGGTTATAGCGGTACTGTGTTTTGTACCCGGAGCAGTCGGTGTATGAGGCGAGCAGACCGTATGCATTCCACTCCAGTTGCTGGCGTCCCCCCGCCGCATCTTCGGTTGCTGAGGGGTGTGCGCTTTTCTCATCCGCATAATGCCAGCGGCGGGTATGACCCATGGCATCGGTTTGTGCCGTCAGTCGTCCGCAAGAGTCATATTCACGAGCGGTGCGACTGCCGTCCGGGGCGGTGGTGCTGAGGAGCTGATTGTGGGCGTTGTAATCAAAGCGGCTGACGGTGCCGTCCGGATACCAGATGGCCAGCAGGTTGCCGCTCACCACGTCCAGCTGATATTCGGTTTTACGCCCGGCAGCATCCGTCTGGCTGACCAGTCGTCCGCTGCCGTCAAATTCACTGTGGATGTCGCTGCCGTCGGGTTGTTCGAGTCTGACGACCCGCTTCAGGCCGCGTTTTCCCCCAAAGTGGTAGACGGTGACCCGCCCGAGGCTGTCAGTGACGACGGTCTGGTTGTCGCTGTACACGAACTGATAATTCAGCCCGCCGGGGTTGGTCTGGGAAATCACCCGCAGGCTGTCGTCATAGGCATAGCGAGTGGCGGGCCGCCCGGTGTACTGGTGGGCGACCATCAGGCCTGCATGTTGCGGGTGCCATTCAAAGTGACGCGTTTTTACCCCCGCCCGGTCATATACTGCCGCCAGCTCACCGCGCGGGCTGTAGTCATAACGCACCAGTGGTGTTGACGGTAAATCGGGAAACGCCACATCGCGCACCAGCCAGACAGCGGCAAGACGAGTACCGGCTGGCAGCGTGGCAAGCTCCAGCCGGAACTGCCGCCCGCTGCTGTCCGTCACCGCAGTGACCTGACCGACAAATTCCCCTTCAGCATCACGGCGATAGTGCAACTGATTACCGGAGCGGTCAGTCAGACCGGATAACAGACGGAACGGCGGCAACGGACGCGGCAGCACGTCTTCCGGTGAAACCGGCAGCTGAAAAGGCTCCAGTATCCACCACGGCCCGGTGGCGTCGTTTGCGACAAAGTACGTATGTGAATTTAGCCGAACGTCTGGCGGCAGCGCCTGCCACAGGCGGCTCAGGCGATGATTATCGGGCTGCGTATCCACTCCGCCACGGGCGAGCCAGAGTTTTTCGGACTGACTCCAGGCAATGGCACCCGGCGCGAGCACATCAAAGTGAATACTGCGCCCGCCGTTATCGTTAAGAATGAGCTCAGAAGAACGAATCTGCAGGCGAATATCCATCGCCGACTGCCAGCCCGGGCCGAAGGTGCCGACCGGGGCGGGTGTGTCGGTGCGGTAACTGCTGTAGCTACGGGTGAGCACAAAGGGTAAATGTGCCGGCAGGGCGATATCGGTTTCACCGGGCAGGACTTTAGCGCCCAGCACCGGGTTGACCGGATTGCCCACCGCCACACCACCGGGGCAGACCGAACAGGCCACACCAGTGGGTGCACCAATCATCACCCCGAGGGAGCCCTGAACAATCGGGCCGCCGATTAAGGTGGCGTCACCCTGACGCGCAGCAGGCATTCCTGGCATGGTGAAGTCCTTTTCTTGTGGGGGAATATATTGATTTTTTGTCTGTGATTTAGATAAATTATAAACAAAATAAATATAACAAAATCAATAATATATAAACTTAGAGTAAATGAGGATTGGTATCAGTGATAAGCGTCACAAACGAAAATTAGCAGGCGAGGAAGTGTGAAAACGTACTGCGAATAAGTAGGGGGAGTTGAGAAAGAGTAAACCCCAGATACGAAAAAACCCGCCGAGGCGGGTTTTTAAATTCTTAGCTTTGCTAACGCTAACCTTACAGGCTAGTTACGTTACCAGCAGCTGGGCCTTTAGCACCACTTTCGATGGTGAAAGACACTTTCTGGCCTTCGTCCAGAGACTTGTAGCCATCGTTCTGGATAGCAGAGAAGTGTACGAACACGTCTTTTGAGCCATCGTCAGGAGTGATGAAGCCGAAGCCTTTGTCAGAGTTGAACCATTTTACGAGACCAGTCATTTTGTTAGACATAGATATTACCTTTTAAATTAAATTTGCCTTCCGGCGCAATTGGAATGTTTTACAGATTTTTAAAGCGATAAAGGAAGGTAGATCACGTCGAAGGGTATCTATGATAACTCTTTGAGGACTGCGCTACTAAACTGCTTAAAGGTTCTGTGCTTCAAACCGATGGATGTATTAACTCATATAAGCAGGGTGAATAACAAGGTTTATTTTAGCCGTCCACAGGGCTGGAGCTCAAGCCACCTCTGGGATCCCCCGCAATTAAGCGGGGGAAATCGCCATTACTGCATGGAGTTTTTTGCCGTTGAATATGCCTGCATAAACGCCTGATGCTGTGACGCCAGCGGCGCAATCAGCGAATTGTACTGGCTGGCTTGCTGTGACGTTGGGAACTGAATGCCACCCGCGGTGAAACCAACTTGAGTCCCCTGCTGCTGGATGAAATCACCCACTTGCACCAGTTGCGCAGTAAAGGTTTGTGCCGCTGGGATCAACGGAGCCATGGCTTCTGCCGGAGCAATAACCACTTTCTCATAAACCTTGTCGTACACCACTTTCAGATCGTCTGGTTGTTTCAACGTGGAACGTGCGCTGTCAGCCTGCATTTTTGCATTCTGGACTTGCTGGCCTAACACATTCAGAGAACCGTTCGCCTGACGCAGTGGACCGCTCTGGGTCATGTAATCCTGCGGTACACGAATGCTGTTTACGCTGTCGGCTACCGGACGCATGCCATCGTCCATCGCCTGGTTCACCTGCTGGGAGAAACCATACAGAATCGCGTAATCAGAAACCAACGGGCCAAACTGCTTTTTCTGGTCGGTTGTCAGCGTCGGCAAACGTTCACCGCTGCGCATCGCCGTATTTTGCAGGAAATCGATAAATGCCTTGCGCTGATCGCCTTCTTTATCGAAGCAACCGCTCAAGCTCACTACCATTAAAATTGCCGCAAGCGGCGCAAACCAGCGTGACCAGGACTTACCTGTCGCCATCTTTTCTACTCCTTTCACCATTCAGTGCCAAAGCACAAATGCGTACCCAATAATGCTGCTAAGGATAGTCCAACCTGACTTTGCAAGATACCCTTTCGCATTAATCTCTTAAGGCGAATTGATGTTGCATGATTGTTATCTTTCTCACAAATTCGGCGTCGCTTTGTCGCCGAGAAATCACTACCAAGCTATTAATATTAAAAGGTTAATTCCAATATTTCCGTCAACACTCACGTAATCAGTACGATAATCGCACACTAACACTGGAGGGATGATTGCCCAATAGCCTGCTGAGTGGTTTGATTTAACGAACGATTAACGAATTATTGTTCGATAATCGAACATCTCTGTATCCTACAGGACATGCCTTATGACAAAGACAACAACGACTGATATTCAGGCATTTATAAACAACAATCGCTTTTCCAGATACCAGTGGATGATCCTCGTCCTCTGTTTTATTACCGTAGCTCTGGACGGTTTCGATACCGCCATCATCGGTTTTATCGCCTCTGATCTGGTGCAGGAATGGGGTGTGCAGAAATCCGATCTTGGCCCGGTAATGAGTGCGGCTCTGGTTGGGCTGGCGGTGGGCGCGTTAACCGCCGGGCCAATGGCTGACCGTATCGGGCGCAAAAAAGTGTTAGTGCTCTCGATTCTGGTTTTCGGCGGATTTAGCTTGCTGACCGCCTTTGCCACCAGCCTGACGTCCCTCGCCCTGCTGCGTTTTTTAACCGGTCTGGGTCTTGGTGCCGCCATGCCCAATGCCGCAACATTGATGTCTGAATACGCACCCGAGCGTAAACGTGCGCTGTTGGTGAACCTGATGTTCGTCGGCTTCCCGATTGGGTCATCGATGGGCGGTTTTGTCTCCGCGTGGATGATTCCCCATTACGGTTGGCAAAGCGTTTTAGTGCTCGGCGGTCTGATGCCGCTGATTCTGTCCGTGGTGCTAATGATTTGGCTTCCTGAATCAGCCCGCTATCTGGTGGTAAAAAACAAGCCACAAAAAGATATCGCCACGATTATGCGGCGTATCGCCCCGTTGCCGTCGGGTGAAAACCTGCGCTTCGTGTTGAACGAAGTGGGCGGTCATATTAAAGATAAAACAGCGCTTGGCGTGATTTTCTCACCGCGTTATCTGGTGGGAACATTAATGCTGTGCATCACCTACTTCATGGGCTTGCTGATTTTCTATCTCCTGACCAGTTGGCTGCCACTGTTGATTCGTGAAACCGGAGCAACACTGAGCCAGGCGTCAATTATCACCGCACTGTTCCCGTTGGGCGGTGGCATTGGCGTGCTCATTATTGGTGCGTTGATGGACAAGCTAAACCCGAACAAAGTGGTCGCGGTGGGTTATTTGCTGACAGGCGTGTTCGTCTGCCTTGTCGGTTTCTCGACCTCAAGCCTGGTGTTAATGGGTGTGATGGTGTTTATCGCAGGCACCATTATGAATGGCGCACAATCGTCGATGCCTGCGCTGGCAGCGGGCTTTTATCCAACGCAAGGGCGTGCAACCGGCGTGGCGTGGATGTTAGGGCTTGGGCGTTTCGGCGGTATTCTGGGGGCATTTAGTGGTGCATTCCTGATGCAGGCCGAGCTGTCATTCAAAACTATTTTCATGTTACTGGCGATTCCGGCAGTGCTTTCTGCCACTGCGCTGATGGTGAAATCCTGGGCGGGCCTGCGAGCGCAGGGAGCAAATCGCGTAGAAAATCACGAGCTGGAAAAAGCTACGCAAAAAGCATGATGGCAAATTTTTTTACTTAAACAGGTACACGGCGGGCTAGCCCCGCCGTTTTGCATAATTTGCATATCTATTTACAAATTTATACTGACTCCCCAACTCCACCGAGTTTTCAATTCGTTATGCCGCTTAGTTTTTTTGCTGAAACGCATAAGCCGCTGCCAGTAAAAAAATAGTTAGCCTGAAAATCATCGGCCCGCTTTTTTTCGAACTACTCTTAATGAGCTTCTTACGTGTTCACTGTCCATTGTGTGATTTATGAGGAGTACTCGATGGAATATAAAGATCCAATGATTGAGCTGCTGAGCAACCTTGAGCAGATTGTGTTTAAAGACAGGCCACAAATGATGGCTCTTAGTGATAAGCCCAATGCATTTTCTGAATTTGAACAACTAAGAAAAAGTACCGGACTTAAGATTGATGATTTTGCCCGCGCAATGGGTGTTAGCGTGACGATGGTACAGGAGTGGGAATCAAAACGACTCAGACCCTCCAATACCGAACTGAAGTTGATGCGCTTGATACAAGCGAATCCAACCATCAGTAAGCAGTTGATGGAATAATTTGATCATTTGTACCCTGATTGCCTTAACCAAAACCCCGCCTGATGCGGGGTTTGTTGTTTTTGCATGAACGCCGCGACAATTTCCCAAATTTAGACCCAGGTCACTACAGAAATCGCAAATATTAACCATAAATTAAAGAGGGTTATCACAAGCAATCAACAGGAGGTTGTATGTCTAAGAAAATCCTCGTTCCTATCGATATCTCTGAAATGGAACTGACCAAACAGGTCATTCCGCATGTTGAAAACTATGCAAAGCTCGACGATGCCACAATCCACTTCCTGGCCGTTATCCCCGACTATACCTATTTTGCCTCTTACGGCCTGGGTTATGCTTCGATTGCGCCGGATGCCAGAGAAAGGGAGGCGGCTGCCCTGGAAACACTGAGCGATATCATCGCTAAGTTTAAGATTCCGGACGACCGTATCGAAAAGCATGTTCTGAGCGGTACACCAAAAGATCATATCCTCGGGCTTGCCGAAGATATTGATGCCGACGTGATTATTCTCGCCTCTCACCGACCTAGCATGTCGACTTATTTACTTGGTTCAAACGCTGCAGCCGTGGTTCGCCACGCGAGGTGTTCTGTGCTGGTTGTTCGCTGAGTTTTAGCCATAAAAAAACCCGCCGAGGCGGGTTTTTTTATTCAACGCTATACCGTCACTGAAGCAACGAAATATCTGCAACCTGCAAGAACAGCTCGCGCAGTTTAGCCAGCAGCGTCAGACGGTTGATACGCAGCTCTTTATCTTCTGCGTTCACCATCACTTTGTCGAAGAACTTATCGACTGGCTCACGCAACGCGGCCAGTTCTACTAACGCTTCCTGATAGCGGCCTTCAGCGAAGAACGGCTCCAGTTTATCGCGCAGGATAACCAGCTGACGGGCGAGATCCATTTCTTCCGCTTCTTTCAGAACAGAAGCGCGTACGTGGTCTTGCAGCGTTTCGTCTGACTTCGCCAGAATGTTAGATACACGCTTGTTCGCAGCCGCCAAAGCTGACGCCGCTTCCAGGGTACGGAAGTGCGAAACCGCTTTCATGCGCGCATCGAAATCAGCAGGTTTGGTTGGACGACGCGCCAGCACGGCCTGGATAGTATCCACGCTGTGGCCTTCTTCCTGATACCAGGCGCGGAAACGGCCCAGCATAAAGTCGATGACTTCGTCGACAACCTTCTGGTTAGTCAGCTTCTCGCCGTAAAGGCGCACGGCCTCTTCGGTCAGAGTTTGCAGATCCAGCGGCAGGTTTTTCTCAACGATGATACGCAGAACACCAAGGGCAGCACGACGCAGAGCAAACGGGTCTTTGTCGCCTTTTGGATGCTGACCGATACCGAAGATGCCCGCGAGGGTATCCATTTTATCGGCAATCGCAACTGAGCAAGCCACCAAGTTAGACGGCAGTTCGTCGCCCGCGAAACGCGGCTGATACTGCTCGTTGAGCGCAACAGCAACGTCTTCGGCTTCGCCGTCGTGACGCGCATAGTGCATGCCCATCACGCCCTGGGTGTCGGTAAACTCGAACACCATGTTGGTCATCAGGTCGCATTTAGACAGCAAACCGGCGCGAGTGGCGTGGTTAACATCAGCGCCAATCTGGCCAGCAATCCAACCTGAAAGGGCTTCGATGCGGTTAGTTTTGTCACGCAGCGTACCGAGCTGTTGTTGGAACAGGACGGTTTCCAGACGCGGCAAGTTGTCTTCGAGGCGCTTTTTACGGTCGCTGTTGAAGAAGAACTCTGCATCTGCCAGGCGTGGACGCACAACTTTCTCGTTACCAGAGATAATCTGAATAGGGTCTTTCGACTCGATGTTGGCAACAAAGATAAAGTTCGGCAGCAATTTGCCGTCGTTGGCGTACACCGGGAAGTACTTCTGGTCACCTTTCATGGTGTGAACCAGCGCTTCCGCAGGAACGGCGAGGAATTTCTCTTCGAATTTCGCGGTCAGAACAACTGGCCATTCCACCAGAGAAGTCACTTCTTCGAGCAGGCTTTCGCTCAGGTCAGCATTACCGCCAATCTTGCGAGCCGCTTCTTCAGCGCCTTCTTTGATCACCGCTTTACGCTGTTCGTAGTCGGCAATAACTTTGCCACGCGTGAACAGAATTTCAGGGTACTGGTCGGCGTTATCAATTGTGAATTCCGGCTCGCCCATAAAGCGGTGGCCGCGAATAACACGGTCAGACGCGATACCCAGAATAGTGGCCGGAATCACTTCATCGCCCAGAAGCAGAGTCACGGTGTGAACCGGACGCACGAATTGGGTGTTGTTATCGCCCCAGCGCATCAGTTTTGGAATCGGCAGTTTGGTCAGCGCGGTGGCAATCATCGCAGGCAGCAGGGCTTGCGCACTTTCGCCTTTAACATGGGCGCGGTACATCAACCACTCGCCTTTATCCGTCGCCAGACGCTCTGCCTGTTCAACCGTAATGCCACAACCACGCGCCCAGCCTTCAGCGGCTTTGCTTGGCTTGCCTTCTGCGTCAAATGCCGCAGAAATTGCCGGACCACGTTTTTCAACTTCACGGTCAGGCTGAGACTCAGCCAGGTTGGAAATTTTCAGCGCCAGACGGCGTGGTGCCGCAAACCATTTTACTTCGCCGTGAGCGAGATTCGCCGCATCCAGTTCCGCTGTAACGTTCGCAGCGAAGGATTCAGCCAGGCTGCGCAGGGCTTTTGGTGGCAGCTCTTCAGTGCCAATCTCCACCAGAAAAGTTTTTTCAGACATGGCAGCCTCTTATTTATTCTTATTGCACATCGGGAAGCCAAGCGCTTCACGAGAAGCGTAATAGGCTTCGGCCACGGCTTTGGTCAGAGTACGAATACGCAGAATGTAGCGCTGGCGCTCGGTAACCGAGATGGCCTTGCGGGCATCAAGCAGGTTAAAGCTGTGCGCGGCTTTCAGAATGCGTTCGTAAGCAGGCAGTGGCAGCGGGTTTTCCAGCGCCAGCAGGTGCTGCGCTTCTTTCTCATACTGCTCGAAGCAGGAGAACAGGAATTCCACATCGGCGTGTTCGAAGTTGTAAGTTGATTGCTCAACTTCGTTCTGGTGGAACACGTCGCCATAAGTGGTTTTACCCAGCGGGCCGTCGCTCCAGACCAGATCATAAACGCTGTCTACGCCCTGGATGTACATCGCCAGACGCTCTAAACCGTAAGTGATTTCACCGGTTACAGGCTTACATTCCAGGCCGCCAACTTGCTGGAAGTAAGTGAACTGCGTCACTTCCATGCCGTTAAGCCACACTTCCCAGCCCAGACCCCAGGCACCCAGCGTTGGGTTTTCCCAGTTGTCTTCTACGAAGCGAATGTCATGAATAGTTGGGTCCATACCCAGCTCTTTAAGCGACCCAAGGTACAGCTCCTGAATGTTGTCAGGAGAAGGCTTGATCACCACCTGGAACTGATAGTAGTGCTGTAAGCGGTTCGGGTTTTCACCGTAACGGCCATCGGTAGGACGGCGAGATGGCTGCACGTACGCAGTCGCCATCGGCTCTGGCCCTAAAGCCCGCAGGCAGGTCATTGGGTGAGAGGTGCCGGCGCCGACTTCCATGTCCAAAGGTTGAACAATGGTGCAGCCCTGGCGAGCCCAGTAGTCCTGTAAAGTCAGGATCAGGCCTTGAAAGGTCTTGGTATCAAACTTTTGCATGTTGATTTCGCACGCGTTCGAGAGGGTTAAAAAGAGAAGCGGCCAGTATACCTTTTGATGGCAAGATATACAGCCCGAATGCACGTGCGTTTGCCTTGCGTTGCGGCTTTATGTCGTCGAAAGGTGCAAGAATTGACCACTTTCGTCAAAGGAGCAGGTGAATCCTTCCCGGCGCGTGGTGCTGCCAAGAATCTCATAGCTCCCCTGATACTGTTTAAAATCCACTACGCTGATGCGATCGGCGCGCGTGTTGTAACGATGCGCCGCTTCTCCTTTGCAGGTTTCGATCATCGCTTCGCCCTGGATGGCCGGATGCTGAGCGACTTGCGCGTATTGTGGGTGTTGTTCCGAATGACTACAGGCACTGAGTAACACGGCGGTAAAAATTAGCAGCCAACGGCAATTTTTTATTTTTGGCATCATCATTAGTTATGTGTACGTTAAAATCGTTATTGTTATTCAATAATTAACAGGTATTCCGCATTCTGCAAATCCACTTTATATCTGGCAAGAGCACGAAGACAAAACTCAGATAAATCACGGTCAACAACACCAGAGGAACCCATGCAGCAGCAAAAAATTAACTGGATTGACAACCTGCGTGGAATTGCATGCCTGATGGTCGTCATGATTCATACCACGACCTGGTACATCACCAACGCAAATATCGTCAGTCCGTTTAGTTGGGATTTATCGAACGTACTGAATTCGGCATCCCGCGTCAGCGTCCCGCTGTTCTTCATGATTTCAGGTTATCTGTTTTTTGGAGAGCGCAGTGCGCAGCAGCGTCACTTTTTGCGCATCGTCACATGCTTGTTGTTTTACAGCGTGATTGCGCTTATCTACATCAAACTCTTCACGCCAATTAATGCCGGACTTTCTCTGCGCTATATCCTGCAAAAACCGGTGTTTTATCACCTGTGGTTCTTCTTTGCGATCATGGTCATCTACCTTCTGTCGCCTTTGATTCAGGTGAAAAAAGTCAACGCAACGGTGATTCTTGGGCTGATGGTGTTGCTAGGCGTTGTCGCCAATCCCAACACCGTGCCGCAAACGCTGGATGGCTTTAAATGGCTGCCGATTAATTTATACATTCGCGGCGACACGTTTTATTACGTGCTGTATGGCTTGCTGGGGCGCGCGATAGGCATGTTCGAGACGGACAAACGCTGGATTAGCGGGCTGGCCGCCGGAATTTTTGTGCTGTGTATTTTTTCGATTTCGACGGGCACGCGCCACCAGTTAGAAGTGAACGGTAATTTTGCCGATACCTTTTATGTTTATTGCGGGCCGCTGGTGTTTATCGCCGCGATCGGTTTGCTGGTGCTGGTAAAAAATTGCCTCAACAGCCGCCCGTTGCCGGGGCTGACATTAATCTCGCAACACTCGCTGGGAATTTACGGCTTCCATGCGCTGATAATCCACTTCTTGCGCACCCACGGTTACCAAATCACAAGCTCTCCGGTGCTCGATATTCTGTGGATTTTCGGCGTCACGCTGGCCGGAAGTTTGTTACTTTCCATGGTATTGCAACGCATCGACACCCGAAAAATGGTGAGCTAAATAAAAGACGGGAGTAAAGTAAGCGCACATAAATTGTGGACATCAATGGATGAAGCAATGAATTATCAAGTGACGTCGCTTTACTTCTATTCCGTCAAATATTTGCTGTGGGCAACGCTATGTTTTGGGCTGAATTTTTTCGGCTGCCAGGCACCGTTTCTCTACCTGATGGTGATCGGTATTGTTTTCCCGGTTTTAATTTCTATCCGGCTTAACACCTTGACCGAACAGGGCGCGGTGCGCAGTAACCGTGAGACGCATGACTGGCTGGTTTTCGTGAGAGGCATCCCGGTTCAGGAAAAACGTCGGCACTTAAGCAACCCGTTTTTCTACAGCACGCAACGGGCCACGCAGTTCTTCCTGAAAGGATTTTTACTTCGCGCGGCGCTACAGGCAACGATCATCGGCTGGACGATATTTCGCTGGCCGCCTGCCCAGGAATGGTGGGTCTACGCCGCAGTCGTGGTGGCCTTGCTGGTGATGCTCTACAGCCTTTGGCATACGCTGTGCAATCTGTACGCGCTGTATAAAGATAACTGGGAAGTCGAAAGCTTCACGTCGCAGACCGAGAGCCAGTGGTTCCGCGCTTTCTTTAGCTGGGACAAGAACAGGCAAGGCGCTCTGGAAAACTTGCTCACTCCGTTTTAATGAGCATTGCGCATCCGGGCGCGATGCAACTGGCGGGGGGAAGAAAACCCCGCCGCAATCGCCGCCTGCTCCATACGCTGCCCTTGCAACAAGCGCTGTTCGGCCACCGCCAGGCGCAACTGTTCTAAATAATCCCGCACCGAAATCCCCAAATGCTGCTGAAAAAGCCGCGCCAAATGGCGTGAGCTGACATGAACTTTGTCAGCAATTTCCTGCACATCCCACGCTGATTCGGGTGCTGCCGAAAGCAAATCCTGAGCACGATGCACTGCCGGATGAATATGGTTACGGTAGCGCAGCCACGGCGATAGTTGCGGGTCGTCGCCCGAACGGCGGAACCACACCACCATCTCACGCGCCACATCCAGCGCGGGTTTCGGCCCGCAATAGCGGTTAATCAGATGCAGCGAAAGATCGATGCCGGAAGTGATTCCAGCGCTGGTCCAGATGCCCCGATCTTCGATAAAAATGCGGTTCTCTTTCACCTGCGCGGTGGGTGCCGCAGCGCGTAATCGCGCCAGCACATCGTGATGGGTGGTGCACTGCACGCCATTCATCAGCCCGGCTTTCGCCGCCAGCAACGAACCGGAACAGACGCACATTAAATTGAGTTGCTGGCTGTGAATCTGCGGTTGCAGGCGCGTCAGCCAACGGCGCACCGCTTCAGCCTGCGGCGTGTCAAAGTAGCGGTTTGAATCACAAACCCCAGGCAGCACCAGCAAACTGCCTGGCGGGAAACTTTCTGGCAGCGGTTCGATGCCAGAAAAGTTCAGTCCGATGGAGGTGGAAACGTGTGGGTCCGGGCCAATGAAATGCAGGTGAAAGGCATCCCCCGCAAGCTTCAGCGTTTCCGCAGGGCCGGTTAAATCGAGTGACAAAACACCAGGCAAAACAACGAACCAGACCCCAATACTCACGATAATGACTCCAGGCACTCGGCAACGGTTTGAATTTCCGCAAATCGCCCTGCCAGCACGGTTTCAGTGCGGTGGCGCAGGGTTTGCGTATCCAGCGTAACCCCTTTCCAGCTCATCGGGAAGGTGAGCATCGCCTCACTGACAAATGAAACGCGATAACCCAAATCCGACGCCACTCGCGTAGTGGTTTCGCAACACTGTTCGGTGCGAATCCCGCAGATAATCAGGTGGTTAATATCACGGCTACGTAACCAGAGATCGAGGCCTGTATCGGTAAATGCGTTATGCACGTGTTTCTGGAATGTCACATTTGCCTGATGCTGCAAGAAAGGCATCGGTTTAACGTAGCCTGATTCAAGTGAAAACGGGCTTTGATCGTCAACATGGAAGATATCCACCACAGGAATTTTCAAATCCTGGCAGCCAGAAATGAGTTGCGAAATAGCCTGCTGGAATGCCGGAAAGTCATCTTCTTGCCAGTAATCGCGATGGAAAAAAGATTGCTGCGTGTCGATATTGATCAGAGCGGAACGGGACATTTTCGGACTCCTTCACTTTGGGTGTAAAGCCATTGTGGCAGGGGTTAGCGTGGTTGCTAATACCAAAAACGGACAGAGTGAGGCTGATAAAGGACCAGTTGAGATCTTTGGATGGGTGCCGGATGACGCTTACGCTTATCCGACCTACGAAACACCAGGCCTTTGTAGGGTGGATAAGCGCCAGCGCCATCCACCAGCCCTTATAAATTATGTTACTCTCCAGAAAGTTACCCTTCGGAGAAAACCATGAACAGCAAGGCTGCACGCCCCACGATAAGCGACGTCGCGAAAGCGGCAAAGACCGGAAAAACCAGTGTTTCCCGCTATCTTAACGGCGAGCAAAATGTGCTGTCAGACGATCTTCGTTTGCGCATTGAAACGGCGATTGCCGAACTCGATTACCGCCCAAGCCAAATGGCTCGCGGCCTAAAACGTGGGCGAACCCGCTTAATTGGCCTGATCATCGCCGATATCACCAATCCCTACTCCGTCGATGTGTTGTGCGGTATCGAAGCCGCCTGCCGTGAAAAGGGCTTTACGCCGCTGGTCTGTAACACCAATAACGAAGTGGATCAGGAGCTGCATTATCTCGATTTGCTGCGCAGTTATCAGGTGGAAGGAATTGTGGTCAACGCCGTGGGCATGCGCGAAGAAGGGTTAAATCGCCTGCAACAATCGGCCCTTCCGATGGTGCTGATTGACCGCAAAATTCCCGATTTTGCCTGTGATGTTGTAGGCTTAGATAACAGCCAGGCGGCAACTACGGCGACTGAACACCTGGTCGAACAAGGCTTTGAAGCTATTCTTTTCCTCAGCGAACCGCTCGGCACAGTGAACACTCGCCGCGAGCGCCTGAATGCGTTTCACGCCACTCTCAAACGCTACCCAGGCATTGTTGCCGAAAACGCCGAAGTGCCTTTGCACGAAGCCGATTTGATGGACAATACCCTGCGCCAGTTCCATTCCGCGCACCGTGGTATGCGCAAAGCGGTGATTTCAGCGAATGGTGCGCTTACCCTTCAGGTGGCCCGTTCACTGCGCCGCATCGGCCTGCACTGGGGCAGCGATATAGGCCTGCTTGGCTTCGATGAACTCGAATGGGCGGAGCTTGCCGGAGTCGGCATCACCACTCTTAAACAGCCGACCTGGCAGATTGGTTACGCCGCGCTTCAACAGGTTGTGAAGCGCATTGAAGGCGGCAGCGACACCGTTTATGAACAGGTCTTTTCCGGCGAATTAATCGTTCGCGGTTCAACCGTCCGTTAATCAATGTTCGTGATAGCGATCATAAATTGAACATGCCTGGCTTTTCTTTGGAACCGGTTCCATTTAGCGTAATAGTTATATTAGGTTGATGAACCTGGCCGGAGAAACGAATGCCGAGAAAAATTATTGTCGTCACCGCCGCTTACGGGCATGACCGCATCGCCGCAATGGGCGGCCAACAAGCGCTGTTGCCGATTATCGCCAGTGCCGGAGCTGACGGTGTTGAAATCCGTCGCGAATTATTAAATCACATTCAGCTTGATGCCTTGCCTGCGCTTGCCCAGCAAATTGCTGAACACCGACTCGATGCCTGTTATTCCGCGCCGGAACCGCTGTTTGTTGAAGATGGTAAACTCAATCCGCTGATCCCTTCTTTGCTGCTCGAAGCCCACCAGCTCAACGCGAGCTGGTTGAAACTGTCTCTTGGTCACTTCCGTGGCAGCCAACAGTTCTCACTTTTACAACAGTGGCTTGAGAAAACAAACGTGCCTCTGGTCGTCGAAAACGATCAAACAAATTGCGGAAAACTCGCGCCAATGCAGCGCTTCCAGGCCGCCTGTAATGTGCTAAACCTTCCAGTGACGCTGACATTTGATATGGCCAACTGGCTGTGGGTCGATGAATCCCCGGAAGCCGCAGCCCGCGTGCTTGCACCGTTAGTCAGCTATATCCACGTCAAAGCCGCCGTGGCACACCATTACCACTACCGGGCGATCGCGCTCGATGACGCGGAACCGCGCTGGCTTGAATTACTGAACAACCTGCCAGCCGATGCGCCGCGCGGAATTGAATTCCCGCTCGAAGGCCGAGACCTGACGGCTGTTACGCGCCATTACGTCAACTTATTACGCGAGGAGTAAGCGATGTCGACCCAACTTGATGTCATCACCATAGGTGAAGCGATGGCGATGTTTGTCGCCAGCCAAAGCGGTGATTTAGCCGCCGCAGAACAGTTCGTTAAGCGCGTGGCGGGAGCGGAGTTAAACGTTGCCACGGGGCTTGCGCGTCTTGGCCTGAAAGTGGGCTGGGTCAGCCGGGTGGGCAACGACTCTTTTGGTCGCTATGTGCTGCAACAACTGGCGAAAGAGAATATCGACAGCCGTGGCGTGACGACAGACGAGCGCTTTGCTACAGGCTTTCAACTTAAATCTAAAGCAGAAAATGGAACCGATCCCATTGTGGAATACTTTCGTAAAGGATCGGCGGCCAGTCATCTTTCTACCGCTGATTTTGATGAAGAGTATTTTGGCTCGGCACGCCATCTACATTTAAGCGGCGTGGCGGCAGCGCTGTCGGATAGTTCATTAGAACTGCTCAATCACGCTGCTCGCGTGATGAAGCAGCAAGGGAAAACCATTTCGTTCGACCCTAATCTGCGCCCGGTGCTCTGGAAGAGTGAAGCCGAAATGGTGAAACGATTGAATCAACTCGCCTTCCAGGCAGACTGGGTGCTGCCAGGAGTAAGCGAAGGTGCCATTCTGACCGGGCATAAAACGCCAGAAGCGATTGCCGATTTCTATCTCGACCACGGCGTTAAGACCGTGGTGCTGAAAACGGGTGCTGACGGCGCATGGTACAAAACGGCCTCAGGTGATAAAGGGGCAGTAAGTGCGGTAAAAGTCGAGAACGTCGTCGATACCGTCGGCGCAGGCGACGGTTTTGCAGTGGGCGTGATAAGCGCCCTGCTTGAAGGGAAAACCTTAGAACATGCCGTCAGCCGCGGGAATAAAATCGGCTCACTGGCAATTCAAGTCATCGGCGATAGCGAAGGGTTACCGACCCGTAGCTCGCTTGGCGAATAAACAAAGACTGCATCCGCTGTGCCCTACACCCGGCATGATGCGACTCTCCTCAACATAGAGGCAAGCCCATGAAAACCCATTCCCTTGCATCAAAGACAATCGCGCCAAAACGTTGGTGGTACATCATGCCAATCGTGTTTATCACGTACAGCCTGGCGTACCTCGACCGTGCCAACTTTAGTTTTGCTTCCGCCGCAGGTATCAACGACGATCTCGGTATCACCAAAGGGATTTCCTCCCTGCTTGGAGCGCTGTTTTTCCTCGGTTATTTCTTCTTCCAGATCCCCGGCGCGATGTACGCCGAACGCCGCAGCGTACGCAAACTGATCTTCGTTTGCCTGATTTTGTGGGGCGGTTGCGCGTCACTCACCGGCATGGTTAGCAATATCCCCGCGCTGGCGGCGATTCGCTTTATCCTCGGCGTGGTAGAAGCGGCCGTGATGCCCGCAATGCTGATTTACATCAGTAACTGGTTCACTAAGTCTGAACGCTCACGGGCTAACACCTTCTTAATACTCGGTAATCCGGTCACAGTGCTGTGGATGTCGGTGGTTTCGGGCTATCTGATTCAGGCCTTTGGCTGGCGTGAAATGTTTATCTTCGAAGGTATCCCGGCCGTTATCTGGGCATTCGCCTGGTGGATGCTGGTAAAAGATAAACCTGCGCAAGTTGGCTGGTTGTCTGATGCAGAAAAATCCGCGTTGCAGGCTCAACTGGAAAAAGAACAGCAAGGGATTAAAGCGGTGCGCAACTACAGCGAAGCGTTCCGTTCGCGTAATGTCGTGCTGCTGTGTATGCAATATTTCTGCTGGAGTATTGGTGTATACGGCTTTGTATTGTGGCTGCCGTCAATCATCCGAGGTGCAGGGACGGCGGGCATGGGCATGGTGGAAGTTGGCTGGTTGTCATCGGTTCCTTATCTGGCGGCAACTATCGCGATGATTGTGGTTTCATGGGCTTCGGACAAAATGCAGAACCGTAAGCTGTTTGTCTGGCCGCTACTGCTGATTGGCGCGCTGGCATTTCTCGGCTCCTGGCTGGTTGGTGCCGATCATTTCTGGGTTTCCTACACTTTGCTTGTGATTGCCGGTGCCGCCATGTATGCGCCGTATGGCCCATTCTTCGCCATTATTCCTGAAATGCTGCCACGCAATGTTGCAGGTGGCGCGATGGCATTAATCAACAGTATGGGTGCGCTCGGTTCGTTTGTCGGCTCCTGGTTTGTTGGCTACCTCAACGGGGCAACCGGCAGCCCGTCTGCATCCTACATTTTTATGGGGGTAGCATTGCTCGCGTCAGTGTGGCTAACTCTGATAGTGAAACCTGCGACAAACCAACAAGTTCCAGCGGCAGCACACCACGCCTGATCGCTCAATCCGGGCGGTCGTTGCACCGCCCGGTTGTATTTAACTGTTAACGGAGAACGTCATGAAGCCGTCCGTCATCCTCTATAAAACGTTACCTGACGACCTGCTTGCCCGTCTTGAAAGTCACTTCAGCGTCACTCAAGTCAGTTCCCTCAGCCCTGAAAATCTCCAGCAACACGCCGATGCTTTTGCCAAAGCTGAAGGGATTTTGGGTTCCAGTGAAACGGTGGGTAAAGAGTTTTTGTCTCATACACCTAAGCTGCGCGCCGCCTCTACCGTTTCCGTTGGCTACGACAATTTTGATGTGGACGCGCTGACCTCACGCGGTATCGCACTGATGCATACGCCAACCGTGCTGACTGAAACCGTCGCGGATACCATGATGACACTGGTGTTGGCGACCGCTCGCCGTGCGGTAGAAGTGGCAGAACGTGTCAAAGCTGGCGAGTGGACAGGCAGCATCGGCGCGGACTGGTTTGGAATCGACGTGCACCATAAAACGCTGGGTATTTTAGGCATGGGCCGTATTGGCCTGGCGCTGGCGCAACGTGCGCACTTTGGCTTTAACATGCCGATTCTGTATAACGCGCGTCGCCATCATCAGGAAGCTGAAGACCGCTTTAATGCCCGTTATTGCGACCTTGACACCCTGCTGGCCGAATCCGATTTCGTCTGTATTTCCCTGCCGTTGACCGATGAAACGTATCATCTGATTGGCGCTGAACAGCTGGCGAAAATGAAATCTTCAGCGATTTTGATTAACGCCGGACGTGGCCCGGTGGTTGACGAAAAAGCGTTAATTCAGGCACTGGTTGACGGCAAAATTCACGCCGCTGGGCTGGATGTCTTTGAGCAGGAGCCGCTACCGGTGGACTCACCTTTGCTTAGCTTGCCGAACGTCGTGGCGCTTCCGCACATCGGTTCTGCGACGCACGAAACTCGCTACAACATGGCTGCATGTGCGGTAGATAATTTGATTGCGGCGCTGACAGGAGATGTGAAAGAGAACTGTGTGAACCCGCAGGTATTGAAGTAATTGATTGTTGGCGGATGACGCTTGCGCTTATCCGCCCTACGAACGATAACCAGTAGGTCGGGCAAGCGCAGCGCCCCCGACATATTGACTAAAGCCAGATTAGAAATCAGTCTTAGAAAAACCAGTCATTTCTTCGAGACCCATCTCACGGCCTAGCGCCGTCATTGGATGGACGATAACCAGGCCACGTACCGCTTTTTTCAGAGCGCCCATGTTGGCTTGTTCTTTCTTGGTGATTGGACGTTTGTACGGCAGTGCCATCAGTTTTTGTGCTTCTTTGCTCAGCTTCTGGTTGCGCACCGCTTGCAGGCGCACGATCTCAATTTCCAGCTTCGCTTTCTCTTTTTCCATCTCAGCGTACTTTTCAGCGTCGTTGATCAGATGCAGTTCTGGCATCTCGTGACGGATAAGATCGAGGCGATCGCTCAGGCGTTTGATTTCTGCTTTTTCGATTTCTTTCATTTTTGATTAACCGTGAATAACTTTCATTGCTGGCAAGGATACACCATTCGGCGTAAGAGGGCGAAAAGGGAGTTCGGTCAGAATTACTTCTGGAAGGCTTTTTTTAAGCTGATCCGCGAGATCAGCTCGGTCAAAGAGAGCACCATCGTCGAACGAACGATTTGCTGGTAACGCTGTTTTTGCATAGCAAACAGCTCAGGATCGCTGCCATCCACAAACTTTGGCGTTGGCGGCAGGGCTGAAACACAATGCAATTCACCGAACGGGCCGAGCATCTCATCATCGGTAAAATTATATTCGTTACCGTCGTGGTTCAACTCTTCTCGCAGTGCCATTATCAACTCACAATCTTCGTACTCGACGCGATTGAGCACGCCAAGACCGTAGATAAGTTTGAGACGCACGGAAAGATCCCCTAACGGGCCATCGCCATCCAACAACGGTTCAACCGCGTATTTCACTGCATAATCGTCTTTACGGAAGACCTGCAACACCAGAATATTCACCGCTTCGGTAAGAAGTTCGACAGCGGCAATCAGCAGGCTACGTACGGTTTTCCCGGCATTAAGACGCTCAAGCACACGGTTTTCAAAGGCTTGGGTTTCTTCCATCTTTGCCTACATTACTAAAAGTATTATTGGGTGCAGCCACTTCTTGCTGCACCCGCTTTCCATCACTATTTGTTGCTGTATGCCTTCAACGCTTCTGCCACCACATCGCTGTGAGCATCAAGGCCGGAGATTTCGGCAAGTGTTGCTTGCGGGCCTTTTTCTGCCAGCAGTTTTTCCAGTTCTTGCGCTTGCGGATCTTCTGCGCTGCGGTAATGCATCGCCGCGGCAATACCTTCAACCAGGAATTGGTGCGGTAAACCGTATTCGATAGTGCCCAACAGCGGCTTAATCAGACGGTCGCCCGCACTTAATTTACGCAGCGGCTGGCGGCCTACGCGCTCCACATCATCTTTCAGATACGGGTTCTCGAAACGACCAAGGATTTTCTGGATGTAGGCTGCGTGCTTTTCTGCATCAAAGCCATAACGCTTGATCAGCACCGCGCCGCTTTCATCCATCGCACCCTTCACGACCGCCCGGATTCTCTCATCGAGAATGGCATCGCGAATGGTCTGATGACCGGCCAGTTGACCAAGGTATGCGGTTATAGCATGCCCGGTATTCAGCGTGAAGAGTTTGCGCTCAACAAACGCCATCAGGTTATCAGTCAGTTCCATGCCAGGAATGTTAGGCAGCTCACCTTTGAACTGGGTTTTATCCACAATCCACTCGCTGAAGGTTTCAACAGTCACTTCAAGCGGGTCATTGGTGGCAGATTCTGACGGTGGAACGATACGGTCCACAGCAGAATCAACGAAACCTACATGCTGCTCAACCCAAGCCTGATCATCTTCAGAAAGTGCCTTCATCACGTGAGCTTTCAGCTGGCTGGTGCCGCGCACCATGTTTTCGCAGGCAATAATATTCAGGGGTTTTTCATTGCCGTTAGCACGACGCAGAACCAGACCTTTTGCCACGGCTGGCGCGATGCGCTCCAGCACAACCGGGCCGACGGCGGTGGTCACAAGGGCAACGTCGGCAATCAACGTAACAACATCGTCGCCGATGCTGCTGACGGCATTCACATTAGAAACAGTATCGATTTGCTCTTGCTCACCCACCACATGAACCTGATAGCTGTGGCGCTCGTTGAGCGCGTCCAGCACGGTTTGGTTAACGTCAGCGAAGGTCAGTTGAATACCCGCGTCTGCCAGCAGTTTCCCGATAAAGCCACGGCCGATATTACCTGCGCCAAAATGTAATGCTTTCATGTCGTTCACCTTCTTAAATTTGAAT
Source organism: Buttiauxella agrestis ATCC 33320 (assembly GCF_000735355.1). Taxonomy (GTDB): domain Bacteria; phylum Pseudomonadota; class Gammaproteobacteria; order Enterobacterales; family Enterobacteriaceae; genus Buttiauxella; species Buttiauxella agrestis. The sequence goes on from NZ_JMPI01000069.1 coordinate 20,873, forward strand.
TACCCGAGAGGGTTCGGGTGAGGTTATTTTGATTTAAACAA
>NZ_JMPI01000070.1 GCF_000735355.1 Buttiauxella agrestis ATCC 33320
GACCGTAGCCACCCGCACCACCACTGCTACTTCTTACCGGCCAGCAAATCGAGAACTTCCTGAACGCTGGTAGTATTCGCCAGGCGATCAATCACCGACTCATCATCCAGCGCGTTGGTCAGGCTGGTGATAACCTGGATGTGTTCGTTATTGCGAGCGGCAATACCGATAACCAGGCGGGCAATATCTTCACTTTCTTCACCGAAGTGAACACCGTGTGGATACTGGCAGAATACGACGCCGGTTTTCAGTACGCGGTCTTTCGCTTCAACCGTACCGTGTGGAACCGCAATACCTTCGCCCAGATAAGTTGGGGTCAGTTTTTCACGCTCAAACATCGCATCCACATATTCAGGCTGAACGTAACCGCCGTTCACCAGTTGCTCACCGGCAAAGCGAATGGCTTCTTCTTTGGTGGCAGCCGTCAGGCCGAGGAACACGTTGCCAGCGCCCAGACGGAACAGCATCTCTTCGTCAGCAACGAAGCTGTCTTCCAGGCTGCTCATGACCTTAACTTCTTTCTCGCTCAGGTTATGAGAGGCCACCAGACGCTCGGTCAGGTTGGCGTACAGGCTGCTGTCGAGGAAGTTGGTCAGGGAAATATGCTGTGCCTGTGGCACCTGGCGCATAGCGCGCTCTGTCAGGTCACGGTGCGTAATAACCAGGTCAACATCGTCTGGCAAGCTGTTGATTGCACAGTTGGTTACAGAGATATTTTTCAGGCCCGCATCGTTCACTTTCTTGCGCAGCACACCCGCACCCATCGCACTTGAACCCATGCCTGCATCACATGCCACGATGATTTTGCGCACGTGGCTCAGGTCGTTAGACAAACCTGCACCTACCGCCAGTGGCGCTGTAGCCCCTTTGGATTCTGCTTTCATCTCAGCCATACGGCGAGCTGCTGCTTCGATATCATCTTCTTCTTTCACTTTGCTGGTTTTCAGCAAGATTGCTGATACCACGAAGGAGACTGCGGTTGCTGCAACAATTGCTGCAATGTTCGCGAAGTACGCACCTTTTGGTGTCATCGCCAGAACTGCCAGGATGGAACCCGGGGATGCCGGGGAAACCAGGCCGCCGTTCAGCAGAGTCAGAGTGAACACGCCAGTCATACCGCCGAGGATAACGGCCAGGATCAGACGTGGGTTCATCAGCACATATGGGAAGTAAATTTCGTGGATACCGCCCAGGAAGTGGATGATTGCCGCGCCGCCCGCAGACTGCTTAGCATTACCACGACCGAAGAACATGTACGCCATCAGCACGCCCATACCTGGACCTGGGTTAGCTTCAATCAGGAAGAAGATTGATTTGCCCAGTTCGTGGGACTGCTGAATACCCAGCGGCGAGAAGATACCGTGGTTGATTGCGTTGTTCAGGAACAGGATTTTCGCTGGTTCTACGAAGATAGAAGCCAGTGGCAGCATGTCATGGACAACCATGAAGTTAACGCCTGCCGCCAGAACCTTGGACAGGACTTCAACCGCAGGGCCGATACCCATGAACGCCAGAATCGCCAGAATCATACCGATGATGCCAGCGGAGAAGTTGTTCACCAGCATTTCAAAGCCGGATTTAATCTTGCCGTCTACCCATGCGTCGAAATGTTTAATCGCCCAGCCGCCCAGAGGACCCGCAATCATCGCGCCGAGGAACATCGGCATATCCGCACCGACGATAACACCCATGGTTGTGATTGCGCCGACCACACCACCACGGTCGCCACCGATTAAGCGACCACCGGTATAACCGATGAGCAACGGCAGCAGGTAAGTAATCATCGGGCCGACCAGTTTCGCCAGCGTCTCGCTTGGCAACCATCCGGTTGGAATAAATAAAGCGGTGATAATACCCCAGGCGATGAATGCGCCGATGTTTGGCATTACCATGTTGCTCAGGAAACGACCAAAGCTTTGCACTCTGATCTTGATATCGGATGACATACGCACACCCCTTGTTGTGTTTACGTGCTGGGAAAGCAGCCCGAGGTTTATTGTTAATGTGGTGGCAAGCAGTGCTGCCAGATGCTCTAAGTGAGGCAAATCTGGCACTGAATCGTTAAGGTGTCCAGCGCATGGAAATTAGTGTGATGGAGATCACTCATTACAGGGTGTGACGAGTCATGATCTGGCGATCCAGATCACATAATTAGTGTGTAAAAAAAACACAGTAGCTAATTTTTGCGCATCATTGACACCTTTATGTGATAAGAGTCACATTTACTTGCTGAGACTTTGTTATTTAAATGTGATGTGATTCACAAAATATTTTACGTGGATTTTCGCGAGTGTGATCCAGGGCAGCTCCACCTGCCAAAAGCCTTTCGTTTTGTCAGAAAATTACAGCGCAGCGGCAAACAACATCGCGCGACCCCAGGCGTCTTCATAATTCCTGAACCATACTTATGCTTTGTCGATTGAAAATGGACGATGTAATGAAACTTATCGGTAATTACACCAGCCCGTACGTGCGCAAAATATCCGTCATCCTGCTGGAAAAGGGCATCACGTTTGAATTTGTGAACGACAACCCGTGGACGTCTGATAGCGTCACTCCGCAATACAACCCGCTGGGCAAAGTTCCGGCGCTGGTGACAGACGATGGCGAGTATTGGTTCGATTCCCCAATTATTGCGCAATACCTCGAGCTTTTGGACATCGCCCCTGCCCTTATCCCCCGTGACCCAAAAGCCGCCCTGCAAATGCGCCAGATTGAAGCGCTGGCAGACGGTGTAATGGACGCCGCCCTGGTTTCAGTGCGCGAACGCCAGCGCCCGATCGAGCAACAATCTGAAACAGAACTCCTGCGCCAGCGCGAAAAAATCAGCCGAGGCCTGACACTGCTCGAACAATACGCTGCGGATAAAAAACTCAATGCCGATGAACTTTGCGTGGCGACCATCGCGGTGGCTTGCGCGGTGGGCTATCTCAACTTCCGCCGGGTTTCCCCTGGCTGGTGTGTCGACCGCCCGCATTTGGTAAAGCTGGTCGAAAAACTCTTTGAACGTGAAAGTTTTGCACGGACAGAACCGCCAACGGCATGATGTTCCGTTATTAAATAGCCTCTGAGAGTTATTTTTCGGAAGAGGCTATTTATATTAATAAAAGTCCGATTTCCTATATTTAAAAACTTTTCATTTATTGTTCCTGACCCTAAGGCGTAAAAATAAAGTTATTCACTGTCTGTAATAACTCTTAGGAAAGGAATAATAACAATGTCGAATAATATCTATCTATCATTAACTGGTGAGAATCAGGGGTTAATTTCAAGCGACTGTTCTTCATATGATTCAATTGGCAACGCTTATCAGGCTACCCATCGTGACCAAATTCTTATTTACGAACTGGCCTATGCGATATCCCGGGATCAAAATGTTAACCACCAACCATTAACTTTTAAAAAGCCAATCGATAAATCCTCGCCGCTGTTAGCCTTCGCTATCTCTAACAATGAAAAGATGGATGCAGTATTTGAAGCCTATAGAACGGATAAGTCTGGCACACAATCTCTCTTTTATAGAATAAAGCTGATTAAAGCGACAATTGCAGACCTGAGTTTAGTTTCACCAAACTCACTAACCCATAATGATGCTCAACCCATCGAGAGTGTCTCATTGAAATATGAAAGTATTACTTGGGAGCATTTATCGGCGGGAACATCAAGCTATAGCTTATGGGAAGATAGGGTGTTCTGAAATGGATTATATCTTTGGTCATGATAAAGATCGCATGGATGATTACTACAGAACCATGGGGGGACTGGAAGCTCGCGCGGTTACTGAAAGTGGCCTTACCGCCGCTCAATTCATACAAAACCCCAGAGTGAGAATAGACTTTAAAAATAATCTATCTCTTTTCATCACAAATACACTAGAGATAATTGATGGTGATTACAGCTCTCAACAAAAAGCGATGGCAATAAATGAATTAAAACAAGAACGGGACTACTTAATCAAACAAGAAGGTTTAATCAGGCAGAAAAAAGCAAAGCAGTATGCTGTTGTAGATATTCAAAAAACCCAAGGCATTATGTTTTATTTTGTTAAAGAAGTTGGATTCGCCGGCGGTATAGCTGAAGTTGGAGTTGGCATTGACATGATTGGAACTGGCGTAGCGCTTAGTAGTACAGGATTGGGAGCAGTTATAGGAATTCCGGTCATCTTTTGTGGCCTAATTATCACGTTCCATGGATTTAACGCTATGCAGGAAAACGCTGGAGCTTTTATCAACTCAGACCCAGATTACAAAGGCCTGTTATCCAAAATGTATGAAGGAGGGGCTGAAATGTTAGGTTACCCCAGACAATATGGAGATCTTGTATATGGAGGCGTAGATTTAGTCACTTCAGCTAAAGGCCTATTTTCTTTTGTCACAAAGCCAGATGCATGGCGATTGTTTAAGTATTTAAATGCTGATTTAGTTATGGGATTCAGAGCCATGAGCATTCCTGCCCTGACTCTTGAATTAAGTGCAGATGGATTAACGATACAAAGCATTCAAAATAACACGCCATCCAACCCAAGAAATGAAAAATAATTACACAACATCATTCCTCCATATCTCTGACAACTCTCCTTGCTTTAAAACATAGATCTAAGCCAAGGAGTTTCATCAAAAAGAACAAAGGAACTATCATTATGCACGTTATTTGGAGTGGGTTCTTATCTTCATTTAAAATTGGGGCTACAATAGAAAGTATTAAAAGTAAAAAAAATATCACAGATAATATTACAAATCTCTTTGAAAGCTGAATAATGGTTATCTCAAGAGATAAATGATCTGTAATGGAAGCTTCTTCTATTCTGGCAATCTGTTTGTCAGAAAATCCATTTTTCTTCATAAGTTCGATTACGTTGGTATTTATCATATTCTCTCCTGAATCAAAAACATTTATGATGAAGAACTCTCACACCGCTCGGCTTCTGCATATTTTTGCTTAATGACGCACATAATTTTTCGGCATTTTATAACATAAGTCATTGCGCTAGATTTATAAATTAAAAACAATCCGGTTAAGTAAACATAGAAAATGACGCTTCCCAAAACAATACTATTTATAGACATAATTATAAAGTAACAAAAAATTGTAATAATTAGCAAAGAAAGAATTATGTTTTTGAAGTGTCGAGCAAACTCACCCATAATCCATTCAAGCGTCGCCGGATACTTTTCAGCAGTAAGGAGTAATTTCCTTACTTCCTTTTCAGTAAAGCCATTATCATTCATCAGCTTTATTAATTGCTCTTCATCCATGTTAAATTCCAATATATAAATATCAGAAAACAAATTGTAACGCTCTTTCTTAATTCAGAGAAAGATCAATGTTTAATTCATTTCGTTCCAAAAGAATTAACTCATATTAAATTTATATCCTTACTTGCAGCGCACACCCGCATTCCGAACCTAAACTCCCATGACAGAGAGCCAACTCCCCCTGTAAACTAAGGCTATATTTCACCACTCAGCGGCTTGCCATGACACCCGATCGCAACTTGTACAGCCAGCTTCCAGCTATCGATAAACTGTTACGTGACGCTTCTTTCAGCGATTTGCTACGCAATTTCGGCCACACGCAAGTGGTCAGCACCTTACGTGAAATGCTGGAAACCGCCCGCGAATACATCCGAACCCAACAACAGCTCCCGACATGGAATGGAAATTGGGCGGCTCAGGCACAAGTACAGTTGGAATCTCACCAGCGCAGTGCTCTCCAGCCCGTGTTTAACCTGACAGGCACCGTGCTGCATACCAATCTGGGCCGAGCATTGCAGGCAGAAGCGGCAATCGAAGCTGTGACCAACGCGATGCGCTTCCCGGTGACTCTGGAATATGATTTACACGGTGCAGAACGTGGGCATCGCGATAAAGCGCTGGCTGGCTTGCTTTGCGAGCTGACCGGTGCGGAAGACGCCTGCATCGTTAATAACAATGCAGCAGCGGTGTTGCTGATGCTGGCAGCCTGTGCAAGTGGTGAAAACGTGGTTGTCTCGCGCGGTGAACTGGTTGAAATCGGCGGCGCATTCCGCATTCCGGATGTGATGCGCCAGGCGGGCTGCAAATTAGTGGAAGTCGGCACCACCAACCGCACGCATCTTAAAGATTATCGTCAGGCCGCGGGTGAAAATACGGCGCTATTGATGAAAGTCCACACCAGCAATTATCAGGTGGCGGGCTTTACCAAAGCCGTCACCGAAGCCGAACTGGTGGAGCTTGGCAACGAGCTGAACATTCCGGTAGTGACCGATTTGGGCAGCGGTTCGCTGGTTGACCTCACTCAATGGGGATTGCCAGAAGAACCGATGCCGCAACAACTGATTGCCGCAGGCGTAAGTCTGGTGAGCTTCTCTGGTGATAAACTGCTCGGCGGCCCGCAAGCGGGCATTATTGTCGGCAAAAAAGATCTCATCGCCCGCATTCAAAGCCACCCGCTAAAACGTGCATTACGCGCCGATAAAATGACGCTGGCAGCCCTTGAAGCGACCTTACGTTTATATCAGCATCCGGAAACGCTGGTTGAAAGATTGCCGACGTTACGCCTGTTAACGCGTGATGCGAATGAAATCACAGAGCTTGCACAACGTCTGCTGCCTGAATTTCAGAGCCAATACGGCGAGCAATTCACAGTCTGTGTTGAGCCGTGTTTATCGCAAATTGGCAGCGGATCTTTACCGGTAGACCGATTACCAAGCTCGGCGCTGACATTCAGCCCGAAAGATGGCCGAGGCTCCACGCTTGGCGCACTCACTCAAAGCCTACGCGAATTACCCAAACCCATTATTGGCCGTATCAGCGACGGGCGTTTATGGCTGGATCTACGCTGTCTTGAAGATGAAACAGGCTTCATGGAGAACCTGAAACCATGATTATTGCGACCGCCGGGCACGTTGACCACGGCAAAACCACCCTGCTACAAGCTATAACTGGTGTGAATGCTGACCGTCTGCCGGAAGAGAAAAAACGCGGTATGACCATCGATCTCGGTTACGCCTACTGGCCGCAACCCGATGGCAAAATTCCCGGTTTCATTGATGTCCCGGGGCATGAAAAATTCCTCGCCAACATGCTGGCAGGCGTGGGTGGCATTGACCACGCGCTGTTAGTCGTCGCCTGCGACGACGGTGTGATGGCGCAAACTCGCGAGCATCTCGCCATTTTGCAATTAACCGGCAAGCCATCGTTAACCGTCGCCTTAACCAAAGCCGACCGGGTGAGCGAAGCGCGTATCGATGAAGTCCGTGAATCAGTGCTGGAAACGGTCAAAGAATTTGGCTGGCAAGATGCTGCTTTGTTTGTCACCGCAGCCACCTGCGGCACAGGGATAGATGAACTACGTGAGCACTTACTTTCACTGCCAGAGCGAGCTCATCCTCGCCAGTACCGTTTCCGGCTCGCCATTGACCGTGCTTTTACCGTAAAAGGCGCAGGTTTAGTGGTGACGGGAACCGCACTTAGCGGCGAAGTAAAAATTGGCGATTCACTTTGGCTGACAGGTGCCGATAAACCCATGCGCGTGCGCGGTTTACATGCCCAAAATAGCAAAACAGAAAGCGCATTTGCCGGGCAGCGTATCGCACTCAATATCAGTGGCGATGCCGAAAAGCTGGATATCAAACGTGGCGACTGGTTATTGGCAGAGCAACCGCTCCAGCCAGTTGAACGCGTGATTGTTCAGTTGCAAAGCCACGCACCGTTACAGCAATGGCAGCCGTTGCATATTCACCACGCCGCGAGCCACGTCACCGGACGTATTTCTCTGCTGGAAGACGATCTCGCTGAGCTGGTCCTGGATATGCCGTTGTGGCTTGCTGATAACGACCGCCTGGTGCTGCGCGATATCAGTGCTCGCGTCACATTGGCCGGTGCGAGAGCGATTCTTCTGCACGCGCCGCGCCGTGGTAAACGTCAGCCTGCATTTTTGGCCTGGTTACAGCAGCTAAAACACGCTGAAAACGACCAACAGGCGCTCGACACCCATTTGCAGCGTAGCGCTGTGACATTGAGTAATTTTGCCTGGGCGCGCCAGCTCACCGCTCAGGGCTTGCAGGAACTGCTAACCCGACCGGATTATCTGCGCGCGGGCAACAGCTTGCTGAGTGATGAAATGGCAACGCGCTGGAAGCAAAAATTGCTCGATACGCTCGAGCGTTATCATCAGCAGCACGATGACCAACCCGGCCCTGGACGCGAACGCTTACGCCGTATGGCGCTGCCTGGCGAAGACGAACCGCTGGTTCTGGCGTTAATCGAGAAAATGCGTCAGGAAGAGTTGCTTGCAAGCCGCCAGGGCTGGCTGCATCTTCCAGACCACAAACCGGGCTTCTCCGCCGAACAACTGGCGATATGGGTAAAAGTAGATGTGCTGTTTGGCGATGACCCGTGGTGGGTGCGCGATCTTGCGCGGGAAACGCAGCAAGATGAACAAACCATGCGCCAGTTACTGCGCTTTGCCGCGCAGCTTGGGCTGGTGACAGCTATCTTAAAAGACAGGTATTACCGGAACGACAGGATTCAAACCTTTGCTAATTTGATCCGCGAACTGGATCAAACGCAAGGCGCCACCAGTGCTGCCGATTTCCGCGACAGTCTCGGTGTCGGTCGCAAACTCGCGGTACAAATCCTCGAGTACTTTGACCGAATTGGCTTTACCCGCCGCCGTGGGAACGACCATTTACTGCGTGATAAGGCGTTGTTTCAAGACGATAAGTAGAGAGTAGCGGGTGCGCAGGTCTGCATCGAAGCGATTCACGCTGAGATTATGGCGATTTACCTGGCCGCGATGTAATTGCCCTGACAGGCAGCCTCTTGTAATGAGAGGCTTTCAGAGAAAATAATTTAAAATTCGTCTAAATGTCTAATTCCGTTGAGCTTACTGACGCACTTCACGTTTTTTTCTTTGCGCATAAAGGAGTATTAATGAATCTCAATGACGGAGGTTTACTCAATGGATTTTATGGAAAAATTAAACACATTATCAGCAAAAATAAAGCAGCAAGCTGGTGCGATTCAAACTGAAGAAGCAACGAAAACCGCGTTTGTCATGCCATTTATCCATAACGTATTGGGCTACGACGTCTTTGATCCTACAGAAGTTGTGCCAGAGTTTATCTGTGATGTGGGAACTAAAAAAGGTGAAAAGATTGATTACGCTATTTTTAAAAATGGCGAAGTACAAATTCTTATTGAATGTAAAAAAATTGGCGATGACCTTAATCTAAATCATGCCTCACAGTTATTCAGATATTTCCACGTTACAAATGCGCGCATATCCATTTTGACTAATGGTCAGGTTTATAAATTTTTCACCGATCTTGATTCACCTAATAAGATGGATGAAAAACCCTTTCTTGAATTTGATTTACTCGATATTGATGAATATGTTTTGCCGGAATTACGTAAACTCACTAAATCCGCATTTGATGTTGAATCCATAATTAATGCCGCAGGTGAGTTGAAGTATGTAAGTCAAATTAAGAAGATAATTAATACTCAATTTACCACTCCAGATGAAGATTTCGTAAAATTCTTTGCCTCACGAGTTTATGACGGAATCATCACGCAAAAAGTTCGGGACTCATTCACAGAGTTAACCAAGAAAGCCACCAGTCAGTTTCTTAATGACCAGATAAATGAAAGGCTGAAATCAGCCATGAGCGGTGTACAAATCCCTGCAGTAACACAGGATACTGTAACGGGTTTGGAACCTTCCGAACCTGAGGTTTCTGATGAAAGTGAAATCCAGACCACAATTGATGAACTGGAGGGTTATCACATCGTTAAAGCTATTGTGCGAACAGTTGTTGATGCGGGTCGCATTAGTCAGCGAGATACGAAAAGCTATTTTGGTATTTTACTTGATGACAACAATCGCAAACCTATCTGTCGTCTGCATTTCAATCGCACTCAGAAATACATCGGCATTTTTGATGGGGATAAAAATGAAACACGCCATCCAATTTCAACCCTGGATGAGATTTATCAGCACGCCGATATTTTGAAATCAACAGCCAGTTTGTACGATTAAATCCATTTCAATTGATGTCCTTTCCCTGTTCAGGGAAAGGACATCTCGCTTCTCGCTAGAACAACCCTAACGGCTTCTCGGAATAACTCACCAACAAGCATTTAGTCTGCTGATAATGCTCCAGCATCATTTTGTGAGTTTCACGCCCGATACCGGATTGTTTGTATCCCCCGAACGCGGCATGTGCCGGATAGGCGTGATAGCAGTTGGTCCACACGCGCCCGGCCTGAATTCCGCGCCCCATTTTGTACGCCAGGTTGCCGTTACGGCTCCAGACGCCTGCACCCAGGCCATATTCGGTATCGTTCGCCAGTTCCAAGGCTTCCTCCATGGTTTTAAACGTCGTCACGGCGAGTACCGGGCCGAAGATTTCTTCCTGGAAAACGCGCATGTTGTTTTTACCGAACAGAATGGTTGGCTCGAGGTAATAACCGGCTTTCAAATCCCCTTCCAGCGCTTTGCGACGTCCGCCGGTGAGCACATCAGCGCCCTCCTTTTTACCGATATCAATGTAGTTCAGAATGGTTTCCATCTGCCCTTGCGATACCTGCGCGCCCATCTGTGTGTTCACATCCAGCGGGTTGCCGCTGCGGATAGATTCCACGCGGCGGATGGCGCGTTCCATAAAGCGTTCGTAAATGGATTCCTGCACCAGTGCGCGGCTCGGGCAGGTGCAAACTTCGCCCTGGTTGAAAGCAAACAGCGCGAAACCTTCCAGCGCTTTGTCGAAGAAGGCGTCCTCTTCGTCCATCACATCAGCAAAGAAGATGTTTGGGGATTTGCCGCCCAGTTCCAGCGTGACTGGAATAATGTTTTGCGTCGCGTACTGCATGATTTGCTGGCCAACTTCGGTCGAGCCGGTAAACGCGACTTTGGCGATGCGTTTAGACGTCGCCAGATATTCACCGATTTCACCCCCAGCGCCGTTCACCACGTTGATGACTCCCGGCGGCAGTAAATCGCCCACCAACTCCATCAATAGCAGAACAGACAGCGGCGTTAATCGTGCCGGTTTCAGCACTATACAGTTCCCCGCAGCCAGCGCCGGAGCCATTTTCCAGCTTGCCATCAGCAACGGGAAGTTCCACGGAATAATTTGCGCGACGACACCGAGCGGTTCGTGGAAGTGATACGCCACCGTATCGCCATCAACTTCACTGATGCCACCTTCTTGCGCACGAATACAGGATGCAAAGTAGCGGAAATGGTCGATAGCCAAAGGCACGTCTGCGCCGCTGGTTTCACGAATCGGTTTGCCGTTATCCCAGGTTTCTGCCGCCGCCAGCAGCTCAATATTCTGCTCCATACGGTCGGCAATTTTCAGCAGGATATTGGCGCGATCCTGAATGGACATGCCGCCCCAGCCTGCTTTAGCTTCATGCGCCGCATCCAGGGCAAGGTCGATATCACCTTTGCTGGAACTGGCGATTTCACAGAGCGGTTGGCCGGTGACGGGCGTCAGGTTTTCGTAGTATTTACCGTCGACCGGCGGTACCCATTGGCCACCAATAAAGTTGTCGTAACGAGGCTTAAGTTTGAGCGGGAAACCATATTCGCCGGGAATAATTCGGGTATCGGGAGGATTATTTGTCATGGGGTTCTCCTTGTCGGTTTGCACTCTCAAGCGTAGACGCCACAGGTGATTTCTTCGCCAGTGTTTGGAGGCTTTACGACACCGATCACGGATTAAACATCTGCTGATTCGGAGTAATCAATCAGCAGGTTATTGGTTTTGATACATACTTAAAGATTCATTTTTCCCGTTACACAATTAGGAATGCTTATGCGGCTGTTTATAGGCTTCGATGTCGGAGGTACTCATGTTAAGCACGGTTTGTTCACTGAAGAGGGAGAGGTGCTTATCGCCGAAGAATATGACACTCACTACGACAAGCAGCTGTTTCTGGATGCATGGCAAAGCGTGGTGGCGGGGTATCGGCAGCATAATGAAATTGCCGGTATTGCTATCAGCTTCCCCGGATACATAAACCCGCACACAGGTAATGTCCCCAAGGCTGGCGCCCTGGAGTTTCTGGATGGTAGCAATCTTCTGGAAATTTTTGGCGCACTGACTGACCTTCCAGTCACCGTTGAAAATGACGCCAACTGTGCTGCACTCGGTGAAATGTGGCTGGGTGCGGGCAACGAATACGACTCCCTGGTTTGCGTCACTATTGGTACGGGCATCGGCGGCGGCATTATTGTGAACCGCGAGCTAATGCGCGGCTCGCACTTTCGGGCCGGTGAATTTGGCGTGCTGCCGGTGGGCAAATATGGCGAAGACATGCACCAACTGGCATCGGCCAAAGGGCTGATGGACGCCTGTCGCCGCGAGATGAATATTCCCGCCGATGAGAAAATCCGCGGCCAGGATATTTTCGCCCGCGCCGAAACCGATCTTCATATTCAGGGCGTTATCGACAACTGGGTAAAATACCTGGCACGTGGCATTTATAGCGTGGTGTCGCTGTTTGACCCGCAGGCTATTTTGCTCGGCGGCGGCGTCAGTACGCAGCCCATGCTGTACCCGATGCTTGAGCGGCATCTGGAAGGTTTCAAATTCTGGGACGTGCTGAAAGTGCCAATTCGCCCCTGCAAACTGGGGAATAAAGCGGGCATGTTAGGCGCCGTATGGCTGGCAAAACAGAAGTAGTCCAGACGCAAAAAAGCCCGGCGAAGAGACCGGGCAACGGACGATAGTAAAACTTTTTATTTTATATGCTGCACATCAAGGTTCTGTTTACCCAAAATAATTCAAGTCTTTGTAGGGTGGATAAGCGAAGCGTCATCCACCAGATTTGAATTATTTTTCGCCAGCAATCTCAACCACTACGCGGCGATCCGGTGCCAGGCAGTCGATAAGCTGTGATTTTGACATGTTGTTATCGCAGCTATTGCCGGTAACAGGATCACTCTCACCACGGCCTTCAGCACGTACGTTTTGAGCAGGCATACCTTGTGCCACCAACGCATCAACCACGGCTTGCGCACGCTGAGAAGAAAGCTGCTGATTGTAGTTTTCTGAACCCAGGCGATCGCTGTAACCGACTACCGTCGTCGAGCTGTTTTTCGCCGCCTGCATTTCCGGGCTGCTATACAGCTGCGAAATTGCCGCGTGGCCTTCTGGCGTCAGTTCTGCGGAATTAAAGCCGAACAGCACATCAGATTTCAGATTGAATTTTTTCACTTCGGGCGCTGCTGCCACTGGTGCAACAACAGGTGCCAAAACGGCGTCATCATGCTGGCCGAAACGGTACACAATACCCGCTGAAACAGAGCTTACATCGCTACTGATACCAATCTGGTTGGAGTTACCGACGTTACTCACCCATTGGTATTCCAGGCGACCCGCCCAGTTTTTAGTGAAGGCATATTCAGTACCGACTGCGGCCAGTGGGCGCACGCCAGTTTCAAAATCGCTACGACCTGCGCCGCTGGTTTCTGCGCGATAACCCATCGCACCAGCACGGCCATAGATATCCCAGCTATCAGTCAAACCGTAGCTGGCTTTCAGAGACAGTTGCAGGCCCTGGCTTTTCATTTTCGCGCCAGAAACGCCGTTATTACCGTTAATACCCATGTTGCCGAGGTAGTCATAACCCCCTTCCACCGCTAACCATGGCAGAACCTGATAACCTGCAAACACACCACCGCTGACATTATCTTTATCGAAATCGAAGTCAGTCGCGTTGCTCACGTTATCGTTGAAATCTTTGTTGCCGCTGGCATCAAAATAGTGGGACCAGCCCATTTTAGCGCCGCCGTACCAGGTGTTCGCGTCTGCCGCAGCAAATACGTTAGAAACTGCGCAAGCATTCAGCACGATTAAAGCCACAAGAGTCTTTTTCATATATTCCCTAACATATCCAGTTTCTGAGCAAACGACTCAGAATTAAAAACCATAAGTTTGTCGACACGGATAATAGAGAGATAGTTCACTCATTTGAAATTATAATAAGTTTATTTTTAAACGTTTTATTTTCAACGACGTTAATTACCAGACACCATCATATAATGGAGACTGGTAATTAACATAAAGTGCTAAAGCCACATGCTTATTTCTTTCGCACGCGTCAAATCTTCTCGGGCAATTCATTCATTTCAATTAAATAGCCGCCTCTTTTCAGAGAGAGATAATTGGCTTCCTTTAACGCAAACAAAACATTAAGCACGCTGCTGCGTGATAAGTGCGTTCTTTCCTGAATATATTCAAGGACGGAAACACGCATTCTTGTTTCCAGCGGTAACTGAATGATTTCCTGTAAATGGTTGCAAATAACGGAATAGGTACGCTGTTGAACAACCAGATCGTCACGATAAAAGAGGTAACTATTAAAGTAAGCTAAGGTAATAGAAACGTCACGCCACAGGTTTTGTTGGTCGAATATTTCCATGGCTTTTTTAGCGCTGACTCGCAATATAGTGGAATCAACATCAACGCGCAGAATATGGCAGCGTGAAGGTTGAAGCGCCTCCGCTAAGCCAAACAGATGCGGAACGTAGGCACCGGCAATCACCAGCCCGTCTGTTACGCGCAACACGGACAACTCACCTTGCATAAAGAGATATAACTGCGCTTCGCCCTTGTATTCCCAGTGCAATCTTTTACGTGGTACCACGCTCATTTCTGTACTGAAAGGCTTCAGTGCTTCAAGTAAACGCCCAATTGATTCATCCGGTCTGACGGGGGCAGATAACGGCATAGTTTTTCCTCAGTGAATGACTTCAATATGATTATATACATTTTTCCAGAAATTTATAAATAAATAAATAAAAGTCACATTGAGCAGCATGCGTTATCCTGGCATCATCACAAACGTAACAAATGAATATCCAGAAACAATTTATCCTCAGTTAAAATAATAACATACGCCCTCAAAATTTAATTTTAATTAAATTATCAGTAGCCAATTCCACTATTTACCCCTACCTTTTCCGGTCCCCATTTCACCGGAAATTATTCTTATGTTTTTAGATTATTTCGCGCTGGGCTTATTGTGCTTTGCCGCTCTGGCCGTGTTTTACGGAATAATTGTCATTCACGATATTCCCTACGAAATCGCCGTTGAGCGCAATCACCCTCATCAGGACGCTATTCACGCCGCCGGATGGGTCAGTCTCTTAACGCTACATGTGTTATGGCCTTTTATTTGGATTTGGGCAATGTTGTACCGCGAAGACCGAGGCTGGGGCTTTCGTGCTAAAGAAAGCGATAACATGGCACAACTGCAAGCCCGTCTCGCGCTGCTTGAGCAACAACTCGCGGCGCAAAGCGTCAACAGCCAGAAAGATTCACCCCATTCAGACTAATTAAATGACCAGGAAATATCGTGGAATTATTACTGCTCCTTATTTATGCTGCCATTTGTATTTGTATATTTAAACTTTTTAAAATACCTCTTAATAAATGGTCAGTGCCAACGGCAATATTGGGTGGGGTTATTCTGTTAAGCAGTCTGGTCCTGACGATGAATTATAACCATCCGTACACTGAACGAGCACAGATGCTGACCGTAACGGTGCCGATTATTCCTGAGGTTCAGGGAACGGTGACCAGGGTCACTCAGGACACGAATAAGATGTTGAAGAAAGGAGATTTTCTTTTCAGCATTGACCCCACGCCTTACCAGTCAAAAGTCGATGTGATTAAAGGCGAAATTGAAACTGCGCAGCAAAATGTCGAAGTTCTCAAAGCCCGGCTCGCCTCGCAAACCGCCGATATCGAACAATACAAAGCCAACCGCGACCTGGCGTTAAAAGATGCCAACCGTTATCGCGAAGGCAGCCGCGACCGCATGAAAAGCCCATTTACCGATCAAGAAGTCGTCAGCGCGCAGGAACACGCACTGGCGGCACAAGCACAATGGCGTTCGGCACAGGCGAAACGTGAGCAAACCAAAGCGCAACTGGATGCATTAGTGGGCAGCGAAAACGCCACGGTCTATAAGCTCGAATCGAGCCTGAAAGAGGCGCAATACTACCTCGACAGAACCACCGTTCGCGCACCTGAAGCGGGTTATGTTACCCAAGTCTTACTTAAACCCGGCATGTTCTTACGTCCGCTGCCGCTTCGTCCGGCAATGGTATTTGTCCCTGAGCAAAAAACCGATATTTATGCGGCATTCCGCCAAAATTCAGCGTTACGTTTACACGCAGGCGACAAAGCCGAGGTGGTGTTTAACGGTCTGCCGGGCAAAGTCTTCCCAGGCACGGTGAAGCAGATACTGCCTGTGGTCGCTAATAGCAGCTTCCAGGCACAGGGGTTCTTGCAGGGGTTGAGTCAGAATCCAGGGCTAGACGGTATTTATGCAGACATTACCCTGGACCCGAATTCCGCTATCGACGCGCTGCCGAAAGGGACGACCGCCCAGGCGGCGGTGTACACCGAGCACGTGGAGCATTTGTCGATTCTGCGCAAAATCCTGCTGCGCATGACAAGCTGGACGCACTACCTTTATATCGATCACTGACCGATCGACGGGATCTCTGGCAGCAGAGATCCCGTCGATCGCGGATTACTCGCCGTTAACCCAGATCCGCATTTCCCCTTCCCCACGGTTCGCCCAACTAAACCACGGAATAAAGGTCAGCTTTTTCGCTGCGGTTTTTACTGGCGAATTATCATAGTGATACAACGCCTGTGAAGATGCCTGCTCACATGACTTACGCTCGCCGTCAGCCTGAATCAGCACTTTGTGGGCGAACAAACCTTTGCCTTCAATCAGGCTGAAGGTGCTCTCTTTCGGCAAATACAGGTTATGCAGTTCGGCACCGTTATCCGCCTCTTCCAGGCAATAAACCAGCGGCCCACGCTGCACCGCGACTTTGCCTGCAATATGGCGCAGCAACGGATTGCCGTAAACGCGACGAACCGGCATCGGCAGCGTCAGGCTGATGCGGTCGCCCTCCTGCCATTCGCGGTTAAGATGCAGATAACCTTTGCGAATTTCCCCTTCACAGTTTTCGCCATTCAGCAGAACCTGCGGGTTTTCGCACCAGTCCGGTAAACGCAGCGCAATAGTATGCTGCACGGCTTGCGGCGACGTCACGGCAATGTCTATCTGCTCATCCCACGGATAATTACCGCTGATTTTCAGGCGCAGATCTTTGCCGCTCACCGGCACTGCCATTTCGTTACCGACATACAAATGCACATACAGCGCTTCCGGCTGCGGCGTGTAAATATAATGGCCGAGCGAAGTCAGCACGCGGGCGATGTTCGGCGGGCAGCAGGCGCAACCAAACCAGCGTTGGCGAACCGGTTTTACATGGTCGTAAATATGGTTGAAGGCCAGCGTTTTCGGGTGCACTTCCAACGGGTTCACATAGAAGAAATGTTTGCCATCCAGCGCCATTCCACCAAGAACCGTGTTGTATAGCGCGCGTTCCATCACGTCGGCAAAGCGGCTGTCGGCTTCCATTTGCAGCATGCGGCGGGCGTACATCATCAGCCCAATGGAAGCACAGCTTTCGGCGTACACCGTGTCATTCGGCAGATCGTAATCAGAGCTGAACGCTTCGCCGCTGCTTTGCGAACCGATACCGCCTGTAATGTACAGCTGGCGCTGCACCATGTTGTCCCACAGGCGCAGGCAGGTCTGGCGTTTTTCTTCATCTTTATGCAGCCGCGCCAGGTGCGCGACGCCTGCCATTAAATAGACAAAACGCACCGCGTGGCCGATAGCTGTTTGTTGCAACGCCAGCGGTTCATGCGCCTGGCTGTAGGCTTTGTCTTTCACCATCCAGGCTGGGCCGTGAATGTTCCAGTGCGAGGTACGCCCACGTTTTTCATATTCGATATCGTAAAAATGCGGCTGCGCTCCACGTTCTTCAACGAAGTAATTCACCAGATTTAGATAGCGCGGATTGTCCGTCACTTCATATAAACGCATCAGCGCCAGTTCGATTTCCGGATGGCCTGGATAGCCATGAAGCTGATTAACGCCAGGGCCAAACACGCGGTCGATATGGTCAGCCAGACGGCATACCACATCCAGCAGGCGGCGTTTTCCGGTCGCCTGAAAGAACGCGACACCCGCTTCAATCATGTGCCCAGCGCAGTAAAGCTCGTGGCATTCAGCGAGGTTCGTCCAGCGCTCATCCGGAGCTTTTACGGTGAACCAGGTATTCAGATAACCGTCTTCGCACTGCGCCGCCTCCACCAGTTCGATAACGTCATCGGCAGTTTTTTCAAGCTCCGCATCCGGCTTCTGGCACAGCGACCACGCCACCGCTTCGAGCCATTTCGCCACGTCGCTGTCCTGGAAAACCATGCCGTAGAACTCGCCTTCTTTGCGCCCCGCCGCGATTTCAAAGTTTTCGATGGCGTGGCTCGGGTCCGCTTCGGGAATGCGGTCGTTCAGGGCATCCCACTGATACGGGATCACCACGTCGCGCACCAAACGCTGGTACTGGCCTAAAAACGCATCGGTCACTTTCAGTTGGTGCAGGTCTACTTCCTGTAAAATATCAGGCTGATTCATAACAACTCCTCAGGCGGTCTGGACATGGCGCTGACGTAAGTCAGTGGAAATCTGCGCCATCATAGGATTATTCAAACGGCAACGGCGAATCGCCAGAGCCAGTAACAGGTGGAATGCGGCTGGCAGCAGGGTTTCCAGCGCGGTAATGCCAGAAAGTGAGGCCGCCGTCTGGTGTTCCGGGCCGGGTTGATAGGCCACGAAAATAAACACCAGGCTGATGATCCCGGCGCTGGCAGCCCAGGCTAATTTGATGAAGAAAAGATTAAATGCGAAGTTCATCCCCGATGAACGCACGCCGGTTTTCCACTCGCCGTAGTCATCGGCAAACGCCATGATGGAAAAGTGCAGTGGCAGAGTAAATCCAAGAATGATGCCGTTAGCCAAAATCACCAGCAGCCATAAGGTCTGGAACGCCGCGCCCGTTGGCAAAAGCCACATCCCCGCGGCCAACGCCGCTAAAACCAGGTTGGTGTAATAGTAGAGTTTTACGGTATCAAAGCGTTTGGCGAGCGGGTTCACAATCACCGCGCCAAGAATGGATGCGAATGTCACCATCGTGAAGAATAGTGAGGCAAACCCGGCGCTGCCTTGCAGCACATAAGTAATGAAATACATGTAGCCGCCGCCGCGCAGGTTAAACACGTTAATGAGCAGGAACGACATCACCAGGCTCAGTAATAGCTGGTCGTTTTTACGCAAACCCGCCAGGTGTTCGCGCAGGGTAAATTTGCCCATCAGCGCCAGCGGCACTCGTTCGCGCACCCAGAAGAAGCAGCACAGGAACATCACCACCGCCACAGCACACAAAATGCCAACGCCCATCTGGTAGCCCTTCGCGGCATTTCCCTGGCCGATGATTTCCACCAACCACGGCAGGCCAACCGACACTAAGAAGCCCGCCACACCGCACAACACAAAGCGCCAGGACTGGCAGGAAATCACTTCATCGTGGCGCGTGGTCATGGTGTTGATTAGTGCGCAATAAGGCACGTTAATGGCGGTGTAACCCACTGAAAGCAGGAGATAAGTGCCGAATGCCCAGAGGATTTTCATATTGGCGCTAAGATCCGGCACGGTAAACGTCAGCACGCCGATCACGCCAATTGGCACTGCAACCCACAACTGCCATGGGCGGAAGCGACCAAAACGGCTTTGTGTACGGTCAGCCAGAATGCCCATCAGCGGGTCAGAAATCGCGTCGAAAACACGTAATGCAATAAACAACGTGCCGACAATCGCAGGGGTTAAACCGAATACATCGGTGTAGAAAAAAGTCAGGAAGTTCATGATAAGGCAGGTAATAACCGTTCCGCCTGCATCACCTAATCCGTAACCTATTTTCTCGCGTACCGAGAGCCTGTCATTTAAATCTGTAGCCGCAATATCAGTATTATTTATAGGGGTAGAGGTCATGATTTATTTACACCTCGTTTCAGATTAAGAACCGGAAGTTTTTATTATTGATTTAGTACCCCAATAAATTGGCACCCAATCTAAATACCAACAAGGCGATAGAAAAGTATAAAAAGATGACAATTCCGACCTGAGGATAAAACTGTGAAGGAGATCGCCAAACGCCTGCGACAAATCCACCGCCCGGTTTATTTTATCTACACTATCGCGGGAGAATGGACTTGAGGATTACGTAATTGTTTGATTTAAAAATATCTTTACCACTTCGCGTGCAAAACGGCGGTTTGTTTATTTCACGTGGCGTGGGCAGCCATCCACAGCGGGAACTGGACTCGTGGGAGCTGATTTTCGTTGAAAAAGGGACACTTACGATCAAGGAAGAGGACACGCTTTTTAGCGTTAAGGCGGGGGAAAGTTTATTACTCTGGCCACATCGGAAACATGTCGGGGTAGGCAACTTCCCGGCGGATTTAAAATTTTACTGGCTGCATTTTGAACTCAACTCACAGGGTGATAATCCATCAGACTACCCGGTTTCATTAATTTCTATGCCACAGCATGGGCAAGTGATTAATCCACAATATGTTATTTCTTTATTTCGCCAGTTTTTAAGCGAACAGGAGACCATTAACCGCAGCGACTCGCTGGAGCTCATTTTATTGTTGATCATGCAGCAACTTTCAGTGGCAGCGAATGACAATCCCCAGGCTGACAACATCGGCGTGGCGTTGGCGTATAAAGCCCAGCAGCTAATCCGTACACAATTTCATATGCCGGTTTCGACGTCATCACTCGCCAATCAATTACATTGCAATGCGGATTATCTTGGCCGTGTTTACCGGCAGACATTTGAATTAACCATCACCGAGGCTATTCACCGCCAGCGCGTACTAAGTGCAGAGAAAATGCTGATTAGCGATTCATGTTCGTTAAGCGAAGTGGCGCAGCGCAGTGGGTTTCAGGATGTGGGCTATTTCAGGAAGGTGTTTCGTAAAACGATGGGATTGACGCCCGCAGCATGGAAGCGGCGCTATTGTAAGGTGCATATTAATTCGGATTAGAGGCGAGTAACGTTGCATTACCCGCCTTTATATTTTACCGACAGTTTAGCGTGCTGATTACCAGTTGAACGGGATTTCCGCCCCGACGCCTACACCGGCATCGTTATCACTGTGTTTTGCTTCGGTGTACCAGATGCCCATTTTCAGCCTCGCCGAGCGATAAACATCTCCGCTCCAGCCGAGTTGCAGCCCTGTCAGAGTGTCTGACCGAGGGAAAGCCTGGTTAATTTCCTTACTTTCAGGATTGACCCTCGCGTAAACCAAACGAGCACTCCAGCGCTGGCTGTCTTCAGTAGCCAGTTCCACCTTGCCCGCAAGTAGCCGCCCATCGCCACCAATAGCATCACCCAACGGATATCCCTGCTGATAATAGCCATCGGTGTAAATATGATGGGTGTAGCTGGAACCCAGGCGCCCGAAGTTTCTGCGCGTATCATGAGCTTCCGCATACCAGTTAATGGCATCTTTTCCGACTATATGATGGCCTTCTACGCCACCGAGGAAGAGATTTCCGCTAGGCATGAAACCTGCTTCGTCTTCTCCAATAACCTGACCATAAAAGTTGACTGGCCACCCAAGCGAGGGCTGAAGCTTCAATTTGAAATCAAAACCGGCCAACTGGTTGCCCGGTTCATTACCGGTACCGGTATTATCTTGCCCGGTTATACCATCCATAAATGTACTGAATGACTTTGATCTACCATCCCCTCCCCACTGCATCATGCGCGACGCACCAAGTTCAAGAGATGACAGCGGGGAAAAAGTCACTCGTCCACCGGTGAGTAGCGTATGAGGGACCGCGGTGTATTGATTGAGTTCGCCTGCAGTCAGTTGATATTGCCATGGCCCAATCCAGTTCAGCCACCAGGTTTCGGGGGCAGTTTGTTCTGCGCGCTGCATTAAAAACCCTGTGACGGGACGCGCTGCATCAGAACGAATAAGGCTGCCCTCATAGCCTGGTCCCCACCATTGTGGGATCTGTCCGAAAGCTAACCACTGATTAAAAAACTTCAATCCGGCATAAGAACTGTTGAGGTTGAAACGGGAACCATTGCTTATCTGCATGTCTGCTTCTGCGTTGCCCTGCAAATGCATGTCCCATTCTTCGCCGCCGAGATTCAACGCCAGCGAAAGATCTTGTCCGGCATAAACTGAATCGGCGAATCCCTGCGGTGTACCAGTCTCATTGCTAAATGAGTGAGCGGTGATTCGCGCGTTGGATTTCAGGGCTGCCAACCGATGATCAACTCGTTGTAAAACCACGCGCTCAGATGCATTTTGTGTTCGGGCATTTTTCAGCGCCCTTTCAACCTCATCCTGGCTAAGAGGCCAGGTGGAAAGTCCGAGGTTGATAATTCCCCTTTCGGACAAAAAGGCCAGATCGTTGCGCAGCATTTCATCGGGTAAAAGTAATCCCGATGCATTTGCTGTGATGCTGATACTTAATAAGGTGATACTGACTGTGACACGAATAATATTAAAGAAAGATCCCACAGAATGTCCTTATCTGGAAATATTAATTGTCCCCAAAAATATCTCGCGTATATATTTTATCGGCGACGTCAGAAAGCTCCTCCATCATTCGGTTAGAAATGATCACATCCGACATTTGTTTAAACGCATCCAAGTCGCTAATTACTCTGGAGTTAAAGAATTCTTCTTCTTCAAGCACAGGTTCATACACCACAACTTCAATACCTTTAGCTTTAATACGCTTCATGATCCCTTGAATAGAAGAAGCGCGGAAGTTATCCGAACCGGCTTTCATTATCAGGCGATAAACGCCAACGCATTTTGGTGAGCGACGCAAAATGGCATCAGCCACAAAATCCTTACGTGTTCGGTTTGCTTCCACAATTGCATTAATCAGGTTGTTAGGAACATTGGTATAATTAGCCAGCAACTGTTTAGTATCCTTTGGCAGACAATACCCGCCATAACCAAATGAAGGATTGTTGTAATGGCTACCAATACGCGGATCCAGACAAACCCCTTCAATGATATCGCGAGCCTTTAGCGCGTGGCTTTCTGCATAGCTATCAAGCTCATTGAAATACGCCACGCGCATCGCCAGATAAGTATTGGCAAATAACTTAATAGCCTCTGCTTCGGTGGAATCGGTAAAGACGACAGGAACATTTTTATCAACAGCCCCTTCCAGCAGCAAACCAGCAAAGACTGCTGCACGCTCAGAACGTTCGCCAACCACAATACGCGACGGATGCAGGTTATCGTGCAGCGCTCTTCCTTCACGTAAAAACTCCGGTGAGAAGAGAATGTTATCAACGCCAAACCGCTCTCGGATACGCTGTGTATAACCCACAGGCACTGTAGATTTAATAACCATTACCGCCGAGGGATTAATAGCTAGAATATCTCTAATCACCGCCTCGACCGAGGAAGTATTGAAGTAATTTGTTTTAGGGTCATAATCTGTTGGTGTTGCAATAATAACAAAATCAGCATCGTGATAAGCTTCATTTTTATCCATAGTTGCCAGGAAATTCAATTCCTTTGTTTTAAGAAAATATTCAATATCTTTATCAACTATGGGCGTTATTTTATCATTAAGCTGATTAACTTTACGCTGAATGATATCGAATGCAACGACTTCATGATTTTGGGCGAGCAATATTCCATTAGATAAACCAACATACCCCGTTCCAGCAATAGCAATTTTCATAAGTTCATCGGAATTAAATTTGGAAGAATAATCAGTGGGCTAATAAGAAGTTATTCAACACTTCTCTTATACACTGCGGAAAGTAAGTAAAGAACCATGCATAACGGTATTAAAGCTGTTCCGGAGTAAACAACGTGCCCAGCAATAAACGAGACAATAATTGTCATCCAAAAGAATGCCACACAACTATATTTTATAGCTTTATCACCATCAAAGTTTCCATACAGGTTATTCCTGATAGTTGAGAAGTATTTAAAGAAGAAATAGATGCCAGCAACACCAAACCATAAATACAGATCAATAATATCCATCTCAACAGAGCTTTTAATTTTTATCTCGTTAAAATAATCTCGACCAAAACCAGATAAAAAACCTAATGTAAAACCAGAATCATGGGAAGAAATAAAAGCATTATAAACAAAGTTGTCCCGATCAGAGAGTATAGCCCTTGTGATGCCACCAGTTTGATACATCCAGATAAGACGTTGAAACTGACCTGAGCTTATTATGTCACTAACAAATACACTGATAAGATAGTAAGTTGCCACACCCAAAATAGCTGCAATAAAAATCATGGCCACTTTTGACGTTCTCCCACAAATCCAGGAAAAAAGGATGACTAATGTCGCCATTACTGCTGTTTTAGTCGCAAGTAACAAAGCACAGAGTATTAACAGGAGCATAAATAAAAGGCTGAAATACTGCTTTTTAAAGTATGTGACGGAAAATAATGAAAAGATCATAATAACGAATGACAATTCATTACCTGAGTAAAAGAAACCCTTAACACCCAAAGTATCATCATCACCGAGAGCAACATTTCCATAGGCAGAATACCCCATTCCAAAATGCCCAAGAATGAAGTTTAAAATAAAAACCAGTAAAGAAAAGACACATACTTTTCCCACTAACTCCACATTGGGTTTTGAAATCGCCAGAACTCGCATAAAAACAATAAACATTACACAGCGCATTGCTATTTGCAAACTCTCAATAACTGTCCCAAAAGAGCCATGAGTAGAATAAAAATACAACGTACCAACGGACATAATGAAAAGAAAGCTAATCGTTTTAAATAATAATACGATGTCTTTTGAGAATAAATATAATAAACAAATGAGCAAAACTGAAATTTTGTAAACCTGTGATAAAATGCCTATTCCATATGCATTTATAAAATAGCCATTTAACATATCAATAGGCAACGACAGACCAAAGAGCAGTACAATACAGTTCCCAACGGAGATCATTTATGGACTTCCAATCATTACTAGTTAAGTACTATAGGCACTCATGATATGCTTTGAAAGATCATCATAGGCATGAAACATATCTTTCTTATAAGGCTCAGGGCTAAAGTTTTTAACCTCATCAAATATCAATGATATTTTGGACATATCCCAGCAAACTAATAAATAGTTATTTGCTTCCATGTAGCTTGAAATATCAACCTGATGCTTATCAATACGCTCGAAATTTGGGATTGCAATAATCTTCTTGGACATTTCCAACAGTTTATATATTGTCCCTGCCCCAGCATGAGTAATAATTACATGAGCATCACTATAATAATCATTGATATTATCTACTCGCTTAAAGTAGTGGCCACTTTTTGGTATGTACTTACCATCTGATATTTGATAAATAACTTCATACTCTGGGTTTTCTGCGAAATAACTGTCTAACGCTTTAACCATGGAATCAAATGAAGTCGTTCCCACTGTAACAAATATCTTCATGATGCAATATCCTTATAATCTTCCTGAATAGATCGCTTCAGGGTACAATTTTAATAGTGATTCATTCTGGACGTAAAATTTATCAGCCAGATAATACATAATCCGTCCAGATAAAGAATATGTCGAAAATCGTGACCAGGTTTCAATGTGAATAATTTCAACCCGCAGCAATTTAGCAACCAATGCCGCTGGAATAGCCATGCCTGGCCCTGTGGTAATAATTATCTTAATGTTATATTTAAAGACAATTTTAAGCACCGACAGGAAGATATTAAGCGGTCCAAGATTACTTAATACCGCTAAACGTTTATGTTTATTTCTGAACTCGGAAGTCAAATAATGAGATTCCGTCCATGCCGGTCTTTTCTTATCATCTGACAGCGTAATTGCCTGAAATCCATTTAGCTTCTCTAATAAATTAGGCGCCAACCTGTTCATTTGAGCAGAGTGACCTCCTTCACCATAGATAAAAAGCAAACGAGGAGTTTTAGTTGAAGACATTTTTTAATACATCCTTTATATTTTCTGAACCATATATCTGTTTAACAATAATTTTATTATTGCTGCAAACACCCTTGATATCTTCATGACTTTTGGAGATAAATGAATTAATACATTTCCGTATGGCATTGCTGCTAAACTCATCCATGACTTCGTATTGCAATCCTATTTCACTGAACTCTGTAAATGCAGGGATCTTTGATAAGATTGTATATACACCGCTTGCCATGGCTTCTAATGGAACCAGACCCAAACTTTCACTTTCAGAAGGGTATATAAGAACATCGATTTCATTGAACCATAAAGATAGCTGCTCGCGGTTCATTGGTTCCAGGAAGTTAATGGGCAAGTCAACTGATGCATTTAATAAGCTTTTTTTTAACTCACCACTGCCTACAATGGTTAGGTTTACACCTTCGGTCTCTTTTATCGCATCAATAATAAGATTAACGTTCTTAGATTTCACCAATCGACCTGCATATCCAAGATGTAAAATACTATCGCGTTCTGAAGTTATTTCATTTTTAAAGAAAACTGAATGAACTCCTCCTGACGGATAAACAAAAATATTAGATGATGGAATGAATGGAAAAACTTGCCGTATGTACTCAGAGTAATATTTAGATGGGCATATTATTTTAGATGTTCTTCTTAATAACCCACAAACTAAAACATGTTTTATTTTATGAAATAGAGCATTTCTTCCCGCCAAAAATTTGACATCTCCTCCATGGATATGGCAAACCAGCTTTAACTTCTTTCTAAAAAGAGAAACTATAATAATGGGTAATGCAGTATGAGAAACATAGTGGCAATAGATATAGTCATAATTTCTGAATATTAAAAAAGATATACTCTTAAGATAAAAATAGAAGTAACTTATAACCTTAGTGACTTTACTCTTCCCCTTCGATAACCTTACACATTTATCGACATTGAAACCTAGTTCAAGAAGATCCTTTTCAGCGCTCGCAACAAAAACTCCAAAATCAGGATTTTTTGAAGAAGGGTACATATTACTAAGCAGTAATATTTTCTGCATTGTGGTTCCTTTGAAAATTATTTTTCTTTTAAGCTATAGAGCAACCTATTTTTCCTATGCCTTCTGAATGACTCTTTCCAGAATTAAATAACGAGACATATATGATATAAAAATAACAAAGCATAGAGTTGCAAATGATAATAAGTAATGAATGGATTTTAAATGGTTTAAAATCAGATAAGTAACAATGAATATTGCAAAGGTAATAAAATTTAATAGCAAAAGTCTCTTTTCTTCACCAATTAAATTTACAACCATGGTTTCAAGAACAGAGTATTGAGCAGCAAATATGAATAACGAAATAGCCATGCAAAGAATTATTGTATCAATGACCGGTAAATCTTTTATGATCATACTCCCGTAGATCATCATGATGATAATGCCAGAAATCATTACCATAGATACTTTACACTTGAATTTCTTTGCCTCGATATAATATCTGGATTTATCTCTTTGCAAGTATTGCTGATAATCCCGGATTCTTATGTTAAGCATTGCACGTGGGAATACCGTGACAATCCCGGCAGCGGTCACAAGTAATGATACAGCTTTTGTTATCTCTGCGTTCGTCAGTGATAAACAGATCATTGGCAGGAAAAATAAAATACCAGATGATATTAAGTTTGAATGGCCAATATAAAAGGCCTCCACATAATCAATCTTTGAATCATTATCCCTGAAGAAAAGAAGCACGACAGTAACTGACTGCA
This sequence comes from Buttiauxella agrestis ATCC 33320, assembly GCF_000735355.1. Lineage (GTDB taxonomy): Bacteria > Pseudomonadota > Gammaproteobacteria > Enterobacterales > Enterobacteriaceae > Buttiauxella > Buttiauxella agrestis. The sequence goes on from NZ_JMPI01000070.1 coordinate 27,656, forward strand.
ATATATATACAAAACTAAGCGTCAGTATGTAGTCCACTGTAATGCCAAGCACAAATAACACTGGAAACACAGCCAATAAAAACTCCATAGCTGCACCGATAAAAAATAGTTTTTTTACTATTATCATGTGCCGAAGTATTTGGTTCACCACTAAACCAAAGGCAAGTAAAATGATACCATATAGGTTCGCATTGATGAGTTGTGGAAAAAACATGAGTATTACTAAGCCCGCACCCATGCTTATCAAGCATGCAAGAACTGCTGTTTTAATAAAACCCCACAGTCCAAATTCCGAGCCATACTTCAAAATTACGGTACCAACACCTATCCCACCTATCATCGAAATAATAACAGCAAATGAATACCCTGAAGAAAATAGACTGAAATAACTTGCCGATGTTAAATGTGAAATAGTGACAAACAAGATGACTCTGTTCGCTCCAGGTAAAACAGTAAACGCCAGAGCACATAACTTGACAAAGTAATCACTTTTAAAAAATTTCATGATGTATTTCATTGCTTTCGCCGAGCCATTATTAAAAACTATTCATAGCTTTTATAGCTTCCGTACTCATAATAATTGCTTGCACGCTTTTCAACGCCATTAAAAATCACGCCATTTATAGCCAGATTATTTTGTGCAAACCGCTTAGCCGAGACTTCCATTTCTTTCAGCGTATTTTTCTGGAAGCGAGCCACTAACATTATGGTACCTGCATACTTAGCGGCAATACAGGCATCGCTGACAGCAAGTACAGGAGGTGTATCAATAATGACTATATCGTATTGACTGCCAGCCCAAACCATTAGGTGTTTAAAGTTAGCATTCATTAACAACTCTGAGGGGTTAGGTGGAATTTTTCCACGTGAAATAAAGTCCAGATTTTCAATTTCAGTTTTCTTCACCACTCCCAGAGGGTTCTTACTACCAATCAATACATCAGATAGACCGTCTTTTTCAGAACAACCAATCACATGGTGAACCTGCCCCTTGCGCAAATCAGCATCGATTAAAAGTACTTTTTTATCAGACTGAGCAATAACTGCCGCCAGGTTACAGCTCACGAATGTTTTACCCGCTTCGGGTGTAGCACCTGAAATCAACAGTATATTATTCTCAGCCTGCATCATGGCGAAGTGAAGGCTTGTGCGCAGGCTTCTTATTGATTCCACCGACAAATCAGTTGGGTTATCTTTTGCCAGCAAATTGATAGAGCGAATTGTTTTTCGCTTACTTTTTGCCAGCTTTTGATTTTTCTCTTTAAGCCACCCAGACACAGGTACAGTGGCATACACATTCAATCCCAAACTTTCTATTTGCTCACTGCTTTCAATCCCGTTATGGAGCAACTTGCGTATTAGACAAAATGCAATGGAGACAAATAACCCTAGTACCATGCTGATAATAACAATTAATGATTTTTTCGGTGCAATTGGTTTTTTCTCAGCAACTGCATTATCAATAATACGTACGTTACCTACGGTACTGGCTTTGTTGATACTTAATTCCTGCTGTTTATTTAACAGCAACATATAGACTTCTTGACCGGATTGAACATCTCGCGTCAGACTTAATATTTCCTGCTGGGTCTTCGGCATATTACTGATGCGCGTATTCAGACGGTCTCGCTCTTTAAGCAACAGCGTCTTCTTCTCTATAAGAGTACGGTATGCTGGGTGGTCGCGAGTATATAGCTTTGAAATCTCCGCTTCTCTAAAGGTCAGTTCATTAATCTGCGTATCCAGTGCGACAGTATTATCGAGTACCGACTTTGCCTCTAACGATAAGTCGACAGATTCATTTTTCTGGCGGAACTGATTGAGAAGACTTTCAGCATCATCAAGTTTGGCACGTACCAATGGTAATTGTTCTTTCAGAAATGCAAGGCTTTTGGCAGCCTCTTCAGATTTACGACTTACATTCTGGCTCAGATAATTATGACTGATGTTATCCAATATTTGGGTCGCAAGCATTGCGCTTGGTCCTTTGAAACTCAACTGCAAAAGACCGCTATCTTTACTCATATCCGTGACAGAGAAATTTTCCAGCAATTTATTAATAGCCGTTAATTTCTCTAGTTTCGTTACCGAAAACGTTGTTCCAACAGGAGCTGCAATCTCACTGACCAGCAAGCTGATGCTGTCTTTATCAATTAACTCCCCGGTTTTCCCATACAAAAGCACTCCGTCAATTTCAATGCTATAAGTAAGAGGTGAAATTACGGTGAGCGAAAAGGGTTCATCCATTAGAGTATCGGGAACATTCAAACGAGAAATAGCAATTTTCCGGTCGTTATGTCCTAGCAGGCGAGCAAGCCCTTTACCAATAAATGGGAAATGTTTTTCCTCCACCACTGTATCCAGAGCAAGATCATCAACCGTTTGACCTAATACCATTCGAGATTTGAGTAAGCCTATTTCAGTCTGTGATTCAGGTTTGCTGTCTGGCATGATATCGGACAACTTACTCAACACACTGGTGCCCGTACTTTCTTCCACCTGTACTAATGCACTAGCACTATATATGGGTGTTGCTAAAATCGCATATGCAATACTTACCAGCGTAAATAGCGCAGTAATAATTAATATCTTCCATTTGTTATCAATTATTACGCCAAGAAACTCCTTGGGATCAATTATGTCGGTGTTACTTTTATTTATGGTGGAGGTCAGTTCAGACATTTAACGACATCTCTTTACGGTATCTATTTCTTTAATGCCAGAACCCAACGCGCGGTGCTTTGAGCCAGCTGTGTATAAACCAGTTGATACATTTCTCGGCTTTTTTTGTAGGGGTCGCCAATTTCAAGCTGGTTCTGCCAGTGACCCATTAACATGGTTTTGCCACTCGCTTCCGGGTAGTTTTTTTTAATGCGCTCAAGATGGGATTTTTCCATTACCAGAATCAGGTCATATTGCATCGCAAGCTCTGAAGAGAATGCCTGGGCGCAATGCCCATCAAGCGATAAGCCATTTTCCGCAGCAACTTGTGCCGCTATTGGGTTGGTACCTTCACCAACCAGCGCACCTAATCCAGCAGAATCAATCTTTATACCCGGCAGAGCTTTTCGTAATAACCGCTCCCCGGTTGGGGAGCGGCAGATATTGCCGATGCAAACCACTAATATTGAATCAAACATAATTACCAGTTCTTAATCATGCGGACGGTTTCAGTCATGTCGTTAACCCCTGTAATCGTTGGGACTAACTGACCCAGCACGCGATTCCAGCGAGTAATTGGTGCGGTGGTGACATACACGATGTCATAAGGTTGCAGTTTGAATTCAGTTCCCATCACCAACGCTGTCGCATCGGAAACATCCAACTGATAGACGTTGGCAATTTTGCCGCTATTTTCTTTAGCACGAGTCGAGCGAATAACGAAAATACCCGTCGCATCGGATGTCATTTGGTCGATGCCTTCCGCATTGCCCAGCGCTTCGGTCAGTGTCATACCGCTGCGGTCCATTCTGAGCGTGGTTTGCTTTTTCACTTCACCCATCACGAACACTTTCAGGTCATCGTTACGCGGCACATACAGAATGTCGCCGTTGTACATCAGGCGGTTTTGTTGAAGATCGCCGTTTTTCATCAGCGCTTGCAGGGATATTCGCTCGTCTTTACCGTTGTGAGTCAGCACCGCGTTATTCCAGTCGGCGTTTTCCCCCAGGCCACCGGCCTGATTGATCGCATCCATGATGGTTAGCGGCACATTAGAAATAGCCAACTGGCCGGAGTGGGCGACTTCACCCGTCACATAGGCTTTTTGGGAACGGAATGCGGCAACACTGATGTCGATTTGCGGAGTTTCAATGTAAGCCGCCAGTTTATTGGTCAGCTCCTCGCGCAACTGGGCGAGTGTACGGCCCACCACTTTTACCTTGCCTGCGTACGGGTAGAAGATCGTGCCGTCGGATTGCACCCAGTTACCGGTGTCGGAAGCACTGCGATACTGGCCCGCTGGCGTCGTCAGTTCCGGGTGATCCCACACTGTGACCATCAGCACATCGCCTACGCCAATTCGGTATTGGTAATCCTGAACTTCGCTTTCTAACTGCGGGTTAGTCCGTGCCACTACGGGTGCGGCAGTGAGTGACTCAATCAATTTTGGCGTCACGCGATAGACATTGACTTTGTCATTGATATTCACGGTGTCGTCTTTATTGACGATGGTTTTACCGGAGGTCGTGAGGTTGCTGCCAGGCACAATCGTACAGCCACTGAGTAAAACAGCTGAAATAATAAGCGGAACAGCTGCTAATTTTACAGTCATCATGTTGGTCACTTACTTCATCAAAGAGTGTAAAACCCAGACACGCTGGGGTTTACGCCAGGAAAATAGAGGGGGTGTTAACGATTACTGGCAGTGAACGTTGCGGTTCCTGGCCGGCTAAATTGCGCTCTCATATCTGGGTTAAGGGATTGCAGCCGATTGTTCGCTAACAAGTAGCTGATAAATAACCCAAAGAAGAACACTAAAGAGAGCCATTCAGGCGTCCCTAAAATGGAAAGCACAATGCCGAAACCTGCAATAGTGGCCGTGAGGATCGTCATCACTAATACCGTCTGGCGAGACGTTAGCCCGCTGCGCAGTAGGATGTGGTGCAAGTGATCGCGATCCGGGTGGAACGGGCTGTGTCCACGGCGCACTCGACGAATCATGATGGCAACCATGTCCATCAACGGCAGAGCTATCAGCCACAATGCAATAACCGGCGCCATTTCGGCGTTCTCACCCTGGCTACTCAGCATCACGAGCCACAACACGGTAAAACCAATCACCATGCTGCCTGCATCACCCATGAATACTTTCAGCCGTTTGCTGCCGATTAACCCCATGTTGAGCATCAAATAGGGGATTAAGGCGACTATCATTAACAGACACCACATTGCGCGTATTTCTGAACCGGCCAGAAGAAAGACCACCATCAGCGCGGCAAAGGTTGCACCCGCTACCGAACCGAGTAATCCATCAATGCCATCAATCATGTTGTAGGCATTGATTGCCGCCCAGGTCGCTAACAGCGTGACCAAATAGCCCACCGGCCCTAACACCAGTTCGAAAGACCCCAGCACATGCCCAAACGTGTGCAGATACAGTCCATCAACCATCAAAATAATGGCGGACATGGCCTGAATAACCACGCGCGGCACGACGGGAAGGTCAAAGCGATCGTCAGCAATGCCTACCAGCAACAATAAAGAGATGCTGAGTAGGTAAGTCAGGAAATGCGCTTCGCTGTGAGGCAGCGTTTCAGGCATGAAGATGTAAAACATCGCAATTGCGCAATAGAAAGAGATGCCGCCCACCAGAGGAACTTCACCTTTGTGCTGTTTACGCCCACCAGGTTTATCGACCAGACCAAACTTCAAGGCCACCACGCGAGCAATAAGGAGAGCAATCATCGCTGTTATAAACATGATGAAAATATCTTTACTCATGATGGTAATACCTTATTTATCTTCAAGAACGCTACCGCCCATGGCGAAAGCGAAAATATCCACTTGCCATTCAAAAAATCCATTTCTCATATACGCGAGCAGCACTACCCATGTAACATTATTAATGTATGGAATAGTGAAGTCGGACGAATCATATGACATCGTTTTTATCATCGCAAAAAGACATGTTTTTTATTTTCATTCCTATCTGATAAGTTACGTAGCGTTATTAGTTTTTGAAATAATATTAAAACACATTAAAAACAACAAGATACGAACAATTTCGTTATAATAAAAAGCTAGATTTAATTTAATTAATTACTACCAAGATATTTGAAATTATTAATATATTACTAACTCCCACGTTGATCATGATTTATTTCTTGGTGTATTTTTGTTTATTACGCAGCAAAAAATACGCCCTTTAATAAAATTTTTATCGTAAGACTCACTTTATTCAGTTAATGATTGATTAATTTTCATTGATATCAATATTTATAATCATGCCATATATAAGAAATAACGTTCGAGGATGAAACGGATGAATATTGAGTTAAAAGTGCTGACTGTTAACTGACTTTAAACCCAACATCTTGTGCAAGAAGTGCTTTTCTTGACCTTTCATGCGGCCAATAAATGCTCCAGGAATTTTCTGATACAGCATAATGTGAAGTGTATTTCTCTCCCATAAAAACGGTGAAATCCAGTTGTAACCCCCATTTAAAGAAACACAGTAACAATCTGAAAAATAATGATTTTTATCGAGAATATCGTGCATTTCTCTGGTCCGAAATATTTCTATTCGGTAATGTCCAAAGTCTGCGGAGGTTTTAGGGGATTTTTGGCGGGTATTTTGGCGTTTCGGGTAAAAGCACAAACCCTATCTTCAGCGTCTCCGGCTACCGTCAGAAGGAAATACCACAAAATCCGCGGCTGAATTTAGGCGCTGAAAAGGGCAGAAGGCACTGTTTATAAGCTTAAAAAGTAATAGCTATATTGGCGTATTGGATGTTTTTTATTCCGCTGGCACAAATGCCGTGCCGAATTTTTGCGGAATCAGCATGATTTGTGAGCACGGAATTTCAAGCGGTGACCAATCAAGCAGTGAGGTGGGAATTTGAAAAACTGCGAAAATTCCGTAAACGGCCCGAGATTATTCTGAAAGGCCTGAAATGGAAAGCTACAAGGGGGAATCAAAGAGTTAAGACGCTAAAAGGTGAGTAACGGTGCGTTACCCACCTGAATGCATTGAAAGGTGGTGCGCCCAACTACTTCTTCTTGTTGAACATCGACTTTAAGTCTGCGAATGGGTTGTATGTTGCTTCCCCAATATCCTTCTGCGCGTCATCGCCCGCAATGACAGTCGAACCGTACTGGTCAGCTTCGGTGTATTTTGAGTGCTCGTGATCGTGGCAATACAGGCATAACAACTCCCAGTTACTGCCATCTTCCGGGTTGTTGGTATGGTCGTGGTCCATGTGGTGTACGGTGAGTTCGCGCAAATTAGAATACACAAACTCACGCGAGCAGCGTCCGCATACCCACGGGAACAACTTCAGTGCTTTCTCACGGTAGCCGCTTTCCAGCCGCGTGTAGTTTTTTGGGATCAGAGCCATAATCGCTATTACCTGGTAAAAAATGTAGGGTTATAACTAGTTTATATTCCCTCTTTATCAATCCCCAAACGTTTCATGCGAGAAAGCAGCGTGGTGCGCTTTAATCCCAGGCGTTGCGCGGCACCACGCGGGCCAGCCACTACACCGTTAGTTTCTTTAAGCACACGCATAATTCTCTGGGCTTCATCTTCGCCTTCACGAACCTCTTCGCTCGCCACCAACTGCATCGGTTTTTCTTCCGGCACGCAGTAGTCCATTTCCGGCAGGGAAAGATGCAATACATTGCCGCGAGTCAGCAGCACCGCGCGTTCAATCACGTTTTCCAGCTCACGCACGTTACCCGGCCAGTCCATACGGCTGAGAGCGCGCAACGTTTCTGCCGGAATACTGTCGATATTGCGGTTCATGCGATGGGCGATTTTAAAGGTGAAGGATTTCACCAGCAGCGGGATATCTTCCGGGCGCTCACGCAGCGGCGGCAACATAATCGGGAAGACATTCAGACGGTAATAGAGATCACTGCGAAACTCGCGCTCCAACACCATCTCCTTGAGATTACGGTTGGTCGCAGCGATTAAACGCACGTCCACTTGCTGAACTTTGTTGCTCCCGAGGCGTTCAAATTCTTGTTCCTGAAGCACGCGCAACAGTTTGGGTTGCAGCTCCAGCGGCATATCGCCGACTTCATCAAGGAACAGCGAGCTTTTATCCGCCAGCTCAAAACGGCCGATGCGCTGAGTGTTAGCACCCGTAAAGGCACCGCGCTCATGGCCGAACAAGTCGCTTTCCAGCAATCCGGCAGGCATCGCCGCACAGTTAATTTTTACCATCCGGCGGCTGTTACGCTCGCTCAGATTGTGAATCGCCCGTGCAATCAGCTCCTTGCCCGTCCCCGTTTCACCGAGGATCAGCACCGTACTGTCACTTTTCGCGACCATCTCAACCTGTTTGAGCACATTAGACATCACGTCGCTGCGGCCAATAATCTCACCAAAATCGCTGGCGACATTATTGATTTGCTCGGTCAGATACAGATTTTCGTCCACCAGGTTTTCTTTCAGACGATTGATTTCCTGGTACGCCAGGGCGTTATCCACCGCAATCGCAATACGTTCTGCAATCTGCCGTAGCAGCTTGAGGTTTTGTGGGGTGAATACGCCCGCCTCGCATTGCGCCAGTTTCAACACGCCCAGCATGTTATTGCCGAAAGTCAGCGGCAACAGGCACAGCGTTTGAATTTGGTTGCCCCACATCTCGAACAACATACGTTCATACGGCGCAAGTTGATCGCCGTGATGCAAATTCAACAGCAGCATTTCGCCGCTTTTAAACACCCGCTCTGAAAGCGTGCCCGCCAGAGCGACATCACTGTGATCATGGATTGGCGATTGCTCTTCCACAAAGTGGGTGGAATAGATATTGAGGCGGTCTTTGCGGTTGGTCCGCAGCACGATACTGATGGAATCGATAGAGAAATAGTGGTGAATCTCACGGGCGATTTCGCTGATCAGTTCGTCGAGATCGAGCTTGGAAAGCACTGCGTTAGTGACCGCCACCAGAATACGGAAATCGTCGCGTTCGCGGCAAAGCTGCTGATAACCCAGGTTTGAGTCGAGGCGGCTCTGAATTTGTTCCGCCACCAGCGCGACAACCTGTGCCATGGTGTGTAAGCGGTTAAGTTCTTTATCTGTCCATTCAGCGTCGTTATTGCGAATAAACTCGCAGCCACCAAAAATTTTACCTTCGGCAGCCAACGGCAACAGGCAATAACGACCAAACGGCGCATATAGCTCGAGATTCAGTACCTGCGGCCAGGTATCACTAAATTCTTCATGGGTGCAGATCAGCGCTTCCGGGCGTGAGAGCACGCGCCGCACCGGGCCATTTGCCAACACCATTTCATCTTCGTAATGCCATTCCTTGCCATGCTTATCCGTGCCAAAAAAGGACACACGCTGATGCAGCGGATGATAAAGCAGAATATTCACTCTGTCTGCCAGCGCACCTTGCTTTGCCATTTGCGTCAGGCAGTTAGCAAGTGCCGGGAGATCAGGTTGCTGCAACAGGGTGCGCGTTATATCAAATAGACCCTGTTGCCCGAGATCGCTCATCGGTGTGTATGGCATTGTGCTTATCCAATTGGTGGTGCGGAGGGGGTGGATGACGCTGGCGCTTATCCACCCTACAAAATCTAAACGCCTAGCGATTTGTCATATAAATAGCGCTTAAGTGTAGCCAGGACAGCACACTGCGTTTATGGCTCAGGTCAACAAATACGCGGGAGTGGCTCTGAATGCGGCAAATCCAGCGTCCGTTTAACGCCATATAATCCGGCGACCCGGACACCTTTGCGCTCAACCACTTCACCGATAATAGCGGCATCTTGCCCCAATGGATTTGCCTGTAAAGCGGCAAGAACACTTTCTGCGGCGCTCCTCGCAACCGCAATCACCAGTTTGCCTTCATTGGCAAAATTAAGCGCATCGAGGCCGAGCAGTTCACACACGCCACGTACCGCATGATTTAACGGCAGCTGGCTTTCAGCGACTTCCATTCCACATCCGCTGGATGCGGCAAACTCATGTAACACGGCATTCACGCCACCGCGCGTGGCATCGCGCAGCGCTTTTACACCGGGGATATTCACCAGCGGCGCAATTAACGGTGCCAGCACCGCACAATCGCTGATTAACGCCCCTTCCAGCCCCAATGATTCGCGCAGGTTGAGGATTGTCGCTCCGTGATCACCCAGCGTTCCGCTAACAATAAGCACGTCGCCTGCGCTAATTTGCTGCGCACCCCAGCTCAAACCTGCCGGAATCGCGCCAATGCCCGCGGTGTTGATAAACAGCTTATCCGCCGCCCCGCGCTGCACAACTTTAGTATCGCCCGTCACCACCGCGATGCCCGCTGCTTTTGCCGTAGCCGCCATACTGCTGACCACGCGCTCCAGCGTTTCAAGGGGTAAACCTTCTTCAAGAATGAACCCGCAGGATAACCAGCGAGGAGTCGCGCCACTGACGGCAACATCGTTGGCGGTTCCGCAAACCGCGAGTTTGCCGATATCACCACCGGGGAAAAACAACGGGTCAATCACGTAACTGTCGGTTGAAAAGGCTAAACGATCGCCGCTGGCCGTGAGTTCAGCCAACGGTAAACGTGCCTGATCCTCCTGCTCTGCCAGCCACGGATTATCAAACGCTTGTACGAACAAGTCAGCTACCAACTTTTGCATTGCCTGGCCGCCGCTGCCGTGGGCGAGTTCGATAGTTTTCATGATTTTTTACCTGTGTCGGATGACGCTGCGCTTATCCGACCTACATTGGACTCGTTTTTGTAGGTTGGATAAGCGTTAGCGTCATCCAACGAAAAGGTTTTATGCCTCGCATTCCTGGCTGCGATATTGGTACCAGGCGGCGCAGGCTCCTTCGGAGGAAACCATCAACGCGCCAAACGCATTTTGTGGATTGCAGGCTTTGCCAAACATCGGGCACTGATGGGGTTTGCAACGCCCAGTGAGCACATCGCCGCAGCGGGCGAGCGGGTCGTCGTAAACCTGCTGCGGAGCCGGTTTGAAATGATCTTCCGCATCGAACTGGCGATAGCCATCGGTCAGTTGCACGCCAGAATCACTGATGGTGCCAAGTCCGCGCCATTCAGCATCACCACACACGGTAAACACCTCTGAAATCGCCTGCTGGGCAAGATTATTGCCCGCATCGGGCACCACACGTTTGTACTGGTTTTCCACTTTGCTGTGCTGATGAATTTTTTGCTCCACCAGCATCACCACGCCCTGCAATAAATCCAGCGGCTCGAAGCCAGCCACCACCAACGGGCGCTGATGCTGTGTCGCAATAAAATTATAGGCAGCCGTGCCAATCACCATGCTGACATGACCGGGAGCGAGGAACGCATCAATACCGTTATCCGGCTGCTCGAGCAGGCTGCGCAACGTAGGAATCAAAGTAATGTGCTGGCAGAAAAAGTAAAAATTAGTGATGCCCTGCGCTTTCGCCTGTTGCAGCGTGATGGCTGTCGTCGGCATGGTGGTTTCAAAACCGAGGCCAAAGAACACCACTTTTTTGTCCGGATTCTGGCTGGCTAAAGCGAGCGCATCCATCGGCGAATACACCACGCGCACATCCGCGCCGCGTGCTTTGGCCTGCATCAGTGACCCATTTTTACCCGGCACCCGCATCGCGTCGCCAAAGGTGCAGAAAATCACTTCAGGGTGGCTGGCGATTTCAATACAGGCATCTATGCGCCCCATCGGCAACACACACACCGGGCAGCCAGGGCCATGAATAAATTCGATATTCTCCGGCAGAAGCTGGTCGAGGCCAAATTTAAAGATAGCGTGAGTATGCCCACCGCAGACTTCCATTATGCGCAGTGGACGCTGTGCGGTGTACGGCAGTTTAGGCGCGCGTTCACGCAGCACATCAATAAGCTGCATGACTTTTTCCGGAGCGCGATATTCGTCTACGAAATGCATCATCCGCGTTCTTCCCCAAACAGCAGGCCACCGACGTCAGGTTCCACTTCAAACATATTCTGTAGCGCGTCGAGCGTGTCGCGAGCTTCGGCTTCATCAATAATAGCCATCGCAAAACCGACGTGAACCAGCACCCATTGGCCGATTTGCGCGTCGCCCACCAGCATCAGATTGACGTCTCGCTTGATGCCACAGACATCGACTTTGGCGCTACCGTCTGGCAAACGCTCGACGATTTGGCCCGGAATGCCTATGCACATCGTTCAACCTCCAGCCAGTTCAGCCACTCTTCCATGCCTTCACCGCTGGTCGCAGAAACCAGAATGATTTCAATATCAGGGTTCACCTGGCGGGCGTAATCGAGGCATTTATCGACGTCGAACTGTAAGTACGGCAGCAGATCGATTTTGTTGAGCAGCATGAGGGAGGCCGCAGCAAACATATGCGGGTATTTCAGCGGCTTGTCTTCGCCTTCGGTAACCGAAAGCACCGCCACTTTATGGCGCTCGCCGAGATCAAAACTCGCCGGGCAGACCAGGTTGCCGACATTTTCGATAAACAGAATGCCATCGCGTTCAAGCGGCAGGCGCTGCATCGCATCACGAATCATCTGCGCATCAAGGTGGCAACCTTTGCCGGTATTCACCTGAATGGCTGGCGTGCCGGTGGCGCGAATACGCGCGGCATCGTTCACGGTTTGCTGATCGCCTTCAATGACAGCACAAGGCACACGCCCAATCAGGCGTTTTAGGCTTTCGGTCAGCAGCGTGGTTTTACCGGAGCCTGGGCTTGAAACCAGGTTCAGCACCAGTTGTTGCTGTTTCGCGAACTGTTCGCGGTTATATACGGCGAGCTGGTTGTTTTTATCCAGCACGTTAAGTTCGATTTCCAGCATCCGGCGTTGCGTCATGCCCGGTGCGTGAGTGCCTGCGGCACCGTGACCATAATGCAAATCGCCTTGTTCATCGGCGGTTGGGGCAAACTTCACGCCGGTGATTGGCGTCAGCGCTCGCGCGGCTGGTGCGAAAGGTGCGCTACGGAAACCCGAGTGCGGGTTGCGCTCGTCGCCTTCTATATACAAGTTGCCTTCAGCGCAACCACAAGTACTACACATGATTTGTCTCCTCGACTTCCAGACGTTTAATCTGCACGCCATCATCCGCCACGATGCGTAAATTGCTACCTTCGCAAAGCGGGCAGCGCCGAACCAATTGCGTTAGCAAAGTGATGTGCTGTTCGCAGTCGTAACACCAGCATTCCGCTTCTTGTTGGTGAATATGAAGCTGACAGCCTTCGGCTAATGTGTCGCGGCACACTAATTCGAAACAGAACTCCAGCGCGCTTTGCTCAACGCATGAGAAAGCGCCCACTTCAAGCCAGACTCCGGTGACGCGAGTCGCGCCATGTTGGCGGGCTTGAGCTTCGATGAGTTCCAGTGCGCGTTGGCAGAGGGTGATTTCGTGCATGTGACCTCCGGGGATATCTGGGGGAGGTAATGCAAGGATGATGCCAGGGTTTATATCCATTTCTCTGACAGACCGAATTTATTCCGTTCACTGAAAGTTTACCGACACCTGAACTTACCGAAACGGTGAACGGAAAATCACCATTCCAGGCATAAGCATAAACAATGCTGACATTCCCCCGTCAAACATGACGAAATGACATGTCATTACTGTGGCTATTTGCTGACAATTAATACAAAACTCAATAATTTCAATAAAATACAATATTGGCACGAAACGTGCTCTGTAGACGCATCAGCAAAAACAGAGTGATTTAAAAATGAACATTTGGGAACTGAGCGAAAAAGCCGAATACATTGCCGACAAGCACCAGCGCTTGCTTACGCAGTGGCAACATTACTGCAATAGCTTGATTCAGGGCATTACCCTTTCTAAAGCGAAGCTGCATCACGCAGTCGGGTGCAATCCAGATGATTCCCTGCGCTTCTTCTTATTTGACCATTTCGTCATTCACGTACGCCTGGCTGAAGGCTTCAACAGCCACACCATTGAGTACTACGTTGAGAAACGTAACGGCGAAGACAGAGTATTGATTGCTAAAGCAATGCTCGATGACGAAGGCCGCGTAGACAACAGCATCAGCAACCGTAACCGTGAAAGCGTTCTTGAGCATTACCTAGAAAAAATCCATCCGGTATACGAAAGCCTGTACAGCGCAGTTAACACCGATACACCGGTATCGATGGGTCAACTGCAACAAAGCGCTCAGGTCTGATAGCCATGTTGGGTGTCGAAAACTGTCGAAACGGCAGCCGTCGGCACAGTTTCGTCAAAAATGATGATGTGATCTAAGGAAGACCTGGTGAATCGCTTTATAATCGCCGACTCCAAACTTTGCATGGGTTGCCATACCTGTGAGGCGGCCTGTTCTGAAACGCACCGCCTGCATGGATTGCAATCCATGCCACGCCTGAAAGTGATGCGCGACGCGAATGATTCCGCGCCGCAAATGTGCCACCAATGCGAAGATGCGCCTTGCGCGGGCGTTTGCCCCGCTAACGCCATTACCCGCGTCGATGGGGCTGTTCATCTGAATGAAAGCCTGTGCGTCAGTTGCAAACTATGCGCCATCGCCTGCCCATTCGGTTCGATTGAATTCTCCGGCAGCCGTCCTATTCATATCCCGGCAAATGCCAACAGCCCGAAGGCACCACCAGCCCCTCCTGCACCTGCTCGCGTCAGCTCGCTAATCGACTGGGTGCCTGGCGTTCGTGCCATTGCGGTGAAATGCGACCTGTGCAGCTTTGATGAAGATGGCCCGGCGTGTGTTCGCACCTGCCCGACCAAAGCATTGCGCGTGGTTGATAACAACGACATTGCCCAATCAAGCAAACGTAAACGTGAACTGACTCTGGGCGCGACGCTTGGCGATCTCACCCTGTTTACCCAGCCTGAGGTGAAAAAATGAGTGCTTTTATCCTGATTCATTGGGCGCTGATAGGCTTTGCGCTCAGTGCAGTTCTGGCAGGTATCACGGCATTTAATAAAACCCTGAGCGGCGTGATTGCCGGCTTGGGTGGCGCGATAAGTTCGGTTCTGGTGCTGATTGCCGGTTTCGATGCGTTAACCGGATTTACCGGTATGGCGCAAGTCTGGCAGCTGCATTTACAGCTCAATGCTTTTAATGGCGTGTGGCTGGTGACGCTGGCTCTGCCTGGCCTGTTCATCTCTTTGTTTAACATCGACTGGCATCGTCATCACACTGTAAAAGCCAATGGCTTGCTGGTGAACCTGGTGATGGCGGCGGCGGTTGCAGCTGTGGTTGCTGATAACCTCGGCATGTTGGTGGTGCTGGCAGAAATCGTTGCGTTGAGCGGCTACTTCCTGACAGGCTGCCAGAAATCCGGGCAGCTTTGGTTCGCACTGGGCCGCATCGGCACCGTGCTGCTGGCAATTGCATGCTGGATGCTGTGGAAACAGTACGGCACGCTGAGCTATTCCGAATTGCACCTGATGACCAACGGCGCACCGATTAGCTCCGTAGTCTGGCTGCTGGGTCTGGTGGGTTTTGGTTTGCTGGCAGGCATTATTCCGCTTCACGGTTGGGTACCGCAGGCACATGCCAACGCTTCTGCTCCGGCAGCGGCGCTGTTCTCCGCGGTGGTGCTGAAAATTGGCCTGTACGGCATCATGAGTTTCTCGCTCATCAGCAATGCAATGCCGTTGTGGTGGGGCATTCTGGTCGTCGTTCTGGGGATGATTACGGCGTTTATCGGCGGCCTGTACGCGCTGATGGAGCACAACATCAACCGCCTGCTGGCTTATCACTCGCTGGAAAACATCGGCATTATTCTGCTTGGCCTCGGCGTTGGCCTGATGGGCCTGGCATTAAACGAATCTACGCTGGTTGCGCTGGGCATGATTGGTGGTTTGTATCACCTGTTCAACCATAGCGTATTCAAAACCACGTTGTTCCTCGGCGCAGGCGCAGTCTGGTTCCGTACCGGTCATCGCGACATCGAAAAACTGGGTGGGATTGGCAAGCGTATGCCGCTGATTTCTATCGCCATGCTGATCGGCCTGATGGCGATGGCGGCTCTGCCTCCGCTGAACGGCTTTGCTGGCGAATGGGTGATTTACCAGTCGTTCTTCCATCTAGGCACCTTGCCGCTGTTTATCACTCGCTTCTTAGGCCCGATGCTGGCTGTAGGTCTGGCGATTACCGGCGCGCTGGCAGTGATGTGTATGGCGAAAGTGTATGGCGTCACCTTCCTTGGCGCACCGCGCACTCCGGAGGCTGAAAACGCCACGTCCGCACCGTTCCTGATGAACCTGAGCGTGGCTGCACTTGCGGCATGTTGCGTGATTGCTGGTGTTGCAGCGCCATGGCTGATTCCGCTGTTGCAGAACGCTATTCCACTGCCGCTGGAAACCGCAAATACCACCGTTTCACAACCGATGATCACCCTGCTGCTGATTGCCAGCCCGCTGCTGCCATTCATTCTGATGGTGATTTTCCGTGGCGATCGTCTGCCAAACCGCTCGCGCGGCACGGCCTGGGTTTGTGGCTACGACCACGAACAAGCGATGGTGATTACGGCGGGTGGTTTTGCTCAACCAGTAAAAGCGGCGTTCGCGCCACTGCTGAAATTGCGTAAAACCCTGAACCCGGTGAAGTGGATGCCTGGCTGGCAGTGTGATTGCCTTGCCGGTACGTTCCGTCGCCTGGCAATGATCGAACTGGCCGTGTTGCTGGTTGCGGTTTGCGCTTAAGGAGCCTGAGATGAATACCATTTTCTTTTCGTTGATTCAGGCGCTGGTGTTATTTGCCGTCGCGCCGCTGTTGTCCGGTATCACCCGCGTCACTCGCGCCCGCATGCACAACCGCCGTGGGCCTGGCGTGATGCAGGAATATCGTGACCTGTTCAAATTGTTCAGCCGCCAGAGCGTGGCACCAGCCGCATCCGGCTGGGTGTTCCGCCTGATGCCGTTTGTGATGGTTGGCGTGATGCTGACGATTGCCACCGCACTGCCGGTGGTGACGCTGTATTCACCGCTGCCGTCGCTGGGCGATTTGATAACACTCATCTACCTGTTCGCCATCGCCCGTTTCTTCTTTGCGATTGCAGGTCTCGACACCGGTAGCCCGTTTACCGGCATCGGTGCCAGCCGTGAAGCGATGCTTGGTGTGTTGGTTGAGCCAATCCTGATTCTGGGACTGTGGGTTGCCGCGCAAGTGGCTGGTAGCACGCACATCAGCAATATCGCTTCCACCATTTATCACTGGCCAGCCGCACAAAGCTTAACGCTGATTCTGGCGCTCGCCGCCTGCGCCTTCGCCACATTTATCGAAATGGGCAAACTGCCGTTTGACCTCGCAGAAGCCGAGCAAGAATTGCAGGAAGGCCCATTGACCGAATACAGCGGTGCGGGTTTTGCAGTGCTGAAATGGGGCATTTCACTCAAGCAATTGGTGGTGCTGCAAATGTTCGTCGGCGTGTTCCTGCCATGGGGCCAGATGAGCGAATTTAGCTGGGGCGGCCTTGTCATCGCGCTGGTTCTGGCAGCCGTCAAACTGGTGCTTGGCGTGCTGATTATCGCGCTGTTCGAAAACAGCATGGCGCGCTTACGCATGCTGGAAACTTCGCGCATTACCTGGGCCGGTTTTGGCTTTGCCTTTTTAGCCTTCGTCTCCTTGCTGGCGGCGTGATTTAAGAGAATTTATCAATGTCTGAAGAAAAGATTGGCCAACATTATCTCGCGGCGCTGCATAAGCAATTTCCTCATGCGGTGATCGACGAAGCGTGGCAGACCAAAGACCAAATCACCGTCACCGTGAAGCTCAATATGCTGCCAGAAGTGGTGGAATGGCTTTACTACCAACAGGGCGGCTGGTTATCCGTGCTGTTCGGTAACGATGAGCGCCAACTGTGCGGCAACTATGCGGTGTATTACGTGCTTTCGATGGAAAGCGGCGTGAAATGTTGGATTACCGTGCGCGTTGAAGTTGACGCTGACAAACCGGAGTTCCCTTCTGTTACGCCACGCGTGCCTGCTGCGGTTTGGGGCGAACGTGAAGTGCGCGATATGTACGGCCTGCAACCTGTTGGCCTGCCGGACGAACGCCGTTTAGTGCTGCCAGATGATTGGCCAGATGATCTGTATCCACTGCGTAAAGACAGCATGGATTACCGTCAGCGCCCGGCGCCGACCAGCGATCAGGAAACTTACGAGTTCATCAACGAACTGGGCAGCAAAAAGAACAACGTGGTGCCGATTGGCCCGCTGCACGTAACCAGCGATGAACCAGGCCACTTCCGTCTGTTCGTTGATGGCGAAAACATTATCGACGCCGATTACCGCCTGTTCTACGTCCACCGTGGCATGGAAAAACTGGCTGAAACCCGCATGGGTTACAACGAAGTGACATTCCTGTCCGACCGTGTTTGCGGTATTTGCGGCTTCGCCCACTCCACCGCGTACACCACGTCGGTTGAGAACGCGATGGGTATCGTGGTGCCAGAACGCGCCCAGATGATCCGCGCCATCTTGCTGGAAGTTGAACGCCTGCACAGCCACCTGCTGAACCTCGGCCTGGCTTGCCACTTTGTTGGCTTCGACTCAGGCTTTATGCAGTTCTTCCGCGTGCGTGAGATGTCGATGAAAATGGCAGAAATCCTCACCGGTGCGCGTAAAACTTACGGCCTGAACCTGATCGGCGGGATTCGCCGCGATCTGTTGAAAGACGACATGATCCAGACGCGCCAGCTTGCCCAGCAGATGCGCCGCGAAGTGAAAGATCTGGTCGATATCCTGATGAGCACGCCAAACATCGAACAGCGCACCGTCGGCATTGGTCGTCTTGACCCGCAAATCGCCCGCGATTTCAGTAACGTCGGCCCTATGGTTCGCGCCAGCGGTCACGCCCGTGACACCCGCGCCGATCACCCGTTTGTCGGTTACGGTTTGCTGCCAATGGAAGTCCACAGCGAAACCGGCTGCGACGTGCTGTCGCGCCTGAAAGTGCGCATCAACGAAGTGTATACAGCGTTGAACATGATTGATTTCGGCCTTGATAACTTGCCTGGCGGCCCGCTGGCCGTAGACGGTTTCACTTACATTCCAAACCGTTTCGCGCTTGGTTTCTCTGAAGCCCCACGCGGCGATGATATTCACTGGTCGATGACTGGTGACAACCAGAAACTGTACCGCTGGCGTTGCCGTGCGGCGACGTATGCCAACTGGCCGACACTGCGTTACATGCTGCGCGGCAATACCGTTTCTGATGCACCGCTGATTATTGGCAGCCTGGATCCTTGCTACTCCTGTACCGACCGCATGACGGTGGTCGATGTGCGTAAGCGCAAGACCAAAGTGGTGCCGTACAAAGAGCTTGAGCGTTACAGCATTGAACGCACCAATTCGCCGCTGAAATAGACGGAGTCACCATGTTTAACTTCATCAAAAAAGCCATTAAAGGCGGCGTGGCCACCGAGTCGTACCCGCTACAACCGATAGCCGTGGATCCAAACTTCCGTGGCAAACCGGAACACAACCCGCAGCAATGCATCGGATGTGCGGCCTGCGTTAATGCTTGCCCTTCCAACGCGCTGACGGTGGAAACCGATCTGGTGGCGGGGCAACTGGCGTGGACCTTCAACCTGGGGCGTTGCATTTTCTGCGCGCGCTGCGAAGAAGTCTGCCCAACGGCGGCCATCAAGCTTTCTCAGCAATACGAACTGGCCGTGTGGAACAAAGCCGATTTCCTGCAACAGGCGCGTTTTGACCTGTGCAATTGCCGCCAGTGCCACAAGCCTTTTGCGGTGCAAAAAGAGATTGATTACGCCATTGCGTTGCTTGAGCACAACGGCGACAAACTTGCCGAAGCGCACCGCGTCTCGTTTGAAACCTGCCCGGAATGCAAACGCCAGCAAAGCCTGGTCTCTTCCGACCAAATTGACCTTAGCCGCCAAATTAGAGAGGCCAGCTAATGAGTATGTTACTCGGCCCACGCGACGACAACGGCATGCCAGTGCCAATGACGGTGGATGAGTCCATCGCCGCAATGAAAGCGTCGTTGCTGAAAAAGATTAAACGTTCCGCCTATGTTTATCGTGTTGACTGCGGTGGCTGTAACGGTTGCGAAATCGAAATTTTCGCTACCCTTTCACCACTTTTCGACGCAGAACGCTTCGGGATCAAAGTGGTTCCGTCGCCACGTCATGCGGACATTTTACTGTTTACCGGCGCTGTGACTCGCGCTATGCGTTCCCCCGCGCTGCGCGCATGGGAATCAGCGCCGGACCCAAAAATCTGTATTTCCTACGGCGCATGCGGCAACAGCGGCGGCATCTTCCACGACCTGTATTGCGTCTGGGGTGGCACCGATAAAATCGTTCCTGTCGATGTGTACATTCCGGGCTGCCCGCCAACGCCTGCCGCAACGCTGTACGGTTTTGCGATGGCGCTGGGTCTGCTTGAGCAAAAAATTCATGCCCGCGAAGCCAGCGAAATGGATGCTCAACCGGCGCAGATTCTCCACCCGGATATGGTTCAGCCATTGCGTGTGCGAATTGATCGCGAAGCACGTCGCCTGGCGGGTTATCGCTATGGTC
The DNA here is from genome assembly GCF_000735355.1 of Buttiauxella agrestis ATCC 33320. Classification (GTDB taxonomy): domain Bacteria; phylum Pseudomonadota; class Gammaproteobacteria; order Enterobacterales; family Enterobacteriaceae; genus Buttiauxella; species Buttiauxella agrestis. The sequence goes on from NZ_JMPI01000070.1 coordinate 47,793, forward strand.
GCCAGATTGCAGACAGCTATATGGAAAACCTGACCGCCGGTGGCGGCAGTGTTCAACAATGGCTGGCACACGAGAACGATCCGCGTCTGACGGAGATCGTCAGCAATCTGGAAGCACTAGTGAAGCAGGAGCGCGTGTAATGAGCGAGTCGGTGGTGTTTTGCCAGCTTAGCCGTAAGTTTGTCGATGAAAACGACAACACACCGAGTGATGCGCAACAGGTGGTTTATTACAGCCTGGCAATCGGCCACCATCTCGGCGTTATCGACTGCCTGAAAGAAAATTTAGTCTGTTCATTTGAGCCTTACAAAGCGTGGATTGCCACGCTTGAAGAGGGCAGCGAAGCGCGGCGCAAAATGGAAGGCGTGCCGCGTTACGGTGAAATCGTTATCGACCAGAACCATGTCGTTTTACTGGCGAAAGCGTTCGATGCCGCAAAACCAACTCAAACTGAACAGCAGCAAGAATGGAGCCAGGAATTGCTCGATATGCTGCAAGCTATTCAACAAGAACCCGCTATTTATTTGATGGTTCGGAGGCGTTATGACCTCGACCAAAATAATTCGAGTTACAGCAAGGCGGCAACTGAGCAAGTCTCCGAGAGCATAGATAACTATGTGACCGGGACGAGCGAAAGCAGCCAACGCGGCTGTGGCTCGAAGAATGAAGGTCGTAACGTTTTGCTGTGCGTCGGCAACACCATGATGGGCGACGATGGCGCAGGCCCATTACTTGCCGAGAAATGCCAGGCCGCCCCACAAGGCGACTGGATTGTTATCGACGGCGGCACCGCCCCTGAAAACGATGTGGTCGCGATTCGTGAATTGCGCCCGGATAGATTGCTGCTGGTCGATGCGACGGATATGGGCCTGAACCCTGGCGAAATCCGTATTATCGACCCGGACGATATCGCCGAAATGTTTATGATGACCACCCACAACATGCCACTCAACTACCTGATTGATCAGTTGAAAGAAGATGTTGGCGAGGTGATTTTCTTAGGTATTCAACCCGATATCGTCGGCTTCTACTACCCAATGACCGACGCGGTAAAAGCGGCGGTTGAGACGGTATATCAAAGCCTGGCTGGCTGGGAAGGAAAAGGCGGTTTCGCGGATTTGGAAGCGCCAGAGTTCGAGTAACCGTTGCCGGATGACGCTGCGCTTATCCGGCCTGGGGGTCTGGCGTCATCCGACAAGCAGATATCAGACGTAATGAATATCCAGTGAAATCCTTGCACCACAGGCCGCGGCATAGCGTTCAAGCATTTTGACACTGGCACTAAGCGGGTTTTTCTCAAGACGGCTAATACCTGACGAGTTTGTTCCAAGCTTATTTGCCAGCTCTGTTTTCGTCAGCCCGGCGCGTTCACGCATCTCGTATAACGCCTGAATGAGCGCGAGTTCTCTATCCGCTTCATGGTAAGCCTGCACAGATTCATCATCACTGAGCATTTTCGTTTTCAGTGCATCAAGACAGACGGGTTTCACTTCATAAACTCCTTCAACCTTATACGTGCAATTTCAATGGCGTTAACCGGCGTTTTAAGCGTCTTTTTAGTAAAAGCATGCAGGATATAAATGGTTTGCCCGTAGCTAAAAGCATAGACCGCGCGAGCAATATCTTTATCACCCACTCGCAGTTCAAAAAGCCCGTTACCCAGCACCCGACTATGAGGCATTCGCAGTTGATTTCCTTCGGATTCGAGTCGTTCAATTAAGCGAAACATTCGGCCTCGCAATTGCGAGGGTAAAGCCACGAGTTCTTCGGCTGCCGCTTCATGCGTCAATATTGTATACATTCTAACCCCTCCGTCCGTTGAAACATAACAAGAGAGGAAACTTTCCCTAACGCATTTTTGGTTTCACGTACAGAGATTGCGAGGCGCTTTCCAGAACCCCTCTGTCATCTGCCCAAATGACATCGTCAAATGTGTCGATGTCACTGTCATCCCTTCCCCGATCAATGCACAACCCCTTGAATCACGCTAGTTTCAAAGTTGGCACACTTTATGTATGTCTATCGCCGACTTATAAAAACAGGAGTCTCTGATGAACCGCTTCATCATTGCTGATTCGAGCAAATGTATTGGCTGTCGCACTTGCGAAGTGGCCTGTGTCGTGTCCCACCAGGAAGCGCAGGATTGCGCGGCATTAACACCGCAAACTTTCCTGCCACGTATTCACGTGATTAAAGGCGTGAATGTTTCTACCGCGACGATGTGCCGCCAGTGCGAAGACGCACCGTGTGCCAACGTCTGCCCTAACGGCGCTATCAGCCGCGAGCATGGGTTTGTGAATGTGATGCAAGAACGCTGCATCGGCTGCAAAACTTGTGTGGTTGCTTGCCCGTACGGCGCAATGGAAGTGGTTGTTCGTCCGGTTGTGCGCAATAGCGGCGCGGGTCTTAACGTGATGGCCGAAAAAGCCGAAGCGAATAAATGCGACCTATGCCACACCCGCGCATCAGGCCCGGCCTGTATGGAAGCCTGTCCAACTAACGCCATTATCTGCGTTGATCGTAACAAACTTGAACAAATGAGTGCCGAAAAACGCCGTCGTGCTGCGTTTGATGCCACTTCATCTTTGATTTTCTAATTACACTGAATTCACTTTTAACAGGTCTGTTACTGATGAAAAAAATTACCAGCGTCTGCCCTTATTGTGGCGCAGGCTGCAAACTGAAACTGGTTGTTGAGAAGAACAAAATTATCCGTGCTGAAGCGGCTGATGGCGTGACTAACCAAAATGAACTCTGCCTGAAAGGTTACTACGGCTGGGATTTTCTCAATGACACTAAGCTGCTCACACCGCGTCTGACGCAGCCGATGATTCGTTACGAAAAAGGCGGGAAACTTCAGCCAGTAAGCTGGGAAGAAGCCATTAGCTATACCGCGAAACGCCTGAAAGCGATTAAAGAACAATATGGCCCGCGCTCAATTATGACTACGGGCTCTTCGCGCGGTACGGGTAACGAAACCAACTATGTGATGCAGAAGTTTGCACGCGGCGTGCTGCATACCAACAACGTCGACTGCTGTGCGCGTGTTTGCCACGGGCCGTCGGTTGCGGGTTTGCAAGTGACGCTGGGAAATGGTGCGATGAGTAACTCCATCGGCGATATCGAAAATTCAAAATGTCTGTTGGTGTTTGGCTATAACTGCGCTGATTCGCACCCGATCGTGGCGCGTCGCGTGATTAAAGCGAAAGAAAACGGCGCAAAAATCATTGTTTGCGATCCACGCCGCATCGAAACCGCGCGCATTGCCGATCTACATTTACAGCTGAAAAACGGCTGCAATATGGCGCTGGTGAATGCGTTTGGCTACGTGCTGCTCGAAGAGAATCTCTACGATACACAGTACGTTGCGAAGTTTGCCGAAGGGCTGGATGCTTACCGCGAGGTGGTAAAAGGCTACGCGCCAGAAGACGTTGAGCACCTGACCGGCGTGCCTGCGCAACAAGTGCGCCAGGCGATGCGCACATTTGCCGCAGCCCCTTCTGCCACCATTATGTGGGGCATGGGTGTAACTCAATTCGGCCAGGCGGTGGATGTCGTCAAAGGTCTTTCAAGCCTTGCGCTGCTGACCGGCAACCTGGGCCGCGAAAACGTCGGTGTTGGCCCGGTTCGCGGGCAAAACAACGTGCAGGGCGCGTGCGATATGGGCGTGCTGCCAAACCAGTTCCCGGGTTATCAGGATGTCGTTGACCCGCAAGTGCGTGCCAAGTTCGCCAAAGCCTGGGGTATCAACGTTGATGATATGGACGACAAAGTCGGCGTGCGTATCACCGAAGTGCCGCATATGGCGATTCACGGCGAGATGAAAGCCTACTACATCATGGGTGAAGATCCGTTGCAGACCGAAGCCGATCTCGGCCTGGTGCGCAAAGGTTTTGAAGCGCTCGATTTTGTGGTGGTGCAAGACATCTTCATGACCAAAACGGCAGAAGTTGCCGACGTTATTTTGCCAGCGACTTCCTGGGGCGAACACGGCGGCGTATTTACCTGTGCCGATCGCGGTTTCCAGCGTTTTGAAAAGGCCATCGAGCCGAAATACAACGTCAAACGTGACTGGGAAATTATCAGCCTGCTCGCCACCGAGATGGGCTACCCGATGCACTACGACAACAACCAGCAAATCTGGGATGAACTGCGCGAGCTTTGCCCGCTGTTCTACGGTGTCACCTGGGAAAAAATGGGTGATATGGGTCACGTGCAATGGCCGTGCCCAACGCTTGATCATCCAGGAACGCCTTATCTCTACAAAGACAGTAAGTTCGATACCCCAACCGGTAAAGGCCAGCTCTTTGCTGCCCAGTGGCGTGCGCCTGCTGAAGTGCCGGATGCCGAATATCCGCTGGTGCTGTGTACCGTGCGTGAAGTCGGCCACTACTCTTGTCGCTCGATGACCGGCAACTGTGCGGCGCTGCAAACCTTGGCCGACGAACCTGGATTTGTGCAAATCAACCCGACGGATGCCGAGCTGCTCAACATCAAAGATAAGCAACTGGTGTGGGTGAGTTCGCGCCGTGGCAAAGTCATTAGCCGTGCGGAAGTGAACGAGCGCATTAACCTCGGCTCGGTTTACATGACGTATCAATGGTGGATTGGCGCGTGTAACGAACTGACGCAAGACAACCTCGACCCGATTTCCAAAACACCGGAAACCAAGTATTGCGCGGTTAACGTCAGCCAGATTGCCGACCAGCAATGGGCGGAAAATTACGCCCAGACAACCTATAGCGATATGAAAGCGCGTTTGCGTCAGGCGGTAGAGGTTTAAAACAACCCTCATCCCTGCCTTCTCCCTGAGGGAGAAGGAGAAACCGTACCCCCTCTCCCCCAGGAGAGGGGGGTGAGGGCGTAAAACATAAAACAGGAAAAATAGTGAATCTTAACGGCGTGATGCTACGCATTCGCGGCAAAGTACAGGGCGTTGGCTTCCGGCCATTCGTCTGGCAACTGGCGCAAAAGCTCAACCTGACCGGCGACGTCTGCAATGACGGTGCAGGGGTGTTGGTGCGCCTGGTGTCACTGCCCGATACGTTTATCAGCGAGCTTCACGCCCATTGCCCACCGCTGGCTCGGATTGATAGCGTCGAGCAAACCCTGATGCAGTGGGAAACGCCGCCGCAGGATTTCACCATTCGCCACAGTGCAGGCAGCACGATGAACACGCAAATCGTTCCCGATGCAGCGACCTGCCCGGATTGCCTGCGCGAAATGAACGATCCAACCGACCGTCGCTACCGTTATCCGTTTATCAATTGCACCCATTGCGGCCCAAGATTCACGATCATTAAAGCAATGCCATACGACCGCCCCAACACGGTAATGGCAGCATTTCCGCTGTGCCCGGCGTGTGAAAGCGAGTATCGCAATCCCATGGACAGGCGCTTCCATGCTCAACCAGTGGCCTGCCCGGAATGCGGGCCGCAAATTAGCTGGCAATGTGGCGAGCAAAAACTTGATCGCGAAAATGCGTTACAGGCCGCAATTACGGCGTTAAAAGACGGGAAAATTGTTGCGATTAAAGGGCTGGGTGGTTTCCACCTGGCGGTTGATGCACGTAACGACGCCGCTGTTTCCCGCTTACGCGCCCGCAAACATCGCCCTTCTAAACCGCTGGCTGTCATGCTGCCCGATTCACATCGGTTGCCCGCAGAGGTAACGGCACAGCTCAACACGCCAGCGGCACCGATTGTGCTAATGGCGAAATCTGCTTTGCACGGATTAAGCACGTTTATCGCCCCGGGCCTGAGCGAAGTGGGCGTGATGCTGCCCGCCAACCCGCTACAACACCTGCTGTTACAGGATTTCGGCGGTCCGCTGGTGATGACTTCCGGCAATCTGAACGGCAAACCACCCGCCATAACCAATCAGCAGGCGCTTGAAGAGTTGGCTGAAATTGCCGACGGTTGGCTGCTGCACAATCGCGATATCGTGCAGCGCATGGATGATTCGGTGGTGCGTGCTGATGGTGAAGTGCTGCGCCGGGCGCGAGGATTTGCGCCAGATGCGCTGCCCTTGCCGCCAGGCTTTGACGCGCTGCCACCCATTTTTGCGGCCGGTTCCGACCTGAAAAACACCTTCTGTTTACTCCGTGGCAACCAGGCGGTACTCAGCCCGCATTTAGGCGATCTGGCTGAAGATGGCGTGGAACAGCAGTGGCAAAAAGCGCGTGAGTTGATGTTTGACGCGTGGGATTTCACGCCAGTGCGCGTCGCGGTGGATGCGCATCCCGGCTATCACAGTTCGCGCCTTGGGCGTGCCATGGGGCTACCGGTGAGCAAAGTTTTACATCATCACGCTCACGCTGTGGCATGCCTGGCAGAGCACGCCTGGCCGCTGGACGGTGGTGATGTGATTGCGCTCACCCTTGATGGTATTGGTTATGGCGAGAACGACCGGCTTTGGGGCGGTGAGTGCTTACGCGTTAATTATCGCGATTGCGAGCATCTCGGCGGCTTACCGGCAGTAGCGCTGCCCGGTGGCGACCTCGCCGCGCGCCAACCATGGCGTAACCTGCTCGCCCATTGCGAGGCGTTTGTCCCGCACTGGCAACAGCGCCCGGAAACCGCTGTGGTCAGGTCGCAAAACTGGTCATTGCTGGCGACGGCCATCACGCGTGGCATTAACGCACCGCTCGCTTCATCCACAGGCCGTTTGTTTGATGCCGCCGCCGCGGCATTAAACTGCGCGCCGCTACAACAAAGTTATGAAGGTGAAGCCGCCTGCCGCTTTGAAGCGCTGGCATCGCAAAGTAGCCAATGTCTCCATCCCGTCACTTTACCCATTATCGACGGCAAACTGGATCTTGCGACCTTCTGGCAACAGTGGTTGAACTGGCACGACTGCGCTGCCGCTCGCGCCTGGGCATTTCATGACGCCCTGGCGAAAGGCTTTGCCGATTTGGCACGTACTCATGCGCAAAGGCTCTCTATTCGCACCATCGCATTCAGCGGCGGCGTGCTGCATAACCGACTGATGTGCGAACGATTTTCGTATCATCTCGCAGATTTCAATCTGCTCTTCCCGACACTGTTACCGGCCGGTGACGGTGCACTAGCATTGGGCCAGGCTCTGGTTGCCGCTGCCCTTTTCACCCTTCCTTCACAAGGATAAAATGATGTTATTGCGTGTTCTTCGTGACAATCCCCGCGCCGCTGTTTTGCTCGTGGTGTTAGTCGCCGCCAACCTGGCCGCCTGGGCCTGGGCGCTGGTTTCGTTCCACCACAGCACCGCGCTGATGGCCGCGAGTTTGCTGGCCTGGTGCTACGGATTACGCCATGCGGTCGACGCCGACCATATCGCGGCGATTGATAACGTGACGCGCAAGATGATGCAGCAAGGGAAACGTCCGTTCGGTATCGGCGCCTGGTTCTCCCTCGGCCATTCCAGCATTGTGGTACTGGCTTCCATCGCGATTGCTGCCACAGCGGCGGCATTTCAAAGTGATATGGACTGGTTCCATGATGTCGGCGGCGTGATTGGTACGGCCGTTTCAGCGTGCTTCTTGCTGGCAATGGCGCTGGTGAATCTGGTGATTTTACGCGGCGTGTGGCGCAACTTCCGTCAGCTAAAGCGTGGCGAAGCGCTGTCTGCTGAAGCGACGGATTTCAACGGCGGCGGCATGATGAGCTGGCTGTTCCGTTCCACGTTTAAGCTGATCAACAAAAGCTGGCATATGTATCTGGTCGGTTTTTTGTTTGGTTTAGGATTTGATACTGCGACAGAAATTGGCGTGCTCGGCATTTCTGCCGCCAGCGCATCCAGCGGGATGTCGATATGGTCGATTCTGGTGTTCCCGGCGCTGTTTGCCAGCGGCATGGCGCTGATTGATACCCTCGACAATATGATTATGGTTGGCGCGTATGGTTGGGCGTTCAACAAACCGCAGCGCAAACTTTATTACAACATGACGATCACCGGCACCTCGGTTGTGGTCGCGCTGTTTATTGGCGGCATGGAAGCATTAGGGCTGTTGGCCGATAAATTCGACCTGCATAACGGCATGTGGAAATGGGTTGATGCGCTTAATGAAAACCTCGGCAATGCGGGCTTTATCGTGGTTGGGCTGTTTATTGCCTGCTGGATTGTGTCGATGCTGAATTACCGCTGGAAGGGGTATGACTCTTTGGTGGTTCGCTAAATCAGACAAACCTTCTCCCTTGCCAGGGAGAAGGTTATTAGAAATTACTTCGATTCAGCCCACGCGCGTTCAATCTCTTCGGCCAGAATTTTCACTCCCGCCTCGATTTTCTCCGGCTCCGGTACGTAATTCATACGCATACACTGATGCGTATGCGGCCACGGCTTATCAAGGCCTGGGAAGAAGTAATCCCCAGGAACCATCAAAACGCCGCGCTTTTTCAGGCGCTGGTACAACAACTCGGTCGAAATCGGCAAATCCTTAAACCACAACCACAGGAAAATCGCCCCTTCTGGTTTGTGGATCAAGCAGCGTTCCGGTGACAAATAGCGGCGAATGGTCGCGATTGTGTCCTGAACACGCTGGTAATAAAACGGTTTGATCACGGTTTCAGACAGACGCAGCAAATCGTTACGCTTAATCATCTCACACGCCATTGCCGGGCCGACACCGCCCGGTGCCAGGCTGATGATGCCGTTCATGTTACTGATAGCTGAGATGATTTTTTCATTGGCGATGATGATGCCGCATCGGCTGCCCGGCAGGCCGAGTTTCGACAGGCTCATGCACAGAATGATATTTGGATTCCATAGCGGGCGCGCTTCGCTGAAAATAATGCCCGGGAACGGCACGCCATACGCGTTATCAATCACCAGCGGAATACCGTGCTGATTCGCCAGCGCATCAAGCTTAATCAGCTCTTCGTCGGTGATGACGTTGCCCGTCGGGTTGGTTGGGCGCGATACGCAAATCATCCCGGTATCCGGGCCGATATGCAGGTGCTCAAAGTCTACGTGATATTTAAACTGGCCTTCCGGCAGCAGTTCGATGTTCGGTCGCGTCGAGACAAACAGGTCTTCCTCAAGGCCGGAATCCGCGTAGCCAATATATTCAGGGGCCAGCGGGAACAGCACTTTTTTAGTGCTGCCATCGGCATAACGACCGGCGAACAGATTAAACAAGTAGAAAAACGCGCTCTGACTGCCATTTGTCAGTGCAATATTCTGCGGGGCAATATCCCAACCTAATTCTTTGCGCAGCATTTCCGCTAGCGCGTCAAGCAAGTCACTTTTCCCCTGAGGGCCGTCGTAATTGCACAGCGCATCGGTCATTTTCCCGTTTGCCAACATATCTGCGAGCAACGCCTGGAAGTAGTCATTCATTGCAGGGATTTGCGCAGGATTACCGCCACCGAGCATGATTGCTCCAGGTGTGCGTAGACCATCGTTGAGGTCCTCCATCAGGCGTGTGATGCCTGCATGGCGGGTAAATTTGTCGCCGAAAAGTGAAAACGTCATAACGTAGATCTGTCTTTGACCATCAAAAAGAGGCTAACCATAACGCCGGATAAGACGTGGTGCAAACCCATTAAGATTAGTCTCTCGTGGTCAATATGCTGCCTGAAACTAACATCCCAGCATTTTATGTTGGATGACGCTGCGCTTATCCAACCTACGGGGGAAGTTGTAGGGCGGATAAGCGCAGCGTCATCCGCCGTTATTTATGGGTTGCCGGCCCAAACCACCAGCACTTTGTCGTCGCCGAATTCACGCGTAAAACCATACCCTTGCTTGATGCTTAATGTGTTCTGTTTACCCGCGCCAATGGCCGGGTGACGGGCGCGGAACTGGCTGATTTTTTGCCAGTGAGAAAGCGTTGCGACGTTTTGCCCCCAATTCATGTCAGAACGCGTACCCTGAAGCGGGTCGGAACCCGTCGGGCCAAACGGGCGCTCCGTTTCATCACCATAGAAAATCTGCACAGCTCCCGGCGCCAGCAGCAATAATTCAGCCGCCCGTTGCCCGCCTTCGCGGAACAACCGTGTATCATGCGATGAAAGGTAGCTAAGAACGTTAAACTCCTGCAATTTAGTCGCCATTTGCTGCCAGGTGAGATCCATATCGGCCAGACAATTGGCTGCTTTTGCTGCTTGCTCCTGGTAATCAAAATTGATCATCGCGTCAAAGCCGCTGCTGTAGTAATCGCTTTTCATCACGCCGTGGCCCCAGGATTCGCCGGTCATCCAGAACGATGCATCATCCAGCTTTTTGTCCGGGTTGGCTTTCTTCCATTCGGCCAGGGCGGCAACCGACTGCTCTTTAAGCTGCTGCCAGCCTGCTTTTTCGACATGCTTCGCGGTATCGACCCGAAAACCGTCGATGCCGTAATCACGCACCCATTGACTGAGCCAATGAGTCAGATAATCGCGCACGGTAGCGTCGGCGATTTCTTTGGCGTGGGTATCAGGCTTATGGCGATAAAAAACAGGTAAACCGGCGGATTGTGTCGATTCGGTTTTCAGGTCAGGCAGGAAGGCCAGGGACATAGTTAAATCATCAAAACCCGGCGTGTCGTAATCACCGATATCCGTACGAATCCAGTTTTCCCCCCACCAATTCTGCCATGCCGCTTTGTCACCAAAGTTGATGTAATCATTGAAGGAATGCCAGCTTTGACCGGAGCCGGGTTTCCAGTCGGTCCAGTGTTTTCCGAGCGTTTTCGTCAGCTCGTCGCCTTTGAGGTACAGCGCGCCAAACTGATATTCCTGCATATCGGCAAGTGTTGCGTATCCGGTGTGGTTCATTACGACGTCGAACAAAATGCGGATCCCGCGTTTATGCGCTTCATCCACTAAGGTGCGTAATTCATCTTCGGTGCCCATATTGGCGTCGAGTTTTGTCCAGTCCATGGTGTAGTAACCATGGTAGGCGTAATGCGGGAAATCGCCTTTTGTCCCACCGCCGACCCAGCCATGGATTTGCTCGAGTGGCGAGCTAATCCATAACGCGTTAACGCCCAACTGCTGCAAATAATCGAGCTTGCGCGTTAAACCCGCCAGATCGCCACCGTGAAAAGTGCCGATTTCTTGCATGCCATCTTTATGACGACCATAGCTGTTGTCATTTTTTGGGTTACCGTTTTCAAAACGGTCGGTCAGGACAAAATAGACGGTGGCGTTGTGCCAGCTAAAGGGGGCGGCCTTTGTGGTGGCGGCGGATTCCAGTAGCAGCAGGCCGTTGCTGTTCGCCGCAGGCATCAGGGTAATCTGGCCTTGCTTTACCGTGGCCGTAGCGCCGCTGTAAAAATCGCGCACTTCACTACCTTCGGCGAAAGTTTTGCTGACATCGAGCGTGAGCGGTTTACCGTCCCATTTTGGGCACTGGCGCGTAACATCGACCGGAGCGGCTTGAGGCGCGCTATTAACGCTCAGGCTGAGCGTAGGCGTCCCGCTGCGCGTATCAATTTGCACCCGATACTCGCCTTCACGGAATAATCGCCAGACTGGAGTCTCGCCCTCACAGGGTTTTAGCGAAAGCGCCTGATTCAACTTGATTGACTCGGCGGGCTGCCAGCAAGCGTCCCCAAGTTTGAGACTGAGCGGCAGCGTCCCCTTCACAAGCTTTGCCTCGCTGACAAATAGCCCCGGATTTTGCTCTTTAAAAGCGGGTAAACCGGGCGCGACCCACGCTGCATGTACAAGGCCTGGGAACAGAAGAAATAACAGAGGTAATGTTTTCATAGGGTTGAGCCTGTGATTATCTTTTATCCAGTGTGGCACTGTTTTAATTAACTGAATTCCTCCCAAAAATGGATAATCGGGGATGAGTTAAAAGGGTGAGTGATGGCGTTATCAATTTACTGAAATATGAGATAACCATCGCATATCACAATACTTTTTGCCGTCATAAGAAGATCGTACGTGACTTCGTTTCAGAATCGGATTATTTCTTTTGGTGCTCTGAAGGTCTATTTTTGTTAGTATCTGCGTTTGCTTTATTCAAAACCTTTGACAATTAAGGCACTGGAAACGTAACGATCCGACCAGGAGATCTAATGATATCAACCCCAATCCGACGATTTGGGGCTGCGATACTTATGTTACTGACCTTCAGTTTTTCAACTGGGGTATTAGCAAGTAAACATGAGCCAAAATCGCATAAAGCCCAATTAACAACGACGAAAAGCACGACGACACACAGTAAGAAGCTGGCAAGTAGTAAAAAAGAGTATTCTCGCAATAGTGAAATAGCATCGCTCCCTGATTTGCGAAAATACCCTTCCGGAACACCTAGAAAAAAAGCGTTTCTCCGGACGGTCATGCCATATATTACAAGTCAAAATGCAGCGATCACGGCTGACCGTAACTGGCTGGTTTCTAAGCAGTATGAGCAACGCTGGTCACCGTCAGAGCGTACACGCCTGAAAGATATCACTAAGCGCTATAAAATTGCGTGGAATGGTAATACTAAGCGTGTGCCGTGGAATACGCTGATGGAAAAAGTCGACATCATTCCTACCAATATGGTGGCAACGATGGCCGCAGCCGAGAGTGGCTGGGGTACGTCTAAACTTGCGCGTAGTAATAACAATTTGTTTGGCATGAAGTGCAGCAAACGCCATTGCAACAGTGAACCAGGCAAAGTAAAAGGCTATTTGCATTACGATTCGGTTAAAGAAGGTGTTAACGCCTACGTAACAAATCTGAATACGCATCCGGCCTACAAATCTTTCCGTAAATCACGTGCTCAATTGCGTAAAGCGGATCAAGAAGTGACTGCCAGCAATATGATTCATAAGCTGAAAGGGTATTCCACACGCGGTAGTAGTTATAACAACTATCTATTTGCGATGTACCAATCCAATCAGCGTTTTATGGCACCGAACTAAATAATTAAAATAGATTGTTAATAATAAGTAATAATTCACGCCTTCAATTAGAAGGCGTTTTTTTTATTAAAAATTAGCATTCAAACCAATATCTCGCTGTGTCGCTCCCGATGTTCCTTCGGCGTTGCGTCATACTCTTTCTTGAAGACTGAATAGAAATATTGCAATGAAGGATAACCGCACATTTGCGATATTTCGTTAATAGACAACGACGTAGAAACCAGCAAGCTGCGCGCCTTTTCGAGCTTTTCAGCGTGAATCATTGCATGAATTGTTTCGCCGACTTCCTCTTTAAAACGCTTCTCAAGGTTCGACCGCGAAATCCCCACAGAATCCAATACCTGTTCTACTTTGATGCCTTTGCAGGCATGGTTGCGAATGTAGTGCATCGCCTGAATGACGGCCGGGTCATGCAAAGAACGATAATCCGTTGAACGACGTTCAACCACGCGCACCGGCGGCACCAACACGCGTTGCAGGGCAAGCGGCTCGTTATCCATCAAACGGTGGAGCAATTTAGCCGCCTGATACCCCATTTGCCTTGTCCCCTGCGCGACTGACGAAAGAGCGACGCGCGACAAGTATCGCGTCAGCTCTTCGTTATCAATGCCAATCACGCAGAGCTTTTCCGGCACCGGAATATGCAGATGTTCGCAGACTTGCAGTAAATGGCGAGCACGAGCATCGGTGACGGCGATAATCCCGGTTTGCGGCGGCAGCGTTTGGACCCAGTCTGCCAGGCGGTTTTGGGCGTGTTGCCAATTTTCCGGAGCGGTTTCTATCCCTTGATATACCACGCCACGGTATTTTTCTTTCGCGACCAATTGGTTAAATGCATATTCGCGCTCCATCGCCCAGCGTTTGCCGCTTGAATTGGGTAAGCCATAGAAGGCAAAACGCTGCACGCCTTTTTCTTTAAGGTGCAAAAAGGCACTCTCCACCAGCGCATGGTTGTCGGTGGCTATGTAATGCACGGGTGGATAGTGTTCAGGCAAATGATAGGAGCCGCCAACGCCGACAATCGGCACGTCCGCCCCATCTAACAAACGCTGGATTTCAGTATCGTCAAAATCGGCGATGACGCCGTCGCCTAACCACTCCTTGATGTTATCGATACGAGCACGAAAATCTTCTTCAATAAAAATGTCCCACTCGGATTGAGACGCCTGCAAATATTCGCCTACCCCTTCCACCACCTGGCGGTCATAGGCTTTATTGGCATTGAATAACAACGTAATGCGATGACGTTTCTCAAACATGCTTTTATTTCCTGATAACAAAACCTTAAGTGCAATACCATAACGGCAACCATGCCGGGCAACCTTCCCCCGGCATTGTGATCATTTGCACATTTATGCTCTACGCTTGGTCGCCGAATCCATCCATACGGCCAGCAATAAAATCGCGCCTTTAACGATGTACTGCCAGAACGTCGGCACATCCATCATGCTCATGCCGTTATCCAGCGAAGCCATGATAAATGCGCCCATCACCGCACCAGCAACGCTTCCCACGCCGCCTGCAAGGCTCGTGCCGCCGATGACACAGGCTGCGATGGCATCAAGCTCAGCAATGTTGCCAGCGGAGGGAGAACCCGCCCCCAGACGCGAACTGAGAATCAAACCGGCAATGGCCACCATTAATCCATTGATGGCGAAGACGGCGAGTTTTGTGCGCTCAACATTAATACCAGAAAGTCGTGCCGCTTCGATATTGCCGCCAATCGCATAAATGCGCCGCCCAAACGCGGTACGGGTCGCCATAAACATGCCAGCCAGCAGCAGTAACGTCAGGATCAACACCGGGGTTGGCACGCCACGATAATCATTGAGCAACCAGATTGCCCCTAACACGATCACCGCCGTGATGGCCTGCCGCCCGACGACGCCTGTAGATGCGGGAGTTGCCAGTCCTAACGCCTCGCGGCGAGTGCGCATACGCCATTGCCAGGCCACAAAAATGACCAACCCCAAAGTACCGATACCAAAACCAATTCCGTCCGGAAGGTAGCTTTGGCCGATTTGCGACATCGCCGCGCTGGTTGGCGAAACGGTGGTGCCGTTAGTAATACCAATCAACACACCACGAAACGCCAGCATTCCTGCAAGGGTGACGATAAATGACGGCACTTTGCGATACGCCACCCACCAGCCATTCCAGGCCCCCAGCACCAGCCCGAGAACCAAGGTAACGGCAATCGTCAGCGGTAAAGGCCAACCGAGCCAGACATCAAAGATCGCCGCTACGCCACCGAGTAAACCCATCATCGAGCCGACGGAAAGATCAATTTCTGCCGAGATAATGACAAACACCATGCCTACGGCCAGAATCCCGGTAATGGCCGTTTGCCGTAGTAAGTTAGATACGTTTCTGGCGCTGAGATAAGCGCCGTCTGTGGTCCAGGTGAAAAACAACATGATGACAACAATCGCTGCAATCATGACAAAAACCTGGAGATTCAGCGCCCGTAAAGCGGCAAAAGGTGAAGCTGGGGGTGCCGTAAGTTTCATTTCAGACTGGTTGCTTTTCGACATGCTTTTCACTCCTCAGTGCGGCTTCCATGACCTGCTCCTGGGTCAGGTTGTGGTTTATCAGGTCAGCTTTGATTCGCCCCTCGTGCATCACCAGCACTCTGTCGCTAAGACCGAGCACCTCTGGCAATTCCGATGAGATAACAATGACCGCAATCCCTTGCTGAACCAGCTGATTGATTAATTTGTAGATTTCATATTTCGCGCCGATATCAATGCCTCGCGTAGGTTCATCAAGGATCAGGATGCGTGGGTTGAGCAGCAGGCAGCGCGCCAGAATCGCCTTTTGCTGATTACCGCCGCTAAGGCGGCCAATCGCCAGTTCGGGCGAGGAGGTTTTTACTTTCAGGCGCGCAATAGATTGCAGAACGCAATTTTGTTCGGCGGCATCATCCAGATGCGAGAGCGCACCTGAGAATTGGTTTAGCGCGGCCAGTGTGATGTTTTGCCCGACGGCCATCACCGGCACGATGCCGTCTTTTTTACGATCTTCCGGCACCATGGCAATTCCGTGAGCAATAGCTTGCTGGCAGTTACCAATAGCGACCGGCTGGTTATCAATAAATATCCGGCCTTCAGACTTCCCCGGCCAGACGCCAAATAAGCATTGCACCGCTTCGGTTCGTCCGGCGCCCACCAACCCTGCAATACCCAGGATTTCGCCCTTGTGCAGTGAAAACGAAATATCATTTACCCGCTTGATATGCCGGTTAACCGGGTGCCAGGCCGTTAGATGTTCGACACGCAGAATTTCTTCGCCAGTCTGGTGTGGTTCATTGGGGTACAGCGCGGTCAACTCACGCCCCACCATCATGGTAATAATGTCTTCTTCACGCATTAACGCGGCATCACGCGTACCGATGGGTTGCCCGTCGCGGATAACACAGACGGTGTTGGAAATGGCTTTAACTTCATTGAGTTTGTGAGAGATATAAATACAGGCGATACCATGCGCTTGCAGATCCCGGATGATCTCTAACAGCACTGCGGTTTCTTGCTCGGTAAGCGATGCAGTCGGCTCGTCGAGAATCAACAAGCGCACCTGTTTATTCAGCGCTTTAGCTATTTCCACAAGCTGTTGTTGCCCAAGCCCCAGGGAACCAACACGGGTATCGGGAGAAATATTTAAGCTCACCTGTGCCAGCAGTTTTTGGCAGCGTAGTGTCATGCTGTCGTAATCCAGCACGCCATATTGTGAAAGCTCGGCACCGAGGAAAATATTCTCAAGCACTGTCAAATGCTTAACCAGCGCCAGTTCCTGATGGATGATTGCAATGCCTTTGCGTTCAGTATCGCGAATATGACTCGCCTGGAGTTTTTCACCCGCAAACCAGATTTCACCTTCGTAACTACCGTAAGGATAAATCCCGCATAACACCTTCATCAGCGTCGATTTTCCCGAGCCATTTTCGCCGCAAAGTGACATGACTTCACCGGCATCAACTGACAAGCTGACGTTATCCACGGCCTTCACGACACCAAAGGCTTTGGTGATATTTTTCATTTCCAGTAAACAAGGCATAGCCCCTCCTTTACCTGATTAAGGGTATGCCCGTGCCATGCACGGGCGCAGTGGGTTATAGCTCGCTCTTTTTATGGAAACCGTCTGCCACAACGGTTGTGTCGATGTTGGCTTTATCGACCTCGACTGGCGTCAGGAGACGTGAAGGGACATCTTTGACGCCATTATTCAACGTGGCGTCAGAAGCGGGTTGTTTGCCCTCACCGAGTTCCACGGCAATTTCGGCCGCAGTATTGGCAAGCTGGGTGATAGGCTTGTATACCGTCATGGTTTGCGTACCGGCGATAATGCGCTTCACACCGGCCAGATCAGCATCCTGCCCGGAAATGGCGACTTTGCCCGCCAGGCCTTGTGCACTCAGCGCCTGAATAGCGCCGCCCGCGGTTGCATCGTTTGAGGCCACCACCGCGTCAATTTTATTGTTATTTGCCGTCAGCGCATTTTCCATAATTTTCAATGCGTTTTCTGGCAACCAACCGTCAGCCCATTGATCGCCGACGATTTTTATTTTCCCACTCTCAATATAAGGTTTTAATACTTTCATCTGCCCGGCGCGGAACAACTTGGCATTATTATCAACAGGCGAGCCACCCATCAAAAAATAATTACCAGAAGGTACTTTATTAACAATGCTTTGCGCCTGAAGTTCGCCGACTTTTTCATTATCGAATGAAATATAATAATCAATGTCGGCATTATTAATCATGCGATCATATGCTAATACTTTTATCCCCTCTCTTTTTGCCTCAGCAATGACATTACTTAATACCTGGCCGTTGTAAGGAATAATAACCAATACATCAACGCCACGGTTAATCATGTTTTCGATTTGCGACATTTGCGTTTCTTCGTTGCCGTTAGCGGATTGTACAAAGACTTTCGCCCCCAGAGACTCCGCTTTTTTAACAAAGATGTCGCGATCTTTTTGCCAGCGTTCAAGGCGTAAATCGTCTATCGCCATGCCAATTTTAACTTCTTTGGCGATGCCGCTGACACTGGTGAGAACGAGTGAGGCACACAACGTTAGTAAAAGGTTCTTAATCTTCATTTTCATATTTTTATACCTGTGTAGGGTGTAATAAATCGGATTAAAAATTATTAACATCTGTCGACCGGCTGTGATTGTTGTCTGTGAATGGCAATCCGGCAATTACAGATTTTTATCTTCCTATTACGTTTTTTTGTTTAATTGTTAATTTATGATGGCGATCTTCTTTTAAATTAGAAAAAACATTTATTGCGTTATTTATTGGAATAACGCTCGAGATATTTCTTTCATTAATTCCTGCGTTTTTTGCGAGACAGCGCACATTTGAGCATTCTCTTAATCGCAGTGTGAAATAACGTAATTGAGCAACGCCAAAGGAAAATACAGGATGGTTACAGAATCGCTTACTTGCCGCCCCCTGATTAAGATTACGGAGTCAAATATGCAAGCCTATTTCGACCAACTCGATCGTGTACGTTTTGAAGGCACTAAATCCACTAATCCTCTGGCGTTTCGCCATTACAACCCAGATGAAATCGTTCTGGGAAAACGCATGGAAGATCACCTGCGCTTTGCAGCCTGTTACTGGCATAACTTCTGCTGGAATGGCGCAGATATGTTTGGTGTCGGTTCTTTTGAACGCCCATGGCAGCAGGCAGGTGATGCACTGGCGCTGGCAAAAGGCAAAGCCGATGTCGCGTTTGAGTTCTTCCACAAACTAAACGTGCCGTACTACTGCTTCCACGATGTTGACGTATCGCCAGAAGGCGCGTCACTGAAAGAGTATCTGAATAACTTCGCGCAAATGACCGACGTGCTGGCGCAAAAACAGCAAGAAAGCGGCGTGAAGTTGCTGTGGGGTACGGCTAACTGCTTTACCAATCCACGTTACGGTGCAGGTGCCGCCACCAATCCAGACCCAGAAGTGTTCGCATGGGCGGCAACACAAGTCGCCACCGCGATGAATGCCACGCACAAATTAGGCGGCGAAAACTATGTTTTATGGGGTGGGCGTGAAGGTTACGAATCTCTCCTCAATACTGATTTGCGCCAGGAACGCGAGCAAATTGGCCGTTTCATGCAGATGGTGGTTGAGCACAAACACAAAATTGGTTTCCGCGGAACGCTGCTTATAGAACCGAAACCACAAGAGCCAACGAAACACCAATATGACTATGATGTTGCAACGGTTTACGGCTTCCTGAAGCAGTTTGGTCTGGAAAAAGAGATCAAAGTGAACATTGAGGCGAACCACGCAACACTAGCCGGTCACTCCTTCCACCATGAAATTGCCAGCGCGATTGCGTTGGGTATCTTCGGCTCTGTTGATGCTAACCGTGGCGACCCGCAGCTGGGCTGGGATACCGACCAGTTCCCGAACAGCGTTGAAGAAAACTCACTGGTGATGTACGAAATTCTGAAAGCGGGCGGCTTCACTACAGGCGGCCTGAACTTTGATGCCAAAGTTCGTCGCCAGAGCACCGATAAGTACGATCTGTTCTATGGTCATATTGGTGCCATGGATGTCATGGCGCTGTCGCTGAAAATTGCCGCACGTATGATTGAAGAGGGTGAACTGGATAAACGTGTTGCCAAACGTTATGCCGGCTGGAATGGTGAAGTCGGCCAGCAAATTCTGAAAGGGCAAATGTCTCTGGCGCAAGTTGCGCAGTACGCTGAACAACATAACCTGGCGCCGCAGCACCAAAGTGGACATCAAGAGTTGCTGGAAAACCTGGTGAATCATTATTTGTTCGACAAATAAATCTAAGCCGTAGCTGAAATGGTGGATGACGCTTCGCTTATCCACCCTACGAATTCCCGCGCCACGTTTTACGTGGCGCGTTTGTAAGGAGTCGGTATGTACATCGGAATCGATCTCGGCACCTCGGGTGTAAAAGTGATTTTGTTGGATGAGCAAGGCGAGGTGCTGGCAACACGTACTGAAGCACTGACGGTGTCGCGCCCGCATCCGTTGTGGTCTGAGCAAGATCCAGAGCACTGGTGGCAAGCGACAGACAGAGCAATGAAAGCACTTGGCGAGCAGCATTCTCTTCAGGGCGTAAAAGCGCTGGGGATTGCCGGGCAAATGCATGGCGCAACCCTGCTTGATAAGCAGCAGACCGTTTTACGCCCAGCGATTTTGTGGAACGATGGCCGCTGCGGTGAAGAATGTGTGCTGCTGGAAGCCGCCGTGCCTGAATCTCGCAAGATTACCGGCAACCTGATGATGCCAGGTTTTACTGCGCCGAAGCTGTTATGGGTTCAACACCATGAGCCTGAGGTTTTCGCGCAAATAGATAAGGTCCTGTTACCGAAAGATTACCTGCGTTTGCGCATGACTGGTGTGTTCGCCAGCGATATGTCTGACGCCGCCGGCACTATGTGGCTGGATGTCGCGAAGCGCGACTGGAGCGACAAAATGCTCGACGCCTGCCAACTCAGCCGCCAGCAAATGCCTGATTTATTCGAAGGCAGTGAAATTACCGGCACGCTAAAAGCAGACGTGGCGCAGGCGTGGAATATGCCTGCGGTGCCGGTGGTAGCCGGTGGAGGTGATAACGCAGCAGGCGCAGTGGGTGTCGGCATGATGGACGCAGGCCAGGCGATGTTGTCGCTCGGCACCTCGGGGGTTTATTTTGCCGTAAGCGAAGGTTTCCTCAGCAAGCCGGAAAGCGCCGTGCATAGTTTTTGCCACGCATTACCTAACCGCTGGCATTTAATGTCCGTGATGTTGAGCGCGGCGTCCTGCCTTGACTGGGCAGCAAAGCTGACCGGCCTGGGTACCGTTCCTGCGTTGCTGGCAGCGGCTGAACAAGCCAATGAAGAAGCGGGCGATGTCTGGTTCCTGCCTTACCTTTCAGGCGAACGCACACCGCACAATAATCCGCAGGCAAAAGGCGTTTTCTTTGGCCTGACGCATCAGCACGGCCCGACAGAACTGGCTCGCGCGGTACTTGAAGGCGTGGGTTACGCGTTGGCGGATGGCATGGACGTGGTGCATTCCTGTGGCGTTACGCCACAAAGCGTCACGCTGATTGGCGGCGGTGCGCGGAGTCCGTACTGGCGGCAAATGCTGGCGGATATTAGCGGGCAAACGTTGGATTACCGTACGGGGGGTGATGTCGGCCCGGCATTGGGTGCTGCACGACTGGCACAAATCGCCATGACGCCAGAAAAACCTTTGCAATCCCTGCTTCCTCAGTTGCCACTTGAGCAGCAGCACAAGCCGGATATGTCACGCCATGAACGTTACAAATCTCGTCGCAAAGTGTTTAACCAGATTTATCAGCAGCTGTTGCCGTTAATGTCGTAAACGTCGGATGACGCTGCGTTTATCCGACCTACATTTTGGTTTTGTAGGGGGGATAAGCGCAGCGTCATCCACCATTTCAGGAGAGCAGCGTAAAAGCAATCATCCCGACCAGCGCACCGGTGGTGCCGAGGATGGTTTCCATCATGGTCCAGGTTTTCAGGGTTTGCCCTTCGGTAGCGCCCGTAAACTTACCGAACAACCAGAAACCGGCGTCGTTTACGTGGCTCACCACAATGGAACCGCCCGCGATGCAAATCGACAAGGCTGCCATTTGCGCGCCGCTATAGTTCAATTGCTCGATAACAGGCATCACCAGACCCACTGCGGTCAAACAGGCGACTGTTGCAGAACCCTGGATAATGCGCACCGCTGCCGCCAGCACGAAGCAGGTTAACGCAATCGGAAGACCTAATCCGGTTAACGCTTCACCTAACGCTGGGCCAACGCCTGAGTCCACCAGCACTTGCTTGAACACACCGCCCGCGCCGATAACTAAAAGAATGATGCCTGCAGGTTGCAGCGCGTGGCCGCAGATTTCCATGACTCGCTCTTTCGCCATTCCCTGGCGGTACGCCAGACCATAAATAGCAACCAGACACGCGACCAGAATCGCGGTGAACGGGTGGCCGACAAACTCGAGCCATTCGTACAGCGTGGAACCCTGTTCAACGAAACGTGCAGCGATGGTTTTCATGCCCACCAGCACCAGCGGCAACAGGATCAGCGACAGGCTGAAGCCGAAAGATGGCAGTTTACCTTCGCCCAGATGCGGTTCGGAGATATCGTCAGGAATATGCAGCTCGACATATTTGCTGATGAAGTTACCAAACAGCGGCCCGGCGATAATCATGCTCGGAATTGCAGCGCACAAGCCGAGCAGAATCATCCAGCCAAAGTCGGCATGCATCTGGGAGGCAAGTAACATAGGCGCAGGCCCAGGCAGCAGAAACGCTGCGGCAGCGGCGACGCCCGCAAACAGAGGGATAACCAGCTTAACGAGGTTAGTTCCGGTGTGGCGGGCCATAGAAAACGCCACGCTAATCAGTAGAACGATCGCCACTTCGAAGAACAGTGGCAGGGCGCAAATCAAGCCAGCCAGGCCAATCGCGTAATGTGCGCGACTGTGGCCGAAAGACTTCAGCATTTTGACGGCGATTTGGTCTACCGCGCCCGTTTCATGAAGAATCTTACCGAACATCGCGCCAAGCGCGACGACGATGGCGAGGAATCCGAGTGTCCCGCCCATTCCTTTTTCCATGGTTGCCGCGATTTTATCGAGCGGCATTCCGGAAAAGATCCCTGCACCAATTGAAACAACCATCAAAGCAACGAAGGCGTGCATACGCGCCTTCATCACTAAAAACAGCAACAGTAATACTGAACCCACTGCTGTTAAAACAAGAGTTAATGTACTCACTGCGCACTGCCTTTATTAATCACATCAATCGTGCTGGCGACTACGCCTTCAAGCGTTTGGTCGATATCCACTACCAGCACATCAGGTTCGTCAGATTTAGGTTCTTCCAGCGTTTCAAACTGAGTGACCAGCATCTGCGTTTTGAAGAAGTGACCTTTACGGGCTTTCAGTCGGTTTTCAATCACCTCGAAATCCCCTTTCATGTAGATGAAGGAGAGGTTCGGATTACCTTCGCGTAATTGGTCGCGATAAACTTTTTTCAGCGCAGAGCAAACAATCAGGGAAACTTTGTTGGTGCGTTGCATCGCGAAAGCTGCATCGTTCAACGCTTGCAGCCACGGCTTACGATCTTCATCGTTCAGCGGCTCGCCCGATGCCATTTTCATGATATTGCAGCGCGGATGAAGGAAATCGCCGTCGAGGAACGCGGCTTTGAGTTGATGAGCAACTTCACTTGCAACAGCAGATTTACCGCTGCCAGAGACGCCCATCAGGACGTAGATGTGGTTTTCGTGGTTGGTAGTGCTCATAGCGTAGCTCCGACTAGCGCAACAATTTGTTATAGTAAATTGTTACGGGTAACTGTTATCGGTAACATTGTCTAAGCTGCCTGCGCAATAAGCAATAACCATTAGCTTGCAAAGTGTATAACTGTGAGCTAAATCATATTTTGGGACGGTTAAATTGAACCGCCAGGAGAAAGCGTAAAGCCTAAATCGAGCATTTGCGGAGTGACCTCTTCACCGCGAATTCTCGCCAGCAAACGCTCGGCACCAATGCGGCCCATTCGTTCACGCGGCGTCAGTACGCTAGCAAGACGCGGCTCCATCACCTGGCCGATATCGTGACCGTGGAAACCGGCAATCGCCATATCTTTCGGGATGCTCAAACCCTGGCGCTGGCATTCAAACGCCGCACCGATCGCTAAGTCATCGTTGGTGCAGAAGATACTGTCGAGCTGAGGATATTCACGACGCGCCTGACGGAAGAGTTCAATACCTGTTGAGTACGAAGAAGATTGTTCAACCATCACGCTGTAAGGCACGAGGCCTGCATCAAGCATCGCTTGTTCGTAGCCCTTTTTCTTAATCACGGTACGTTCATCAAGACGAGCACCGAGATACGCGACGTGGCGGTGGCCGCGAGCAATAATCGCCGCAGTCATCTGGCGTGCAGCTTCGAAGTTATCAAACCCGACGGCGATATCGAGGCACGGAGAAATGCTGTCCATCAATTCCACAACGGGGATCCCCGCCACTTCAATCATTTTTAAAGTGCGTGGGGTATGGGTGCGTTCGGTGAGGATAAGTCCGTCGATATTCCAGGAAAGCATTGATTCCAGACGCTCTTCTTCCAGCTCCGGCTTATAGCCGTAGTGGGCGAGCATGGTCTGGTAGCCGTAAGCGTCAATGACGTTTTCAATGCCACGCAACACTTCGGCAAATACCTGGTTGGTCAGCGAAGGCAGTAAGACGCCAATGGCGCGACTGGTTGAGTTGGAAAGAATGTCAGGGGCGCGGTTAGGAATGTAGCCAAGTTCATCAAGGGCGGCGGCAATTTTTACCTGTAACGCAGCGGAAACCTGGTCAGGGTTACGCAAAAAGCGGCTGACCGTCATTTTTGTTATGCCGACGCGATCTGCAACGTCCTGTAATACCGGTCTTTTCTTTTTCATTATCTTGCTGTGCGGGTTAACTATCGACAGCGAAGTTTAGCACGGACAAAGCACAACCTTCCCCCGGTTTCGAGGAAGGTTGTGACCGGTAACTATCGGTATTTATTAGACTGGAGGTAAATCGAACAAAAGAATCTCACTTTCACTATTGGCGTGAATCGAAATCGCTTGTTCATCCCATACGGCAACCGCATCGCTGGTTTTAGCCTGAGTACCGTTGATAGAGACATCACCTTTCACAACCTGCACCCAAATGCGGCGATCTGCCGGGATCTGATAGACAGATTGTTCGTCTTTCGCTAACGCCCAACGCGACAGCTCCATATCCTGGTTCACTTTCAGAGAACCATCACGCGCATCTGGCGACAACACCAGCTGGCGGCCCTGTGGCGCATCAAAACGGCGCTGATCGTAACGCGGCGTGATGCCTGTTTTGTCTGGGATAATCCAGATTTGGTACAAACGTAGGCGCTCGGTGTCATTTGGGTTGTACTCGGAGTGAGTAATCCCGGTCCCGGCACTCATAATCTGGAATTCACCCGCAGGGACTTTTTCTTCATTACCCATGCTATCGCGGTGTGCCACGGCACCTTCGAGCACATAGGTCAGGATTTCCATGTCTTTGTGCGGATGGGTACCAAAACCTTCACCGGCTTCCACCACGTCTTCGTTAATCACACGTAATGCCGAGAAACCCATGAAATTGGCATCGTAATAGTTAGCGAATGAGAAGGTGTGCCAGCTATCCAACCAACCATGATTCGCATGACCACGTTCTTCAGCTTTTCTTAAAAAGATCATCTTCATTTCTCCGCAATTCGTTTGATGGACTAAGTGTGGACTCGAATCGGAAATGATCATAGAGGGTGAAAATTGACGCCTCTGTTCAAAAAAAGTGAACGAGTTTACGGCGTCAATTTTCAGGTCAGGCGAGAGTGATTGTTGAAGGCGAAGCCTGCTCGAAACCGCGTTCGAGGATCTCAAGATTGGTCATTGCTTCAATTTCTCTGACGTAATTGGATTTGCCGTTAAGAATGGTTTCATAAAGCGCATCGTATACGCGCCCGTAGTCGCCCATTTCCGGTTTCAGCTCTTCGCGCACGGTTTCACCCGCATCGTTCACGTACTCAAGCACGCCCACGCTGCTATCAGCCGCAAAGCCCGGTTCACCCGGCATGATGTACGCCTTGAGGCTGGTTTCTTGCTGGTCGATTCCGTATTTAATAAATGAGCCTTTGGTGCCATGAACCTGGAATTTCGGGTAGTCGATTTTCACCAGATGGCTGGTTTTGACGATGGCTTTCATATCGCCATAGAAAAGCTGCGCTTCAAAGGTATCGTCCGGATTGGCTTTATTGCGCACGCTACGAATGTCGTAGGCGACATGATCCGGGCGGCCAAACAGCGAAATAATTTGGTCCATCGTATGCACGCCAAGACCGTAAAACGCACCGTCAGCCGGTAGACCTGGTTTGGTTTCGGCAACCGGGCGATACATATCAAAGTGGCTTTCTATTTCAACAATATCGCCAAGTTTGCCGCTTTCGATGGCTTTTTTCATGGTCAGGAAGCAGGAGTCAAAACGGCGGTTTTGATACGGCGTGACGGTCAGTCCTTTGGCTTTCGCCAGCTCGAACAATTCTTTCGCTTCAGCCAGTGTTGGGGTAAACGGCTTTTCCACCAGCACATTTTTGCCTGCTTCCAGCGCGCGTTTCGCGTAATCGAAGTGGCTGTCTGCATGGGTACACACCACCACCAGTTTCACCTGCGGGTCGTTCAGCACTTCGTCTAAATCGCTGGTGAAATGAATGTGGCTATATTCTGGCTGCTGCTCGATATCAGGCTTTTCATTGCGGCGGAAGATATGGGCAACGTGGAATTTATCTTTGCGAACCAGAACGTAAGGAAGGTGGTAGCGGGTGGTGCTTTTGCCAAAACCTATAAAAGCGCAGTGTAGGGTCATTGCTTCGTCCTTTTTGACTTTGAATTGCAATTACCATACTTGAGACGGAGGCGGATGGCACCGTGATTTTGCGGCTATGGAGTTGTTTGCTTTTGGCGGAGGACGCTGCGCTTTTCCGCCCTACATAAACCAAAACATTTTAGTTTGTTCACAGCCCGCGGACAAAATGGCAAGTAAGCCAGGCTGAAAAAAGGGCAAAAAAAAGCCAGCGCAAGGCTGGCTAAGTAATACTGGAAGCAATGTGAGCAATGTCGTGCTTTCAGGTTGTCTCCGTAAGGGTCTCCCCTGAACGCATGGCAATAATAATCATTATCATTCGCACTTGTCTACTATTTTTTAGAAATAATTGGCAGTTGACGAAAATTAAAAAGTCAATAATGTTGAAGGGGTTACCTAACCAATTGAGGAGAAAAGGAATGAGCGAAATAGTGATACGTCATGCTGAAATCGGCGATGCGGAAGCTCTGCATCAACTTTACTCTCAACAGACGCCGCAACGCGACACGCTACATATTCCTTATTCTCCGCAAGGGCAGTGGCTAGAACGGTTGAAGGAACCAAAACCAGGCAGCCGTAATCTGGTCGCATGTATTGATCGAAAAGTTGTTGGCCAACTGACGTTTGCGGTAGAACCATCACCGCGCCGCAGCCACGTCGCATCCTTTGGCATAGGTGTGGACAGTAATTTTCATGGCAGAGGCGTCGCCAGCGCGTTGATGGCAGCCATGACCGACCTGTGTGATAACTGGCTGCGCGTCGAGCGTATCGAGTTGACGGTGTTTGTTGATAACGCACCAGCCCTGGCGGTCTATCGTAAATTCGGTTTTGAGATTGAAGGTACAGGCAAGAACTACGCACTGCGTGACGGGCAGTATGTGGATGCGCATTTTATGGCGCGGTTTAAGCCGGAGTAAATCGCCCTCACCCTAACCCTCTCCCTCAGGAGAGGGGACTCTACGGCTTTCTCCCTCTCCTGAGGGAGAGGGCCGGGGTGAGGGGCAACTTAATAACCCGCCGTCAAATCATCCACGGAACGCGGGTCAGATGCACCATACAGCGTGCCATCCGGCGCAACCATAATGCTTTGCGTACTGCCCATCGCCTCTTTCACCTGCACATTCTGCCCTTTATCTTTCAACAGTTTGATGGTGTCCGGGCTAAATCCTTTTTCGACACGTAACTCATCTGGCAACCACTGATGATGGAAACGCGGCGCGTTGGTCGCTTCGGCGACGTTCATCCCATAATCAATGGTATTCATCACCATTTGCAGCACAGTTGTGATGATTCGGCTGCCGCCTGGACTACCCGTCACCAACCAGGTTTTCCCATCTTTGACCACGATAGTTGGCGACATCGACGACAATGGACGTTTGTGCGGCCCTACCGCGTTGGCATCACCACCCACCAGCCCGTAGACGTTCGGAACACCCGGTTTGGCCGAGAAATCATCCATTTGGTTATTCATCAGAATGCCGGTATTCCCCGCCACAATACCTGTGCCGAACACGGTATTAAGGGTGTAAGTTACTGCTACAGCGTTGCCGTCTTTATCCACCACCGAGAAGTGCGTGGTCTGGTTGCTTTCATACGGGGCAAGTTTGCCCGGTTTGATTTCGCTCGACGGTCGCGCCTTGTTGATATCTATCTGTTCTGCCAATGATTTCGCATAGGCTTTGTTGGTCAGCGCCTGCCACGGTACTTTCACAAAATCCGGATCGCCAAGATATTCCGAACGATCGGCATAAGCATATTTTTCAGCCTCTGCGGTGAGTTGCATCGCATCGGCGCTACCAAAACCGTATTTGGCGAGGTCGAAGTTTTCCAGAATATTAAGGATTTGCACGATGTGAATGCCACCGGAAGACGGCGGTGGCATAGAGAAAATCTCATAGCCACGGTATTCGCCGCTAATTGGCGCACGTTCTACCGCCTTGTAATTCGCCAGATCCGCTTTGCTGATCAGCCCACCATTTTTTGCCATTTCATCCGCAATCTGGTCAGCAATAGCCCCTTTATAGAAAGCATCCGGGCCATTTTCAGCAATCATTTCCAGGCTTTTGGCGAGATTCGTCTGCACCAGCTTGTCGCCCTTTTGCAGCGGTTCACCATCCGCTTTCCAGAAAATAGCTTTGCTGTTTGGGTGATTCGGGATCACTTCCGCGCCATACACTTTTAAATCTTCAGCCAGTGCATCGTTCACCGTAAATCCGTCCTGCGCCAGTTTAATCGCAGGCTGAATCACTTTGTTGAGCGGCAGAGTGCCGTATTTTTCCAGCGCCATTGAGAAGCCCGCCACGGTGCCAGGTGTGCCGGAAGCAAGATGAGAAGTGAGGGATTTTTTGCTGTCAGCATTGCCTTGCGCGTCAAGGAACATATCGCGCGTGGCTTTTTCTGGCGCCATTTCACGGAAATCAATGGCGGTGGTTTTACCGTCTTTGGTGCGCAGCATCATAAAGCCGCCGCCGCCAATATTCCCGGCCTGTGGGTGTGTTACCGCCAGCGCAAAACCGACTGCAACTGCAGCATCTACGGCATTTCCGCCTTGTTTCAGAATATCGACGCCCACTTGTGTGGCAAGGGAATCTTGTGAAGCCACCATGCCATTTTCAGCACGCACCGCATGGTGTACGTCAGCTTCAACACCATAGGATACCGGGGGTGCCGCCGGAGGGGGCGCGGCATTAACAGAAAGGCAAAGTCCTATCATGAGCGCAGGAATGGTCATCCAACGCATTACTTCTGAACGAAAAGTTTTCCACTGCTTCATCGTTGTTTTCTCCATGTTTGTCCAGTCAATCGCCCAATAAGCCTGGTCTAAAACTCCTAAATAATCTTCGTAACTACGGAAAACGATTAAACTTAGTAGATCCCCCAAATGGAGGAAGTGACGATGAAAAAAATATTACTTGTGGCAGCTTTGCTGCCGTTGACCTGTTTGGCACAGCCGATTAATACCCTGAATAATCCCAATCAACCGGGTTACCAGATTCCCAGCCAGCAACGGATGCAGCAGCAAATGCAGACGCAGCAGATACAGCAAAAAGGAATGTTGAATCAGCAGTTACAAACACAGACACGCGTACAGCAACAGCATCTGGAATCGCAGATAAACAATAATTCGCAGCAGGATGTATTTAAGGTGAAGAAAACACTGCCAAACGAACTGGATGTCGGGACGCAACAGGTGTTGCCGAATACGAATGGAGGGATGCTGAGTGGCAGTGGTTCGAACGTCAGCGGGCAGGATCACATGCTACAACCGAGAACCAATGGCAGCATGCTGAATTCTCATGGTAGCTCGACGTTACAGCCGAGCATTCCGCTGAAAACTATTGGGCCGTAATGAAAACGGTGGATGACGCTATCGCTTATCCACCCTACAACACCGCAACCGTAGGTCGGATAAGCTTGCGTCATCCGACATTGGTGAGGTATTAGCCCGTAAAGTCCGCGCCAATTTGGTCGATGCGGTCAGTGCAAATAGTATCGACTCCCCAGCGCAGCAGCGTGGCTGCTCGTTGGGGATTATTCACGGTATAAACCAGAATATGTAACCCCGCCGCTTTGAGTTCCCGCACACGCGTTTCATCCAGCAATTTATGGTTCAAATGAAGTGATACGCAGCCCAGGCTAGTGGTCAGCTCGCGCCACTCATCACGCCATTCATCCAGCAACAAACCCCGAGGTAACTCTGGAACCGCATGTTGTGCCGCTTCCAGCGCGTCGATGGAAAAAGACGACAGCAATGGCGCGGTTTGCCCCTGCCATAATTCACGGGCGGCCAGCGCAATGAGTTTCCCGGTATCGGAGTCAGTACCCGTTGTCGGCTTGATTTCGATATTGACCATCATGCCATGTTGTTTACAGCGCTCTGCAACCTGCGAAAGCAGCGGCAATGGCTCGCCTTTGAATTCATTGCTAAACCAGCTTCCGGCGTCAACGTTGAGCAGCTTATCCCACGGCAAATCGCCCGCCACTCCCCAGCCATTACTGGTGCGCTCCAGCGTGTCATCATGCAGCAGGAAGATTTGCCCATCTTTTGACAGCTTCGCGTCAAACTCAATCATCGTATGACCGAATCGCGCACCCACATCAATCGCCGCCAGCGTGTTTTCCGGTGCCAGTTTTCCGCCGCCACGATGGGCCGCGACTTTTGGGTATGGCCAGTTACTCATAAACGTTGTCCATTTTCTTTATCAAAGAAATGCAGATTGTTTTCAGGCAGATGCAGCCATAACGTACTGCCGGGTTGCGGGCGTTCCTGATGCCCAAGGCGCACCACCATTTTTGCTCGCCCCAACGCCCATGCACCAGATTATCTGCGCCGAGCATCTCCAGCGTGTCGACCATAAAGGGGATGCCGCCTGCGGTTTGTGAGCTTAACGCAATATGTTCCGGGCGGATACCCAACGTCACCGCGCGACCACGATGCGAATTTTGCATCCCTCCCAGCGGTAACGCCATTGTGCCTTCCAGTTCAAAACGCGTGCCATCAGCACTGATTTTACCTTCCAGTAGATTCATGGCTGGCGAGCCAATAAAACTCGCCACAAAGCGAGTTGCCGGGCGCTCGTAAACCTCAACGGGCGTACCGATTTGCTCTGCAACGCCTTTGTTCATCACCATCACGCGCTGCGCCAGCGTCATCGCTTCGACCTGATCGTGGGTGACGTACAGACTGGTGGTTTTCAGGCGGCGATGCAGTTGCTGTAATTCGAGGCGCATTTGCACGCGCAGTTTAGCGTCGAGGTTTGATAACGGTTCATCAAACAGGAATACCGCTGGATCGCGCACAATCGCACGCCCCATCGCCACACGTTGACGCTGCCCGCCAGAAAGCTCACGCGGACGGCGTTTTAGCAAACCATCGAGTTCCAGAATACGTGCTGCCTCTGCCACTTTCTGCTGAATATGCGCTTTACCCATGCCACGGATTTTCAGCCCCCACGCCATGTTTTCTTCCACGCTCATATGCGGATAAAGCGCGTAATTCTGGAACACCATCGCAATGCCGCGCTCTTTGGGTTCCATTTCAGTGACGCGCTGGCGGTCAATCCAGATGTCGCCGCTGGTGACGCGCTCAAGCCCGGCAACCATACGCAGCAGCGTAGATTTACCACAGCCCGACGGCCCGACCATCACGATAAATTCGCCATCCGCCACATCGAGCGTTAACGGTTGAATCACCTGGGTTTTGTTGTCCCAGCTTTTGCTGACTGCCTGTAATTTTAAACCTGCCATGAACGTTATTTCTCACTATCAACAAGGCCACGCACAAACGCGCGTTGCATGGCTAAAACAATAATTACCGGCGGAATCAGCGTTAGCAGCATCGCCGCCATCACCTGGTTCCACTGGGTCGAGCCTTCACCGGAAGACATCATGCTTTTGATACCCGCCACGGCTGTGCCGAGGTTGACGTCGCTGACAATCAGCAACGGCCACAGATACTGGTTCCAGCCGTAGATAAAGGTGATGACGAACAGCGCCGCCAGATTGGTTTTCGAGAGCGGCAGCACGATATCGCGGAAGAAGCGCATCGGCGTTGCACCATCAATGCGAGCCGCTTCCATTAACTCATCGGGCAGCGTCATAAAGAACTGGCGGAACAAAAACGTGGCGGTCGCCGAAGCCATTAGCGGCAGCGTCAGGCCGGTATAGCTGTCGAGCATCTTGAGATTGGCGATGACTTCTACCGTTGGAAAAATTCGCACTTCGACCGGCAGCATCAGGGTGATGAAAATCATCCAGAAGAACAGGTTACGCAATGGAAAGCGGAACCAGACAATGGCAAAAGCGGAGAGCATCGACACCGTGATTTTGCCGATGGTGATAACCATCGCCATCACGAAGCTGTTTAGCAGCATCAGGCCAAACGGCGCACTGTTTGCACCCACGCCATGTACCCAAATATGGGTCATATTTTCCAGCAGATGGGAGCCTGGGATCAGCGTCATTGGCGTTTGAAACACGGCCTGGCTGTCCAGCGTTGCCGCCACAAATGCGACGTACAGCGGAAACAGAATCACGATGATGCCAAGAATGAGCATGGTATGGCTGAAAATCGTCAGTCCGCGGCGGTTCTCAATCATTGGTAGCGCACCTTACGTTCCACGAAGCGGAACTGAATGACGGTCAGGATGATGACCAGGAACATCAGCACTACCGATTGTGCCGCCGATGCGGAAAGGTCGAGACCGGCAAAACCTTCGCGATAAATTTTGTAGATAAGCGTGGTGGTGGCTTGTACCGGGCCACCGCCAGTTGCGGCGTCGATAACCGGGAAGGTATCGAAAAAGGCGTAAACCAGATTCACCACCAGCAGGAAGAAACTCACCGGAGCAATCAGCGGCAGCGACAATTTAAAGAAGCGGCGCACCGGCCCGGCACCATCAATGGAAGCGGCTTCGACCAAGGATCGAGGAATCGACTGAAGTGCAGCGAAGAAGAACAGGTAGTTGTAGCTGATTTGCTTCCAGACCGAGGCAAACACCACAAGGAACATCGCCTGACCGCTGTTTTGCGCGTGGTTCCAGTGATAACCAAACTGCTCCAGCAAGTGCGTTAACAGGCCGCGCCCAGGGTTGAACAGGAAGATCCACAATACGGCGGCAATCGCGGGCGCGACCGCATACGGCAGTAACATCAACGTTTGATAAATACGGCTGCCGCGCACCACATAATCTGTGAGAGCCGCGAAAAACAGCGACACCAGCAGGCCGCTGCCTGCCACTAAGCCGCTAAAAATTAAGGTGGTATAGAAAGAGTCGAGATAGTAGCTGTCGTGGAAAAGCTGTTTGAAGTTATCCAGGCCGACAAACGTGCTCGAAAGCCCAAACGGATCGACATTCTGGAGGGAGTACCACAGCGCTTCGCCCGCAGGCCAGATGAAAAAGATAATAGTGATAACCAGTTGCGGCAGGACTAGCGCATACGGCAGCCAACCGGAACGGAATACGGGGCGAGATGATGACATAAGTGATTCTTTTCCTGAACAATGTCGGGTGACGGCTTCGCCTTACCCGACCTACATACAGCAATTCGTAGGTCGGATGAGCGAAGCGTCATCCGACACTGAAAAACTTAAGACTTAGTCGATTGCTCGAAACGGCGCAGCAGCTGATTGCCACGCTCAACCGCGCTGTCTAACGCTTGCTGAGGGGTTTTCTTACCGGTCCATACCGATTCCAGTTCTTCGTCTACGATGGTACGAATCTGCGGCATATTGCCCAGACGCAGACCTTTGGTGAATGGCAATGGCGGCTTGTTCATCATCTGGCGCGTGGCGATGTCAGCACCCGGGTTTTTCTCGTAGAAACCTTGCTCGCGCGTCAGGTCATACGCGGCTTTGGTAATCGGCAAGTAACCCGTTTTCTGGTGCCATTCGGCAGCGATTTCAGGCTGGGCGAGGAACTGCATAAACTCGGCAACGCCTTTGTAAGTTGCCGCGTCTTTACCCTGCATTACCCATAAACTTGCCCCGCCGATAATGGCGTTTTGTGGCGCATTCGGGATGGTTGCGTCATAAGGCATCATGCCCACGCCGTAGTTGAATTTGGCGTAGTGGCGGATATCTGCCAGCGAACCGGAAGAGGCGGTAGTAATGGCGCAATCGCCGTTGTAGAACTTCTCAGTGGATTCGTCTTTACGGCCGAAGTAGCTGAAATCGCCTTTCTTGTTCAACTCTTGCAACAGCGCAATGTGTTTCACTTGCTCGGGTTTATTGAATTCCAGAACCGCGTCAGTGCCATCAAAGCCGTTGTTTTTGGTCGCAACGGGCAGGCCATTCCAGGCGCTGAAGTTTTCAATTTGAATCCAGCCCTGCCAGCCGCTGGCGTAGCCGCACTTCATGCCCGCTGCTTTCAGTTTGGCGGTGTAATCAGCCAGATCCTGCCAGGTTTTTGGCGGCTGGTCCGGGTTCAGACCGGCTTTTTTAAAGGCGTCTTTGTTGTAATACAACACCGGCGTGGAGCTGTTGAAAGGCTGGGAAAGCAGATGACCGGTTTTCGCATCGGTGTAGTACCCGGAAACCGTCGGCACAAACTGGGATTCGTCGAACTTAATGCCTGCATCGTTGAACACTTCATACACCGGCTTGATCGCTTTCGAGGCCATCATGGTCGCCGTGCCCACTTCATAAACCTGCAAAATGGCTGGCGCATTGCCCGAACGGAATGCCGCAATCCCTGCCGCCAGGTTTTGTTCGTAGTTGCCTTTATAAACCGGAACAATTTTGTAGTCAGGATGCGTCTGGTTAAAGCGTTGAGCCAGTGAATCAACTTCTTTGCCCAGTTCGCCTTCCATCGAGTGCCAGAAAGGAATGGAAGTGGCGGCGATAGCGCTACTGCTAAATACGCATCCAAGCGCCAGGCAAATTGCTGTGTGTCGTAACGATGCAGTCATGTCTTATCTCTCGAATTATTTTGAGGTGAATAAGTTGCGCGAAAATACGCGTTTTTGTTCGCATCAAAACATGACATGCGCGAATGACAGAAAAATAACCGTGAGGTGACAGGATCGTTACGATGAAGTGAAGGAATTATGACTGGTGGCAAAATGTCATAAAAAAAGGAGCCAAAAGGCTCCTTGTGTTTGAAACGATAAACTAGCCGCCGAGGTAGGCGCTACGCACCGCTTCGTTAGCCAGAAGCGCATCACCTGTGTCTTCCAGTACCACGTGGCCGTTTTCCAGCACGTAGCCGCGGTCAGCAAGCTTCAGCGCCTGGTTGGCGTTCTGCTCGACGAGGAAGATGGTCATGCCTTCGCTGCGCAGTTGTTCGATGGTATCGAAAATCTGCTGAATGATGATTGGCGCGAGGCCGAGCGATGGTTCATCTAACAGCAGCAGGCGCGGTTGGCTCATTAATGCACGGCCAATCGCCAGCATTTGTTGCTCACCACCGGACATCGTACCCGCACGCTGAATACGGCGCTCCAGCAAGCGTGGGAACAGCTCGTAAACGCGTTGGATGCGTTCATGATACTGGTCGCGTTCCGCAAAGAAGCCACCCATCGCCAGGTTCTCTTCTACCGTCATGCGAGAAAATACGCGGCGACCTTCTGGCACAATCGCCACTGCTTCACGCATGATGCGCGCGGTATGCCAGTCGGTGATGTCTTTACCATCAAAGGTAATCTTGCCGCTTGAAGCACGCGGGTCACCACACAGTGTTCCCAACAGCGTCGTTTTACCGGCACCGTTCGCGCCAATCAGAGTGACGATTTCGCCCTGTTTGATGTGCAGACTAACCTCATGAAGCGCCTGGATTTTTCCGTAGTGGGCGCTCACATGGTCAAATGACAACATGATATTTTCCATATTAAGCCTCACCCCCATTATGCTTCACCTAAGTAGGCGCGGATTACGTCAGGGTTATTCCGGATTTGCTCCGGCGTGCCGTTCGCAAGCGGCGTCCCCTGGTTTACCACGTAAATCCTGTCAGAAATGCCCATCACCAGTTTCATATCGTGCTCGATTAACAGCACGGTAGTGTTGTGATGGTTGCGTAACTCCATGATTAACTCATCGAGTTCATGCGTTTCTTTCGGGTTAAGACCAGCCGCGGGTTCATCAAGCATCAGAATTTCTGGCTGAGTCACCATGCAGCGTGCAATCTCAAGGCGGCGCTGGTCGCCATATGCCAGGTTGCTCGCCTGGCGGTTAGCCTGCTCAAGCAGACCAATACGTTCAAGCCAGGTTGCAGCGCGGTCCAGCGCTTCGCTTTGTGAACGGCGAAAAGCAGGCGTTTTCAAAAGACCTGAGAACACACCGGTTTTCAGCTGCATATGCTGAGCAACCAGCAAGTTTTCAATCACGGTCATTTCGCGGAACAGACGAACGTGCTGGAAAGTACGCACCACGCCCATACGTGCAATTTGCTGGCCCGGTAGACCTTCAAGGTGTTGATCACGCAACAGAATCGTACCGCCTGATGGCTTGTAGAAGCCGGTCAGGCAGTTAAACACCGTGGTTTTACCGGCACCGTTCGGGCCGATTAACGAAACAATTTCTTGTGGATGCAGTTCCAGAGAAACATTATTTACGGCGAGCAGGCCGCCGAAACGCATCATCAAGCCGTTTACGGATAACAATGGCTGACTCATGCCTGCTCTCCTTTCACTTGTTCCACTTGCTCTTTTTTAAGCTTCAATTGCGGACGCGACATTGGCAGCAAGCCTTGCGGACGCCAAATCATCATCAGCACCATCAAGCCACCAAGCACCAACATGCTGTATTCGTTCAGGTCACGCATCAGTTCGCGCGACACCACCAGCAGCACGGCGGCGAGGATAACGGCAAATTGCGAGCCCATACCGCCCAGCACGACAATCGCCAGCACGAAGGCAGATTCGGCAAAGGTGAAGGATTCCGGGCTGACAAAGCCCTGGCGTGCGGCAAACAGCGTACCAGCAAAGCCTGCAAACGCGGCGCTAATAGTAAACGCGGTCAGTTTAATGCGCGTTGGGTTCAGACCCAGTGAACGGCACGCGATTTCATCTTCACGCAACGCTTCCCACGCGCGGCCCAGCGGCATACGCAGCAGGCGGTTAATCACAAACAGAGACAGCACAACCAGCAACAGCGCAACGAGGTAGAGGAAGATAATCCTGTCACCTGGGTTATATGCGACGTTAAAGAAGTTGCTGAACGTATCCCACCCGCCTTCACGTGCGCTGCGGCTGAATTCCAGACCAAACAGCGTAGGTTTAGGGATCTGGCTGATGCCGTTCGGGCCACCGGTAATTTCGGTGTTGTTCAGCAGCAAAATACGGACAATTTCACCAAAGCCGAGCGTCACAATCGCGAGGTAGTCGCCGCGTAAACGCAACACCGGGAAGCCCAACAGGAAACCTGCCGCCGCAGACACCAGGCCCGCAATCGGCAAGCATGTCCAGAATCCCAGACCGTAGTAGTGGTTGAGCAGAGCAAAGGTATAAGCGCCGATGGCATAAAAACCGCCGTAGCCCAGAACCAGCAAGCCAGACAAACCCACAACCACGTTCAGACCAAGGCCGAGAATGATATAAATCATGGTCAGCGTGGCGATATCCACCGTACCGCGTGACACCACAAACGGCCACGCAACGGCGAGTACCAACAGTGCCGCCAGGAACAGTTTCTGTTTCGGCGTAGAACCGTCTAACGCAGGCAGCACAAACTTCGGCCCGGAGACTTTTTTCATGCCTTTCTGGAATGCAGGGCGCAGCAACTGGAAGACGAAGACAATCGCCGTACCAATCAACACCCATTCCCAGCGCACCGTTTCGGCGCTGTGAACGACAAGCTTAGTGCCATCGAGACTCAACTGAACGCCCATAAAGACGCCCGCCAGCACGAAAAATATGGCCGCCGAAAGCAGCGCAAGAACAACATGCATCGGTTTCATACTTTTTCTACCTCCGGACGGCCCAGGATACCGGTAGGCATAACCAGCAGTACCACGATGAGCAGCGCAAAGGAGACAACATCTTTATATTCGGTGCTCAGATACGCGGAAGTCAGCGCTTCTGCAACACCCAAAATCAGGCCACCAATCATCGCGCCAGGGATACTACCGATACCGCCCAGAACTGCTGCGGTGAAGGCTTTCATCCCGGCCATAAAGCCGATGTATGGGTTGATAACGCCGTAGAACTGGCCGAGCAGTACACCTGCAACCGCAGCCATGGCTGCGCCAATCACGAAGGTCAGCGAGATAACACGGTCGGTGTTAATTCCAAGCAGGCTCGCCATTTTCAAATCTTCTGCACACGCACGGCACGCACGGCCCATGCGGGAGTAGCGAATGAACAGTGTCAAAGCCAGCATCGCAAGGAACGTTACAACCCAAATCACCAACTGCATGGTGGTAATGGTTGCGGTGAAGTTGTCGCTGGCACCGACAACCCACTGACCGTTAAACAGGCTTGGCAGTGCGATATCGCGCGAACCTTCAGTCAGGCTGACGTAGTTTTGCAGGAAGATAGACATCCCGATAGCAGAGATCAGTGCAATCAGTCGCTTAGAGTTACGCACCGGCTTGTAGGCAACGCGTTCGATGCTCCAGCCGTAGGCGCTCGCAATGACAATTGCACCAATAAAACCTGCACCAACCAGCATCCAGCCCACATCAATGCCTATCATCATCAGTGCTGCGATGATCATAAACGAGACGTAGCTGCCGATCATATACACCTCGCCATGGGCGAAGTTGATCATGCCGATAATGCCGTAAACCATGGTGTAACCGATGGCTATCAACGCGTAAGTACTGCCCAACGTGACGCCGTTAAACATCTGTTGCAGGAAGTAGAGGAACTGCTCGGACATACAATAACCTTATTTATTCCTCCCCAACGCATAGCCGCCGGGGAGGTGGGATGACCCAGAGTTGCCGCTACTATTATTTCGTCGCTACAGAAGACGAACCGTCGGCATGCCACTGGAAGACACCAAAATCAAATCCCTTCAGATCGCCTTTCTCATCCCAGTTCAGCGGCCCAATCACGGTTTTCGCACCGTTTGCTTTCAAATCTTTTACTAAATCAGCAGGTTCTGCACTTCCGGTACGCTCAAGTGCTGTCGCCAAAGACTGCACCGCTGCGTAAGTGATCCAGACATATGGGCCACTTGGGTCTTTCTTCTCAGTTTTCAGTTCATCAACGATAGCTTTGTTCGCTGGGTCCTGGTCATAGCGTTTTGGCATGGTGACTAACATGCCTTCGCCCGCATTGCCCGCAATGTTGGACAGCGATGCGTTACCCACACCCTCTGGACCCATAAACTGAGTTTTCAGGCCAACGGCACGTGCCTGACGCAGGATCTGGCCCATTTCTGGGTAGTAGCCGCCGTAATAAACGAAGTCGATGTTTTCTTTTTGCAGACGCGCCACCAGCGTGGAGAAGTCTTTATCGCCCGCTGTGATACCGTCAAAGAAGACGATATTCGCGCCACCTTTCTTCAGGCCGTCTTGTACAGAACGCGCCAGACCTTCACCGTATTGCTGCTTGTCATGAATGATAGCGATGCGCTTCGGTTTCACAGTGTCGAGAATGTATTTAGACGCCGTTGGGCCCTGGGAAGAATCCAGGCCTGCGGTACGCATAATCATTTTGTAACCACGGGCCGTCAGCTCTGGGTTAGTTGCACCAGGGGTGATCATCAGGATGCCTTCGTCTTCGTAAATATCAGACGCTGGCTGAGTGGAAGAGGAGCAAAGGTGGCCAATGACATAGCGCACACCGTCGTTAACGATTTTGTTGGCAACCGCTACGGCTTGTTTCGGATCACAAGCATCGTCGTATTCAACCGCGACTAGTTTGTCGCCTTTGATGCCGCCTTTTGCGTTGATGTCTTTGATTGCCTGGCGAGCACCGTTAAATTCCATGTCGCCCCACTGCGCAACCGGGCCAGACATAGCACCAACAACGGCAACTTTGATATCAGCTGCGGTTGCCGCGTGAGACACCGCCAGCGCAATAACCCCAGCGAGTAATGTCTTCGCGTTCATTTTCATAGATCCAATTCCTGTTCGTGATTTGTGGTTTTATTTTGGGCAAAAAACAAACTGAACGTTTTTTAGCCTTTAACCATTTTTATGAGTGCCTTTAAGGGCTTAGCATTAAAATTTACAATTTTTAAGGCTAAACTCTCTATTTTTCAGGCTATTAAGCAAAGATATTATTCTGTATTTGCTTAGAGTTAAACAAAAAAAAGCAGCTTTTTCAGCATAAAATAGCGATACAAAGAGCGGAATAAATCACTAGGTTTTAGGGTTTTATACTGACCATTTTTCAATCTGCCACTTATCGAACTGGCATATGTTTGACGCAAAAATTAATCGTCTGGTATATGACAGATAAAAGAGAAAGCGTCTGGCGCAAATAAATTGGTTACACTCGGGGTTTTCCCGCTTTTTGGTTAGCTCGCTTATGAAACTCACCATCATTCGTCTGTTTGAGTGTAGTGCCCAGGATGAGATCGATCTCGCTAAGATCTGGCCGGAATATTCCAGCGCCTCGCTTACGCTTAGTGATACTCACAGAATTTACGCGGCAAAATTTAATGAGCGACTGCTCGGCGCGGTGCGCGTTACGCTTGCGGGCCGTGAAGCCGCGCTGGATTCGCTGCGGGTACGCGAGATCACCCGTCGCCGTGGCGTGGGGCAGTATCTGGTTGAAGAAGTGATTCGTGATAATCCTGACATCACCGGTTGGTGGATGGCAGATGTTGGCGTGGAAGACCGTGATGTGATGACGGCGTTTATGCAGGCGGTTGGGTTTGAAGTTCAGAGTGGTGGCTGGAAGAAGTGATAACGGGTTGGTTATCACTTCCCCATTTATCGAAGCATTTCGTGCTGCGGAAAGGCGGCAAGTGGTGAAATCCCCGGGAGCTTACATCAGTAAGTGACCGGGGTTAAGCAACGCAGCCAACGCATCAGCGGCGCGAAAGGCGACCGATAAATTATTTAGCGTCGGTCGCAGTCCCGTTCGCATGCCAGGTAAACACGCCAAACTCAAAGCCTTTCAGATCGCCCTTCTCATCCCAGCTCAACGGACCCATTACGGTATCAACCGTTGCGCCTTTCAGGTACGTCGCGATTTCAGCCGGATCTTCTGACTTGTTCAGACCTGCAGCCAGAGATTGCAGTGCTGCGTATGTGGTCCATACGAACGCGCCACTTGGATCTTGTTTCTTCGCCTTGATTGCATCTACAACCGGTTTGTTCGCAGGAACCTGGTCGTAGTTCTTCGGTTTGGTGACTAACAGGCCTTCAGCAGATTCGCCAGCAATGTTAGACAATGAAACGTTCGCTACACCTTCTGGACCCATGAACTGAGTTTTCAGGCCTGCGGCACGAGACTGACGCAGGATCTGGCCCATTTCAGGGTGGTAGCCACCGTAGTAAACGAAGTCGATATTCTCTTTCTTCAGGCGTGCCACCAGCGTGGAGAAGTCTTTCTCACCTGCGGTGATGCCGTCAAAGAACACCACGTTAGCGCCGCCTTTTTTCAGGTTTTCCTGAACCGAGCGCGCCAGGCCTTCGCCATATTGTTGTTTGTCATGAATCACCGCGATGTTTTTCGGTTTCACGTGATCAAGGATGTATTTCGCCGCCGTTGGGCCCTGATCGGAGTCCAGTCCTGTGGTACGCATTGTTAATTTGTAACCGCGCGAAGTCAGCTCAGGCGCCGTTGCCGCAGGAGTGATCATCAGTACACCTTCGTCTTCGTAGATATCAGACGCAGGTTGAGTGGAAGAAGAACACAAGTGGCCGATTACATATTTGATGCCATCGTTAACCACTTTGTTGGCGACCGCCACGGCTTGTTTCGGGTCACAAGCATCGTCATATTTGGTGATAACCAGTTTGTCGCCTTTGATGCCGCCTTTGGCATTAATATCAGCAACCGCTTGTTCTGCACCGGTAAATTCCTGGTCGCCATATTGAGCAACCGGGCCAGACATCGCCCCAACTACCGCTACTTTGATATCCTTCGCAAATGCTGCGTTGCTCATCGCAAGTGCAATACAACCAGCCAATAACGCTTTGCCCTTCATTTTCATCCTGAGATCCCCATTCTTATTCTGATTGATATTTGTTGTGTTGTTTTGGCACGGTTTTATTTTTGGTTTACGAATACCGCGTGTGCCTTCGCCGCACTCAGAGTTAAAAACATACCCGAATTTGCGGCTTTTGGAATAACAATTTTTTCACAAGCTGAATGGGAAAGTGACGGGCATAAAAAAACCGCCCTGGAAGGCGGTTTTTTTGTCTTGCTGAATAACTTACGCTTCGATGGCCATGCGCAGTTTTTTCATCGCGTTCTTTTCAAGCTGACGCACACGCTCGGCGGAAACGCCATAACGGTCGGCCAGTTCTTGCAGCGTGCTTTTGTTGTCTTCATCGAGCCAACGGGCACGGATAATATCCTGGCTACGTTCGTCCAGGCCTAACATGGCATCGCTGAGTTTATCAGCCGCGTGCGATTCCCAGTTGTCGTCTTCAATGCCATCGGCAAAGTTAGAAGACTTATCCTGCAAGAACAGCACCGGAGCCATTGGCGCGCTGTCTGAATCGTCGTCGTTGCCCATGTCGAACGTCATGTCCTGCGCCGCCATGCGAGATTCCATCTCACGGACATCTTTGCTGGAAACACCCAGCTCGTTGGCGACCATTTCCACTTCGTCCTGGTTGAACCAACCCAGACGTTGTTTAGTTTTGCGCAGGTTAAAGAACAACTTACGTTGTGCTTTAGTGGTTGCCACTTTCACAATACGCCAGTTACGCAGAACGTATTCGTGAATTTCAGCTT
Organism: Buttiauxella agrestis ATCC 33320; assembly: GCF_000735355.1. Classification (GTDB taxonomy): domain Bacteria; phylum Pseudomonadota; class Gammaproteobacteria; order Enterobacterales; family Enterobacteriaceae; genus Buttiauxella; species Buttiauxella agrestis. The sequence goes on from NZ_JMPI01000070.1 coordinate 90,323, forward strand.
TGATCCAGTGCACAGCGAACGACACCAGACGGACACCCACTTCCGGATTAAAGCGGCGCACAGCCTTCATCAGGCCAATGTTGCCTTCCTGAATCAAGTCAGCCTGCGGCAAGCCATAGCCCGAGTAATTACGAGCGATATGAACAACAAAGCGCAGGTGAGACAGGATCAGCCTTTTCGCTGCTTCCAGATCGCCCTGGTAATGCAGCTTTTCAGCAAGCTCCTTCTCTTCCTCAGCCGTCAACATCGGCCAGGAGTTAGCGGCCCGAATATAAGATTCCAGGTTACCAACAGGGGCTAAAGCTAAATTTTGCATTTCTTTGGTCATTCAAACCCTCTCTTAGAGACTAACGTACAGGTTGCTACACAGTGCCACACCTGACTCCACGTCAAGCACCAAACCGTACCACCCACAGTAAACTCAGACAGTGATGCTATCCACAAGTTCCGTGTAAAGCTGTGCATAGATTGCACACAAAATGTGACAGAGCTATGAAACATGGCAGGAGAAACGCTTACCGAGGTGGGAACGAGTCCCCTGCTGATAGGTACTTCGTAGCAGGGGACTAGTATATCAAAAAATTTTTACTCTGGGGTAAAACGACGTAAATGTTGTACTGTTGCTATCCACGCAGCCAACCAACCGCTCATGGATGAAACCAGCAACAACAGCAGGCATTCGTCGAAACCCAGGCCCGTCAGATCGAATTTTGTACCAAATACTTGCGCCACTTCGGTCACAGCCGATGACAAACGCCACACCAGAATTTCGGTCAAAATCAGCGATAAAAACGCACCGCTAAAGCCTAATAACGCCCCGCCGTACAAGAACGGGCGCAGGATGAATCCATCTGTCGCACCAATCAGTTTCTGCACGTTGATGGAGTCACGGCGGGCAAAAATGCTCAGGCGCACGCTGTTACCAATCACCAGGAATACCGCGGCAACCATCAGCACGCCAATCATCGCAGCAACACGCCCTACAAGACCAGTCAGCGAGGCGAGACGTGCAAACCAGCTGTCATCCATGCGCACTTCATCGACACCGTTAATACGAGCGACACGGTCACGCAAAGTGTTCAAGTGGTCTGTGGTCTGGAAATCGAGTTTCGGGTTCACCACGGCAACGGCAGGCAGCGGGTTTTCTTCCAGCATATCCAGCGCGCCGCCAAAGCCAGACCAGTTGCGGAATTCGCCCAGCGCTTCGTCACGCGATAAATAGTTAACTTTATCGACGCCCTCTTCTGCCTGAATCGCACCCACCACTTGCTGCGCGGCGTTGTCATCCAGCGCTTTGTCGAGGTAAACGGTAATTTGCGGCGAAGGGTAATACTGTGTGGCGGCCTGATTTACGTTTTTGTAAACCATGTAGCACACGCTTGGCAGTGTAAGAGAAATGGCGATAACCATGACCGTCAGGAAAGTGGCTAAAGGCTTGCTGCGTAAATCCTGTACAGCCCCCTGCCAGGCGTAGCGGAACTGTTCGTTCACACCGCCCTTGAGGGATTTGCTTTTCGATTGAGGCCCTTTGCCGCGTTTTTTCACCGAGCGGCCTAAATCCCCTAACTTATTCAGCGAGTTGATTTTATCCAGCTTGTTGCTGAAGCGCTTTATGTGATTGAGCGCGCTGCGTTTATTCACCTGCCAGGCCTCCATGCAAATGGCCGTCACTTAACGTCAACATGCGATAATTACGGCGGGAAATCAGCCCCATATCGTGCGTTGCCATCAGAACCGTTACGCCCACGCGGTTAAATTCCTCGAACAGACGCAAAATACCTTCCGAGAGCGCATCATCAAGGTTACCGGTCGGTTCATCTGCCAGCAATACCGCAGGCTTATTCACCACCGCACGAGCAATGCCCACGCGCTGCTGTTCACCGCCAGAGAGTTGAATCGGGAAACTCTTCGCTTTATCGAGCAGGCCAACTTTATCCAGTGCCGCAGACACGCGGCGGCGAATGTCTTCACCGCTGGCACCCGCGATGATCAGCGGGATCGCCACGTTGTCGTAAACGGTTCTGTCCATCAACAGATGGTGATCCTGGAAGATCATACCAATCTGACGGCGCAGGAACGGCACTTCGCGGCTCTTGAGGCGGCTAATATCATGGCCGCTGAACGAAATCTTTCCGGCACTTGGCCGCTCAATACCGCAGATAAGCTTAAGCAGGGTACTTTTCCCGGCTCCAGAGTGACCGGTCAGAAAAGCCATCTCGCCAGGTTGCATATGGAAGGTGACTCCCTGCAACGCTTGTCTCCCACCGAGATAGGCCTTACTAACGTGTTCAAAGCGAATCATGGTTAATCCTCTCGGGCAAAAAGTGCCTCAATAAAATCGCCCGCATTAAACGGACGCAAGTCCTCAATACGCTCGCCGACGCCAATGTAGCGAATCGGAATACCAAACTGATCGGCAACGGAGAAAATCACGCCGCCTTTGGCTGTACCATCCAGTTTGGTGAGCGTAATGCCTGTCAATCCAACGGCTTCATGGAATAATTTAGCCTGGCTAATCGCATTTTGCCCGGTGCTGGCATCGAGGGTGAGCATAACCTCATGCGGTGCATCTTCGTCCAGCTTTTTCATTACGCGAACGATTTTCTTCAGCTCTTCCATCAGGTGCGCTTTGTTCTGCAAACGCCCGGCTGTATCGGCCAGAAGGACATCTACATTGCGCGCTTTTGCCGCCTGAATCGCATCAAAAATCACGGAAGCAGAATCGGCACCGGTGTGTTGAGCGATAACCGGAATATTGTTGCGCTGGCCCCAGACCTGCAATTGTTCTACTGCCGCCGCGCGGAAGGTATCGCCCGCCGCCAGCATTACAGATTTGCCTTCTTGCTGGAATTGACGCGCCAGTTTTCCGATAGTGGTGGTTTTACCCACACCGTTGACACCAACCATCAGAATAACGAATGGCGTTTTGCCTTCAACATTCAGCGGCTCATCGACTTTCGCCAGAATCTCGCCCATCTCTTCTTTCAGCAGACCGTACAACGCTTCCGCGTCACGCAGGTCTTTACGGCTCGCGCCTTCTGTCAGATTGGTGATGATTTTGCGCGTTGTTTCAACGCCCACATCGGCGATAAGCAACTGCTCTTCAAGTTCTTCAAACAGATCATCGTCGATTTTCTTGCCACGGAACAGACTGATAAATCCGGAACCGAGGTTCTGTTTGGTTTTAACCAGGCTGCGTTTGAGGCGTGCGAAGAAACCTTCTTTGGTTGGACGTTCTTGTTCCTGCTGGATTTCTTCTACTGGCTGCTCTTCCGCCACTTCTTCGGCGATAATGGCAGCAACCGGGAGTTCTTCAGCAAGCTCTTCTTCCTGTATTTCTTCTACGACAACATCTTCAATAACTTCAACTTCTTGCTCAACTACCGCAACAACAGGCTCTTGTTCCGGTTGCCACTCTTCTGGCAGCGGTTCAACTTCAGCAACCACGTCTTCAGGAACCAGCAGCTCTTCGTGTTCTACAGCAACTTGTGCGGTAACTTCTGGTTCTGTTTCTGGAATGATTTCCGGTTCAGCCGCCACCACTTCGCTCTCAACGAGCTTTTCGGTGACTTCGACAATTTCTTCTGCGAAGACTTCTGGTTCATCGCGCTTAGCAAACGCGACAGGCTCTTCTACAGTCAGAGTTTCTGGCTGGATTTCAGGCTTAGCTTCTTCTGGTTGTGCAGTTTCTTCAGCGGCTTGCGGTTGTTCAGCTTCAATAACCTGCTCAACGACTTCTTCGGCAACCGGTTGTTCTTCTGCTACTTTTTGTTCTGTTTCTTGTTCAGAAGCCTGCTCTTTCTGGCCAAAGCCTAGCCATGAAAAAAAGCCACGTTTTTTCTCTTTCGCCATTTGCGAACACACTCCTCGCTGTTAATTCATGGCACAGGCCCGATTGAGCATGCCACGGGCACTGAAAATAATTATCTAATGAATGCCTTAGTCTATCACTTTCCCCGCCTTACACACACCGTTACACTAGACGGCAAGAAATTGCATCGCAGTGAGTCTCATGAAAAAACCGCAATCTACTGGCACCGGCCAGATTCGTATTATTGGCGGCCAATGGCGCGGCCGTAAACTGCCTGTACCAGACAGCCCTGGCTTGCGTCCTACAACGGACAGAGTTCGTGAAACCCTGTTTAACTGGCTGGCTCCCTCAATGGTCGATGCCACCGTATTAGACTGCTTTGCCGGGAGCGGTGCATTAGGGCTGGAAGCGTTATCGCGTTACGCCAGCCGCGCCACGTTGCTCGAGATGGATCGCAACGTTTCACAGCAATTGCAAAAAAATCTCGTCACGCTAAAAGCGGCTAACGCCAAGGTTGTGAACACTAACACGCTCAATTTCCTGGCGCAGCCTGGCGAGCCACACACCATTGTGTTTGTTGACCCTCCGTTCAGAAAAGGCTTGCTGGACGAGACGTTAGCGTTACTTGAGAGCAATGGCTGGCTGGCAGATGAAGCGCTGATTTACGTTGAAAGCGAAGTAGAAAACGGGATGCCTGCGCTACCGGCAAGCTGGTCACTGCACCGTGAAAAAGTCGCAGGCCAGGTCGCTTACCGTTTATTTAGCCGCGAAATTTAAGGAACAGCATCATGTTGATCAATATCGGCCGCTTGCTCATGCTCGGCGTCTGGGCATTTTTGTTACTGAATATTTTCCACCCGTTCCCGCGCCCACTTAATATCTTCGTTAACGTCGCGCTGATCTTCACCGTGTTGATGCACGGCATGCAGTTGGCGCTGCTAAAATCGACTCAGCCAAAAGGCAGCCCGCCGCTCAGTCGCGCTCAACAGATTAAGATTTTCATCTTTGGCGTATTTGAACTGCTGGTCTGGCAGAAGAAACTCCGCCAGGGCAAATAATCATTGGGGGACGAACCCTACAAACCGCGTCCCCTTATACTGCAAAGTCCCCGCGTCGCCGACACTCATCGAGTGGTACTGTTCAGCCGTCACACGCATTTTCAGATCCAGCCCGCCACTTTGTGGGCGAAACCAAATCTCATAACGCATCGTATCTTCCACTGGCGTAACCTGGCGTTGCCGCGAGCGCCGATCGTTGGTGGGCGTTTCACGTTTTGTCGCCACCAGTACGCTTCGTTGCATCAGAGGTGCTGCATCATTTTCCGCATTCTGGCGGCGCTGCTGCACAAAGCGGAACGACGCTGCCACGATGATAATCGCAACAACGGCGATGAAGAAAAGGGGCATTTTACTCATGGATTTATCTCGAATTGTCAGGCACTTTTAAGAATACCCTGCCGCTCTGGACGTTGTCATCCGTCGCAATTGACCACTAGACTTAAGAAAAACGGCAGATTAACTCATATTTACCCAAAATAATTCGAGTTGCAGGAAGGCGGCGACACAGTGAATCCCCAGGAGCTTACTTGAGTAAGTGGCTGGGGTGAGCGAGGAAAGCCAACACACATGCAACTTGAAGTATGAAGGGTACAAAAGGACACGCCATGCTCTGGTCATTCATCGCAGTATTCTTCTCAGGCTGGCTGTACGTTGACGCCTCCTACCGTGGGCCAACCTGGCAACGCTGGGTGTTCAAGCCTGTCACCCTTTTGCTTTTATTACTGTTGGCCTGGCAAGCGCCAATGTTTAACGCAACGGGCTACTTGATTGTCGCCGGCCTGCTGGCAACGCTACTCGGCGATGCGCTCACATTGCTACCAACCCAGCGCATGCTGTACGCCATCGGGGCATTTTTCCTCTCACACCTGCTCTACACCCTCTATTTCGCCAGCCAGATGACATTCAGTTTCTTCTGGCCGCTCCCGTTGGTTTTGCTGGTTGTAGGAGCCTTATTGGTTGCGGTTATCTGGACGCGTCTCGAAACGTTCCGCTGGCCGATTATGACGTTTATCGGCATGACGCTGGTGATGGTGTGGCTGGCAGGTGAGCTTTACTTTTACCTGCCGACGCGGCCAAATTTCTCGGCCTTTAGCGGCGCAACGCTGCTGCTGTTAGGCAATATTGTCTGGCTGGGAAGTCATTATCGCCGCCGCTTCACCGGCGACAGCGCCATCGCCGCAGCCTGCTACTTTGCCGGGCACTTTATGATTGTCCGCGCGTTGTATATTTGAGGCTAAACAGTGTCGGATGGCGCAAGCTTATCCGACCTACAAATGCCGCGAACTTAATCTGGAAAATTTCCCTCTTGACTCTGGAGTCAACTCCAGAGAGTAACATGGGTAATGAGAACATTATCATTACCCAGGAGGGCACATGCTCAACTCCCCAAAGCCACCGCAATTTGCTAAAGCAAAGCTCAGTCCGTTGCCGATAAAAACCGATGCCTGTCACGGTAACGACTGCTGTAGCGAAGCCGTACCTCCTGTGGAAACGCAAACCGTTACAGAGCCTGGCGAGCGTTATAGCTGGCTGGTCGATGGCATGGATTGCGCGGCTTGCGCACGCAAAGTTGAAAACGCAGTGAAACAACTGGCCGATGTTCAGCGCGTCCAGGTGTTGTTCGCCACGCAAAAGCTGCTGGTCACCGCCGAGAGTGATGTGCGTCAGGATGTTGAAAAAGCGGTAAAGGCGGCAGGTTACAACCTGAGAAACAGCACCGCTCCTGCGCCAAAAACCTCTTCCTTGCGCGAAAATTTGCCGCTCATTCTGCTGATTGTGATGATGGCATTGAGCTGGGGTCTTGAGCAGTTTAACCACCCATTCGGTAATATCGCGTTTATCGCGACCACGCTGGTTGGCCTGTGGCCAATTGCCCGCCAGGCCGTGCGACTGATGCGCAGCGGCAACTGGTTTGCCATCGAAACATTGATGAGCGTAGCCGCCATTGGTGCATTGTTTATTGGTGCGACAGCCGAAGCCGCGATGGTGCTGCTGCTGTTCTTAATTGGTGAACGCCTCGAATCTTACGCCGCCAGCCGCGCACGCCGTGGGGTAAGCGCGTTGATGGCACTAAAACCCGAAGTCGCCACGCGCATTCGTAATGACAAACGCGAAACTGTCGCGGTGGGCGATTTGCGCCCGGGCGATGTGATTGAAGTCGCAGCCGGTGGGCGTTTACCCGCCGATGGCCGCCTGTTAACCCCATTTGCCAGTTTCGATGAGAGTGCGTTAACCGGCGAGTCGATTCCGGTCGAACGTCAGCAAGACGAAAAAGTCCCGGCGGGCAGCACCAGCGTCGACAGACTGGTTCAGCTCGAAGTCATTTCAGAACCGGGCGACAGCGCTATCGACCGCATCCTGCGTTTAATTGAGGAAGCCGACGAACGCCGTGCACCAATTGAACGTTTCATTGACCGTTTCAGCCGGATTTACACGCCGATTATTATGGCGATCGCACTGCTCGCCGCTGTTATCCCACCGCTGTTATTCGGGCAAAGCTGGGGCGAGTGGATCTACAAAGGGCTGGCACTATTACTGATTGGTTGCCCGTGTGCGCTGGTGATTTCCACTCCTGCGGCGATTACTTCCGGGCTTGCAGCAGCAGCACGCCGTGGCGCGTTAATTAAAGGCGGCGCAGCACTTGAGCGTCTTGGCAGAATTCAGCATATCGCGTTTGATAAAACCGGCACGCTGACCGCAGGCAAGCCGCAGGTAACGGCCATTAAAGTGAATGGCGATCGTCACGAGAACGACCTGCTGGCCGTCGCTGCCGCCGTCGAACAGGGGTCATCGCACCCGCTGGCGCAAGCGATAGTGCGTGAAGCACAAAGTCGCGGGCTGACGCTGCCTGAAACCAGTGCAAACCGGGCGCTGGCAGGCATTGGCGTAGAAGCCACCATCAACGGCGAAACCGTACTCCTGAGCACGCCGGGAAAACTCGCTGAAAATGTTCTCGATTCGCAGTGGCAGACACGCATCACCGAGCTTGAGGCAGAGGGGCAAACGGTCATTGCCGCAGTGCAGCAAGGCACATTAATCGGCGTTCTGGCCCTGCGCGATACTTTACGCAGCGACGCTAAAGCCGCCGTGGCAGCACTGCATGATATTGGCGTTCAGAGCGTGATGCTGACCGGCGATAACCCGCGGGCTGCGGCTGCAATCGCTCAGGAACTGGGAATGGATTACCGCGCCAGCTTATTGCCAGCCGATAAGGTCAGCGCGGTTAACGAACTCAACGCCCGCTCGCCACTGGCGATGGTTGGCGATGGCATCAACGATGCTCCGGCCATGAAAGCCGCGACTATCGGTATCGCTATGGGCAGTGGCACCGACGTGGCGCTCGAAACTGCCGATGCCGCGCTGACGCACAACCGCCTGACGGAACTGGCTGGCATGATTGGCCTTGCGCGCGCCACGCATAACAACATTCGCCAGAACATTACTATCGCGCTGGGGCTGAAAGGGATTTTCCTGGTGACAACATTACTGGGCATAACCGGTTTGTGGCTGGCGGTGTTAGCCGATTCCGGAGCGACCGCATTGGTTACAGCGAATGCGTTGCGGTTGCTGAGAAGACGTTAATTTGCGTGAAATCTCGAGCATTTGTAGTGCGCTGCTGGCAAGAAAAATGATCACGCATGACAATGGCAATTCACCGCGAGAGGTTGACTAATTGGCAACCTCTCGCCTATATTTGTTTTGTTGCCAGATAGTCAACTTCAGGAAGAAGTATGCACTTGATCTCACTCAAAGCCCTGAGCGAAGCCAGCCAACGATTTCCGCAGCATTCACAAGAACTGCTGATGCTGGCGCGGATTATTGAAAAAGGGCATTTCCCAACTCCTGAATCGCTCAGGAAAATTTACCCAACACTCGATAACTTCAAGTATCTCGACAAGCACTACGTCATTAACATCGCCCGCAATGAGTTGCGTTTGATCGCGTTAATATTTTTTGAAAGCCAGAAATTTTACGTTCGCGACATCATGACCCATGCCGATTATCTGAGGTTTACCGAAACCCATCGAGGAAAGAAAAGATGATAGCAGATGCACTGAAAGCCACCGAAGCGTTGAAAGCTGCCGTGCCGCTTCTAGCGGGGAACGCTGGCGAAAAAGAGTATTCCGAAGCATTGGAACTGATGGAATATCTGCTGCTGAACGACCCGACCAGCCCACTGCAGGATCTACTCAGCCTAAAAATTTCTCAATACGAAAACACCTTGCCTGAAGTCATCGCCTTTCGTGAACAAATGGATACGCTGCCACCTGGTATTGCGGTGTTGAAAACCCTGATGGATCAGCACCAATTGAATCAAAGTGATTTTCAACAAGAGATTGGTAGTAAATCGATGGTTTCCCGCGTTTTACGCGGTGAGCGGCAACTCACTACAGAGCACATCAGAAAACTGTCTCAACGTTTCGGTATTTCTCCGGCACTCTTTATCTAACCCTCACTCGGCTTGAGTGAGGGTTATCTTAGGGCTTTTAGCTCGTCATACCCAACGCATGCGGCAGCCACAGAGAAACGGCCGGAATGTAGGTCACCATTGCCAGCACCACCAACAACACGGCGTAGAACGGTAGCATCGCTCGCACCACCACTTCGATTTTCTGTTTACTCACCGCACTTGCCACAAACAACACCGAACCGACTGGCGGCGTTATCAGGCCAATCCCGAGGTTCACCATCATGATCATACCGAAATGCACCGGGTCGATGCCCAGCGAATTAGTCACCGGCAGCAATACTGGCGTCAGGATCAGGATAATCGGTGCCATGTCCATCAACGTGCCAATCAACAACAACATGATGTTGAGGTACATCAGGATCACGTATTTGTTATCAGACAGAGAAGTGAAGAATTCCGTGATACGTGAAGGCAACTGCATGTAAGTCATTACCGCGCCAAAAGCGGCGGCAAAACCAATCAAAATCATGACGATAGAGACAGTTTTTACCGTGCGGAACATCAATTTCGGCAATTCGTTCCACTTGTAATCGCGATAGATAAACATGGTGACGAAGAACGCCCAAACACAGGCCACCGCCGCAGATTCTGTCGCAGTAAATACCCCCGTCAGAATCCCGCCAAGAATGATAACAACTGTCATCAAACCCCATAGCGCATCGAAGAAAATTTTCGCCGCTTGTTTGAAGGGAATGCGTTCGCCTTTTGGATAACCCCGTTTATGGGCAAAGCCAAGACACATGACCATTAGCGATACACCGAGTAATAATCCCGGCAGAACGCCTGCGATAAACAACGTGGCAATAGAAACCGTGCCGCCTGCCGCCAGGGAATAAATCACCGAGTTATGGCTTGGTGGGATCAAAATCGCCTGCACCGATCCGCTCGCGGTCACTGCCGCAGCGTATTCACGCGGATAACCCTTTCTCTCCATTTCCGGGATCATCACGCTGCCGATGGAAGCCGTATCTGCAACCGACGATCCGGAAATCGCACCAAAGAACGTAGAAGCGACGATATTCACCAGCGACAACCCGCCGCGAATAAAGCCCACGAAGATATACGCAAAGTTTACCAGGCGACGGGCGATCCCCCCTTCTGCCATTATCGCGCCCGCCAGAATGAAGAACGGAATCGCCAGCAGGGTAAATTTATTCACCCCACTGGTAATTTGAATCATGATCGCTTCCAGCGGTAAATCTATCCATAACGCTCCGACGATGGCGCTTAGCCCAACAGCAAAGGCTACGGGCATTCCCACCGCGAGTAGCACCGCAAGCGTTGCTAATAATATAAATGCGTCCATGTTTTCCCCTGACCTTAGCCGTGATTACCCAGCAACACTATTGGGCGGTTCTCTTGAGAGCCGAACAGTAATCGCTCAACAACAAACAGAATCATCAAAATCGCGCCCACAGGCAGCGGAAGATAGGTTTGACCGGACGTGAGAAGCGGGAATTCGGCAACAGGCTGTTCCCATAAATCCGCGCACAGATAGAAGCTGTAATAGAACATCACCATTGAAATCAGCAGCATTAGCAAGTCGACCAGGCGTGCGCAAAACGTCTGCGCGGCCTGCGGCAGACGGTCTGTCAGCATATTCACAGCGATGTGGGAACCGGCGCGGTAGCTCACCGCCGCGCCGATAAACGTGAAGGTCACCATGCAGATTATCGCCACCGGTTCCGGCCAGGATTCCCCACGGTTCAGCACATAACGCGAGAAAATCCCAATCGGAATAATGATTGTCATCACCAATAGCGACAGCCCGGCGACAATCATCGCCAGCAAATAAACTTTATCCATCAAGTCAGAGTAGCGTTGCGACATAAAGTAAACCTCCACGGCCCCAAAAGTTACTGAACGTCTGCAATGGCTTTCATCAATTCCTGATGCTTATCGCCGTACTCTTTACGTACCGGTTCAGTCGCTTTCACAAACCAGGCTTTGTCGATTTCGTGGAACTGAACACCACCAGCTTTCATTTTTTCCAGCGCTTGTGTGTTGTAGGCATTCCACAATTGGCGCTGTTCCATTTGCGCATCACGAGCCAGCTTCAGAATTTTTTGCTGTTGGTCAGGCGTCAGCTTGTCCCATTTCACTTTGGAGTAAAGCAGCATTTCAGGCGTGATGAAGTGGCCGCTCAGGGTGTAGTTTTTGGCAACCGGCATGTAGTTGTGGGCAATAAAGGTTGGCGGGTTGTTTTCAGCACCGTCGATGACCCCGGTTTGCATCCCGCTATACACTTCGCTCACGCCCATCGCGACTGAGTTTGCCCCCATGTCTTTGAGTGTTGCCAGCGCAACTGGGCTGCCCTGAACGCGGATTTTCATTCCTTTAAGATCTTCGGGTTTCACTACCGGTTTTTTGGTAATCAGGTTGCGCGTACCGGAATCCATCCAGCCGAGGAACACCAGGCGAGATTTCGGGTTGTTGGTCAGCTTGTCGCCGATTTGTTTGCCCAAATCACCGTCGATAACTTTATGCATATGGTCTTCATCGCGGAACACGTACGGCAGAGTAAAGACTTCTACATCAGGCAGGATCGCCGCAACGGGTGCCATCGAAACACGGATAATGTCGATTGCCCCCATTTGCGCCTGTTCAATCATCTGTTTTTCATCCCCTAACACACCGCTTGGGAACACTTTAATTTCTAAATCACCGTTAGTTTCTTGTTTGAGTTTTTCACCCATGTGCTGAACCGCAACTACGTTTGGATACCCTTCCGGGTGAACGTCAGCGGCTTTTATCACTTGTGCGAAAGCAGATTGCGCAAAAAAAACTGACGCGGTAGACAGACATAAACCAGCAAAAGCAGGCAGAAAGGTCTTCTTCATTGTGTCGCTCCAGCAGAGGTAGAGATGTGGGGTAAGAAATAAAACAATGTTTTAGTTTGTCGTTTAAAAACTAGCCTAAGTGAAGAAAAGCGTGGGTGAAGCACTTCACAAAAAGCGACAAAAAATGAAATTGGGGTTCAGGAGAGATGCAAAGAGGGTTCAGAAGCCCAAAGCGGGGAGCAAAGGGCTTGCGCGGTGTTACTGGCCTTTACGCAATAAGTATTGGTAAGGCAATGATTCCACTTGTTTGGCAAGCAGTTCGTGTTCCATGAAAATGCAAAATCCGGGAATATCACGCGTGGTTGCTGGGTCATCAGCAATCACCAGCAGGGTTTCGCCAGTCTGCATATTGCGTACTGTTTTGCGTACCATCATGACGGGTTCCGGACAGCGCAGGCCCAGGGCATCAAGTGTGTGGTCAGGATTAGAAAAAAGATCGGTCATGGGAAAGCTCGCAATTAACAAACCGCGATAGTTTACGCCGGGAAGATTCTCGTGCAAGTCACGTGAACGATTGCGTTAAAATTAACCATTGCAAAGCGGGACTAAAGCAGTATCATCGGCCCCGCTTTAAAAAAGACCAGGGTTCCCTCACCCCTTTCACTAAAAAGGCTACAAAATGACGCAGTTCAATTCTACTCAGCGCACTAAAGCGCTGTTCTGGCTATCGCTATTCCATTTGCTGGTGATCACATCCAGCAACTATCTGGTGCAATTACCGGTCTCGGTGTTTGGGTTCCATACTACCTGGGGCGCGTTTAGCTTTCCGTTTATCTTCCTCGCAACCGATCTGACGGTACGCATTTTTGGCGCTCCGCTGGCTCGCCGCATTATTTTTGCCGTGATGCTCCCCGCGCTGGTGATTTCCTATGCCATTTCCGCGCTGTTTTATATGGGAACATGGCAAGGGTTCGATGCACTGCTGCACTTTAATCTGTTTGTCGCTCGTATCGCTGTCGCCAGCTTTATGGCCTACGCGTTGGGGCAGATACTGGATGTGCATGTGTTTAATCGCCTGCGCCAGAGCCGTTATTGGTGGCTTGCACCCACAGCATCGACCTTGTTCGGGAATATCAGCGACACGCTTTCCTTCTTCTTTATCGCTTTCTGGCGCAGCCCGGATGCCTTTATGGCGCAGCATTGGGTGGAAATCGCAGTCGTGGATTACTGCTTCAAAGTGCTTATCAGCATCGTGTTCTTCCTGCCGATGTACGGCGTTGTGCTGAATATGTTGTTGAAACGGCTGGCAGATAAGTCTGAAAACTCAGCCTTACAGCCCGGTTGACGGTGGTTGAATTATCTTGTGATAAGATGCGCAGAAGGCCGCAAAGGCTTGCTAACGTAAAGGAAGAAGTCATGGGTAACCTGGTAAAATATGTCGGTATCGGCCTGCTGGTATTGGGCCTGGCCGCTTGCGATAACAACGACAGCAAAACGGCAACAGCGAACGATGCGGCGCAGGCTAGCGCAGCCAGTCAGCCGGTCAGTCTGCTGGATGGGAAAATCAGCTTTGCACTCCCCGCTGATATGACCGATCAGAGCGGTAAATTAGGCACTCAGGCAAATAACATGCACGTCTATTCTGACGCTACCGGTCAGAAAGCAGTGATTGTGATTGTGGGTGAGAACACACCAGACGATCTGGCTGCACTGGCAAAACGCCTTGAAGATCAACAGCGTGCTCGTGACCCACAACTGCAAGTCGTGACCAATAAATCCGTCGAGATTAAAGGCCACACGCTGCAACAGTTAGACAGCGTTATCTCCGCCAAAGGCCAGACGGCTTACTCGTCTGTTATCCTGGGTAAAGTTGATAACCAACTGTTAACTATGCAAATTACACTGCCTGCTGATAACCAGCAAGCGGCGCAAACTGCGGCAGAAAACATAATTAATACCATCACTATCAAATAATTACGGTTGTGATGATGAGACGGCCTCCGGTTCTTCAACCGGGGGCCGTTTTTTTAACAGCCATGCCATTAATAGCGCGATGCAAACCAGTACCGCCGCAGCCAGATAAATCACCGAGACGCCCGCGTAAACCATCACAAATCCGGCTAATGGCCCGGTGATCCCCAGCGATAAATCCATAAACACGGTGTAGGTCGCCAGCGCGCTACCCTGGTTTTGTTGCGGCACCATTTTCACAGCAACCACACCCAAAGCCGGGAACACCAATGAAAAACCTGCCCCCGTCAAAAATGTGCCGACTTTTGCCATCCAAGGTTCGTGCGCAAAGCCCACTAACAGCAACCCGATAATCTCCACCGAGAAGCAAATCATCGCCACGTTCAGGCCGCCAAGCCGGTTAATACCGTTAGGGAACAGTAAGCGAGTGCCCACAAATGCGCAGCTAAAGAGGGTGAGTGCAAAGGCCGCGCCGTCCCAACCTTTGGCGTCGTAAAACAACGTAATGAAGGTGGCGATTACGCCAAATCCTGCGGACGCCAGTGCCAGCGCCATGCCGTAGGGCCAGACGCGCCCCAGCACCGCGCGAAACGGCAGTGGCTTGCCCTTGCTGGCTTTCACCGCCGGGCGAGGAATTGCCAGCAGCACCGCAATTAGCGCCACTGCCATAATGATTCCCGCCAGTAATTTCAACCCGCCGAAGTGATAAAACAGCACCCCCAGCGGTGCGCCCATCGCCATCGCGCCATAGGTCACGATGCCATTCCAGGAGATCACCCGCCCGATGTGCAGCGAGCCGACAACTCCGACGCCCCAAAGCGTTGAACCGGTTCCTGCAAAACTTTGCCCAATCCCCAAAATCACGCGCCCAAGACACAGCAGAACCAGACTCGCCAGCGGCCATGCACTGCCAAACGCCGCCAGCAAGTAGCTCGCACCACTGAGAAAACAGCCGCACAAACCGAATATAACGATCTTTTTCGGGCCAAGAATATCCGCGTAACGCCCCGCATGTGGGCGACTGAGCAGCGTGGCGAAATATTGCAGGCTAATCACCAGCCCCGCCCAAAACGCGCTGTATCCCATAACGTCATGCACGTAGCCCGGCAACACTGCGAGCGGCAGGCCTATCGTCATATAGCTGGCAAAATTGAACATCACGACAGAAACAATCTGTAGATTGAGTCGGAAACTACTTACTACCGGGGCGGGTGTCAGGTCAGGCATGGTTAATCACTTTTAAAACAGCGTTCCTCAGTATAACCATGTCGTGATTCACATTTCAGCAACTGACTTTCAGACTCGACCTGCGAGTGAGAAACAAACGAAGCGCTACACTAAGAAGATCCATCGAACACAGGATCTTTTCATGGTTTCTCCAGAACCCGACAAAACCGGGCTACACATTCTCATTAAGCTTTCTGCACTGGTGATTATTCTTGCCGGGATTCATGCAGCCGCAGACATTATCGTCCAGCTTTTATTGGCCCTGTTTTTTGCCATTGTTTTAAACCCCTTAGTCACCTGGCTAATTCGCCGGGGAGTGAACCGCCCGCTGGCTATTTCAATGGTCGTTTTTGCCATGTTGGTCGTGCTGACCATGCTGGTTGGTGTGCTGGCAGCGTCGATGAGCGAGTTTGTCGATATGCTGCCCAAGTACAATAAAATGCTGACGCAAAAAGTTTTTGAGCTCGAAAAGATGCTGCCGTTTATGCATCTGCGATTATCGCCTGAGCGCATGTTGCAGCGTATGGATTCTGAGAAAGTGATGTCGTATGCCACGACACTCATGACCAGCCTTTCCGGTGCGATGGCCAGTATTTTACTGCTGGTGATGACCGTGGTGTTTATGTTGTTCGAAGTGCGCCACGTTCCCTATAAACTCCGTTTTGCCCTTTCCAATCCGAAAATTCACATCGCCAGCCTGCACCGGGCTTTAAAAGGTGTGACACATTACCTGGCGCTAAAAACATTAATAAGTCTGTGGACCGGGCTGATTATCTGGCTTGGGCTGGAACTGATGGGCGTGCAGTTTGCGCTAATGTGGGGCGTGCTGGGGTTCTTGCTGAATTACATTCCTAACATCGGTTCGGTTATTTCTGCGATTCCACCGATGATTCAGGCATTTTTGTTCAACGGCACTTACGAAATGGTGCTGGTCGGTGCGTTATTCCTGGCGGTACACATGGTGCTGGGAAATATTGTCGAGCCACGCATGATGGGCCGTGGTCTGGGGATGTCGACGTTCGTGGTTTTCCTTTCGTTACTATTCTGGGGCTGGCTGCTCGGCCCGGTCGGCATGTTACTTTCCGTGCCGCTCACCAGCGTGTGCAAAATCTTGATGGAAACCACACAAGGTGGCGGAAAACTGGCGGTGTTACTTGGCCCAGGACGGCCCAAATCTCGATTGCCGGGATAGGCTCAGTATTCGCACGGTGGTAAGTTAAGGTTCTACCGGGGATAAGAAAACGGAGTTACAAACCCATGCCTAATATCACGCTTACCACCATCAAGCAGCCTGAAATCTATCTCAACGTCCCGAGTGTTGGGTTAAACGATCGGACGATTCAGGAGCGCTTGCGCAAAATTTTGCAGGGAATGGCGCAGCAGAATTTCGATTCGCTAGTCGTTTACGCAGACAAAGAACATGGCGGGAATTTTGAGTATCTGACCGGTTTCATTCCGCGATTTGAAGAAGGTTTGTTGGTGTTGCATAAAAATGGCGAGGCGGTGCTGGTGCTCGGCAATGAAAACCTTAAGCTAGCGCAATTCTCCAGAACGCCCGCTAAAGTGGTTCATGCTCCGTGGTTTTCACTGCCAAACCAGCCGATGGACACCGCACTTTCGCTCACTGACGTGCTAAAGCAAGCCGGACTGGATGGACAACAGCGCGTCGGGATCGCGGGCTGGAAGCTGTTCACCGGCAACCACGACAACAACTCGTCACTGTTCGACATCCCGACTTTTATTTTCCATGCCCTTCAGGCTGCGCTCACTCCAGAATGCGAGCTGCTTAATGCCACCGGGCTGTTTATCTCGCCGCGCAATGGCGCACGCATTATTAATAATGCCAACGAAATCGCCCATTACGAATACGGCGCAAATCTGGCATCAACGGCGGCACTAACCGCCCTGAATGCAATTGACCTGGGTAAAACAGAAAAATCTATTGCCGCACTGCTTGCCGCTGAAGGGCAGGCAAACAACGTCGTCACTATAGCCGCGACGGGCGATCGCTTCGAAAACGCCAATTTGTATCCTTCCGATAAGCACATCCAACAAGGCGATAAATTCTCTTTAACCGTCAGCTATAAAGGCGGTTTAACCAGCCGCGCGGCTTACGTTGTGAGTAGTGCCGATGAGCTTCATCCCTACGTTAAAGATTATCTGGATGTGGTCGCCATTCCGTATTATCGCGCGGTAGTGAGCTGGCTTGAGAAGATGCATGTTGGCGTAAAAGGCCATGAAGTTTACGAACTGATTGAGCGGGTTTTACCAAAAGACGAATACCACTGGCACCTGAATCCTGGCCATTTGGTCGCCGATGAAGAGTGGCTGTGTTCGCCAATTTACCCGGCGTCAGATATTCCATTATCCAGCGGTATGCTGCTGCAAATCGACATTATTCCGTCGCGCAAAGGCTATGCCGGAGCCAGTATCGAAGACACTGTAGCACTGGCCGACAAGGCGCTTCGTGAGCAAATTAAAACCGATTATCCTGAGCTTTGGCAGCGTATTAGCGCACGCCGGGAATACATCAGCAATGTGCTTAATATTCAATTGCATGAAGATGTATTGCCGCTATCCAACACCGTTGGATATCTGCGCCCTTACCTGCTGAATAAAGATTTGGCATTAGCCTGCCAGTAAGATTAAACCTGATGTTGCCTGACTTGAGCGGCATTATCGAGCCGCCTGATTGACGGCGTGAAGCTGGCGGCGAAAGTTGCCAGCAGAACGGCGACTGCGCAAGCCAGTAAGACTTTTTCATTGCCGTAGTGCATCGCCAGTGGGCCTGCGGCAAGTTCACCCACAGGAATCGCCACAAATGAACCTAACGCGTCGTATGCGTAAACCCGCGCCAGTTTTTCCGGCGGGATATGCGTTTGCAACGATTGCGCCCACGCCACACCAAACAAACCGAAGCCCGCGCCAGCGATAAAAAATACCACCATCAGGATAGGTGTCGATGGCAGCAAAGCCAGAACGACAATCGGCCCGGCGCAAAATGCCGTCAGAATTGTGCCAATAAGTAAATCGCGACGAGGCCGCCAGCGAAGCGCAATAACTGAGCCAACAATCAAGCCAGCGCTTTGTGCCGCGATGGCCATTCCCCAACCCGCGCGGCCAAATGTCTCATCAGCGACGACCGGGCCAAGTATCATCATCACGCCGCTGAAAGCCGCATTCACAATGGTAAACTGCACAACGATCGCCCAAACCCACGAGCGAGAAATAAACTCGGTCCAGCCGTCTTTTAAATCCTGCAATATGTTGGATTGCGAGCCTTGCGGTTGTGTCGAATGGATGCGGATCATCAGATAAAGTGGTGCTGATGCAGCAAATCCTAATGCATCTACAGCCAGCCCCCAGCCCGGTCCCATCACGCTGATCAGCACGCCACCCAGCGACGCGCCAAGCACCGTTCCGCCGTAAATCCCCAACTGAATAAAGGCGTTGGCTTCTCGCAATGAATGTACCGGAACGGTTTGCGGAACCATTGATTGTGATGCCGGTAGCGACGCTCCCGCCGCTGCGCCATTTATCGCGCCGAGCACCGCCAATAGCGCGATGGTAGCCGATCCATCCAACACCAGGCAGGCGACAACAGCCTGAGAAACAGCGGCAATCACCGATGAGTACAACAGGACTTTGCTTCGTGCGTAGCGATCGGCGAGCACTCCGCCAATGAGCAAAAAGGCAACGTTAAAAATGGAACGGGAAGCGATGACAATACCTAAATCAGCAGCCGTTCCGCCCATATCGAGCACAGCAAAAGCCAGAGCAATGGGTGCAATACCGTTGCCCAGTACCGTTAAAAGACGCGCGAAAAATAGATTTCTGAACGAAGCGTAATGAAATGCTCGTTTTGAAGGTAGCGCTGCCGATTCCCTGCTCATTAATTTACAACCAAATCCTGTGCGCACGCCCAGGCAGACGCCCAGGCCCACTGGAAATTATACCCGCCTAACCAACCACTTACGTCCATCACTTCACCGATAAAATACAGCCCCGGCACATTACGCGCTTCCATGGTGCGGGAGCTAAGTTCGTTGGTATCCACGCCGCCAAGGGTAACTTCAGCGGTGCGATAACCTTCGGTGCCGTTGGGCTGCACACGCCAGTTTTGTAAGGTTTCAAGCACTTCACTTTGTTGACGGGTATTGAGCTGTTTAAGTGTGACATCCGGTATTTGCTCAAGCTGTTGCAGGCACTCCACCAGGCGTTTTGGCAGTACCATCGCCAGCGTGTTTTTCAGGCTTTGATTTGGATGAGCGTTGCGCTGCTCGTTAAGCAATTCATCCAGATCGGTATCAGGAAGTAAGTTAACGCTCACAAACTCGCCAGGCTGCCAGTAACTCGACAGTTGCAACACCGCAGGGCCAGACAGACCACGATGCGTAAACAATAAACTTTCACGGAAGCTCACGCCGTTTTCAGCCGTAATGACGGACGGAACCGAGACGCCTGAAAGTACCTGTAGCTGTTCGAGTAACGGTTTGTGCAGCGTAAACGGCACAAGGCCTGCACGAGTTGGCAACACTTTTAGCCCAAACTGTTCAGCGATTTTATAGCCAAAAGGTGTAGCCCCCAGGCCCGGCATGGAAAGCCCGCCCGTAGCGATGACTAATTTTGCTGCCTGAACGCTGTCGCCATTTAATTGAATGGTGTAGCCGTTTTCATCACGTTCGATGCCTAACACTTCGCTACGCAGGCGCATGGTCACTTGCCCTTTATCACATTCGGCCACCAGCATATCGACTATCTGTTGAGCTGATTCATCACAAAAAAGTTGGCCGAGCGTTTTCTCATGCCACGCGATACCGTGCTTACCGACCATGTCGATAAAATCCCACTGGGTGTAGCGTGCGAGCGCAGATTTGCAAAAATGAGGGTTTTGGCTGAGATAAGCTGCAGGTTCGATATAAAGGTTAGTAAAGTTGCAGCGACCTCCGCCCGACATCAGAATCTTACGGCCTGGTTTTTTACCGTTATCGATGAGTAGCACTTTGCTTCCCGCCTGCCCAGCCATCGCTGCACAGAACATTCCTGCGGCTCCCGCACCAATAATTACGGCATCAAACTTTTCCACGACCTACTCCCGACTATGCTTAATGCAAGGAATTGTAAAGATAGCGGGCTGGTCGCACCAGCTAAATGCGTCTTAACAATTGCAGGTGATTGAAAATAAATATGTAAATCTTTTCATTGTTTGACCCAGGAAGGACAAACATCAAGAAAAGTCCATATTTCTGTTGGCGCATTACGGAGTTGTCTTACATAATGCGCCGCGTTCATGTCCTCAAAATGGCGTAACGTCTATGGAATTTCTGTTTAATGGCCTGGATCTACATACCGGGCTTTTGTTATTACTTGCTCTGGCATTTGTTCTCTTCTACGAAGCGATCAACGGCTTCCATGACACTGCAAACGCAGTGGCAACCGTTATCTATACTCGTGCAATGCGATCGCAACTCGCGGTGGCAATGGCGGCGTTATTTAACTTCCTCGGCGTTCTGCTCGGCGGATTGAGCGTGGCGTATGCGATTGTGCATATGTTGCCAACCGATCTGCTGTTGAACGTAGGGTCCGCTCATGGCCTCGCCATGGTGTTCTCTATGTTACTGGCCGCTATCATCTGGAACCTCGGCACCTGGTATTTTGGTCTGCCAGCATCCAGCTCCCATACGCTAATCGGTGCCATCATTGGTATTGGTTTGACGAATGCATTAATGAACGGAACCTCCGTTGTTGATGCGCTGAATATCCCGAAAGTGATTGGGATTTTCATGTCGTTGATCCTCTCTCCAATTGTGGGTCTGGTGATTGCGGGCGGGTTAATCTTTTTGCTACGTCGCTACTGGAGCGGCACCAAAAAGCGCCGCCGTATCCACCTGACACCTGCCGAGCGTGAAAAACAAGACGGCAAGAAAAAGCCACCATTCTGGACGCGTATCGCCCTGATTATCTCCGCTATTGGCGTGAGCTTCTCTCATGGCGCAAACGACGGGCAGAAAGGTATCGGCTTAATCATGCTGGTATTGATTGGCGTTGCGCCTGCAGGCTTCGTGGTGAACATGAATGCTTCCGGTTACGACATTGCTCGTACTCGCGATGCCATTACGCACCTTGAGCAGTATTACGCGCAGCACGGCGATGCGATTAAGCACGTTGTCGATCTGAACCCAGCTATTCCAACCCCTGAAGAAGTGAAGGGTCAGGATAAGCCTGCTGAATTCCATTGTGACGCCAGCCGCGCCATGATTGCAGTGCAGCGTGCGAAAGAACTACTGGGCAATATCGACAGCTACGACAAGTTGAGCATCGAGCAGCGTAGCCATATGCGCCGCCTGCTGCTGTGCATCTCTGATACTTCAGAGAAAGTCGCTAAACTGCCGGAAACCAAACCGGACGATAAGCGCTTCCTGAAAGAGCTGAAAACTGACTTGTTGTATACCATCGAGTACGCACCAATCTGGATTATCATGGCGGTCGCTCTGGCGCTTGGCCTCGGTACTATGATTGGCTGGCGTCGTGTGGCAACAACTATCGGTGAGAAGATTGGTAAGAAAGGCATGACGTATGCGCAGGGTATGTCCGCGCAGATGACAGCCGCCGTCTCCATCGGTATTGCGAGCTACACCGGTATGCCGGTTTCTACCACTCACGTGCTTTCTTCTTCCGTAGCGGGGACGATGGTGGTTGATGGCGGCGGTTTGCAGCGTAAAACGGTAACCAACATCCTGATGGCCTGGGTGTTTACTCTGCCGGTGTCGATTCTGCTTTCTGGTTCTCTTTACTGGATTTCACTGCACTTCATTTAAGAGCGGTGTAGTCACCAGAAAGCAAAAAGCGGGTCAGTTTACTGGCCCGCTTTTTTTATGTGCTCAAACTGTCAGTGCCAAATCATCAAACCGATAAGACTAATCACCACAAGTCCGCATAGCGCGCTGGTTAAAATAAACTGGCGGCGCAGACGTTCACAGCGGCGGATAAACTCATCGTCGTGATGGTCAAGATAACGTTGAGCATAGATGTAGCCCACTAAGCGAATCTGTTTGCTTGGCTGGCCGTGTGAGGTAAAAAAACCGCCTCCATCGACATATTGGTACAGCAGCGGATCGCAACCGCGAAGTACCACCAGCAGTGCACGCAAAGATGAGTAATAGCGCGCCATATTCACGACACAAACTACACAAAGCGCCCAAAAAAGTGCGACGGTGCTGATCATCATAATACCCCTCCCGGTGAAGCCCCAGAACATCACTCCAGGGCAACCGCTCACCCCGAAAACCAGAAAGACCGTTCAGCGAGCCCAAAAAGCCGATCCGGCTCACATTACTATTCCGGAACGGCTCATTTAATAGTGTAGGAGATCCGCTAATTTTTTTGCCACATCATTAATCTTTATCAAAGCGATTAAGGCTATTTGGGGCTTCAATGTATACAGCGGTGGCACATTGACGATTTCTATCATTCGCTATAGGGTAGAAATATCATCTACAATTTAGGTCTTTAGACGCGGATGGCACAGATGCAGCGCATCGTGTTATCCGACCAGGCTGGTCATCGACAACTTATGGAAGGAGTAAAATTATGTCTTACAAACACATTCTAATCGCGGTAGATCTCTCCCCGGAGAGCAAAGTACTGGTGGAAAAAGCGGTTTCTATGGCTCGCCCATACAACGCGAAGGTTTCCCTGATTCATGTCGATGTAAATTACTCCGATCTCTATACCGGATTGATCGATGTAAATCTTGGCGATATGCAGAAACGCATTTCTGAAGAAACTCATAACGCATTGAGCGAGCTGTCAACTGGCGCAGGTTATCCAATCACTGAAACCCTGAGCGGTAGCGGCGATCTGGGCCAGGTTCTGGTAGATGCCATTAAGAAGTACGATATGGACTTAGTGGTCTGCGGGCACCACCAGGATTTCTGGAGCAAACTGATGTCTTCTGCACGTCAGCTGATCAACACCGTTCACGTTGATATGCTGATTGTTCCACTGCGCGACGAAGACGAAGATTAAGTTTAGAACGTTTAAGCCCTCACCCTAACCCTCCCCAGGAGAGGGTCGGGGTGAGGGGTGTTCTATTCCACGATTGCCGTTCCCGAATAAATATCAAACCGGTGGCCTTTAGTGACCACTGCGTTATGCGTTTCCACGCCACCGAGCGGCGGCGCGTAGTCCGGGCGTTTCACCACCACACGTTTTGTCGCCAGCTTTTGCGCAGGCAACAGCAAACCATCTGCATCTTCGTCTGGCCCCACTAGCGACTGAAACACACGCATCTCTTTCTTCACCAGCGCGCTTTTCTGCTTATGCGGGAACATCGGATCGAGATAGACCACTTCCGGGCGCGGCGTAATATCGCTCAACGCCGTCAGACTTGAAGCGTGAATCAGCTGCAAACGTTCCTGCAACCAGCCGCCAATTTCCGCATCCTGGTAACCACGGCGTAAACCGTCGTCGAGCAACGCCGCCACTACCGGATTACGCTCCAGCATCCGCACGCGGCAGCCTACAGACGCCAGCACGAACGCATCGCGCCCAAGCCCTGCCGTCGCATCGACCACGTCCGGCAGATAGCCGCTTTTGATGCCAACCGCTTTTGCCACCGCTTCGCCACGCCCACCGCCAAATTTGCGGCGATGCGCCATCGCTCCAGAGACAAAATCAACAAAAATACCGCCGAGTTTTGGCTCGTCGCGCTTACGTAATTCGAGATGGTCAGGCGTCAAAACCAGCGCCATCAGGGAATCTGCATCGTGCACAAGACCCCAGCGCTCGCTCAAAAGTGATAAGGCGCCGGAGTCGGCGCCTGCTTCAGTTAATAAACAGATTTTCACAGAATGAATTAGCCCTTGATGCCGTAATGAGCCAGCATCGCATCGAGCTGCGGTTCACGGCCACGGAAGCGTTTGAACAGCTCCATTGGCTCTTCTGAACCGCCACGAGTCAGGATGTTATCAAGGAATGATTGCCCGGTTTCGCGGTTGAAAATGCCTTCTTCTTCAAAACGTGAGAACGCATCTGCCGCCAGCACATCCGCCCACAGGTAGCTGTAATAACCCGCCGCATAACCGCCAGCAAAGATATGGCTGAAGGCGTGTGGGAAACGACCCCATTTTGGCGATGGCACAACCGCAACCAGCTTCTTGATTTCAGCCAGAGTTTCCAGCACTTTCGCGCCCTGCTCCGGGTTGAATTCTGCGTGCAGACGGAAGTCGAACAGGCCGAACTCCAACTGGCGCAGAATAAACAGCGCTGCCTGGTAGTTCTTCGCCGCCAGCATTTTATCCAGTAGCTCTTTTGGCAGCGGTTCACCGGTTTCGTAATGGCCGGAGATAAACGCCAGCGCGTCCGGCTCCCAGCACCAGTTTTCCATAAACTGGCTTGGCAACTCGACCGCATCCCACGGCACACCGTTAATACCAGAAACACCCGCCGTTTCGACTTTAGTCAGCATGTGGTGCAAACCGTGTCCGAACTCATGGAACAGCGTGATCACTTCGTCATGAGTAAACAGCGCGGGTTTGCCATTTACCGGGCGGTTGAAGTTACAGGTCAGGTAAGCGACAGGTTTTTGCAGCGAACCGTCAGCTTTACGCATCTGGCCTACGCAATCATCCATCCACGCCCCGCCGCGTTTGTTTTCGCGGGCATACAGGTCGAGATAGAAGCTGCCACGCAACTCATTTTTCTCGTCATATAGCTCGAAGAAACGCACATCGGAATGCCAGACGTCGATGTCTTTGCGTTCTTTCGCGGTGATGCCGTAAATGCGTTTCACCACTTCAAACAGGCCGTTTACCGCGCGATCTTCCGGGAAATATGGGCGCAGTTGTTCGTCGCTGATGCTGTACAGATGCTGTTTCTGTTTTTCGCTGTAATAGGTGATGTCCCACGGTTCCAGCTCGGTGACGTTAAATTCTTTTTGCGTGAACGCGCGCAGTTGCGCCAGTTCAGCCTCGCCCTGTGGACGCGCACGTTTCGCCAGATCGGTTAAGAACTCGAGCACCTGCTGCGGGTTTTCTGCCATTTTAGTGGCGAGAGATTTTTCCGCGTAGTTGCCAAAGCCCAGCAACTCAGCCAGTTCATGACGCAGCGCCAGAATTTCTTCCATCACTGGCGTGTTGTCCCACTTGCCTGCATTCGGGCCTTGATCGGATGCGCGAGTAGCATAGGCGCGATACATTTCTTCGCGCAGCTCGCGGTTGTCGCAGTAAGTGAGCACTGGCAAATAGCTTGGGATATCCAGCGTCAACAGCCAGCCATCTTGCTCTTTGGCTTCGGCCTGAGCGCGTGCTGCCGCCAGTGCACTTTCCGGCATACCAGAAAGTTGCGCTTCGTCAGTAATCAGTTTCGTCCAGCCTTGGGTCGCATCCAGCACGTTGTTGCTGTAGGTCGAACCCAGTTCAGACAAGCGCGCAGCGATTTCGCCATAGCGCTTTTGTTTTTCTGGCGGCAAACCGATGCCAGAAAGCTCGAAATCACGCAGTGCGTTATCAACAGCTTTTTTCTCAGCTACGCTCAGATCGGCATAAAACGCGCCATCGCGCAGGTTGCGATACGCCTGATAAAGCCCTTCGTGCTGCCCAACCCAGGTGCTGTATTCAGACAGCAGCGGCAGCGTTTGTTCGTAAGCCTCACGCAGTTCCGCGCTGTTTTGTACCGAATTCAAATGACTGACCGGCGAGAAGATGCGGCCCAGGCGATCGTCCACTTCTGCCAGCGGCTGGCAAAGATTATCCCAGTTATAAGGCGCGCCTTGCGCTACCACGCTTTCGACTTTCGCACGGCAATCATCCAGCGCTTGCTGCACGGCTGGCACGATATGTTCAGGTTTAAGAGCGGAAAACGGCGGCAGATCGAAAGGGGTCAGCAATGGATTAGTCATAAGCGCGGTTCCTGATATCTGATAAGTGGAGCGCGTAATGCGCTACAAAAGCAATCTTCTTAACATGAGGCTTAGTTTAGCTAATTTCAATGCCAGGCGGTGAGCATAAGGCTGTATACTGTGCAGAATAGTTGTTCTTCTTTTGTCTTTGGAAACCCTGCAAGCCATGCTCAGTTATCGCCACAGCTTTCACGCCGGCAACCACGCCGACGTACTGAAACACACCGTTCAAAGTCTGATCATCGAATCCTTAAAAGAGAAGGAAAAACCTTTTCTGTACCTGGATACTCATGCAGGCGCAGGCCGATATAAACTGAGCAGCGAGCACGCAGAGCGCACCGGTGAATATCTGGAAGGGATCGCTCGCATCTGGCAACACGATGATTTACCTGCGGAACTTGAAGCCTATATTGGTGCGGTGAAAGCCTACAACCACAGCGGCCAATTGCGTTACTACCCAGGTTCTCCGCTGATTGCCCGCCAGCTTCTGCGCGAGCAAGACAGCCTGCAACTGACCGAACTGCACCCGTCAGATTTCCCGCTGCTGCGTTCTGAATTCCAGAAAGACAATCGCGCTCGCGTTGAACGTGCGGACGGTTACACCCAGCTTAAATCCAAACTGCCGCCAGCTTCGCGTCGTGGTCTGATTCTTATCGACCCACCGTATGAGATTAAAACTGACTACCAGGCCGTTGTGACAGGCATCAACGATGGCTATAAGCGTTTTGCGACAGGGACTTACGCCCTGTGGTATCCCGTGGTTATGCGTCAGCAAATCAAACGCATGCTGCGCGAGCTGGAAGAAACAGGCATTCGCCGCATTCTTCAAATCGAACTGGCCGTACTGCCTGATAGCGACCGCCGTGGCATGACTGCCTCCGGCATGATTGTTATCAACCCACCGTGGAAACTGGAGCAGCAAATGGCTAATGTACTGCCGTGGCTGCATAAAACCCTGGTGCCATCAGGCAACGGTTCGACCACATTGAGCTGGGTTGTGCCTGAGTAACGGCTATTGCAGCTATCGGTGGAACCATTTTCTCGGCGCGCTACAATCGCGAATATTTTTCGACTCATTAGGGAAACATCATGACCAAACATTATGACTACCTCGCCATTGGCGGCGGCAGCGGCGGTATTGCCTCCATTAACCGTGCGGCGATGTATGGAAAGAAATGCGCACTGATTGAGGCGAAAGAGCTGGGCGGTACCTGCGTAAACGTGGGTTGCGTACCGAAAAAAGTAATGTGGCACGCGGCGCAAATCGCCGAAGCTATCCACAATTACGGCCCGGATTACGGTTTCGACACCACGGTGAATAAATTCGACTGGGACAAACTGATCGCCAGCCGCACCGCGTATATCGACCGCATCCACACTTCTTATGACAACGTGCTGGGTAAAAACAACGTTGATGTAATTCGCGGCTTTGCGAAATTTGTCGACGCACACACGGTCGAAGTGAACGGCGAAACCATCACCGCAGACCACATCCTGATTGCCACCGGTGGCCGCCCAAGCCGTCCGTCTATTCCAGGTGCTGAGTACGGTATTGATTCCGATGGCTTCTTCGCGCTTCCTGCGTTGCCAAAACGCATCGCGGTTGTTGGCGCGGGTTATATCGCGGTTGAAATCGCAGGCGTGGTCAACGCGCTGGGTTCTGAGACACATCTGTTTGTGCGCCAACACGCACCACTGCGTACTTTTGACCCGTTAATCGTCGAAACGCTGCTGGAAGTGATTAACACCGAAGGCCCAACGCTGCACACGCAAGCGGTGCCGAAAGCGGTGGTTAAAAATGCCGATGGTAGTTTGACGCTGCAACTGGAAGATGGCCGCTCTGAAACCGTAGATTGCCTGATTTGGGCGATTGGTCGCGAGCCGGAAACCGACAACTTCAACCTGGCAGCAACCGGTGTCAAAACCAATGCCAAAGGCTATATCGAAGTCGATAAATTCCAGAACACCAGCGTTGCGGGCATTTATGCCGTGGGCGATAACACCGGAGCCGTCGAACTGACACCAGTCGCCGTTGCGGCCGGTCGTCGCCTGTCAGAGCGCCTGTTTAACAACAAGCCAGACGAGCATTTAGATTACAGCAACGTTCCTACCGTCGTATTCAGCCACCCGCCAATCGGCACGGTTGGTTTAACCGAACCGCAAGCGCGTGAGCAATACGGCGACGACAACGTGAAAGTGTACAAATCGTCCTTCACCGCGATGTATACCGCCGTGACTTCGCACCGCCAGCCATGCCGCATGAAGCTGGTTTGCGCTGGCCCGGATGAGAAAATCGTTGGTATTCACGGCATCGGTTACGGCATGGATGAAATGCTGCAAGGCTTTGCAGTGGCACTGAAAATGGGTGCGACTAAGAAAGACTTTGATAATACAGTGGCCATTCACCCGACCGGTTCGGAAGAATTCGTTACTATGAGGTAATGAATTAAAAGTGAATTAAAAAAGGCTGCGAAATTTAGATTTCGCAGCCTTTTTATTTATTTCGGACATTTTAATAAAGCTCGAATAATCAAAAACACTAACTCATTAATTTTCATACACCTGCGCTATAAAAACTTTCCAGATGAAACTTTAATTATATTTTAACTGATTTGGTTACATTCAGATGCAACTGCCACATCTATACTCTTCAGATTGTATTCATTTGAAATTTTATATTTGCAGAGTGCCTCATATGAAAAGTAAATCGTCGATAATCATGGGTGTTATGGCGGGCATTTTTATGTTCTCCACGCTTTCCATCAACAATGCTTACGCCACAGAACAAGGCCAGCAACGCCGCCAGGCAAGGGATGTTCGCCAGGATACCCGTCAGGACTCGCGTCATGACAAGCGTGAATGTGTAGTTAACGATAGCAAAAGCAACAGTGATTGCCGCCAGGATAAGCGCCAAAGCAAGCAAAATGGCCGTGAAGAAGCGCGAGATATTAAATACTAACAACTAAGCCATACCCTTGCCGGGTATGGCTTTTTTTATTTCCGGCTCGCCATGTCAGGAATAATCAAATCACCACGCAGTACGTTCGAACCCAAAGCACTTTGGGTTTTCTCGGTCAACCATGTCACGATTCTTGCCGCCATCGCATCCATTGAATATTCAATGGCGGGAATGGTTGGAATCCCCGGCAGATGCAGTGAACCCGCCAGGCTAAACACCATAATGTCTTTCGGAACAGATTTATTAAACGCCTGCAATTGCGGAATGATGCGCTGTGCTTCCTGCTCATCAGCAACTAATAACGCGTTGAAATTCAATGTTGTGCTGTTATTGAGCAGCACCTGGAGCGCAACAGATGAAGACGTTGAATCCATAAATATCAGGTTGCGGTTAAAAGGCAGGAAATTGTTTTCCAGCGCGCGCTTATAACCCAACAGAATTTGATCAACCGACCCGCAGGAATCAGGGTTGATGACCGCAATCTGCCTTCTTCCCTGCTTAATCAAATAATTACAGGCCGTTTCAGCAGCAAAAGCGTGATCAAAATTAATGCTGTTACTGGAATCAACATCCACGCAATCGACAAGAATGACATTCTCCTGGTCGATATTGAGCGGGAAACGTGCGCCGATAATCAGCACGTCATCACACAGCCCACAGGTCAGCTCATCAAGAGCATGTATGACCTCCGCTTTACTGTTCGCAAAACGCAGCAGCAGGTGTTTTTGATGTTGGCTAAGATGTTTCTCCAGCGCGTAAAGATAACCCGTGGTCTGGTTGATATTTTCCTGCGCGCAAATCACGCCAATGCAGCCGGTAGACTGGCTGAGTAGTGATTGCGCAATCATATTTGGACGGTAACGCAGCTCCTCAGCCGCTTTCAGCACGGCCAGGCGACTTGCTTCCTTCACTCCGCGAGATCCACTCAACACCCGTGATACTGTGGCTTTAGAAACCCCAGCTAAACGCGATACATCATTGATTGTAGACATCATTTTCCTTTATCAGGCTGTGGTTCATGCCTGTTTGTCCTGAATACAACTTCGGCTCAGATGGTAGCCAATTTCAGTATAGTCGTTTCCATTTTTGATGGAAACCGATTTTCCACATGATGTCCAAACGATACATTCACCAAACAATTTTGTGATGACGATCCAATAAGTAATGCCGATAAAGACGGGATCTTGATGGGTGTCACAGATCTGTTTGCTGCGGATGGAAAACGGTTTCCATAAAGTATCAAATCATTTCCGCAATACTTTATTTACATTTTGAGGATGAGTGTTAATGGTCAAGATTATGTTGTGTTGTTCCGCCGGAATGTCCACCAGCCTGCTGGTTAAAAAGATGCTGACAGTGGCTGAAGAACGAGGAATGCCTGTAGAAATAGAGGCTTACGGCGTGGCTGAGTTTGATGTGCAGTTCCCGCGTTATCAAGTGGTGCTGCTCGGGCCACAGGTAAAATATATGTTAAGTACGCTTTCAGAAAAAACCGCCTCTCACGGTATTCCGGTTCAGGCCATCGACATGATGGATTACGGCATGCAGCGTGGCGATAAAGTGCTGGATTATGCTCTGTCGCTTATCGAAGCGGCTCACTAAAAGGGTTATTCATATGAGTTCGCTATATCAATCCATGGTGACGGTGATTGAGCAATCCATCACTCCGTTGGCGGGTCGTCTGGGGCAACAAAAGTACGTGATCGCGATTCGTGATGGGTTCACCGCAGCCCTGCCGTTCATGATTATTGGCTCTTTTATGCTGGTGTTTATATTCCCGCCATTCTCCGCTGATACCACTATCGGTTTTGCTCGTGCATGGCTGGATTTCTCTCAGACTTACCGTGAACAGCTGATGCTGCCGTTTAACCTGAGCATGGGCGTGATGACGTTTTTCATCTCAGTGGGCATTGGCGCAAGTCTCGGGCGACAGTTTAATCTCGACCCGGTGATGTCCGGCCTGCTGGCCTTTATGGCATTTTTGCTGGTTGCAGCACCGTATGCCGACGGCAAAATTTCGACTCAATATCTTTCAGGCCAGGGCATTTTCACCGCGCTGATTACGTCGATTTACTCCACGCGTATTTATGCCTGGCTTAAAGAAAACAAAATCACCATTCGCCTGCCAAAAGAAGTGCCAACTGGCGTTGCACGTTCGTTTGAAATTTTGATTCCGGTAGTCGTCATTATCGGCACGCTGCATCCGCTGAACTTATTCATCGAAGCGCAAACCGGCATGATTATGCCGCAAGCGATTATGCACCTGCTGGCACCGCTGGTTTCCGCATCCGATTCCTTACCCGCCATTTTATTGTCCGTGTTGCTGTGCCAGATTTTTTGGTTCTCTGGTATCCACGGCTCGCTGATTGTCACCGGCATCATGAACCCGTTCTGGATGACAAACCTGGCAGCAAACCAGGCCGCGCTGGCTGCGGGAACCGCATTGCCACATATTTATCTGCAAGGTTTCTGGGATCACTATCTGCTCATTGGCGGCGTCGGTTCCACATTGCCACTCGCCTTCTTATTGCTGCGCAGCAAAGTGACGCACCTGCGTACCATCGGGAAAATGGGCATCGTTCCAAGCTTCTTTAATATCAACGAACCGATTCTTTTCGGTGCGCCAATTATCATGAACCCATTGCTGTTTATTCCGTTTATTTGCGTCCCAATGGTCAACGCCGTGTTGGCTTACACCGCAACTAAACTGGGCTGGCTGGCACAAGTCGTCTCCCTGACTCCATGGACAACTCCGGCACCGATTGGCGCATCGTGGGCGACAAACTGGGCCTTTAGTCCGGTCGTGATGTGTGTGATTTGCATGGTCGTTTCTACCATAATTTATCTGCCATTCCTGCGCGCTTACGAGCGTTCATTGCAGAAAACTGCAGCAGAAAATGAAGCACGTTCACCTCTGACAGAAACGGCTATCAGCAATTAATAACCGCCGTCTAATAACTCTGGAATTAATGATGATTGAATTAGAAGAAGCCGTAATGGAAATAATTATGAATGCCGGGCAGTCGCGCAGTTTGTGTTTTGAAGCGCTGCATTCTGCACGACAAGGAAATATCGAAGAAGCCAAACTGTTATTACTGGAAGCCGATGGTTACGCGCGCGAAGCTCATAAAATGCAAACCAAATTGATTGAGCAAGATGCAGGCGAAGCCAAACAGCCTATGACGCTAATTATGGTGCATGCTCAGGATCACCTGATGACATCAATGTTAGCGCGCGAGCTTTCAAACGAAATCATTCATTTATATCAGCGCTAAGTATTACGTAAAAAACAATAATATTACCTCTGGCAGGGAGAGATCATTACGTAAATAATTTTAATTAAGTCCAATCCGATGAAAGTATAAATAAAGATAAATATGTTTGGGTAATAGAGCTTTCTCTATTAACCCTGAACAGGATATTTATTGTCTGAAAAAATAAATTACTAAATTGAGATTATAATGAAATTAATTAAACAGCTTCCATTAACAATGGCGGTTATCGCCGCGCTTTGCCCAATTTCTGTACTCGCACAAGAACCAATGACTCAAGAACAAATTGATCAAATCGTGGCGAAAGCGGTGGATAAAGCCCTGGCCGACCGCGATGCGAAAATAGAAGCCGCACGACTTAATAGAACCGATACCCTGGTTACGCCTCAGGTTCCCACCACGCCAGATATGTCTGTTCCGTTGGGGCTTAAATTCACCGGTTATGCCCGCTACGGGGCGCATTTCCAGGCGGGAGATCAAAAATACATTGGCGTTGATGGTTCCTATAACGGCTCCTCCGCAATTGGTCGTTTAGGTAACGAAGGCAACGGCGGCGAATTTCAGCTCACCAAAATCATTAAAGCCGATAACGGGGCCATCTGGGATATTGGCGTGATGATTGACCACTGGGGCGATGAAGTTAACCTGAAAAAAGCCTATGCGGGCGTCACTAATCTTTTTGAAGCACAGCCAAATGCTTATTTCTGGGCGGGTCGTGACTTCCATCAGCGTCCACAACAAGGCATCAACGACTACTTCTGGATGAACCACGATGGGCAAGGTGCGGGGGTGAAGAGCCTCGATCTCGGCTTTGCACAACTGGATATCGCGGCGGTTGCCGCCGTCGATCAGTGTGACCCTGAAATGATTGAAGACGGTGATAACCCGTCGCGCATCTCGTGTACTGGCGGTTCCGGCACCGGTGATAAAGGCAACTACGCGGCGACATCAAAACTGCACGGCATCAAATTTGGCCCAATTGATTTCGAGCTGTACGCCAACTATGGTTTTGATTCCAAAGCCATCGACAGCGACGAACGCTCCAAAGCCTGGCAGGCCGCCGTGGTGTTAAGCCACACCGGCGACAATGGGGTGAACAAAATTATCACCCGTTATTCTGACCATTCAGACAACAGCGTTTATAACAAAACCAATGGCCTGCACACCGTTTATGCCAGCTTCGAGGGGAACTATAAGTTCACTCAACAAGCGCAGATTGAATATCTGCTCGCCTTCCACGATTACGACAATGATGATCTGACCCAGGATAACCGCCGCAACTATGGCGCTATTGTTCGTCCGATGTATTTCTGGAACGACATACATTCCACCTGGCTTGAAGCGGGTTATCAGCGCGTAGATTACGAAAACGACGGTGATAACAAAGGCTGGAAACTGACCCTCTCACAGAACATTTCCATCGCGATGGGACCAGAGTTCCGACCAATGCTGCGTTTCTATGTCACTGGCGGTCAGGTGGATAACAACCACACCACGCGTATCGCGGGCGAGCCAAATACCCAGCTTGATTCGTTCAACGTCGGCGCGATGTGGGAAGCCTGGTGGTAATCAGGATAAGGGCTTTGTAAGTCGTTGTAGGGCGGATAAGCGTTAGCGCCATCCGCCATTTTCACTCACCGCATCGCGTTATAAATGGCCTGCTGAATATCAACTGCACGTTTTTCCTCGGCAATGCCCTGCTCGTCTTTACGCTGTTGTTGCGCATTCAGTCGCAGTTTCGCTCTGTCCAGATCCTCTTTCTGCCGCTTGACAGTTCCAGGTGAAGTACAAAAAGTTTGCAGGAATTGTTTGCGCAGTGAAGTCAGATTTTGCCCGTCGTTCATCGCCTGGCTAAGGGTTCTCACCATGCGCCGACACGGGCGTTCCTCGTCCATCTGCGAGCGGTATTGCAGCAAAATATTAAGCGCGTCGCGGTAATCTCCCGCCAGCGCAGATTCGGTGAAATACACTTTCCAGTTCATGCCACCTAACATAAACAGGCGCACCACGGTGGCATCTCCGCGCTCAATGGCCGAGCGCAAATTCCCCTCTTCCCAGGTGATGCCAATATTCGCCAGCTTCTCACGCGCGCTTTCCGTTTCCGGAAGCGAATCAAGTGCTGTGATTTTCGCCGGAGTGCTTTTCGCCTCGGCAGGCTTATTGGTGACATCACTCAGATAATACATACCGAAAATAGCCGCGCTAAGGGCCGTAACACCGGCCACGCACCACAGAACCATGCGCAAGGTTTCGCCAGTGTCCTGTTTGCTTTTGGCTTTGTGTGAGTCGGGGCGTTCGATGGCATCACGCACTTCTTCGCTATCGCGGCCCATGGCCTGATATTTTTTGCGCGCCAGGGCGAGATAATCCTGCAATGCGGCATCCTCTACCGCCAGCAACGCCGCCGGGTTCACTTTCGCTCGCCCTTCATCAAACGCCCGCTGAATAGCCGCCGTGCTTTCCTGGTGATAACTCTCAAGCAAAGCGAGCTGTACCGAGGTTAATGTCTTTTGCGCCACCAGATCGTTGCGAATTTCGCGTACATCATCGAGAAAAGTTTGCAGCGTTTTGCGTGGATCAATGAGCAAACTCAGGTGTGTGGAGTCCTGAAACAATCCGGCGTAATGGTTGGCGTACTCTTTTTTATCAACCACCATTAATGCCAACTCACTAAAACGCATTCCGCTGACAATATCGCCCCGATCGCCATTCTTCAGCCAACGGCGCACGCAATCTGCGCCAAATTGCGATTTGAGTTTATGCACCAGATTCGCCTGGCTCGGGTAGCTTTGATTGACCAGGCCTTTGAGCATCAACTCCAGCGCGCACATCTGGCGTGCCGCTTTCTGCTGCCGGGCGTCGTCATTACTTTCAATTTCACTCAAATACCCGAGCAGCGGCTGCTTTGCCCGTACATGCTCGAGATAACTGACAAAACGTAACGCCGCGATGAGCTGATTGTGACTGACTTCCTGGCCGCTTTCATACTCCGGCACCAACTGCTGCAAATGGCGCAGCAACAGCGTGAAATGCGAGATTTCGGCGTCATTAAGATTTAAGCGTTTTGCCACCGCCATCCAGCTTCCAAGCACCTGTCTGGCTTGTTCGAGCTGTTGAAAAAACCATTGGGGATCTTTCCCTTCGGCAGCTTTGATTGTAAGAAGTGGCAGGATTTGCAATGACGCCTGGCGAATCACACTCAGGCAAGTCTCGAACTTTTCCCGCATCAGCAACTGTGCAGCGCTGGTCATGATTTTCCTTTTTGAATAAGGCGCGAGTCACGACGCCATTGCACAGAATGTTAGCGTAGCCGGAGTGGAAGCAATGGCGATAAAAGACCAGGGAAATTAATCATTTTCAAAAATATCGCTGATCACCTCGCCCAATTTTCGCAGCGCGGTTTCGGTCGCATCATTGAATGGCAACGCGTAGTTCAGGCGCATACAGTTGCGATATTTCCCGGAAGCGGAAAGCAGTGACCCCACCGCAATCCGAATATTGTGCTCACGAAGTGTTTCAATAATCGGCACGATATCAATGTGTTCCGGTAGCTCTATCCACATCAGGAAACCGCCTTGCGGACGAGAAACACAAATACCGCACGGGAAATAGTGGCGCACCCAGCAGGTGAAAATGTCGAGATTACGTTGATAGTGTTGGCGCATACGCCGCAGATGGCGATGGTAATGGCCGTTACGCACAAATTCAGCGACCGCCATTTGCGTAAAGGTCGTGGTGCTGCCGGTCACGATATATTTCATATGCATCGCGCGGTCAAAATAGCGCCCCGGCACAATCCAGCCCACCCGCAAACCCGGCGCTAACGTTTTGGAAAATGAACTGCACAGCAACACGCGCCCATCGACATCGAGCGATTTTATGGTCATCGGGCGCGGATATTCATACGCCAGCTCGCCATAAACATCATCTTCAATGATGGCGATATCAAAGCGTTGCGCCAGGTTCAGCACCGCTTTTTTACGCGCATCGGGCATGATAAACCCGAGAGGATTGTTGCACGTAGGAACCAAAATCACCGCTTTGATTGGCCACTGTTCCAGCGCCAGCTCCAGCGCTTCAACACTAATCCCCGTTTCAGAATCCGTTGGTATTTCAATCACTTTAATGCCAAATGCACGCAGCATTTGCATGGTGCCGTGGAAACAAGGCGACTCAACCGCCACAATATCTCCCGCCTCGCACACCGCACGAATCGCAATCGACAGGGCTTCATGGCAACCGGTGGTGACAACAATGTCATCCGGCGTGACGACACAACCGCTATCGAGCATCAGACGTGCAATTTGTTCGCGCAGCACGCGCTTACCGTTAATACAGTCATAGCCCAAAACTTCGGCTTCCTGATATTGCACAATACGGCCCATTTCACGCCACAACGGTTTAATCGTTGAATGGGTCACGTCCGGGAATCCACTGCCAAACGCGATGCTGCCGCCATCTTCCCTGCCGGTGAGCTGTTCAAGCACCGCATCCCATTGCGTAATTTCTACCGGACGTTGCGTAGGACGAGTCAGCGGTGGCACGGGCGGTAAGGATTTGCGCGGCGTAACAAAATAGCCGGAGCGCGGTTGCGGAGAAATAAGCTGGCGGTCTTCAAGAATATGATAAGCCTGCTGTACAGTGCTGATACTGACGCCGTGTTCGCTACTCAGGTTGCGCACCGATGGCAGGCGTTCTCCACTGCGATACAACCCTTGTTCGATGCGTTCTGCCAGCAAAGTGGCAAGATGTTGGTAGCGCGTCATGCTGTATCCTCTCAATTCACCATACAGACGGAAAAACCAGTACAGAATGGCGGAGAATCCCCCACTCAGATCTTGTTTTAGCGCGTCTGTATGTTAAATAAAAGTTATATTTGCGTCTGCCTGCGATCTGTATGGCGGCGCATGATTGTTCCCATCGACACGATGAGGAGCAACACCATGGGCTTTGAAGAGAACCGTCCGCACAAACCATTTTATGGCTTTGTGATGATTTACCAATATTTCCGCCAAAGAAGGTTACTGCGCCAGACAGAGCGCACTTTAAAGGGGCTGAGCAAAGAACAATTAAAAGATATTGGGCTGACGACGGATGACATATCACACTGGAAATAACTCTCAATAACGGCGCGTAAATATGGCGCCGTTATTTTTTTGCTGATATCAATTAAAGGACACCTGCAAAAAATAATAAGGAAAACCATGCGCATTACTGACCTGCCTTTTAATACGACCGACTGGACTACACTCACCCCCACCGAACATCCGGGCATCACCGGGAAAGCGTTGTGGCGCACACAACAGTTTGGGGAAATCCGGGTACGCATGGTGGAGTACACCGCCGGATATCTTGCGGATCACTGGTGCCAGAAAGGCCATGTCTTATTTTGCCTGGCGGGAGAGTTACAGACTGAGCTGGAAGATGGGCGCTTGTTTACCTTAAAACCCGGCATGAGTTATCAGGTGGCGGATAACGCCGAACCACATCGTTCATCAACGGCTATCGGCGCAACGCTGTTTATCGTGGACTAAAAACCATGTTTCCACTCGTGACTTCCAGACTCAATTTAACGCAAATTACCGAACAAGAATGGCCATTATTCTTGCGCTTGCAGCAAGACCCCGACGTCATGCGTTATGTTTCAGATAAT
This sequence comes from Buttiauxella agrestis ATCC 33320, assembly GCF_000735355.1. Lineage (GTDB taxonomy): Bacteria > Pseudomonadota > Gammaproteobacteria > Enterobacterales > Enterobacteriaceae > Buttiauxella > Buttiauxella agrestis. The sequence goes on from NZ_JMPI01000070.1 coordinate 128,425, forward strand.
CGACAGGAAGCTGAGATTCGCCAAATTTTTAATGCTCGCCTGGTGCGCTGGGAAATTCACAGCCGCCACTGGCTTTGCCTTGTTATGCGCGATAAACACAGCGGCGTGCCGATGGGTTTCACCGGTTTTGTGCGTAGCGATGACGAGATGGCGGAAGTGGGTTTTATTCTTGATCCCGTGTTTCACGGGCAGGGCTACGGATTTGAATCGCTTCATGCGGTAAGCAAATTTGCGTTCGAAAAGTGCCGGATGCGCAGGCTGACCGCGACAGTTACCGTCGGGAATATCGGTTCTAAAAAGACGTTGGAAAAGGTGGGCTTTAAGCAGGAAGGCATTCTAAGAGAAAACTATTTTCTGGGCGATGCCTGGCAAGACGACTGGATTTTCGGTTTGCTGCGCAAAGAATTTAAATAAAACACGGTGGATGACGCTGGCGCTTATCCACCCTACGACGACGGTCTTGTAGGCCGGATAAGCGCAGCGTCATCCGGCATCAAACCTGGATATCCTTATAAGAACATGCCACCAGAAACTTCAATGCGCTGCGCGTTCATCCAGCCGCTCTCATCGCTGAGAAGTACGGCAATGGCATTGCCGATATCATCCGGCTGCCCCACGCGCCCCAGCGCAGTTTGCGCCGCAATAGCATTGGCAACCTGTTCGTTGTCGCGCACCACACCACCGCCGAAATCAGTCGCGATGGCACCCGGCGCAATAATGTTTACCGAAATCCCACGCGCTCCCAGCTCTTTGGCCTGGTATTTAGTCAGCACTTCCATTGCGCCTTTCATCGCGGCATAAGCCGCTTTGCCCGGCAGCGCAAAACGTGTCAGCCCGGTAGAAACGTTGAGGATTCGCCCGCCGTTTTTAATCAGTGGCAACAGGTGCTGGGTCAGGAAGAATGGCCCCTTCAAATGGATGTTCATTAAATCATCAAATTGTTCTTCTGTTGTTTTTTCAAACAGCGCATCAAGGCCGGTTCCTGCGTTGTTCAATAAATAATCAAAAGAATCACGCTGCCAAACGTCGTGCAGTTGTTGCTTCACTTCCTGAGCAAACGCAGCAAAACCCGCGCTTTCGGCGACATTCAATTGAATTGCCACGGCTTTCACGCCAATTAGCTCAATTTCACGAACCACATCCCGCGCTTCTTGCTGCTTGCTGTTGTAAGTCAGAATAATGTTCACGCCACGCGCAGCCAGTTTCAATGCTGCGTTTTTACCTAATCCACGGCTGCCGCCGGTCACTAATGCGATTGTTTGACTCATGATTTGCCCCTTTGATGGCTGTCAGGTGATTGAGGTGAAGCTTATTAGCTGCTACAAGATCAATAAAGGGTGCTGGTTGCGCATCACTGTTTCACTCACAACAACAATGTGGAAATAAAGTGGATAAAATACACGCAATGCAACTGTTCATCAGAGTGACAGAACTGGAGAGTTTCTCCCGCGCCGCCGATACTCTGGGCCTTCCTAAAGGTAGCGTATCGCGCCAAATTCAGGCGCTAGAAGGCATGCTAGGAACAAGGTTATTACATCGAACGACGCGACGAGTGCAGCTGACACAAGACGGCATGGTGTATTACGAGCGCTGTCGTGACTTGCTGGCGAATCTCGACGAGCTGGACGGGCTTTTTTTGCAGGATCCAAAAAGTGTCAGCGGCCGATTACGCGTGGATATGCCCGTTGGCGTGGCTAAAAACCTCGTTATCCCGAGGCTCCCGGCATTTTTGCAGCAATACCCTGGCATTGAACTTGAACTCAGCAGCAGCGATCGCATGGTTGATGTGGTGCGCGAAGGGTTCGACTGCGTGGTGCGCGTCGGGCAGCTCAAAGACTCAGGCCAGGTGGCGCGGCCACTCGGGAAACTCACCTTAATTAACTGCGCCAGCCCGGATTATCTGGCGCGTTTCGGTTATCCGGAAAGCCTCGATGATTTAACCTCGCACGCCGTCGTGCATTACGCGCTCAATCTCGGCAGCCGCCCGCAGGGGTTTGAAGTGTGGCAGGACAAAAACACCCGCTGGATAAAAACGGGTGGCGTGATAACGGTGAACAGCACGGAGACATATCAGGCTGCGTGCCTGGCCGGGCTGGGGATTATTCAGGTGCCACGCATCGGTGTAAAAGACCTGCTTAAGAGTAAAAAACTGGTGGAGATCCTGCCGCAATATCGCGCCGAACCGATGCCTGTTTCGCTGCTTTATCCGCATCGTCGTAACCTTTCGCGTCGCGTTCATTTGTTTATGGAGTGGCTGACGGGATTGGTTAAAGGGTATGTCGATTAGCACCAGGCTATAATTTCGTGAAGAGCTTGTTTTATCTAAAGGAAAAAATAACCTGATGACTACATCGGATAATAGCGAGAAACGCCCAACTGAATCGCTCGATTATGAGCCTGTCGCCAAATTTCAGACGCAACCTAAACCCGAACCTACCGCGCCTGAGAAACCCGATGAATCGGAGCCATTGGTCAATATCAAGACAAAAAATGAGACGGTTAATCATACGATTGCCGGTGTCAATAAAGCCGCGAAACGCCCGATGGTCGCGCATCTTTTACGTGCCACCGAGCGGTTTAATGACCGCATGGGCAATCAGTTTGGCGCAGCCATCACCTATTTTTCATTCCTGTCTCTGATTCCGATTCTGATGGTAGCGTTCGCCGCCGCCGGTTATATCCTCGCCTCACACCCCACACTGCTCGAAGAGATTTTCGAAAAAATCCTCACCAACGTTAGCGAGCCAACACTTGCCGCCACGCTGAAGAACACCATCAATACTGCGGTGCAACAGCGTACAACCGTTGGCCTGGTCGGCCTGCTGATTGCGCTCTATTCCGGCATTAACTGGATGGGCAATTTGCGTGAAGCTGTGCGTGCTCAGTCGCGGGAAAAGTGGGAAAGGAACCCGCATGATCAGGAGAAATTTTGGGTAAAGTATCTGCGTGATTTAGTGTCGCTAATTGGTTTGTTGGTCGCGCTGATTGTGACGCTTTCTATCACGTCGGTTGCCGGTTCAGCCCAGGCATTCCTGATAACTCTTTTGCGTCTGGATGGTATCGAATGGTTAAAACCGGTTTGGCATTTAGTCGGGTTAGCGATCTCTATTTTTGCTAACTACCTGCTGTTCTTCTGGATTTTCTGGCGTCTTCCGCGCCACCGCCCACGCAAGAAAGCATTGATTCGTGGCACATTGATTGCGGCAATTGGTTTTGAGGTTATCAAAATCATCATGACTTACAGCCTGCCAAAACTGGTCAGTTCACCATCTGGTGCTGCATTTGGTTCCGTTTTAGGTTTGATGGCGTTCTTCTACTTCTTCGCCCGTCTGACGCTGTTTTGTGCCGCGTGGATAGCCACCGCACAATACAAAGATGACCCGAGAATGCCGGGTAAAACACATAGTTGATCCCCCTCTCCCTCAGGGAGAGGGCTGGGGTGAGGGTGGTATGTTTCAATGGCTCGCCCTCATCCCAACCTTCTCCCCCAGGAGAAGGAGAAAGCAACGGCCCAGCACATAAATCCAGCCTGTAACTTTTATTTAACCTAGAAGCAGTTTTATTCACTGAATTTTTATTTATGTGAAGCACGACATAGACACTTCTCTTCTGGACTAAAAATTATCCTCTTATTGCTCGTTAATCGCACAGCGCGGTGAACAAGCGTGCGTTGAAATGCACTATTTGCTGTGCGTAATATGGCCCTTCGTTCGCTATAAATAAGAAAAATCTATGCAAGCCACCATCGCAAATTCAATCAATACCGAAACAGACGCAACGCCTGTCAACTCCCGCGGAAAAGTCGTCGTTGCCTCGCTCGTCGGCACCGCCATCGAATTCTTCGATTTCTATATTTATGCCACTGCGGCGGTTATCGTTTTCCCGCATATCTTCTTCCCGCAGGGCGACCCGACAGCAGCCACGCTACAGTCGCTGGCTACCTTCGCCATTGCCTTTGTGGCTCGCCCGATTGGCTCCGCGCTATTTGGCCACTTTGGCGACCGCGTAGGCCGCAAAGTGACACTGGTGGCATCACTTCTGACGATGGGTGTTTCCACCGTCGTTATCGGCCTGCTGCCGAGCTACGAAAGTATTGGCGTTCTGGCTCCCATGCTGCTGGCATTAGCTCGCTTCGGACAAGGTTTGGGTCTGGGCGGTGAATGGGGTGGCGCGGCATTGCTGGCAACCGAGAACGCACCACCGCGCAAACGTGCGCTGTATGGTTCGTTCCCACAGTTGGGCGCACCCATCGGTTTCTTCTTTGCCAACGGTACCTTCCTGCTGCTTTCCTGGTTGCTGACCGACGAACAGTTCATGAGTTGGGGCTGGCGCGTACCGTTTATTCTCTCGGCAGTGCTGGTGATTATCGGCCTGTATGTGCGTGTTTCGCTGCATGAAACCCCGGTTTTCGCCAAAATTGCCAAAGCCGGTAAACAGGTGAAAGTGCCGATGGGTACGCTGCTGACTAAACACCTGAAAGCGACGATTATCGGCACATTTATCATGCTGGCGACGTACACACTGTTCTACATCATGACCGTTTACTCCATGACGTTCAGCACCGCCGCTGTACCAGTTGGCCTCGGTTTCTCGCGCAACGATGTGCTGTGGATGCTGATGATGGCGGTGATCGGGTTTGGTGTGATGGTGCCTATTGCCGGTTATCTGGCGGATAAGTTTGGCCGCCGTAAATGCATGATTGTGATCACCAGCCTGATGATTGTCTTTGCTCTGGCCGTGTTCCAGCCGCTGTTAGGCTCTGGTAATCCAACTCTGGTGATGGCATTCCTGCTGATTGGTCTGAGCCTGATGGGCTTAACGTTCGGCCCGATGGGGGCATTGCTGCCAGAGCTGTTCCCAACCGAAGTGCGTTATACCGGGGCGTCGTTCTCCTATAACGTGGCCTCGATTCTGGGCGCGTCGGTGGCACCGTATATCGCCACCTGGTTGCAGGCGAATTACGGCCTGTTCTATGTCGGTTTGTATCTGGCGGCGATGTCAGCGATTACGCTGGTTGCGCTGTTAGTGTCGAAAGAGACGCGTCATTTGTCGCTGTAGTTTATTTCCCCTCACCCCGGCCCTCTCCCTCAGGGAGAGGATTAGGGTGAGGGTGTTACTTCTTCATCTGCCCCAAAATACGGCTGCACTGATTGTCGCTGCCCTCGGAAGGTGAGATTAGCGCCAACAGTGCGGCGGCTGGCGTGACAAGCGTCGCCAGAGCTGCCGCAACCGCACCGCGCGCAATCAACGGCCCGGCTTTCACACCGGCATCCGGGTTCTTGAACGTACCGCGCACATACAGCGGCGATCGCAGCGTAATGATACGAATCCCCTTGCTCTCTGGATCGATGGTTAAATCGAGCCGCTCACTTTTAAAGTTCGTCGTCCCGGTAACGTTAATCAGCGAATTTTCAGTATCAAAGGCAAAGATACGCGGAGTCGCCACGCCATTGCGTAAATCAAGGTTTGCCGCCGCACAGTTAATCCGCACTTCGTCATCACCAAAGATTTGCCCGACGATGTAATTCCCGACGTTTAAACCGACGATTTCCATCAGGTTGCGGCTGATTAGCCCGTCGTTCATCAGCAGTTTCAGGTTGCCATCGCTGCTGCCCAAAAGTTCGGCAATGGAGTTTCCGCGCCCGCGCAACTCCGTATCGCCGTTTAGCTCACCGAGCGTTTTCTGCATCGACTCCACTTTTGGCATCAGTTGCTTGAGCTGCAAACGCCGCGCCTGAATATCCGCTCGCCCCTGCATCGGCTTTTTGTCACCTTCGAGATGGATATTGGCGCTGATGGTGCCGTTCGCCATACCGAATTTCAGCGGCTGGAGCCGCAGGTCAGCATTTTTCAAAATCACATGTGTGGATAAATTACTCAGTGGCAGCGTGCCGCTGTGTTCGATACGTCCGCCTTTAAAGCGCACGTCGGCATCCATCACGTCCCATTTATCGGTTTCAAAGCGGTCATACGGCAAAACTTTGTCGGCGGGCTGATTCGTTTTCTCGCCCTTAGCCTGCTCAGACTGTTTGCTCTGTTGCGCGCCTTTGCCCGAGTCCACGCCAATTAGCGGGCCTAAATCCGCCAGACGAAGCTGTTTAGACTCGAGATCGCCTTCCAGTTTCGGGCGCGGTTTGCCTTGCGAATAGGTGAGCGAGCCGTGAATGTCGCTGTCGCCAATGCGCCCGTTAAAGTTCTGGTAGCGGAATACCGAGCCTTTTTCGGTGTCGATTTTTGCCAGCAGGTGTCCATCCGTTTCAAACGGCGGCGTGTCCGGCAACAGCACGCCGGTTAAATCATAAAGATTGCCCAGTGAATCGCCGGAAAATTTAAGCTGTAAATCGACGCCACCCATTTTCATCGGATCGTTTATGGTGCCAATGAATGCCACACGGGAATTGCCGGAATGCACATCTGCCTGCACCGGGAAGGCGGTTTCGCCTTCGCTGCGCAGCGCTAACATTCCGCCAATTTTGCCGCTGCCTTCGAGCGGCGCGCCGTTATAACGGCCTTTCATTTTCAGGCCAAATACATAATCTGCGGCTTTTGCCGCATCTTTGCCCGTGGGTTTCTTGCCATCAATTTCGCTAAACGGCAAGGGTTTGCCCAGCGGGTCGACAAGGATTTCAATATCCGCTTTCGTGACTTTGTCGTTAACCGCGATGCGGCCTTTGTCGAACAGAATATTGTCCACTTTGAATGACCAGGCCGACGGCGGCTGGTTGGGATCTTTATTTCCGTCTGAGGCTAAATTAAACGTCCAGTTATTGTTCTTTTCTGAAAGGCGAATAATTCGCGCATCGGGCTGCACGAGCTTAATCCATGGGATATAGACGGTTTTGGTGAGTAACGCGAGCGGGGCCAGTGTCGCGTCAACGCGCGGCAGGTGAACCATCGTTACTTCAGGGATTTCAGGTGGGTTGCCGAGAATAATATCTTCGGCGTGAACGTGCGGCCAGGGCACCCAACTGCGCCAGCCCGTTTCTTCTTTGTTTCGTTCCCAAACCACGCCTAAATCGCCACGAATAGCGAACGGGCGGTTAAGTTCTGTCGAGACTTTTTGGTTGATGGTCGGTTTGAGCCGATTCCAGTCAAACGTCGCAATCACAATGATTGCCACCACAACCAACAACAATAAAACCCCGACGACACCGCTAACAATTTTTCCAGTTTTAGTCATGCCTTTCACCCTTTCCTGATGTGGCTCGCTTTAACTAAAGATAGTTGAGCGGGGCCAAAACGGCATCAGGAGAGGCGAGTTAGCACATTTTCCAACTGTTCAAAGGGGATGGGGCGAGAAAGAAAATAGCCTTGCGCGGCAAATGCGGGTGATTCTTGTACGTCACGCCATTCCGCCTCCGTCTCCACACCTTCAACAATGACGCCTTTGCAGTAGCGGTTCATCAGTTGCAGCAACATGGTGAATAAATTGCGGCCTTCGTCGCTGGTGCGCAGCATGATGAACAAATCACGGGCAACTTTGATGTAGTCATAACGCATTTCGCTGAGTGCCGAGAAGTTGGCAACGCCTGTACCAAAATCATCAAGCCAGAGCGGGCCAAACTCGTGCATTCCGGCGAGCGTCACGGCTTGCGGTTGGGTGATGTGTTCAACCAGTTCAAAACGCACCCATGGCATTTTATTGATGAGCGCCAGAATGGGCTGATGTAGCTTCATCGCCAGCAGCGTCGGGCCATCCACATTGACCGAGGCCAGAATGTCATAACCGAGGAAAATAGATTCCCATTCGGCCAGCAGATTCAGTTGCTCTTCGATAACCATCAAGCGTGAGCGGCTGGATATGGACGTGAAGTAGCGATCCGGTGGAATACGAATTTCTGGTTCGTCCGGGTGAGTGACCACCGTCAGCAGCTCTATCGCCATTAAATGACCGTCGATTTTATAGATCGGCTGGAAAGTATACTGCCGCTGGCATTGCAGCCAGAACCGCCGTTCCTGCAAACTTTCGACACTCGCTTCAAGCGTATTAAGCCGGTGAGTGATCTGCTTAAACTTCATCATGTACGTCCTGTTTACCTTGATAACTCGGATGGCTCATCGTCAAGTTATCGGCGTGGCGCATGAGAACTTTATGTTCGCTTTCAGTACAACCGCAATGAAGGAGAGTTGCTTCACATCCCTCATAAACTGCCTTAGCTCAAAGTTTTCCGAAACATCGTTTTAAATTGTTTGACTCGTTTTTAGCCGCCCATCAAACTAGCGGTAATTTCATTAATTCAGGTCTACTGCTATGCCAACGCGCAAAATCGCCGTCATCGGTGAATGTATGATTGAACTGTCGCAAAAAGGTGCGGAAGTTAGCCGCGGCTTTGGTGGCGATACCCTTAACACTTCCGTTTATATCGCTCGTCAGGTTAATGCTGACGATCTTGAAGTCCATTACGTTACGGCTCTGGGTGAAGATAACTTCAGCCAACAAATGCTCGACGCGTGGCAGCAAGAAAATGTTCACACCGAACTGACACAGCGCCTGGAGCACCGTTTGCCGGGCCTGTATTACATCGAAACCGACTCAACCGGCGAGCGTACTTTCTATTACTGGCGCAACGAAGCCGCAGCCCGTTTCTGGCTGGAGAGCGACCAGGCGCAGGCGATTTGTTCCGAACTGGCGCAGTTCGACTACTTGTATCTGAGCGGCATTAGCCTGGCGATTCTGAACGCGGCAAGCCGTGAAAAACTGATGGCGCTGCTGACTCAGTGCCGCGCTAATGGCTGCAAAGTTATCTTCGATAACAACTACCGTCCGCGCCTGTGGGCGAGCCGTGAAGAGACGCAACAGGTTTATCAGCAGATGCTGGCCTGCACCGACATCGCCTTCCTGACGCTGGATGACGAAGATTTGCTGTGGGGCGAGAAGCCGGTTGAAGAAGTCATTCACCGTACTCAAGCGGCTGGCGTGCGTGAAGTGGTTATTAAACGTGGCGCGGATTCTTGCCTGGTGGCGATTCAGGGCGAATCAACCTTAGAAGTGCCAGCGGTTAAATTACCGAAAGAAAAAGTCATTGATACCACTGCGGCGGGTGATTCTTTCAGCGCGGGTTATCTGGCGGTACGTTTGACGGGCGGCAGTGCAGAAGAAGCGGCGAAACGCGGGCATTTGACTGCGAGCACCGTGATTCAGTATCGCGGCGCGATCATTCCTAAAGAAGCGATGCCGAAGTAATAACACCCTCACCC
>NZ_JMPI01000071.1 GCF_000735355.1 Buttiauxella agrestis ATCC 33320
AGCAATTCCCTCTCCTGTGGGAGAGGGTTAGGGTGAGGGCAAATGTTATTGCGCTGGCGGAATATCCGACACGTCCTGCTTAGGTTCATCCGTTAACGGAAGCGCCTTAGACGGAACCATCACTTTATCCCACGTCGCTTGCAGATCCTTCATGTTGTACTCAGGCTCACCTTTCGGTTGCAGCAACACTAACGCCATTTCTTGCGATAATTGCTGGCGCAAATCCTGATTCAACCCGCTCAGAGTCAAGCTGTTGAGGAAGTCCTGGCGCAGCTTCTGGTACTGTTCCGGCGCAATATCTACCACCTGGTTTTGCAACGAACGCAAACGCTGGCCAATTAGCACATCGGTATCAGTCCGCGCGTACGTGGCGAACAGCCCAGCCAGCTCGGCCTTTTTCCGGGTAATCAAAGCATCGAACTCTTCTTGCGACAGCCCTTTATCACGCACGCTCACTAACTCTTTCCCAACCGTCGCCAGATTCGCGTCCAGTTTGGTATTTGGCGATTCCAGGTTGATGCCGCATTGCGCACGCTGATACAGCACGCGGCAATCGAAGCTGAGATTTAAATCCTGGATATTCTGCTTGCTGAGATTTTGCTGCACATGCCAGAACAGCGCCTCACGCGCGAGATCGGCACGCCAGTAACGCAGCAGCGCGGAAGATTCACGAATCGGCGTCCAGGCGTTATCCCACGTCAGCGAAAGCCGGTCCTGACGCACGCTGTCAGTCATTAAACTGACGGGAGTCCGTTTCAGCGGAGAAAGTGTCGCGACCGGTGCAGGCGTTTCACGTTTACCGGTTAAGGTGCCAAACGTTTTATTGATTTGATCGGCAACGCTGCGGCTGTCGACGTTACCTACCACAATCAGCGTCATCGCATCTGGGGTGTACCATTTCTGGTAGAACGCTTTCAGCTGCTCGCTATCGACAGGCTGCTTGAGATCCTCTGCCGGGTCATGGCCCAACAGCGTGGAGCCTTGCAGACGATAGCGCCACCAGTTGTCTTTGGTGTCCATCGGCCAGGTGGCGACCATATCCTGAGTTTGCAGCCCAACGTTTACCGTTTCTGGGGTAATCGCCATTTTGCCGCTGCTGTCGGAAAGATAAGTCAGGGCTTCTTTGAGTAAATCATTGCGGTTATTTGGCAGGCTGAGATTAAACAGCGTGTAGTCATAGGAGACAATAACCGGTGGCAGTGGACGCTTCGGGTCCACACTTTGCTGCCATAAAGAACGCGCCTGTAAAGGCTGCAAGCTGCCGCTTTGGGTCAGCGCCAGACGTGGTAAAAAGTGGCTGTAGCCGCTCTGCTGGTTGGTCTCTGTCAATGAGCCAGTATTCACCATCAGACGAATTTCAATGCGATCGCTCGGGCGCTGAGGTGTGGCCAGGACTTGCCATTGAAAACCATTGGCAAGCGTACCTTGCTGCCAGGCTGGATCGGGCTGAAGTGCTTCTGCCTGCACATTACTGGCGGCGGCGACCAACAGCAATCCGCCAGCTAAGAGTCGAATTTTGGTGCCCTGCATGTTAACCCCTGGAAAACAATCCTGATTAAAAAGTGTAATGGCGACATAGCATTACGCAATATAGCCACCACAGGCGACGTATCACCACTCCGTTTGACCGCAACTTCGCGAAAACGTCACTTTAAAAATGAAAAAAACGCCAAAGAAAATGGCACAAGGGTCAATTATGCGCAGTAGCCCACAGCAAGGGCAAGTCGCTGTGGGCAATTGGAAGGGATTAAGAAGAGACTTCGCTCACTTTTTTCGCGGAATGTGGATTATTCAGGGTTTCGGTCAGCTGTTTTTCATCCAACTGCTTCACCCATTTCGCCACAACGACAGTCGCCACGCCATTACCGACCAGGCTGGTCAGCGCACGTGCTTCAGACATAAAGCGGTCGATACCGAGAATCAGCGCAAGCCCTGCAACCGGTAAATGCCCCACCGCCGAGATAGTCGCTGCCAACACGATGAAGCCGCTTCCGGTTACGCCCGCCGCCCCTTTAGAGGAGAGCAGCAACACCACCAGCAACGTGATTTGATGGAAGATATCCATATGGCTGTTGGTGGCCTGCGCGATAAACACCGCCGCCATCGTCAGGTAAATGGAGGTGCCATCGAGGTTGAACGAATAACCCGTCGGGATCACCAGTCCGACCACCGATTTGCGGCAGCCCAACTTTTCCATTTTATCGAGCATTCTTGGCAGTGCGGACTCAGAAGAAGAAGTGCCCAGCACAATCAGCAGTTCTTCTTTGATGTAGCGAATGAATTTGAAGATGCTGAAACCCGTCACCTTCGCGATAGAACCCAGCACCAGCACGACAAACAAAATACAGGTGATGTAGAAGCAGATGATTAACTGGCCGAGCTGAACCAGCGAGCCGACACCGTACTTGCCGATGGTAAACGCCATGGCACCGAAAGCACCAATTGGCGCGAGGCGCATGATCATATTGATGATGCCGAAAATGACCTGCGAGAAGCTTTCGATAACGTTGAAAATCAGCTGGCCTTTGTGGCCCAAGCGGTGCAGTGCAAAACCAAACAAAACTGCGAACAGCAGCACTTGCAGAATGTTGCCGCTGGCAAATGCGCCAATTACGCTGCCCGGAATCACATCGAGCAAGAATGCGACCACGCCCTGTTGTTGCGCCTGTTCGGCATAAATCGCCACCGCTTTAGCATCAAGCGTTGCCGGGTCAACGTTCATCCCCGCACCAGGCTGAACGACGTTAACCACAATCAGGCCGATGATAAGCGCAATGGTGCTGACAACTTCAAAGTAAAGCAGTGCCACCGCACCGGTGCGGCCCACGGCTTTCATGCTTTCCATGCCCGCGATGCCCGTCACAACTGTGCAGAAGATAACCGGGGCGATAATCATTTTAATCAGTTTAACGAACGCATCGCCGAGGGGTTTCATCTGCGCGCCTAACTCTGGGTAATAATGTCCCAGCAAGATACCGATAGCGATTGCCGTCAGAACCTGAAAGTAGAGGCTTTTGAAAAGAGAGAGTTTCATAGGGTGTCCTTGAGAGGTGAAGATTCCGCAAACCTTTCGATCTGCGGCACCAAAAATAACACCCACAAAAACACCCAAAAGTGATACAGCGCTAATTTGTAAACAAAATTGTTAAATTATTGAACTGACTCGCGCCAGCTTAATAACATTTGCAACAAATGTTTTACTGCTGAGTGGTCGATAAATATCGCGCATCAAATTCTTTAAGTGTCAGCGCTCTGGAGAATAAATATCCCTGCGCCAGCGTCACGCCTTCGCTTAATAACCAGTCGCATTGCGCCTGGTTCTCAATCCCTTCAGCCACCAGTTTCAGGCCCAGCGTTTTCGCCATACCGATAATCACACCCGCCATTGCGTTGTCGTCGGGCAGGCCGTCAACAAAGCTCTTGTCGAGCTTCAGGACATCGACCGGCAGCGCTTTCAGATGATGCAAATGGCGCAGGCTTGCGTAACCCATGCCAAAATCATCCAGCGCAATTCTGACCCCGGCTTTACGCAGCGGGCGCAAAACACTGATCGCTTTTTTCGGGTCATCAATACGATGGCTTTCAGTGACTTCAAGGATCAACATGCCTGGCTGAATGCGGTAACGCACCAGTAACTCCAGTAGCGACGACCCCATTTCTTCATGCAGCAATTGGTGCGCCGAGATGTTCACACACAGCGGCATGGTGATGCCCTGACTTTGCCAGCCCGCCAGCACGCGGCAAGACTCTTCAAGCACCCAGTTGCCAATCGTGAACATCAACCCGCAATCTTCAATACGCGCAATCAAACCCTCTGGCAGCGCCCAGCTACCATCCGGCTGCTGCATGCGCAGTAAAACTTCTGCACTCACCACTTCGCGGGTACGCATATTGACCTGGGGTTGGAGCCAAATCGCAAATTGCTGGTTGTCTAATGCGGTCAGTAAATCGTGCTCCTGCGTCAAATGGCGCTGCGCGATTTCCATCTGTTCCGGGTCAAAGAATTGAATCTGATTTTTACCGTGGCGACGCGCTGAAAATGCGGCCGATACCGCACGACGATAAAGCTGCTCTGCCGTCAAACCACCGAGATACATCGCAATACCAATGCTCGCCGTCGGTTTAAGTGAGATTGACTGAATCGGTAATTTTTCGTTAAGCACTGCGAGAATTTGCTTTGCCAGCGCCATGGCGGCCCAGGCATCTTGCACGCCATGCGCGATAATCCCGAAGTCGTTGCCGCTAAGTTGCGCCAGCACCATATTTGGTGGTAGCACGCTTTTGATTTTTTCGACCAGCGTCAGCAACAGCATTTCTCGTTGCTCTTCGTTGAGCACGCCGGCGGCGTCCTGCAAGGTTTCGCTGGCAATCACAATCAGCGCACTTTTTTTATCATCCGCCGTAAGCTGTTCGAGCAACGCCAGCAACAGCGCTTTATTGGGCAGCTCTGAAACCACATGACGCGTGCTCATGGCGCTCATTTCATCATGCAAACGCAGCGTCATTTGCTGATTACGGTTATAGCTGCGCACCAGCATGCCGATTTCATCATCGTGATGCAGCGCGGGTAATTTGAGTTGATGGCTCGCCGCATCGTGCGGGCTAAGGTTGTCTATCTCACGGGCAATATTTCGTATCGGATGCACGATCAAACGGTTAATAGACCAGCTAATAGCAACCGACAAAATCAGCGCCAACAAGAGATAAGTCGTCAGCAACGTTGAAATGGTGCTGATGATGAATTTGTACATCCGCCAGGAATCCGCTTGCAGCACAAGGTAAGCCAGCGGCTGCGGATTTGCCGGGCGCTCCAGGGAATACAACGGCAACGAAATTTGAACCGGCAGCTCAAACAGGCGAGCAATCCACATCGGAATTGGGCGCTCAGGCGCAAAGCTCTGGCGTAATGCCTGGAACTGGTTCGGCAATACCACGTCTGCCCGGCTGATAATGCCGGACGGTTGAATTTGATTCAGGATGGATTCAGCCTGTGGAATATCCGCTTTCAGGATCGCAGCAGACAGCGGAATACGCACCGAATGGGCGATTTTCTCCATCTGGCTGGCTGTATCGTAGCGGCTTTGCTGTACAAAGTGGAAAAGCTGAACCACGATAAAAATGAAAATAAACAGCACGGAAACGGCTGACACCATTGCCATCTGTTTAATCGTTAACGAACGACTGACTCGCAAACTCACTCTCCGCAATGACTGTGCTCTGATAGACATATTGTTGTGCAGGCTGAGTATACTGCATTGTGGTGGGTTTTAGATGTTGTGGCGGCCGAATAGGGGAATTCTGTAAGCAAGATTCTCTGGTGAGTAAGAGGCATGGGGAAACCTCATCCTTCATCGTAACGACAATCGTTGAAAACCCTGACAACACGTTTCTATTCCTGCTCATTTTCAGGTGAAGGATCTCCAGAAAGGGTTTCCCTCAGGGTCTTTGAAATGGCATGACAAATAGAAAGAGGTAAAATGGTATGCACAAATATTAAGAAATCAGCGAATAGAGGATTAAAATCATATGCTCCACCACTATACCAACCGTATTCCTTCTTCATGGTATGATATAAATCATCAAACATAAGGTCCAGAGGTAATAAACACATAAGGATCATAAGTGCTAAAGACATTATACTGACGCTAATAATATAAACAAATGTGTAATAACACGACCGCACAAACAAACGCTTAATTTTAGATTCTTTCTTTTCATTAGCATTAAGAAACTTATTCGCTATATTATTTATAATAATATAAAAAACTGGCATGAACAAAAAACCATATAAAAAATAACATGCAACACCGAGTTGGAAAAAATCGCAGACCCTATCGAATATATCAGCTTGTTGTTTCCATTTAGTACACACCCATAGAGTCAAGTCACTAAAATAAAAAACTGTAGAAAGAACACTCAGCATAGAAGTCGTCAAGCCAAAAAACAAAAAAGGAGGTTTTATAATAATTTTCATCAAGACTACGCTCTATTTTATAATGGTAATGGAAACACCCGTTCTTAGATCTGACTCAGATTTATTATGTTGTTCTCTAAATGTCCGAAAATCATCTGCAGCCTGCCCATAGCAGGCATTCTCTCGTAACAATGGATTGCTCACTTTGCCTCCTTGCAATAAATTATTATAATCATCAAGACCTAAAGACTCTGTGAAAAAATTATGTGGATCGGGTAAATTTCCATTTTTATAGTCATCATGGATAGTCGGATTATTTATGACATGAATGTCACCATAAACTTCTAATTTTTGACCAACTGCAAACACTTTAGTTTTCTTCTGGTGTAACAGTGCTCTTCTGACAAATAAAAAATCAGGTACACTATAAAAAGTAATACACCCCTCAGATACTCCACTTCCATCAGCATTTAATGGATGCAGGCAAAAAGCACTTCTTATTTTATTATAAACAGGGAGTTCATTACTCATTGTTTTGTCACTGAATAAACCAAACCAGTCTTGATGATAGGGCGTTTCACCACTTATAAATGTATTTTTCCACAAATCAATAAATGTCGCTCTTGCCCTATTCTTCAAACTCCCTACTGGCCGATCAACGATCCAGTATTTACCCGGAGGGATAGCAGCCCCGCTTTTAAATGAACATTCTGGGATATTAGTATAAGGTTCCTGACCGCTTAATACATCGAACTGGCCTAGCCGACCACAATTGAGTTTTAGTCTCTTACTCTTCACATCTCTTTTTGCATAGTCCATTACAAAATGTAGCATTGCATCCTCTCAATGATGACAACTTACCTTGCCGTGAAATTGCATTTATAAAAATAACTTATGACTACAATTTGAAATATTCATTTTAATGATATTTAATAGACTCGATCACTCCACAAACTATATGCACTGGTTCCTGCGGTGCAATGTTCCCATGTTATGGTTTCATAGGAAAGTGATATTACCTCATTCGGTTGTCCGTTAGGGTCACTTAAATTATTGGGTAGTGTAATATGAATATCGGTCATTCGGGCTTGAGTTAGCTTTATTTTGTAGAACAGTTCATTAATACCAAATTTATTTATCAAATAGACGTCGAAATCGCATGTCAAAATCTCGTTCTCAGAAATAGCCTTGCCAAGTAAAGGTGAAGATTTATCAATAGGTTTGGTGATTATAACCGGGTGGTGACAGGCATTTTGATCGCGGGAAATGGCGTGAGTTAATTCATAAATAAGAATCTGATCCAGATGGGAAATTTGTGCTTTATTTCCCACAGAGTCCAGCGACATACAACCCGCAGAGATCTTTCCTTGCTTTTGTCCGATAAGTGTTAAATATGTTAAATTCGCCATGAGTAATATCCTTTATTAATAATGAACAGGCATAAAGGATTTACACACAAAGAGAAGAGCATAACAATTCTGATTTCGGATCGAATATCAATCTTAAGCCCCGCACCCACGAATATAGCGGTGAGGGGCTGACACCAACCATCAACTCACTTCGTCGACAACCCCACCAGCATCTTCAAACTCGCAGAATAATAATCTTCTTGCGCGGTGATTTGCGGTTGCGCGGCACTTGCGGGTTGCAGCACTAAATCGCGTACCGCCAGCAAGCCACCGTCCATCATATAAGGCGCCGGATCACCGGTGGTGACATTCACCCAGGCTGGGGTTTTATCACGCGCGAAACGCCCCCACCAGGTTTTATAAACCTGTAATTGCGGGCTATTGTGGTTAAACCAGTACACATAAAGCGGGACGCGAATCGCGTCGTAGCTAAAACGAGCCGGCCACTGTTTTGCCGGGACGGTTCGCCCATCGGAATATAAAGAAACCCAGTCAGAGGGAAGCTGCGGATTGCCAAACTGCATTTTCCCGAGCAGCTTCTGCCCGTCGTTGATCAAATCTCGCCACACCATTAAATGACTACGATTAGCAAAATCCTGCCACGCCGGGAAGATGAAATAGGAAGGGTTGAGGTTTACGTAACTGTTGAGATTAAAGCCCTTGGCTCCGGGCAGCATCACCTGGTAGCCCGCAAAACGAATCACATTATGGGCAACCAACGCCTTGGTGATGGCATCAGATTCATTGAGATAATCTTTGTCGCTCCACTTTTCCCCGGCTTTTAGCAGCGCCCATGCAATAAACGTATCGCCATCGGTGGCGTTATTTTTATCGGTAATAGGTTGTGCTTCAACAGGGTTATAGCGCCAGTAGAACAAACCATTTTCCGGGTTTTTCAGGGTCGTACGCGTCCAGCCCCATATCTTATCGAAACTGTCACGGTCATCGTTTAGCACCGCCATCATCATGGCGAAACCCTGGCCTTCGGTGTGACTGACGCTTTTATTGCCGGTATCGACGATGCGACCGTCCGGCATTAAAAATCGCGATTTATAGCTATCCCATGCGCCATCAGCCAGCGCGTGATGGCTGAAGATCAAAGCGAATATTGCCACTATCAGCGTTTTGTATCGCTGCCACATCGAAGCACCTCATCGACTAATTTGATATCTGAAGTGTACCACTGTTGTCGACGGTGAAGACTCACGCCACAGCGATACGTGCGGTTTACCGCCCTGATCGCGAATCCAACGGGCGTACACGCCTTCCAGAACCGCGCTAAAAGCGTTGTTCCAGGAAGCCTGCTGCGCTTCTTCGCCAGGGACAGGTAAAGCCATATGGCGAATAAGCATCGCCGTTTCGCTGGCCTCAATATCAATATAGCCCCAGTTGAAAATGGCGAGCCTGCCATTTATCTGTGTTTCGAGTTCGCCCACAGTTCTTGCGACAGGTAATGGGAAACGCCCGGCTAAGGTGTCGCCCATTTGCACCAGAAACTGGCGGCTTTCCTCTTCACCCGCATTCGCCACCATGCTTTCAATCATGATGTGGAGCAGAGAGAACCAGCCCGGTTGCGTTTGCTGACTCTGAAAGTATTTCAAAAGCTGCGCGTCATTCATGCTTAATTATTCCCCAGCAGGTAACGGAAGTAGAGTTGCGCGGTACTTTCGTTGTAATCACCAAAGGTGTCATATCCAACCTGGCCACCAATCGTCATGTCTTTATTCACTTTGTAATCGGCTGCGGCGCGAAGGTTGTAGCCCATGCCGTTTTCGCTGCTGCCGCTGTACCACGCCTCTTTAGCAAAGCCGTTAGCCACGTAGTTTTCCAGCTGCGACTGCATTGCTGAATCGGTCGGGAAGTACGGGCTTTCGTCCTGGCTATACGACTGGTAGCCCAGCGACGCGCCGACAGACATCGTCCAGTTATCAAACTTCTGCGAATAATCCACCGGGAAGGAGACGCTGATGTAATCCTGCGGGCTGAAATAGCCGCCTTGCCCGTAACTGAAGAAGCTGAGGTTTTTCGAGTAATCCATGTAAGTCATACTGATACCGGTTTTCAGTTCGCGGTCATCAGCATGGTACGGGCGAATATAAACGCCTGCGTTACCCGTGAAGTTGTCGTTACTCGGGACATTTTCGCCACGGTAGTTATACAGGCCAACACCGGCATAAAAACCGGCGTCACCATCGTCGTAGCTCAACTGTGCGCTACCGCCGTTTTTGGTGACCTGGCCCCATTTTTTGCCGCTGTATTTGTCTTCGACACCCACATAAGAAAGCAGGCTATCGACCACCGCCCGGCGTTCGCCGGTCAAAATTAATTTCAGGTAATCAGTCAGCTGCGGCGACCATTGCACGCCACCGACCACGGTATTCAAATCCTGACTCAGCGGCGTAGAACCGATATCCAGCTTGTACTGCTCGCCAGTTAACGCCATGCCCACTTCGACACCCGCCGCACTTTGCGAACCCTGAGACGGCACGATTATCTTGTCGATATTTGGCAGCTCTGGCGGTGTGGTGGTGGAAGCGTTATACAACTCCTCGCCCACTTGCCCCTGAATCAGAGCACCCGTACCAAAGCGGCGGCTGGACTCGTTTGACGAACTCCCGGCGTTCAAGCTGATGGGTGTCACGTTCAAATCTAATCGCGAGTCGCCAAACGGCACGGTTGACCACTGTAACGGTGCTTTAATTTCAGTGAGTTTGCTCAGGCCACTTTCGCCATCACGCCCACGCACCGACACCGCTCCACGCGCCCAGGTAGAAGTTTTCTCGGTGAGCTGTTCCATCATGTTATCAACCTGGCGCAACGTGCCCGCCTGTGCCGTTTCAACCGGCAAGTCGGTACGCGTTGTGCCCACAGGTGCGGTTTGCGGATTACGCGCCAGCTGTGCGACCTGCCACGGCATCGCTTCGCCATACAGCGAGTTAGATGCGGTAGCTTGCGGAGCAACGGACGTTTTCGGGGTGAACGGATTATCTGCCAGCGCCAGGCCGCCCAGCGTTGGCGCCGTACCGCTTTCAACCCCTTGCAGGCCCACCAATTTGCCACGGGCGGTGCGTAAATAGCTCATCGCCTGTTGGTGATTGCCATCGGCTTCCGCCACGCGAGCCAGCAGCAGCAGGCGATCCGGGGATTCGTCATTACGTAAACCCGCAGCCAACTGCTTCGCTTTATCGACATCTTTATTCGCCAGCGCGACGTCAATTGCTCCCGTACGCGCATCTTGTTGCGGCGTGTCGCGCGTCATCAAATAGTCGTAAACCAGACCCGCTTCTTTGTTCATTTTGCCGGACTGATACAAACGCGCCATGGCAAACATCAGGTCGGTGTTTTGCGGATCGTTTTGCATCGCACGAATCAGTTTGTCGTACGCCGCCGCATAGTTGCCCTGCGTGCGTAGCTGATCGGCTTCGTTGATGACATAACCGTTGCGAATACTCGCCAGTTGCGTCGGCGTGCTGCGCGACTGCAATTCCGGGCTGGCCAGAAATGCCTGCGCTTCACGCCCGAGGCCCGCCTGGTTTAGCACCGCAATCTGGTCGCCATAATCACCGGCATTGCCCTGCACGCCACGGCTCATATTGCCGCGCACAATTGCCACAGCGGTAGTGACATCACCTGATTGCGCGAGCATTTTGGCCAGTTTACCGGCATCAGCCGGGCTTTGTGGCGGACGCGTAGCCAGTGCTTTTAAGGTATTCGCCGCAGCAACCGTATCGCCCTGCGCCAGATAGCGTTCGGCGACCGACATTTGCAGGTTGTAGTTCACCCGTGACGCAAGCGAGCGCATATCGCTGTTCTGGCCGGAGGCCGGAATACGCGAAAGCAGCGTCTGCGCTTGCTGCCAGGCGTTGTTTTCGCTGGCAAACAGCGCACCGGCATACAGTTCGGTATTGCTGGCATTTGGACGGAACGACGGCGACATCACATTGCTCGCCTCCGCACTATTCCCCTGTTTCTGTAGCTGACGCGCTAAGTCGAGGCGCAGCCACGGGTCAGATGGATAACGCGAAACACCCTGCTGCAAAATCGCGATGGCCTGTTGTGGATTGCCATTTGCGACGGCCTGTTGTGCCTGGCGACGCACCGGATCGGCTGGGTTGCCGCCAGAAACTCGCGGCTGCAATTTTGCCTGCAAACTGGCAGGCAACGTTTGTAACATCGCCTGCGCTTCGGCGGTTTTATTCTGCTCGCGCAACACGTAATAGAGGTTTTCACGAGCCGGGCCGTTATTGGGCTGATCGGTCAGCACACTGCGCAGCGTCTGCTCGGCAGCGGCGTAATCTTTATTGTGGCGTTGAACATCGGCGCGGAATAATTTCGCTGATGTCCCGCGCTCACCGCTTTGTTGCGCCAGCGGCGCGCTGAGTGCCAGCGCCTGGCTGATATTGCCTTGTTTAAACGCGGCCTGTGCGCTCGCCAGTTGCCCGTAAAACTCGGCGTCATCGGCCTGCTGTTTGCGCTCGCCGGACTGTTCACCGCCGAGGTTCGCCGCACGATTTAAATATTCTGCGGCAGCGGTGTAATCGCCTTTACGTTGCGCGATATAACCCATGCCCGCCAACGCGTCGGCGTCTTGCGGGTTGGATTGCAGCACTTGTTCGAACTGGCTTTTCGCCGCATCGGTATTCCCGCTGTTAAGCGCGGTAAAGCCTTCGCCTTTGGCCGCACCGCCGATGTTTTTACGGTAGTGATCTTGCACCGCCGTATCTTTCGGGTGGCGTTGCAGGAAGGTTTGATAATACGGCTCGTCGCTCGCCGTTGGGCCAAGCCACAACAACGCCTGGCGCAGCGCTTTGTCCGCATCCTGGCTGCCACTGGCCATATTTTGCAGGATGTCCATGCCTTCACGGCGCGTCCCTTCCTGGTAAGTCAGCACTTTACCCAGCGCGATGCGCCCGCCGTTATCCTGCGGGTTTTGGGCGGTGAACTGGCGTAGACCTGCCACCGCCTGCGGATAGAGCGATTTATCGCCCGCCATCGTCAGATAATATTCCGGCGCAAGGCTTGGCGGCGGTTGGTCGCCGTTAAACAAATTACGCCAGGTCGCAAGGGCGGCGGGAACGTTGCCGCTGCGTGCTTGCTGGCGAGCCAAATCCAACTGCCCGCGAGGGATTTGCTGAATTTGTTTCGCGTTATCTAACGCCTGCAAATTGTTGTCTTGTGGCGAAACGGACGCCAGGCGTTCGCGCCACTGTGTGGCACCTTTGATATCTCCGGCCTGCTGCGACCACAACGCCATCAGGTACATCGCCTGGGTGTTGTTGGCGTCAACCATCAACACCTTTTGCAGCGCTTCTTTCGCCAGCTCGTCGTGTGACTTTTCATGCCAGTAGTTAGCCTGGTCAAACAACGCTTTTAACGCCGGATTATTATCCGCAGCCTGTGCGCTAAACGTCAGGCCGCCAAAGAAGCACAGAGTTAACAGGTGCCGGGCAGTTTTATTTTTATAAGTCATTGAGCACCACCTTTACTTACCATCATCCTGAGGATTAAGACGTTTACGTGCGCGTTTTTTCAGTAAAGCATACAAGCTCAGGCCGATTACCGTAGCGAACAACAAACCTAAAATGGCCAGGAAGGCGGAGTGCTGGTTGGCGTACCAAACCACCATCATGTACCACGGCATTTGGCCGCTCGGGAACTGCTGGCCGACACGGAAGCTGCGGACACCGTTTTCATCGGTAATGATCGCCGCATCGCCACGAATGCTTGCGTTGATTCTGGCCGAGCTGAGATCCGTCTGAAGCCGTGAGAGTTGTTCGTCGGTACTGCCAATCGCCATCACCACTACGCGATCGGGGTTCCACTGCGAGCGGAAACTCACAAACCCGCGCCACGCTTCGTTAGATGAGAAATAACGGTCAGCGGCGATACCCGTCGAACCCCAGTCGCCTTCTATCCAGCTTTGAATTTTTTGCCAGATTGAACGTTCACGAACGCCAAACGAATGCTCATTGCTGGTAAACGGCGATTGCGCCAGTAACGTGCGGTTGAACGCATTCTGATTGATGGTCGAAACCGCCAGCACATGGCTTTCTTCAAGGCGTTGCAGGTTTGCGCCGCCGGTCGGCAGGCCAAACATCACCGCGTTGTTGTTAAGCGATGCCCCGGTCGCATTTCCCGAACGAGCCGCCATATTCAGCAAGGTGCTGATTTCAGTCTCGCCTGGGTTTTCAGGCAGCAGCAGAACGGTATGTGAGTAATCCGCAAAGCGGGAGAACGGGAACGAAGCACCAACGAAATAGGAGAGGTTTGGCAGCAGCGAGAAGTGGCGCGTTTTGCTCAAATCAATCCAGGAATCATCGTCGATACGGCTCTTAATGTTGTTATTAAGCAGCACGCTACACGGCGCGGTTTCTTTGGTCTGGATGTTGAAGTACAGCGACAATTGGTTGTCGCCGTAAATCAGATACGGTTGCAGCGCGAGGTTGTAATGTTCCTGACGTGCATCGCCGCCCACTTTGCGCCACAACGTTTCCAGCGCACCCTGCTTGTTCACCGGCAGGTTGTTGAGGAACGTGCCGTTGAACGTCATGGAAAGGTATGAGCGCTCCTCGTCTATCCAGTTTTCCGTTGGGAAGCGATAACCGATTTTCATCGGGATTGTGTCGCCATCCCACAAGAACAAATCCGGCGCGGCGCGGAAGGCAACGCTTAATGGCTCGTGCCAGATCCCCGTTGCGGTCAGGCTTTGGTCTTTGCGCATCAGTTCAGTTAAACGCACCGGGCGTTCGGTGGAAATCCAGCGCGGCGCGTCATACGCTTTGCTCACCGGAATCACCTGGTTTTCAACGGCGGTGCTGGCGGTTTGCCCGTCAAATTTACCGTGAGTTAAACGCCACGCCGCCGCGCGCAGTTGCTGATCTGAATTCCCTACCACCAACAGCAGTTTATAAACCGGGTTGCCAGGGTTATCGATGATTTGCAGCATCGGTTTTTGCGTTGCGGGTAAAGTCAGGCCACCAATTTGGTCGCCCGGTTTACCAAACAAAATGCCGTTTTTCTCGGGCAGTTTGTCGTGCAGCGCGTTAAAGGAAATCCCACGGTAATCCGCTTCGATCCCCAACCAGGACGCCACCAGGGCCGCAGCACTCACCTGCTCAGGCAGCGTTTTGGCCGGGAAAGCAAACGCCACAGAAGCTGGAGTCATCTGCATTGAGTCAAAGAATGGGCGCGGGAAATGGCTGAGATCCGCACCGATATTCAACTGCTGGCCTTCGAGATCCAGACGCGTGGTCGGCATGATCGTGACCTGGTATTTATCAGACAGGTCACGCAGGCACAGTAACGCATCGCCATCGTTGATTTTAAAGCTGATATTGTTGCTCGACACCACCATTGCCGCCGGAATGTCCAGCTGGTAATTCGAGACATCGCTGTCCGCAGAACCTAGCGGCACCGTCCCCAATGGCTGACCGTTCATCATCAGCTGCAATGTGGTGTTGCGTGCCGCCATCGCCGGAGACACTTTCAGATTCAGCAGCAATTGCGCGTTGGTGATGACCTGATCTGCGGGCAACGTAAAGTCGATCCCCGCTTGCAACTGGCCGCCACTGAGCATGATGCCGCGCGGCTGGCCCATTTGCGCCACGGTAATACTGCTGACGTTGCCCGGCGTGAAGACCGATGGCGACGACGGTGCCGGAGTCGGCTCCGCAACAGGAACAGAATCTTGCATCGGTGGCGTTTGGGGCACAGGTACAGAATCGGGTGTCGCTTCTGGCGTAGTAGATGTGGCGTCCGGTGCCGGTAAATCCAGCGGAATTTGTGACTCTACCGTCGCGGTGTCTTCTGCCATAACGGGCGAGCTTAAAACACATAACGCGAGCAATAACTGGCAAACTTTAACGGTCATCCGTTTCATGTCACGTTGTCCTCACTGGCACTTTCCATACGCTTCGCTTCTTCCTGGCGCAGACGGCGGTTTTCGCGACGTGATTTCCAGGTCAGCCAGAACAAGTCAAACACACAACGGATGATGATAAGCAGGGAACGGAACGGGTTATCCTGCGGCTTCGGTGGGTGAATCCAGGCATCAGCACGAGCCAGAACCACGCGCACCAGCTCACGGCGACGGTCGAGTGGGATCTCTTCAAATTGCAGTCGAATCGCTTGTTCGTCGTTGGCAATTACTTGCACCGGAATACTGATGGAGCCGGACTTCAGTTGCAGCTCAATTTCTTCAATTTCATCGGTGAGATGGCGATCGTCCGGCACCGCAATTCGGCAGCCGCCCATCGACAAATCGAGCGTATTGCTGCGCGATGAAATCCCGCTGGCGTAGTGGATCACCACCGGAATATCGACATCAATACGAATGGTTTTACGGGTCTGACGCGTTTCACGGGCGACGGCAATCGCCGCCAGCAGGAACACTAGGCTGTATAAACCCCAGCCGACGTTGAGCGCGATAACGTTCGGGTCAACGCCGAAATAGTCATGCGCACAGGCACGCACTATCCCGGCGATCACCGCGACGGCCAGTAAGACCGCGACAATCATATGCGGGCGCACGACGCTGAAATCGAAATATCCGACGTTCAACAGCGCACCTTTATCGGTCACGTTGAATTTGCCGCGTTTCGGGAACAGCATTGTGACAGCCGTCGGCAGAACCAGGTGGAATGCCATCACCATGTCGTAAATCTCACCCCAGAAACTGTAGCGATAGCGCCCGTTCATGCGTGAGTTGAGGTAAATGCTCAATATCAGATGCGGAAGCGCGTAAGCAAAAATCAGACTCGCCGAGGAGTGGATGATGTTCAGGTTGAACAGCAAATAGGCCAGCGGTGCAGTCACAAACGCCACGCGCGGCAAGGCGAACTGGAAATAGAGCATCGCGTTGAGATAACACAGGCGCTGCTGCCATTTCAGGCCACGGCCAAATAACGGGTTATCGAGGCGGAATATTTGCGTCATGCCGCGCGCCCAGCGGGTTCGCTGAATCACGTGCAGCACCAGGCGCTCCGTCGCCAGGCCCGCCGCCAGCGGGATATCCAAGAATGCGGATTTCCAGCCAAGGCGCTGCATTTTCAACGCGGTGTGCGCATCTTCGGTGACGGTTTCTACTGCAAAACCACCGATTTCTTCGAGTGCGCTACGGCGAATCACTGCGCAGGAACCACAGAAGAATGTCGCGTTCCAGTTGTCATTCCCCTGCTGAATCGGGCCGTAGAATAACGCGCCTTCGTTGGGAATGTTTTTCCCGCCGGATAAGTTACGCTCGAACGGATCGGGCGAGTAGAAATAGTGCGGAGTCTGCAACAGCGCCAGTTTCGGGTCTTGCAGGAACGCACCGACGGTCGCTTGCAGGAAAATACGCGTGGCGACGTGGTCGCAGTCAAACACGCAGATCAGCTCACCTTTAGTGAGTTTCATGGCGTGGTTGAGGTTCCCGGCTTTAGCATGCGAGTTATCGTTACGCGTGATGTAACCCACGCCCGCATCTGCGGCAAACACCGCAAACTCGCGTCGTTTACCATCATCGAGCAGGTAGATTTTAATCTTGTCGCGCGGGTAATCGATACATTGCGCAGCCAGCACGGTATCGCGCACCACTTCGAGGCTTTCGTTATAACTGGGGACGTAAACGTCCACCGTCGGCCAGGTCGAAGTATCATCCGGCAGCGGCACAATTCCCCGTTTTAATGGGAAAGCGGTTTGCAGATAACTCAGTAATAAAACGACCCAGATATAAAGTTCAGCTAAAAATAACCCTATTCCCAGAATGGCTTCTATTTCAGAATTAAAGTGCAGGGTTTGTGTCGCACGGAAATAAATATAACGCGTCGACATCAAAACCGAGACCAGCATCATGATTATCGAGACGCTGTGCTTTTTGCTGAAGCCTAATAAAAACAGAATCGCAAGGCTAATAAAGCCAAAGATATACTGCTTCTGGCTGTCCATAGGCGTAATGATGATCAGGACTGCTATTGGAGCTAATACCAATAGCAGTAAATAAAACAGGACCTTTTTCATAGGACATCCTGGATAATTGTCAGAAATTTGACGTTCTCAAGGCGGTGTGAACCGCACCATCACCAATTTTTATGCCGAGAATCGCTGCAACTCGTTTACTGATCAGTTCAATATCAAAAGCCGCAGCAGAAGCAGGGCTGAAATCGAATATTGATTGCTGAGAAGCATTTGCTTCAGCCACACTTTCATCACGGTTAATAACACCAAGCAGACGATCGCCAAGATGCTGCTGCATAAATGCGGTGACGTCGCGGCTTATGTGACGGCGGTTATCGCTTTGGTTGAGAACAAAATAATATCCCGCTTTATTATTTAACGGCTCGCCAATCAAACGATGGTTTTCAATATGCGGCAACAGTGAAAGCGAAGCGGTGTCCGCCAGCATCGTCACCAGATGCAAATCAGCCAGGCGCGATACGGCCTTCAGCGCCGGGTTCGGCCCAGGTGGGAAATCGGCGATAATCACAAGTCCTGGATAGTTAAGCAACGTGCTTAATCCGCGCATCAGGAAGTGGCTGTCGGTTGCCAGAAGATGCTCAAACTCAAGACGCTGATCTTCCGTGACATCGCCATACGGCAACACAAACATATTGCTGCCAGCGGTTAAAACTGACTGGCTCCAGTCTGCCGATTCAATCGCTTTTGTGACATAACCCCGGCCATCAGACAACGGCACGCCAAAGTGCAGGCGCAGCGCATTTTGCACATCAAAATCAATGGCTAAAACCTTGCTACCCGCACGCGCGAGCGCATACGCCAGATTGGCAGTAACCGTGGTTTTCCCTACTCCGCCTTTTGGCGAGCAAACACACACTAGCGGCATGACGCAATCATCTCCAGCAACGGTTGCAGCGGTAAGTCTTTGGCGGGATGACTCCGCGCCGTATTCCCTTTGGCTGCGAACAGTTTGTCAAAACGCACGGGTTCGGTTGTTACCGGTGCAGGGGCCTGCGGCGCGGATACCACGGCAGGTTTCACGGTTTCTTTTACGGGTTCTGGAATAGAGTGCGGAATCGGCTCGACAGCTGCTTCTGGCGCTGCGGCGACCGGTGCCAATTGTTCAAACAGAGTTGCGGTGGTGTGCTGCGTTTGCTCAGGTTGCAAAGCCGCAGTTTTAGTTTCGGGCAATGCGCTTTGCAGACTATCCAGAATAGACCCTTGCGCCGCCGTACTCGAAATGGGTTGAGCGACTAACGGCCTGAAATGGCTGGCATCAAACTCATCCGCCTTCACCGCCTGTGGCGCTGGCACCGCAATGCTTCCGGCATGAGACAACACGGAGTCGTCATCTCCAGTATTCATTAACTGCTTGATGATGGCCCAATTGCTGGTATCTGAGTGTTTGTTTTGCGCCGACATATCCTTGAATTCGATAGCACCTGTGCGGGTCTTATCCTTGAATCGCTGTAAATCATCATAATTTTTCATTGCGACACTCATGATTTATAAGACGTTTCGATGAGATAGTTATTCAAAGCTTATACCAATACTATTAAAAAGGTTTTTTGGATAATGATTATGGGCTATTGACTTCATAAATCATTATTAATTGCGATGAGTTATCATCACTATTTTTATTATTGTTTTTGCAGGTAAAACAATGGCATTTCAAGCCAATATATAGGCAGCAGCGGCCTTTTCTCCATCTTTTTTTCTTATCAATACGCATCTAAGCATGAAGATGATTAGATTTGTAATTAAGCGCTATTTAATACTAACCATTAAAAGGTAGCAGCTTTTGTTTGTGAATTCACACACATAAATAGAATTGGGCCAAGTTGAATATTTCGCGTGGAAAATTAACATTAAATTTGAGGTTTATATTTCCCTGGGGTTTGTGTGGCAAATAGCACACTGGAAAAGTAAAAAGTTGTTTTGGTATTTAGGTGGTGAATATATTGGGGTACAAGGAAGAGTTTTATTCCTAATGTCGCGACCGCCAAACACCCAGGTCGCGACTAAATTTAAAACGATCAGGTACGACGACAACTATTGAGGAATACCAACATTTCCGTCGCGTCTTTACTGACATAGAAGCTCACCATTTTGTCGTTAAACTCTTGAGCTCTCGCGGCTGGAACGCTTATCGGATCATATCCATGCTTCATTAACCAGCCGTTCATCATATGGCGACTGGTGCGTTTGTTACCGTCAAAAAAGAACTGCTGTAATGCACCGAAAAGAAACATCGTTAATGCTCCTTCAAATGGCGGCAATGTCTTTATAAATTCCACACCTTCAGAATAGATACGGTTTAATTCAGGAGCACCCGTTAACGTCGGCAATGGGCGGTGCTCGCCTTGCTCACCTAAAGCAACGTAAGGAGAATAACTCGTCTCTTCGCCTTCGCCGCGAAACACTCCCCATTCAAGTGCTTCATTACGAGCAACGATGCTATGCAAAAGAGTGATTGTTGGCTTATCCAGGTCGAAGCGTTCTGCCTTAACTAATTCCACCAACTTTTTACTGCTGTCGGCAAGATTCGTGACCTGCTCGGCATCGGATAACTTATGTCCTCCGACGGTGACACCGTCCAGAAGTGTTTGCACTTCAACAAACGTGAACGGGTTATTTTCCAGCTTTGCAGCGTCCCACACGAATGAGGTTAACTGTTGCAGATAAATAGCCAATGCCCGACGTATAGTACCCGGATTAACCTGCGGTAATACGCTGGAATCCCAGCTAAACCCAAGCGGAGTGGAATTTTGTGTGCTCAAGGGGAACTCCTGTGTGTCTCTTGGCTTGTAATCTACATCAGCGGGGCTGGGGATACAAAAATGTAGCATGGGAGTGTGAAGAAGGCGGATGACGCAAGATTATCCGCCCTACGAAATCTTAATGGATCCCCGGCACCGCCTCGCCGCTCATCATCACCAGTCCAGAATCCGTCCGAACAAAGCGCGGAGTTTTGAGGTCTTCAATCAACACGTTAACCAACTCGAACAATAAACCCGTTACCTGCTGCTTTTGTTCAGCGGATTGCTGGCGCTGTAATAAAAGCATCGTTAATGCCGCGCAATATTGGCGCATTGTTTCCGAATCCGTAGAAAGTGGGCAACGATAATTATCATCGGTAGCGACATCCACTGTCAGGCGTTTAATTAAATGTGTCGGAAGCGGGGCGTTAAGCGTGACTTTCAACATCTCCAGCGCCGCAAGCAGTCGTCCACAAAGCGCCATACATTCGGTGTTGTTGTCGTTTTCGATCAATGCGTCGATATGGAACTGGCAGCTATCAAGAATCTCGAATAGATCCAGGTGATTGCCGAGCGGGGCTTTTAACAATGTGGTGATGGCAGGCTCGATTTCAGGGCGAGCGAATGTGTTACTATCGGCGTTAGCCATAGCTGTTACCTCGTTTAACGGTTGTGGTCAGACGCCTCGGCAGTGTTACCGCACTCCGGGGCGTTGTTTTTTATGGAACACCATGATAGAAGGTGTCACATGACAACTAACATATTCAATGGGGGGCCCCATGTCAATCATCAGCCGTGATAAAAAACCAAAAGGCGTCGGCAAGTCCCCACATTTTAAAATGCGCATTGCTCCCGCATTACGTGAACAACTAGATGTGGAAGCCGCAGAACAAGGCATGAGTCTGGCGAACTGGTTTAAGAATCTGGCACGCGAAGAACTTAAGAAGAAAGGGATAGAGCCGAAGGGCTAAGAAAAAGTATGGTTTCAAACTTAGCATACGATGGAAACAAGTGACTTAGACTTAAGGAATCAATATGTCTGTTCCATTTACATGGTTATATAAATTTCACACAATAAATATTAATTCATTATCCGCTCTTTCCAATAAAAAAGTCTGGTTCTCGTCAATTTCTTCTTTAAATGATCCTTTTGAAGGATGTTTCAGTGCCACAAGACCAGAAACAAATGATGATTTTAAAAGCGTATATAAACCTTTCGCAAAGATTCTGTTAAAGCAAAATGCTAGAAAGACTGATACAGGTGAGTTACTAAATGAAAATAATGCCATTGAATATGTAGAAAGCTTACATGAGTCAGACCCGGAAAAATTTAAAGAATTCGTAGAAGACTTATTACAGGATTATGAAGATGGTTACAGAGAAGAATTCTTAAAAATAGCCACCTATTGCTTATCAAGCGATATCCCTGGGTATGAGACAAGTCAAGTTGCAAACTCCTTGATGTGGTCACATTACGCAGATGGACTAAATGGTTTTTGCATAAAATTCAATGGGAAACAGTTATACAAATCAATCAAAGAGTTAAATAGAGAGAAAAGCATTGATTATGCTTATGTTCGATATGAACAAAAAATGCATAAAGTAGATTTTCTAGATTTCTTTGGACGAGATACAAAGGGATTTGCCGGTGCTTTGCATACTAAACATGATAGCTGGGGTTATGAATGTGAAATTAGATTTTTAACTAACCAACCAGGCTATGTAAGATTCTCCCCAGAATCAATCGATGCAATTTATATTGGTGATCGAATGCCTGTGGAGCAACAAAAATTATTGGTGGATGTTATTCATAAAAACTTTCCCAATGCAAAAATACATGGAGTTAGATTTCACAAATCAAGTTTCAGTATTGAAATTGGGAACTGGATTAATGATGAAACTATTTAAATAATATTTTCCCTCACCCCGGCCCTCTCCCCCGGGAGAGGGGGAAAACCGTAGATTCCCTCTCCTGGGGGAGAGGGTTAGGGTGAGGGCGTCCTCAATTAACGAATTTCCCCGTTCTCATCCTGATCAACAGCGAAACATGCCACCAGTTGGCCGCCGTACTCTTTAAGCTGCGGTTGCAACTGCGTGCACGGCCCGAAACGGCGACGGCAGCGGGCGTTGAACGCGCAGCCCGGAGGTGGGTTCAGCGGGCTTGGCAGCTCGCCGGTGAGTTTGATGCGCTCGCGGCGATCGTCTGGATTCAGGCGTGGTGTGGCAGATAACAGCGCCTGCGTGTACGGGTGACGCGGGTTTGAGAAGATCTGATCTTTCGTCCCTTTCTCTACACAGCGCCCCAGATACATCACCATCACTTCGTCGGCGATATGTTCCACCACGGACAGGTCGTGGGAGATAAACACGTACGACAATCCCATTTCCTGCTGCAAATCCATCATCAGGTTCAGAACCTGCGCACGCACGGAAACGTCGAGTGCGGATACCGGTTCATCGGCGATTACCACGTCCGGGTCGAGCATCAAGCCACGGGCGATAGCAATACGCTGGCGCTGGCCGCCGGAGAACATATGCGGGTAGCGATCGTAATGCTCGGTTTTCAGGCCAACTTTCGCCATCATCGCCAGCGCTTTTTCACGGCGCTCGGCTTTGCTCAGGCTGGTGTTGATTTGCAGCGGCTCTTCAAGAATTTGCCCCACTTTTTTACGCGGATTCAGGGAGCCGTACGGGTTCTGGAACACGATCTGGATTTTCTGGCGACGCAGCTTTTCGGCGGTTTCGTCAGGCTTGAGCAGATCCTGGCCCTGATAGTAAAGCTCACCGCCGGTCGGGATTTCAATCATCGTCAGCAGGCGGCCCAGCGTGGATTTACCACAGCCAGATTCACCCACTACCGCCAGCGTTTTGCCACGTTCGAGTTCAAACGATACGCCGTCCAACGCTTTCACCAGGCGTTCCTGACCGAAAATGCCTTTCTTCACCGGATAGTGTTTTTTCAGATCGATGGCCTGCAACAGAGGTTGCGCAGTGGCCTTTTCGGTACTCATAGCGTTGGCCTCCCGGCATCATCGAGTGGATAGTGGCATTTGGACTGACGCCCGTTATCCACCATGTTCAGTTCTGGTTCTTCCGTGCGGCATTTGTCGGTCGCATACGGACAGCGTGGATTGAGCAGGCAGCCGTTCGGGCGGTCGTATTTGCCCGGAACCACACCCGGCAGCGACGCCAGACGGGCTTTATCCTGCGCAAACTCAGGCAGCGCACGCAACAGCGCCTGGGTGTACGGGTGGCGTGGCGCACGGAAGATATCGTGCGAAGCCCCCGTTTCCACTACCTGGCCTGCGTACATCACGATGATTTTGTGCGCCGCTTCAGCCACCAGCGCGAGGTCATGGGTGATAAGAATCAGCGCCATGTTCTCTTTTTGCTGAAGTTCCAGTAACAGCTCAATGATTTGCGCCTGGATGGTCACGTCCAACGCGGTAGTCGGTTCGTCGGCAATCAATAGCTTAGGACGACAGGCAATCGCCATTGCGATCATCACGCGCTGGCTCATACCGCCGGAAAGCTGGTGCGGGTAAACGTCCAGACGCGAAGACGCATCGGGAATGCCCACCAGGTTCAGCAGGTCGACAGCACGCTGACGACGGGTACTTTTGTTGCCGCCCTGGTGCACTTTGATGGCTTCCATAATCTGGAAACCAACGGTGTAGCAAGGGTTGAGGCTGGTCATCGGGTCCTGGAAGATCATCGCCACTTCGGCGCCGACCAGGTTACGACGCTCTTTCTCAGAAATCTTTTGCAGATCCTGGCCGTTAAATTCCAGTTTTTCCGCCATCACGCGGCCTGGGTAATCAATCAGCCCCATAATCGCCAGCGAGCTGACGGATTTACCGGAACCAGATTCACCCACAATACCGACCACTTCGCCCTGATTTACGCTGTAACTCACGCGGTCTACGGCACGGAACGGTGTCTTTTCGTCGCCGAAATGCACCGATAATTTATTTACATTCAATAACGCCATTACGTAGCCCTTTACTGCTTGAGTTTAGGATCGAGCGCGTCACGCAGCCCGTCACCCATCAGGTTAAATGCCAGCACCGTCAGCAGGATGGCGACACCAGGGAAGGTGACAACCCACCAGGCACTTTGGGCGAACTGCAACACATCGGAGAGCATGGTGCCCCATTCCGGTGTTGGCGGTTGTGCACCCATGCCGAGGAAGCCGAGAGCGGCCATATCGAGAATGGCGTTAGAGAAGCCAAGAGAAGCCTGCACGATAAGCGGTGCGAGACAGTTTGGCAGAATGTTGATGAACATCTGGCGCATCGGGCTTGCCCCCGCCACGCGAGAGGCCGTCACATAATCACGATGCACTTCCACCAGCACCGCACCGCGCGTCAGTCGCACATAGTGCGGAAGTGCTACGAAGGTAAGCGCCAACGAAGCGTTGACTATCGACGGCCCAAAAATGGCTACCAGTACCAGCGCTAACAGCAGGCTTGGCAGGGCCAGCATGATATCGACAACACGCATGATGATGTTGTCGATAAGGCCGCCGAAGTAGCCCGCAACCAGGCCGAGAATCACGCCCATGACCAGCGACAGCACCACCACAAGGCAGCCGACCAGCAGCGACAAACGTGCGCCATACATCAGGCGAGCCATGATGTCGCGGCCAACGTCATCAGTGCCGAGGATAAACTGCCAGCTTCCGCCTTCTTGCCACACTGGCGGGTTCAGCAGTGAATCACGGAACTGTTCTGCCGGGCCGTGCGGCGCGAGAACGTTAGCGAAAATAGCGATCAAAATCATGGCGGTGACATACACCAGGCCGACGACAGCCCCTTTGTTACGTTTAAAGTAGTGCCAGAATTCCTGGAATGGCGTCATTGGAACTGGCGCCGCTACCATTTTGTTTTCAGTTACTTGCGTCATGATGGCCCCTTATTTCTTATGGCGTATACGCGGGTTCACCACGCCGTACAGTAAGTCGACGATCAGGTTCACGAGGATAATCATCGTCGCGACCAACAATACGCCGCCCTGTACTACCGGGTAGTCACGACGTTGCAATGCATCAATCAACCAGCGGCCAAGGCCCGGCCAGGAGAAGATGGTTTCCGTCAGAATCGCACCCGCCAGCAACGTACCGACCTGCAGGCCGATAACGGTGACGACAGGCAGCATGGCGTTGCGCAGAGCATGAACCACGATAACGCGCATGCGGGTCAAACCCTTAGCGCGAGCGGTACGGATGTAATCTTCGCCGAGCACTTCGAGCATTGACGAGCGGGTCATACGCACGATAACCGCCAACGGAATCGTGCCGAGCACCACGGCTGGCAGCACCATGTGCGCCATCGCATCAATGAAGTCGCCCGGCTCGCCCCATATCGCAGTGTCTATCAGCATGAAGCCGGTGAGCGGCAAGGTGTCGTCGAGGAATACCGTATCGCTGACACGCCCGGAGACGGGGGTGAGGTTCCAGTAGACGGAAACCAGCATGATTAACATCATACCCCACCAGAAAATAGGCATGGAGTAGCCGGTCAGCGCGAGGCCTACCGCAGTGTGGTCGAACACAGAACCGCGTTTAACCGCAGCCAAAACGCCAACCGGAATGCCCACGGCAACGGCGAACATCATCGCGCAAACGCCAAGTTCCATGGTCGCTTTAAAGCGCGGCACGAACTCGTCCCAGACCGGGAGACGACTTTTTAACGAAATGCCCAGGTCGCCGTGCATCACACCCCAAATGTAATGGAGGTATTGCTGCCACAATGGCTTGTCGAGGCCAAGTTCGGCCAACAACTGAGCATGACGTTCAGGAGAGATACCGCGCTCGCCCACCATAATCATCACCGGGTCACCGGGAATCATGTGTACGAAAGCGAAGGTAAGAAGGGTAATACCGATAAACGTGGGGATGACTAATCCCAGACGTCGGAGGATGAACTGCAACATAACCCGTATTCTCTGTAGTGACCAAGAGCCTGGTGACTCTTCGTCTGTATTGCTCACATATCAAAAGACACCGCCCTCACCCTGGCCCT
>NZ_JMPI01000072.1 GCF_000735355.1 Buttiauxella agrestis ATCC 33320
GCGGGCTTAAAGTCAGAAAATTATTCTACTGACACGTTCTCGAAGTGGTGTTTGCCCAATGGGTCAACCACGTAACCTTTCACTTCTTTGCGTACTGGCTCGTATACCGTGGAGTGAGCAACGATCAGCGCCGGAGCCTGGTCATGCATCACTACCTGAGCTTGTTTGTACAGCTCGATACGTTTGTTGTGATCGTCAGTCGCGCGCGCAGGTTGAATCAGGTCTTCAAACGGCTTGTAGCACCAGCGAGAGTAGTTAGAACCGTCTTTCGCCGCAGCACAGCTGAACAGGGTAGCGAAGAAGTTGTCCGGATCCCCATTGTCGCCAGTCCAGCCCATCATGACCGCCTGGTGCTCGCCCGCTTTGGCGCGCTTCAGATACTCGCCCCACTCGTAGGTGACGATTTTGGCGGTCACGCCGACTTTCGCCCAGTCAGCCTGAATCATCTCAGCCATGCGGCGAGCGTTCGGGTTGTACGGACGTTGTACTGGCATTGCCCACAGGTCAACGGTGAAGCCGTCAGCGTGGCCGGATTCTTTCAGCAGCGCTTTTGCTTTCTCAGGATCGTAGGTGTAATCCTTCACGTCATCGTTGTAGCCCCACATGGTTGGTGGGATTAGGTTTTTAGCCGCAGTGCCTGCGCCCTGATAAACCGCTTTGATAATCGCTTCTTTGTTCACCGCGTAAGTCAGCGCCTGACGCACTTTCACGTCATCAAACGGTTTCTTCTCGGTGTTGAAGGACAAGTAACCCACGTTCAGGCCAGCCTGTTCCATCAAGTTGATGTTCTTGTCTTGCTTCATGCGAGCGATGTCAGCCGGGTTTGGATACGGCATAACCTGGCACTCGTTTTTCTGCAATTTAGCGTAACGCACGGACGCATCAGGGGTGATGGAGAAGACCAGGCGGTCGATCTGCGGCTTGGTGCCCCAGTAGCCCGGGAACGCTTTGTAGAGAATGCGGGAGTCTTTCTGGTATTGCAGCAGCTGGAACGGACCGGTACCGATTGGGTTCAGGTCAGTTTTTTCCGGCGTACCGGCTTTCATCATATTGTCTGCATATTCTTTGGACAGAATAGAGGCGAAGTCCATCGCGAGGTCTGCCAGGAATGGTGCTTCTGGACGCGCCAGTACGAACTGAACGGTTTTATCGTCCACTTTCTTAATTTCGGTGATCAGGTCAGGCAAGCCCATGCCTTCAAAGTATTCGTAGCTGCCGCCAGAAACTTTGTGGTACGGGTTGTTTGCATTTTTCTGACGATCGAACGAGAACACGACGTCATCAGCATTCAGATCGCGTGTTGGTTTGAAATCTTTATTATCCTGCCACTTCACGCCCTGACGCAGGTGGAAGGTATACGTTTTACCGTCTTCGCTCACTTCCCACTTTTCAGCCAGGCCTGGAATGATTTCAGTGGTGCCCGTTTTGAATTCAACAAGACGATTATAGATTGGCACTGAGCTGGCATCGTACGTGGTACCCGAGGTGAACAGCTGCGGGTTAAAACCTTCTGGGGAACCTTCTGAGCAATAAACCAGTGTTTTTGCCTGAACGCTTGCTGCTACGGTCAGTGCCACCAGGCTCAGACCAAACTTCAGCATCCCTGACTTCTTCAAGGAAAGACTCATTCTTCTGCTCCATTGTGAGATGTGTTGTTTTTTTCCGTTAGACCTTTGTTATTTGTGTGCGGTCCGTTCGGTGTGCCCGGAGGCGGAAGTGAGGCCAGGGATTCCTTTCGTCAGACTAGCTGTGTGATAGTGCGGACTGTCCATAAATTGCCCCTCACGCCCTACAATCTGTCAATAGATGAGTTAAACGTCAATATAGGTAACGGGGATTTACAACCGAGGTGAGAATTGGCGAACAAAGTTTAAAAAAAGCCTGCCGTACCATTTCCAGCAGGGAAATTTATGCTACAGGGTTGTTACCAGAATATTACACTGCTTAATTTGCAACCGATAGCGGTAATCGGTTGCGCGATTTTTGAAAAATTTCTTGTCATATGCTGATTATCTGAACGATTCATTTTGTGATCTAAGTCTCTCACAGCGAATCATGCTGGTCTGAAACATAAGCAACGGGGTATTAGTCCGCTATTTTCCATAACAAAATACGATGGAATGTGTCACAAAATAATATAAAGGCAGGCGTTGCGCGATGAAGCGGATATTTTGGCAAGATTACGGTATTCGACATCAACTAATTTGCCGGATGACGCTGGCGCTTATCCGGCCTACACGTTCATAAACTCAAGATGCAAAAAGGCCAACCCGAAGGTTGGCCTTTTCTAAATTTGGTCGGCGAGAGAGGATTCGAACCTCCGACCCACTGGTCCCAAACCAGTTGCGCTACCAAGCTGCGCTACTCGCCGAATGCGGAGCGCATAGTACTGCGCACCGTTTTAGCCGTCAATCCCTGAAAGTAAAAATCACGTCCGTTTGTTTTAAAATCCAGCATTTGTAGCGAAACGGTTACTTCGCGGCCGTCTTTGGCACATGGCACCAGTTGTTATTCTGGTTAATACCGCCATCTGGTGAGGTATAGCCCAGGCAACCCATAATGGTGTCATACAGTTCCACGTGGCGATGCGGCACTTTCATTTTTGCCTGTTCTTGCATGTGGGCAAACTCGCGCGCGCGGTCTGGGTTTTCCAGGTATTTATCAGACGCCCAAACTAACAGCGGCACACGGAACTGCTCCGGCGGTGCCATTTTACGCGGCGTACCGTGCAGATGTTTGTGCTCATCAATGGACTCACCGTGGTCAGCGGCATAGAAAATAATTGCCCGCTTGTCGCGCAACTGGTCAATAACACGCTCGAGCACGGAGTCGGTATACAGCACCGTATTATCGTAGGCGTTAATCAACTGCTCCTTGCTGCACTCGTTAGCAATGCTGACACACTCTGGCGTCCACTTCGCATAGCTACGCGGATAACGTTGCACATAGGAGAAGTGCGAGCCTTTGGTATGCAGAATAATCAAATGCTTACCTTTAGGATGCTGTTCGACAGAAAGTTTCATCTCTTCCATCAACAGCATGTCATCGACTTGTTTGCCACTGTTACGCGGCTCGGCAGCAATTTGCTCACGGTATGAGAAGTTATCTGCCATCGTGTTGCCGTAAAACCACACTTCACTTTGCATCGCAAAAAGGTTTGATGAGAAGCCCAACTGTTTGAGCACGGCAAAAACGTTTTGCTCTTTTAACGTACGCTGCGGGTTGTCTTCCGCCCCACCTTCACGCACAAACATGCAGCGCAGCGAAAGCTTTGTGGCGGTATCACAAGATTCGCCTCTGAATGCGACCAGGTTTTTCTCTTTAGCCAGTTTCGGCGTTGTATCTCGCCCGTAGCCTAAAATCCCCATGTGATCCCAGCGAGTGGTTTCGCCAATCACAAACACCACGTAGGTATCATCCAGCTCTTTTGGCGCAACATAAGTGAACTGTTTTACCGGGTTCATTAAAGAGCGATTATCGGTGGACTCATCGGCTTGCGCCCAGGCATACAACCCTAACGCTGAAACCCAGTTAGAGGGTAAGTAGGAGTTGGCCACTACACCGCCATAGCTTGGCATATCTACGGTCGTGCGCCTTTCTGAATTCTTTTGTTGTTTGCCCAGTAAATTGAGTGGTGCCCACACCATTAGCCCGGCGAGCAACACAATGGCGACATTTTTAAAGCGCTGGCCAGGGGTTTTGAGCTGCTTAAGAAGCGTATCGCGTGCGGCGTTAGTCCAGATAAGTACCAACGGCACGGCGCTTATCAGAATGAGCCATAATACGAACTGATAGCCGACAATCTCTTTCGAAAGGTCGATATCGGTAGTCATCACCGAGGCAATAATCCCGTAGCCGATGACCACATTGAGTAACGTCATGTAGTAGCTTGCGGCGACAGAACACAGCACCACTAACGTCGATAATATGCGCCAGGCGGTGCGCCCAAACAGAGATAGCATGCGGAATAAAAAGAAAGTGACCAATACACAAGCCACAACTTCCGCCACCATATAAACGCCTGACAGGCCACTAAAGTTCTGAACGAATCCCTCAAAACGGTGGTAAAAAACTGAAAGGTTCAAAAACAGTCCGATGTATACCGCTAACAGAAAACTGAGCTTCTGCTGCGACATCGTTTTAACGTAGTTCATGCAGGGTGTCCGAAAATAAAGCGCAAAAAGAAAAAGTTATAAGCATCACTCAGACTACACATTACCTGGAAAATTCTGAGCAATAAAAAATAGTGTCTGAATCAGGACGATTCTTAGCCGATTTAGCGCGGATTAGTAGAACATAGGGAAGGTCAAAAGTATCGGCAAAAAGCGTGATCTGGCCCGTTGTTTACACAACTTGAAGCCGAACGGCTGAATACGCCGCAACGATGTTATAAGCATATTAAATAATGTTGTTAATGCTGAGGGAAAAACATGCAATCGTTGGAAGAACGCGCCCGTCGGTATGCAACAAAGGCACATGCGGCTTGCGATCAGCGCCGCAAATATACGCTTGAACCATATATTGTCCATCCAGCCGCCGTGGTTGAGCTGGTCAGGGGAGTTTGCCCTGTTGAAGAGGTTCTCGCTGCCGCCTGGCTACACGATACGGTGGAAGACACCGGCACCACGATAATTGATATTGAAGAGCACTTTGGCCCCGACGTCGCGGCGCTTGTCGCCATGGTCACCAACCCGGAACAACTCCCCGGCACCAACCGCATGAATCGCAAGCGCGCCCATTTCCTGCACACCGCCAATGCAAGCGGTGAAGCGCAAACCATTAAGCTCGCTGACATCATTGATAATACCCGTGAGATTTTGCGCTACGACCCGCATTTTGCGCGTGTCTATTTAATCGAGAAACGGATTCAGTTGGCGGGATTACAACGGGGAAATGAGTTCCTGAGAGGTCAGGCCGAGAACATTATTGAGCAGGGTATTTCACAATTAATGATGCCGCCGTATAACGTCCCGGCGGCATGGTTTGCGGCATTAATGACTCGCTATCAAGCGTGAGCGTGGACTTTCTGCAAAACTTCTCGCGCTGGCTGGCGGATGGTAGTGGAAATCGCCAGAGACAAAATCAGCAGGGCGAAGATGACGCAGAAGGTCACATAGAAACCGCCGAAGATAGACGCGATAATCGAACCGCAAATGCTGCCGATACCGAAGCCTAAGTAAATCACACCGTAGTTTTTAGTCAGGTTATTCAGACCAAAGAACTCACTTACCAGTGAAGGGTAAACGGTGATGGTGCCGCCGAAGTTAAATGCCACACAAGCAATCGCTGCAAAGAAAGTCGCTTCGTTAAGAGGGGCGAACAACAGCGCTGCCATACCCACTAAAGAAATAACCTGGCCGATGGTGATAACACGGATACGGGCAATTTTGTCGGACAGAATACCCAGCACCAGGCGGCCGCTCAGGTTAGCAATCGCGATAACCGTCACCGCATTCGCTGCAGACTCAGCGTTTAAATGCACCATGCCTTGCGCAATATCTTTCGCCACACCAATCACATACAGGCCACTCATGCAGGCGGTCAGGAACATTACTGCCAGCATCCAGTACTGCGGTTTACGCATAGATTCTGCCAGGGTGTAGTCCTTTTCAGCTACACCGTTTGCGGATTTCACTTCCTGCAATGGCGCATCTTTCATCAGCATGGAACCCAGCAGAATCATCACCATCGCCAGACCACCCCAAATCATGAAGGTACTTTCCAGGCCGACGGTTGCCAGCAAATGGCTGTCGATATATTTGAAGCCCAGGCTGCCGAGACCGTAAGAACCAATGGCAAATGCAGAAATCAGACCTTTACGCTCCGGGAACCATTTCACGCAGTTGGAAAGGGTCAGCAGATAACCCG
>NZ_JMPI01000073.1 GCF_000735355.1 Buttiauxella agrestis ATCC 33320
AAACCGACACCCAGCAACACACCCGCCGCCATGGTGACTTTGCGGACACCAAAGCGTTCCTGCAATTTGCCCGCAACAGAGGAGGAAATCGCCAGACCCAGGCTTAATAAACCGAAGGAGAACGCGACCTGGCTGATTGGCTCATCCAGTTTTTGCGAAAGCGCGCTGTTAAACAGGCTCCAGGTATAAACGGAACCCAGGGCAAACTGGGTAATGATGGTGCCGATCAGAGTTAACCAGCGAGTACGGTTGTAAGAGGCATTATTCATGGCAGATGTCCGCAAAATTTAAGAGAAATCTTCTGCTGCCAAGAGTAACGAAGTGCATTTTATTCCAGGAGAAAAAGGCATGAGTTGCACTCAAGCCGGAATGAAATGCATCTGAGAGGGTATGAATGACCTGGACGGGGATTGAACAAGCCGTTTTGTTAGTGATTACTATCAACCTGATGCCCGTAAACATTGAGCATTAGATGTTAAATATACAGGTTCAAGGTTAAATTAATGATCAGAAACGGGCACTCACACCCACATTATAAATATAGGCTTCGCCGGTGGCTAAACCTTCCGCTTGTGACATAGAAGCAAACGCTGCCATATTTTTACCAATCGGCATATCCGCCCCCACAGTCACATCCATCCAGCTCGCATCCTGTCCGTTTGCAACGTTAGATCGCATCCCGGACTGCGCTTTCCACTGATTTTCACCATATTGATGGTTGTAACTGAGCTGTGCCCACGGGCGCAGATAACCCACCGATGAATCTACCCGCCAGCCCACAGTAGAAACGCTG
Source organism: Buttiauxella agrestis ATCC 33320 (assembly GCF_000735355.1). Lineage (GTDB taxonomy): Bacteria > Pseudomonadota > Gammaproteobacteria > Enterobacterales > Enterobacteriaceae > Buttiauxella > Buttiauxella agrestis. Next base: position 794 of record NZ_JMPI01000073.1, read on the forward strand.
GCATGCCAGAGTTGATCGGTAAATTGCGCAGCAACGGCGGAGTCGCCATATTCGTTATAAATCCCGGTAGACGAGCCATCCCAACGATATTTTGCCGTCGGCCCGGTGGTTATTTTTCCAGGCAAAGAGATATTCCAGCCGATACCCAAATGTGAGCTATCAGCGTTAACACTGTCGTTACCAGAAACGAGCATCAGCCCCTCCTGGTTTTGGGAGGTAAATGAAGAATTAATCCTTTCTGCGAGAATATCGTTATAACTTGGTTGGTGATTACTGTCCCAGGTATAACGATCCTGCGCTTCGCCTGAAGTTTCTTCGGCGACATACTCTTGTTGCCAGGCAAATACATTCGTAGCATAGGGCAGGCAACACAAAACCAGCACCGTGGAGAAAGTGACACGGCGACCACTGCGTTTAAAGTTTTTATTCATTAAAGCGACTCCAGGAAAGAGCCAAATCCGGCGATATTTTTTTGTGTTTTTGGCGGGCTTGCGGATAGCCCTGAATTAACTATTGTCTCTTTATCTGGCACGTCAAGTTGGCACGAGAAATTTCATCAAAGGAGACACATATGTTGCGTTGTGGATGGGTATCCCAGGACCCGCTCTATATTGCGTACCACGATAAGGAATGGGGCGTGCCGGTGACTGACGGTCAACACCTTTTCGAGATGATTTGCCTTGAAGGGCAACAGGCCGGTTTGTCCTGGATTACCGTGTTGAAAAAGCGTGAAAACTATCGTCGGTGCTTTAAGAATTTCGACCCGCAGGCCGTGGCATTACTGCAACCGGAAGATGTCGATGTATTAGTACAAGACGCGGGAATTATTCGCCATCGAGGGAAAATTGAAGCCATCATCAATAACGCAAAAGCGTACCTGGCGATGGAAGCCAACGGCGAGAAATTCCCGGAGTTCGTCTGGTCATTTGTCGATAATCAGACGCAAGTGACGAAAGCCGCAACGTTGGGTGAGATTCCAGCCATGACTCCCGCTTCCGACGCGCTGTCAAAAGCGCTGAAAAAACGCGGCTTCAAGTTTGTCGGCTCGACGATTTGCTACTCGTTTATGCAGGCTTGCGGATTGGTTAACGATCATGTCACCACCTGCTTCTGCCATCCTGATAATCTCAAATGATTCGCCGCTTACAGCCAGATGAAATGGATGAACTGATTGAAATCTGGCTTGCCAGCACTATTCAGGCTCATCCCTTTATTAGCGAAAACTACTGGCACGAAAGTGAGTCCATCGTGCGCAACGTATATATCCCGCAATCTGAAACCTGGGTTTATCAGCATCAGGACAAAATGGTGGGATTTATTAGCGTGCTGGATTCACTGTTTATCGGCGCGCTGTTTGTCAGCGAACCTTTTATTGGCAAGGGAATGGGTCAGTCGTTGATGGAACACGTCAAAGAGATTTACCCCTCACTGAGCCTCGAGGTTTACCAGAAGAATCAGCGGGCGGTGCATTTTTACCATCGCCAGGGCTTTCGCATTGAAGAAAGCGCCTGGCAAAATGAAACGCGCCACCCGACGTGGATTATGAGCTGGCAGGAGGAGAAAACGCAGTAACCTCCGGCACCGGGCCGAGATATTTTTCGGCCCATACCAGCGAGGAGTTCGCCGCACAGCCATTTGCCAGCCGCGACGTCGGAATATCCAGCGTCAGCACGTTAACCGCTCCGTTCTTACACAGCTTCCGGTCATCTAAATCCGGCCAGGCACCTTCGTGTATACAGACGACGCCAGGTTTAATGCCGTCCGTCACCAGCGCCCCCACCAACACCTGCCCTCGGGCATTCCAGACCCGCACCAAATCGCCATCAGCAATACCACGCGCCGCGGCATCTTGCGGATGCAGCGTTAACGGCTCACGCCCGGCGATGGCGTATTTGTCACGCAACGCTGCGTAGTTAAGCTGGCTATGCAGACGGTGCGCCGGGTGAGAAGAAAGCAGTTGAAGCTGGCCTGCTTCAGCATTGCCTTGCCATTCGTCCGGAGCAAGCCAGGTCGGATGCGGCGGGCAATCGGCGTAACCAAAACTGGCGATTCGTTCAGAATAAATTTCGATTTTCCCGCTCGGCGTTTTTAATGGATTCGCCTGCGGATCGCGCGTGAAATCAGCAAAACGAATAAAACCGGCATTCTTTTCACTTTCCGGCATTTCTATCAGTTGGTTACTTTCCCAGAACGTTTTAAAGTCCGGTAATTCCACCTGCTGCGCCGCACCGCGTTTGCGGGCGATTTCATAGCACTCTTCCAGCCATTGCAGCTCGGTTTTACTTTCAGTGAAACGCGCCTCGCCGCCCTCTTCCCACAATGCGCTCAGTGCCGCAAAAACGTCGAAATCGTTACGCGCTTCACCCTGCGGGGCAACCACCTGCTTCATCGGCACCAGATGCTGATTGCTGTAATCGCCGGTCATCGTTAAATCATTGCGTTCAAACGATGTGGTGATCGGTAGGACAATATCGGCGTGCTTTGCCGCCGCCGTCCAGAAGCATTCGGAAATCACCACCAGTTCCGGTTTCTGCCAGGCTTTTATCAGGCGGTTTGTGTCCTGGTGATGGGTGAAATTACCGCCGCCAGCCCACCACAACATGCGGATATCCGGGAAGATTTTCTGTTGCCCGTTGTGCTGATACTCACCACCGGGGTTTTCCAGCGCTTCTACTATTCGCGCCACCGGGATTTTTTCTACGGCATCGGCTCCATTTGCCACGGTCCCCTGCAAAGACCCTAACACCGCCGCGCGCCGCGTTGGATTGCCGCCATTCGCAAAATGATAGGACAGGCCAAAACCGCCGCCAGGCGTGCCAATCTGCCCAAGCATCGCCGCGAGCGTCACCAGCATCCAGTGTTTTTGCTCACCGTATTGCTGGCGCTGCATGCCCCAGCCGGACATCAGTATGGTGCGGTTTTTGCTAAACAACTGCGCCAGATATTCGATAGTTTTCGCAGGCACGCCGCAAATTTCTGCCGCCCAGGTTGCTGTTTTCGGTTGGCCGTCTGATTCGCCCATCAGATAAGCAGCGAATTTGTCGTAACCATGCGTACAACGCGCCAGGAACTCTGTGTCGTGCCAGCCGTGTCTCACCAGCGTATGCGCGATACCCAGCATCAGCGCCACATCAGTCCCCATATTCGGGGCAATCCACTGGGCATTTTCGCCGAAGAAATCCACCGTTTCCGAGCGCATCGGGTCAATGGCGATCACCGTTTTGCCGCTGTTTTTCAGTTGCTCGAAAAACTTCACGCCTTGTTCGTCACTGGCGTTCCACGCAATCTTCAACGTGTTGAGCGGATTAGCGCTCCAGAGCACCACCACGTCGCTATGTTCAAGCACTAACGGCCAACTGGTTTGCTGCTGATAAACTTCATTGGAGCCAACCACATACGGCATGATCACCTGCGCAGCGCCCGTTGAATAATCTCCCAGATGCCCGGTGTAGCCACCTGCAAGACTCATATAGCGCTGCAACAGCGTCGCCGCTTTATGGAACACGCCATTGGATCGCCAGCCGTAAGAACCCGCAAAAATAGACGCTGCGCCATAATTGGCACGAATACGTTGGTGCTGCTGGTGAATCAGTTGCAGCGCCTCATCCCAGCTAATCCGCACATATTCATCGTCGCCACGCACACCTTGTGGGGCATCAGGCGAGGCAAGAAAACCTTTTCGCGCCATGGGAAATTGCACACGGGCTTTGCTGTGGACCTGATCCGGAACGGCGCTTTGCAATGAGTTTTCGTGGCCGGTTTCCAGTGCGCCGATGGATGTGAGCACACGCTCTCCGTCAGTTTCGACGAGCATCGGCCCCCAATGGGCGGCGGTCAGGATTTTCTTGTTTGATGAGAGTGTATTAGCCAATTCAGGCTCCCCTTGTCGCAGGTAGTGGGCAGGTGGCGGCCTGATGGCCACTCAATATTTAGTTTACAAATTCAGACGACTCTATAGAAATTTCTACACATTCACACTGCATAATCAACCGCCGCCGATCATGCGGTTGAGTTATTAAATTCACAAAGGAAATGAGATGAAAAAACGCGTCATGATGATTGCCGCCATTGTTTGCGGCACGTTAGCAGTTTCTGGTTGTACGACCAACCCTTACACCGGCGAACGTGAAGCAGGGAAATCAGGTATTGGAGCAGGCATCGGCTCGCTGGTTGGGGCTGGCGTAGGCGTACTTTCCTCATCCAAGAAAGATCGCGGCAAAGGCGCACTGATTGGTGCCGCTGCGGGTGCAGCTTTAGGTGGTGGCGTGGGTTACTACATGGATGTGCAGGAAGCTAAACTTCGCGACAAAATGCAAGGAACAGGCGTAAGTGTGACGCGTAATGGCGACAATATCGTGCTGAACATGCCAAATAATGTGACCTTTGATAGCAGCAGCGCGACGCTGAAACCAGCTGGTGCAAATACTTTAACCGGCGTGGCAATGGTACTGAAAGAGTATCCAAAAACTGCGGTTAACGTTGTGGGTTACACCGACAGCACCGGCAGCCAGGAGCTGAATATGAAGCTCTCACAGCAACGTGCAGATGGCGTGGGTAGCGCGCTTATCACGCAAGGCGTGGCCGCAAACCGTGTGCGTACCACAGGGGCTGGCCCGGCAAATCCAATCGCCAGCAACAGCACAGCTGAAGGCAAAGCACAGAACCGCCGCGTAGAAATTACGCTTAGCCCGCTGTCTTAATCGGCTTTAATTCGCCCGGGCGCTGTGCCGGGGCGAAATATTTTGTACCCAGGCATTTACATCGGCGGTGTCAGCCCGTCTTTACCCGCAGAAACACCGCGCACCACGACCTGCCCTTTGTCGTCTTTTGTCACGTGCAGCACCACTTTTGTACCCGGTTGCAGCAATTTGCGATCGCCCGGGGCAATCAAAACCACAGGCACATCGTCTGGCACGATAACCTTTTTCTCCTGATCCTTAACCTTCACTGTCATCGTCCGACCCTGACTATTCACCAGCTTACCTACGGTGCCGTTAGTCATGGTGTTCACATTCCCATCCGCAGATTCAAAGGGATTAAATCCTTCGCCTGAGCCACGCAAACTGGGTGCAAAAACATGGACTTCCAGAGCCTTAAGCGTGCCATCCGCCTGTTGCACAGCGGCAGTGCCTATAAAGCTATCAGGCTTGATATCACTGATTTTCGCCTCGCTGACGCTATTTACTTTGGTTTCATCTGTTAGCGCGACGTCGAGCTTGTCGCCCTGGCGCGTGGTGATTTTGAGCGTATTCCCCTCCACCGCGTCGATGGTGCCGCGTACGGGCCTGATGACATTTTCAGACCCAGCGGCCATGACTCCGGCACTCAGCAGTAGTGCACTGAGCAGCAAAGCGGAAAAACAAGGCTTAATCATGTTTCTCTCCAGTATTCAGTTCATGAATTATTAGCATGCTTATTAAGGGTAATTCGCAAATGAAAACCGGTGAGGAAAGTGGCTTGAAAGAGTGTGTTTAAACATTTCGCCGAATCGTGTGGCGGCAGACAGTCGCAGCTAAACTATCCATGATACGCTGCGTGAATTCGTTATTCATCGTGCTGGTTCAGGAAGAGATATGGCTTATAAATACGCTTTGATATTGCTTATCCCGCTCGCCATTATGGGTTGCTCATCGACTGATACGTCAGGCTATGACGGGCATAAAACCCTTAGCCCGACCGAGACCAACGAGGCATTAATCATGCGCTCGCAATATCCGGATCACTATTATGGCCGTGAGAATTTAACAACGGAGCAGCGCAGAGAGATAAGCGAACAAATGCGCGCTGACAGACTCGAAGCCCGCGGGCGACGTGATAACAGCACCGACAGCGGCGATGGCTTCGGGCAGTCGGTTCCACAAGGGTTTTATAACTAAGTAAATTTCATATCTTATAAAAACAAAAAACCCCGCTGGTGAGGCGAGGTCTTTTGTTTTTACTGCTAGTGCTTTTACTGCTTCGCACATCTAGTAACTTCAACCTCCAAAATATACGACGAAACCTTCGGCGGTGCAAATACTTGCTGCTATTGTGAGCAATCAATAAAAATGTCACTTGCGAAGCTGTTCGCATTTTCACCCTTTTACTGTTTATTTATACAGTAAAATGGATATACTGAGTGTGTTGAATGTGATGTGCTCTGAGGCCGCAAACCGCCGCGCAATTCAAGTCCTGGCTGAAACGGGTGGTGCCGTCAGTGCCTTAACCTCAGAGGAGCGCATCTAGTAACCTCAACAAATTCAGCAGGCTACAGGCAGCGGAAAGGCTCGTCGGCTGAAAGTGCTCCTGACTACAGGAGAAAAAGCGTATGGGCTTGATGGGACTGGCTATTTTGTTTCTGAAACTCATGGTTGCGTTACTGCAACTGCTTGAAGTCGCCATGAAATACTTTAAGTAATTCCTGGCCTTCAAGTCGCACCAAAGGGAGGCGGGAAACCGCCTCCCTTTTATAAATCTTTCCAGGCGGGCAATCTGTAATACCAACGACTTAAGGCGTAATACACGGTCATTATTAAACCGAACGTGATTCCTGCCGACACTATTTTCAACAATATACTTCCAGCAGTATCTCCATCATTTCGCCATTGAAGAAACCACATAATCCCCCCCCACAGCACGCCGAAGTAGAGGCTGAAGTTCAGGAAAGTCATGTAAAAAGGAACAAAATGTGGAGGCCGACACCTGAAATTAAAACGCCAGAGCAAATTGACATAGGGTGGGGCATAAGTGCTTTTCCACATCCCTGTTTTGGCAAGTAATTTGAGCGCACGTTGTTTCTTCGTTTCAAAATCCATTCCAACATATCCCCTGATAATAGTTTTTAACTTCAAGGATATATCTCGTCATCGGATGACACTGAGGCTCATCCCTCATTTCTGGCAACAAAAATTGCCGTTGAGGCTTTACAGGCTGCCATTTTATCTCTGGTTCAAAAGGTGTCAGGCCATAGGGCTTCATGGTCTTTGTGTGGTAGATTCCTCTCGATTTTTTGGCGCAGTCAGTTTTATAAACTGACAATTAGCATCTACACCCCAAATAACACCTGAGAAAATGAAAAAGTTAGCCAATATTCACCTTCTGATGATGTTGATTCTGTTGGTTGCTGTCGGACAAATGACGCAAACCATTTATATCCCCTCAATTCCCGATATGGCTCGCGATTTTGGCGTGCGCAGCGGCGCAATCCAGCAGGTGATGGCGGCTTATTTGCTGACCTATGGCTTATCACAACTTGTCTATGGGCCAATTTCAGACCGTATTGGCCGACGCCCGGTCATTCTTACCGGCATGAGCATTTTCATCCTCGCCACCCTGTGGGCGCTGTTTACAACAAATTTAACCGCGTTAGTGATTGCCAGTGCGCTGCAGGGAATGGGGACGGGCGTTGCGGGCGTGATGGCGCGGACCATGCCACGTGACCTTTACGAAGGTGCATCGCTTCGCTCTGCTAACAGTTTGTTGAATATGGGGATTCTGGTTAGCCCACTCATGGCTCCGGTGATTGGCGGAATGCTTGACTCCGTGTGGGGGTGGCGCGCTTGCTACGGTTTCCTGCTGGTGCTGTGCATGATTGTGGCGTTCTGCATGCTGCGCTGGCTGCCGGAAACGCGCCCAGTTCAGGAAAAACCGCAACGGCTGATGGCGAGCTATAAAACGCTGCTCGGCAGCGGTTCATTTAATTGTTATTTGCTGATGCTGGTCGGTGGTCTTGCCGGTGTTGCGGTATTTGAAGCCTGCTCTGGCGTGTTGATGGGCGGTGTTTTGGGGCTTAACGGCTTGGTGGTGAGTATTCTGTTCATTCTGCCGATTCCTGCTGCCTTTTTTGGCTCCTGGTATGCCGGGCGGCAAAACGCGCGTTTTTCATCGCTGATGTGGCAGGCGGTTTTAAGCTGCCTGTTTGCTGGCATCCTGATGTGGATCCCAGGCTGGCTGGGCGTGATGAATATCTGGACGCTGTTGGTGCCAGCCGCGCTGTTTTTCTTCGGCGCAGGTATGTTATTCCCGCTGGCGACCAGCGGTGCAATGGAGCCGTTCCCGTTCCTGGCAGGCACCGCAGGGGCGCTTGTGGGCGGGCTGCAAAATATTGGATCAGGCGCAATGGCGTGGTTTTCAGCGTTGCTGCCACAAACCGGGCAATTCAGCCTCGGCATGTTAATGACCGCGATGGGCGTGATGATTCTGTTCTGCTGGTTGCCGCTGGCGCATCGTTTTCAGCAGCATGGGGAAACGGTGTAAGTTTCCCCATACCCGAAATTAAAGCACTTTACTCAAGAACTCTTTGGTGCGCGGGTTGGTCGGGTTACTGAACAGTTGCGACGGCGGCCCCTGCTCCTGAATCACGCCCTGATCGATAAACACCACGCGGTCGGCAACCTCACGGGCAAAGCCCATTTCGTGGGTGACGATAACCATCGTCATCCCTTCCAGCGCCAGCTGTTTCATGACTGCCAGCACTTCGCCCACCAGTTCAGGGTCGAGTGCTGAAGTTGGCTCATCAAACAAAATGATCGACGGCTCCATCGCCAGCGCACGCGCAATCGCCACACGTTGCTGTTGCCCACCGGAAAGGCTTGACGGCCAGGCATCAATCTTGTCTATCAACCCCACCTTTTGCAGCAGCTTTTCGGCGCGTGATACCGCTTCGGCTTTCGACAAACCTTTTAGCGAGATCGGCGCCATCGTCAGGTTTTCCAGCACCGTCATATGTGGGAACAGGTTAAAACGCTGGAAGACCATGCCAACGCCAGAGCGCAGCGTATTCAGGTTGGTTTTCGGGTCATGAACCGCGTAACCGTTGACCACGACTTCACCGCCGTCTGGTTTTTCCAGCGCGTTCAGACAACGCAGGAAAGTACTTTTCCCGGAACCGGATGGACCAATGACGCACACCACTTCTTGCGGCGCGATATCACATGAAATGCCGCGCAGCACATGGGTTTTGCCAAACTGTTTCTGCAAGTCTTTAACGTGAATCACTTTTGCCAAACCTCTTTTCCATGTGTTGCACCATCAGCGAAAGCAGGAACGTCAGAACCCAATAAACTAATGAAATTGTCAGATATGGTTCCCAATAAGTCGCATAAGCGCCAGAAACAGTACGCGCTGCATAAGCCAGATCGGCCAGACCAATCGCTGAAGCCAGTGAAGAATCCTTCACGATAGCGATAGCGTTATTGCCCAACGGCGGCAGGATGCGGCGGAACGCCTGCGGCAAAATCACTTTGCGCATCGTTTTTCCCCAGCCCATTCCCAGCGCACGTGACGCTTCCATCTGGCCTTTGTCGATTGACTGAATACCGGCGCGGAAAATTTCCGAAACGTAAGCTCCCGCGTTCAGCGTAATCGCCACCACACACGAAAGAAACGCGCCGTATTCCGAGCGCAGCATGCGTGCGAAATCCACCGACATCAGTCCGCTGGTCACTAACATGCCGTCACGCGGGTTAATAAACAGCGGCACCAGCGCAAAATGAACCACCATGATTTGCACAAACAATGGCGTGCCACGGAAAGCGCTCACATAAACGCGCACTGGCCACTGCACGGCGTAACGCAGCACGTGTTTCCACGGGCCATCTTCGGCGTGCGCCATGCGGCCTAGCCCAAGCAACAAGCCCCAGGTGGTGCCTAAAATAACGCAGATGATGGTGCACTTGATGGTCATGATCGCACCTTGCATAAATAGCGGCGCGTATTCTGAGATTATCTCCCAGCGAAATCCGGTCATACCTGTCCTTGTTGGGGCCGAAACGGCCTCAAGTCATATACCCATTATCCTTCAAGCTGCAGGGGTGTTGGCTGCGCTCCTTCGCCCCAGTCACTTACTCAAGTAAGCTCCTGGGGACTTACTCTCTTGCCGCCTGGCTGCAACTCGAATGCTAACGGGTATAACAAATTATTCAGCGGGGAGGGTTGGAACGTTGCTATCAAACCACGTGGAATAGATTTTTGCGTAAGTCCCATCGGCAACGATTTTCTTCAGGCCGGAGTTAATTTTACCCAACAACTCCTGGTTATCTTTTGCGACCGCGATACCGAAATACTGGCGTTCAAATTTGTCGTCTTTAACGGCTTTCAAGGCTTTTTCCGGGTGAGATTTGATGTAGTACTTCACCACACCAACGTCACCAACAGCCGCGTCGATGCCGTCTTCAGCCAGCTCTTGCAGCATCAATGGCGTGTTATCAAAACGTTTGATGTCGGTGCTGTTTTTACCCAACGTGTCGGACACTACGGTATCGCCCGCACTGGAGTTCACCACGCCAACTTTCTTACCTTTGAGCGCGTTAACAGAATCCACTTTGGAGTCGTTCGGCACCACGATGGATTGCTCTGCCGGGAAGTAAGGCGCGGAGAAATCGACCATTGCTTTACGCTTGTCGGTGATGGTGATGCCGGAAATAATAATGTCGCGATCGCCAGAATTCAGGGTGGCGAAAATACCTTCCCACGGCGTGTTAACCAGTTTGATATCAAAGCCTTCCACTTTTGCGATGGCCTTGATGATGTCGATATCGAAGCCTTCCAGTTGCTTCTGGCTGTTTTCAAATTCAAATGGACGGTAAGTGCCGCCAGAGCCGACCACATAAGTCTGCTGCGCGGCGTAGGCGGAAGTGAGAACGGTGGAAACCATGCACCCGGCTAAAAGAACTGACTTGGCAAACATCCTTAACATGTGACGCTCCTGACGAATTATTTATGCATTTAATTTGCATAAAAATACATAACTTAACGAAATGCATCAACCAATAATTGCAGGTGTAATTCTGAATCAGCCCGCTAAAGACAGGTAACCTGGTAAAAAGTGCCGTTTCCACCAGGACAATGGCACAGCCGTACAAATCAACGTGAGGTAATTCACAGCCGCTTGTTGTCTTGCCAGAGATATGTTTACGCCTCGATATACTCGCCAGACCTCTTATCCAGCTTTATCAGAAAAAATAATGAAGTAGCGGAGAATATGATGAGTCAACTGGCTACCAGTAATGTCCATCGCGATAGCGGCAGTATGCTGATTTGGGTGCTGCTGTTGATACTTGGCGGTGTGTTGTTTTTCTTTTCATTAGACAGGCAGATTGTTTCGATTCTAAAAACCACATTGATGCATGAACTCAGCCTGAGTAATACCGATTACTCAATACTGATCAGCGCATTTATGATCCCTTATACCTTGATGTACTTCATCGTTGGCGGCATCGTTGACCGTTTTGGCAGCCGTTATGTGTTGAGCGCGCTGATGGTCGTGATGTCAATTGCCACGCTGATTACCGGCATGTCTACTTCGCTTAACGGTCTGATCGCCGGGCGAGTATTGCTGGGGCTGGCAGAGTCCGGCATTGTCCCGGCCTTAACACTCGCAGTTTTTACCTGGTTTAAGGCAGAAAAACGCGCCTTTGCCTTCCAACTCACCAATATCATCCAGTCCCTTGGCCTGATTCTAGCCCCGCCATTTGTCGCCTGGGTAACGCTATCCACAGGCTGGCGCTGGGCATTCTTTATTCCGGCAATCGCAGGAGTCGTTGTTGGGCTGATGTGGTTTTATTCCAGCCGCCGTACGCCAGCCGCTGTAGAAGAAGTCCCCCACGAAAACTCGGCGAACGTGCCACTTTTGCAGCGTTACAAAATGGTGCTGACCTCAAAACCCATTTGGGCGCTACTCATAGCCCGCTTACTCACCGACCCGTTCTGGTTCTTTTATCAGTATTGGCAGGTTGGGTTTATGCAGGAAAAGATTGGTATGACGCTGGCACAGGTTGGCAAAATGATGTGGTTCCCGCCGCTGGTAGCTGTGTTTGGTGTGCTGGCAGCGTGCTGGATGTCGGACAGATTAGTCGCTCGCGGAATGAGTTCCACACGCGCAAGGCTCACCATTATCTGGTCAGTGACTTGTTTGTCGCCTCTCGTTTTCCTGCTGCCTTCAATGACGAATCCGTATGCTGCGGTGGCCATCATGACGATCATTAACTTCATGTGTACAGCCTGGCTGAGCATGGCGACCATTATGATGGGCGGCCTTGCCCCACGCATTGCCATTGCTACCGCTATCGGGGTGATGAGCGCGTTAGGAGGTGTCACCTCCATTATTTTCAACGGCTTTGTCGGCACGATTATCGACCATTTCGGCTATTCGCTACCGGTGTATATCGGGGCAACTTTGCATCCCATCGGCGCGATTGTGCTGGCCGTTTATTTTCTGCGTAACAAACAACATTTATCCCTTCAGGAGAGTCTGTGATGCCATGTCTCACCTCAGTAACGCCAGGCAAAGCCTGTGCCGATTTCACCGTTTTGTTTTGCCTAATGAACCATGGAAACCAACAGTTTGCCGCCTGGTATGATGAAAATCATCGCCTTACCGTGGGAAACCGGGCACTGCCTGATGGCAACTGGACACAGTTTCAACCAGAAGGGTTTTGGATAGACGAACGAAAGCGCCCTGCGCATTTCACCGATTTTGATTCCCACAATTATCTGACCATGGCGATAGATAGTGCCGGGTTTATACACCTGGCTGGCAATATGCATGTTGACCCGCTGATCTATTTTCGCTCAGAGAAACCACTGGATATTACGTCGCTACGTTGCGTTCCACACATGGTTGGTGACCGGGAAAACCGCACCACTTACCCCGTATTTTTTAAAGATAATCAGGGGCGCTTGCTGTTCCGCTATCGCGATGGGTGTAGCGGCAATGGTGATGATATTTATAACGTCTATCAGCCTCAAACACAGCAGTGGACGCGTTTATTAGACACGCCACTGCTTAACGGAGAAGGCGCACGCAACGGTTATGCTCGCCAGCCAGTACAAGGCCCTGACAACTACTGGCATATGGTATGGATGTGGCGCGAATCACCTCATTGTGAAACCAACAATAATCTCTCTTATGCACGCAGCCGCGACTTGATCCATTGGGAAAAATCAGACGGTACACCGTTGGCATTGCCCATATCACGTTGCAGTGGCGAAATTGTGGATAATGCCGGTATCGGCGACGGGCTGATTAATATGGTTCAGGAAGTCGGTTTTGATAATCAGGGCCGGGTAGTGCTGATTTTCCATCGCTATGATGCAGCCGGCCATTCCCAGGCCTGGCTCGCAAGGCCGGACGACAAATGCCACTGGCAAAAAGAGCAGCTAAGCCAATGGACATTTCGCTGGGATTTCAGCGGCGGCGGCTCGATTCCGCCAGATATCACGCTTTCAGCACCACGAGCCGTAGGCAATGAAATGCTGGAGGTCGAGTGGACGTCGCTGTGGACCGGTAAGGGTATCTGGATTATCGACGAAGAGAATTTACGTATAGTGGAAACCAAACCGCTGGAAAGTCTGATACCGGAAGCGTTCTGGCGACCTCATCAAGAAACGCATCCCGATGCCGAAGTTCAGATTATGGCTGCATTAAACAGCGATTATTCACCGCAATCGCGTTACTGGCTGCGTTGGGAAGCATTGCCGATTTTCCGCGATGTACCACATGATACGGTGACAAAGCCCACTGAGCTGGAAGTGCTGGAGTTAACGTAAGGTCAGCCTACCGACACTGATTCGGCGATATCCCAAACTGCTTGCGGAAGCTTCTGGAAAAGTGACTGATATCGCTGAAACCGCACTTACCTGCCACATCCCCCACGCTTTGGTCTGAAAAACGCAGCCAATACTTTGCCTGTAACAGACGCAATAACGAAAGGTATTGCTGCGGCGAGATGCCCGTGTATTGCACAAATGCACGCTGCAAAGTACGACGCGCCATACCAAACTGTTGGCAAAGTTGGTCGATATCTAGCGACTGCGCATAATGGCTATTCAAATAAATAATCATCTGACTGAGGCGGTCATCACTTGAGTGGAAATCCTGTGTTTTATAACGCCACTGGCGTAGCGTATGCAGCACTTCAAGAAAAATCATCTCTTTGTGGCTCTCTGCCATCAATTTATCGTCGAATTGCAGTTCTTTAAAACTCCCCAAGCGCTCAATGATGCGCAGCATGATGCGGTTATCAATTTGCCAGACATGGCTTTCCTCAGTGTCAGGTAGCAAATGTGCGATGTTTTTTAGCACATTGAATTGGTCACGACCGAGATATAGAAAATTGATTTGCTTTAGATCTTTCATCGCCTCAAACAGATGATAATCCTGGCGATTAAGGTAACAGAGCATGCCGGAAGTCAGTAAATAAGGCTTCTCATTACAAACATGTATCCCACTGCCACTTTCAACCAAAAATAGCTCACTATATTCGTGAGTATGCTCAAGACTGATGCTGCTTTCCGGTTGCCAAAAATGGAACATCACCTTTTCCAGCGGATGGTGAAAATGGGTGTCACGGGGAAGAATCAGTGGCATGTCTACCTCACCAGTTTTCAGGAGAAGCAGGCAGAATTATCATGTCTGGCAGCGCATTACCTTCGCGTCATTGCCACCCAGCATCAATCTAAAAATCAAACTTGTGACTGCATCCACTGAATAAACGCTTCAATTTTAGGCCACTGCCGCCCAGGAAGTGTGGTGGCGTAGTAATGCTGATGGCATTTCAGGATCATGTCTCCAAATGGGGCCACCAGCTCGCCCTTGTCGATACGTTTTTGCACCAGTCTTTTCCGTCCCATTGCCACGCCCACCTGGTTCACAGCGGCAATCACCGCTAAGTCTGAGCGGTCAAAACCAATGCCAGAAGAAGGCGGTAAATCAACGGAGATATGGCGAAAAGCGGTACGTTGTATACGCTGCTGGAGTTTATCGGCAACCCGATTACCGCCATGTTTATTGCGGTGTTTGTCGCCTATTACGTGCTTGGGATACGCCAGCATATCGGGATGAGCAAACTCCTGACGCATACCGAAAATGGCTTTGCTTCTATTGCCAATATTTTGCTGATTATCGGTGCGGGTGGTGCGTTTAACGCGATTCTGAAAACCAGTGGCCTGGCTGATTCACTGGCGGTATTGCTGTCGAATTTGCATATGCACCCGATTTTGCTGGCCTGGCTGGTCGCGCTAATTCTGCATGCGGCTGTCGGCTCGGCAACGGTCGCCATGATGGGAGCTACCGCGATTGTCGCCCCGATGCTGCCGCTTTATCCCAACGTTAGCCCGGAGATTATCACCATTGCTATCGGTGCCGGCGCGATTGGTTGCACCATCGTGACTGATTCGCTGTTCTGGCTGGTGAAACAGTATTGCGGCGCGACACTCAACGAAACATTCAAATACTATACAACGGCGACTTTTATCGCCTCTGTGTTGGCACTGGGCGCAACGTTCCTGCTTTCCTTTATCATTTAAGCGCAAAGAGATTGTCTTATGAAAAACGCTGAAATAAACACATTGATTCAACAGTTTCCCCTGGTTCGCGATTTAGTTGCGCTGCAAGAAACACGCTGGTTTAACCCGCAAACCACCACGCTTGCCGAAGGCTTGCCGTACGTCGGTCTGACGGCTGAAGATATTCAGGATGCGCACGCCCGTCTGACGCGTTTCGCACCTTATCTGTCGCAGGCGTTTCCAGAAACAGCCGCCACCAACGGGATTATCGAATCAGAAATGGTGGCGATTCCGGCGATGCAAAAGCGCCTGGAGAAAGAGTTTAAGCAGGTGATTGGCGGCCAGATGTGGCTCAAAAAAGACAGTCATCTGCCGATTTCAGGTTCGATCAAAGCGCGTGGCGGGATTTATGAAGTTCTGACTCACGCCGAAAAACTGGCGATTGCAGCCGGGTTGCTGACCACCGAAGACGATTACAGCAAGCTATTGACGGCTGAATTTAAAGAATTTTTCAGCAAATACAGCATTGCCGTGGGTTCAACCGGCAACCTGGGGTTATCCATCGGAATAATGAGCGCGCGCATTGGTTTTAACGTCACCGTGCATATGTCTGCCGACGCCCGCGCCTGGAAGAAAGCCAAATTGCGCAGCCACGGCGTGACGGTTGTGGAGTACGAAGAAGATTACGGTGTCGCCGTTGAACAAGGTCGTAAAGCCGCTGAATCCGACCCGAATTGTTTCTTTATCGACGACGAAAACTCGCGCACATTATTCCTCGGCTATTCGGTTGCTGGCCAGCGCTTGAAAGACCAGTTCGCGCAGCTCGGACGCGTTGTGGATGAACAGCATCCGCTGTTTGTTTATCTGCCGTGCGGTGTAGGCGGCGGCCCTGGCGGCGTAGCATTTGGTCTGAAAATGGCGTTCGGCGATCACGTTCACTGCATTTTCGCCGAGCCGACTCACTCGCCATGCATGCTGCTGGGCGTTTACACCGGCCTGCATGACACAATTTCCGTGCAGGATTTAGGCATTGATAATGTTACTGCCGCAGATGGCCTGGCGGTGGGGCGTGCATCCGGTTTTGTCGGGCGTGCGATGCAGCGCTTGCTCGACGGTTTCTATACTCTTGAAGATCAGACGATGTATACGCTACTCGGCTGGCTTGCAGATGAAGAGAATATTCGCCTTGAGCCTTCCGCATTAGCAGGAATGCCTGGCCCGCTGCACATCAGTGCGGATACGGCTTACCATCAGATGCACGGTTTCACCGCTGAACAGCTACAAAACGCCACGCATATCGTTTGGGCGACGGGCGGTGGCATGGTGCCAGAAGCAGAGATGGCGCAGTATCTGGCAAAAGCGAAGTAATTACAGAGCCCTCACCCCCAGGTGAGGGAGAAAACCGAACAGTTCCCTCTCCCTGTGGGAGAGGGTTAGGGTGAGGGCGACCCACACCCTACTAACCTATTTCAACTCAGGCCAGTACTCTTTGTTTGCCTCAATCAAATCATCAAGAATAGCTTTGGCAACCGATGCACTTGGCACGGTTTTAGACAGCGTAATCGCCTGCCATAACTTCACGTAAGAGCCTTCTTCCCAGGCTTCGACCACCAGTTTTTCTACCGCCACCTGCTGGCTCATCAACCCTTTCTGGAATTGCGGAATGTTGCCGACAACCAGCGGTTCCGGCCCGCTTTTACCGACCAGACATGGAATTTCGACCATCGCTTCCGGGTCAAAGTTATTAATCGCGCCGTTGTTCGGCACAATCAAAAGCATGCGTTCTTGTGTGTTAAAGGCAATTGCCGCCGCCAGATCGACGATGTACGACGCATGTTCGTCAATCTCAAGTTCCCCAGCCGATGATTTCCCGGCCTGAATGATGGCATTACAGGAACCAAACACATGTTTTTCGCGGTGTTCCATCACTTCGTTGGCGCGAGTGTGTTCCGGGTTGGAGTGCTCAACCACATAATCCGGGAACAGATAATATTTCAGGTAAGTATTCGGGAAGGTGCTCGGGTCTAAAGCCCATACGTCTTTTGCTTTAGAGAATGTGTCATTCCAGCTTGCTTCAGTCCCATGCTCATCTGATGGTGGAACATAACCAAATTTAGCCACATGTTCGCGGATCTTCGACATCAAATCATTGCCATTTTTATCCTCGATTGATGTCCACCAGCCAAAGTGGTTGAGGCCGTAATAACGTACGCGCATCTCTTTACGATCTTTCAGGCCAGCGATTTGCGCCATGCGGCTTTCAATGCCGATTGGCATATCGCAAATGTTGAGAATCTTCGCGTTCGGACGCAGTTTACGCGTGGCTTCAGCCACAATCGCCGCCGGGTTGGAATAGTTAAGCATCCAGGCGTTTGGCGAATATTTTTCCATGAAATCAACCAGCTCTAATACCCCGCCGATGGAGCGCATGCCGTAGGCAATCCCGCCTGGACCGCAGGTTTCCTGACCCAGTACACCGTGGCGCAGTGGGATTTTCTCGTCTTTTTCACGCATCGGGTACTTACCCACACGGATGTGCGCCATCACGAAGTCCACATCGGTAAAGGCTTCTTTCGGATCGGTGGTATAGCTGAACTCGATTTCAGGAGCCTGCTCTTTGAGGATGACTTTGCACGCTTCTGCAATCGTTTCCTGACGTGCGCCATCGTTGTCATAGAACTTCAGGGCGCGCAGCGGGAAGCGGTGCTGGTTTGCCAGTAACATCAATACGATACCAGGAGTGAATGTGCTGCCGCCACCGGCTACTACTACAGAGAATTTTTTCATGATACTGCCTCCGTCATGGATTTAAGTTCGGTCAAAGAAGTGTCTTTCATCAGGGTTTCAAGTTGGTCTCGGACTTGCGGGACATGCAGGCCCACAATCACCTGAATACCGTTGCCGCGTCGCACCACTCCGTGGGCTCCCAGCGCTTTGAAAATGTCGTCGCTTTGCGTCTGCGCCATATCCGCAAGGGTGATGCGTAAGCGAGTCGCACAGTTATTGACGCTAAGAATGTTGCCAGTACCGCCCAGCGCTTCGAGGATGCCAGCAGCCTGGCCTTGTTTGGTTTCTTTGGTGGCAGCAGCCGTTGTCTGACTGCGGGACGCCTGGTAATCCGCTTTGCTGTACAGCTTGATCTCACTCTCTTCACGGCCTGGCGTTTTCAGGTTGAAGCGCAAGATTAGGGTGCGGAACACCACAAAGTAGATGCCGGTGAAGGCCAGACCGATACCAATCTGGATAAACATCATCGACGCGTGGTTGTGGAACATCGGTATCCAGTTTTGCGGCAGGAACTGGTCGAGAAGCCCGCCACCCATGTTGCCCACCACGCCACACATGTACATCACGGTCGCCATCGTTGCGGCGAGGAATGCATGGACGGCAAATAAAACCGGCGAGATAAACAGGAAGGTAAATTCAAGCGGTTCGGTAATGCCCACTAGCATCGCGGTGAGTGTTGCGGGTATCAGCAAGCCTGCGACTTTCACGCGGTTTTCAGGAGCAGAAGTGGCGTACAGCGCGAGAGCAATCCCGAGGCAACCAAATATCTTGGAGTTACCGTGCAGCGCAAATCCGCCTTCCGGGAACAGGGTTTTCAGCGGCAGCGTGCTTTGGCTGAACTCCTGTAAATGCTGCGCCCAGTAAACCTGAATGCCCCCTTCCACGACCGCCGGGCCAAAGATAAACGGACCGTAGATAAAGTGATGCAGGCCGGTTGGAATCAGAATGCGTTCCAGGAACGTATACACCCAGACGCCAAGCGAACCGGCGCTGCGCAAGAATTCCTGGAGGGATTCAATGCCCATTTGCACTTTTGGCCAACCAAACAGGGTAAACCAGGCGCAAGGGATCATGGCGAAGAAGGCGACAATCACGACAAATGAACTGCCCTGGAAGATACCGAGAAAGACAGGGAGTTGTTTTTCGAAATAGCGGTTGTGGATAGCCGTGACAAACCCGGAGATAACAATCGCGCCGATGATGCTGGTATCAAGCGTTTTGATCCCGGCAATCATGGTTAGCCCGGATCCCGCCACCGGATCGGCGTTGAAATCGACACCGAAATAATGGCCCCAGGTCATCCCCATGGCGTTGATGAAGTAGTTCCAGGTCATAAAGCTCACCAGCACCGCTAAGCAAGCACGGCCCTGCGCTTGCTTAGCGAGGCCAATCGGTAAGCCGACGGCAAAAATCAGCGGCATATTACGGAATACCGTCCAGCCACCTTCTTCAATAATGTGAACAATTTGCGCGAATAAATTATCGGGTGCGGTGAGCGCTTCACCGACGAACATCGGATTGCGCAGCATGATGGCGATACCGACGACAATCCCGGCGAACGGAAACAACAAAACCGGGGTAAACATTGCGCCACCAAAACGTTGTATTTGACTGAGCATTTTTAAATCCTCACGTAACAACCTGTAGGGTAAATGGCCTTATTTTTTAACGCTGGCCTGAGACTGAGAGTAGGGAGACGCAGGTGACTTATCGTTGCCCGTCGCACCGATTCGTGATCGCTTTCATAGTTTTTATTTGGTGTAAGTTGTCTACTTTTTGATTAATAACTAGACACAGTGATTTTTCCTTTCTAATTCATTAGGTGAATGCGAAATTAAAATCATTTAAATCAAATAATTGATTAATGGAACGAGGGTTTATTAAGCCCAGCGCGAAGTCATTAAGAGGTCTACAGGTGATCTACAAATCTATCGCTGACAGGTTACGCATCCGGCTTAATTCAGCGGATTACAATATTGGCAGCCCATTGCCTTCTGAAAAGCGTCTGGCGAGCGAGTTCGGCGTATCAAGAATGACTTTACGCAAGGCTATAGATTTACTGGTGAGCTGGGGGTTAGTTGTGCGCCGCCACGGCAGCGGCACCTACGTGGCGAATAAAGACGTTCACCACGAAACCAGCAACCTGACGGGTTTTATTGAGGTGATGCGCAACCAGGGCAAAGAGGTGGTGAGTAATGTGCTGGAGTTTCTGATAATGCCCGCACCGCCCGCCATCGCCAGTCAGTTGCGCATTAATATTGATGAACGGATCTATTTCTCGCGCCGGGTGCGCTCGGTAGATGGCAAACCGCTGATGGTAGAAGACAGCTATATGCCGTTGAAATTATTCCGTAATTTGTCCATCGCACATCTGGAAGGTTCAAAATTCAGTTATATCGAGGATGAGTGCCACATTATCGTGTGCGGTAACTATGAAAGCCTGACGCCAGTATTAGCAGACAAGAAGATGGCGAAATTGCTCAACATTGATGAGCTAACTCCCATTCTGCGTATCACATCGCTGTCATATAGCGACAGCGGTGACTATGTGAATTATTCCGTAATGTTCCGCAATGCCAGCGAATACCAGGTGGATTACCATTTACGCCGGGTACACCTGTAAGCGCTGGCATTCATCGTCATTACATCCAGAACAGCACGGCCAGAAGCTGCGGCGTGATAATGCGCAGGAACATCACCAACGGATAAACCGTGGCGTAAGAAAGTGCTGCGGCACCACTGGTCGCGTGCAAACCGTTTGCGAAGGCCAGAGCGGGCGGATCGGTCATCGAACCGGCCAGCATGCCGCACAGCGTCAGGTAATTCATTTTGGCGAGGAGCCGGGCAACCAACGCCGTGACCAGTAGCGGAATTCCGGTAATCAGAATGCCGTAGCCAATCCAGCTCACACCGTCACCATGCAGCAAGGTGCCGATAAAATCACCGCCAGATTTTAAACCGACGACCGCCAGAAATAGCACAATCCCCAATTCCCGCAGCGCCAGATTCGCACTCGGCGGCATAAACCAATACAGCTTGCCGATGCTTCCGATTCTCCCCAGGATAATTGCCATAATCAGCGGCCCGCCCGCTAATCCGAGACGCAGTGCAACCGGGAAGCCCGGAATAAACAGCGGGATAGATCCGAGCAGCACGCCAAGCCCAATACCGATAAACACCGGCAGCATTTGCACCTGCTGGAGTTTTTGCTGCGCGTTCCCCACCTCTGCCGCCACCGCCTCTATGGATTCCGGACGGCCCACCAGATTGAGGATATCGCCAAATTGCAGGCTGGCATTGCTGCTGGCAACCAGCTCGACGCCCGCACGATTCAGGCGTGAAATCACCACGTCATACTTTTGTTTTAAATGCAGGTCGCGGATTTTCTTGCCGAGCACTTTCTCGTTCGTCACCACCACGCGCTCCACACGTAAATCAGTGCCACGTGTGGAAAGTGAGGTATCCACCTGCTGGCCAATCACCAGCAATGCGGAGTGCAGATCTTTTTCCTGGCCGACCAGGTGCAATAAATCTCCGGTTTGAATGATGGTGCCAGGCGCCGGAACCATCAGCAATTCACCGCGTTTCAGGCGCGAGCAGATAATGGTGTCGCTATTGAGTACCGGAACATCCTGAATCGGTAATCCGTTGAGATTCGGGTTGGCAACGCAGATATTCATCGTCTGGAGTTGTGCGTGATATTGCCCTGAGCTGCTATCAAAACGCTGCGCTTCTTGATCGACATTGATGCGAAAAGCCATACGAATGAGCCACATGGTGAGCAAAATTCCGCAAATGCCGAAGGGATAGGCCATCGCGTAGCTCATCCCCATTTTATCCACCAACTCCGCAGGTGTGCCGAGATCGGTCAGAATTTGCTGGCCCGCACCGAGTGCCGGAGTATTCGTTACCGCACCCGAGAAAATCCCAAGCACCACCGGTAACGGAACATCGAAAATTTTATAGATGAGTGCCGTAACCAGCGCGCCAATCACCACAATGAGCAGTGCAAAGAGATTAAGACGCAGGCCGGAAACCCGTAATGACGAGAAGAAACCTGGCCCCACTTGAATGCCGATGGTGTAAACGAAAAGAATCAGGCCAAATTCTTGAATGAAATGAAGCATATCGCCATTCAGGTTTACTCCCGCCTGATTGATAAAATGGCCGACGATAATCCCGCCGAACAACACACCTCCGATGCCAAACCCAACGCCGCGAATTTTGATGTTACCAATCCACAAGCCCACGACTGCGACCAATGCCAACATACTGACGGTTAACGCTATTCCACTCATTTAAGAATTCCCTGTGAATAACATTATTGTTAACAAGGATTCTGGCAGAGAGGCAGGGGAGTTAATGGGGTGCAGAGCACAAAAAAGGCCCCATAAAATGGGGCCTCAAAAGGGGATTACTACTATTAACTATTAAGCGCCGGGCGTTCACTGATGGCGATGCGTTTCGGTGCGACTTCTTCCGGAATTTCGCGTACCAGGTCGATGTGCAGCAGACCGTTGGTAAAGGTCGCGCCGGAAACTTTCATGTATTCCGCGAGGGTGAAGCTCAGGTTAAATGGCTGAGTCACTAACCCCTGATGCAGCCAGGTGGTCTCTTTTTCAGATTTTACCGGCGTCCCTTTTACATGCAGACGCGTGCCTTCCAGCTCGATTTCGAGATCTTCCTGGCGGAACCCTGCCAGCGCAAGCGTAATGCGGTAATGGTTGTCATCGCCTTTTTCAATATTGTAAGGCGGGAATGTCTGACCTTCGCTGCTGGTTTGTAAGGCGTTAGCCAATTTGTCAAAACCGATCCATTGACGCAGCAGAGGTGATAAATCGTAGTTACGCATAGTTATTCTCCTTCTATGAAGCGAGTTTTACCCATCGCCCTTCAAGATTCAGGGTTGTTGGCTGCTCTCGTTCACCCGAATCGCTTACTTTAGTAAGCTCATCGGGATTCATTCGATTGCCGCCTACCTGCATCATGAAGTTGCTCGGGTATGAGCCTTAGGCTCCCTGTCGGCAAGCCTAAGTCTGGTTAAATTTTTGGTGTGGGCCGCTTAATGCGACCCGCAGAATTAATTGATCTCGATACGGCGCGGTTTCATCGCTTCCGGAATCACGCGTTCCAGGTCGATGTACAGCAGGCCGTTAACCAGATTAGCGCCACGAATGTGGATGTTTTCGGCTAACTGGAATTTGCGTTCGAAGTTGCGTTCAGCAATCCCCTGATACAGGTAAGTGCGCTCTGGCTGTGGGTCTGCATGCGCGCCTTTTACTACCAGCAGGTTATCCTGGGCTGTGATTTCCAGCTCGCTTTCCGCGAAACCGGCAACAGCAATGGCAATGCGATAGTTGTTTTCATCAACCAATTCAACATTGTATGGAGGATAGCCGCCGTTGCTCTGACCCTGGTTGTTTTCCAGCAGGTTGAACAGACGATCAAACCCGATTGCAGAACGGTAGAGCGGGGATAAGTCGAAATTACGCATAAATTAAAACTCCTGATAATCAGCGAGAATCAAACATTGCCTTCCATCATGGACAGGCTTCAGGAACCCAGTACCCTTACGGCGTACTGTTATTGGCTACATTCCTAAAATCGGTCCTTATCTACGCTTTTCAAGGGTACAAAAGGAAATTTTTTGCGACATTAGCTGTCAGTACATAGACTCCTTGTGGAGTAAACAAGATTAATCTGCGATAGCCGCCACAGAGTGGCAACCGCACAGTTTTTATTCTCTGTATGGGTGATATAACCCAATGCAGCCAGGCCGGAAATGGCCCTTATTAACGAAAATTAACAGTGATGATGAAAAGTTATCTTCCAACAATAATTCTGGGCAGCGGGCTTCTGACAGTCAGTGGATGTTCAAGTGTTATGACTCACACAGGTGGGCAAGAGGGAACCTATCCCGGCACTCGCGCAAGCTACGAAATGCTGACTGACAGCGAAACGAGCTGGGGATACAAGCCATTTGTCGCGCTCGATATGCCATTTACCGCAGTAGCGGATACCGTGTTGTTACCGTGGGATCTGTTCCGTGAAGATAAATCACTAAAATCCAGGGTTGAAGCGAGCGAGAGCAAGAACCTGGCGACCAATTCTGTGATCCCGCCCGTTCAGTAATTAAAGCCCTGTTTGGGTCATAAATAGCTGGCGGAAGCCGTCGACATCTTGCATCCACGCAACCTGTTTCCCATCGGGTGAAAACACCACCGCATCCGCTGATGGCTCGTTGCCATTTGGCGGCGTGAGCGGTGTAATGGCACCATTATTCACATCGCACAATACAATCCGATTGTTCTGCACAAAGCCCATAGCCCGCCCTGACGGGTGCCAGTTAAACGCCGACTGAATGTCATCTTTACCCTGCGTAAGCTGGCGTGGCTCCCCGCCGTTGGGTGAAACCAGAAACATCTGCACCACACCTGAATCGTCACGCATCAAAAATGCCAGCAAACTGCCATCCGGGGAGCTTCTCACCCAATGCCGTGGCTGCGGGGTTAAACCGGGATAGCAGTGCTGGTGAGTAAACGTAAGGCGACGTTGCTGCACACCCGCAGGTGGCGCAGGAAGCGTAGTTTGCGTGCCTTCAATCGGCTCATCACCCGCAATAAAATACGCCTCTTTGTTCTCGGGCAAATCAACGATAAACAGCTCTGGCACTTTGTCGCCGCTTTCTGAAAGCGTATCGCCGATAAACGCCAGCGCCCAGCGCTGTTGGTCTCCATCTGCTTTACGGTAGCCATTATTGCCTACCCAACCTTCTTCGTAAGCACGGTTTATGTCATCACTGCCTGCCTGTGGCGTGGATGTCGTGCGGCTAACCAACACGCAATAATGGCTGCCGTCATATTCACGAGGATGTTGCTTCGCGGGTGTCACAGGCCCGTAAGGCAGCGCAATGCCGACGTTACG
This sequence comes from Buttiauxella agrestis ATCC 33320, assembly GCF_000735355.1. Classification (GTDB taxonomy): domain Bacteria; phylum Pseudomonadota; class Gammaproteobacteria; order Enterobacterales; family Enterobacteriaceae; genus Buttiauxella; species Buttiauxella agrestis. Next base: position 25,769 of record NZ_JMPI01000073.1, read on the forward strand.
CAAATCTTGCGCCGCGTCGTATTCATGCATGACGTGGTCGTTATAGGTGAAGCTCAGGCGTGAACCATCGTGGCTCCAGACATGAACATGACTGCCGCCGCGCAGTGCGCCTTTGGTAAAGGGTGGGGTGATATCCATTGCGTCGAGATTGGTTGCCATCCCGTTTTCGACCACCACGCCACGGCGGTGATGGAAATCGTACTGCCAGGTTTCATCAGGATTTTCGGGGCCGTGGATAAAAACATAACGCTCAGGTTGCTGCGGATTTACCGTCACTACGCCAACATGCGCACCCAGTGATGCCCGGTACACAACCTGCACTTCGCCGGTATTGATATTAACGCGCTCAATGGTTTCGCTGGTAAACGACGCGCCAGAAGGGCGCACATCAAACACCAGATATTGGCTATCTGGAGTCCAGGTATGGGTGTTGGTGAGTTGATGATGACGAGATGCAAAAGTGAGTTGTTTCATGTCGTTATCCAGACAATGACATCAAAGAGAGAAGAGTACAGTACACATAGATACTGGCCGCAGCAAAACTTCACGCTGACTTCATATTCGTTTTGTACATTGCCGTTCATTCTCTACCTGAGGCAAAGACAATGGAACATTTCGACGTAGCAATTATTGGATTAGGGCCCGCAGGCTCAGCGCTGGCACGGCAATTAGCCGGATCGAAGCGTGTGATTGCACTAGATAAAAAACACCAGCATGGCACTGATGGATTCACCAAACCCTGCGGTGGACTACTGGCACCGGACGCCCAACGCTCATTTATTCGTGACGGTATAACCCTGCCAGTCGAGGTCATCGCCAACCCGCAAATTTTTAGCGTCAAGACGGTCGATGTGGAGACATCACTCACTCGCAACTACCAGCGTAGCTATATCAACATCAATCGCCACGCATTTGATTTATGGATGAAATCGCTTATTCCTGATGACGTTGTGGTTCACCATGACAGTCTGTGCCAGAAAATCTGGCGTGAAGAGGGTAAATGGCAGGTGGTTTTTCACAGCGATGGCCAAAAACAGCACGTTACCGCTGATTATCTCGTCGGTGCCGACGGGGCTAATTCTCTGGTTCATCGCCACCTGTATCCCGATCATCAGATTCGCAAATACGTCGCCATTCAGCAGTGGTTTGTAGAACAGCACCCCGCGCCGTTTTACTCATGTATTTTTGATAATGACGTAACGAATTGTTATTCCTGGAGTATCAGTAAAGACGGCTATTTTATCTTTGGTGGCGCGTATCCAATGAAAGAGGGACAGCAACGCTTTGAAAGTCTGAAAGAAAAGATGGCCGCATTCCATTTCCGATTCGGAGAAAAGGTAAAAAGTGAAAAATGCACCGTACTATTTCCATCGCGATGGGCAGATTTTATTTGCGGGAAAGAAAATGCGTTTTTGATTGGCGAGGCGGCAGGTTTTATCAGCGCAAGTTCACTCGAAGGAATTAGCTATGCGCTCGACAGTGCAGAGATCCTTAATTCAGTGCTGAAGAACAAAGCAGAGGATCCCAACGATGCGTACTGGCGCGCAACAAGGAAACTACGCATTAAACTCTACGGCAAAATCATCAAAAGCCGGTGCTTAACCGCTCCGGGATTAAGAAAATTGCTGATGCAGAGCAACGTTGCGCATATCCCGCTAAACATAAATGAGCCCACCTGCCGGGATTACACAACGGAAAATCTGTGATGCAAGATATTAGAAGTTTCACCCTGAAGCGTTGACGCCTCAGGGTAAATGCCTGGAGATTTTTATCCCACCCTTTCTACTTTACCCACCAACAGGATGTAGGAGAGTGCGCCAAGCAGCGCCACAGCAGAGATATAAACCAGCGCTGGGGCGAAACCGTAGCCCTGCGCAAGGTAGCCGACAACCAGCGGAACGGTGATCCCGCCCAGGCCGCCAACAAAGTTGAATACTCCGCCGGTCAGACCAATCAGGCGCATCGGTGCCAGCGACGAAACTAGCGACCAGGTGATTGAAGCAAAGCCGTTACCAAAGAAGGCGATGGCCATTAGCGTCATAATCCACACCGGATCATTGGTGTAGTTCGCGCCCATAATGCAGGTGGAGATCAGCAAGCCGCAGATGATTGGCGTTTTGCGCGCAATCCCCAGTGAATAGCCTTTGCGAACCAGCCTGTCAGCCACCCAGCCCGAAAGCAGCACGCCAAAGAAGGCGGCCAGGAATGGAACGGTAGTCATAAACCCGGCTTTCAGCGCAGTAATGCCTTTTTCTTGCGTGAGGTAATTCGGGAACCAGGTCAGGAAAAACCACAGCGTGGACGTGACCGCAAACTGGCCAAGATAAACGCCAACCAGTTTGCGATGGAATACCAGTTTCCAGTCGGCTGCGGTCATAGGAATGCGGGATTTTTTCTCGGTTGGCGCATCGCCATCGACCAGGCCACCGCCATCACGAATATAATCCAGTTCAGCCTGATTGATGCCTTTGCTGGCACGCGGTGACTGATAAACCTTAATCCAGATAAATGACCAGATGATGCCTACGCCACCGGTGATAATAAACACCCAGTGCCAGCTCAGCATTTCCTGAATCCAGATAAGCAACGGCGTGAGGAATGCCAGCCCGACGAACTGGCCAGAAGTATAAAAACCTACCGCAGACGCACGCTCATGTTCCGGGAACCAACTGGTTACCATGCGGTTGTTCGTCGGAAATGCAGGGGCTTCAAAAATACCGGTAATCGCACGCAGGCCAATTAACGACATTAATCCGGTAGCAAAACCCTGGAATAACGTTGCGACAGACCAACCGAAAATCGCAATAAAATAGGTCATGCGCGAGCCGACGCGGTCAAGGAACCAGCCGCCAGGAATCTGGCATAAAGTATAAAGCCAGGCAAAAGCCGAGAAGATATAACCCATCTGGGTTTTGGTAATACCAAATTCTTCCTGAATATGGGCAGAGGCTACGGCCAGATTAGCGCGGTCGACATAACAAATAACCACGGTAATAAAGATCATAATAAGCGTCACATAACGACGACGCGTAGGTTTTGTAGCGGTTACAGAAATATCCATCGTGTTCTGTCTCCAGAATTTGGGCATGGCAATACCAGCCACCATGCCCTGTTATATACAGAGGGTGTTTTATATTTATTGGGGTATTACAGGTGGTTTATAAAATAACCCTCACCATTCGGCAATTGAACCATCTTCGTAACGCCATAAAGGGTTGCGCCAGTCGGCTACATTTTTACTGCGTTCAATGACTTTTTCTTCATCAATTTCTACACCAAGGCCTGGTTTCATTAATGGCATAAAGTGACCGCCATCCATTTTGAAATCGTCTTTGTTTTTTACGAAGTCGAGTAATTCCGCACCTTTGTTGTAATGAATCCCCATGCTTTGTTCCTGGAACACCGCGTTGCGGGACACAAAGTCGATGTGCAAACATGCAGCCAGTGCGATTGGGCCAAGCGGGCAATGTGGAGCCAGTGAAACGTCATAAGCTTCAGCCATACCGGCAATTTTGTAGCACTCGGTGATACCACCAGCATGAGAAAGATCGGGTTGCAGAATCGCCAGTCCGCCGGCTTCCAGTACGCGTTTGAACTCAAAGCGCGAGAACATACGTTCGCCTGCGGCGATTGGAATGTGGGTTTGTGCCGCAAGACGCGGATAGTATTCTGCTTGCTCGGCAAGAACCGGTTCTTCAATAAACAGCGGGCGATATTGCTCTAATTCTTTAATTAATACTTTCGCCATCGGCGCACTGACACGGCCATGGAAATCCAGACCAAATTCAATTTCATTGCCAAAGGCTTCGCGAATTTGTGCAACGGTATTAACAGCGGCATCAATTTTACGGGAGTTATCAATAATTCCCATTTCTTCACAGCCATTTAATTTAAAGGTATCAAAGCCAATTTTCCGCAATGCGGAAATACCTTCAATCACTTCTGATGGACGATCGCCACCGACCCAGCTATAGGCTTTAATTTTATCGCGAACCAATCCACCCATTAATTGCCAGACTGGTGCATTTAATACTTTACCTTTTATATCCCACAACGCCTGGTCAATACCGGCAATTGCGCTCATCAGAATAGGGCCACCACGATAAAAACCGCCGCGATACATCACTTGCCACAAATCATTAATACGCGCAGGATCCTGTCCAATCAGCATTTCACTTAATTCATGAACGGCTGCCTCAACGCTTTTTGCCCGGCCTTCAATAACCGGCTCGCCCCAGCCGACAATACCTTCATCGGTTTCAATTTTCAGGAACATCCAGCGCGGGGGTAATCGATAAGTGGTTAATTTAGTAATTTTCATGGCTGCACAGCCTCCTTGTACGCTTTAACAAATGCTTTCGCCTTCTCAGTTGTACGCTTAACAGATTGACCCGCACGGTATAAATCGCTGCCAAGACCTGCTCCAGCGCAGCCCGCTTTTAGCCATTGCACCAGGTTTTCAGGCGTCACACCACCAACCGCAAACACGGGTACTTCTGGCGGCAGCACGGCTTTAAGCGCTTTGATGTAGTCCGGGCCAAAAGAGGAAGAAGGGAAGATTTTCAGCGCCTGAGCGCCCGCATCCAACGCGGTAAACGCTTCTGAGGCGGTGGCACAACCGGCGCAGACCGTCATTCCGCTGGCGACGGCACGGCGAATAACTTCCGGCTGCGTATTCGGTGTGACAACCAGTTTGCCGCCCATCTCAGCCAGCTCATTGACCTGATCGGGTTTCAAAACGGTCCCTGCGCCAATCAGTGCGCGATGCCCAAATTCTGCAACCATTGCGCGAATACTTTGCTGCCAGTCTGGTGAATTCATCGGGATTTCTATCGCATCAAATCCCGCACCCAGCAACGCGGCAACATGTGCGTGTGCTTCGTCCGGTGTAATACCGCGCAAAATAGCGATGAGCGGTAGATTAGTTTGCCACTGCATTTGCAATACTCCTTATTCCTGCCTGGAATGCATTGTCACCATCCAGCACTTTCGCCTGGTAACCCAGCAACTCAAGTGCTTTGATATAGCGCTGGCTCAGGGATGGATTAGCAACAATGGTGACAGGCTGTTGAGTGTCCGGAGCGTACAGACGAGTCATCGCCGCCACTTCGTTACCAATCAACAACCCGGAAAGAAATTCGCTGACTTCGCTACGCGGCAGTTCACCCAACACATGGGCAGCCCGTATTTCAAAAAGTCGTGGCAACAAATCGCTATCGTTGATACCGCGATGCAGCCCGGCCTCGAAGGCTTCGCGACTGGTTTGTTGCTCAGGCAGGCCTGCGCCAATTAAGGAGTGGTTCAGCAGAATATGATGCAGCTCACCGGTCATCACGGTGCGGAAATCCTGCACCGTTTCGTTATCCGCATGAACCCATTTGCAGTGCGTTCCCGGCATGATGTAGAGCGACGACGGGCCTAGAGTTCGCGCCCCGAGAAGCTGGGTTTCTTCACCACGCATCACGTTGCAGTTGCCGTCGCTCTGGACACAAAGGCCGGGAATGATCCAGACGTTATCCAGCACCGGGGTCAGTTGCTGGCTTAAATCAGAAAACCGCGCCGGACACGGCAAGTAAGGGGCTATTTTCCACCCGGCATTGCTGCCTACCATCCCGGCCATCAAAACTGGCGTAGTTTTTTCACGCCATCCCTGGGTGACTTCATCGAACACCGCTTCTGGGGTTTTACCGTTCAGGCGCGTAACGCCTGCGGTGGTCTGGCGACTATCAATGCAAATTCCGTCCTGGTAATGCCAGGCGCGCAGGTTAGTCGAACCCCAGTCAATAGCGATGTAGCGTGATGTCATGTGATTTCCTTTAGTCGTTTGGTGGAGCTGGCAATCATTGTCAGCGCCGCTTTTTCTGCCGCCTCTCTATCCTGATGACGAATCGCATCGAATAGCGCTTTATGTTCCTGAAGCGTTTGCGGCATGTTGGCTTCATCACCCATCCAGGTGCGTTCGAAAACCGCACGCTGGAGCGAGCTTATTGCGATACTTAACTGCTGCAGCACCGGGTTATGCACTGATTCCAGCACCGCTTCGTGGTAACGAATATCGGCTTCGTTGAACGCATCACGATCCTGGTTATTCGCCACCATGTCGTTGAGTGCGCCTTCGATACGCGCCAGGTCATTTGATGTAGCCCGTTCTGCGGCCCAGCGTGCGATGGCGGGTTCGACCAGGTTTCTCACTTCGCTCATGGCGCTAATCAGACGCGGGTCGTAGTCGTTTTCCAGCACCCACTGCAACACTTCGGTATCAAGGTAATTCCACTGGTTACGCGGCTGCACAAAAGCGCCGCGATAACGCTTCATTTCAACTAAGCGCTTCGCCATTAAGGAGCGAAAAACTTCGCGGATAATGTTGCGTGAGGTTTCGAACTCCTCACATAAGTCCGCTTCTGACGGTAATGCAGCACCCGGGGTGTACTTGCCGCCGACAATCTGTTTGCCCAACGTCACGATGATGCGATCGGTCTTAGTCATGGTTTGCCCTGTTCAACATAGGTTTTAACCACATTTTACCGCGATCGCTGAAAAACACCGCTATTTTGAAGTACCAACGTCATTCAGATTATTCTTCTGATGTTCGTAATGTAGTACAACACAGATATGTTGTACTACAATTTGGATCACAAAACAGACAATCAATAGATATAAAATATGTGGAAGGATCGTGTTGTTACATTGAAGGGGAACTGAGATGGGGTATTTGAGGGTCGAGAAACCCCGGCTGAGTTATTGCCGGGGCTTAAGGCTTAAATGTTATCGATCGTTCAGAACAAACTTCTCAATCGCATACGCAACGCCATCATCGAGATTCGATTTTGTGACGAAGTTGCTGACTTCTTTCACTTTATCAATGGCGTTTTCCATCGCCACACCGATACCCGCGTATTCCAGCATCGCGATGTCGTTTTCCTGATCGCCCAGCGTCATCACTTCTTCTTGCTTGATGCCCAAAGATTCCGCCAGCGCTTTCACGCCTGTGCCTTTGTTAACGCGTTTGTCGAGGATCTCAAGGAAATAAGGCGAGCTTTTCAGCAATGTATAACGCTCATACACATCGGCTGGAATTTTAGCGATGGCTTTATCCAGAATCGCTGGCTCGTCGATCATCATCACTTTCAGGTACGCGCCGTTTTTATCCATGTTTTCTGGCTCGCTGAATACCAGCGGGATATTGGCGACAAAGGATTCATGAACGGTGTAGTAGCTGATATCGCGGTTCGCGGTGTACAGCGTGTGTCTGTCCAACGCGTGGAAGTGGGAACCGACTTCGCGGGAAAGCTGTTCCAGGTAGCGATAGTCGTCATAACTCAGCGCGGTTTGCGCCACGGTGCTGCCATCGTTGGCCTTCTGAACTAATGCACCGTTATAGGTAATGCAGTAGTCATTCGGTTTATCCATATGCAGCTCTTTGAGATAGCTCTCAACACCTGCAAAAGGACGTCCGGTACACAAAACAACGTTGACGCCGCGTTCGCGCGCGCTGGCGATGGCTGCTTTAACGGCTGGAGAAATGGTGTGGTCTGGCAGCAACAGTGTGCCGTCCATATCAATAGCAATGAGTTTTATAGGCATAGGATTTTCTGAGGTAATGAGTTTATCTCATGCTAACGCGATTAAGCCTGCAAAAATAGCGCTACGTTACGGGTGAAAAAGGTCCGTTTTTTGGATGAAAAAAACGCCACCCGTAAAGAGTGGCGTATATACCCAAAATAATTCGAGTTGCAGAAAGGCGGCAAACACGAGAATCCCGATGAGCTTACTCAAGTAAGTGATTCGGGTGAGCGTGTGCAGCCAACGCATCTGCGGCTTGAAGTATGACGGGTATTAGCTAAAGAATTTATCCTTCAGCATATGGAATCCTTTGGTCAGCAAATCTTCATCGTGAGCCACTTCACCTGCTGGCGATAAAGTATCGACAATTTTCGGGAACTGCTCTGCCAGCAGCTGAGATGCGCTTCCCACATCAATCCCGAGTTTTTCAGCCAGGCCGCTAATTGCAGGCGTGCCCAATACATCTTGTATTTGCTCCGGGCTAACGCTTTGATTATGTGCGCCACTCAGCCATGAAGTAACCACATCTGAAAAACCTTTTTCGCGAAACCGCTCCAGAATTGCCTGAATGCCGCCTTGTTCATTTATCCATGTAAGGATGACTTTGAATTTACCTGCATCGCCACCCCCCATCATGCCAGTAACTTGATCGAATAAACCCATGACCGTGTCCTCTTGCATTCACGAAGTGTGTACTTGAAGTGTAGTCACTCAGGGGGATTAACACGGGAAAATAGAGGCAAGGTGAGGGAAATGGTTGGTGGACAGAAGCCCACCAACAGGTACAGATTAGATATCGATATTCGCCGCTTTCAGGGCGTTTTCTTCGATAAATGCACGACGTGGTTCAACCGCATCACCCATCAGGGTGGTGAACAGCTGATCGGCTGCAATCGCGTCTTTTACAGTCACGCGCAGCATACGACGGCTTTGTGGATCCATTGTGGTTTCCCACAGCTGATCCGGGTTCATTTCGCCCAAACCTTTGTAACGCTGAATAGACAGGCCACGACGTGACTCTTTGCCCAACCACTCCAGCGCCTGCTCGAAGCTGGCAACTGGCTGTTGGCGCTCGCCACGTTCAATGAACGCATCTTCTTCGATCAGACCGCGCAGTTTCTCGCCCAGCGTGCAAATACGACGGTATTCACCACCAACGATAAACTCTTGCTCCAACGGATAGTCAGTATCAACGCCGTGGGTACGCACACGAATTACCGGCTCAAAAAGATTCAGTTCACGGTTATGACGAACCAGGGAGTTCCAGGTACTGCCGTGCTGCTCGTTTTCGTTAAGCGCATTAACCAATGCTGAAACCCAGGCATTCACTTTGCTTTCGTCAACCAAATCGGCATCAGCCAGCGTCGGGTGATAAACCAGGTTGTTCAGCAAGTTGCGCGGATAACGGCGCTCCATGCGGCCAATCATTTTCTGGCAGGCTTTAAACTCAGACACCAGTTTTTCCAGCGCTTCGCCAGCAATGGCTGGTGCGTGGGCGTTGGTGTGCAGCGTTGCGCCATCCAGTGCGATTGCGATCTGGTATTGGTCCATCGCTTCATCATCTTTGATGTACTGCTCTTGCTTGCCTTTCTTCACTTTGTACAGCGGTGGCTGTGCGATATACACGTGGCCGCGTTCAACGATTTCAGGCATCTGACGGTAGAAGAAGGTCAACAGCAGAGTACGAATGTGTGAGCCGTCGACGTCCGCATCCGTCATGATGATGATGCTGTGGTAACGCAGTTTGTCCGGGTTGTATTCGTCACGGCCAATGCCGCAACCTAACGCGGTAATCAGCGTGGCAACTTCCTGAGAGGCGAGCATTTTGTCAAAGCGCGCTTTCTCAACGTTCAGAATTTTACCTTTCAGCGGCAGAATCGCCTGGTTCTTACGGTTACGCCCCTGTTTTGCAGAGCCGCCCGCAGAGTCCCCTTCCACAAGGTACAGTTCGGAGTGAGCCGGGTCGCGCTCCTGGCAGTCAGCCAGTTTGCCTGGCAGACCAGCCAAATCCAGCGCGCCTTTACGACGGGTCATTTCACGTGCGCGGCGTGCTGCTTCACGAGCACGAGCCGCATCAATAATTTTACCGACGACGATTTTCGCATCAGACGGGTTTTCCAGCAGGTATTCAGACAGCAATTCGTTCATCTGCTGCTCGACCGCTGTTTTCACTTCTGAAGAAACCAGTTTATCTTTGGTCTGAGAAGAGAATTTAGGATCTGGAACTTTTACGGAGACAACAGCAATCAGGCCTTCACGGGCATCGTCACCGGTGGCGCTCACTTTCGCTTTTTTGCTGTAGCCTTCTTTTTCCATATACGCATTCAGCGTACGTGTCATCGCCGAGCGGAAACCTGCCAGGTGCGTACCACCATCGCGCTGCGGGATATTGTTGGTAAAGCAGTAGATGTTTTCCTGGAAACCATCGTTCCACTGCAACGCCACTTCCACGCCAATGCCGTCTTTTTCAGTGCTGAAATAGAACACGGTTGGGTGAATTGGAGTTTTGTTTTTGTTGAGGTACTCAACGAACGCGCGGATACCACCTTCGTAGTGGAAGTGGTCCTGGCGGCCATCACGCTTATCAATCAGGCGGATAGAAACACCAGAGTTCAGGAACGACAGTTCACGCAGGCGTTTAGCCAGAATGTCGTATTCAAACTCAATCACGTTGGTGAAGGTTTCGTGGCTTGGCCAGAAACGGACTTGCGTACCGGTTGCATCGGTATCACCCGTTGCCGCCAGCGGCGCTTGTGGCACGCCGTGGATGTAAGTTTGCTGGTGTACTTTGCCTTCACGGCGAATCAGCAGTTCCAGCTTCTGAGACAGGGCGTTAACAACCGAAACACCCACGCCGTGCAGACCGCCAGAAACTTTATAAGAGTTGTCATCGAACTTACCGCCGGCATGAAGCACGGTCATGATAACTTCGGCTGCAGACACACCTTCTTCAGGGTGAATGCCGGTAGGAATACCACGACCATCATCGGTTACGGAAACAGAGTTATCAGCATGAATGGTGACAACGATGTCTTTACAGTGACCGGCAAGGGCTTCGTCGATAGCGTTATCTACGACCTCAAATACCATGTGGTGCAGACCGGTGCCGTCGTCCGTATCGCCGATATACATGCCTGGGCGCTTACGTACCGCATCCAGCCCTTTAAGGACTTTGATACTGGAGGAGTCATAAGAATTCGACATCAACGTTTCTCGCTCATTTATTCTTGGGTTAATCCGTTATTTTACCCTGATCCACGGCGAACATCTTCGAATTTTTGTCCGCCATATCCATCACATGTTCTGCGCTAATCGCGCTAACAAAAACCTGTGATTCCGTCGCCTTTAACCGGCTGGCTAATAGACCACGACGTGCATCATCTAGTTCAGAGGCAAAATCATCTATCAGATACAGGCAACGCTGCCCGTTCTGTCGGGTGAGAAACTCACCCTGCGCCAGTCGTAAGGCGCACATCAGTAATTTAAGTTGCCCACGCGACAACGTATCTTCTACCGGCGCACCGTCTGCACGAATTCTGAAATCAGCTTTGTGAGGGCCGTGGGCGGTGTAGGTCAGCATTCTGTCGCGCTCGAAGTTGCGCTCCAGTAGCTCACCGTAGTCACTCTCTTTTTCCCAACCACGCTGGAAGGAAAAGTTAAGCGCGAATTCCGGTAGAAATTGCGCACAGGTATCTGCCATGTCATCGGCAATGGCTGCACTGTACTCGGCACGCCAGCGGCTGATTTGCTCCGCTAGTGGGATAAGCTCTTGATCCCATGGTCGTAGTTGCGCATAGCGCGTGACTTGCCGCAACGCAGCGTTACGTTGCTTTAGCAGGCGCTTGAGATTGCTCCAGGCGACGAAAAAACCTGGTTCGTTGTGGAAACATCCCCAATCGAGGAAAGCTCTACGGTATTTGGGGCCGCCGTTGAGCAATGTAAACCCTTCAGGGGTGATGAGTTGCATGGGCATTAACAGCGCGAGTTCAGCCACTTTGTGGCCGTCGCTACCATCAATGCGCACTTTGCTGTCGCCTGCACGGTCTTTGGTCAGGCCAACAGAGGTTTCCCGCTCGCCGTTCTGTATACGCCCATGCAGGACAAAGGATTCTGTTTCATGGCGGATCACACGTTCAATTTTCAGACTGCGGAAAGCACGCCCGTGCCCGAGGGTATAAATCGCCTCAAGCACGCTGGTTTTGCCACTTCCGTTGGCTCCGACCAGAAAATTAAACCCTGGAGACAGAGCCAGATCCGCATTTTCGATATTTCGAAAGTCTTTAATCAGTAAACGCGACAGCGACATCTACAGTCTCATTGGCATGACGACATAGGCCGCAGCCTGAGAAGCTGCATCTTCAATTTGCACGCTGGAAACAGAGTCAGTCAGCAAAATGCGTACGTTCTCGCACTTCAGTGCGTTTAGTACATCAAGCACGTAACTGACGTTAAAGCCGATTTCCATATCTGTGCCGTCATAAGTGACGTCCAGAATTTCTTCGGCTTCTTCCTGCTCCGGGTTGTTAGCGGTGATTTTCAACTGATTGGCAATCACTTGCAGACGAACGCCACGGAACTTCTCATTCGACAAAATCGCCGCACGTGAAAATGCTTGTTTCAGCAAATCACAGCTGGCATCGAGATGTTTATCCGGGTTCTTCGGCAATACGCGGCGATAATCTGGGAAACGGCCATCAACCAGCTTAGAAGTGAAGATAAAGTCGCCGACGTGAGCACGAATGTTGTTGCTACCAATTTGAATGCGCAGCGGTGAATCACCGCCGTCGAGCATACGCATCAGCTCAATCACGCCTTTACGCGGCACGATCACCGAATGGTTAGGCAGAGACTGACCGACCGGCATTGAACACACAGCCAGGCGGTGACCATCGGTCGCCACGGTGCGTAACTCTTCGCCTTCGGTTTCAAACAACATGCCGTTCAAATAGTAACGAACGTCCTGATGCGCCATAGAAAACTGCGTGGCTTCAATCAGGCGTTTCATGGTCGCTTGCGGGAGCGTGAATTCTACTTCGCTCTGCCAGTCGTCCAGGTTCGGGAAATCCGCCGCAGGCAGCGTTGAAAGCGAGAAACGGCTACGCCCGGAGCGCACCAACATGCGGTCGCCCTCAAGCTGAACAGCGATTTCTGCACCTTCCGGCAAACCACGACAGATATCGAAAAATTTACGCGCAGGAACGGTTGTAGCACCCGGCTCATGCGGTTGCACCAATGCGACACGCGCGACCATCTCCATTTCCAGGTCAGTGCCTGTTAATGAAAGAGTCCCTTCCGCGACTTGCAACAGCAGGTTGCCGAGAATCGGTAACGTCGGACGGCCACCTAAGGGGCCACTCACCTGTTGCAGCGGTTTTAATAAAGTTTCACGTTCAACGGTAAATTTCATAGCGTCACGAAGATAATGTTCTGATTAAGTTGGAGAAATCTTCTTTGATGTCGTGGCTTTCTTCACGCAACTGCTCAATCTTACGGCAGGCGTGCAGAACCGTAGTATGGTCGCGGCCACCAAAGGCATCGCCGATTTCTGGCAAGCTATGGTTAGTCAGTTCCTTCGCCAGCGCCATCGCCATTTGACGTGGACGGGCAACCGAGCGAGAACGACGCTTGGACAACAGGTCAGCAATCTTTATTTTATAGTACTCGGCCACCGTCTTTTGGATATTGTCGATGGTAACGAGTTTTTCTTGCAGCGCCAGCAAGTCACGCAGCGCTTCACGCACGAAGTCGATGGTTATCGCCCGGCCAGTAAAGTTGGCATTGGCGATAACACGGTTCAGTGCTCCTTCAAGCTCACGCACGTTAGAACGTAAACGCTTGGCAATAAAGAAAGCCACTTCACCCGGCAGACGAATGTCATTCTCGTCAGCTTTTTTCATCAGGATCGCAACGCGAGTTTCCAGTTCCGGCGGTTCAATCGCTACCGTCAGTCCCCAACCGAAACGAGATTTCAGACGATCTTCAACACCGTTGATCTCTTTTGGATAACGATCCGAAGTCAGAATGATCTGTTGATTACCTTCAAGCAGGGCGTTGAAGGTGTGGAAGAATTCTTCTTGTGAGCGCTCTTTATTAGCAAAGAATTGAATGTCATCAATCAGCAGCGCATCAACAGAACGGTAGTAACGTTTGAACTCTTCAATAGCGTTGTTTTGCAGTGCTTTTACCATGTCCTGAACGAAACGCTCAGAGTGCATGTACACCACTTTTGCATTCGGTTTGCGAGCAATAATACCGTTGCCAACAGCATGCAAAAGGTGCGTTTTACCTAAACCCGTGCCGCCATAAAGGAATAGAGGGTTATATGCGCCGCCTGGGTTATCAGCCACCTGACGTGCCGCCGCGCGAGCCAATTGGTTCGACTTACCTTCAACGAAGTTATCAAAGGTATGTTTCACGTTGACGTTAGAACGATAAGAGTGTTCAGCCGGAGCAGGGAGGTTATCCCAGCTTGGGCGAATTTGATTCGTTGGACGTGCAATGTGCACATGCGCCGGAGCAGTAGTAACAGTCTGCTGATTCAGCGTTTGACTGACCGGTTTGCTACCAACTTCAAAACGCAGGACAGGGGCATCATTACCGCAAAAATCATTGAGCAAGCCATTGATGTTATTGAGGTACTTGTCTCTCACCCAATCGAGTACAAAACGGTTTGGCGCATACAGGGCCAGCGTGTTATCGCTCAGTTCCGCCTGTAGGGGGCGTATCCACATACTGAATTCTGTGGCTGGTAACTCATCCTGCAATCGGGCAAGACACTGCTGCCAAAGCGAAAGTGACACGGCGGACTCCACTCGAACAAAGTCGATAAAATGACGAAGACTGAAAGTTTATATTCATGATTGTTGACACACGCCGACTCTTCCTCAACGGAACCCCGGTACGGGAAGCGTGCGAACCGCTATCTGCGGTTTACCCCAGGGTGAACGCTAAAGGATCACGATCGGGACCGCGGATCATAGCCTAAAGTGCGCCAGAGATCTTCTGTTTCTCACAGTTTCTTCCCGATTTATCCACAGGGTTGTTTTGTGGAGTGTAAGTGTAAACGATCCTGCTAAACGCGTAGCGCATAACATTCCTATATTGGAAAATTTAATGACTCGCGCACAAAATCAGCTTATCTGATCTAAGGAAGATCCCAGTCGATCCTTGCGCTTTAATGGGGACGCCGTATAATTCCCCACCCGTCGCGTGTCACCACGGCTTTATTTTGGTCAGATCCTGGTCGTTTCAGGGGTCAAAAAGCGAATTAAGGCACGGGAAATAAGGAAAGAGAATTGACTCCGGAGTGTACAATTATTACAATCCGGCCTCTTTAATCAGCCACACTGAGGCGTAAGTCATTTGCAGTTTCTGCAAGGCTCTTCGCTAACCCAGTGAAATTTATCCAAGTTTAGGTAGAAATCGCCATGAAACGCACTTTTCAACCGTCCGTACTGAAGCGTAACCGTTCACACGGTTTCCGTGCTCGTATGGCAACTAAAAATGGTCGTCAGGTTTTGGCACGTCGTCGTGCTAAAGGCCGTTCCCGTCTGACCGTTTCTAAGTAATAAAAGCTAACCCCTGAGTGGTTAAGCTCGCATTTCCCAGGGAGTTACGCTTGTTAACTCCCACTCATTTCACTTTCGTCTTCCAGCAGCCTCAACGGGCTGGCACGCCGCAAATCACCATCCTCGGCCGCCTAAATTCGCTGGGGCATCCCCGCATCGGTCTTACAGTCGCTAAGAAAAACGTTAAACGTGCACACGAACGCAATCGGATTAAACGTCTGACGCGTGAGAGTTTCCGTTTGCGTCAGCACGAACTCCCGCCAATGGATTTCGTGGTAGTGGCTAAGAAAGGGGTTGCAGACCTGGATAACCGGGCTTTATCGGAAGCATTGGAAAAGTTATGGCGCCGTCACTGTCGCCTGTCTCCCGGCTCCTGATAGGCCTGATTAGGGTCTATCAGCGCCTGATAAGTCCGCTTCTCGGGCCGCATTGTCGTTTTACTCCAACCTGTTCTCACTACGGAATTGAGGCATTGCGCAGGTTTGGGGTATTAAAAGGCAGTTGGTTGACAGTGAAACGCGTATTAAAATGCCACCCTTTGAACCCCGGTGGAGACGATCCCGTCCCACCTGGACCTTTTGATACCAGAGAACACTAACGATGGATTCGCAACGCAATCTCTTTCTCATCGCTTTGTTGTTCGTGTCTTTCATGATCTGGCAAGCCTGGGAGCAGGACCACGCTCCTAAACCTCAGGTACAGCAGACCACGCAGACTACGACCACCGCAGCAGGTAACGCCGCAAGCCAGGGTGTGCCGACCAGTGGCCAGGGGAAAATCATCACGGTTAAGACTGACGTCCTTGAGCTTTCCATCAACACCCGTGGTGGTGATGTTGAGCAGGCACAGTTACTGACCTACCCGAAAGAGCTCAAATCCAATGAGCCGTTCCAGTTACTGGAAACCACGCCAGAGTTTATCTACCAGGCACAAAGCGGCCTGACTGGTCGTGACGGCCCGGATAACCCGGCTAATGGCGATCGTCCTCTGTATAACGTTGAAAGCGACAGCTTCGTCTTGCCGGAAGGCCAGAACGAGTTGGTGATTCCAATGACTTATACCGATGCGGCTGGCAACACCTTTACTAAGTCCTTCACTCTGAAACGCGGCGAGTTCGCGGTAAGCGTGGATTACAACGTGAAGAACGCCGGTGAGAAACCGCTGGAACTGGCTACTTTTGGTCAGCTGAAGCAGTCCATCAATTTGCCGTCCCACCGCGATACCGGAAGCAGCAACTTTGCGTTGCATACTTTCCGCGGTGCAGCGTACTCAACTCCAGATGCGAAATACGAAAAATATAAATTCGATAAAATCGCAGACGGTGAAAACCTGAACGTTAACGCCAGCAATGGTTGGGTAGCGATGTTGCAGCAGTACTTCGCAACTGCGTGGGTTCCACGTAATCAGGGTACAAACAACTTCTATACCACCAAACTGAGCAATGATGTGGCGGCGATTGGTTATAAATCTGCTCCGCAACTGGTTCAGCCAGGCCAAACAGCTCAACTGGGCAGCACCCTGTGGGTTGGCCCGGAAATTCAGGACAAAATGGCAGCCGTTGCGCCACACCTTGACCTGACCGTGGATTATGGTTGGTTGTGGTTTATTTCTCAGCCGCTGTTCAAATTGTTGAAATTCCTGCACAGCTTCATCGGTAACTGGGGCTTCTCCATTATCGTAATCACCTTTATCGTTCGTGGCATCATGTACCCGCTGACTAAAGCGCAGTACACCTCCATGGCGAAAATGCGTATGTTGCAGCCTAAACTGGCAGCCATGCGTGAACGTATTGGTGACGATAAACAGCGTCAGAGCCAGGAAATGATGGCCCTGTATAAAGCTGAGAAGGTCAACCCGTTGGGTGGCTGTCTGCCTCTGGTTATCCAGATGCCAATCTTCCTGGCGTTGTACTACATGCTGATGGGTTCTGTGGAACTGCGCCATGCGCCGTTCGCACTGTGGATTCATGACTTGTCTGCACAAGACCCGTACTACATCCTGCCGATCCTGATGGGCTTGACGATGTTCTTCATTCAGAAGATGTCGCCGACCACCGTGACCGACCCGATGCAGCAGAAGATCATGACCTTTATGCCGGTCATCTTCACGGTGTTCTTCCTGTGGTTCCCGTCAGGCCTGGTACTGTACTATATCGTCAGTAACACAGTGACCATCATCCAGCAGCAGCTGATTTATCGCGGTCTTGAAAAGCGTGGCTTACACAGCCGCGATAAGAAAAAGACCTGATAGCGATTGAGCTAGTTGTAACGAAAGGCGGTCATTTGACCGCCTTTTTTATTTCGTAGAGTGGATAAGCGAAGCGCCATCCACCAATCAAAAACGAAGGGACAGTAATGAGCCATAACGAGACAATCGTTGCCCAGGCGACACCGCCGGGACGTGGTGGGGTCGGTATCCTGCGCGTCTCAGGCCGTCAAGCGAGTGAAGTCGCACAAGCGATTCTGGGCAAACTCCCTAAGCCACGCTACGCCGATTATCTGCCATTTCGTGATACGGATGGCAGCGTTCTGGATCAAGGCATCGCACTGTGGTTCCCAGGCCCAAATTCCTTCACCGGTGAAGACGTGCTGGAACTTCAGGGTCACGGCGGCCCGGTTATCCTCGATCTGCTGTTAAAACGTATTCTGGCGCTTCCAGGGCTGCGAATCGCAAGGCCGGGTGAGTTCTCCGAGCGGGCGTTCCTGAATGACAAACTGGATTTGGCACAGGCCGAGGCGATTGCCGACCTGATTGATGCCAGCTCAGAACAAGCGGCGCGTTCAGCGTTAAATTCGTTACAGGGTGCATTCTCGGCAAAAGTAAACCATCTGGTTGAAGCGCTGACTCATCTGCGAATTTACGTTGAAGCGGCGATTGATTTCCCGGATGAAGAAATTGATTTCCTTTCTGACGGCAAAATTGAAGCACAACTGAATCAAGTTATTGGCGATCTGGACGCGGTTCGCGCCGAAGCACGCCAGGGCAGTTTGCTGCGAGAAGGCATGAAAGTCGTGATTGCCGGACGTCCTAACGCCGGAAAATCAAGTCTGCTGAACGCTCTGGCCGGGCGTGAAGCCGCGATTGTGACGGATATTGCCGGAACCACTCGTGACGTATTGCGCGAACATATCCACATCGACGGCATGCCGCTGCATATCATCGATACCGCAGGTCTTCGTGAAGCCAGCGACGAAGTTGAGCGTATCGGCATCGAACGTGCGTGGAATGAGATTGAACAAGCGGACCGCGTGCTGTTTATGGTTGACGGAACCACAACCGACGCGACCGACCCGGCAGATATTTGGCCAGACTTTATTGCACGCTTACCGGCCCGTTTGCCGATTACCGTGGTGCGCAACAAAGCGGACGTAACAGGTGAAACGCTGGGCCTGAGCGATGTGAATGGTCACTCACTTGTACGCCTGTCTGCGCGTACCGGTGAAGGTGTAGATGTGCTGCGCGATCATCTAAAACAGAGCATGGGCTTTGAAACCAATATGGAAGGCGGCTTCCTGGCGCGTCGTCGCCACTTGCAAGCGCTGGAACAGGCGGCAGACCATCTGCAACAAGGCAAAGCGCAGCTGCTGGGTGCGTGGGCCGGGGAATTGCTGGCTGAAGAATTACGTCTTTCTCAGCAAAGCCTGAGTGAAATCACCGGCGAATTTACCTCGGATGATTTGCTCGGACGCATTTTCTCAAGCTTCTGTATCGGCAAGTAAGCTAAAAGCTGATTAGTACGTGAACGTTCACTAACCCGTATTAACGACATGTTAATACGGGTTTTTATTATCTATTCTTGCCGTACCGCTCGTGATTTCTACCTGCAACCAGGTTTCAAAAGCCTCTAATGCCTGATCGTTGATTCCCGAAACGGTTGGCTTCACAAGACAAAACTTTTTGCTCAGGCTTTCTGATTCCGGCCAGGGCGCCACCAGCAAACCATCCTGAAGCTCTTTTTCAACGTACATCCGTGGCACCAGCGCAACACCCTGTCCCGTGATTGCAGCAGCGATAGCCATTTCATGCAGGTCGTAGCGGTCGCCTTGAGAAGGGTTATCAAGAACAATTCCATTTTGCCGGGCATAGTGATGCCATGCTTCCGGATTCTGCCGCCGATGGATACGCGGCAGCCCGTTCAGTTGTTGCGCTATATCTTCGTTTGTCAGCAATGTCGGATGGCACACCGGTATCAAACGCTCCTCAAGCAGAAAACTGACGTTCATGCCCGCCCATCCAGGATGTTCAAAATGAATGGCGGCATCAAAACCACTTCCAGCAAGAATAAACGGGTCGCTTCGGGCGGCAATATTCAGTGTGATATCCGGATGCAAGGATCTGAAACCATTCAAACGAGGAATAAGCCAGCGGCTTGAAAAAGTGGGGAGAACGGCAAGTTCCAGGCTTTGCCCTCCTTCGTGAATACCGCAAATGTACTGGGTATCTCTTTCCAGTCGTTCAAGCATTTCGCGAACATGATGTGAATAGCGAACCCCCACAGGATTAAGTTTTACCCGGTTCCCTACGCGGTCAAAGAGTTTACAGCTGAGTAGCGATTCAAGGCGCGCTATCTGGCGACTGATAGCGCCTTCCGTTAGCGACAACTCCTCGGCTGCCCTGGCAAAATTACCGTGTCTTGCCGCTGACTCGAAAGCCAGCAATGAAGCGCTGCTGGGAAGCTTTCTGCGCATTAGAGCCATCCTATTCGTGCAGGTTCAGTGACAAAATGTCATTGATGGGTGAAATAGTATCGTTATAAGAGCCTGATTTAAGCCTTTAAGATGACGGAAAGTCATCGCGCAAGTCTAGTGTTTCCCGTCATTCATCTTGAGGTAACCGTCATGAACCAGCCCACTTTTTTCTCCCGTCAGATTGGTGACTTTCTGGTTACCGCCGTCAGTGACGGAAATATGGCAGCCAGTCTGGATTTGCTATCAGGTATTGGAAAACCGGCGGCAGAGGCAATTCAGCATAGCGCGGGTGTTGATGAACCCGGCATTATCCACATCAATTGCTACCTGATACGTGGCCGTGGGCGCACTATGCTGGTTGATAGCGGTACGGGAGGGTTGAACAACGCGGGAGGTAGGCTCAGCCAAAACCTGCGTGCCGCCGGAGTTTCTCCTGACGACATCGACACACTCTTAATAACGCATTGCCACCCCGACCATATCGGCGGCTTGCTCGATGACCAGGGGCTTGTGGTATATAAAAATGCGCGACTCTATCTACATGCTCTTGAAGCTGAATACTGGCGAGACGATCATCATTTCAACGAAGCCAGCGAGCGAGGACAGCGTAATTTTTTGCTCGCCCGCCGCGTACTTGATGCCTATGCATCCAGGCTGCACATTATTTCCGAAGATGAGATAACAGAAGGCATTCGCCCGGTTTGGCTCCCTGGCCATACGCCGGGCCACACGGGTTTTCAGATTGATTCAACGGAAACGAGTTTGCTTATCTGGGGCGATGTGGTTCATTTTCCCCATATACAGTCAGCTCACCCGGCAGTTTCCATTATGTTTGATTGCAACTCTGCTCAGGCTGAACAAACCCGCGCAGAAATTCTGCGACACGTCGCCCGAGAAAACCTGCTCGTCGCGGGAATGCATTTTGGAACACAAGGATTTGCCTATATCCATCCCTCTGAGTCGGGCTACAGCATCAAATACACGCAGGCTGGGCTGGCGGATGATTAAAACCCAAATATTCATGACGTTGATCATTTGCTAAGGTTTTGATCGTTTTTTATCCATGCCGGGCCGTGCGTTTCATTACCAAAAAACCTACAATCAAAAACAGAGTAAATTGCCTGGTATCAAGGAGAGACAAATGGCAACGCATTTTGCAAGATGGACGATTAACCCGAAATACCCCTTTTCGAGCCGGCTGAATGACGAATGTCATGATCACGCCCTCAACATGCCAGAACACCGCCGTTCACGATTTTTAGCCTCCCGCAGTTTGTTGGCTGAATTGCTTTATATGCTGTATGGCATTCAACAATTACCAAAGATCGTCACTACCGCTGCTGGACGCCCGCACTTTGCCGACTCTTCGCTAACGGATTTCAGCATTGCCTACGCCGGAAACAAAGTCGGGGTGTTGATCACGACCGAAGGCCGTTGTGGGCTGGATATCGAGATAAATCAGTCGTTCGGCAATCTACCTTCTATCGCGTCAGCTTCGACGTTTCGCAGCAACGAATCCATCTGGATAAATAACCAAAAAAATCCGGGTGAGGCGAAAGCGCAACTGCGCACGTTGCATCAAAGCGCTTTTAAGCTGACGGGGCGCGAAGAAAGTTTGCAGCTTCTGCCGGGTGCCGGGCGCATACGAGTGAGTGACCAGACTGAAATAGAAGCGATTAGCGACGTAGAAGGGTTACTGATTTGGGGTTGTGTGGTTTCACCTGCCATCGAAAAACTGAGTTTGTGGGAGTTTGAAAGCCCGCAAAACTGGCATAGTCTGTGGGATGTTAAATCTCGTTACCGGGACCCTGACGGCAGTATTATTCGCTTAACCAGTATGTCGTCCGAAAAAGCGTTATATCAAAACTAATCTTTCCAGAACGTCCTGACACCAAGGAGTATGCATGTCCGACACGTTAAAGATTGTCACGTTATTAGGTAGCCTTCGACAGGGTTCATTCAACGCCATGGTTGCCCGCACATTGCCTCGCATCGCCCCGGCAGGGATGAGCATTGACGCATTACCGTCGATTAAAGACATTCCGTTGTATGACGCCGATAAGCAGCAAGAAGAGGGGTTCCCGGCAACTGTGGAAGCCATTGCCGAGCAGATTCGCGCCGCAGATGGCGTGGTGATCGTGACGCCGGAATATAACTATTCGGTGCCGGGTGGGTTGAAGAACGCTATCGACTGGCTGTCACGCTTGCCGGAACAGCCGCTGGCGGGTAAACCGGTGCTGATCCAAACCAGTTCAATGGGCGCGATTGGCGGCGCGCGCTGCCAGTATCATCTGCGCCAGATTCTGGTGTTCTTAGATGCGATGGTGATGAACAAGCCCGAATTTATGGGTGGCGTGATTCAGAATAAAGTGGATGCGCAAACGGGCGAAGTGGTGGATCAAAGCACACTTGATCATCTGACCGGGCAGCTCACCGCATTTGGCGATTATATTCAGCGCGTGAAAAGCTAATTCGCTAAAGCACGCCACATCGTCTCAAAACCTAGCGCTTTAAAATCGCCAGCTCGTTCCGGTTCGCGGCTGGCGAACTCCATCGTCGTCTCTGCCAGTGAAGAAAAAATAGCGTCGCTAAATGCGCGATAAGGCCCGCAGCTGAAGGCTTTTAAGATCGATTGCGAGCAAATTTCGTGTAATTCCGGGAACAACTCCGCCACTTTCTGCTTGGTTTCTTCGTCAATTTTATCGCTTACAGCGAGCTGGCGAATCGCGCGATGCGCCTGCGGATTAGCAATCGCCCAGTCGATGTAACTGTTCCAGATATAGCGGGTGTATTCCTTCGGTTCCTTCAACGTGCGGTCGAGATTCGCCTGCATCGCCAACAGTAAACCTTGCTTCAAATGTAGATAAAGCTCGTTGAGCAAATCATCCTTCGTGGCGAAATAGCGAAACAGCGTGCCTTCTGCAACCCCTGCGGCGCGGGCGATCTGCGCGGTAGACGCCACGATACCCGACTGGCCAATGGCGATAGTCGCCGCTTCCAGTAACGCTAGTTTTTTATCTTCACTCTTCGGACGAGCCACAACGATTAACCCTCAAAATTAACGAAAGCGAATTGAATCACGCGAGCTACGCCACTGCAACGCTGAATGTCAGCGATTGAAAAGCATCTTGACGCAGGTCACTCTGTACCTATAATGAGTGCTTACTCACTCATTATCAAGTTTTGTTAGCAACGTTCCAGTGGATGGGGCGTACATGCGGGCCAGGATATGAAACGTCTCTCCATTTGCGCGGTTATTATTATGTTGATTGCTACAGCAGCCAGTTTGCCTTTTGTCCTGAATGCCGGGTTTGGCCAGGCTCCGCAGGGAGAAGGTCTAAGTTTAGTCGAACGCTCTGCAAACTATGTTGACGGGCAATTTCACAACCAGGTTCCCACGCAGGGTTATACCGGGCAGAAAAGTAAGCTCGCCGCATGGTGGGGGTTTTTAACCACGCGAACTGAAAACGCGCGCCCGCAACAACCGTTACCGTTGGTGAAAACCGATCTGGCGAGCCTGCCGATTGAGCAGGACACGATGGTCTGGCTCGGCCACTCTTCTTGGTATATCCAGCTGGCCGGGAAACGCATTCTTATCGATCCCGTTTTCAGCCGCTATGCCGCCCCCTTTTCATTTCTGAATAAAGCATTTCCCGGTGATTACCCGTGGACGGCTGAGTCGATGCCAGAAATCGACCTGCTGATTATTTCCCACGACCACTACGATCATCTGGATTACGCCACCATCAAGGCGCTGAAACCTAAAATCCGCCAGATAATCACGCCGCTTGGCGTCGGTTCGCATCTGCGCTATTGGGGAGTAAATAGCGACATCATTCAGGAAAAAGACTGGAACCAGTCAGTAAAAGTTTCGAATGAGCTAACCGTTCATGTGCTTCCAGCTCGACATTTTTCTGGCCGTACATTCAAGAGCAACCAGACGCTATGGGCGAGTTTTATGTTCGTGACCGATGAACAAAAAATCTATTACAGCGGCGATACCGGCTACGGGCCGCATTTCAAAGCGATTGGCGAACAGTTTGGATCAGTGGATATCGCGATTATGGAAAATGGCCAGTACGACGAGGACTGGAACAATATTCATATGATGCCAAAAGAAACCGCGCAGGCCGCTGTTGATTTGAATGCTCGTGCGATTTTACCGGGACATGCGGGCCGCTTTGTACTGGCAAAACATACCTGGGATGCACCGTACAAAAGCCTGGCGCAAGCCAGTCTCGGCAAAAATTTCCGTTTGTTAACACCAAAGCAGGGCGAGCCTGTTCGGGTGAATGACAGCGCACAACAATTTAGTGCCTGGTGGGAATCTACCAGTGCCATGTAAGCAAAAAGCGCGGGGGGACGAATGACTATTTCAGCTCAGGTTATCGACACAATTGTTGAATGGATTGACGACAATTTACACCAGCCATTACGCATAGATGATATTGCCTTACATGCGGGTTATTCGAAGTGGCACTTGCAGCGTTTGTTTATGCAGTATAAAGGCGAGCCCCTCGGGAAATACATTCGCGACCGCAAACTGTTGCTGGCTGCGCGTGATTTACGCGATACCGATAACAAGGTTTACGATATTAGTCTGAAGTATGGTTTTGATTCGCAGCAGACGTTTACGCGGATATTTACGCGCACATTTCATCAGCCGCCGGGCAGGTATCGCAGAGAGAATCATTCGTTGAACGGGTAATAAGTAGGCCGGATAAGCGAAGCGTTATCCGGCACAATCTATTAGTGTGCGTCGATAAACACGATTTTAAGCACAAACATCAGCGCCACGACAATCACGCATGGGCTGATTTCACGCCAGCGACCGGTGCCGAGTTTCATCACGCAATATGAGATGAAGCCCAGTGCGATACCTTCGGTGATGGAGAAGCTAAATGGCATCATGACCGCGGTAATAAACGCCGGAACTGCTTCTGTCAGGTCATCCCACTTCACGCGCGACAGGCTGGATGTCATCAGCACGCCAACGTAAATCAGAGCGCCTGCTGCCGCATATGCCGGAACCATGCCCGCCAATGGTGACAGGAAGATAACCAGCAAGAACAGCAAGCCCACGATCACCGCCGTCAGGCCAGTACGCCCGCCAACAGACACGCCAGAAGAACTCTCGATATAGGCGGTAACAGAAGATGTTCCGATAAACGCGCCCGCAACAGAGGAGACGCTATCAACGTACAGCGCCTGCTTCATGCGTGGGAATTTCCCTTTTTCGTCGGCAAGGCCTGCTTTATCCGTTACGCCAATCAGCGTGCCAGAGGAGTCAAACAGGTTAACCAGCATAAAGGAGAAGATAACCCCTGCCAGGCCAATATTCAGAGAACCCGCTAAATCTACCTGGCCGACAACGGACAGCACGCTTGGTGGCGCAGAAACGATACCGTGGTATTGCACATCGCCCATCATCCAACCCAGCAATGTGGTCACCACGATGGATACCAGCACAGCAGCGTGGATGTTTCGCGAAGCCAGAATAGCGATGATAAAGAAGCCCAGCGCGCCCAGCAGAACGCTGTGCGAAGTCAGGTTGCCGATGGTCACTAACGTATCTTTGTTAGCCACGATAATCCCGGCGTTTTTGAGGCCCATCATTCCGATGAACAGCCCGATACCGCTGGTGATACCGACACGCAAACTCACTGGAATATTGGCAATCATCCAGTAACGCACGCGGAAAATAGTCAGCAACAGTAAACCGACTGCACCCCAGAAAATGGCGCCCATTCCGACTTGCCAGGAAATCCCCATCGCGCCAACCACCACAAAGGCGAAGAACGCATTCAGGCCCATGGCCGGAGCCAGTGCAACTGGCAGGTTGGCGAAAATACCCATCAGGATGCTACCTAATGCGGCAATCAAACAGGTGGTGACGAAAACGGCCTGGGTATCCATACCAGCGGCGCCAAGGATCTGCGGGTTGACGAAAACGATATACACCATCGTCAGGAAGGTCGTGAGACCGGCGATCACTTCAGTGCGGGCCGTGGTGCCGTGTTCGCGCAGTTTAAACACGCGCTCGAGCAGCCCCGGATTTGCGGCCGGAGTAGATTGTGGTTGGCTCATTAGTCTTAATTCCGAACATTGAGAGGGAAAATCCGTCGCTATCCTATACCAAAAATTACAAAACATGGTGACCCGGCGCAGTTTTTTTTCATTGAATTTTCTTATACGGCAACGATTGCGTGCCGCAAAAATTGCGCAAATTGGGTAAGATGCATGTTCATCTTAATAAATGGAGGCAGTATGTCCCGGATAGATGCGGTGTTCTTCGACTGCGATGGCACGCTGGTTGATAGTGAGGTTATTTGCTCCAAAGCCTACGTGCATATGTTTGCGCAATACGGCATCGAGCTTGCGCTTGAGGAGGTTCACAAGACCTTCAAAGGGATCAAACTCTACGAGATAATCGACACGATCAATGCCCAACATGGAGTGAATTTGCCAAAAGAGGAACTGGAGCCGATTTATCGCGCCGAAGTTTCACGGCTATTCGACAGCGAACTGGTGGAGATTGAAGGTGCCGCAGCCTTAGTCGATCAAATCAAGGTGCCGATGTGTATTGTCTCCAATGGCCCGGTCAGCAAGATGAATCATTCGCTGGGCAAAACCGGAATGCTCCACCATTTCCCGGACAAACTGTTTAGCGGCTACGATATTCAGCTGTGGAAACCAGACCCGGCACTGATGTTCCACGCCGCCGATGCCATGGGTGTTGATGTTAAAAACTGTGTGCTGGTGGATGATTCGATGGCGGGTGCGCAATCAGGAATAGCCGCAGGCATGGAAGTTTTCTATTTTTGTGCCGACCCGCATAACAAGCCGATTGATCATCCGAAAGTGACGACGTTTACCGATTTAGCGCAGTTGCCGGAATTATGGCGTGCGCGAGGTTGGAATATTACGGTTTAACGAAAATGGCGGATGGCACAAGCTTATCCGCCGAATGACTCAGGTACTTTGGCGTAACTCTATCTGATAGCTGAAAAGCTCGACCCGCGATTCATCTAACTCATCATCACGCTCATCATTGAGCAATTCAATCAGCAGTTTACCCGCTTCTTTGCCCATCTTTTTATAATCGATGCGAATAGAGGTCAGTGTTGGGTGCGTTTGATCGCAGCTGTCTGAACCATCGAGGCAGGCGATGGCAATATTACCTGGGATTTTTAGCAGACGACGCTGACACTCAAACATTATCCCTAACGCAATGTCTTCATGGCTGCAAATCACCGCATCGAGTTCCGGCTGGCGCTGGAGTATTTCAGTCAATGCGTAGCGGCCAAACTGTAGGCTGGCGGCATCGGGCGTGGTAATAACCTGATCGGAATTCTGGTAGCGACTGAGCATGGCTTTATGCCAGCCATTAAGCTGCTGGCGCTGCAGACGGTTATCCATGTGCGCACCAATAAAACCAATATTCTTATATCCCTGATCCAACAGGTGTTCCGTCAGTTTATGCGCCGCCTCAAAAAATGACGCTTCGAGGGAAATTGACGCCTGGCTAAACGGGGAACCCACCACATTAATCGTTGGAACATTCGCCTTTTCGAGAGTTTGATACGTTTTTTCAGCCAGTTGCGAGCCAAAGATAACCAACGCGGCAGGATTGCTTTGCAGCAACGTCATCAATATTTCAGCTTCTTTATTTTTGTTATGTTCATGGCAGCCAAGTAGCAGCTGAAATTCGTTTTTATTCAGCACCTGCTGTAGCGACTGCATAAAGCGGGAACTGGCTTTGTCGGTCAAAGAAGGAATGAGTACAGCGACGGTATCACTGTGTCCGGACGCCAGCGCGCCCGCTGCCCGATTAGGGATATAACCCAGCGCTTCCACCGCTTGTTCTATCTTCTCTCGCAGCTTATCAGAAACCTGATCAGGCGTTCTCAGCGCGCGGGAAACGGTCATGGTTCCGACGCCCGCAAAATTGGCGACTTCTTGCAGTGTGACTCGCCCGGTACCTCGGCGCTTACGCGTTTTTTCCATTAGGCCTCTCCGGGCAACTACAACTCACTGTTTTCATTATTTTTATTTCACCGTCTATCGGTCAAGCAATTGAACACGTTAGCAAAAACCCTTACGCATTGTATATGCCGGAACTGGATATAGCCAAAGTCGGAGCCGGGATAAATGATAGCGCTATCACAAACCTTGATAGCGCTATCAGGTAGCGCTATCAAATGCGACAACCATCACATTAATTGATACATAAAATATCTACTCTCCTGTTAATTATCATCGGGAGTTATCAGACGCATGTTAAAAAATCTATTAACCGCAGAGGTCATTCAGGTCGTTGAGCAGGCTAAAGACTGGCGCGACGCCGTAGCTATTTCGTGTCACCCGTTGATTGAAAACGGCTCGATTGAACCACGTTATGTCGAAGCTATTTATCGCTCGCATGAAGCTATCGGCCCGTATTACGTGGTAGGTCCAGGCATTGCGATGCCACATGCGCGTCCAGAAGAGGGCGCAAATAAACTGGCGCTGGCGCTGACCCTGATTACCTCAGGCGTGAATTTTGATGCCGATGAAAACGATCCGGTAAAACTGTTGATTGTGTTGGCCGCAACCGACAGCACCAGCCACATCGAAGCGATTTCTCAGCTCGCTCAGCTATTCGATAACGAACAAGACATTCAGGCCATTTTGACGGCCAAAACATCGCAAGACATTTTGTCCGTCATTGCGCGCTATTAGAGCCTGCCCAGTAGGCGTAATTGTTGCAGACCGTTTGGGATCGGACTGCGCGGAAAAACCGCAGCGTACACGTAGTACGTGAGGATTTTGAGCACAGCCCAAGACCAAACGAACAAATAAAATAGCCTAATGGGATAGGCTCTTAATCCAGGGGAAAATTATGAAAATCACAGTGGTATGCGGTAACGGTTTAGGCACCAGTCTGATGATGGAAATGAGCATTAAAACCATCCTGAAAGATCTCGGCGTGAGCGCGGATGTTGACCATGTTGATCTTGGTTCAGCCAAAGGTACGCCTAGCGATATTTTTGTCGGCACCAAAGACATTGCCGAGCAATTAGTCGCACAGTCCGTCGGCGGCAAAATCGTCGCACTGGACAATATGATCGATAAGAAAGCCATGAAAGAACGTTTGTCCGTGGCATTAACCGAGTTAGGCGCACTGTAAGCAGGGGTCGATATGGATTTCTTTCGTTTTTTGATGAGCGATGTGCTTTCCGAACCGGCAGTGCTGGTTGGTTTAATCGCTTTGATTGGTTTGATTGCACAGAAAAAACCGGTCACAGAATGTATCAAAGGCACCGTCAAAACCATTATGGGTTTTGTGATTTTAGGTGCCGGTGCTGGCCTGGTCGTGTCTTCGCTGGGTGATTTCGCCAATATATTCCAGCACGCCTTTGGTATTCAGGGCGTGGTGCCGAACAACGAAGCTATTGTTTCCGTCGCACAAAAAAGCTTCGGTAAAGAGATGGCGATGATCATGTTCTTCGCCATGGTTATCAACATCTTGATTGCCCGCTTCACGCCATGGAAATTTATCTTCCTGACCGGTCATCACACGTTGTTTATGTCGATGATGGTGGCGGTGATTCTGGCAACGGCTGGCATGACTGGCGTAACGCTGATTGCTGTTGGCTCGCTGGTTGTCGGTGTGGCGATGGTCTTTTTCCCGGCCATTGCACACCCTTACATGAAGCAAGTTACCGGTTCTGACGACGTGGCAATCGGCCACTTCTCGACATTATCTTATGTGTTGGCGGGTTTCATCGGCAGCAAATTTGGTAATAAAGAACACTCGACTGAAGACATGAATGTGCCGAAAAGTCTGCTGTTCTTGCGTGATACACCAGTCGCTATCTCCTTTACCATGAGCATTATCTTCCTCGTGACGTGCCTGTTTGCGGGCGCTGACGTGGTGAAAGAGCTGAGCGGTGGTAAAAACTGGTTCATGTTCTCAATCATGCAATCCATTACCTTTGCGGCTGGCGTGTACATCATTCTGCAAGGTGTGCGCATGGTAATTGCGGAAATCGTTCCAGCGTTCAAAGGTATTTCCGACAAGTTGGTGCCGAACGCGAAGCCAGCGCTCGATTGCCCGGTCGTGTTCCCGTATGCACCTAATGCTGTACTGGTTGGCTTCCTGAGCAGCTTTGCGGCAGGTTTAATCGGTATGTTCGCGCTGTATCTGCTGAACATGACCGTGATTATCCCAGGCGTGGTGCCGCACTTCTTCGTCGGTGCAGCCGCTGGCGTATTCGGTAACGCAACCGGTGGGCGTCGTGGCGCGATTCTGGGGGCGTTTGCGCAGGGCTTGCTGATTACCTTCCTGCCAGTGTTCTTGCTGCCAGTGCTGGGCGATATCGGTTTTGCTAACACCACTTTCAGTGATGCCGACTTTGGTGCGCTGGGGATTCTGTTAGGGATTATCGTTCGCTAATCTTTGAGTTAACAAATCAGTAGTAGAAAAGGTTCACGCTAATTTGCGGTGAACCTTTTTTTATGTCATTCCACCCTGGAATATAAATTCCGCTTACCATTTTCAGACATACATGCCTTTATTGAATGGGCAATCGTTGTAATCTTTATACTTTGTATTCATAAGGATTTGAATGATGTCTGTTTATCATGTCTCCACCAGAATAAGTTCGAATGTACCTGCAAGTGAAATTCTTTATGATTTGTGTATTTATCGGATGGATTCGGAAAAAAGAAAACATTCCATTGTGGATGTAAAGCAACAAGCGCTTCTCACTAATTATGAAACACAATCTCATGCAACAGAAAACATCAGCGAACCCATTTCAACCATTTATATTATGGAGGTAATGCTTTACCGGAAAACCATGCTTAAAACTTTATGCGTTTCACCTCAACCATTCACAAAAATGTATACGTTAGAAGAGTTCGCATCAGGTAAAGCCTGGTCATCGATTAAGCGTGAAAACCCCTGTTATTTTCAATCGACGGGAATGACGAAGCTTGAAAGTAAAGGGGATAATATTGCCGTTATAAACATATCCAGACCGGAACGGCCTTTTATTGCAAAGGATTATCCGATTGGCAGTTCGCAGGATCCTTTTGAAAAAACACTTATCGAGCAGCAAATAACCAGACGATTTAATCAGGTTGATTACCCAAACCAGTTCAATGCGAGTTTGTGTGGCCCTGCGGCATTTTTTTACTGCCTGCAGAAAGATCGGCCCGATGTGTATACACAAGCTGCACAGGAGTTGTGGAGAATTGGGAAAACTAAAATTGGTCAGCTTGAGATAACGCCGAGTGATGGTTGCCGTCATCCGACGGGTCATTTATATGGTGATATATCTGGCCTCGACTGGATGACACTTGCCGGGCTGAGAGACTCGGAAAATAAAGTGTTGAGTTTTGACAACCTCGATTCTCCACTGGCCGGTATAACATTATGGGGCACACTGACAGAATGGTTTGAGAAAGCGGGATATGAAAAAGTATTCAGTAACGTCGGAATAACCCAAGCAAGAATTCAGGGGGTTAATGAATTAAATGAATATATACAGAAAGGTTATAAAGTGGTTTCACTTATTAATGACAGTTTATTAAAGGGTAGTTCATCTGAACGAACAACATACCCTACGCATTGGATTGTCTGGGATGGGCCAGTAACACAGGCAACTGATAGAACTGTGCATTTGAAATTATTTTCCTGGGGGTATATGTCTGATCAGATAAAACCAGGAAATGACATTTTCTTTTTCATTAAAAGATTTTTTGGAGGGGTGGTTTTTAAACCACTAAAATAAAAATGTCAAAGCTGCACTTGATTTTTGTTCCATGTTTTTTTTGCTTATCTGCATGTACTTTTTTAAGCCCAAAAGCAGAGTTCATTCCTGAAAATGAAGTATTAAAACAAGCAACGGTGAATACTCCATATCGTTTTAAAATTGATATTCTTGGAGGGCCTGTTTTTAGAGGAGTAGATAGAAAGGCTGGATCTATTATACCTGCTGATTCTGGTATTTCAGTACGCTACTGCCAATTACCTGAGGAAGAAATAAAAGATATGAAGCCGATGGATAGTAATAATTATAACTGTGTAGAGTTATACGGCACCCCAACAAAACCGGGACTACTGAAAATCAACATCAGCAGCGGCATGTATGGGCATATGTTCGCACCTGGCAGTTATTTCAGTAAAGACTATACGTTGACAGTGGTTAACCCCTGAATATAGCTCTTATCCAGCCCTCTCCCGAAGTGAGAGAGGGCCGATAAATCACTCTTTCGGGTCTTTACCCGCCAGCAGTTTATCCAGTTCGTCGCCGCCGACATGACGGAAGTCCTGCCCTTTAACGAAGTAGAAAATAAACTCGCAGATGTTCTGGCAACGGTCGCCGATACGCTCGATAGAACGCGCACAGAACAGCGCAGTCAACACGCTTGGAATAGTGCGCGAGTCTTCCATCATATAAGTCATCAACTGACGCACGATGCCTTCATATTCCTGGTCAACTTTCTTATCTTCGCGATAAATACGCACCGCCTCGTCGAGATCCATACGCGCAAACGCATCCAGTACGTCATGCAGCATTTGCACGGTGTGACGGCCTAATGACTCGAGGCTAACCAGCAGCGGCTGGTGCTGGTGGGAGAATTTCTCCAGCGCCGTGCGGCAGATTTTATCCGCGACATCACCGATACGTTCCAGCTCAGAAATCGTTTTGATGATAGCCATCACCAGGCGCAGGTCGCTGGCGGTTGGCTGCCGTTTAGCGATGATGCGCACGCAGGCTTCATCGATCGCCACTTCCATCATGTTAACTTTCTGGTCGCCTTCGATGACGCGCTTTGCCAGCTCGCCATCTTGATTGTGCATGGCAGTGATCGCATCAGAAAGCTGTTGCTCCACCAGCCCACCCATGGTCATGACCTGGGTGCGGATATATTCCAGCTCGGCGTTAAACTGGCCGGAAATGTGTTTGTTGAGATTGAGGCTATCCATTGTATTCTCCCGGATCAGCCGTAACGGCCAGTAATATAATCTTCGGTTTGCTTTTTAGCGGGTGTGGTAAACAGCGTGTCAGTTTCGCTAAATTCAATCAACTCACCCAAGTACATAAACGCGGTGTGATCTGAACAACGCGCCGCCTGCTGCATGTTGTGGGTCACAATCACCACGGTGTAATCTTGTTTCAGCTCGGTGATAAGCTCTTCAATGCGACCGGTAGAAATAGGGTCAAGCGCTGAACATGGCTCATCAAGCAGTAACACTTCCGGGCGAATCGCGATTCCACGCGCAATGCACAGACGCTGCTGCTGGCCACCGGAGAGACTGTATCCGCTCTGGTGCAATTTATCTTTGGTTTCGTTCCACAATGCGGCTTTGGTCAAAGCCCACTGCACACGCTCATCCATGTCGCTGCGTGACAGCTTTTCAAACAGGCGCACGCCAAACGCGATGTTGTCATAAATCGACATTGGGAATGGCGTCGGCTTCTGGAATACCATGCCCACTTTGGCACGCAGCAGGGCGATGTCCTGGTTCTGAGTGAGGATGTTTTCCCCATCCAGTAGAATCTCACCTTCGGCGCGCTGCTCTGGATAGAGCGAGTACATTTTGTTGAATGTACGCAGCAGGGTGGATTTACCACAGCCTGACGGGCCGATGAACGCGGTAACCTGGTTTTTAGCGATATCCAGATTGATGTTTTTCAGGGCATGGAACTTACCGTAATAGAAGTTCAAATCACGAACCTGAATTTTGTCTGGGGTAGTATCGACCATACTCATCTGTTTCTTAATCTCCATCCGACGCCGCCTTTGCCGCGCCGCAAAATTTAACCGTGTTTACTCTTCGCAAAAATCACACGCGCCAGAATATTTAGCAGCAGTACGCAAAGGGTAATAATCAGAACGCCAGCCCAGGCTAACTGTTGCCATTCGGCAAATGGGCTCATCGCAAATTTAAATATCGTCACTGGCAAGTTAGCAATCGGCTGCATCATGTCAGTGCTCCAGAACTGGTTGGAAAGCGACGTGAACAGCAGCGGGGCGGTTTCACCCGCGATACGTGCAATCGCCAGCAATACGCCAGTAATAATCCCGGAAACAGAGGCTTTCAGCGTAATTGCAGAAATCATTTTCCATTTTGGCGTACCCAATGCGTATGCCGCTTCGCGCAGGCTGTCTGGTACCAGTTTCAGCATGTTTTCAGTGGTGCGGATAACAATCGGCACCTGCAATAACGCCAGCGCAATGACCCCAGCCCAGCCGGAGAAGTGCTGCATTTTCGCCACCACAATGGTGTAAACAAACAGGCCGACAACAATAGATGGCGCAGAAAGCAGGATGTCGTTGATAAAACGAATAACCTCGGCCAGCGCTGATTTGCGGCCGTACTCCGCCAGGTAGATACCCGCCATGATGCCCAGCGGCGTACCAAACACGGTCGCCCACAGGATCAACAAGCCGCTACCCGCGAGGGCGTTAGCCAGGCCACCACCTTCTGTATTCGGCGGTGGTGTCATTTCGGTAAACAGCGCAATCGACATACCGTCGATACCACGAGTCACCGTAGAGAACAGGATCCACACCAACCAGAACAGGCCAAACGCCATGGTTCCCATTGAAAGTGTCAGAGCAATGCGGTTTTTAAACCGACGACGAGCCTGCATTTTGCGGCGTGATTCCGCTAACGCCGCGCGACTTTGCATTTCCATAGTCGTCATGAGCGCGCTCCTTCATTCTTCGCCAGACGCATAACCATAAACTTAGAGATAGCCAGCACGATAAAGGTGATAACAAACAGGATCAGGCCGAGTTCCATCAATGCTGCGGTATGCAGGCCGGATTCCGCTTCAGCAAATTCGTTCGCCAGTGCAGAGGTAATACTGTTGCCCGGCATATACAGCGAAGCGCTGTCGAGTTGGTAGGTGTTACCGATGATGAAAGTTACTGCCATGGTTTCACCCAGAGCACGACCCAAACCTAACATCACGCCACCAATCACACCGTTTTTGGTGAACGGCAAAACGATGCGCCAGATAACTTCCCATGTGGTGCAGCCGATACCGTAGGCCGACTCTTTCATCATCACAGGAGTTTGTTCGAATACATCGCGCATTACAGAAGCGATGTAAGGGATGATCATAATGGCGAGAATAACGCCAGCCGCAAGAATACCGATACCGAACGCCGGGCCTGAGAACAGTTCACCGACAATGGGTACAGAAGAGAGCACATTGCCGACCGGTTCCTGGAAATACTTCGCAAACAGCGGAGCAAAGATAAACAGGCCCCACATGCCGTACACGATACTTGGGATAGCCGCCAGCAGTTCAATGGCGATACCCAACGGGCGGCGCAACCAACCGGGTGCCAATTCCGTCAGGAACAGCGCGATACCGAAACTCACAGGTACTGCGATTAACAACGCAATGAACGAGGTGACTAACGTGCCGTAAATCGGCACCAGCGCACCATAAATATCGTTAGGAGCATCCCACTCTTTATTCCACAGGAACGAGAATCCAAATTTCTCGATACTTGGCCAGGAGGAGATGACCAGGGAGATGATGATCCCGCCCAGCAGAAATAGCACAATCAGCGCAGCCAGTTTTACCAGCGCGCTGAAAATGACATCACCTTGTTTGCCAGGGGCTTTGAACACCGGCTTACTCACTGCCATAACTTACTCTTTAAGTTTAAATACATTTCTTACAACATGTCGGATGTCGCTTACGCTAATCCGACCTACGAAAAGCAGTTGTAAGGCGGATAAGCATTCACGCCATCCGCCATTTTCATTAATTAATAAAGCGCCTTACCGGAGCTGTCTTTCACGTTGGTCTTCCATGCTGCACGAACTTGTTCAACCACAGCGTCTGGCAGGGCAGCGTAATCCAGGTCACTCGCCTGTTTTGCACCGTCTTTGTAAGCCCAGTCGAAGAACTTCAGCACTTCAGCGCCTTGCTCTGGGTTTTTCTGCTCTTTGTGAACCAGAATGAAGGTGGTAGACGTGATTGGCCAAGCGCTGTCACCTTTCTGATTTGTCAGATCCTGAGCGAATGATTTGCTCCAGTCTGCACCTTTTGCAGCATTTGCAAAGTTCTCTTCAGAAGGCGCTACTGGCTTACCATCAGCTGAAACCAGTTTGGTATAAGCGAGGTTGTTTTGCTTAGCGTAAGCGTATTCAACATAACCGATTGAACCTGGCAGACGCTGAACAAACGCGGCGATACCGTCGTTGCCTTTACCGCCCAGACCCGTCGGCCAGTTTACCGTTGAGCCTGCACCGATTTTAGTTTTCCACTCTTCGTTCACTTTCGCCAGGTAGCTGGTGAAGACGAAGGAAG
The DNA here is from genome assembly GCF_000735355.1 of Buttiauxella agrestis ATCC 33320. Lineage (GTDB taxonomy): Bacteria > Pseudomonadota > Gammaproteobacteria > Enterobacterales > Enterobacteriaceae > Buttiauxella > Buttiauxella agrestis. Next base: position 61,919 of record NZ_JMPI01000073.1, read on the forward strand.
TACCGGAACCGTCAGCACGACGCACAACCGCAATATTCTGCTGTGGCAGTTTCATGCCTGGGTTGAGTTTAGCGATAGCTTCGTCATCCCATTTTTTGATTTTACCCAGGTAGATGTCACCCAGGGTTTTACCGTCGAGCACCAGCTCGCCGGATTTCACGCCTGGCAAGTTGACCGCCAGAACAACACCGCCGATGACAGTCGGGAACTGGAACAAACCTTCTTGTTGCAGCTTTTCATCAGACAATGGCGCGTCAGATGCGCCGAAATCCACGGTGTGAGCAATAATTTGTTTAACGCCACCGGAGGAGCCGATACCCTGGTAATTCACTTTGTTACCAGTTGATTTATTGTAAGTATCTGCCCATTTGGCATACACCGGCGCAGGGAAGGTTGCACCAGCGCCAGTCAGGCTTGCAGCAGCAAACGCGCCGAAAGCACTCAGGGATAAGGTCGCGGCGACAACAGTTGCGACAGTGGTACGCATAACTTTCATAATGTCTCCTGCAGAGGTGAACGTAAATCGTTGTTTAGTGGTTGCAGGATAGAAAATAGGACAGTTTGGTGACATTTAAATGTACGAATTATGACAGTTTTATGACAGGCCGCTTTGGGGCATATTTCCAGCTGTCATACTCAGGATTCTGAGTGTTCAATTCGTTTCAGTAGCTCGTCCTGTTCGTCGCGGCTCAGGTAGCGCGATTCCCCCAGCGGTAGCCCTTCCAGATGGATATTCATAATGCGGATACGTTCAAGTCGGGTCACTTCATAGCCGAAATATTTGCACATTCGGCGAATCTGGCGATTCAATCCCTGAACTAAAGTAATACGAAATATCTGGTCCGATTCTTTCGTCGCCTTACATGGTTTTGTCACCGTACCCAGTATAGGAACACCCGCGCATAAACCCGTAATAAACTCCTCAGTCACCGGCTTATTGACGCTAACCACATACTCTTTTTCGTGATTGTTGCCCGCGCGCAGAATTTTATTAACCACATCACCGTGATTGGTCAGCAAAATGAGCCCCTGCGAATCTTTATCCAGACGCCCTATCGGGGAAATACGTTGGTCGCCGTTAATAAGAGCGCTGATATTCCCTCGCACGCTCTTTTTCATCGTGGTGATGATGCCAACAGGCTTATTCAACGCGATCAACACCAGGCCGTTGTCATCTCTCGGCTCAATAAGCTGGTCATTCACTTTCACCACATCGCCAGCCAAGACTTGAGCACCAAAACCGACCTGCCTGCCGTTAATAAAAACACAGCCCTGTTCGACGTAGCGATCGGCTTCACGGCGAGAGCAGATACCGCTATCGCTAATGTATTTATTAATTCGTACCGGGGAATCGATGGGCATTTTACGGCGCGTCTCATTCATATTTTGCATAATTACCATCAACTCATTACTTAAAGAAATGTGACGCACGTCACATACATTACCCGTTAGGGGTAGATTACACACAAAAAATTGAGATTAATCACAAATAAAAGTGAAACACAGGTTCATTATCAACGAATAGTGTGATCTACATAACAAAAACAAGTCCAGGATGGGCCAAACCAGAATCCTCGACGTCTTCTGAAGCGCCGCTGATTTTTATCTCCTCTGAATTATTTATTTGCCTGCTGCCTTGCAGCGGTCAGGCCACTTATTGCTTGTAAAACGGGGAATCATTATGCGCAAAACAGGCCACAAGCGCTGGTTTATGCTGTCACTGGTGACATTAGGCACCATTCTTTGCTATTTAACCCGAAATACTATTTCTGCCGCAGCGCCAACATTACAGAGCGATCTGCACATTACCACCCAGCAATATTCTTACATTATTGCGACATTCTCGGCCTGCTACACCATTGCACAACCTATTGCCGGTTATCTGCTTGATACATTGGGTACAAAGGTGGGTTACACCATTTTCGGCCTGATGTGGGGCGTGTTCTGCATTGGCGCGTCATTCGCGACTGGCTGGAAAGGTCTGGCAATGTTCCGTGGCCTCGGCGGTTTCGCTGAAAGTGCGATGATACCTGCTGGTTTGAAATCAGTAACTGAATGGTTCCCGGATACTGAACGTTCGGTTGCTGTGGGCTATTTCAACGTTGGTTCCTCTATTGGCGCGGTGATTGCACCTCCGCTGGTCGCGTGGGCAATCTATATCAGGGACTGGAGACTGGCGTTTATTATGGTCGGTGTTTTCAGCGTGCTGTGGGCAGCGGGTTGGTATTTCACCTATAACCGCCCGTCAAAAACCAAATCACTGTCTCGGGAAGAGTATCTTTATATAACCGATGGGCAGCCTGAGAAACCAAAGGTTGAGAAAGTCCGCATTGGCCGCCTGCTGAAACAACGTAAGTTTTGGGGTATCGCATTACCGCGTTTCCTGGCTGAACCTGCGTGGGGGACGTTTAACGCATGGATCCCACTGTTTATGGTGCACACATACGGCTTTAACCTCAAAGATATCGCCATGTTTGCCTGGATCCCGATGCTGTTCGCCGATTTTGGCTGCATTATTGGGGGTTATTTGCCGGGTATGTTCCAGAAGATGTTTGGTGTGAATATTGTTGTGTCACGCAAGCTGGTGGTCACGATGGGTGCGGCGCTTATGATCCTGCCGGGGATGGTCGGCTTGTTCGGCAGTCCAATGGTGGCAATTGCACTGTTATGCGTTGGTGGCTTCGCTCACCAGTCACTGTCTGGCGCATTGATTACACTCTCTTCTGATATGTTTGACTCCAACGAAGTTGCTACCGCTAACGGATTCACCGGCATGGCTGCGTGGACTGCCAGCACCATGTTTGCACTGGTTGTGGGTGCGCTGGCCGACACGGTTGGTTTCAGCCCGCTATTCGCCGTGCTTTCGGTGTTTGATGTTATCGGGGCGATTGTCTTGTGGGTGTTGTTGAAATCACCTGAAGAACCAAAACTGGTGACGCAGGAAGAGAATTGATTTAGCAATAAAAAGCCCGGTTGTGCTAAGCGCAACCGGGCTTTTTCATTTTGTATGACAGCTTAAAACGACTTACTCAACCGTAACAGATTTCGCCAGGTTACGTGGCTGGTCAACGTCGGTGCCCTTGATCAGCGCAACGTGATAAGACAGCAACTGCAACGGGACGGTGTAGAAGATTGGTGCGATAACTTCTTCTACGTGCGGCATCTCGATGATGTGCATGTTGTCGCTGCTGGCGAAGCCTGCATCTTTATCTGCAAATACATACAGATGACCGCCGCGCGCGCGCACTTCTTCGATATTTGATTTCAGCTTTTCAAGCAACTCGTTATTTGGAGCCACAACAATAACCGGCATATCCGCATCAATCAGCGCCAATGGGCCATGTTTCAGCTCACCCGCCGCATACGCTTCCGCGTGAATATAAGAGATTTCTTTGAGCTTCAGTGCGCCTTCCATTGCGATTGGATACTGATCGCCACGGCCTAAGAACAGCGCATGATGTTTGTCAGAGAAATCTTCGGCCAGCGCTTCAATGCGTTTATCCTGGGAAAGCATCTGCTCGATACGGCTTGGTAGCGCCTGCAAACCATGCACGATATCTTGCTCGATTGCTGCGTCAGCGCCTTTCAGGCGGCTCAGTTTCGCCACCAGCATCAACAAAACGGTCAACTGAGTGGTAAACGCTTTGGTCGAAGCCACACCGATTTCGGTGCCCGCGTTGGTCATCAGTGCCAGGTCGGATTCACGCACCAGAGAAGAACCCGGGACGTTACAAATCGCCAGCGAACCTAAATAGCCCAGCTCTTTAGACAAACGCAGTGCAGCCAGGGTATCTGCCGTTTCACCAGATTGGGAAAGGGTGATCATCAGGCTGTTACGACGCACCGCGGATTTGCGGTAACGGAATTCAGAGGCGATTTCGACATCGCACGGAACGCCCGCCAGCGATTCAAACCAGTAACGTGAAACCATGCCTGAGTTATAGGAAGTGCCGCACGCGACAATCTGAATGTGCTCAACCTGAGTCAGCATTTCGTTAGCTTTCGGGCCAAGCTCTGAGAGATCGATAGCGCCATGACTAATGCGGCCAGTCAGGGTATTTTTAATCGCGTTCGGCTGTTCGTAGATCTCTTTCTGCATGTAGTGGCGATAAATACCTTTGTCGCCCGCGTCATATTGCAGACTGGATTCGATATCAGGGCGTTTAACCTGCTCACCTTTGGTATCAAACACGGTAACGGAACGACGAGTCACTTCCGCAATATCACCTTCTTCAAGGAAGATGAAACGACGAGTCACCGGCAGCAGTGCCAGTTGGTCGGAGGCGATAAAGTTTTCGCCCATGCCGAGGCCGATAACCATCGGGCTACCGGAACGAGCGGCCAGCAGAACATCCGGATTACGGGTGTCCATGATTACGGTGCCATACGCGCCACGTAGTTGTGGAATGGTGCGCAGCACGGCTTCACGCAGAGTACCGCCTTGCTCCAGTTCCCAATGGACTAAGTGAGCAATAACTTCGGTATCGGTTTGTGAAACGAATGTGTAGCCACGACCCTGCAACGCTTCGCGCAGCGGTTCGTAGTTTTCGATAATACCGTTATGAACCACCACAATATGTTCGGATACATGCGGGTGTGCGTTAACTTCTGATGGTTCGCCGTGAGTTGCCCAACGAGTGTGAGCAATACCGGTGCCGCCATGCAGCGCAGTTTCTGCGGCAGCTTCGGCCAGTTTATTCACTTTACCCAAGCGGCGCAGACGGGTCATATGACCCTTTTCATCTACTACAGCCAGGCCCGCAGAGTCATAACCACGGTATTCCAGACGACGTAATCCTTCGAGAAGGATTTCAGCGATATCACGTTGCGCGACCGCGCCAACAATTCCACACATAAGATTAGATTCCTGATAATGGCATTACGCCATGTGTTGTCGCTGACCTGTTTTACCCGTCGTCTTTCGCACTAAAGATACGTTGATTGCACGAAATTCTTTGGGTAAATATCCCGTATTCCGGGGCCCCGAGCCTTGTAGAGAGTGGGGTTATAGTTTTGGTAGTACTGCGGGGCGGGTCATTTTCGAGAACAACCTTCACCCCAGCCTTCTCCCATTCAGGGAGAAGGAAAATCAAAAATTACTTTTTCTTAACCGGGCGCTGCCAACCCTGAATATGGGTTTGCTTCACGCGGCTGATGACCAGTTCATCTTCACCAACATTACGGGTGACCGTCGTCCCTGCGCCAATCGTCGCACCACGCGCAACGGTGACCGGAGCCACCAGCTGGCTATCGGAACCGACAAACACATCATCACCGATGATGGTTTTAAATTTATTGGCTCCATCATAATTACAGGTAATGGTGCCAGCACCGATATTCACGTTGTCGCCAATTTCGGCGTCGCCCAGGTAACTCAGGTGCCCAGCTTTAGACCCCTTGCCGAGACGCGCTTTTTTCATCTCCACGAAGTTACCCACGTGTGCGCCTTCTGCCAGTTCAGCGCCGGGGCGTAAACGGGCGAATGGGCCGATGGTGCAGGCCGCTGCGAGCGAGGCATCTTCCACAACGGTATACGGGCTGATTTCGCAGTCATCGCCAATTACGCTGTTTTTGATCACGCAACCGGTGCCAATTTTCACTCGGTTACCCAATGTCACAACGCCTTCAATAATGACATTAGTATCAATTTCCACATCACGCCCGTGGGTCAGTTCACCACGGATATCGAAACGCGCCGGATCGCGCAGCATAACGCCAGCCAGAAGCAGTTTCTCGGCTTGTTCACTCTGGTAGACGCGCTCAAGGCGGGAGAGTTGCAGGCGGTTGTTCACGCCTTCCACTTCGCTTAAACGATCCGGGTGGACGGCAGTAATTTCGCGGCCTTCGTGATGTGCCAGGGCGATAATGTCGGTGATATAGAATTCACCCTGCGCATTGTTGTTATCGAGCTTCGATAGCCAGCGCTTCAGATCCGCGCCATTAGCCACCAGAATACCGGTGTTGATTTCATCAATTTTGCGCTGTTCGTCAGTCGCATCTTTGTGCTCAACGATACCGACAACTTTGCCGTTTTCACGAGCAATACGGCCATAACCGGTTGGATCGTCGAGTTTTACTGTCAGCAAACCAATGCCGCCTTGCGGTTTGGCATCACGCAGGCGTTGCAGGGACTCAACGGAAATAAGCGGCACATCGCCGTAGAGCATCAGAATATCTTCGTCATCAGCAAAGAAGGGTGCCGCTTGCTGCATCGCATGACCAGTGCCCAGCTGTTCAGCCTGCAAGACCCAGTTCAGCGAACCATCGCTGAGCGTGTTTTTAAGCAAGTCACCGCCGTGCCCATAAACCAGATGCACGCGTTGTGCGCCTAAATTATTAGCTGCATCAATAACATGCTGAACCATCGGTTTCCCGGCAAGGGTATGTAACACCTTCGGGAGGTCTGAATACATGCGGGTCCCTTTGCCTGCGGCTAGGATAACCACGCTCATCGCACTGTTTGACATACGCGTCCTGACTTAAATTTGTGAGAGAAGTAAAACGATTTCACGTTGAAATTTCTACATATTTTGCAACAAAAAACGCAATGCCTAAAAAACAGGCTTCGACGGTGATTTTTAGTTGCCCATGTGCTCAATTGTAGGTGGATAAGGTCGCAAAAAGTACTTCTGAAATGACAAAAGCCATATATCTCTATGGATTAAGACTTCTTTTCAGATTGAAACAAAGCTACCCCACATAATTGGTAGTTCGTGTTTTAAAAATCTGCCTTTGTGATAAACATAAAAGAAACAATGTTTCATTTTTATACATAATGACGCCGACATTGATAAGGAGAATAAAAATGGCGTCAAAAATACCTCTGGCTCTCACGCTTTGCGGCGTAGCTTTATCGCTACCGGCGACAGCACAGCAACAGCCCATCTGGCATGCGATTGCTTTTGGGCAATCAACAGATGTTAACTTTTCATCCAACGTATTGCCTGAAAAAGTCGGCGTAAATAACGTCACGATCGATGGCAAAAAACTCACTACCGCTGATAACGCCGATCTTTCTAAACCGATAACCATTGAGAGCCGCGGCGGCAAAATTGCGAACTCTCACGATGGACTCACTTTCTTCTATACCGCACTGCCCGCCAGTGAGAATTTTGTCTTACAGGCAACGGTGACCGTCGATCAGTTTGGCCCTGAAAATGGTGCCAAACCAGCCGCTCAGGAAGGTGCTGGTTTACTGGTGAGGGATGTATTAGGAAACCCGCGCCAGGAGCCATTAAAAGAGGGTTACGAAGAGTTCCCGGCAGCGTCAAACATGGTGATGAACGCCATTATGACGCAGGATAAAAAAGATGCATCGCGCGTGAAAATGCAGGCGATTACTCGTGATGGCATTTCGCAGCCGTGGGGAAATACTGGCTCAACGATTTCACGTAAAAGCTATCAGGAAGCGGTAGAGCTCAGAAAAATGCCGACTTTCCGCATGAAACTCGAGCGTACGAATGAAGGTTTTATCACTTCATGGGCTGCGGCCGGAAGCGACACATGGGTTTCTGAAAATGTAAAACGCGCCGATATCATTACCGCTCAGGATAAAAACCAGTATTACGTGGGCTTCTTTGCGTCGAGGAATGCAAAAATTACCGTAAGTGATGCGTCGCTCGAAACCAGCGCAGCGCAAACTGTTGCCTCAGCTGCGTTCGAGCCAAAAGCGTGGCCAGTAGTGATGCAAATTGCTTCGCCACCAAAGAGCACCACCAGCGAATACGTGGTACAGGCACGCGCTAACTATGACGGCAACTTCACCGTACGCCAGGACGAAGTTGTGATCGGTCAGGAAAAAGCTGCGAAAGCAGGTGAAATGTTCTCACTGCCTACCACGCTGAAAGAGCGCAACAGCTTTACCGTGACTTTTACCCCAACCAGCGGAAAAAGCAAAACGCCCGTCAGTCAGAGCTTTGACGTCGAGCAAGTGAAAAACCTGAATGGCGCTACGTTGTATGTCGCTCCAGATGGGGTTTCAAGCAATCAGGGGTCAAAAGAAGCACCATTAGATTTGGCCAGCGCAATATCACTCATCCAACCTGGAGGAAAAATCATCCTGAGTAGTGGTGAGTACCCACAAACTACCATTCCAACCCCTGACAGCGGTTTAAAAGGCAAACTGAAAACCCTGGAAGCTGACGGCAAAGTGGTGGTTCGTGGTTTATTGCTCGATGGTAACTACTGGCATGTTAAAGGCATTGAAGTCACCGATAAGAGTTTGAGAGTACAGGGTAGCAACAACCTTATCGAAAACGTCGTCGCCTATAAAAATGACGATACCGGCATTCAGATTTCCTCGCCAGCCGATGTAGGCCGTCCACTTTGGGCAAGCTACAACCGCGTCGTTAATTCTGAATCCTTCAATAATGAAGACCCAGGCAAAATCAACGCAGATGGATTCGCGGTGAAAATGCGTGTCGGGGATGGCAACCGTCTTGAGGGTTGTTATGCGCACGACAACATTGATGATGGCTATGATTTATTCAACAAGATTGAAGACGGCGCGAATGGCGTTGTGGTGATCGAGAATTCAATTGCCCGTAACAACACCAGCAACGGTTTTAAACTGGGTGGGGAAGGGCAGCCTGTCGCACATGAAATCCACAACAGCATTGCTATTGGTAACCACCTCGATGGCTTTACCGATAACTTCAATCCGGGTGCGCTGGTGGTGGCAAATAATGTCGCTGTCGATAACCAACGCTTTAACTACATCTTCCGTCCAAGCCCTTATGGAAGTGCTGAAACTCAGGGCAAGTTCACCGATAACATTTCATTGCGCAGTACAGACGGGAAATATGATGATGCCATTTCCGGGCGCGTAGATGGCAGTAATTACTTCATTCGTGATGGCAAAACAGAGAACAGCGAAGGGAAGCAACTGAGTGTTAAAGATTATCAGTCGCTGACGTTGCCCGTGCCTTTGCAACGTAATGCCGATGGTTCATTTAAAACCGGCGAGTTTCTGACGAAGCAGTAAAAACGTTCAGACGAAAAAAATGCCAGTCAGGGAAACCTGGCTGGCATTTGTCTTTTCAAGCAGGTAGTTACATCGCTTTTCTGGTCAACTCGATAACACGAAGTTTCGCGATCGCTTTAGCCAGTTCAGCAGAAGCCTGAGCGTAGTCCACATCACCGTGGGAGCTGTGGATGCGCTCTTCCGCTTTACGCTTCGCTTCCAGGGCCCGAGCTTCGTCGAGATCCTGGCCGCGAATTGCGGTATCGGCCAGCACGGTTACCGTGCCAGGCTGCACTTCCAACACACCACCGGACAGGTAGATATACTCTTCATGTCCGTGCTGTTTAACGATGCGGATCATACCAGGCTTAATGGCGGTGAGTAACGGGGCGTGGCCAGGGAAAATACCCAGCTCACCTTCGCTACCCGTTACCTGGATCTTCTCGACCAGACCGGAGAACATTTGGCTCTCCGCGCTGACGACGTCCAGGTGATAAGTCATTGCCATGTCACCCTCCGATTAAGGCGTTAAAGTTTTTTAGCTTTCTCAACGGCTTCGTCGATAGTACCAACCATGTAGAACGCCTGCTCTGGCAGATGGTCATATTCGCCGTCCATGATGCCTTTAAAGCCACGGATAGTATCTTTCAGCGATACGAACTTGCCCGGAGAACCGGTAAAGACTTCTGCTACGAAGAATGGCTGAGACAGGAAGCGCTGAATCTTACGCGCACGTGCTACAACCAATTTATCTTCTTCAGAAAGTTCATCCATACCAAGAATGGCGATGATGTCTTTCAGTTCCTGGTAACGTTGCAGAATAGACTGCACGCCACGCGCGGTGTCGTAGTGTTCCTGACCAACAACCAGTGGATCTAACTGACGACTGGTGGAATCCAGTGGATCTACCGCAGGGTAGATACCCAGAGACGCGATGTTACGGCTCAGTACCACGGTTGCATCTAAGTGAGCAAAGGTGGTTGCTGGAGATGGGTCAGTCAAGTCATCCGCAGGTACGTATACCGCTTGAACAGAAGTGATTGAGCCAGTTTTGGTGGAGGTAATACGCTCCTGCAAAACACCCATCTCTTCTGCCAGAGTTGGCTGGTAACCTACCGCAGATGGCATACGACCCAGCAGCGCAGATACTTCTGTACCGGCCAGGGTATAACGGTAAATGTTATCAACGAACAGCAGAACGTCACGACCTTCGTCACGGAACTTCTCAGCCATGGTCAGACCGGTCAACGCAACGCGCAGACGGTTACCTGGTGGCTCGTTCATCTGGCCATAAACCAGTGATACTTTGTCCAGAACGTTGGAATCGGTCATTTCATGGTAGAAGTCGTTACCCTCACGAGTACGTTCCCCCACGCCTGCAAACACTGAGTAACCGGAGTGCTCGATCGCGATGTTACGGATCAGCTCCATCATGTTTACAGTTTTACCCACACCCGCACCACCGAACAGACCGACTTTACCACCCTTAGCGAACGGGCAAATCAGGTCCATTACTTTGATGCCGGTTTCCAGCAGATCCTGGGAGCTAGACAGTTCTTCGTAGCTAGGAGCAGCACGGTGAATCGCCCAACGCTCTTCTTCGCCGATATCGCCTTTCATGTCGATAGGCTCGCCCAGGACGTTCATGATACGGCCCAGAGTTGCTTTACCTACTGGCACTTCAATTGGGTGATCGAGGTTAGAAACTTCCAGACCACGACGCAAACCATCAGAAGTACCCATGGCGATAGTACGCACTACGCCACCACCTAACTGTTGCTGAACTTCCAGCACCAGACGGTCTTTACCATTTGTAACCTCAAGAGCGTCGTACACTTTTGGTACGGCATCCTGAGGGAACTCGACGTCCACCACGGCGCCGATTACCTGGATAATCTTTCCAGTAGCCATCTCGAATCCTCTAAATACGTAAACCTGGTTATACCGCGGAAGCGCCACCGACGATTTCGGTGAGTTCCTGAGTAATGCTGGCCTGACGAGCTTTGTTGTAAACCAACTGCAGCTCTTTAATCAGGCTGCCGCCATTGTCGGTAGCGGCTTTCATCGCCACCATACGTGCGGCCTGCTCGCTGGCCAGGTTTTCTACGACGCCCTGATAAACCTGAGATTCCACGTAACGGCGCAGCAAGGTGTCCAGCAGCGCTTTAGGATCAGGTTCATACAGATAATCCCAGGATTTCTTCTTCAACTCGCCGTCTTCTGCTGGCGGTAACGGCAGCAGTTGGGTAAGGGTAGGAACCTGAGACATTGTGTTAATAAATTTGTTGCTGACAACATACAGCTTGTCCAGACGGCCTTCATCGTAGGCCTGCAACATCACTTTCACCGGGCCAATCAACTCGGACAGGGAAGGGTTATCACCCATACCAGTCACCTGAGCAACAATATTGCCGCCTACAGAGTTGAAGAAAGAGACGCCTTTAGAGCCGATCATTGCGATTTCGCTTTGAACGCCTTTATCGGACCACTCTTTCATGTCAGCCAGCAGCTTTTTGAACAGGTTAGTGTTCAAGCCACCACACAGACCACGGTCAGTGGACACCACCAGGTAGCCCACGCGTTTGATTTCGCGTTCATCCAGGTAAGGGTGTTTGTACTCAAGATTACCTAAAGCCAGGTGGCCAATCACTTTACGCATTGTTTCTGCGTAAGGACGGCTGGCAGCCATGCGTTCCTGCGTTTTACGCATTTTGGACGCGGCGACCATTTCCATTGCTTTGGTGATCTTCTGCGTGTTCTGGACGCTTGCGATCTTACTACGTATCTCTTTTGCGCCGGCCATGAGCTTCTCCTCAATGCCTTGCGGCTTGCCCTAAGACAAGCCGCCAGACTTTACCAGGACTGAGTTGCTTTGAAGGAATCGAGGATGCCTTTCAGCTTGCCTTCGATTTCGTCGTTGTAGCCACCAGATTGGTTGATTTCTTGCATCAGTGGAGCATGGTCACGGTCAACATAAGCCAGCAGAGCGGCTTCGAAGCTACCGATTTTAGCCAGTTCCACATCTTCGAGGTAACCACGTTCAGCTGCGAACAGAACCAGAGACTGCTGCGCAACAGACATCGGCGCATATTGTTTCTGCTTCAGAAGCTCGGTCACTTTTTGACCGTGGCTCAACTGTTTACGGGTCGCATCGTCAAGGTCTGATGCAAACTGAGAGAACGCAGCCAGTTCACGATACTGTGCCAGAGCGGTACGAATACCACCGGACAGTTTTTTCATGATCTTGGTCTGAGCAGCACCACCAACACGGGATACGGAGATACCCGGGTTAACCGCAGGACGAATACCGGCGTTAAACAGTGTTGATTCCAGGAAGATCTGACCATCGGTAATAGAAATTACGTTGGTCGGAACGAACGCGGAAACGTCACCCGCTTGCGTTTCGATAATCGGAAGCGCAGTCAGGGAACCTGTTTTGCCTTTCACTTCACCCTTGGTGAATGCTTCAACGTATTCAGCGTTAACACGCGCAGCACGTTCCAGCAGACGGGAGTGGAGATAGAATACGTCACCTGGGTAAGCTTCACGACCTGGTGGACGACGAAGCAGCAGGGAAATCTGACGATAAGCAACAGCCTGTTTGGACAGGTCATCATAAATGATCAGTGCATCTTCACCACGGTCACGGAAGTATTCACCCATCGCGCAACCGGAGTACGGTGCCAGGTATTGCAGTGCAGCAGATTCTGATGCAGTCGCAACAACAACGATAGTGTTAGACAGTGCGCCGTGCTCTTCCAGTTTACGAACCACGTTAGAGATAGTGGATGCTTTCTGGCCGATAGCAACGTAGATACATTTGATGCCGGAATCACGCTGGTTGATGATGGCATCGATTGCCAGAGCAGTTTTACCTGTCTGACGGTCACCGATGATAAGTTCACGCTGACCACGACCGATTGGGATCATGGCATCGACGGACTTATAACCAGTCTGTACAGGCTGGTCTACGGATTGACGTTCGATTACACCTGGTGCGATCGCTTCAACGGCAGCAAAACCGTCATGCTCAAGCGGACCTTTACCATCGATTGGTGCACCCAGGGTGTTCACCACGCGGCCCAACAGGCCACGGCCTACCGGTACTTCAAGAATACGACCAGTACACTTAACTTTCATGCCTTCGGCAAGGTCAGCGTACGGACCCATTACTACTGCACCAACAGAGTCGCGCTCGAGGTTCAGTGCAATGGCGTAACGGTTTCCCGGAAGGGAAATCATCTCACCCTGCATGACATCGGCCAGGCCGTGTACGCGGATGATACCGTCACTTACAGAAACGATTGTACCTTCGTTGTGAGCCTCGCTCACAACACTGAACTGAGCAATGCGCTGCTTGATCAGTTCGCTGATTTCGGTGGAATTCAGTTGCATGCTCCAGTCCCCTTAAGACTGCAAGACGTCTGTCAGGCGATTAAGACGGCCGCGTACGCTTCCATCAATAACCATATCACCTGCGCGGATAATGACACCCGCTATTACAGACTTGTCAATTTTGCAATTCAGCTTAACTTTGCGTGACAGACGTTTTTCCATCGCGGCGCTGATTTTCGAAAGCTGGTCTTCGTTTAATACGTTGGCAGAAGTCACTTCGACTTCAACGGTAGCCTCTTGGGCTGCACGTAATTGAACGAATTGCTCAAGAACATCAGGAAGAACTTTCAGACGCCCATTTTCAGCCATCACCTTAATCAGGTTCTGGCCATTGGCGTCTAACTGGTCACCACAGATGGAGATAAACGACGCAGAGAGAGTATCCGGAGCTAAAGCGCCGGAAAGAAGCTCTGCTACTTGTTCGTTTTTAGACACCTCAGCGGCGAAACCCAGCATATGCTGCCAGTTATCAACGCTTTGGTGCTCGACGGCAAAGTCAAAAGCTGCTTTGGCGTAGGGGCGAGCTACAGTTACAAATTCAGACATCAGCCCCTCCCTCCTTACAGTTCAGCGACCAGTTTATCAACGATGTCGCTGTTAGCAGCTTCATCCACGGAACGTTCAATGATCTTCTCGGCACCGGCGATAGCCAGCAGAGCCACTTGCTTACGCAGTTCTTCACGAGCGCGTTTACGCTCTGCGTCGATTTCTGCCTGAGCCTGTGCAACGATTTTGTCACGTTCCTGCTCTGCCTCGGTTTTAGCTTCTTCAAGGATCTGAGAGCGGCGTTTGTTAGCCTGCTCGATGATCACCTGAGCTTCCGCTTTGGCTTTTTTCAGCTGGTCGGTCGCGTTGGCCTGTGCAAGGTCAAGGTCCTTTTTGGCACGTTCTGCAGAAGAGAGGCCATCAGCAATTTCTTGTTGACGCTTCTCGATGGCAGCCATGATCGGCGGCCATACGTACTTCATGCAGAACAGAACAAACAGGACAAACGCGATGGCCTGGCCGAGGATTGTTGCGTTAAGATTCACAGCACAATGCCTCTTTGTTAGTTAACGTTCTGATATTGCTTGATATATTAAGCAATGCTTACTACGCGACGGCGAACATCACGTACAGACCCAGACCAACAGCGATCATCGGGATAGCATCCACCAGACCCATAACGATAAAGAACTGAGTACGCAGCAAAGGAATCAGATCAGGTTGACGCGCTGCGCCTTCCAGGAATTTTCCCCCGAGGATGCCGATACCGATCGCAGCACCGATTGCCGCCAGACCCATCATCACAGCGGCAGCCATGTACAGCAGATCCATATTCAGGTTTTCCATGACAGTCTCCAGTTTGTTTCAGTTAAAACACAGTAGTGGTAAGTAAAATCAATGCTCTTCAGATGCCATCGACAGATAGACAATCGTTAGAACCATGAATATGAAGGCTTGCAGCGTAATAATCAGGATGTGGAAAATGGCCCAAGGCACACTCAGAATCCACTGTGACCACCACGGCAACAGACCAGCAATCAGAATGAAAATCAACTCACCGGCATACATGTTGCCGAACAGTCGCAGGCCCAGTGATACTGGTTTGGACAGCAGGCTTACACCTTCAAGGATTAAGTTGAACGGTATAAATGCCCAGTGATTGAACGGCTGCAGCGTCAGCTCTTTCGTGAAGCCGCCAATGCCTTTCATTTTGATGCTGTAGAAAAGAATGAGGATAAACACACCCAACGCCATGGACAGGGTGATATTCACGTCCGCAGACGGCACCACACGCAGGGCAGGGAGGCCGAAGATGTGCTCGCCGATAAACGGCAAGAAATCAATTGGCAACAGGTCCATCAGGTTCATCAGTAATACCCAGACGAACACAGTCAGGGCCAGCGGTGCAATGACCTTGCTTTTGCCATGGTACATGTCTTTGACATTGCCATTAACAAAATCGATAACCATTTCAACCGCAGTCTGAAATTTACCAGGTACGCCGCTCGTCGCTGTTTTGGCTACTTTACGGAATAACACCAGGAATAGCAGACCCAGAACCACCGAGAAAAACATGGAGTCAATATTGAGCGTCCAGAAGGTGGCCGGGGGGTTTTGCGGATCAACCAGCGAGAAAGTACGCAGGTCCAACTGAAGGTTATTCAGATGGTGGCCTATATACTCCTGCGGTGTAGAGATTTCTCCTGCAGACATGATGCCTCTTACCCTTTGTTGTTAATTACAGCTGGTGCGAGTATCTGCACAACCAGCACCGAAACCCACGTCACAATAAGCGGCAACAATACCGCCTTAAAACCAGCTAACGCCACCACCAGTATGGTAAAGCTCGCAATCACCTTTAACACTTCACCTATGGCGAAAGTCCAGGCCAGGCGGCCTTTTGATGGTGTATGCACCTGGTGACGCCAGGCGAAATTCATAAATACTGCATTTGGCAACCAGGCTGCCAGGCCTCCGCCAAAAGCAGAAGCACCCCACACGGGGTCTTTGAGGCAAAACAGCAATCCAATTGCTATCACTGCAAGTAGCTGAAGGAACAGAAGCTTACGAGCAACGTTTCTACTCAATAGCGACACAGACATGGCTTATCCTAACTCCTGCTCCCTTCGGGGTATGTCGCGCTGGTATAAAACTGCCTTTAGGTCTTTGAGTCAAGCCTCAAAAAGCGAGCAAATTATACGGTGCGGCCCCGTGATTTCAAACAATAAGTAGCAAAAAGGTGAACAAATGTTTAAATATTTTCCAGCACAGTTATTTTTCAACTTTTGAGTTATACCGACTATTTTGCTAAAAACCTCAAACAACCGAAATAGCCGCCTAATAAAGCGTGCACCAGATCACAAATAAAACATCTCATAGCCATTATACATTTGTCTGTCTCATAAAGTGCGAAACACAGATGCCTGATAAATAAGCTGATTACTGTCTACTCTATTTAAAATAGCCTGAAACATCATTAAAACAATTCATTGACATTTTTATTAATATTTTAACAACCCTCTGAGTATGAAACCCAGACAATATTTAGCAGGGTTATATTTTCAGGGTTGACTACTTTCAAAATCAACAAGCCGTTTAGAGTTAACAACAATGCAAACACTAGTTAAGCTATTGTTAAATGTAACGAGAAATGTCAGACATTTCCCCTTGTATTTTTAACCTTAACGAAACAATCCTTTTTAGCTTTTTTTTGATAAATATTAAGTTTTGTTTGGCTTAATCATCACCAGATGACGCTCCCCATCCAGTTCTGGCACCTGCAAGCGGATAACCTCTTCGACGCTAAATTCAGCAGGCAGTGCCGCGATTTCCTCATCCGGACGCTGACCCTTAAGCGCATAAAAACGGCCATTCTCTGCGGGCAAGTGCTTACACCAGGTCACCATATCGGTCATCGATGCAAAAGCACGGCTGATTACGCCATCAAATGGTGGCTCCGCCGGGAACTCTTCCACACGACTTTGCACTGGCGTGATGTTTTCAAGATGCAGCTCATGCTGAACCTGTCGCAAGAATCGAACCCGCTTACCAAGACTATCCAGCAGGGTAAAATGCGAGTCAGGGCGCACAATCGCTAATGGTATGCCCGGCAAACCAGGACCTGTTCCCACATCGATAAAACGCGAACCCTGCAAGTGCGGTTCAACCACGATACTGTCGAGAATATGACGAACCAGCATTTCATCAGGATGACGCACTGAGGTCAGGTTGTAGGCTTTGTTCCACTTGTGGAGCAGTTCAACATAACCCACCAACTGTTGTTTCTGGTTTTCTGGCAGCGTAATGCCTGCGCTATCCAGCAGGCGATTCAGTTTGTTAAGCACGACGGTAAATACCCATAAAAAAAACGGGTCAGGAAATCCTGACCCTGAAATATGTTATATCAAGCGCTACGACGCAGCAGACCTTGCTTTTTTAACCAGACAAGCAAGATTGAAATTGCTGCCGGAGTCACACCGGAAATGCGCGATGCCTGCCCGATCGAAACCGGTTTGTGATCGTTAAGCTTGGCAATCACTTCGTTAGAAAGCCCGCTGACCTGGTGGTAATCCAGCGTTGCAGGCAACAACGTATTCTCGTTACGTTGCTGTTTTTCAATCTCTTCTTGCTGACGCGCAATGTAGCCTTCGTATTTAACCTGAATTTCCACCTGCTCCGCAGATTGTGGATCCTCAAGTCCTGGCGCAAACACCGATAATTGCATCATTTCAGCATAGGTCATTTCTGGGCGACGCAGCAGATCTTCGCCATTTGCTTCACGAGACAACGGTGCGCTGAGTTTTGCATTCACTTCTTCGACGCTCTCAGAATGCGGATGTAGCCAGATGTCTTTCAGACGCTGGCGCTCAAGCTCAATGCTTTCGAGCTTCTCGTTAAAGCGTGCCCAGCGAGCATCGTCCACCAGCCCCATTTCGCGGCCAGCTGCAGTTAAGCGCAGATCGGCGTTGTCTTCACGCAGCATCAGGCGGTATTCAGCACGAGAGGTAAACATGCGGTACGGTTCTTTGGTGCCAAGAGTGCAAAGATCGTCAACCAGTACGCCCAGATAAGCCTGATCGCGACGAGGTGCCCAGCCCTCTTTCTCAGCAGAGAAACGAGCGGCATTCAGACCTGCCAGCAAACCTTGTGCAGCAGCTTCTTCGTAACCGGTGGTGCCGTTAATTTGTCCGGCAAAGAACAGACCCTGGATATATTTACTTTCCAGAGTTGGCTTGAGGTCACGAGGATCGAAGAAATCATATTCGATGGCGTAACCAGGACGAACGATCTTCGCATTTTCCATCCCTTCCATCGACCGGACAATTTGCATCTGAACGTCAAACGGCAGGCTGGTCGAGATGCCGTTTGGATAGATTTCATTGCTGGTTAAGCCTTCAGGCTCAAGGAAGATCTGATGCTGGTTACGGTCGGCAAAACGCATCACTTTGTCTTCGATAGACGGGCAATAACGTGGGCCAATGCCTTCGATAACACCGGCATACATCGGGCTGCGATCGAGATTATTACGAATAACGTCATGCGTTTTTTCGTTGGTGTGCGTGATGTAACACGGCACTTGCGCAGGGTGTTGGTTCACATTTCCCATGAACGAGAACACCGGCATTGGGTTATCCCCATGCTGCTGGGCAAGTACGCTGAAATCTATGGTGCGAGCGTCAATACGAGGTGGAGTACCGGTTTTTAGACGGCTGACACGCAGTGGCAGTTCTCGCAGACGGCGAGACAGGGAGATGGACGGCGGATCGCCTGCACGGCCACCGCTGTAGTTATCCAGCCCGATATGAATTTTGCCATCCAGGAATGTCCCGACAGTCAGAACCACGGACTTGGCACGGAACTTCAGCCCCATCTGGGTGACAGCACCCACAACGCGATCGTTCTCGACAATCAGATCTTCAACCGCCTGTTGGAAGATCATCAGGTTCGGTTGGTTTTCCAGTGCAGTGCGCACCGCCTGCCGATACAGCACGCGGTCAGCCTGAGCACGAGTGGCCCGTACGGCTGGCCCTTTGCTGGCGTTTAGTATCCTAAACTGGATACCGGCATGGTCGATAGCTTTGGCCATCAAACCACCGAGTGCGTCCACTTCTTTAACCAGATGTCCCTTGCCAATACCGCCGATTGCCGGGTTACAAGACATCTGTCCCAGAGTGTCGATATTGTGTGTCAAAAGAAGGGTTTGTTGGCCCATCCGTGCAGCGGCCATTGCAGCCTCAGTGCCTGCATGACCCCCGCCAATGATGATGACGTCAAAAGGATCTGGATAAAACATGGTACTGCCTCGCGGTTTTGCAAATGGGGATGACTGATTCCCGGGGTTGGCGATTCTAACTTAACTTTAGCCTTTCGAGAAAGTCTTGGGATCGTCGGTAATTAAAAGAAGATCTTTTTTATTTAAAGATCTCTTTATTATGATCTCTTATTAGGATCGGCATGTTCTGTGGATAACCGTTTTTATGGTAAAGAGATCAAGTGATTAAGGAGGATCATTAGCTGTGAATGATCGGTGATCCCAGAACGTATAAGCTGGGATCAAAAGTGGAAGTTATGCACAACTCAAAAAGTGAACAGGAGTTGTTATTGGGATAACTACTGCTTAACCCAAGGTTTTAAGCATACTTATACACAGATAAAAGTCAGATCTTTACAAATCCTGGAGTAAATTCTTCCATGATCCGACCCAAATCTCGGCTGGATCTTCCGGAATGTCGTGATCAAGGATGTTCACTTTCAATAAAGAGCCCACTCTTTTAGCGCCGCATTCAGTCAGAAGGGTGTCCAATTTTTCAATTGCACCGCAAAAGGTGTCGTATTCACGACTGCCAATACCGACTGCACCATAATGAACAGCACTGAGATCCGGGCGTTGTTCATTTATAGTGTCAAAAAGCGGTTGCAGGTTGTCAGGAAGATCCCCGGCACCATGAGTAGAAGATACGATCAGCCATATTCCGCTGGTTTCTAGTTCTTCAAACTGTGGCCCGTGAAGCGTCTGGGTAGAAAAACCCGCTTCATCTAACTTCTCAGCTAAATGTTCAGCGACATATTCGGCACTGCCCAGGGTACTTCCGCTAATCAGAGTAATGTCTGTCATTGCTGCCCACCTTTTCGAAACGATGGGCATTGTACGCTGTGTAAGGCCTGCGATCTACCTGTGGATAATATGGGTATTAAAATTAGCGGCTAAGGCTTGATGGTGCGCATGATCGGGTTCTGGAGGGAGATCAGTGTTTCGGTGGACTGAATTTCATCAATTGTTTGGATCTTGTTGATAAGTACCTGCTGCAGCGCATCGATAGATCGACACATCACCTTAATAAAGATGCTGTAGTGGCCGGTGGTGTAATACGCCTCGGTGACTTCTTCCAGACTTTCGAGTTTTGCCAGCGCAGACGGGTAGTCTTTAGCGCTCTTCAGAATAATGCCGATAAAGCAGCAAACATCGTAGCCCAACTGTTTAGGGCTGATATCAATGCGTGCTCCGGTAATAATTCCCGCCTGCTTCATCTTCTCTACGCGCACATGAATTGTGCCAGGACTCACGCCAAATTGTTTTGCCAGTTCGGCGTAAGCCGTACGTGCATTTGCCATTAAAGCGTCAAGGATGCCGCGATCGAGATTGTCGATCTGATAATTATCCATCACTTTTTCCTATGATTAGTAACGATTGTTCATCTTTTATAGCCTTAAATTCGTCGATTAAAAACAGTAAAGGCTTTTTTATTGTTGATTATTGAATGTTGTGTCGTTTTTGTTGCTTAATCATCGTCAGTAAAACAACACAATAAAGAGAAAACCATGAAAACTGCCTACATCGCTAAACAACGCCAGATTAGTTTTGTTAAGTCCCATTTCTCCCGTCAGCTGGAAGAAAAGCTTGGTCTGATGGAAGTCCAGGCTCCAATTCTTAGCCGCGTGGGTGATGGTACTCAGGACAATCTGTCTGGTTGTGAAAAAGCGGTGCAGGTGAAGGTGAAAACCTTGCCTGATGCTCAGTTTGAAGTGGTGCATTCGCTGGCTAAATGGAAAAGAAAAACACTCGGCCAGCACGACTTCAGCGCGGGCGAAGGGCTTTACACGCACATGAAAGCCCTGCGCCCCGATGAAGACCGTTTGACCCCGATCCACTCTGTGTATGTCGATCAGTGGGATTGGGAGCGTGTAATGGGTGATGGAGAGCGCCATCTTGGTACGCTCAAGCAAACTGTAGAAAGCATCTGGGCGGCGATGAAAGCTACGGAAGCCGCAGTGAGCGAGCAGTACGCTTTGACGCCTTTCCTGCCTGAACAAATCCACTTCGTTCATAGCGAAGAACTCCAGGCTCGTTTCCCGGACCTGGATGCAAAAGGCCGTGAGCGTGCCATCGCTAAAGAGCTGGGTGCGGTGTTCCTGATTGGTATTGGCGGTAAGCTGGCTGACGGTAAACGTCACGATGTTCGTGCGCCAGATTATGATGACTGGTCAACGGTCAGTCAGGGTGATTTTAAAGGCCTGAACGGCGATATTATGGTGTGGAACCCGATTCTGGAAGATGCCTTTGAGCTTTCTTCTATGGGGATCCGTGTTGATGCACAAGCATTGCAACATCAGTTGGCAACTACCGGTGATGAAGATCGTCTGCAACTTGAGTGGCACCAGTCACTGCTGAAAGGCGAAATGCCGCAAACCATCGGCGGCGGCATTGGTCAGTCTCGTTTAGTGATGTTGATGTTGCAACAGCCGCATATTGGCCAGGTTCAGTGCGGCGTATGGCCATCTGAACTTCACGCTAAAGTTGATTCACTGTTGTAATTATTAACGCCGCCAGCGACGCAGTAGGCGGCTACGCATCCCGGTATCGAAGCGCCAGATATGGTCAAAAATGCGCATGATGCCGGGTTTTCCGTGTCCGGACATGGCGACGGCGTGGAAACGATGCAGGTGCTTGCGCTGTAGATCTTTAACCTGCGTCACGACATCATCTGGCAGACGTTGAGCAATAAAGTCAGAAATCACCACTGCATCGGCGTCAAACCATTCACTTCCCTGCATTTTTTCAGCGATCGCACGAAAACAACTGGCCAGATCGGTACCGCCGCGAAAGCGCTGGCTCAGGAAACGGATCGCCTGTTCGATGCCATCTCGCCCGCACACTTCATAGCGCACCACTTCGCTGGAAAACAGCATGATGAAACAGCGGCGGTTATCCGCAAGTGCGACTCGCATTAACGCCAGGCAGAAGGCTTTGGCACACTGTTCATTGAATCCGCCCATGGAACCGGATGTATCGACGCAGACAATAAATGGCCCGCGCGGTTGTTCATCGAAATCCTGATGCACGACCGGGCGTTCAACCACTTTTTCGCGCCATGAATCGCCATGTAACCGGTAAGTCAGCAATTGCTTTTCCACCAGCCGGCGGTAGAACTCAAATTCCAGTTCGCTAATGCCAAGCGTTGCCAGTTCTGGCGGCAACAAGCGCAGGATGTCATCGCTGCGCTGAAGGCCATCAACCTGTTCTGGTACGGTTGCAGGCTCGCGGACTAGCATGCGCCAGATTTCGGTCGGCGCATCTTTTCTGGGTACGGCTTTCGCTTCTTTTGAACGCCCAAGTTGCTCTGCAATTTTCAGCAGTTCAGGCTGACTGGCAAGGAAATCGCCGTATTGCACGATGAGCTGATAATCCCCACGCTTAAGCGAACCGGCGCTCATGTCCCAAAGCCGCCCGGCAGCGTTATCACTATCGACCAGAACCGGTTCGAGTTGGCCGCTTAACGCCAGGCGCTGCTGAACTTCGGCCAGCAATTGGTCACGTTCATCTTCCAGTAATTGCTGATTCAGGGAGGTAGTCTGCACGACCAGACTCAATCGCCAGCGTTGCAGGAATAGCGTTTGTTGTGCCGCTGTCAGGCGAGGCGTGTCCGCCACCAGCTTTTGTGCTTGCGCAAAAAAGGGTGAATCAACGCTTTCCAGCAAGCGTAAAATTTCCGGCAGTTTTGCAGATAACTGGCTGGTGGTGAGCAACTGACTTTCTTGATAACACTGTACTTCCCGGGCTAACTCTTGCGGGACGTTGGTATCGTGCAGACGGGATTTCAGCAGCTCGCGCCAGCGAGGGATATCTTTGGTCACCGCGTTTTTCATCCGCGGAAATTTCTCAAAGAACAGCGCCAGCTGCGGTGCTGCTAAAAGCGCGATAATGACGCTTTCTATTAATTCACCCTCGCTGATCGCGAGGATGACATCAAGAGCTTCAACGCTGAGCATTAATGCCGCGCCTGTTTAATTTGTTCGGCCACATCCTGCAGGCTGGCTTCAATCTTTCCGAGCCATTCGTTGTGGATAAACAGGCATTTTTGCTGATCGTTAAAACGCTCATGTTGCTGATGGAGGGTCTCTTCAAGAGAGTCAAATTGCTGTTTGATCTCTTCAGGGACCCCTTGCTGTTGTTTACCCGGCATCATCAGGCGTGTGCCTTGCAAGCTGATATCGCGCAATACCAGATGTTGGCTACTATCAACTTCCATATTCAGCACCTGGGCAAAACCAATACCGTTGAGTTTGCCGCGTAACTCGCCTCCTTTTATTAGCCATTGCGCACAGGCTTCACGAGAGACAGAGACGTGGAGAACTTCGATATCATGGAGTTTCAGCGGTTGCTGGAGCAGTAATGTCAGCGTTTCGCCAGTCAGATAGTCAGGCAGTTGGTACTGTGGACGACGAGTAAACATTCCACCTTGTTTGGTCACCGTAATAGCTTCACGGTCACTGTGCTGCTGTTGTAATTGAATCCTGCGCTGCACGATAACCGCTAATTGACTGAGCATGGAATTCTGTTGCCAGGCGTGCCCGGTCATCAATATTTCCAGCTGTTGCTGCATCAAATTCATTGCCGCGGTGTCATGCCACAGACAATCTTTCAGAAGGATTAAATCAATTGGTGCGACAGCATTTCGGCCGCTAAAGAAGGCGCTGGCTTGCAGCAGGCGAATAGCTTTCTTCCAGCGACGGTCAGAAACATAAGGTGCACCCGACGCGTTCTCTAACTGCTGGCGTAAAGTGAAAATCAGTTCAAAGACAGCATCTGGCAACAAAACAGAGCCGATCTCTTTCTGCCACTGAAAATACTCTTCGTCAGAAACTTGCAGGTTTTCCGGCACCGGATTGTCGTTTTCATCATGCTGACTGGTGAGCATGGATCTGAAATTACCTTTGTCCTGCACTTTATCGAGCCACAGGCGAATCAGCATTCGGTCATACAAGGCTTCCAGGCTGCTGTCGGCTTCGGGGAGTTCGTTGGATGCCGCCACCAGCAAACGCATGGGGATTTTCTCTTCGCTGGCGCCATTGCGGAACCGGCGTTCATTTATGGCAGTCAGCAGGGTGTTCAAAATCGCAGGGCCAGCTTTCCAGATTTCATCGAGAAACACGATTTCCGCTTCTGGTAAATAACCGGCGGTCAGGCGTTCATAGCGTCCTTCATCTTTTAGCGCCTGAATGGATAATGGACCAAACACCTCTTCCGGCGTGGAAAAGCGAGTCATCAGGTACTCAAAGGCGCGTGCCTTCTGGAATGCGAACTTCAAACGGCGGGCAATCAAACTCTTGGCGATTCCAGGCGGGCCAAGCAAGAAAACACTTTCGCCGCTCAATGCTGCCAGCAGGCAAAGATGCACCGCGTGTTGGCGTTCAAACAACCCTTTTTCCAGTGCCTGGCTAAGCCGTGAAATTCTTTCAGCCAATAAATGTGATTGAGCCATAATTAGCATTGCATCCTTACGCGGTTACCAGAGTTCAGAAAATCGAGTATATCGTTCATCTATATTATCGTTAATGGATTGATGAGCGGCTCTTTTTTCCCTGACATAAGTTAAGCCTGTTGTATTTAGGGGTACGATTTCCTTGATTATCGTGCATACTGTGCGCCTTTTTGTGGGCCAAGGGACTAAGCACACGCTTTCGGGATTCCAACAAAAGATTAGTCTATGAGCGCTGATAATAAACAATCATTGCCTGCGATTACGCTGGCTGCAATTGGGGTGGTATACGGTGATATCGGTACTAGCCCGCTTTATACCCTTCGTGAATGTCTGTCTGGTCAATTTGGGTTTGGCGTAGAACGCGACGCCGTATTTGGCTTTTTGTCTCTGATTTTCTGGCTGTTAATCTTAGTCGTCTCGGTTAAGTATCTGACCTTTGTTATGCGTGCGGATAACGCTGGCGAAGGGGGTATTTTGACGCTGATGTCTTTGGCTGGGCGTCATACCTCGGCGAGAATGACTTCTGTGCTGGTGATCATGGGATTGATCGGCGGCAGCTTCTTCTATGGCGAGGTGGTCATTACTCCGGCAATATCGGTTATGTCGGCCATCGAAGGGCTTGAGATAGCTGCCCCGCAACTCGATGCCTATATTGTCCCGCTGTCGATAGTGGTCCTGACGCTGCTGTTTATGATTCAAAAACACGGCACGGGTATGGTGGGCAAGCTGTTTGCTCCCGTCATGATGCTTTGGTTCCTGGTGCTGGCCGTGTTGGGCGCACGCAGTATTATGGCCAACCCGGAAGTGCTTCAGGCGCTGAATCCGGCGTGGGCTGTGCACTTCTTCCTGGAATATAAAACCGTTTCATTCTTCGCACTCGGCGCGGTCGTTCTTTCTATTACGGGTGTTGAAGCGCTGTATGCCGATATGGGCCACTTCGGTAAATTGCCTATTCGTATTGCATGGTTTTCCGTCGTGTTGCCGTCTCTGGTGCTGAATTATTTCGGCCAGGGCGCACTGCTGCTCAAAACGCCGGAAGCGATTAAGAACCCATTCTTCTTACTGGCTCCAGACTGGGCGCTGATCCCGCTGATGATTCTGGCAACGCTTGCCACGGTTATCGCCTCACAGGCCGTGATTTCCGGTGTGTTCTCGTTGACTCGCCAGGCTGTACGTCTGGGATATCTGTCGCCAATGCGCATCATTCATACCTCGGAAATGGAGTCCGGGCAGATATATGTGCCAGCAATTAACTGGCTCCTCTATATCTCCGTGGTGATTGTGATTGTGAGCTTTGAGCATTCCAGTAATCTGGCGGCAGCGTACGGTATCGCAGTAACGGGTACGATGGTCCTGACGTCCATTCTTTGTTGTACTGTCGCGACCAAAAACTGGCACTGGAACAAAGTTGCTGTGTTGCTGATGGGCTTTGCATTCTTGTGCATCGACATTCCGCTGTTCTCTGCGAACGTTGTGAAAATCTTCTCCGGCGGTTGGTTGCCACTTTGCCTGGCACTGGTGATGTTTATCATTATGACGACCTGGAAAAGCGAGCGTTTCCGCCTGCTGCGTCGTATGCATGAGCACGGAAATTCACTGGAAGCGATGATTGCCTCCCTGGAAAAATCACCGCCAGTACGTGTTCCGGGCACCGCTGTTTATATGTCGCGTGCGCTGAACGTGATTCCTTTTGCGATGCTTCACAACCTCAAGCACAACAAAGTGCTGCATGAGCGCGTGGTACTGCTGACGCTGAGAACTGAAGATGCGCCGTACGTTCATAATGTACGTCGTGTTTCTATCGAACAGCTTTCGCCAACCTTCTGGCGCGTAGTCGCAAGCTATGGCTGGCGCGAAACGCCAAACGTGGAAGAGGTGTTCCATCGTTGTGGCCTGGAAGGGTTAAGTTGTCGAATGATGGAGACATCATTCTTTATGTCGCATGAGTCACTGATTATCGGTAAACGCCCGTGGTATCTGAGACTGCGCGGCAAACTGTTCCTCGCACTGCAACGCAACGCCTTGCGCGCACCTGACCAATTCGAAATCCCGCCAAATCGGGTTATCGAGTTAGGAACCCAGGTCGAGATTTAATCCCAACGCCTCTTCAATCGAAGGGGCGTTTTTTTGTCTTTTTGATTGTGCGCGCTCTCATTTCTTCCCTTTTGAAACAGAACAGCGAAACGTTTCGATGGTGATCACATTTTCGTCACGCGCTGGTTGTTTTCCCATCACTACATTTCCTACACTTTACCTCAGCGAAACGTTTCGCTAGTGGAGTAAGAAAATGAAGAAAGGCACTGTTCTCAACGCTGATATCTCGTCTGTTATTTCTCGTCTTGGCCACACAGACACGCTGGTGATTGCCGATGCCGGGTTGCCCATTCCACGCAATACACCGCGTATAGATTTGGCACTGACTCACGGCGTACCGGGTTTTATGCAGGTCGTTGAAGTCGTAACACAAGAGATGCAGGTTGAAGCTGCCGTCTTAGCTTCGGAAATTAAACAACATAATCCCCAACTCCACGAAACGTTGCTTAGTTACATCGAGCAACTGCAACAACACCAGGGAAACACCATTTCTATTCGTTACATCAGTCATGAGCAGTTCAAGCAACTCACCGCTGAAAGCCAGGCGGTTATTCGCAGCGGGGAGTGTTCCCCGTATGCGAATATCATTCTCTGTGCTGGCGTAACTTTCTGAGGCCGGCATGGAACCGTTACTGCAATTAAAAGGGATCGATAAATCGTTCCCAGGCGTGAAAGCCCTTTCTGGGGCGGCGTTGAATGTATACGCCGGGCGCGTGATGGCGCTGGTGGGTGAAAACGGCGCAGGCAAATCCACCATGATGAAAGTGCTGACTGGCATTTATCAGCGTGATGCGGGTTCGCTGTTGTGGCTTGGCAAAGAAACCACGTTCAATGGCCCGAAATCATCACAGGAAGCGGGCATCGGTATTATTCACCAGGAACTCAACCTGATTCCGCAGTTAAGCATTGCGGAAAACATCTTCCTTGGCCGTGAGTTCGTTAACCGTTTCGGCAAAATCGACTGGAAAACGATGTATGCCGAAGCAGACAAGTTGCTGGCCAAACTCAACCTGCGCTTTAACAGCCAAAAGCTGGTGGGTGATTTGTCGATCGGCGATCAGCAGATGGTCGAAATCGCCAAGGTTCTGAGCTTTGAGTCGAAAGTCATTGTGATGGATGAGCCAACCGATGCTTTGACCGATACCGAAACCGACTCTTTATTCCGCGTGATCCGCGAGCTGAAAGCTCAGGGGCGCGGCATCGTTTATATCTCGCACCGTATGAAGGAAATCTTCGAGATTTGCGACGACGTGACCGTGTTCCGCGATGGGCAGTTTATTGCCGAGCGTGAAGTGGTGACGCTGACCGAAGATACGCTTATCGAAATGATGGTCGGGCGCAAACTTGAAGACCAATATCCTCGTCTGCATAAGCAACCCGGTGAAATCCTGCTGCGCGTCGATAACCTCTCCGGGCCTGGCGTGCATGACGTGAGTTTCAACTTGCGCAAAGGCGAGATCCTCGGCGTTGCCGGTTTGATGGGCGCGGGTCGCACTGAATTAATGAAAGTGCTGTATGGCGCATTGCCGCGTACCGGCGGCTATGTTGCGCTTGATGGTCGTGAAGTGGTGACGCGCTCACCGCAAGATGGCCTGGCAAACGGCATCGTTTATATCTCTGAAGACCGTAAACGTGACGGGCTGGTGCTCGGCATGTCGGTAAAAGAGAACATGTCGCTGACCGCGCTGCGCTATTTCAGCCATAACGTGGGTAGCCTGCGGCACAAAGATGAACAGCAAGCGGTGCAGGATTTCATCCGTTTGTTCAACGTGAAAACCCCGTCGATGGAACAACCGATTGGCCTGCTTTCTGGCGGTAATCAGCAAAAAGTGGCGATTGCCCGTGGCCTGATGACGCGCCCGAAAGTGTTGATTCTTGATGAGCCAACACGCGGCGTTGACGTGGGGGCGAAAAAAGAAATTTATCAGTTAATCAATCAGTTCAAAGCCGATGGGTTAAGCATCATTCTCGTTTCGTCAGAAATGCCGGAAGTCCTCGGTATGAGTGACCGAATTATGGTGATGCATGAAGGGCATCCTGGTGGGGAATTTACCCGTGAAGAAGCGACCCAGGAAATATTGATGGCGGCGGCCGTCGGCAAGTTAAATCGCGTGAATCAGGAGTCTGTAAAATGAGTACCCAGTCTATTCCGACCCGTCGCTGGTTCACCAAAGCGTGGCTGTTAGAGCAAAAATCACTGATTGCACTGCTGGTGTTGATCGCAGTTGTATCGAGCCTTAGCCCGAACTTTTTCACCGTCAATAACCTTTTCAATATCCTGCAACAAACCTCTGTGAACGCCATTATGGCGGTCGGGATGACGCTGGTTATTCTGACTTCGGGAATCGACCTGTCCGTCGGTTCTTTACTGGCGCTAACCGGAGCGGTAGCAGCCTCGATTGTTGGCTTAGAGGTGAATGCGCTGGTGGCGGTTGCCGGGGCGCTGGCACTTGGGGCGGCAATCGGTGCTGTGACTGGCGTGATTGTCGCGAAAGGGCGAGTGCAGGCATTTATCGCAACACTGGTGATGATGCTCCTTCTGCGCGGCGTGACCATGGTTTACACCAACGGTAGCCCGGTTAACACGGGTTTCTCCGATAACGCCGATGTGTTTGGCTGGTTTGGTATTGGTCGTCCGCTGGGTATCCCTACTCCGGTGTGGATTATGGGCGTGGTCTTCCTGGCTGCGTGGTACATGCTGCACCACACTCGTCTGGGTCGTTATATCTATGCGCTGGGCGGTAACGAAGCGGCGACGCGTCTGTCCGGTATTAGCGTTAACAAAGTTAAAATTATCGTTTATTCACTTTGCGGTCTGCTGGCGTCTTTGGCCGGGATCATCGAAGTGGCACGTCTTTCTTCTGCGCAACCGACGGCAGGTACTGGCTATGAGCTGGATGCCATCGCTGCGGTAGTGCTTGGCGGCACCAGCCTTGCTGGTGGGAAAGGGCGAATCGTTGGAACGCTGATCGGTGCGCTGATCTTAGGCTTTCTGAATAACGGACTGAATTTATTAGGTGTTTCTTCTTATTACCAGATGATCGTCAAAGCAGTGGTTATTTTACTGGCGGTGCTGGTGGACAACAAAAAGCAGTAACAATCATAACCCTACAGGACATCTGACTATGAATATGAAAAAGCTGGCTACTCTGGTTTCTGCTGTTGCACTGAGTGCCACCGTAAGTGCAAACGCGATGGCCAAAGACACCATCGCGCTGGTTGTATCCACGCTGAATAACCCATTCTTCGTATCCCTGAAAGACGGCGCGCAGAAAGAAGCCGACAAACTGGGCTACAACCTGATTGTTCTGGATTCGCAAAACAACCCGGCGAAAGAGCTGGCGAACGTGCAGGATCTGACGGTTCGAGGCACCAAGCTGATGCTTATCAACCCAACTGATTCCGATGCTGTCGGCAATGCGGTGAAAATGGCGAACCAGGCTAAAATCCCTGTAATTACGCTCGACCGTATGGCAAACCAGGGCACCGTAGTGAGTCACATCGCTTCTGATAACGTTGCCGGTGGTAAAATGGCGGGTGACTTCATCGCTAAGAAACTGGGTGAAGGCGCGAAAGTTATTGAACTGCAAGGTATCGCCGGTGCATCTGCTGCGCGTGAACGTGGTGAAGGCTTCAAACAAGCGACTGC
The DNA here is from genome assembly GCF_000735355.1 of Buttiauxella agrestis ATCC 33320. Taxonomy (GTDB): domain Bacteria; phylum Pseudomonadota; class Gammaproteobacteria; order Enterobacterales; family Enterobacteriaceae; genus Buttiauxella; species Buttiauxella agrestis. The sequence goes on from NZ_JMPI01000073.1 coordinate 92,265, forward strand.
TGCACACAAATTTACCGTTCTGGCGAGCCAGCCTGCTGACTTCGACCGCACTAAAGGCCTGAACGTCATGCAGAACCTGCTGACAGCCCATCCTGACGTGCAGGCGGTATTTGCTCAGAATGACGAAATGGCGCTGGGTGCTCTGCGTGCACTGCAAACTGCCGGTAAATCTGACGTTCTGGTGGTTGGTTTCGACGGCACTGCTGACGGCGTAAAAGCAGTTGAAAGCGGTAAGTTGGGCGCGACGGTTGCCCAGATGGCCGATCAGATTGGCGTTATTGGTGTAGAAACCGCAGACAAAGTTCTGAAAGGCGAGAAAGTCGACTCTAAAATCCCGGTTGACCTGAAGCTGGTTACTAAATAAGACAACAATAGAAAAGCAGGGCACCGCGCCACTCCAGTACTGGGGTGGCGCAATTAACTGGACTGATAAAAAATGAAAACTAAAGGCAAGCTCGTTGTCCTTGGCAGCATTAATGCTGACCATATCCTTAACCTCGAACATTTTCCGACGCCAGGTGAAACCGTTACCGGGCAAGAGTATCAGGTCGCGTTCGGTGGAAAAGGGGCCAACCAGGCAGTTGCTGCCGGGCGCAGCGGTGCGGATATTGCCTTTATCGCCTGTGTGGGTGACGACGACACCGGCAGCCGCGTTAGTAAACAATTGGCTAGTGATAACATCGATACTTCCCCGATTAGCACAATTAAAGATGCCGCAACGGGTGTGGCGCTGATCTTCGTGAATAGTGCGGGAGAAAACGTGATTGGTATTCACGCTGGGGCGAACGCAGCATTAACGCCAACGCTTGTGGCAGAACAGAATAAAAAAATTGCAGAAGCTTCGGCACTTTTAATGCAGCTTGAGTCGCCGCTGGAAAGCGTGCTGGCTGCGGCGAAAATTGCGCATCAGAACCAAACTAAAGTCGTGCTCAACCCTGCACCAGCTTGTGAATTATCAGACGAGATGCTCGCGCTGGTGGACATGATCACGCCAAATGAAACCGAAGCGGAAAAACTGACAGGTGTGCGCGTCGAAAATGATGACGATGCGGCGGTTGCAGCTCAGGCGCTGCATGCGAAAGGTATTGAAACCGTCATTATTACGCTCGGCAGCCGTGGCGTTTGGCTGAGTGAAAACGGTAAAGGCCAGCGTGTTCCGGGCTTTAAGGTGAAAGCTGTGGATACCATCGCTGCGGGCGATACCTTTAATGGCGCATTGGTTACTGCATTGCTGGAAGATAAGCCGATGAATGAGGCAATTCGTTTTGCTCATGCCGCCGCTGCAATTGCCGTAACACGTAAAGGTGCGCAGCCTTCGGTGCCGTGGCGTCACGAAATCGACGAGTTTTTGCAACAGCAAGGATAATCATGGCCACCATGAAAGACGTCGCGAAGATGGCAGGGGTCTCGACTTCTACCGTTTCGCACGTCATTAATAACGACCGCTTTGTGAGTGATGCCGTTCGCGCAAAGGTCGATGCGGCAATCAAGACTCTTAACTATGCGCCCTCTGCACTGGCGCGTAGTCTCAAGCTTAACCAAACACACACTATTGGCATGTTAATCACCGCCAGTAGTAACCCGTTTTATTCTGAACTGGTGCGTGGTGTTGAACGCAGTTGTTTTGAGCGCGGTTATAGCCTGGTGTTATGTAATACCGAAGGCGACGAGCAGCGAATGAATCGCAATCTGGAAACACTGCTGCAAAAGCGCGTCGATGGTCTTCTTCTTTTATGTACCGAAACTCATCTCCCTTCGCCCGCTATTATGAGTCGCTATCCTTCTATTCCCACGGTGATGATGGACTGGTCTCCTTTTGAGGGTGAAAGCGACGTCATTCAGGATAACTCCTTGCTGGGCGGCGACACGGCAACGCAACATCTCATTGATAATGGTTATACCCGGATCGCCTGCATTACTGGTCCGCAAGATAAAACACCAGCGCGCTTACGCCTTGAAGGCTATCGCAACGCGATGAATCGCGCAGGGCTTACAATTCATGAAGGTTATGAAATCATCGGTGACTTTGAGTTTCAGGGCGGTTTCACCGCGATGAACTCGCTGCTTGCGCTGGAGCAACCGCCACATGCCGTATTTACTGGCAATGATGCCATGGCGGTTGGGGCGTATCAGGCTTTGTACCAGGCGGGGTTGAAGGTTCCGCAGGATATGGCGGTTGTGGGTTACGATGATATCGAACTGGCGCGATATATGACGCCACCGTTAACGACCATTCATCAGCCTAAAGATGAGCTGGGTGAGTTGGCCGTTGATGTATTGATACATCGAATGGCGCAACCCACCCTTGAACAGCAGCGTCTATTTTTGACGCCAGAGCTGGTGGAGCGCGGTTCCGTTTAACGCTTGATCATATTGCGCCCGTCTTTAGGGCGTAATAGTAAGAACACCAGAGCGGAAACCAACGTCACTGCTCCCATCGTCAGGAAGGTGTAGTGGAACTGCTCAACGGTATTAATGCTTTCTACTCCTTCATACAACCGAAGCACCGCTGCACTTACCGCCACGCCAAGACTGATCGCCAACTGTTGCGTTACGGCCAGCACACTGTTGCCGCTACTGGCGTTTTCATCGGTGAGGTCGGCGAGCGTAATCGTATTCATTGCCGTGAACTGCGTAGACATCGCCATCCCCAGAATAAACAGCGGCAAAATTAGCATCCACACTTCCATTCCTGGCGACTGCAATGAGAATTGCCCAATCAGTAAACCGATCACCAGCGTGACACCGACTAACGTTTTTCTATAGCCAAGGCGACGTAATACCTGAGTTACGGTCGATTTTGCCAGTAACGAGCCAATGGCGGTTGGAGCCATCATGCATCCGGCAATCAAGGCAGAATAACCAAAACCGACTTGTAGCATTAAAGGCATCAGGAAGGGTACGCAGCCGGTACCCAGCCGCGAAGCAAGATTGCCGATGATCCCTATAGAGAAAGTTCTGGTGCGAAACATCGGCAAAGCGATCAGCGGTGTCGGGTGGCGACGAGCGTGCCAGATATACGCTGCCAGCAGAGCAAGCCCACTTAATATCGTCAGAATACCGATGTAACTGGCAACAATGCGTTCGCCGAATAACTCCATCCCGCTAGAAATGCATACCAGACTCAAGCCAAATAAAAGAAAGCCTGTCATATCAAAGCCGCGTCGTGGAGTCGTGAAGTTTGGCATGTACTTGCGGGCGTAGATAAGGCCAAGAATTCCGATAGGTATATTAATGAGGAAAATCCAATGCCAGCTCGCCCACGTAACTAAAACGCCGCCGAGCAATGGGCCGAGGATTGGGCCAACAAGCCCTGGCATGGTGACGAAGTTTAATACGGGCAGCAATTCGCTACGCGGATAGGCGCGTAATAATGCTAAGCGCGCGACCGGCATCATCATTGCCCCGCCGATTCCCTGAATCACACGAAACACGACTAATTCACCCAGCGAGTTGGACATCGCGCAGGCAAACGAGCCGAGAGTGAAGAGGGAAACGGCGAACATAAACACGCGACGTGTACCGAAGCGGTCAGCAAGCCAGCCGCTGACAGGGATCAGCATCGCAACGGTTAAGGTGTAACTGATAATCGCGGATTGCATTGCCAGCGGCGAACGCCCAAGGCTATGAGCTATTGCGGGTAATGCAGTATTGAGAATAGTGGCATCCAGCGCCTGCATGAAGAATGCCATCGCCGCTATCCACGGTAACCCGGCCATACTGCGAGCTGTTTTGGTCATTTTTATCCTGATGTTTTAACGCATCCAGGAGAAGGCGAGTCTTTACCCTTGAGCGAACGGTTCTTTCAACAGTGTCTGACCAGCGATTAACGCAGCCTGGCTGTCGCCCTGGGTAATGGCATCAACGATTGCCTGGTGCAAGTCGAGCTTAATAACTTCGTTATTAGTTATTGCGGTGAAGTAATTGTAATAAATAGAACGGAATAAGTTAGCGAAAGAACAAAGGAAAGGGTTACCACTCATTGCATAGATTTGCTCATGGTACGCCATATCGACTTCTATCCAGCGTTGACGGTCAAATTCACCCTTTAGCTTTACCATCTCAGCCATCATTTCATTAAGGGTGGCTTTCTGTTCTTCACTGCCATTTATTGCGGCCATTGCACAGGCTTGTGGTTCCAGGCTATTACGCATAACAAGGAAATAATCCACCACGTCATTAAAGTTCTCTTCTGTCATCCACCAGGTTAGTAGTTCCTTATCAAGGAAATTCCAGTGGCTGCGAGGCATAACGCGAGTCCCGATGCGGGGGCGTGGTAAAACCATCCCTTTCGCGGTTAACGTCTTTACTGCTTCTCGTACAGCCGTGCGACTCACACCGAAGAGTTCACCCAGTTCGATTTCACCGGGCAAAATACTGCCCGCTTCATACTCACCTCTGAGAATGCCTTGTGCTAGTTTCTCCGCCAGAACATAGGAAAGGTTCTTTTGCGCCGCGAGTTGTTGTGCAGATAGAGACATGAATGCAGTTCCTTTAGCTTTGTTTCTTTTATTAGTATGCCACCAGGTCTACTTTTCTGATGCTTAAAACAGCAAATATCCCGTGTTCTGCGGCTTTTACAGTGCTTTTGGCGAAAAAAAAGACGCTTGGTAATTTTTTTGCAATAAACACTTGTCAGCATCCGG
>NZ_JMPI01000074.1 GCF_000735355.1 Buttiauxella agrestis ATCC 33320
TTTATACATAAAAATGCCCGCAACAAGGCAGGCTAATTTCACTTCTTAATCCAATCCGCAATAAAATCAGCAATCTGAAAGGGTGAATTGATATCCAGAACTGGAATCTGCACATCAGGAAGCTGCACGTCACTAGCAATGGCAATCACTTGGTTATCGACAACAAGCTCAGCTATGCTGTGCTTTAGCCCATCCCTGTAAAGCAGAATTTTTGGAATCGCTTCATGCTTAAATCCCTCAACTAATATCAAATCCAATGAAGTTGGATCCATTCGACTGGCTAGCCAGTGCAGATCCAGCTCTTCTTGCGCAGGAGTTTCGGTCATTAATGCCCATCTATTATTATTGGCGACGATTGTTTGTGCGGCACCGGCTTTTCGCAATTCATAACTGTCTTTTCCGGGTGTATCGATATCGACATCATGATGGGTATGTTTGATCAGACCTGGGCGAATCCCTCGTTCATTAAGCTGGGGAATCAATTGCTTAAGAAGTGTTGTTTTGCCTGTACCGCTCCAGGCGGCAAAAGCGAGTAGAGGCACCATTATTTGTTTTCCCATTGTGCGAGATCTTCTGGTGAATTAATGTTGACGAAATTTTGCTTCTGATTCGGAAATAATACGGCGTGTCCGCCCACCTCTCGCAGAAAAACCATGACTCGCCGTTCACCTGACGCCAGATAGATTTCCAGCGGAGCAGTGAGTTTCTTGTGCAGGAGGGCAATAGTGGGATGATCTCGCTCACCATCGTTTACCCAAAGGGCAGAAGCATCCCCTTTTTGCTCCCAAAGCCTGGAGGCTAAATCTTCGGGTATATTGGGTGTATCGCATGGGCAAAACAAAAACCACTCACTGTGTAACTGCTTAATTAGTGACAACATTCCAGCAAGCGGTCCAGGGTAATCGGGCAATGTATCGCTGAGAACGGTTAACCCAACAGACTGATATTTTGCTCTATTTCTGTTGGCGCTAATCACCACGTCGTTGACCTGCGGTGCCAGCTTTCTGATGACGTGTTCAAACAGCGGTAGTCCATTTAATTCGATGAGCCCTTTATCCTGGCCGCCCATTCGAGTTGATCGCCCACCGGCCAAAACCACACCAGTAACTTCCGTTAAACACCTCACCAATATCGCCTCTTTTAATGTGGGTTTGAGCCTGCTAACGTGTACCCCTCGCATGTGAAAGGAGCACAATAATGAAATGCAAACGTCTTAACGAACTGCTCGAGCTACTTCAGCCCGCATGGCAGAAAGAGCCTGATCTCAATTTGATTCAATTTTTACAGAAACTCAGTAAAGAGTCAGGTTATACCGGTGAATTAACCGATCTGACCGATGACGTGCTTATTTATCATCTGAAAATGCGTGACTCCGCGAAAGATGCTGTTATTCCTGGCATTCAGAAAGACTACGAAGAAGATTTTAAGACCGCATTATTGCGCGCTCGTGGCGTAATTAAAGAGTAAAAGCTTGTAAGCCAGTCCACTTTAACGGCTACGAAATGTTATCCTCAACTATTCGCATTTACAGTCGGTTGCGTGGATGACAGACAGCGCTTTCAATTTTCAGACACTACATCCGGATACCATCATGGATGCCCTTTTTGACCAGGGTATACGGGTGGATTCCGGCTTGACTGCATTAAATAGTTTTGAGAACCGCGTCTATCAGTTTCAGGACGAGGATCGAAAACGTTATGTGGTGAAATTTTATCGTCCTCATCGCTGGTCTCCTGAACAAATACAAGAAGAACATCAGTTTGCCCTTGAGTTGCTGGCTGATGAAGTTCCTGTCGCCGCACCATTGAAGTTTAACGGCAATACATTGCTGCGCCATCAAGGCTTTGTGTACGCGGTGTTTCCAAGTTTAGGCGGAAGACAGTACGAAACAGATAGCCTGGATCAAATGGAATGGGTGGGACGCTATCTTGGCCGCATCCATCAAACGGGGCGCCGCAAGCAATTTTCTGCTCGTCCTGATATGGGCTTGAGTGAATATTTATTTGAGCCGCGTGAACTGTTTGAGCACACGCATCTCATTCCATCTGCTCTGAAACAGCGCTTCTTAAAAGCAACAGATGCACTTATAGAAGAAGTGAAACTTCACTGGCATGCTGATTTTGAGTCACTACGACTGCATGGAGACTGCCACCCGGGGAATATTCTCTGGCGCGATGGTCCTTTGTTCGTCGATCTCGATGATGCCCGTAATGGCCCCGCAATTCAGGATATCTGGATGCTGCTCAATGGCGATAAAGCCGAGCAGAGAATGCAGTTGGAAATGATTGTTGAGGCATATGAAGAGTTTGCCCCATTTAATTCAGACGAAATTACGCTCATAGAACCTTTACGAGCCATGCGTATGGTCTATTATCTCGCGTGGATAATTCGACGCTGGGATGATCCCGCATTCCCCAGAAATTTTCCGTGGATTACCGACGAAGATTACTGGCGGAGACAAATTGCGACTTTTACAGAGCAGGTCCGGGTTCTGCGTGAACCACCATTAACATTAACGCCAATGTATTAATCAGTATTTATTCAGGAGAGATTTGATGATGAAAAAGATTTGGCTGGCGCTGGCGGGGATGATCCTGGCATTCAGCGTTTCTGCAGCGCAGTATAAAGATGGCAAAGAGTTCGTTACTTTGGAAAAACCCGTCGCTGGAGAGCCGCAGGTTCTGGAGTTCTTCTCTTTCTATTGCCCGCACTGCTATCAGTTTGAAGAAGTTCTTCATGTTTCTGATACCGTGAAGAAAAAACTGCCGGAAGGCACCAAAATGACTAAATACCATGTCGAGTTCCTTGGCCCATTGGGCAAAGACCTGACTCAGGCGTGGGCGGTAGCAATGGCGCTGGGTGTGGAAGATAAAATCACTGCTCCTATGTTTGAAGCTGTGCAAAAAACACAGACTGTTCAAAACGTTGCAGATATCCGCCAGGTATTCATTGATGCAGGCGTTAAAGCTGAAGAGTATGACGCAGCATGGAATAGCTTTGTGGTGAAATCATTGGTTGCCCAACAAGAGAAAGCTGCGGCAGATCTGCAATTGCAGGGTGTTCCAGCTATTTTCGTGAACGGTAAATATCAATTGAACCCGCAAGGAATGGACACCAGCAACATGGACGTATTCGTCCAGCAATATGCTGATGTGGCCAAATTCCTGGTCGAGAAAAAATAATAAAAAAGCCGGTCGATTGACCGGCTTTCTTTTATCGTTTAATGCTAATCAGCAGCGCGTCTTTGTCATGCCATAACGCATTCAGCCATTGCTGGAAACGCCGTTTAAAACCCTTATCATTTATGTAATCGCCATGCAGGTCCTCTGGAATCGGCACCAGCGACACTCTCACCACGATCCGAGTCATCTTGCCACTTAACATGTCATAGAACGGGCTTTGTACATTCTCCGGGTAACACGAGTTTGATGATGCCAGCGATAATAATGGGAACCGAACATGCGATTGTCACCACAATGGTGCATATAGGGCTTTTGATATCATTGCTCTATAACATAATTATTTTTTATATCCACATTTACGGATCACCCATGGAAGGCCGTGTAACTTGAGTGGTTAATTCATAAGGCAATGATAAACAATAGTATTTATGAGAGTGAGTGTTTCCTGTAAAAGAAATAATCAAATACTTAAAGAATTATGCACAAACTTATCCACAATATTGATCTTGAGGCCGATCTCGAAGATCAACAAAACTTTTCACCTAATCTGCCTCAAAAGTTCATGTTTTCAGCCAGGCTATGGCATCCTTTAGCTATAAACTAAAACCAGTCACGGAACGGAACATTATGGTTCAGATCGCGCAAAACCCACTTATCCTCGTTGATGGCTCATCCTACCTTTATCGTGCTTATCATGCCTTTCCACCGCTGACCAATAGCAAAGGTGAACCAACAGGGGCAATGTACGGTGTGCTGAACATGCTGCGCAGTCTGTTGTTGCAGTATCAACCGACCCACGCAGCAGTGGTTTTTGATGCTAAAGGCAAAACCTTCCGTGACGAATTGTTCGAGCATTACAAATCTCATCGCCCGCCAATGCCCGACGATCTGCGTGCGCAAATAGAACCTCTCCATGCGATGGTTAAAGCCATGGGCTTGCCTCTCCTGGCGGTTTCAGGCGTGGAAGCGGACGATGTGATTGGTACACTGGCGCTTGAAGCTGAGCGTGTTGGTCGCCCGGTGTTGATTAGTACCGGCGATAAAGATATGGCGCAGTTGGTTACACCGGGCGTTACGCTTATCAATACCATGACCAATACCATTCTTGGCCCGGATGAAGTCCGCACTAAATATGGCGTGCCGCCAGAACTCATCATCGACTTCCTGGCATTGATGGGCGACTCGTCAGATAACATCCCTGGAGTGCCTGGCGTTGGCGAGAAAACAGCACAGGCGCTGCTACAAGGCTTAGGTGGACTGGATACGCTGTATGCCAACCCAGAGAAAATCGCCGAATTAACCTTCCGTGGTGCAAAAACCATGGCGGCGAAGCTTGAACAGAGCAAAGATCTTGCTTACCTCTCCTATAAACTGGCGACCATTAAAACGGACGTTGAGCTTGAACTCGGTTGCGAGCAATTAGAAGTGCAGCAACCTGCAGACGAAGAGCTTCTTGAGCTGTTCAAACAATATGAATTCAAACGCTGGATTACCGACGTAGAAGCTGGCAAATGGTTGCAGGCCAAGGGCGCGAAGAGTGCTACTCAGCCTAAAAAAACCATTGAGATTGAAACCGAAGCTGAACCAGAAGAGCCAGCAATTGCCCTTTCTCACGAAAACTACGTCACTATTCTTGAAGAAAGCGTGCTTGAAGAATGGATTACTCGCCTGAAGAAAGCACCTGTCATCGCCTTTGACACGGAAACTGACAGTCTGGACAACATCAGCGCGAATCTGGTCGGTCTTTCATTTGCTACGGAGCCGGGCGTTGCGTGCTATATACCGGTTGCGCATGACTATTTAGATGCCCCTGTGCAAATTCCTCGCGAACGCGCACTCGAGATGTTGAAGCCGCTACTTGAAGATGAAAGCATTCTTAAGGTTGGGCAAAACCTCAAGTTTGACCGTGGCATCATGCAAAACTACGATATCGAACTTCGCGGAATTGCGTTCGATACCATGCTTGAGTCCTATATTCTTGATAGCGTCGCAGGCCGCCATGATATGGACAGCCTTTCCGCACGCTGGTTGAAGCACACAACCATCACTTTTGAAGAGATTGCTGGTAAAGGTAAAAAGCAGCTGACCTTCAACCAGATAGATCTCGAGCAGGCTGGGCGTTACGCCGCAGAAGATGCAGACGTGACCTTGCAGTTGCACCTGAAAATGTGGCCTCAGCTTGAAAAGCGTGAAGGGCCATTAAGTATCTTCAAAAATATTGAGATGCCGCTGGTGCCTGTGCTTTCACGCATTGAACGTAATGGCGTGAAGATCGATCCGGCTGTGTTGCATACGCATTCTGAGCAACTGACAAAACGCCTCGCTGAGCTGGAAATCACCGCTCACGAAATCGCGGGTGAGCCGTTTAACCTCTCTTCTCCAAAGCAGCTGCAAACCATTCTGTTTGAAAAGCAGGGAATTAAGCCGCTGAAGAAAACCCCAGGCGGCGCACCGTCCACATCTGAAGAAGTGCTGGAAGAGCTGGCTCTGGATTATCCATTGCCTAAAGTTATTCTTGAGCATCGTGGTCTGGCAAAACTGAAATCGACTTATACCGATAAGCTGCCGCTGATGATTAACCCGAAAACGGGGCGCGTACACACTTCTTATCATCAGGCTGTTGCGGCAACCGGGCGCTTATCTTCAACCGAACCAAACCTGCAAAATATTCCAGTGCGTAATGAAGAAGGTCGTCGTATTCGTCAGGCCTTTATTGCGCCGAAAGATTACCTGATTGTTTCTGCTGACTACTCGCAAATTGAGCTGCGCATCATGGCGCATTTATCTCGCGATAAAGGGCTGCTGACGGCGTTTGCTGAAGGCAAAGATATTCACCGCGCGACGGCTGCGGAAGTATTCGGTATTCCGTTGGATAATGTTTCTGGCGAGCAACGCCGCAGCGCGAAAGCGATCAACTTCGGTTTGATTTACGGCATGAGTGCGTTTGGTTTGTCACGCCAGCTCAATATTCCGCGAAAAGAGTCGCAGAAATACATGGACCTCTACTTCGAGCGCTACCCGGGTGTTCTGGAATATATGGAGCGTACTCGCAAGCAGGCAAAAGAGCAGGGATATGTCGAAACGCTGGATGGCCGCCGTCTTTATTTACCTGATATCAATTCCAGCAATGCGGCTCGTCGCGCAGGTGCTGAACGTGCGGCTATCAACGCCCCAATGCAGGGAACGGCAGCCGATATTATCAAGCGTGCCATGATTGCTGTCGATGCCTGGCTTGAATCAGAAAAACCGCGTGTGAAAATGATCATGCAAGTACACGATGAACTGGTGTTTGAAGTGCATCAAGATGATCTGGAAGCCGTATCGAAGAAAATTCACGAGCTGATGGAAGGCAGCATGAAACTTGATGTGCCGTTGCTGGTGGAAGTTGGAAGCGGTGTAAACTGGGATGAAGCTCACTAATTAAAGTGATTTATGTAACTAAGCAACATAACTCATAGCTTTTTGTGATGACGCTTCAATATCGGTGTGTAAAGGGTGAAAAAAAACTACAAAAAATACTTTTTCAACCGATTAAAAAGGAGTAGAGTTATTTGCGTAGGGTACAGAGGTAAGATGTTCTATCTTTCAGACCTTTTACTTCACGTAATCGGATTTGGCTGAATATTTTAGCCGCCCCAGTCAGTAATGACTGGGGCGTTTTTTATTGGGCGCGAGTCAGGAAATGCACGGGTTTCCCCCATACATTATTTATTCCCCAGTCGTTTCGTCGTCTTCTTCAACGCTGTCTTCTTCGATTGCTGGTGGGATATCGTTATACCAACCATCAAGCTTATGACGTAACACATCCACGCCGATTTTTTTCAGTGAGGAAAACGCCTCAACCTGAATATCACCGTTAAACTCTACAACCGCTTCGCGCACCATGTTCAGTTGTGCTTTACGCGCACCAGAAGCCAGTTTGTCGGCTTTAGTTAGCAGCAGCATCACGGGAATGCCGCTGGCAACAGCCCAGTGAATCATTTGCTGATCGAGGTCTTTCAGCGGATGACGAATATCCATCAGCACCACTAAACCTTTCAGGCTGTTACGCTTTTGCAGATACTCGCCAAGTGCGCGCTGCCATTTCAGTTTTACTTCTTCAGGTACTTCGGCGTAGCCATAGCCCGGTAAATCCACCACACGTAAGCCTTCAGCAACTTCAAACAAGTTGATGAGCTGCGTACGGCCAGGTGTTTTACTGGTACGAGCCAGTGCTTTCTGATTTGTCAGCGTATTTAACGCGCTGGATTTCCCTGCGTTTGAGCGGCCTGCGAAAGCAACCTCAATACCGGTATCAGAAGGTAAATGGCGAATATCCGGTGCGCTAAGCACGAAGTGGGTCAGTTGGTAGTTCCAGTTTTTCAAAACGGTTGTCTCCCTCAGGATGAGCATTGTGGGGGATTATACCTGAACATGAGCAAAACGCCGTGTTTCTCGGCGCGGCTGACAGGCTTACAGAAATCCGCCCGAGGCTTGTAAGACATTGACCATTCATACTGGCAGATAACGCAGTGTTGTGAGATGCAGACATAATTAAAAGTGTTTATATAACATATGGTTATTATGTAAGTGCTGAGTGATGGCAATGACTTAACTCAAATGCTCATCTTGTAGAATCAATAGGTAAGCGTAAAGTAAGCGGCACAGGCAAAGGAGAGCCGGAAAGGATAGCAACTCAGGATGAGGGTTCAGGAGCGTCATGATGACGAAGAACCAGGGAAATGCCAGGAGGCAACGTCAGGAGACGTTTTAAAAGGACAAGGAACTACACGGAAGTTGTTTGCAATGGAAAGACAGGGCGTCGAGTGCAAACAGGGATTGTGTGACCTATGAAGGGTCCAGAGACAAGAAAAAGGCGACAGGTTAACCTGCCGCCTTTTTTCTTTGCTTGCTTTCTGCTAGATTCCGCCGCAATTCTATACTGAATAAAAATGGCTCAAGATAACCTATTATGAAGCAACAAAACTCAGCAGTACCTGGTTCCAAACCTTCAAAAGCACGTCGTAAAACGCGTGAAGAGTTAGATCGTGAAGCGCGTGACCGTAAACGCGATAAAAAGCACAGTGGACACGCTGCGGGGAGTCGCGCAACTGGCGGCACTCAGGCTAAAAGTGGAACAGGTAGCTCTCAGGCTAAAGATCCGCGTATCGGCAGTAAAAAACCCGTTGCTCTGGGCGTAACTGAAGTCCAGGTCAAGAAACCAAAACAGCACAAACCTAAAGTTGAGAAACCTATGCTTACACCACAGGCTGAACTGGATTTGCTGGAAAATGATGAGCGCCTGGATGCGCTGTTAGAGCGTCTTGAGGAAGGTGAAACTCTCAATGCAGAAGAGCAGGCTTGGGTTAACGCTAAGCTTGATCGTATTGATGCACTGATGGAAGAACTCGGCATCTCTTATGAAGATGACGAAGATGAAGAAGAGAAGGGCGATGATTTGATGCGCCTGCTTAAAGGCACTGACTAACGGTTTACCTCAATGGGATTACCTGTTCTTTGCGTGGTTATTCCGCTGGTGTGTTATCTGCTGTGGTTATTCGTTAAACTACGGCGGCTGTCGCGATTACAAAAGTCGTTGCGCCGTCAACGAATGCGGCATCACCGGAGGGAGTGAGAATGTCTGAGCAGTTAATCGATTGGGATTTGGCCCTGATCCAGAAATATAATTATTCAGGGCCGCGTTATACTTCTTATCCCACAGCGCTGGAGTTTTCAGAAGACTTCGGCGAGGCGGCGTTTCTTGAAGCGGTTGCTCGTTACCCTGAGCGTCCGCTGTCGTTGTATGTCCATATCCCGTTCTGCCACAAGCTTTGCTATTTCTGCGGCTGCAATAAAATTGTTACCCGCCAGACTCACAAAGCCGATCAGTATTTAGATGCGCTGGAACAAGAGATTGCCCACCGTGCGCCGCTCTTTAAGGGCCGTCACGTCAGTCAATTGCATTGGGGCGGCGGTACACCGACTTACCTCAGTAAAGCGCAGATAAGCCGTCTGATGGGGCTTCTGCGTGGTCATTTCAATTTCAACGAAGACGCCGAATTATCTATTGAAATCGACCCGCGTGAAATCGAACTCGATGTCCTCGACCATCTGCGTCAGGAAGGCTTTACTCGCCTGAGCATGGGGGTGCAGGATTTCAACAAAGAAGTGCAGCGCCTGGTTAACCGCGAGCAAGACGAAGAGTTCATCTTTGCGTTGATTCAGCGTGCGCGAGAACTCGGTTTCACCTCGACGAATATCGACCTCATTTACGGTCTGCCAAAGCAGACACCAGAAAGCTTTGCTTTTACGCTTAAACGCGTCGCAGAACTCAGTCCCCACCGCCTGAGCGTTTTTAACTACGCCCATTTGCCGACTTTATTTGCCGCACAGCGCAAAATTAAAGATGCTGATTTGCCCAGCGCTCAGCAAAAACTCGACATTCTGCAAGAAACCATTAGCTCACTGACCAATGCCGGATACCAGTTTATTGGCATGGACCACTTTGCGCGGCCAGATGACGAACTGGCGATTGCGCAGCGCGAAGGCAAACTGCACCGTAATTTCCAGGGCTACACCACGCAGGGCGATACCGACTTGCTGGGGATGGGCGTTTCTGCAATCAGTATGATTGGCGACTGTTACGCTCAAAACCAGAAAGAGCTGAAGACTTATTATCAGCAGGTTGATAATCAAGGCGATGCGCTGTGGCGCGGCCTGGCACTCACCCGTGATGACTGCATTCGTCGTGACGTTATCAAAGCGCTTATCTGCAACTTCCAGCTTAAATTTGCCGAAATAGAGCAGCTTTGTGATCTGAGTTTTGCCGAGTATTTCGCAGAGGATTTAAAACTGTTGGCACCGTTGGCGAAAGATGGGCTGGTGGATATCGACAGCAAACAAATTCAGGTAACGGCAAAAGGTAGACTGCTAATCCGTAATATCTGCATGTGTTTTGATAGTTACTTGCGTCAGAAGGCGCGAATGCAACAATTCTCGCGTGTCATCTAAAACTAAAGGCGGCTTGAAAGCCGCCTTTTTGTTACTCCATCCCCAACTCTTTGAGCTTACGGGTCAGGGTATTTCGCCCCCAGCCGAGTAATCTCGCGGCTTCCTGCTTGTGGCCTTGCGTATGACGCAGCGCCGTTGTTAGCAAGGTGCGCTCCATTTCTGGCTGTGCCTCAGAAAGTAAATTCTGATGACCGGAACGTAATGCCCGGTCGGCCCATTGAGCCAGAAGTGTTGCCCAGTTGTCCGATTGCGAATGCGTCGGGCTATCGGGAATGGTGGTTTCGAACAATTCTGCCGGTAAATCCTGAATCAACACTTCCTGGCCTGCCGCCATCACTGTTAACCAGCGGCAGGTGTTTTCCAGTTGGCGCACGTTACCCGGCCAGGCCAGGCGCGTTAAAGCATTTTCAGTTTCAGGATGCAACAACTTGGCTTCTACGCCTAGTTCCTGAGCCGCTACTTGTAAGAAATGGCGGGCCAGGCGCGGAATATCCTCGCGGCGTTCACGCAACGGTGGCAGATGCACACGAATCACATTCAGACGGTGGAATAAATCCTCGCGGAATTTCCCTTCCTGCACGCGCAACTCAAGGTTCTGGTGAGTGGCGGCAATAATACGGACGTCGACTTTCACCGGCGCATACCCGCCAACGCGATAAAACTGCCCATCGGCTAATACACGCAGCAAGCGAGTTTGCACATCCATCGGCATATCACCGATTTCATCAAGGAAAAGCGTGCCACCATCAGACTGCTCAAAACGCCCCTGGCGAATTTGATTGGCACCGGTGAATGCGCCTTTCTCGTGGCCAAACAGCTCAGACTCAATCAAATCCTTTGGAATTGCGGCCATGTTCAGCGCAATAAAAGGAGATTTCACCCGTGGACTGTGGCGGTGTAAGGCGTGAGCCACCAACTCTTTACCGGTACCCGATTCACCGTTAATCAGCACGCTTATTGATGACCGGGACAAACGGCCAATAATGCGAAACACATCCTGCATAGCCGGTGCTTCACCGATAATATCGGTGGTCGGTCCATTCACCTGTACATTGCGCGGCTGCTGTTGTTCCAGATAATGGCTGATGGCGCGTTCAACCAGTGCGACCGCTTCGTCAATATCAAAAGGTTTTGGCAGGTAATCAAAAGCGCCTTGTTGGTAGGCACTCACGGCGGCTTCAAGATCTGAGTGAGCCGTCATTATGATGACCGGTAGCATCGGGTGTCGTTGTTTAATTTGCTTAAGCAGCGCCAGGCCGTCCATGCCGGGCATGCGAATGTCAGATAACAAAACGTCCGGGGTCTTGGTTGCAAGAGCATTAAGGACTTCACTGCCGCTCTCAAAGGTGGTGCAGCTTAAACCCGCTCCGGTCAGAGCACGTTCCAGCACCCAACGGATGGAGCTATCGTCATCAACGATCCAAACTATGCCTCGTTGCATAAAGACCTCTACTTACGAATAGGCAGATAAACCGAAAACTCGGTATGACCTGGCCAACTGTTAAATTCGATTTTTCCCGAATGCTGATCTATCAAGTTGCGTGCTATGGAAAGACCTAAACCTGTCCCTCCCTCACGTCCGCTCACCATTGGGTAGAATAGTGTGTCCTGCAGATGGGCCGGAATGCCCGGACCGTTGTCTTCAATATCAATACGCGCCGCCAGACGGTAGCGCGTGCCATGCAGCGTAAGCTGGAATGCAGTACGTGTGCGTAACACTATCTCACCGCCGTCGCTGCCAAGCGCCTGAAGGGCATTGCGAACAATATTTAATAAAATCTGTTCAATTTGGTCGGGATCGTGGGCCAGTTCCGGCAAACTTGGGTCGTAATCTCTGACCAGCGTTACGTTTGCTGGTAATTCCATCGACACCAGTTTCATCACACGCTCGGTCACTTTGTGGATGCTTTCAGTGACGTGCATTCCCGGCTGCTGTGGGCCTAATAGTCTATCTACCAGATTCCGTAAGCGATCAGCTTGCTCAATAATCACCTTGGTGTATTCAGTCAGTGATGGGTCTGGTAAGGCTCTGGCCAGCAGTTGGGCTGCTCCACGTAATCCACCAAGTGGATTTTTAATCTCATGTGCCAGCCCACGAACTAAATCTCGGGCGGCTATTTGTTGCGCCTGCTGCAACTGTTCCTGACTCAAGCGACGTTGGTTATCCATCGGCGCCATTTCCATCAGGATGTACCCTTCCGGTAAACGTTGTGCAGTCAGGGAAAGAATGTGGGAGCGGCTATCAATAACCAGCGTGACTTCGTTATCGGTGAACCCCTGGCCTGAGGTCAGGCTTTCCTGCATCAAGCCAACGTTGAGCGAAAAGTAACTCAACAGTTCTGGTAATGGAGTGCCGTACAGCTTGCGCGAACTTTGCGCCAAAAGTTGCTGTGCCGCTGGGTTGGCGTAATGCACAGCCAGCTCGTCATCCACCAGTAAAATACTGTTGATTAAAGAATTCAGGATCTGCCCAGCATCGGGCAGTGTGCCGGTTGCCATACAGCAGTCTCCGATAATGTGCACTGTAATGGTGCATTATAGTTTCCCGTCGGCAAAAGATATTGCGGCAACAGGTTATTTGTGGAGAAAAAAGCCCATCAACGATGGGCTAAAAGTTCTGGGTATTTACAACGTGATTAAACGCTGTAGTACAGTTCGAACTCGACTGGGTGTGGAGTCATGCGCACACGGTCGTTTTCTTCCATACGCAGAGCGATATAAGCGTCGATAGCTTCATCAGTGAACACGCCGCCCGCAGTCAGGAACTCGCGGTCTTCGTTCAGGCAGTTCAGTGCTTCTTCCAGAGAGCCAGCAACTTGTGGGATCTCTTTCGCTTCTTCTGGCGGCAGGTCGTACAGGTTTTTGTCCATTGCTTCGCCCGGATGGATTTTGTTCTTGATACCATCAAGACCAGCCATCAGCAGTGCCGCGAAGCACAGGTACGGGTTAGCTGCTGGGTCCGGGAAGCGCACTTCGATACGACGTGCTTTCGGAGACGCAACTACTGGGATACGGATTGAAGCAGAACGGTTAGCGGCAGAGTAAGCCAGCATGACTGGAGCTTCATAACCCGGGACCAAACGCTTGTAGGAGTTGGTGGTTGGGTTAGCCAGGGCGTTGATGGCTTTAGCGTGTTTGATAACACCACCGATGTAGTACAGCGCTTGCTCAGACAGGCCTGCATATTTGTCACCAGCGAACAGGTTTACACCGTTCTTAGCCAGGGACATGTGGCAGTGCATACCAGAACCGTTATCGCCAAACATTGGTTTTGGCATAAAGGTCGCAGTTTTACCGTATGCATGAGCAACGTTATGAACCACATATTTGTAAATCTGAATTTCATCTGCTTTTTTAGTCATGGTGTTGAAGCGGGTAGCCACTTCGTTCTGACCAGCAGTTGCCACTTCGTGGTGGTGAGCTTCAACAACCAGGCCCATTTGCTCCATAGTCAGACACATTGCAGAACGCAGGTCTTGAGCGGAGTCAACTGGTGGAACTGGGAAGTAACCGCCTTTAACTGCAGGACGGTGGCCTTTGTTGCCGCCTTCGTATTTGGTGCCGCTGTTCCATGCGCCTTCGATATCATCGATAGCAACGTGAGAACCGGAAATAGAGCTACCGAAACGAACGTCGTCGAACAGGAAGAACTCTGGTTCTGGCCCGAACAGTACGGTATCGGCGATGCCAGTAGAACGCAGGTAGTCTTCAGCACGCTTAGAAATGGAGCGTGGGTCGCGGTCATAACCCTGCATGGTGCCAGGCTCGAGAATGTCGCAACGAATGATCAGCGTAGAATCAGCGAAGAATGGGTCAATGACAGCGGTAGACGCATCTGGCATCAGAACCATGTCGGACTCGTTGATGCCTTTC
This sequence comes from Buttiauxella agrestis ATCC 33320, assembly GCF_000735355.1. Lineage (GTDB taxonomy): Bacteria > Pseudomonadota > Gammaproteobacteria > Enterobacterales > Enterobacteriaceae > Buttiauxella > Buttiauxella agrestis. The sequence continues at coordinate 14,046 of NZ_JMPI01000074.1, forward strand.
CAGCCACCAATTGAAGAACCATCAAACATTTTGCCTTCTTCGAAGAAGTCAGCAGTAACCTGATGAGCAGGGATAGTGACGTGCTGTTCTTTACCTTTGGTGTCAGTGAAGCGCAAATCTACAAACTTCACTTCGTGTTCATTCAGCATCGTCAAAACGTGTTCAGCGGACATACTTAACTCTCCCGGATTTGGTCATTGAATTGGCTTGTTGCCCTGAAATGATTAAAGCGAAATCTGTGCCAACTTTTAAATTACCCCAAAAAGGCGCTATCATGCGCACTATAGTGCAAAAGGGCTGCACCACGATGGATAGTTTGCACCAATGTAGTGCTTCAGTCTGAGATTTGAGCACCATATTGGTGCAATTTTCGTTGTAGCTCCCTTTTTTGCTCCGTGAAAGCGATCACAAACCCTTACTTTTTACATTGTTTGTAAAAGTTCTTTGTGATCCTGTTATGTCCTTCGATTAATACGTGTACAATAACGCGCTATTTCTAATGCCTGAGGCAAAGTTGTGATCGAAAATCTGCGTAATATCGCCATCATCGCGCACGTTGACCATGGTAAAACTACCCTGGTTGATAAGCTGCTGCAGCAATCTGGTACTTTCAGTAACGAACGTGCTGAAGCCACCGAACGCGTGATGGACTCCAACGATTTGGAGAAAGAGCGTGGGATTACCATCCTCGCTAAAAACACCGCTATCAAATGGAATGACTACCGTATCAACATCGTTGATACCCCTGGGCACGCCGACTTCGGTGGTGAAGTTGAACGTGTAATGTCCATGGTAGACTCCGTTCTGCTGGTCGTTGACGCAATGGATGGCCCAATGCCGCAGACGCGCTTCGTAACCAAAAAGGCATTTGCCCACGGTTTGAAGCCAATTGTTGTAATTAACAAAGTTGACCGTCCTGGCGCGCGTCCTGACTGGGTTGTTGATCAGGTCTTCGACCTGTTCGTAAACCTCGACGCAACCGACGAGCAACTCGATTTCCCAATCATCTATGCATCAGCATTGATGGGTATCGCGGGTAACGATCACGGTGATATGGCGGAAGACATGACCCCGCTGTACCAGGCGATTGTTGACCACGTTAAAGCGCCATCCGTTGACTCTGATGGTCCGTTCCAGATGCAAATCTCCCAGCTCGACTACAACAACTATGTTGGTGTTATCGGCATCGGTCGTATCAAACGCGGTAAAGTGAAGCCTAACCAGCAAATCACTATCATCGACAGCGAAGGTAAAACTCGTAACGGTAAAGTCGGTAAAGTACTGACTCACCTCGGTCTGGAGCGTATTGAATCCACCGAAGCCGAAGCAGGCGACATCATCGCGATTACCGGTCTGGGCGAGCTGAACATCTCCGACACCCTTTGCGATACGCAAAATGTTGAAGCGCTGCCAGCACTGTCTGTTGATGAACCAACTGTTACCATGTTCTTCAACGTCAACACCTCTCCGTTCTGTGGCAAAGAAGGTAAATTCGTTACCTCTCGTCAGATCCTTGACCGCCTGAACAAAGAGCTGGTGCACAACGTTGCACTGCGTGTTGAAGAAACCGAAGATGCGGATGCATTCCGTGTATCCGGTCGTGGCGAACTGCACCTGTCTGTACTTATCGAAAACATGCGTCGTGAAGGCTTCGAACTGGCTGTGTCCCGTCCGAAAGTAATCAACCGTCTGATCGATGGTCGTATGCAAGAGCCGTTCGAAAACGTGACTCTGGATATCGAAGAACAGCACCAGGGTTCTGTAATGCAGGCGATGGGCGAGCGTAAGGGCGATGTCAAAGACATGATCCCTGACGGCAAAGGCCGTATCCGTCTGGATTACCTGATCCCAGCACGTGGCCTGATCGGCTTCCGTACTGAGTTCATGACCATGACTTCTGGTACTGGTCTGCTGTACTCCACATTCAGCCACTACGACGACGTGAAACCAGGCGAAATCGGCCAGCGCCAGAACGGCGTGCTGATCTCTAACGGCCAGGGTAAAGCAGTAGCGTTTGCGCTGTTCAGCCTGCAGGACCGCGGTAAGCTGTTCCTGGGTCACGGTGCAGAAGTTTATGAAGGCCAGATCATCGGTATTCACAGTCGTTCTAACGACCTGACTGTAAACTGCCTGACCGGTAAGAAACTGACCAACATGCGTGCGTCCGGTACTGACGAAGCAACTACTTTGGTTCCTGCACAGAAGATGTCCCTGGAGCAAGCTCTGGAATTCATCGATGATGACGAACTGGTAGAAGTTACTCCGACTTCCGTACGTATTCGTAAGCGTCACCTGACTGAAAACGACCGCAAACGTGCGGGTCGTGGTAGCAAAGAAGCGTAAGTTTCTTTCCTGCAAAGCATTGAAGCCCTGCCTGTCTAGGCGGGGCTTTTTTTTGCTCTGATTTATACCTTTCTAAAACGAATATCGTACTCCTGAACGAATACGATATTGGTATCCATTTTAAGCGCACCGGTTAATCGTTGTTTTTTATAAAGTTGCGGAAGCTTCTTTGGTATTTTCAACTGACAGTTGTGGAGTGGAAGCCTCCTGCTTGCGTTCGTTTAATTCGGCGATTATTTGCATAAACCGCTGTTCATTTAATTTATAAAACAGCCCCATGGTCATCGCTGCGGTAATCGCCAGGCTGCATGGCCAGATAAATATCAATTGGCGCAGGCCATTTAACGTGGTTTCACTCTGCGCGATGTTGGGAATATACCCGATTTGCGTCAGCATAATGCCGGGTAAAAAGCCCGCCAGTGCTGCCGAAATTTTGCGTGAAAACGTGTAGCCGGTATAAACCGAGCCTTCGGCGCGAATGCCGGTTTTCCACTCACCGTAATCCACAGTATCCGGCACCAATGCCCAGTTCAGGCTGTTGACAAACGCGGTGCCAAAGAACGCCATGCAGGAAAACAGCACGAACGATAACGAACTGTCTCCCCAGGCATAATTCAGCAAATCTCCCGCCGCCCATAACAACAATCCGCCCAGATAAACCTGCTTTTTCCCGAAACGTTTCACCGCCGCTGGCACCATCAGCACGCCAATCAGGATGCAGCCCATACTGAAAAAACCCATCCAGGAAAGCAGATGGATATCGTTCAGTACGTACTGAGTGTAATAAACCTGAATTGCCAGCTTGATGTTAAAAGCTGCCAGCGTGCAAAGATTGGCGATGCATAACACCAGCAACGGCGGGTTGCGAAAGATTGCGAGAAACGACTTAGCGATGGCCGGCTTATGGCTTTCCGGCACCACTTCCACATAACGCTCTTTGACGCCGCTGTGGCACCACCACATGCAAAATAACCCGCAGGTCGCGAAGAGTGTTGCCGCAACTAAATAACCCAGCGATGGGCGCTCAACAAACAGCGCCTGAATCGGTATAAATCCCACAGTACAAAGCAGCAACCCAAGTGTGGCACCACCTTGCCGCCACGCCGCCAGTTGTGCGCGCTCATGCGGATTTTTAGTTATCGCCGGAACCATCGCGCCGTAAGAGCAATTCATCAGGCTGTAAAACAGGCCGAACAACATAAACAGTACTGTCGAAAACGCCGTTTTCATCGTCAGGGTTAAACCGGTATCCACAAATTGCGCTGTTGCTACCAGCGCCACCGGCATTGCCGCATAAAAAATGAAAGGGCGAAACTTCCCTTTAGGGCCGATATTCCGGCGTGAATCAATCAACACGCCGGTTAGGATATCGGTAAAGGCGGTGAAGAATTTGGCGACCAGAAAGATAACGCCGCCGTAAAATGCCGGAAGACCAAGCACATCCGTATAAAACTTCAACAGATACAGCGTACCGATACACAGCATCAGGTTTGAGCCAAAATCCCCCATGCCGTACGCGAACTTTTCTCGCAAACTGAGTTTTAGCGTTAATACATTCATGGCCGACCCTTATTAATGTGCAGCAGCCCGTTTGCGGCTTTCAATCTCACCCACAATCCGCACGTACATTTTTTCATTCAGATTGTAGAAGCCGCCCATCGCGATAATCGTCACCACCGCCAGCGCGCTCGGCCAGATGAATATTAACTGCCGTAGCCCTTCAACGGTTCCGGCTGATTGCACTACGTTTGGCACATAGCCGATTTGCGTCAGCATCAAACCAGGGAAGAAGCCCGCCAATGCTTGCGAAACCTTACGGAAGAAGGTGAAACCGGTATAGACCGTGCCTTCAGAGCGCACGCCTGTTCGCCATTCACCGTATTCCACGGTGTCGGAAACCAGCGCCCAGTTCAGGCTGTTGACGAACGCAGAGCCGAAGAACGCCAGGCACGAGAACATCACGAAGCTGACCGAACTATCGCCCATCGTGTAGTTGAGCAAATCGCCCACTACCCAAATCAGCAGCCCGGCGATATAGACCTTTTTCTTGCCGAAGCGGCGCACGGCAGAAGGCATCAGAAACACGCCGAAGAAAATACAGCCCATGCTGAAAAAGCCCATGTATGAAAGCAGCAGTGGATCATTGAGCACGTATTGCGTGTAATAAACCTGAATCGCCAGTTTGACGTTAAATGCGCCGAGTGTGCATAAATTGGCGATGCAAAGAATAAACAGCGGGCGGTTGCCGGCGATAGCTTTGAATGATTGCAACAAACCCGGCTTGTGCCCAGGTGCAGGCTGCTGGGTTTCGACATATCGCTCTCTCACGCCGGAATAACACCACCACATAAAGAACAAGCCGAAGGCGCTAAACAACGCCGCTGCCACGATATAGCCCAGTTGCGGATTGTTATCGACCATGTTCATCACCGGCACAAAACCGACGGTGCACAGCAGCAGGCCGAGCGTGGCACCGCCTTGTCGCCACGCCGCCAGCGATGCACGTTCATTCGGGTTTTTAGTCATCGCCGGAACCATCGCGCCGTAAGAACAGTTCATCATGCTGAAGAACAAGCCATACAACATGAACAGCACCGTCGCCATTACGGTTTTGCCGGTGATGCTGAAATCCGTGCCGACAAAGTTAGCTATCGCCAGTAACGTGACGGGAAATGCCGCGTACAGCACGAACGGGCGGAATTTCCCTTTTGGCCCAATCTTGCGCCGTGAATCGAGCATGATGCCTGTGCCCATATCGGTAAACGCGGTAAAAAACTTGGCAATCAGGAAAATCACGCCGCCGTAAGTGCCGGGCAGACCTAAAACGTCGGTATAGAACTTCAGCAGGTAAAGTGTGCCGATATCCAGCAAGATATTTGAACCCAGGTCGCCCATTCCATAGGCGATTTTTTCCCGTAACGGAAGCAATAAAGTGGCCGGATCGCTGCCCCGGCTGTCGGTCTGATGACTCATTTTTATTCTCCTTGTGGCGGCGAGATTTGAACTCGCCGCCACGGCTATCAGATATGACGCAACGAGGTAAACAGCTCAGCCCATTCGCTGGTGGCCCGGTAAAACACTGGAGGTTGGCCGATTGGCGCAGCAACGGTAATTTCACCGCCACCGGTGTACGGTTCGCCCGTCCATAGGTTGACCCAGTTATCCTGTGGCAAATACAGCGTCCATTCGCTACTACCAGGCTGATGAACCGGTGCGACCAGCAAATCGCGGCCAAACAGATACTGATATTTCAGGATGTAGGTTTGCGGGTCGTCTTCGTAATGGAGGAATAACGGGCGCATCACGGGTAAGCCGCTTTGAGAATTAAGCGCTACGGCGTGTTTGATATACGGCTTAAGCGTCGTGAATACCGTCGTCATGCGGGCAAATTGCGCGATGATGTCGCTATCGTTGTCGAATTGCACATTATCGCCCGGACGGTTACCTTCATGTGTGCGCATCATCGGCGTGAAGGCGCTAAATTCGCACCAGCGCATCAGCAACTCTTTACTGCGCTTCATATCGAACAGCGTGGTGTAACCTCCGATATCGCTATGATGCAGACCGTGTCCGGTCATAGCCAACGACAACGCCGCCGGGATCACTGACGCCAGACCATCGTCCAGGCTCCAGTCCACGTTCTGATCACCAGCCCACATCATCGTCGAGTATTTCTGGCTGCCGGTATAACCCGCACGCATAAAGAACAGCACCTCGCCCAGCTTGCCGGTTTCTTCAAGCGCTTCGTAATTACACTTCGCCCACAGCGCAGGCCACGCGTTATGCATGACTTCAGCGCTAACGCCGTTATGCAGCACGGTATCGGTTGGTAAATATTCGCCAAAATCTGCCATCCAACCGCCAAAACCAAGCTCGATCAGGTTGCGTTTGATGAGTTCTTTGTACCAGTCGTAGGCTTCGGGATTGGTTAAGTCGATAACGCCCGCGTAAAACTCGCCGAACTCGACGTGGTAATCCTTTCCGTCATGAGTTTTGGTCAGATAGCCGAGCTTCGATGCTTCTTCGCACTGGTCGCGATCGCTTGCCACATAAGGGTTGATGTAGGTAAGAAAACGCACGCCTTCGGCCTGCCATTGTTTGATGCGCGTATTCAGCTCAGGGTACAAATCGCCGTTCCAGCGCCAGTTCCACATCACGCGTTTGCCAAACGACGTCATGCGAATACCCGACCAGTCCTGCGCCCAGATACCGTTAACTTTGACGCCGCCTTTGCGCATTACATCGAGTTTTTGCTGGCAAACCTCGTTGCCACCTTGCACGCCGAGCGTCACACCGTCATAAATCCAGTCCGGCATTTCTGGCTGGCGGCCTAATAAACCGGTGAGTTTTTCCAGCAACTGAATGTAGTTGTCGGCACATTCAAAGCGCAGCACCGCCTGGTCTTGCCAAATTGCCAGTTCATGGAAGTCTGGCGCGCTGAAATCGAAATTCATGTAGCAGCTGTTTTCAACGTGGCAGTAATACTTCTGTGTGCTGACGAACGTCGGCTGTGGGAAAAACGTCCAGTAATAATCGCCGCCTGCGTTTTCTTTGCAGTCGGCCTGCCAGGTCACATAAGTCTGTTTATTGCGCCCGACACCTTGCTCGCTGGTCCACAACGGGAACGGCTTGCCACGCAAATCGAAGTAAGAGAACTGCTCGCCACAACCATAAATATGGTCTTCTGGTTTTGCGGCAAGGCGCAGCCAAATGCGGTTATGGCTGGCGCTGTCGTTTTTGAGTTTCAGCTCAAGGCGGCCTTCGGCATCGATGCCGATATGCAGCGTGGCATTCACGGTATCGCCGCGTGTGAAGCGGACATTCCAGCCCGCATCTTGTGGGATGACGGCGGCTTCAATCAGGGCAATCTTTTCATCCAGCTTGTCCTTGATGCTGAAATTGCCACGGAACATATCAATATCGGCTTCACCCGCGCCCACCCATAAGCAAGGCGTTTGCGCGGTGTGCCGCAAAATCAGGCGATTCTGCCAGCTCAGGGCAAAGCCATCATTCAACGTGGTGAGTTCAAGGCTTTCTAAATTTTGTTGTGATAAGGCCATTATTAACTCCGTAAATGTAGGGTACGTGTTGTGGTTTATTTGGCGTTGCAATCCAACAAACCAGCGGCCACGGCGGGCGCTAAACCCGGTGCTAGCGGCAGTCTTGGGATCACCAGGCAATGCAATAGATGGTAAATATCCTGCTTGCCATCCCAGACCCTGGTGGTCACTTCATTGTTGGTGTCCAGCTCCTGCCACCACGAACCGTTCTCGTAATCCATCAGGTACTTAATGCAGTAATCCCACCATTTCTGATACCAGGTTTCGTACTGTGCATCTCCGGTTACGGTGAATAGCGCATATGCCGTTCCCATGGCTTCAACGATTGGCCAGCGCACACGTTCACGAACAATTGGCTCACCATCCCAACCCACGGAATAAACGAAACCTTCTGCACCGTCGGGTGCCCAGGCATCGCGGATGGTCGCGTTGAACAAGCCTTTGGCGTCTTCTAGCAACCAGGCTGGAGGTGTTTCAAAACGAGCTTCAAGTGCGGCGTGAAGATGCAGCATCAGGCGGCCCCACTCAATCCAGTGGCCTGGCGTGCCGCCGTAGGCACGGAAGCGGTGAGCAGGATTGTCTTTGTTGTAATCGCGGATTGGGTTCCAGTCGGCGTCGAAATGTTCATTGACGCGATATTCGCCGCTGCGAGCCACATCATGAATAATCACCGAGGCAATTCTTTGCGCACGGTCGAGCCATTTGCGGTCATGTGTGACGTCGTAAACAATTAAAAACGCTTCTACTGCGTGCATGTTGGCATTGCCGCCACGGTATTCTTCCGTCTTGCTGAACGATTCGTCCCACGACTCCAGGCACATTTGTTCCTGTTCGCTCCAGAAGTACTTTTCGATGACGTCGATGGCGTCATCCAGCAGTTTGCGTGCCTGAGGGTGGCCAGTGGTTACCGCACTTGCCGCGCCTAGCAACACAAAGAAATGCTGATAACCCTGCTTCGAGGCATCAATCACACCTTCGTCATTCACGCAGGCATACCAGCCGCCGTATTGCTTATCGCGCAGCGCACCATTGAGCGCGTTGATGCCATGCTCAACCAGTTGATAAGCGCCAGGACGGCCCATTGACGCAGCGATGGCGTAAACGTGCAACATACGAGCGGTGACCCACAAATGTGTACCCATGTCCGTTTTCACCAGACCGGTATTACCGAGCCAACCAAATCCCGTTGGCACCACAGATTTGCGGCCAAAATCGAAAATGCGGTCAGTTTCTTGCTCGAGCCAGCGGTTGTGGCTCAGTGTGTTAAACCATTTCATCGTCACATTCCCTCGGTTAACGGCGAGCCATCATTTCGTCGACGATTTCGCCCAGGCGCTGCAGTTTCGGTAATGAAATATCACGCAGCATCATTTCGGTATCCGGTAAACCTACAACCGATGACCAGACGGCGCGACCGGCTAAAAACCCTGATGCGCCAGCAGTCATGGCAACACTCACTGCTCGTGGGAAAAGCTTTTCATCGATGCCTGAAGAAAGGATCACCCACGGCATGTTGATTTGTTCATTGAGGCGTTGAGAAGCTTTGAGGAGTTCAGGGCGTGAGCCTTTTCCTGACAGTGGCATTTCCACTTTATAGAGATCGGAACCGCTGTCGCCTAGCTCCCTGGCGGCGTCGATAATCGCTTGTTCGCGGTCGAACTTATCGCCACGGCGCGGTGGGCGAACAACAGGCTCAATGATGCTCAGTAGGCCGTTGGCATGGCACAACTGGTTAAAGTCCTTCACCATTTCAAGGCGTTGCTGCGCATCTTCATCGCTACGCCACAACACCAGCAGTTTTAACGCTTTGCCGCCGTTACGTTTAACGGCTTGCGGATCGACTGATTTATCAATCACCACGCTATCGACGGGAATGCCGTTACCAGGGATAAACTCATCGGCTGCAACAATCATCGCGCAGCTTTGCGCCAGCGCGTTTTGCTCAACCACCTGGCGGTAGCAAAATTGCTGGTCGACGAGAATTGCTGAGGCATAAGGAGATAAAATTTTGGCGGCGTTAACTTTGAAATCCGTTAAAACCTGGTCGGCAACCGGTGATTGACTGCCAGCAGCGGCAAACATCAGACGCATCGCTTCGCGTTGATCGACTGCCAACATGGCGAAACCGCCGCTCGGCCGGGTAATATCTTTAAGTGTGTAGTGATTCATTCTCTATCCTTATGAAATAACTAATTTTTGTGATTAATCCCGGCACTGTTACGTACCTGCTCTAAAATTGCGCTCCAGTCCTGGCGGCCACGTCCGGCGGCGCGAGCCTGGTTGTAAACTTCGCGGGAGGCCGCGCCCAACGGCATCGGCACATGCAGCTGGTTGGCGACATCTAGCGCGATACCCAAATCTTTATGGGCGAGGTCAATCATGAAGGCGGGAGTCAGGTCGCCTTTCAGCACTTTGTTCGGCCAGGAAGTGGTGAAATGACCTTTACCCGCAGGTGTTCCGCTCATGACTTGCATCGCCACTTCGAAGGAAAGACCGAGGGCCTCGCAAAGTACGGCGGCTTCCGCGGAAAGTGCATTCAAGGCGATGCTCATGTAGTTGTTGATGAGCTTCACGCGGATACCCATGCCTGGCCCGCCAGCTTCGATAAGCTCGGAACCCATCGCCATCAGCAGCGGTCTGGCGCGTTCGACTTGTTGTGGTGTGCCGCCAGCCAGTAGCAAAAGCGTTCCGGCGATGGCGTGATCGGAAGTGCGACCCACGGGTACATCCATCATGCTGAAACCACGGCTGGCTAAATCGGCAATCAGGTGGTCGGTTTGCAGTGGGTGAATCGTAGACATATCAATGATTAATGCTGATTTACACAACGTCTGACTCACACCGTTCTCGCCTAATAGCGTTTCACGAACCAGGTCGCCGTTTGGCAGCATGGTTATTACGAATTCGGCATCTTGCGCGGCCTCGGCGGCATTTTTACTGGCGGTGGCACCAACCTGAACCAGTGCGTCCACGGCCTCGGCGTTTAAATCGAACACCGCTAACCGATGCCCCTGTTTGAGAAAATTGCGCGCCATTGGCGCACCCATCTGCCCTAAACCTATAAAAGCGACACTGCTCATGTATCCTCCTGGGTGAATGTCATTTTTTGTTGGCTGTTGTCATTATCTTTGTCTGTTTTTGATCGTATTTGTAATTTATGGTTAAAAAATTGACAGCGATCACTTTTTTAACAATTGATGGAATTACAATAAGACTCATGTGATCGGCGGTTGATTTATGCGCTGTCGAAGTCAAAAACAGCGAAAGGAAAGCGATGTGATTCGAATAGCGTGCGTGGGAATTGCGGTACAAGACCGGCTCTATTACCTGAACCAATTACCTGAATGCGGTGGGAAATATGTGGCGCAGCATTATCGTGAAATAGGCGGTGGTCCAGCAGCAACAGCGGCAGTGGCTGCGGCAAGGCTCGGGGCGCATGTCGATTTCATCGGGCGCGTGGGCGATGACGCAACGGGGAAAGCTCTGTTAGATGAACTGGAGAATTGGGGGGTAAACACGGCATTTTCGCGGAGCTGTAAAAATGCCAACTCATCGCAATCAGCGATTCTGGTAGATGAACAAGGCGAGCGGATTATCGTGAATTACCCAAGCCCTGAACTGCCGGAAGACGCAAGCGGGCTGCATGAGATTGATTTCACGGCTTACGACGTGGTGTTAGCAGATGTGCGCTGGCATCAGGGAGCGAAAACAGCATTCACTTTGGCGCGGTCTGCGGGAGTCACAACGGTTCTGGATGCTGATATTACCCCGCAAGATATCTCTGAGCTGGTAGCGTTGGCGGATCACGCGGCGTTTTCTGCGCCGGGCCTGCAACGCCTGAGTGGTGAAGGTGACCTACTATTGGCACTAAAACGCGCACAAGCGATCACAAATGGACATGTTTATGTCACCCAGGGGAAATCTGGCTGTTATTGGTTAGAAAATAATGAGTTGCGCCATCATGCTGGGTATCGGGTTGAAGTGGTGGACACGACCGGAGCCGGAGACGTATTCCACGGCGCGTTAGCAGTAAAATTAGCACAACGCATTGAGATATATGAATCGATACGCTTTGCCAACGCGGTTGCGGCACTGAAATGCACCCGTCCTGGCGGGCGGGCAGGAATTCCCGACTGTGATCAAACTGACTCTTTCATGTCACTTTTTGTATAAAATACAAATCGAGGCGGTCACTTTAGGAGAATGTGCATGAGCATCACCGAGTTAACCGGCAATCCGCGCCATGACCTGTTATTACAACTGATTGCCGAACGCGGCTATATGAATATCGACGAGCTGGCGCAATTGCTGGATGTATCCACTCAAACTGTGCGCCGTGACATTCGTAAGTTGAGCGAACAGGGGCTGATTACTCGTCATCACGGTGGCGCAGGGCGCGCATCAAGTGTTGTTAACGTGGCATTCGAACAACGTGAAGTGTCGCTGACGAGTGAGAAAATGGCCATCGCTGAAGCGATTGCTGACTACATCCCAGATGGTTCGACGGTGTTCATCACCATTGGTACTACGGTTGAACATATTGCGCGGGCATTAATGAACCATGATCGGCTGCGCATCATTACTAATAGTCTGCGCGTGGCACATGTCTTGTATAAAAATCCGCGTTTTGAAGTGATGGTGCCGGGCGGTACTTTGCGTCCGCATAATGGCGGTATTGTCGGGCCAGCGGCGACCACCTTTGTGGAAGGTTTTCGTGCGGACTACCTGATAACCAGCGTGGGCGCGATTGAGCCAGATGGTGCGTTGCTGGATTTTGATGTGAACGAAGTCAGCGTGGTGAAAGCGATGATGAAGCATTCACGACATGTTTTGGTGGCGGCAGACTCGACTAAATTCCATGCGTCAGCTGCGGTAGAAATTGGCAATGTGAAACAAGTCACTGCGTTATTTACCGACCAAATCCCAACGGCTTCATTTAAAACATTGCTGGAAAATGAGCATGTTGAGCTGGTGGTTTCTGAGTTGGGGGGGCAGGAATAGCCCAACTAACCGAGTAAGCGTCGCGAAGGTTAAAACCTGGCGACGTAACCGCAAAATATCAGGTACTGGCTTTATAGCGGGTTTATCTTGCGGTCACGTTTCACTGATTAACGATCTGGCTCGCATTCGTTGAGCTGTTGTTGTAACACGCACTATCCACCTTCTTCTATTACCGCTACAGTTATTTGTCCATGCGCAAAGGAGAGGCTTATGCTGTATATCTTTGATTTAGGTAACGTCATTGTTGATATTGACTTCAACCGCGTGATGGGGGTCTGGAGCGATTACAGCAGGGTGCCACTGGCTAATTTGCAAAAAAGTTTTGTGATGGGGGATGCTTTCAAGCGCCACGAACGTGGGCAGATTACCGACGAAGAATTCGCCGCAGCGGTATGTGACGAAATGGGTATGGCGCTAAGTTTTGATCAGTTCTCTGCTGGCTGGCAGGCAATTTTTGTTGGCTTGCGTCCGGAAGTTATCGCCGTCATGAACAAACTTCGTGAACAGGGGCATCGTGTCGTGGTGCTCTCTAACACCAACCGTTTACACACTTATTTCTGGCCTGGTGAATACCCGCAAATCGCCGAGGCGGCGGATAAAATCTATCTGTCTCAGGAAATGGGGATGCGCAAACCGGACGTCGAGATCTACCAAAAACTTCTCGAAACAGAAGGTTTTTCTGCGAATGAGGCGGTCTTTTTTGATGACAACGCCGATAATGTAAAGGGAGCTCAGCAGTTGGGTATCACCAGTATTTTGGTGACCGGAAAAGATACGGTGCCAGGATATTTTGCAAAAAACCTATGATAAAAGACGTTCATCGCAAAACGAGTAACCGCCTCAGGCCATGTATCGCCTGGGGTAAGTTGCTCTGGCATCGCATCGACCAGGACAATATGACCACGCTTGCGGGGAATCTTGCTTACGTGTCATTACTCTCACTGGTGCCTTTGGTTGCGGTGGTGTTTGCGCTGTTTGCGGCTTTTCCGATGTTCGCCGACGTCAGTGTTCAGCTCCGGCATTTTGTTTTCTCAAATTTTCTGCCTGCCACAGGCGATATCATCCAGCGCTATATCGAACAGTTTGTTGCTAACTCCAACAAGATGACCGCGGTGGGTGCCTGTGGGCTTATCGTCACTGCTTTGCTGTTGATGTATGCCGTTGATAGCGCGCTCAATACCATCTGGCGCAGTACGCGTACGCGGCCAAAAATCTATTCGTTTGCCGTCTACTGGATGATTTTAACGCTTGGGCCATTGCTGGCGGGCGCGAGCCTGGCGATTAGTTCGTATCTGCTCTCACTGCGATGGGTGACGGGGTTTAACAGCACGATTGATATCGTGTTACGTGTTTTCCCGTTGCTGCTATCCTGGCTGTCATTCTGGATGTTGTACAGCATCGTCCCTACTACCCGTGTTCCGGTGCGCGACGCATTGGTTGGCTCGCTGGTTGCGGCTCTTTTGTTTGAGCTTGGGAAGAAGGGCTTTGCCCTCTACATCACCATGTTTCCCTCTTACCAATTGATTTACGGCGTGTTAGCCGTGATCCCCATTTTATTCGTCTGGGTCTACTGGACCTGGTGTATCGTGTTGCTCGGCGCCGAAATTACTGTCACTCTCGGCGATTACCGAAGACTTCGCATAGAAGCTCAGCAGGAAGAATTGGAAGAACCATGATCGCATTAATTCAGCGCGTCACCCATGCCAGCGTCACCGTGGCGGGTGAAGTAACGGGTGAAATTGGCCCAGGACTTTTAGTGTTATTGGGTGTCGAAAAAGAAGATAACGAACAAAAAGCGAATCGTCTTTGCGAGCGGGTTTTGGGTTATCGTATTTTTGGCGATGAAAATGACAAGATGAATCTGAATGTTCAGCAAGCGGGTGGCAGTGTGCTGGTGGTGTCGCAGTTTACCCTCGCCGCGGATACCGAACGCGGTATGCGCCCGAGCTTTTCTGGCGGAGCAGCACCGCAACTAGCCGAAGAACTATATGAATACTTTGTTCAACGTTGCCGCCAGCAGGGCATTGTGGCCGAAACAGGGCGCTTCGCCGCCGACATGAAAGTCAGCCTGACTAACGATGGCCCGGTGACGTTTTGGTTACAGGTCTGAATTCGCAACTTACACGGTCCCGCGTAACAAGAGAGAGTACATGTATGTATCACCTTCGCGTACCGCAAACCGAAGAAGAGCTTGAGCTCTATTACCAGTTTCGCTGGGAGATGCTGCGTAAGCCGCTGCATCAACCTAAAGGCTCCGAACGCGATGCGTGGGATGCCATGGCCCATCACCAGATGGTGGTGGATGAAGAAGGCAATCCAGTCGCCATTGGTCGCTTGTATATCAACGCTGATAACGAAGCGGCTATCCGTTTTATGGCGGTTCACCCCTCGGTACAAGATAAGGGGCTGGGCACGCTGGTGGCGATGACACTAGAGTCTGTCGCGCGCCAGGAAGGTGTGAAACGTGTGGTGTGTAGCGCACGTGAAGATGCCGTCGAGTTCTTTGCCAAATTGGGATTTGAGAATCAGGGCGAAATCACCACGCCTTCGACCACGCCGATTCGCCACTATTTGATGATAAAACCCGTCGCTTCGCTGGACGACATTCTCCATCGTGCAGACTGGTGCGCTCAGTTACAGCAGGCCTGGTATGAACACATCCCATTAAGTGAAAAAATGGGCGTGCGCATCCTGCAATACACCGGGCAGAAATTTATTACCACCATGCCCGAAGCGGGTAATCAAAATCCCCATCAAACCTTATTCGCCGGTAGCCTGTTTTCGCTCGCTACACTGACCGGTTGGGGGCTGATCTGGCTGATGCTGCGCGAGCGTCATCTTGGCGGCACGATTATTCTTGCCGATGCGCATATCCGATATAGCAGCCCGATCACCGGAAGGCCTGGAGCTATTGCTGACTTAGGCTCGTTGAGTGGCGATCTCGACCGCCTGGCGCGTGGCCGTAAAGCTCGCGTCGCGTTGCAAGTTGAGCTTTTTGGCGATGATACGCAAGGTGCTGTTTTTGAAGGGGTGTATCTGGTGCTGCCAGCTAAACCTTTTGGCCCGCTTGAAGAGGGCGGTAACGAAGAAGAATAGTTGTAGGATAACTGCCCGGCGCTTACGCGCCGGGTACTTCCCCATTCTGCATTGTTTGCTGTACTTGTTTTCCGTCGGCGCTGGTGGCCTGTAATGTCCCGTTCACCGTGGGTTTCAGTGGTGTTTGAGCTGCAAGGTTACCGGTCACTGAAAGCTGCAAATTACCGTTGCCCTCAAGCGGCACCGCTGGCCATCCCCATTGCTGCAACACATTTACGGGTACCGCGCGCCCGCGAAGATTCATTGCCGCATTGCGTTGCGGAGCCTGCGAAATAGCACCCGTCGCTTCCAGCATGCCGTCTCCCGCAAAAGCACTTAATTCCGTAATCGTGATTTGGCTGTCAGTTGCATTCAATGAAATAGACGGCCTGCGAACATCCACACGGTTAAACGTGGCGGCTGCTGCATTAAGGGTTAAGTTTCCGCTCCACACACCCCACTGGTGGTTACGTACCAGTTCGATATTGTTCGCCGTGCCGTCCAGCGCCGTGAGCTGGAACGGGAAGGCAGGATCGATATCAATAACCAGGTTTCTGTTCGCCGTGAGTTTTTTAATTGATACTGAGTTTAGCCATTCCGGTAAAGGCTCCATCCAAAGCGCTTTCCAGTCGGCGGGCAGCGTATATTCCAGTCCTGCAAAAACCAGCTCGTCGAGCGCGAGTTTTTTCTCGTTGCGTTGCCACTCGCCTGAAGCGCGAACCATGCCTCTTTCCCAGCGGGAAGTGAACTGGCGTAGCGAAGCGGTTTGCTGATTAAAATCGACGTTGACGATGGGGTCGTTCAAATGTAATGCGCCAATAATGAAATCACTGGCGTTCATTGACAGCCGGCCGTCATCACTTTGCCATCCGCCGTTTGCCAGCGTCAGGTTGCGCAAACTCAGATCTAAATCGGTTACTGCCCAATCCTTCCCTTCCAGTCGCGCGTCGGTGACTTCCAGGTTATCAATTTTCAGCGAAGGAACCGTGGTAAGCGGGGCCAGGAAATCGGTAATTGATTTTTCAGTTTGCAGACGAATATCGTTCAAACGCAGGCTACTAATTTGCCATGAACCGTCAGCAAGGCGATTGGCGTTACCTGTAAGCGAGCCGCGAGCCATATCGGCCCCAATAGTGGAAAGCGTCACCTGCTCGTTATTAATCGCACCCTGCAATAACACGTTGGTCGCTGGGACACCGTTGAGCGTCATGGACCCGGCACTAAACTGAATATCTGCGGTACTTCCCAGCACTTTACCTTTCGTCGGTTGCCAGGGCTTTACACCCCCGTTGACGCGTTGGGCATGTAAATCCCATTCGGTTTTTGGGCTGTTGAGGGCCATATCACTTAATTGCAGCATGTCGGCCTGGAATGGCAGCGGGGCGGCGTCAGGGCTGATGTTTAACGTTCCGTTTTGCAACAGAATATTGTCGACGTGCATAGGCTCTGAGAACTGACGTGAGCTAAGCCCAATATCAATATTCTTTGCGACCAGCGTCGCCGGTTGGCCTTTGCGCCCGAAGGTGACATTCGTCAGAGTGACGTGCGTGGGTGATGCCCAGCGATGATCCATCTCTTCAAAAGAGAAATTGTAATCACTCTTCTCATTAACCCAACTGCTAACCTGGGCGGCGCCCCAACGGGTTTGCAGTAAAAGATAAGCAGCAAGAAGCAGTACAAGTACGATAACCAATATCGCAATGATTAGCTTTCCGAGAAATTTCATTGTCTTCCGTCCCATGAAGTTTCGGTAAAGGGTTTTATGCCCCATTTACCGTTATAGCTCAAGGATGGGATTGTCAGGAGGGGTAACACGCGCTGATGAGAACAAATCACCAGCGCGTGAGATACATCAATTTTTTTCAGGCGGGAAAATCAGGTTCAAAACGATAGCGGTGATACCACCGGCAGCAATACCTGAAGAGAGCAATGTCTTCAACCAGTCAGGCGCAAACTGCAAAATCAGCGGTTGCTGAGACACACCCATACCGACCGCCAGGGACAGCGCAATAATCATAATTGCGCGGCGGTTCAGGGGTTCACGAGAGACAATACGCACGCCGGATGCGGCGATGGTGCCGAACATCACGATAGTTGCGCCACCCAGAACTGGCTCGGGAATGTGTTGTACGAATCCGCTTACTGCCGGGAACAGGCCCAGCACAATCAGCATCAGCGCAACGACAAAACCGACATAGCGGCTGGCAACACCAGTAAGCTGAATCACGCCGTTGTTCTGGCCGAAGCAAGAGTTAGGGAAGGTGTTGAACACGGCGGAAACGCAGGAGTTCAGGCCGTTCGCCAGCACGCCACCTTTCAGGCGCTTCATATACAGCGGGCCAGAAACCGGCTGTTCGGAAACGTCAGACGTTGCCGTAATATCGCCGATGGTTTCCAGGGACGTCACCATAAACACCAGCATCAGCGGGATAAGCAGATTCCAGTCAATGCCCAGGCCGTAGTAGAGCGGGGTTGGCACCATGATCAGGTCTGTATTGGTTGATGGCGCGACGTTAGGCAGCATGCCCATCGCCCAGGCCAACGCATAACCTACAGCCATCGCGATAACCAGTGACGCCACGCGTAAGTAAGGGTTTCGCTGACGGTTAAGCAAAATAATGACCAGCAGCACGGCGCCCGCCAGCAGCAGATTTTTCGGCGCGCCAAAGGTGTGGTCGCTCATCGCGCCGTAGCCACCGCCAATGGATGTCAAGCCAACCTGAATCAGCGACAGGCCGATAATCATCACCACTACACCAGAAACCAGTGGCGTAATAATGCGACGAGCCAGATGCAGAAAGCGCGACAACAGCATCTCTGTGCAGCTTGCCAGCATCAACGTGCCGAAGAGTGCGGCCATCATGGTCGGGACATCGGCACCGCCATTTTTCAATGCCATGCCGCCCATAATCAACGGTGAAACAAAGTTAAAACTGGTGCCTTGAATAGACAGAAGCCCAGAACCAACCGGGCCCCAGGCTTTAATCTGGATAATCGATGCTACGCCTGAGGCGAACAAAGACATGCTGATAATGTGTTGGGTATCTTCAGCCGGAAGTCCCAGCGCCTGGCAAATCAACATCGCAGGCGTGATAACCGCTACAAACATCGCTAATAAGTGCTGGCCAGCAGCAAAAAGTGTTTGTGGAAGAGGAGGGCGATCCTCGAGGCGGTAGATCAATTCACTGGAATGAGTCTTGGCAATCGGTTGCGCATCGTCTGACTCAACAGCATTAACAGACATCGGAAATTATCCCCAGGAGAAAAAACGGTGATTTTAGCGGACTGAATGGTAAAAGCAAACGTTTGCTACCGAAGTTTCATAAGATAAAAAGTGTATATAACGACCTTTTTATATAACTTTCAGCTGTTTTTTGGTTAAAATCCAGCTGCTGACTTTTCTAAACCCTGAAATTCCAGTGAAGGATAATTAAAAGCGTCTGTGAGAAATATGCGCAAACAGGAGCACTTCTATGTTTTATCTCGACACACTTTCTACGCTTGTTGCCGCAACTCTCGTGTTGTTACTGGGCCGTAAAATGGTCCATACCATACCGCTGTTAAAAAAATACACTATCCCTGAACCGGTAGCGGGTGGACTCTTAATCGCTCTGGCCTTGTTGGTGCTCAAAAAGAGCGTCGGCTGGGAATTTGAATTTGATATGAGCCTCAAAGACCCTTTGATGCTCGCCTTCTTCGCCACCATCGGCCTTAACGCCAACCTTTCCAGCCTACGTGCGGGCGGCAAAGTTGTCGGTATTTTCCTGGTTGTGGTTGTTGGTTTGCTGGTGATGCAAAACGCCATCGGTATCGGTATGGCGAGCCTGTTGGGTCTTGATCCATTAATGGGATTACTGGCAGGTTCTATTACGTTATCAGGCGGGCATGGTACGGGAGCGGCCTGGAGTAAGCTGTTTACCGAGCGCTATGGCTTCCAGAACGCCACTGAAGTTGCGATGGCTTGCGCAACGTTTGGTTTAGTGTTGGGCGGTTTGATTGGCGGGCCGGTGGCGCGTTATCTGGTCAAACACTCATCCACGCCAAATGGCACACCTGAAGATAGCATTGATCCCACCGCTTTTGAAAAACCGGCTGTCGGACGCATGATCACCTCAATGGTGATGATTGAAACCATTGCGATGATTGCTATCTGCCTTACCGTGGGTAAGTTTGCGGGCCAACTCATTCAAGGCACGAGCTTTGAATTACCGACGTTTGTTTGCGTGTTATTTGTTGGGGTTATCCTCAGCAACACACTCTCACTGCTCGGCTTCTATCGGGTATTTGAACGTGCAGTTTCCGTGCTCGGGAATGTCAGTTTGTCGCTGTTCCTTGCTATGGCGCTGATGAGTCTTAAGTTGTGGGAGTTGGCTTCTCTGGCGTTGCCTATGCTGGCGATTCTGACGGTGCAGACCATCTTTATGGCACTGTATGCCATCTTCGTGACGTATCGTTTGATGGGCAAAAACTACGATGCGGCGGTTCTCGCTGCGGGGCATTGTGGTTTTGGCCTGGGCGCAACGCCTACAGCAATCGCTAACATGCAGGCGATTACTGAGCGCTTTGGCCCGTCACACATGGCGTTCCTGGTGGTGCCAATGGTTGGCGCGTTCTTTATTGATATCGTCAATGCGTTGGTGATTAAGATGTATCTGATGCTGCCAATCTTTGGCTAAGCATCAGGCATTTGAATAGCGTTCCGTTTCAGGCATCCAGCGTTCAATGAGCGCGGTTGCCTGCTCGGGATAGCGTTCATGGATATGGCGCGCAAGGCGCTGTACTTCTGGAATCATCGCCTGATCGCGCAGCAAATCAGCTACTTTAAACTCGGCATTCCCCGTCTGACGCGTGCCGAGTAATTCTCCTGGCCCACGAATTTCTAAATCCTTTTGTGCAATCACAAAGCCATCGTTGCTATCGCGCAACACCTGCAATCGCAGCTGCGCCGTTTTTGATAGCGGCGATTTATAAAGCAACACGCAGTGGGATGCGACGGCACCACGGCCAACACGGCCACGAAGCTGGTGGAGTTGCGCAAGACCGAGACGTTCCGGGTTTTCAATAATCATCAGGCTGGCATTCGGCACATCCACACCCACTTCAATGACGGTTGTGGCGATCAACAGATGAATCGAGCCCTCTTTGAAAGCCTGCATCACGGCCTGCTTTTCTTGAGGCTTCATGCGGCCATGAACCAGGCCAACGTTCAGATTCGGCAGAGCAGCTTTTAACTCATCCCATGTGACTTCTGCGGCCTGGGCTTCCAGCAATTCAGACTCTTCTATCAGTGTACAGACCCAGTACGCCTGGCGACCTTCATTGCTACACGCTTCTCGTACCCGTTCGATAATATCGTTGCGGCGTGTATCAAGAATCGCCACAGTGGTAACTGGCGTACGGCCTGGTGGCAGCTCGTCGATAGTGGACGTATCCAGATCGGCATAGGCCGTCATTGCCAGCGTGCGCGGAATTGGGGTGGCAGTCATGATAAGTTGATGCGGATGGAATCCCTGAATCTGGCCCTTTTCCCACAGCGCCAGACGTTGATGGACGCCAAAGCGATGTTGTTCATCAATGATGACTAACGCGAGCTGCGAGAACTGCACCTGTTCCTGGAAGATCGCGTGCGTTCCCACCACCATCGACACCTGGCCGCTGGCGATTGCGTCTTGCTGAGCGATACGGGCTTTGCCTTTCTGCTTTCCTGCAAGCCAGCCCACTTCAATTCCCAGCGGCGCAAACCACTGGCGGAAGTTATTGGCGTGCTGCTCGGCGAGCAATTCTGTTGGTGCCATCAGACCGACTTGTTTGCCATGCGCAATCGCACGCAGTGCGGCGAGTGCAGCAACCAGCGTTTTGCCCGATCCCACATCACCTTGCACCAGGCGCATCATTGGTACATCGAGCGCTAAGTCGTGTTCGATTTCTGCCACGACCCGTTCTTGCGCCTGGGTTGGTTTAAACGGCAGTGCTGCTAACAGGCGGTTTTTTAACTCGTCATGGTTATGCAACGGCAACGCATGATAACGCTGGGCACCCGCACGTAACGCGAGCATGCTCAGGTTATGAGCCAGTAATTCTTCGAGGATTAAGCGCTGTTGAGCCGGGTGCTTCCCGGTTTCCAGATCGGCTAACTGCATGGTTGGTGGCGGGCGATGCAGAGTGCGCAACGCTTCTGGCAGGCTCATCATTCCCTTGCTCAAATCAGCCGGGAGCAATTCTGCAATGGCGCAGGTATCCAGCAATTCCAGAGCCTGGTCGGTGAGTTTGCGCAGTGTCGCCTGGCGGATACCTTCCGTCGTGGGGTAAACCGGCGTCAGCGTTTCCTGCAATTCTGGTGTGCTGAGGTCGCCCTGAATACGGTATTCCGGGTGAATCATTTCCGCGCCGTGCGTGCCGCGTTTCGCTTCACCATAGGCAAGCACGCGTTTACCGTTCGCGAGGCTGTTTTTCATTGCGGCGTTGAAGTTGAAAAACCGCATCGTCAGGATGCCGGTACCGTCAGAAATCTGGCAGGTCATCATACGGCGGCGGCCAAAACTGATATTACAGTTCAGCACTTCGCCTTCTACCGTGGCGTAAACACTCGGTATAAGGTCGTTAATAGGGTAGAGATGGGTGCGGTCTTCGTAGCGAAGCGGAAGGTGGAGAAGAAGATCCTGAATGGTATACAAGCCAATTTTGGCTAGTTTACCGCTCTGGCTGGCGCCCACTCCGGCAAGCGTACTTAACGGTATGGCATCCAGCAAACGGCCTTTCATCCGACTACTCCGCAGATTGCATTGTGGCCCACCATGCGGCATCAGCTTCTATCTCACCTTGCTGATTCACATGCGGGTAGGGCAAACCTTTACGGCGAGAAACGCGCGCCAGCACCGGGTAACCGCCTTCAAACAGCAGTCGCTGTTGCTCGGACTCCGGCAGGGTACTGTTTTCGCGTTGATACATTCCGGCATTCTGACGTTGGCGCTGCGCTTCATAAAGAATGAGGGCGGAAGCCACGGAAACGTTTAGAGATTGCACCATGCCAACCATCGGAATAATGATGTCCTGGTCAGCCAGCGCTAGTGCTTCTTGTGTGATACCGGTTTTTTCCTGACCCATCAGAATGCAGGTCGGGCGCGTGTAATCAATTTCGCGAAAATCGACGGCTTTATCCGAAAGGTTGGTGGCGAGGATTTGCATCCCGTTGTTTTTCAAATGGCTAACGGCATCGCCAATATTGCGGTGTGTTTTCACTTCAACCCAGGAGTTACTTCCGGCAGCAGAAGAGGCCATGGTACGCATTCTGTTACCAGGCCAAACCGCGTGAACTTCATGCACGCCCACTGCATCAGCGGTGCGAATAATCGCTGAGACGTTATGAGGTTTATGGACTTGTTCCATGCAGACGGTCAGATCAGGCTGACGCCTGGCAAGCATCTCGCAAATACGCGCATAACGTTGAGGATTCATAACACTAGTTTCGGTTGCGGGTAACTTTAATGACATCCGGCATTACGCGAATCTTGCGCATAACATTGGCCAGATGAACACGGTCGCGGGCAGATAAACGAATGAACGCGCTGTAAACGCGGCCATCTTTCTCTTCAGTATTCAGACTGTGGATATTCGAACCTGCGGTATTGATTGCCGCGGTCAGGTTTGCCAATGCACCCTGATGGTTGAACATATCCACTTTAATTTCAGTGAGGAATTCTTGCTCGGTCTCTTTATCCCACTCGACCGCCATAAACTTCTCGGCTTCTTTTTGGTAGCCACGGATATTACGGCAGGACTCATGGTGAATAACTAACCCTTTGCCAGGGCTGACGTGAGCCACAATCGGGTCACCAGGAATTGGGCGGCAACACTTCGCGAAGGTAATCAGCACACCGTCAGCGCCTTTGATAGGCAAGTGGCTGTGCGCGGGTGTATTTCCTTGCGCAATTACCGATGATTCACCTTGCAGATTCTTAGCCACCACTACGCTCATGGCGTTGCCTAAACCAATTTCAGCCAGCAAATCGTCAAGCGTGGCGAGCTTCATACGCTCAAGCTCACGTTGAATATTTTCCGGCGGAACTTCAGCAAGCTTGCGGCTACCACCTAATGCATGGTTCAGCAGACGGCGCCCCAGGCTGACGGAATCGTCTCGCTTGAGGTTTTTCAGCATCTGGCGGATTTTGGCTCGCGCTTTCGAACTTACAACGAAGTTCAGCCAGGCAGCGTTAGGGCGAGCGCCCGGTGCGGTAATGATTTCGATTGTCTGGCCGCTGCTAAGCGACTGTGACAGCGGATAGGGTTGCCTGTCGACACGAGCACCAACGCAGGCGTGACCGATGTCAGTATGCACGGCATAGGCGAAATCGACAGGTGTCGCGCCCGCTGGCAATTCGACAATGCGCCCTTCCGGGGTGAAAACGTAAATCTCATCCGGGAACAGATCGGATTTTACGCTCTCGATAAATTCAAATGAGCTACCTGCGCTTTGCTGCAACTCAAGCAGGCTTTGCATCCAGCGCTGGGCGCGAATTTGCGCGGTAGTGCCACTTTCGCCTTGCTCTTTATAAGCCCAGTGAGCGGCAACACCCATTTCTGCCATCTGGTCCATATCTTCGGTACGGATTTGCACTTCAACTGGCACACCGTGTGGGCCAATCATTGAAGTATGCAGGGACTGATATCCGTTCGCTTTTGGAATGGCGATATAGTCTTTAACCCGGCCCGGACGTGGCTTGTAGAGGCTATGCATCTGCCCAAGAACGCGATAACAGGTATCCATATCGTGAACAATTACGCGGAAAGCGTAGATATCCATAATCGAGTGGAAACGCTGCTCTTTAAGCGTCATTTTGCAGTAGATGGAGTAAAGATGTTTCTCGCGGCCACTGACGCGGCAGGGAATGCCTGCTTCTTGCAAACGACCGTCGATTTCCGAGAGGATTTTTTGAATCATCTCTTTGCGGTTACCACGTGCGGCTTTCACGACTTCTTTAATGACGCGATAGCGGTTCGGGTAAAGCGCTTCAAAGCCCAGTTCTTCCAGCTCGGTTTTCAGGTGATGAATACCAAGACGGTGTGCCAGGGGGCTATAAATTTCGAGGGTTTCGCGAGCAATGCGGCGACGCTTATCAGGGCGCAACGCCCCAAGAGTGCGCATGTTGTGCGTACGGTCAGCGAGTTTGATCAGAATGACGCGGATATCTTGCACCATCGCCATGATCATTTTGCGGAAGTTTTCAGCCTGAGCTTCTTTCTTATCGCGGAATTTCAGTTTATCGAGCTTAGATACCCCTTCCACCAGTTCGGCAACGCTTTTGCCAAACAGTTGTTCCATATCCTGGTAGGTGGCAGGGGTGTCTTCAATCACATCATGCAGTAGAGCGGCCATCAGCGTTTCATAGTCGAGTTTCATCTCGGCCAGAATGCAGGCAACAGCTACAGGATGGGTGATATAGGGTTCACCGCTTGAACGTGCTTGTCCCTCGTGAGCATCACGCGCAACAAGGTATGCTTGCCGAAGTCGCTTAATCTGCTCCTCGGGCAAGTATGTTTGAATCAGTTGATTCAGGCTTTCAAACAGATACAAGGGCTACCCGCAGGCTAATTAACGACGACCTTCAGCAATAGCGGTAACGGCCTGCAATTCTGCGGCTTCCTGCTCTTGCTGTTCCTGGCGATCACGAACATCGAGAATCTGGTTGGTAATCAACCCTTCTTCGATTTCGCGCAGTGCGATTACAGTCGTTTTGTCGTTTTCTTCAGCAACGAGTGGATCTTTACCACCAGTTTGCATCTGACGAGCGCGACGTGCGGCGACCAGAACCAGGTCAAAACGGTTACCAATTTTCTCAACAGCGTCCTGAACAGTTACGCGTGCCATAATTAAAATGCTCCACAGATGAAGAAATGACTGGGCATGATACTGAAACTGGGCTCAGTCTGCCAATAGTTTGCTGATTAAAGCGTCATGTCGCGCTTTTTGGCGACCCATTCGTAGACGCTCGGCACGAATGATAATTTTTAAATCTGACAGTGCGGTGTCAAAATCGTCGTTGACGATTAAATAGTCATATTCAGCGTAATGGCTCATTTCTGCAACAGCCTGTTCCATACGCTTCGTGATGACTTCTTCACTATCTTGCCCGCGACCACGCAGGCGTCTGTCCAGCTCGTCTTTTGACGGTGGCAGAATAAAGATACTGCGGGCTTGCGGCATTTTCTCACGGATTTGCTGCGCACCTTGCCAGTCAATGTCCAGGAAAACGTCAACGCCGGTTGCCAAAACTTGCTCAATGGCATGGCGAGATGTGCCGTAGTAATTACCGAACACTTCCGCATGTTCAAGGAATGCGTCTTCAGCAATCATCTGCTTAAACTCTTCCTTTTCCACAAAGAAATAGTGCTCGCCATGTTTCTCTCCCGGACGAATACCACGAGTGGTATGGGAAATAGAAACTTGCGTGTCGTACAGCGGTTGTGTCTTTAACAAAGCCTGGATGAGGCTGGATTTTCCTGCTCCACTTGGAGCGGAAACAATATAAAGCGTGCCTTGAGCCATGAGTTCTAACTTATTCTGTAAGCATAAAAAGAAGTGCGTATACCGGCCTATTATACACGGCGTCTTCCCGTCACGGTGAATTTGTCACGTTCAATGGCAATATTTCTGCCATTTTGCGTAATACTTTCCAAAGATCACATCGTGTTACTGCAACAAATTAACTTCCTGTGAAAGCCTCTCGCATTCTGCTGAATCATCATTCGTCATGCTTACTTCCTGGCGTTATACCTTCCTGAGTTTTAAATGGAGGGATTTATGTTGTGGATAACAAAACTTATCGGTTTGCTGGTTTTGCTCAGCTCAGTGGCATCAGCAACCTGCCCTGACTGGTCGCCTGTGCACGCCCAGAAGGAGATGGGAAAACTGAACGAAAAGCTAACAGAATGGGATTGGGCCTATTACCAACAAGGTACCAGTATTGTCAGCGACGCGACCTACGATGGGCTACGCAGTCAGTTTAATGAATGGCAGCATTGCTTTAACCCTGCGGAGCAACCGCAAGAACCTCAGCTTTTCACGGAGGGGAAAGTGCTGCACCCGATTGCTCATACCGGTGTTAAAAAACTTCCGGATGCTGCGGCTGTTGCACAGTGGATAAATGGCAAGTCAGATCTTTGGGTACAGCCCAAAGTGGATGGCGTTGCGGTAACACTGGTTTATCAACAGGGTCGTTTGCTCAAACTCCTTAGCCGTGGCGATGGCGAGAAAGGACAGGACTGGACGGCAAAAGCCAAAATGATTGATGCCATTCCTAAAGTGCTTTCCGGTCTGCTGGCTAACAGTGTTTTACAGGGAGAGGTTTTCTTGAAAAGGGAAAATCATGTACAGAAAACAATGGGGAGTATCAGTGCCAGGGGAAAAGCCGCCGGTGCCATGATGCGCAAGGGGGATGCGGGATTACTCAAGGAATTGGGGATATTTATTTGGGCGTGGCCTGATGGCCCCGCTGATATGAACCAAAAGCTAAACTCGCTTGAGAAAGCAGGTTTCTCATTGACTAAAACATGGTCAAAACCTATTAAATCCATGAGCGATATCACCACACTACGGGAGTCCTGGTTTGCGGGCTCCCTACCGTTTGTGACGGATGGGATTGTCATTCGCCAATCCCAGGAACCAGCTGGAAAGCATTGGCTTCCTGGTAAAGCGACATGGGTGATAGCCTGGAAGTTTCCACCAGCACAGCAACTTGCAGAAGTTAAAGATGTTCAATTCTCGATTGGACGCACTGGAAAAATTGCCGTTGTCCTAAACCTGAACCCTTTACAGATTGATGATAAACAAGTTAAGCGCGTCAACATTGGTTCAGTTAAACGTTGGCAGACTATGGATATCGCGCCTGGTGATCAGGTGATGGTGAGTCTTGCTGGGCAAGGGATTCCACGAGTTGATGAAGTGGTTTGGCGCGTCAGTCAGCGTAATAAGCCGCAACCTCCATCAAAAGAGATGATTACGCCTTTAAGTTGCTTGTATTTCGAAACCCGGTGCCGTGAGCAGTTTATTGCTCGACTGGCATGGATAAGCTCTCCCGCTGTTTTGAATATCAACGGTGTGAGCGTAAGTTCATGGCAGCAACTTCAACAAAAATTGAGTCTGGAACATATCTTTTCCTGGTTGGCGCTCACGCAGGAAGAGTTATCAAAAATTAGCGGTTTCTCTTCAGCCAAAACCGTGCAACTTTGGCAGCAATTCACGAAAACACGGCAGCAGCCGTTTAAAAAATGGTTGATGGCATTTGGTCTGCCGCTACCAAGAGCAGTACTCACGACAATGCCGGATTCACAATGGCTGCATTTAGTCGCCCGGGATGAACTAAGCTGGCAAAAGCTTCCCGGTATTGGTCCCGGGAGAGCTAAAAAGTTGGTGGAGTTTGTGAATCACCCCCAAATCGCGGCCCTTGCGGCTTTTCTGGCGCAGCAGGGAATTCAGGGGTTTAGCAATTAGTGATCCGCGTGCTTGTAATGAAACACGGGCAAGCCAAGGCGCAGGCGCAATGCCAGCAAACGCGTGGTGAATCCAAATATCAATGTGGAAATGATAACGACGTCCTGGTTGGAAACGTAGTGCTGCAAAACGATGTAAAGCACCGCAGAGGCGAACGCAATGCCTGCATACAATTCCTTCTGAAATACCAGTGGGATGCGTTTACAGAACATGTCGCGTAGTACACCGCCAAACACACCCGTTACCACGGCTGCAATTATTGCGATGATTGGCCCTTCCCCCATATCCAACGCAATTTGCGCACCGATGATCGAGAACACCACCAGGCCCAGGGCGTCTAGCACCAGAAAAAGACGGCGCAGGTGAGGCATTACAGGAGCAAACACAGTTGTGAGTACCGCCGCGACGGCAACAATGATGACATATTCAGGATGCTTCACCCAACCCAGAGGGTAATGCCCCAGGAGGATATCGCGTACTGAACCACCCCCAAGAGCCGTGGCGGTTGCGATGATAATTACACCGAAAGTATCCATACGACGGCGGCCAGCCGCTAACGCGCCGGTCATTGCCTCGGCAGTAATGCCGACCAAATAAAGAATATGTAACAGCATTGATACCCCCAATTTAAACGCTGGGAGGGTAACGTTTTGCGAATGACATCACGATTGAGTTTTTTTAAAGCGAAGCGGTCTCGATAACATTTACTAATGCAAAAATGTTTTTATCGGCAGTTATATATGGGTTTTTATTGCTGGATGGATTTAAAATGGATTAGTTAAATTATTGCTTAAAGAGAGCTCAACTAACAAAAGCCCGCATGGCGCGGGCTTAAAGTTCAATATGAACATTACTCAATGTTCTGGATTTGCTCGCGCATCTGCTCAATCAGTACTTTCAATTCAATAGCTGAATTGGTGACATCTGAATTGATAGATTTTGACGCCAGGGTGTTCGACTCGCGGTTGAACTCTTGCATCATAAAATCGAGGCGGCGGCCAACAGCTTCTTTTTTCTTCAGAATGTTGTACGTCTCTTTAACGTGCGCTTCGAGGCGGTCAAGCTCTTCAGCGACATCTACACGCTGCGCCATTAACACCAGTTCTTGTTCAAGACGGTTATTTTCAAGCTGAACTTGAGCGTCTTCAAGTTTGGCAACTAAACGCTCGCGCTGCCATTTCAGAACTTCTGGCATTTGCGCACGAACTTTAACGACTTCACCGCTCACACCTTCAAGGCGTTGCTCGATAAGTTCTTTCAGTGCCTGACCCTCTGTTTCACGCGCAATAATGAAGTCGTCCAGCGCGCCGTCCAATGCGGCAAGGATTTCAGCGGTAATGGCATCGAGATCCTGCTCTTGAGCAGACATCACACCAGGCCAGCGTAGAATATCAACTGGGTTGATTTCGCCTTCGTCGCTTTGCATTTTTACCCAGTTCGCAGCTTCAACCAGCTGTTTAGCCAGTTTTTCATTGAGCAGCAAAGAGCTTTGAGAACGAGCATCGGGTTCGAAACGCAGGTTACATTCGACTTTCCCACGGGTTAAGCGAGTACGAATACGCTCGCGAGCCACAGGTTCGAGGCTACGGAATTGCTCCGGCATGCGGATGTAAGTTTCGAGATAACGCTGGTTTACCGAACGTAACTCCCAGGAGGCGCTGCCCCATTCGCCTTTAACTTCACGTCGGGCATAGGCGGTCATACTGCGGATCATATTTCGTAACCGTATTCTGTAATAGATGTGGGGATTATAGCCATGCCCGGCCTGACAGGATAGGAATAAGCGAGCGAAGTCCGTATAATGCGCAGCCACATTCGTTTTAGCCGGAGATAACCCCATGCGTCCATCAGGTCGTAGCGTCGATCAAGTGCGCCCAGTCACCCTGACCCGTAATTACACCAAACACGCAGAAGGCTCCGTGCTGGTCGAGTTTGGCGATACTAAAGTACTGTGTACCGCCACCGTTGAAGAGGGTGTTCCGCGCTTTCTGAAAGGCCAGGGACAAGGTTGGATCACTGCTGAATATGGTATGTTGCCGCGCGCAACTCATAGCCGTAATGCTCGTGAAG
Organism: Buttiauxella agrestis ATCC 33320; assembly: GCF_000735355.1. Taxonomy (GTDB): domain Bacteria; phylum Pseudomonadota; class Gammaproteobacteria; order Enterobacterales; family Enterobacteriaceae; genus Buttiauxella; species Buttiauxella agrestis. The sequence continues at coordinate 44,082 of NZ_JMPI01000074.1, forward strand.
CAGCAAAAGGTAAGCAGGGCGGCCGTACTCTTGAGATTCAGCGCCTGATTGCTCGTTCACTGCGTGCAGCAGTGGATTTGAAAGTCCTGGGCGAATACACCATTACTCTGGACTGCGATGTTTTGCAGGCAGACGGCGGCACTCGCACAGCATCTATTACGGGTGCATGTGTTGCGCTGGCTGATGCTCTGAACAAACTGGTTGCTGCTGGGAAATTAAAAACCAACCCAATGAAAGGGATGGTTGCAGCAGTATCAGTCGGTATCGTTAAAGGCGAAGCTCTGTGCGACCTGGAATATGTTGAAGATTCCGCAGCAGAAACCGACATGAACGTCGTGATGATGGAAGATGGGCGCATGATTGAGGTTCAGGGCACCGCAGAAGGCGAGCCGTTCACCCATGAAGAGTTGTTGGCGCTACTGGCGCTGGCGCGAGGGGGAATTGAAACAATCGTAACGGCGCAGAAGGCGGCGTTAGAGAATTAATTTTAGGCGACTCTGAGAGTCGCCTTTTTTATACCTGTGATACTTCAAGCTGCATTGTCGTTGGCAGTATTCGCTCGCCATGATGTAACTCGAATTATTTCGGGTAAATGTATAAATGAAATTTATAGGAGCAAATCCATGAAACCGTATCAGCGCCAGTTTATTGAGTTTGCGCTTAACAAGCAGGTCCTTAAGTTCGGCGAATTCACGCTGAAATCTGGCCGCACCAGCCCTTATTTCTTCAATGCAGGGCTGTTCAATACCGGGCGTGACCTGGCACTGTTGGGGCGTTTTTATGCCGCCGCGTTAGTTGATTCGGGGATTGAGTTTGATTTGCTGTTTGGGCCGGCTTACAAAGGGATTCCAATTGCGACGACTACGGCCGTTGCGTTGGCCGAACATCACGAGCTTGATCTGCCATATTGCTTTAACCGCAAAGAAGCAAAAGATCATGGTGAAGGCGGTAATCTGGTCGGTAGTGCACTGCAAGGGCGCGTGATGCTGGTGGATGATGTGATCACCGCAGGGACGGCAATCCGTGAGTCAATGGAAATCATTGCTGCAAACAATGCATCCCTGGCGGGTGTGCTAATTTCTCTGGACCGCCAGGAACGTGGCCGTGGAGAAATTTCAGCCATTCAGGAAGTTGAGCGTGACTACCAATGCAAAGTGATCTCAATCATCACTCTTAAAGACCTGGTTGAATACCTGGAAGAAAAACCTGAGATGGCCGCGCATTTAGCGGCTGTACAGGATTACCGTACTCAGTACGGTGTATAAGAAAAAGGGCCTTTTAAAGGCCCTTTTCAATTACTGAAGCTGGGAGGCAACCAGCGGCCAGCGGGTATCAAAATCATCGGTCGGTAAATAGCGGAACTCGCTACGCACAAAACGCGACAGCGTCCCTTCACAAAATGCCAGAAGAAGACTTGCCAGCAGTGATTCATCGGTGATGAAACCTTCTCCTTCACGCATCTTTTTTTCGCGCATGACCTGGCGCAACTGGACTTCGATGCGCTCAAAAAGCTGATTGATCCGGCCTTGCAGTCGGTCTTGTTCAAACATCAATGCATGACCGGTAAGAATGCGAGTCAGGCCAGGGTTACGTTCGCCAAATCCCAGAATCAAGAGAACGATTAAACGTAAACGTGCGTGGGTATCTTTCTCATCTTTCAGAATAAGATTGATACGGGTAATCAGAGTGTCTTCAATAAACTCGATAAGGCTATCGAACATCTTCGTTTTGCTAGGAAAATGTCGATAAAGTGCTGCTTCGGAAACACCAACAGTCGCCGCAAGCTTGGCGGTTGTAATTCGTTGGCTGCCATCACTGGATTCAAGCATTTGGGCCAGAGACTGAAGTATTTCTTCGCGACGATTCCGTTTCGCAATTTGTTTTTCTGCCATGTTCTAAAATACCCCTGAAATAACGCACTTGTCAGGCAAGTAGCCACACAGCGCTCGCAAACTTAAAGTTTGCGGTTTTTTCACATTTTTTACGCTGTGGGGTTACGTGTATAAACGAAGTTACTGACGGCCTGAATGGCCGAAACCACCTTCGCCGCGGTCGCTGGAGTCAAAATCTTCAACCAGGTTGAATTCAGCCTGTACGACAGGCACAAATACCATTTGAGCAATACGCTCACCGGGTTCAATAGTGAAGTGGTCTTGTCCACGGTTCCAGACTGAAACCATCAACTGACCCTGGTAATCGGAGTCTATCAGCCCAACAAGGTTGCCTAAAACTACGCCATGCTTATGACCAAGACCTGAACGAGGCAGAATGACTGCCGCCAGAGACGGATCGGCGATATGGATAGCCAGCCCCGTTGGAATCAGCTTGGTGACACCAGGAGCTAGCTCTACGGCGTCATCCAGGCAGGCACGTAGATCAAGACCCGCAGAGCCGGAAGTTGCATAAGTCGGCAGTGGGAACTGTTGGCCAACGCGTGGGTCCAGAATCTTAACGTCGATTTTTTTCATCATAACGGGTAACTATCTCGTTCAGTAAAAGATGGCCAAGGAGTTCCTTACGCTCAAGAGGTAAGACTTTATCTCCATCCTGCCAGAAAAGGTGTAATGCATTGTTTTCGCTGTTAAATCCCTGTCCTGCTTGTGAAACATCATTTGCACAAATCAGGTCGAGGTTTTTACTCAGGCGTTTTTGCTGGGCGTATTCTTCCACATTATTTGTTTCGGCGGCAAACCCAACAACATAAGGACGATGAGTTAAAAGTGCTGCGACACCGGCAACAATATCCGGGTTTTTTATCATTTTTATTGTAATTTCATCGCCTTGCTTTTTGATTTTTTCGTCTGCAACGGTTGCGGCACGATAATCTGCAACAGCCGCACAGCCAACGAAAATTTGTTGCGTCTGAACATGTTGTTGCACTGCGGCTTCCATTTCCAGAGCGGTGGTGACATCAACACGTTTTACCCAGGCTGGAGTAGGCAAAGAAACTGGGCCAGAGATTAATGTCACATTTGCACCACGTGCAGCCGCTGCCGCTGCGATCGCATAGCCCATTTTGCCTGAGCTATCATTGGTGATGTAGCGCACCGGGTCCAGACGTTCACGGGTCGGACCTGCAGTAATCATGACATTAAGATGTTGCAGATCTTTGATGACAGAAAAATGTTGAGCTGCCATTTCAACAATCGTTAAAGGGTCAAGCATTCTACCCGGGCCGACATCGCCACAGGCCTGGCTGCCGCTATCTGGACCCCATATCAGTAAACCGCGCGAAGCGAGAGTTTCAAGATTGTGCTGAGTTGCAGTTGCCCGGTACATTTGCTGATTCATGGCAGGCACGACCGCAACGGGAGAGGGGGTTGCGAGACATATTGTACTCACAAGGTCATTTGCCATGCCTGCGGTAATGCGAGCAATTAAATCCGCTGTGGCAGGTGCCAGGATGACTAAATCTGCCCATTTTCCTAATTCTATATGACCCATTGCCGCTTCTGCTGCGGGATCCAGCAAGCTATCTGACACAGGATATCCCGACACGGCTTGTAAACTCAGAGGCGTAATAAAGGCTTTGGCTGCCTCTGTCATAACCACTCGAACCTCCGCGCCGCGTTCACGCAGACGGCGTACCAGCTCTGGTGTCTTATAGGCAGCGATTCCGCCGCTCACACCCAGAACAATTTTTTTGCCAGAAAGCCCCATCATGATTTTTCCACCAGAAGTCACAGTCATCTGGCTATTTTACCACACTCATTCGGTATCGACTTTTTGCTGTTTGCGAGACATCCCGCATGGAGGAAATCTGCATGTCGAATGTGTTTGATGAGTTGTGCACAATGACGGCCAGAGAAGGGCAAGGAGGTTCTGGTGGAAGAAATAATGGAATTGGATAAGGCGAATATGCCGCGTGAAAAGCTGTTGAAATTTGGTGCCAGCGCATTATCCGATGTGGAGCTTTTGGCACTCTTTTTACGCACTGGCTGCAATAATATGAATGTACTCGCGTTCGCACACAATTTGCTGGACCAGTTCGGTTCACTTAGCAGGCTGTTGTCGGCAGATTACTCACAATTCAAGGAAGTGAAGGGCATTGGTGCAGCGAAATATACGCAACTCAACGCCATTGCGGAGTTGGCGAGGCGTTATTACTATTCGCGTGGAGTTGAAGAACTAACCCTTAAAGGACCAGAATCAGTCAGGGAGTTTATCCAGAGCCAATTGACGAATGCAGAACGCGAGATCTTTATGGTGATTTTTCTGGATAACCAGCATCGGGTGATTAAACATTGTCCAATGTTTTCTGGAACGCTGAACCATGTAGAGGTCCATCCAAGAGAAATTGTGCGCGAAGCGATGAAATCCAATGCAGCGGCGTTAATACTCGCGCATAATCACCCGTCTGGTCGAGCAGAACCGAGCAAAGCTGATCGTGTTATTACCGAACGCATCATAAAAGTTTGCCTGTTTATGGAAATACAAGTGCTCGATCACCTTGTTATTGGCCGTGGAGAGTACGTTTCTTTTGCCGAACGTGGGTGGATTTAGAACGAATTAGGCGATCCTTGGGGATCTTTGTCTGTTCGGGACTTGAGCACATGCGTTATGCAGCGTATACTACGCCACCTTTGAGAATCTCGGGTTTTGGCATTATGCGCCTGGCACTGTGGTTCACATTGAACCGCCAGGGACCAGGCTTGCGGCCTGACGAGGCGCCATAACCCTATACGAAGCTCGAGCTAATTTGATTTTTGGAGAATAGACATGTCCCGAGTCTGCCAAGTTACTGGCAAGCGTCCGGTGACCGGTAATAACCGTTCCCACGCAATGAACGCGACCAAACGCCGTTTCCTGCCGAACCTGCACTCTCACCGTTTTTGGGTTGAGAGCGAGAAGCGTTTTGTCACACTGCGTGTATCTGCTAAAGGTATGCGTGTAATTGATAAGAAGGGTATCGAAACGGTCTTGGCCGATATGCGTACCCGTGGCGAGAAGTACTAAGAGGAACTAAGTCATGGCTAAAGGTGTTCGCGAGAAGATCAAGCTGGTTTCTTCTGCTGGTACTGGTCACTTCTATACCACCACGAAGAACAAGCGTACTAAGCCGGAAAAACTGGAACTGAAAAAGTTCGATCCAGTTGTCCGTCAACACGTACTGTACAAAGAAGCTAAAATTAAATAATTTTAGTATCTTTGATGAAAACCTCGCTTCGGCGGGGTTTTTTTGTTTTAGGGTTTTGAGCCTGGAGGAGAGATGCCTGAATTACCTGAAGTAGAAACCAGTCGCCGAGGTATTGAACCGCATTTGGTTGGCGAAACCATTCTGCATGCGATTGTGCGAAATGGCCGTCTGCGTTGGCCTGTCTCTGATGAAATTCATGCGCTTAGCGATAAACCTGTTCTGAGCGTACAGCGCCGCGCTAAATACCTTCTGCTGGAGCTTCCGGACGGTTGGATTATTATCCATCTCGGAATGTCTGGCAGCTTACGCATCCTCCCTGAAGATTATCCCGCTGAAAAGCATGACCACGTGGATTTGGTCATGAGCAATGGCAAAGTACTACGTTATACCGATCCGCGCCGTTTTGGTGCCTGGCTGTGGGCGAAAGAGCTAGAGGGCAGTAATGTTCTGGCGCATCTTGGGCCGGAACCTTTAAGCGACGAATTTTCGGCTGAGTATCTGCGTGAAAAATCCGCGAAAAAGAAAATGGCGATTAAGCCCTGGCTGATGGATAACAAGCTGGTCGTCGGTGTCGGTAATATTTATGCCAGCGAATCGTTATTTGCTGCGGGAATTCACCCTGACCGTGCTGCTCAGTCGTTGTCAAAAAACGAATGCGAATTACTGGTCAAAACGATTAAAGCCGTACTGCTACGTTCGATTGAACAAGGTGGGACGACATTGAAGGATTTTTTACAGTCGGACGGTAAACCTGGATATTTCGCTCAGGAACTACAGGTCTATGGCCGCACAGGGGAACCGTGTCGGGTGTGCGGTGCGCCAATTGTCATCAGCAAGCACGGGCAACGCAGCACTTTTTATTGCCGCCATTGCCAGAAATAATCACTTTAGTTTTTCAAGCAACGCCTGGTGTACTTGTTCTGGTAAGAAGTGTGCGACGTCACCTGCGTGGCGCGCGACTTCTTTCACCAATGATGAAGAGACAAAAGACCACTCTTTTGATGGCATCAGGAAGACGCTTTCCAGCTCTGGCATTAAGTGACGGTTCATATGAGCCAGTTGCATCTCATACTCGAAATCAGCCGCTGTACGTAACCCTCTTACCAGAATATTTGCTTGTTGAGTTTTGGCGAAATTCGCCATCAGATCGCCAAATCCGACCACTTCTACATTAGGCAAATGGGCTATAACGCCTTGCGCAAGATGCACTCTTTCTTCAAGGGTGAACATGGTTTTTTTGTGGGGGCTGTTAGCAATTGCCAGAATTAGGGTATCGAACATCTTCGATGCGCGAGTCACGATGTCCAGATGGCCGTTGGTGATTGGATCGAAAGTTCCTGGATAGATAGCCCGCTTTTGCATGTCAGACCTTAATGTGCTTTGAGTGGCAAATAGGGTTCCAGCAGTTGCAACAAACGTTGTAGGGCGCCCTGATTTTGATAGAGCACTTCCACTGCATGGCGACCATAGAAGTTTCGATAATCTTCGTCAGTAAGTAAAGAGCTAATCTCTTTAGTCAAAGAAGCGGTATCCGTCACGGTGATCAGGCCGCTTGCCTGTGACAGTCGGGCGCAAATATCTTTAAAGTTAAAGGTATGTGGGCCCATCAACACAGGAATCGCGTGAGCTGCTGGTTCAAGAGGATTATGTCCACCGCGTTCAACCAGCGAGCCGCCGACAAACGCAAGGTCAGCAATTCCATATAACAGCATAAGCTCGCCCATGGTATCGCCAATGACAACCTGAGTGCTGGCAGAAGGAACATCACCAGAAGAACGAGTAATAAAGCTTAACGCTTTCTGGCGAGCCAGATTAATCGCATCAGGGAAACGTTCAGGATGGCGAGGAACCAGTATCAGCAGCAAATCTGGGAACTGTTTTAGAAGCATCTGATGTGCATCTAGCACCACGTTTTCTTCACCTTCATGCGTGCTGGTTGCAATCCACACAGGGCGATGAGGTGCCCATTGGCGGCGCAGTGTGACGGCGCGAGCAGCGAGTTGCGGCGTTACTGAAATATCAAATTTGAGGCTGCCAGTAACGGTTAACTGGCTGCGTTTTGCGCCTAAAGCTATGAAACGCTCGCCATCTTCTTCATTCTGAGCCGCAATGAGTGTGATGCGGCGTAACAATGAACGAATGAATTTGCCCAGCCGGGCATAGCCCGCAGCTGAACGAGCAGACAATCGTGCATTGGCAATGACTAGCGGAATATGGCGTTTATGCAATGCTGATATAAGGTTCGGCCATAACTCGGTTTCCATAATCAGAACCAGTTTAGGGTCTACCTTATCAAGAAAACGATTAAGCGAGCCGGGGAGATCATAAGGCAGGTAAAGATGTTGGACGTCACCGCCAAATGCTGACATGACTCGTTCAGAGCCGGTCGGTGTCATTGTTGTTACGGTTATCGGTAATTCTGGGTAGCGATGACGGAGTGCACGAACCAGCGGTATAGCCGCCAGCGTTTCGCCGACGGAAACGGAGTGCAACATAATGCCGCCAGGCTTTAGCGGCTTACGATAAAAACCGTAGCGCTCACCCCAACGTTTACGATACGCAGGAGCCTTACGACCACGCACCCACAAGCGCACCCAAATGAGTGGCTGAATGAGATAGAAAAGTGTGGTGTAAAACAACTGGAGCATTGGACGTAACTGACTTATGAATGTGCTGGGGATTCTATGTATTTAACTGCGGCTTTACCAACACTTTTGCCCCATTTGCTTTAAATCGCGCAAACTGGCGTTAAAAAGCTTCAATATTATTAAATATTTGGATTTTTACAGAAATAGTTGAAGGGTTTTATCACTTGCTTTCCAGATAATTAACGAGATGCGTATCTATTGATGCGTTCGTTTATCTTATTGTAATAGATGTGATTTTTATCTTTATAGGTGAAAAAACATTCGTATCGGATCACACATTAAGAAATGGTACACTATTGCGAAAAATTGAGTGCGTTTTCAGTCTTCGGGTAGCTGTTGAGCCTGGGGCGGTAGCGTGCAAATTTGATATCTTTAGCATTATCAACAATTAAGAGCTGCGCGTGGAAAAACCATCATTTAGAAGAATTTTAGTCATTAAGATGCGTTTTCATGGGGATATGCTGCTGACGACTCCGGTCATTAGCACGCTAAAAAGAAACTACCCGGAAGCGAAGATTGATGTGCTTCTATATCAGGATACGATCCCCATACTGTCTGAAAATTCAGAAATAAACATGCTGTATGGGCTGAGTAATAAAGGCGCTGGTTCTATAACCAAAATTCAGAATTTCCTGTTTCTTTTAAAAACACTACGCGCCAATAAATATGATTTGGTTGTCAACCTTACTGATCAAAGGGTTGTTCCGTTTTTTGTGCGTCTCCTGAACGCAAAAATGAGCATTTCCCAGGACTATAGCTACCGACAATCGGCTTTCTGGAAAAATAGTTTTACTCATCTGGCGCCCATTTCAGGCGAGCACATCGTAGAACGTAATTTATCTGTTGTGACCCCATTGGGAATAACAGATATCTGCAAAGAAACGACAATGCCTTATGACCCTAAAAATTGGGTCAAAATGCAAAGTTTGTTGAAAGATGTAGGTGTCGATAACCACTATGTTGTCATTCAGCCCACTGCACGCCAGCAATTCAAATGTTGGGACAACGATAAATTCTCAAAAGTCATTGATGCATTACAGGCCAGAGGTTACAGCGTAGTTTTAACATCTGGCCCTTCTGCTGAAGATTTAGAATGTGTGGAAGATATTGCTCGGGGATGTCAATTGAGACCAGTGACAGCTCTTGCGGGGAAAACACGATTCCCTGAATTAGCCGCCCTCATTGACCATGCAGATCTATTTATCGGTGTCGATTCCGCTCCGGGTCATATTGCCGCGGCGGTAAAAACCCCCATCATTTGTCTTTTTGGGGCTACCGACCATGTTTTCTGGCGCCCATGGTCAAATAATGTGATTCAGTTTTGGGCGGGTGACTATGAGCCAATGCCTGTCCGCGACGAGCTTGACCGAAATAAGAAATACATGTCAGTCATTCCAGCTGAAGATGTCATTGCTGCCACTGAAAGGATGTTACCCGATGCGGCGAATGACATTAAAACGAGCGGGTCAGTATGATTATTGCCTTTTGTTTGTATAAATATTTTCCGTTTGGCGGCTTGCAGCGTGATTTTATGCGCATCGCCCAAACGGTTGCTGCTCGCGGTCATCACGTGCGTGTTTACACGCAATCCTGGCAAGGTGAGCACCCAACAGAATTTGAATTAATTACGGTGCCGGTTACTTCCCGTACAAACCACGGACGTAATGCTGAATATTATCGCTGGGTGCAGGCTCATCTTCAGCAACATACTGTAGATAAGGTTGTCGGTTTTAATAAAATGCCTGGTCTGGATGTCTATTACGCTGCTGATGTTTGTTATGCCGAAAAGGTGGCTCAGGAAAAAGGATTCTTTTATCGCCTGACATCCCGCTATCGGCATTATGCTGAGTTTGAACGCGAAGTTTTTGAGCACGGCAAACCCACTCAGTTATTAATGTTAACAGACAAGCAGATAGCCGATTTTCAAAAACACTATCACACTGAATCTGAGCGTTTTCATATTCTGCCGCCAGGTATTTACCCCGATCGCAAATATAACCAACAGGCACCCGGTAGCCGCTCGCGGTATCGTGAAAAAAATGGAATTAGCGAGCAACAAAATCTGATGTTACAGGTCGGTTCAGATTTTCGTCGCAAAGGTGTTGATAGAACGATTAATGCACTGGCGTCGCTACCTGAAAAGGTCCGGGATAACACCGTATTAATGGTCGTTGGTCAGGATAAACCAGGACGCTATGAAGCTCTGGCAGAAAAACTTGGTGTCCATAAAAACGTCCATTTCTTTGCCGGGCGTAACGATGTGGCTGAATTGATGGCTGCGGCCGATGTGCTTATACATCCGGCGTATCAAGAAGCTGCAGGGATTGTGCTGTTGGAAGCGATTGCTGCAGGTTTACCAGTCATTACGACTTCAGTGTGCGGCTACGGGCATCATATTGCGGCTGCGGAATGCGGTGTTGTCATAAACGAGCTGTTTGATCAGGTAAAATTGAACAGTGCGTTGTATACAGCATTAACAGAACGCGAGCGCCTGAATGAGTGGGCGGCAAATGCACGCCACTATGCAGATACGCAAGATATCTACAGCTTGCCTGAAAAGGCCGCTGATATTATTACGGGTAAAGTTAATGGTTGAGTTGAAAGAACCACTTGTAACCTTATGGCGTGGAAAAGATCCCTTTGCTGAAGTTGCAAAATTGCAGGGTGAAGTTTTCCGGGAGCTTGAAACTCGCCGCACATTACGGTTTGAGTTAGCTGGGAAAAGTTACTTTCTGAAATGGCATCGAGGCACTGCATTTAAAGAAGTAGTGAAAAACCTTATCACCTTGCGCATGCCGGTATTAGGTGCCGATCGGGAATGGAAGGCAATACACCGACTCTATGAATTAGATGTTGATACCATGCAAGGGGTTGGCTTCGGGGAGAAGGGATTAAACCCAATCAATAAAGAATCTTTCATTATTACTGAAGATCTTACACCGACAATAAGTCTGGAAGATTATTGTGCCGACTGGGCAACTAACCCGCCCTCGCCACGTACAAAGCGAATGCTGATTGATAGGGTTGCAACAATGGTTCGCAAAATGCATCAGGGTGGAGTTAATCACCGTGACTGCTATATCTGCCATTTTCTACTACATCTCCCTTTTGCAGGAGATGAAGACAACCTGAAAATCTCAGTTATTGATCTCCATCGTGCACAAATTAGAAGCTCGGTACCAAAGCGCTGGCGGGATAAAGATTTAATTGGTTTGTATTTTTCATCATTGAATATCGGGCTAACTCAACGCGATCGTTACCGTTTCCTTTCCACCTATTTCATGCAGCCATTGCGCGATATCTTTTCCAAAGAAAGCGATTTACTTCAGCAAACTGAAATAAAAGCTCAACGTATTCGTGAAAGAACAATACGTAAATCGCTTTAATCAAAATAAGTGATGAATCAATGAAAATTGCATTTGTTGGAGAGGCTGTCTCTGGTTTTGGTGGAATGGAAACCGTAATTAGAGATGTTATACTTTCATTAAAAAATAAAGATATGCCCGATAGCTGCGAAATGTTCTTTTTTTGTCGTAATGACAATATGGATAAGAAGTGGTTACAGGGAATTGATTACACTTGTTCATTTTCAAAGATTAAGCTCAGTTTTTTTCGTCGACTAAAACATATTAACAATTTCGACCGCTGGTTAAAAAATAACAAACCAGATGTTGTTATTTGCATTGATGTTCTGTCATGCATGTTAGCAAGCAAAGCGAGACTCAAGAGTCAGCAATCATTTGTTCTATTTTCGTGGCCGCATTTTTCACTTGACCATAAAAAGCATGCGGAATGTATAGTATATGCAGATCATCATTTAGCAATTAGTACGGGTATAAAAAAACAAATACTTGCCAGAGGCGTACCGGAAAAAAGGATCAGCCTTATTTATAACCCCGTCACCAGACAGAATATTACGATCCCGGCACCGGCAGAAAATGAAGTCGCAACTTTTCTATATATGGGCCGAATGAAGTTTGAGGGTCAAAAAAGAATTAAAGACTTACTTGATGGGCTGGCAAGTGTCGATGGGCCATGGAAATTACATGTCATTGGTGATGGCTCAGATTTCCAAAAATGCCAGTCCTATGGCCGCGAACTGCAAGTTGATGACAAGATAATTTGGCATGGTTGGCAGGAAAAGCCTTGGGAGCTTGTGCAGAACGAAATTCAAAAAGTGAGTGCTCTCTTATTAACTTCATCGTTTGAAGGTTTCGGAATGGTACTACTCGAAGCTATGTCCTACGGCATTCCATGCATCAGCGCAAATTGTACTGCGGGTCCTGAAGATATTATTAAGGAAGGGGTCAATGGCTTCCTTTATCCACCATCTGAATTAAATAAGTTTATATTTCATTTAAACCAACAGGTTAACCATCTGATTGTATTTGACAGCCAGGCTGTTAAGCATTCTATCTCAATGTTTTATTCTGAGGTTTATCATAAAAATATGAATGAAATAATATCATCTATTAAGAATAAGAGTTCGATATGAGCCAAGATTACTTTGCGGAAGAAGATGTCATTCTCACTAAGTTAGAGTTCGATCATTGCACTGATAAAAATGATGCTAATTCATTTCATATCTCCTACGGGATTGATAAAAATTTCCTATTCGGTTGCGGTATTTCTATAGCATCGGTCTTATTATCAAACCCTGAGAGTAAATTTGTTTTTCACATTTTCACTGATTACTTTTCTGATAATGACCGTGAAAAATTTGATGCATTAGCGGCTCAATATAATTCTCGAATTGTGGTTTATTTAATTAACTGTGAGAAATTAAAGGTATTGCCAAGTACAAAGAATTGGACCTATGCAACTTATTTTAGATTTATAATTGCAGATTATTTTTCCGGGAAAATTGATAAAATATTGTACCTTGATGCTGATATAGTATGTAAAGGTTCTGTCCAGGAATTAATCGACCTTAGCTTTGATGAGAGTGAAATTGCCGCTGTTGTTGCAGAAGGTGATATCGAGTGGTGGAAAAAAAGATCAATTACATTAGATACTCCAAAGCTCATTAATGGTTATTTTAATGCTGGATTTTTATTAATCAATTTACCAGCGTGGTCGAAATATAATATTTCAACGCGCGCCATTGATATGTTGAAGGATCCGGAAGCAGTTAAGAAGATAACGCATTTGGATCAGGATGTTCTTAATATTCTATTGGCTGGAAATGACCGCTTTGTCGATGGGAAGTTTAATACACAATACAGTATTAACTATGAGTTGAAGAAAGATAAAGTCTTTGACCCCATTCCTAATTCTTGTGTGTTTATCCATTATATTGGTCCAACCAAACCATGGCACATATGGGCGAACTATCCTGTATCTGAGTATTTCAATAGAGCAAAAGAGAACTCTCCCTGGCAGTCAGTTAGTTTACTATCACCATCAACTAGTCATCAATTTAGATATAGTGCAAAACATTACTTTAAGCAGGGCTTAATTTTAAAATGTATCTATAGCTATATTAATTATTATGCTAAAAAATTATTCTAACCTTATCTATATTTTAATATTTTTGCCTCTAAATATAATAAGTTAGTTGGTACCTTTATGAATAAGTCTATAACGATTGTAACCGCTTTTTTTGATATTGGTCGAGGTGACTGGACCGTTGATAATGGACATCCAAATTATCTTCACAGGACCGCTGAGACATATCTAAGCAACTTTAGTAATTTAGCATCGCTGGATAATGAAATGATTGTTTTTACATCCAGTGATCTTGTTGAACGTATCCAGGAAATCAGAGCGGGAAAACCAACAAAAGTTATTGCTGTTGATTTGCGAACCACCTTTGGGAGGTTCAGGAAAAAAATAACTGAGATACAGAATGATGCTGAATTTAAGAAATTAATATCTCCACAGCAAGCAAAAAACCCAGAATACTGGTCTCCCGATTATGCACTTGTATGCAATCTTAAATCTTATTTTGTAATGCAGGCAATTAAATTAGGAAGTATAAAAAACAACTTAGTTGCTTGGGTTGATTTTGGCTATTGTCGTTCAGCAGCGACTCTTGATGGTATCAAAAACTGGTATTATCCGTTTGATGACTCTAAGGTTAATTTGTTTACGATCCGTAAACAATTTTCATTGAAGACAATGAATGATGTTTTGTCGGGTATATTTAATAACAATGTCTTTATTATCGGTGGTGCTATCGTTGGTTCAGTTAAGCATTGGGGTGAGTTTCATAAATTAGTCTGGAATTGTCAAAGGTACTTGCTGCAAAGGAAAATCATTGATGATGATCAAGGGGTTTTCTTAATGTGTTATTATAAAAACAAAGAACTCATACGTTTAAATTATCTTGGCGATAACAAATGGTTTTCTCTGTTCAAAGTTTTCCATCGTAGAAATAGTGTGGCGTGGAAGATAAAAAACCGTCTCCGTGTTTTTCGTGGGAAATAAATATGATTACCTTAAAAGATTGTGCTAAAAAAATCACAGAGTATAGCCACGAACAATTTGAGCTAAGAGAAAGTTTTAATATCGCCTATGGTACCGATGTAAACTACCAAGTTGGAACAATTATATCAGTTGCTTCTATTGCCGAAAATAACAAATCCATTAATTGTCGTTTCTTTATTTTTTCAGATGTCTATAGTATCGAGTTTTTAGATAAAGTTGAGCTGTTAACAAAAAAATATAAAATTAAAATCGAACTCTTTGAAGTTGATAGTGCATTATTAAGCAAATTACCACGCACCTCTATTTGGCCTGTTTCTATTTATTATCGTTTGTTAGCTTTCGATTATCTTTCCCAAGAAATAAGTTCTCTGCTCTATCTTGATGCTGATGTTATTTGTAAGGGAAGTATTAATGAATTAGTGTCGCTCGATTTTGGTGAGCATTATGGGGCCGTCGTACCAGATGTTCCATCTATCCAGGAAAAAACTTATCAACGTTTGAACATTGACTTTAAAGACCTGTATTTTAATTCAGGCGTCATGTATGTGAACTTAACACAATGGAAATCTCAACAGTTAACAAGTAAAGTCTTTTCACTTCTTCTTGATGAGAGTTCATCCGTCCGTCTAAAATATCCCGATCAGGATGCATTAAACATTGTTTTGCAGGGATACTTAATTTATCTGGATAGACGATTTAATACAATTTACTCACTTAAATCAGAATTTGAGTTTAAAGATAAAAATCACTTCAAACAATATATTTCCGATTCAACTGTGTTCATCCATTATACTGGTGTCACGAAGCCATGGCATGCCTGGGCTGATTATCCGGCATCTTCTTTCTTTCGCGATATTTATTTTTTAACACCATGGAGAAATGATCCATATTTTGATGCAAAATCTAGATCTGAATATAAAGAGGAATACAAGCACAAGCTTTATCAAGGTAAGTATCTTCAAGCAATAAAGTCAGTGATAGCATATAAATATAAGTCATATATTAATAAATAAAACAATCAAATTGTAGAGCAATAAATGAATCACACTAAAGAGTGTTTCCCTATATTCATTATTTCACTCAAACATGATATTGATCGGAAAGAAAAAATAATATCATTGTTGAACCAATATAATATTCAGTATGATTTTATTGATGCTGTTGATTACAGAACAGATGCATATAAAAATATAAAAGATAATGTCAGTGTTAATAGTAATTCGTCTTATGGGTCAATGACCGATCCTGAGATGGCCTGCACATTGAGCCATTTACAAGCGTATCAAAAAATCATAGACGAAAGTTTGGAATGGGCGCTGATTCTGGAAGATGATGTGACATTCGACGAACGTTTATCTCAGGTATTAAGTGCGCTATCACAGAATAGAAACTTATTAACCATGGGGACATCTTATGTCTTGGGCGGACAAGAGGGGACTTCAGATTACCAATTATTTGGACTAAGTCTCTTTAAAACGGTTAATATTGGCAATGTCTTATTTAGAAAAGCAACTTACAAAAAACACAAAGTGACCCGTGCGTGTTGCTATATCGTTGACGAGCGTTATTGCAGAGCAGCGATTAAGTTATTTGAGACACATGGTTTCTTTTTAATTGATGATAGAAAAATTCTTTTCGATAATAATGTTATGTCACATATATACTTTACTGATATTGTTACTCACCCCCTAGTCTGCCAGTCAAATTCTCATATAGAAAATAGTCGTATCGAAAAAAATAAAGAGTTGAGAGTTAAAACACGTAGCAATATCATGGCCTGGCTAATGAGGCTCAGATACAAGATTAGAGTTCTGCTAGGTTCATTTGAATAGTGTATATTTTTTTTATATTTCAACTTAAAGCCAATCTTAATATTAAGATTGGCTTTTTTATTGCCTATACTTTTTTATTTTTATGCAATGTGCAGATAAACATTAGTGGCAGCAACCAGCCTAAAGGAATAGGTTTCGCGTATGTTAATGTATCACTTATCCCAAACAGGATGAATAGAATCAGGAATGCGTATAGAACGGATTGTTTATTCCTGATGGCAAACCTTGCAATGCTTACAATGAGTAGTAAATCAATTATAAATCCGACCCAGCCAATGGTGGAAAGAGTATCAATAAATTGATTGTGAAGATGTACGTTTTTAAATATCAATGCTGCGGAAAGACTCTTGTCACTTTCAACAATTATTTGTATTTTTTCATTTCTTTGCTCGAGAGATTGACCAAAAATATTATCGTAGGATGAAAGCCAGCCAGTTTTATACATGGCAAAGCGCGCACCAACAGATGTATTGCTATTATCTTGAGAATACTGTGTTAAATCTGACCGCAAGTTGTCGATTCTATACATGATTGGTTTTGCCATAGAAGCAATTATTATTGCTAGCAATACGCATAGTATTGATAATGACTTCTTAGATATATGTATTCTTTTGTCTTTATACTCCATATAGCACATGACAACAAATGCAATTGGGTAGGCTATAATTGCGGCTCTGGTGCCTGTCATAATAAGAGCAGTATAGTTAAGTATCCATAATACGCTTAGGGCTTCTAATTTATGTTTTTTTAATGACGAAGATACTGAGGCCATAGCGTAAAGAGATACAAAAGAGATGATGTATGCAGCAGCAGTAGCATTAGGGCCATAGGCGAGTGATAAGAGTATTCTTTCCATCTTTAGCACAAAGAACTGATAATACGCATATATAATCAAAGATATATTAACAGCTAAAGAAACAATTAAGTGTATTTTATTGATTTGTGATGAGTAAAGTCTTTTGCTAGCGATAACTAAAAAAGTTATTGCCGAAAAAATACCCGCAAGACTCCAGTCTCGATAGTTTATATAAGCGCCAATATATTCAGACTCTGAGTTCTTA
Source organism: Buttiauxella agrestis ATCC 33320 (assembly GCF_000735355.1). Classification (GTDB taxonomy): domain Bacteria; phylum Pseudomonadota; class Gammaproteobacteria; order Enterobacterales; family Enterobacteriaceae; genus Buttiauxella; species Buttiauxella agrestis. Next base: position 61,189 of record NZ_JMPI01000074.1, read on the forward strand.
TAAATGCGGAACCAAGTAAATGTTATTAATGATAATGTAAAAATACAAAGTGAAATATATTTCACATCACTTTTAAAATACTTTGTCGGTGACAGTATTATAAGAAGTAAAGAAATTTGCCCCGCGATTCTCAATAATTTCATTGAGGTTCCTTGTTCAAAAGGAAGGAACATCAAAGAGGTAATACAAAACAGTAATATCACGTAATATAATAAGTTATCTAACTTCTCAAGCTTCGTCATAACTTTTTTGACCTACAATAAAATATAAGGATTAATTCGAGTGCTTAACGGAATAAAAATTTATGAATACTGTTACTCAATCGAGAGTGTGTTTCTTAAGTACAGAAAATGAATGGATGACATCATTAGCATTGAGATCGTTTAAATCCTCTGTCTTCGAACTGCACACCACTTGATTCTGTCCGTAACCGCCAATCAATCCTGGGTCTGTTGGGCCATACAAAGTCACATTTGGCCTATCCAGAGCGGCTGTCAAATGGCTTAAACCAGTATCCACTGACACCACAAATTCCGCACCTGCTAGTACCCGCGCAATTTCTTCCAGGCTCATTCTTGGCAGCACTTCTACAAAGCTAAAGCCTTCAGCCAGCCTGTTTGCTCGTTCTTGCTCATGCGGAGCGCCCCACGGAAGTTTGATCTGTATTCCTGAATCCTTCATCATTCCTATCAATTCTCGCCAGTGTGATTCTGGCCAGTGTTTATCATCACGAGTTGTCGCATGTAAAAACACTGCGTAACGGGCATTGTCAGTATTTGGAGTATTTAGAAAATGACCCGAAATAGCATAGTCGCCCTGTGATGAAGGCTTTTTGTAGTTCAAACTTTTCGCGAACAATTCTCGAGTGCGCTCAACAGCATGTTGTTGTTTAGCGATTGAGTGGCGGCGATTGTAAAATAGACTGGCCAGTGGTTCACGAGCGCTGCTCCAGTCCATACCGTGCTTAATTCCTCGCGCTTTTCGCGTTACTAATGCTGCACTTTTGATAAGACCTTGCGCATCAATAATCGCATCGTATTGCTCGGCGCGTAACGCCTGAACAAACGCTTTGCGTTCGGCTTTTATCGGGGCTGAAAACCAATTCTTACGCCAACGGCGGATCGCCACGGGAAGAACTTTATCTACTGCGGGATGCCAGGTGGGAATTTGTGCGAAACCTTCTTCAACGACCCAATCAAAGCGGATACCAGGAATAGCCTGCATTGCATCCGTCAGGGCTGGCAGCGTGTGCAGGACATCACCCATTGATGATGTTTTTACGATCAATACCCGCATTACACTTCCTTCTCAGCTCGTAACAGAGCCGTTAGCTCTTCAATCACGCGCTCTGGCGTTATATCAATCAAACTTTGATGATAACCTTCCGCGGCATCGCCTTTACGCACCTTGTGGTAGCCTGTGATCAGACGAATTACCCGTGCCTTATGGGAAAGTGGCGGTGTAAAGTCCGGGCTACTTGGGCCATATAACGCGACAAGTGGGCGGTTAAGTGCCGCCGCAACGTGCATCAAGCCAGAATCGTTTGAAACCACGGCCTGACAAGCCGCAATTAAAATAACCGCTTGCTCAAGTTCAGTGTCTCCCGCCAGATTGCGGCAATACGCTTGCTGCTGCGACGTCAATGCGGCGACGATGTCATTCCCGGCGTCTTTGTCTTTAGCAGAACCGAATAAGACAACTTGATAGCCGTCATCAATGAGTTTTCCGGCCAGAGTCGCGTAGTGATAATGCGGCCAGCGCTTGGCTGGGCCGAACTCAGCGCCAGGACAGAAACCAATAATTGGACGTTGGGCATCAAGGCTAAAAGCTTCGCACGCCTGAACTTTTTCCCCATCGTTAACTTGCAACTGGGGCCACAGTAACGGCTGAGGAAGATCTTTTGCCGACTGCATCCGTCCTTTTTCATAAGCCAGAGCAATGTAGCGCTCGACCATCAAAGGCCAGGCTTGTTTATCCAGAACGCGCGCATCGTTGAGCAATCCGTAGCGCATTTCGCCGCGCCAGCCGGTGCGTTGTGGAATATTGGCAAAGAAGGGGACGAGTGCGGACTTGAACGAATTTGGCAGCACATAGGCCTGATCGTAACGCTTCTCGCGCAGCGCGTGTCCGAGACGGCGTCGTTCACCAATCTCAAGAGCACCATGGCCGAGTGGCATCGCCAGCGCTTCGTTAACTTCGGGCATACGTGATAATAATGGACGGCACCAGGCCGGTGCCATTACATCAATTATTGCCTGGGGATAGCGCGCCTTGAGCGTGCGATAAAGACTTTGCGACATCATCATGTCGCCTACCCATGACGGGCCAATCACCAGTATTTTCATGCGTCAGGCTACCTGCTTATGCGTCACGGTTCAGCCAGGCCATATATTCTGTTACGCCTTCGGCAACAGTTTTAAATGGCTTGTCGTACCCTGCGGCACGCAGATTGGTCAAATCAGCCTGAGTAAATTCTTGGTAGCGGCCTTTGAGCTTTTCCGGGAATGGAATGTACTCAATGCTGCCTTTTTTATGGAACGCCAGCGCTGCATCGGCAATAGCCTGGAAAGATTCCGCTCGGCCGGTACCACAGTTATAAATACCGGATACGCCATTCTGCCAGAACCACAGGTTAACGGCGGCGACATCGCCAACATAGATGAAGTCACGTTTAAAGCTGTCGCTGCCTTCAAACAGTTTTGGATTTTCACCGTTGGTGAGCTGGGTGTTCAGATGGAATGCAACGCTCGCCATGCTGCCTTTATGGCCTTCACGTGGTCCGTAGACATTGAAGTAGCGGAAGCCGGTAATCTGGGAATTTGCTTCTGGCAGGATTTGACGCACGTATTCATCGAACAAGAATTTCGAGTAACCATAAACGTTTAGCGGCTGCTCATATTCACGCGACTCGATGAAATCGCTATTGCGACCGCCGTAGGTTGCAGCAGAAGAGGCATACAGGAACGGGATTTCGCGTTCCAGGCAATAATGCAGGATTTCTTTGGAGTACTGATAGTTGTTATCCATCATGTACTTGCCATCCCACTCGGTGGTGGAAGAGCATGCGCCTTCGTGGAAGATGGCTTCGATATCGCCGAACTCTTCACCCGCCATAATCTGGATTAAGAAGTCTTCTTTATCCATATAGTCGGCGATATTTAAATCCACGAGGTTGGCGAACTTGGTGCCATCCTTCAGGTTGTCTACCACCAGAATATCTGTATGGCCAATATCATTCAGGGACTTAATGATGTTGCTGCCGATAAGGCCAGCACCGCCGGTGACAATAATCATGAGCGAAACCTTAAACAAAAAGAGGGCCGTAAGGCACGATACCTCACGCGCTAATGGCTCTTATCATACCATTACATTCATTGACCCGCCTAATCAGAGGAAGTTTCTGATACTCGTGATTTATGCTGCAAAAATCAATTTCATTGAAGCGTCATCTCGTGTCCTGGTATAGGTTTGGGTAATATGTGCCGAAATTAGCCATGCCTGGAGAATCGCAATGCGCGGAGATTTTTACCAACAGTTAACAACCCAACTTGAAACCGCACGAGCGGAAGGGTTGTTTAAAGAAGAACGTATTATTACTTCTGCTCAACAAGCAGATATTACCGTTGCTGACGGTAGTCACGTCATCAACTTCTGCGCCAATAACTATCTCGGCCTCGCTAACCACCCAGAGCTTATCAATGCTGCTAAACAAGGCATGGATACGCATGGCTTTGGGATGGCCTCTGTGCGTTTCATTTGTGGAACACAAGACAGCCACAAAGAGCTGGAAGGCAAACTGGCCGGCTTCCTCGGAATGGAAGATGCCATTCTTTATTCTTCGTGTTTTGATGCCAACGGCGGTCTGTTTGAAACACTGCTTGGCCCGGAAGATGCGATTATCTCCGATGCGCTGAACCACGCATCTATCATTGATGGCGTGCGTTTGTGCAAGGCAAAGCGTTATCGTTACGCCAACAATGACATGCAAGAACTTGAAGCCCGCCTGAAAGAAGCGCGTGCGGCAGGTGCTCGCCATATCATGATCGCAACAGACGGCGTGTTCTCTATGGATGGCGTGATTGCGAACCTGAATGGGGTTTGTGATTTGGCTGACGAATATGACGCTCTGGTCATGGTCGATGATTCTCACGCGGTAGGTTTTGTGGGTGAAAACGGTCGTGGCACGCATGAATATTGCAACGTGATGGATCGTGTAGACATCATTACCGGAACATTGGGCAAAGCGCTTGGTGGTGCATCTGGCGGTTATACCGCAGGTCGCAAAGAAGTGATTGAATGGCTGCGCCAGCGTTCGCGCCCGTACCTTTTCTCTAACTCATTGGCTCCGGCTATTGTTTCTGCATCCATTAAAGTTCTGGAGATGCTGGAAACTGGCGCTGAAATGCGCGATCGCCTGTGGGCGAATGCCAGCCTGTTCCGCGAGAAAATGACCGCCGCTGGCTTTACTCTGGCCGGTGCCGATCATGCCATCATCCCTGTAATGCTGGGTGAAGCGGTGGTTGCGCAGAATTTTGCTCGCGAGCTGCAAAAAGAAGGCATTTACGTCACTGGATTCTTCTATCCGGTGGTTCCAAAAGGGCAGGCGCGTATCCGTACTCAGATGTCTGCGGCTCACACGACTGAACAAATTGAACGTGCGATTGACGCATTTACGCGTATCGGCAAACAGTTGGGCGTCATCGCCTAAGGGAGCGGTCATGAAAGCATTAGCAAAACTGAAAGCAGAAGAAGGCATCTGGATGACGGATGCACCCAAGCCGGAAATGGGTCATAACGATCTGCTGATCAAAATCCGTAAAACTGCCATTTGTGGCACCGACGTGCATATCTATAACTGGGATGAATGGTCACAAAAGACTATTCCGGTTCCAATGGTTGTCGGCCACGAATATGTCGGTGAAGTTGTTGGTATTGGCCAGGAAGTTAAAGGCTTTAAAATTGGCGATCGTGTTTCCGGTGAAGGCCATATCACTTGCGGCCACTGCCGTAACTGCCGTGCCGGTCGTACTCACTTATGCCGTAACACGACAGGCGTTGGCGTAAACCGTCCAGGCTGCTTCGCAGAATACCTGGTGCTACCTGCTTTCAATGCTTTCAAAATTCCTGACAACATCTCCGACGATTTAGCCTCTATCTTTGACCCGTTCGGCAACGCTGTTCACACCGCGCTGTCTTTCGACCTGGTCGGTGAAGATGTGCTGGTTTCTGGTGCAGGCCCAATCGGCATTATGGCGGCGGCTGTCGCTAAACACGTTGGTGCGCGTAATGTCGTTATCACCGATGTGAATGAGTACCGTCTTGAGCTGGCTCGCGAAATGGGTGTCACCCGCGCGGTTAACGTCAGCAAAGAAAACCTGACCGATGTCATGAAAGAATTAGGCATGACCGAAGGTTTCGACGTGGGTCTGGAGATGTCTGGTGCTCCGCCAGCGTTCCGTACCATGCTCGACACCATGAATCATGGTGGTCGCATTGCAATGTTGGGTATTCCGCCATCAGACATGTCTATCGACTGGACGAAAGTCATCTTTAAGGGACTGTTTATTAAGGGAATTTACGGGCGTGAGATGTTCGAGACATGGTACAAAATGGCTGCATTAATTCAGTCAGGTTTGGATCTGTCGCCGATTATCACGCACCGTTTTGGTATTGATGATTTCCAGCAAGGCTTCGATGCCATGCGTTCTGGTCAATCCGGCAAAGTCATTCTTAGCTGGGATTAACAGTAAAAAGGCCCAAAAGCAGAATTTGGGCCTTTTTTTTCCTGGTTTTTTAGTATTGTATTGATTCTTTGTGTTCGCTAAAAGGTTGAAGATGAGTCATCCGCCGATAGAAGTCAGCGTTATTATCCCTGTCTACAATGGTGAAGAAAACATACGTCATCTGGTCGAGAGTGTTCTCGCGGAAACGCGTATAAATTTAGAGCTTATTGTTATTAATGATGGTTCAACGGATAAGACACGCGAGATACTTAATTCAATTCAGGATGAAAGGTTGGTCATTATTGAGCAACCCAATAGCGGAGTCTATATTGCGCGCAATGCCGGGTTGGCAGCGCATCGTGGGAAGTGGTTAATTCTGCTGGATGCTGATGACGCCATCACACCCGACATGATTTTTAATCGCTACACTAAAGCTGAACAGCATAATTGTGATGTGCTGATATGCAACGGCTGGCGCGGAAACCCCGGGCAGAAGTTGGCTGGATGGGAAGTTCATCGGCAACAAATTTACAACCGCATGATTTCCGGTTTCGAATGGATTAAACATGCTGTCAAAGTGCGAGAATGGCCGCATTATATTTGGTTGCAAATTGTAAGTTCGAAATATATTAAAGAAAATAATATTAACTTCCACGTGGGTACCAGTCATAAAGATATTTTATGGTCCACGGAACTGGCTCTGGCTAATGGGCGATTTTATATTTCACCAGAACCAGATTATTACTATTCAAAGAACACATCTTCTATTACCAATCACGGTCGCTATTACGATCCTCGCGCTTATAGTTACATTGATATCATCAATAAGTTAATTAATTACGCAAAATCTCCTGAATATGCAGCCGTTAGTCGCCCGCTTTATATTCATGCTTTGAGAGAAACCGGACACCTTTCAGGCCTTTACCGCAAGAAGATTAAAGATCGTGCTGCGGTTCGAAAGTCATTTCATGAGCATATCCGCTTCACCGATTTAGCAAAAGGGGTCAGCGGAATTCATGAAGCCTGGTTTTTGATCCGCCTGTGGTTCAGATTGCGTTAAAAAAATGCCAGGAATATCCTGGCATCTTATTAGCTTTTCTTGACAGTTGAATCCCAGCCTTGCCATTGGTGCTGCATGTATTTCAGCAACTGGCTTTGGCTGATGCTTTCACTTAACACCGTGAAGAAAGTGGTTGCATAGACCGGTTGCAACGGCTGTTTAGGCTTGCAAAGGTTCACGCCTTTGAATGGGTTACGCGGTTGCTCAACAGGTTTCCCCGGTGCAGTTGGGCGCGAATTATTAGGCCTTGAAGTATCAACCTGAGGCTCATTGAGCAAACTGCTCGGGCGCACCAGCGTAATATCCGCAGGTAGGTTATAGACCATTTGTTGCAGTACGCGAACGGTCGTTGGATGCGGGTGGCCGATGGCAATCGCAGAGCCATTTCGGCGCGCCAGTTCAACGGCACGATTAAACTGGAAACGAATATCCGCTTCGTTTTGTGTGTCGTCGAGGAACACTTTGCGTTTGATAACTTTGACGTTAGTGCCTGCCGCCGCACGCATCGACTGGCTATTGCCAATCGTCATGCTATCGAGAAAATAAAGATTATATTGCCCCAGCGCCTGCATAACCTTCTGCATGCCAAACAGGCTGGATGTCATCGCACTACCCATGTGGTTATTGAGGCCCACGGCATAGGGAACATCATTCACTGCTTCGCGAATAATACGTTCGATTTCGCCGCTGCTCATATCCGGGCGCAGCGTGTCCTTTTCCAGCGGCTGTTTACTCAGTGGTGCCATCGGCAAATGAATCAGGACTTCATGCCCGGCGTTATGCGCCTTAGTGGCCATTTCACGGGCGTGAGGAGCGTTGGGTAAAACTGCGACCGAAATGTTGGCAGGCAGGGCGATAACTTTGTTTTCTTGCGCGGGGCGATAACCGAAGTCATCTATCACTATTGCCAGTTTTCCGGCGTAAACGGGAGCTGTCAGCATAAGTGTGCTGACGAAAAAGAAAGACACACGACGGAATTGAAGCAAAACTTATCTTCCCAACCACGGTTGTGGATTGACGGCCTGGCCCTGGCGACGGATTTCAAAATAAAGTGACGGGCGGCCCTGACCACCACTGTTGCCCACCAGTGCAATCGCCTGGCCGGCGCGAACTTGTGTACCCACATTAACCAACGCGCTTTGGTTGTAACCATACAAACTCATATCGCCTTTGCCGTGTTCAACCACGACGACAAGGCCATAGCCCTGCAACCAGTCGGCGAGAATGACACGTCCGTCAGCAATGGCTTTAACTTCAGTGCCTTCACCCGCAGCGATAACTATCCCTTTCCAACGTAGCTCACCCTGGAGCTGTTCGCCATAGCGATGCAAAATTGACCCACGTACCGGCCAGAAGGCTTGTCCGCGTGGAGCGCCGAGGCCACCCGTACGCGAAATCAGTGAACGTTCGCTTTCTGTTGGTTTATAGGTGCTACCTTTGCTGGTCGCTTCCTTTTGGCGAGTTTTAACTTGCTCAGCTTCACGGGCTTCTTTTTCAGCTCTCGCTTTCGCAGCGGCTTCCGCACGGGCAATTTGCCCCTGGAGACGCGACTGGTTCTGGCGCATTTCACTCAGCTTTTGCTGGTCTTGCTGCAAAGAAGACTCGAGAGTAGACAGTGTTTTCTTACGCTCGTTACGCGCGCTTTCAAGCTTAGTTTGCTGAGCTTGTTGCTCGTAGAGAAGGGTCTGCTGCTCGGTTTGCTTAGATTCCAGACTGGCTTTTTGCTCATCAACTTCAGCTTTAGTTTGCTTAAGCTTTTCGATAGTTTCCTGACGCGCTGCGTTCAGGTAACCAAAATATGCCTGCAAACGTTGCCCACGCTGGCTTTCTTCGCCGCTTAAAATCAGCTGAATGCCGGTATGTTGGCCCTGGCGAAAAGCAGCATCAAGTTGAGCCGCCAGATTGCGCTCCTGCGAGGCCTGCTGTTTTTGCAGTTTCGCGAGTGAAGCGTTCATGGTGTCGATTTGGCGGTTGAGATCGGCAAGCGTGTTTTGCGTATCGCGCAGCTTGCGGCTGGCTTCGGCGATAGCTTTTTCTTGTGCCTGGAGTTGAGCGAGTAATGTAGAGCGTTGTTGCTGTTGCTGGCGTACCGCACGTTCTTGAGTCGCAATATTCTGCTGAATAGATTTCAACTCAGCGCGATCGTCGGCATGGCTGATCGAGGGGCATAACAATACGCCAGCGCTTAAAACGCTGGCGTACATCATAGGCCTGACTGAAAACAGTTTCGTTTTCACGGCCCATGTTATTGAAAAAATCGCCTTTCCCCTCATGGGGAGGGATTATTCCACGATGAACAGCGGCTTGCCAGTCATCTCTTGCGGGATTTCCATCCCCATTAGGTTCAGCATCGTTGGTGCGATATCAGAAAGCTTGCCGCCTTCAACCGCTTTCACGTTACGGGAACCGACATAAATCAACGGAACTGGCAGGCTGGTGTGCGCAGTGTGCGCCTGGCCTGTTGCCGGGTCAGCCATCTGCTCTGCGTTGCCGTGGTCAGCGGTGATAAGCAATTGCCCACCGACATTTTCAACCGCAGCAACAACCTGAGCAATACACTGGTCCAACGCTTCGATTGCCGCAATAGCCGCTTCGTAAACACCGGTATGGCCGACCATATCACCATTTGGGTAGTTACAAATGATGGTGTCGTATTTGCCGCTGTTGATAGCTGCCAGCAGTTTTTCGGTCAGTTCGACAGAACTCATTTCCGGCTGCAAATCGTAAGTAGCAACTTTCGGGGAGTTAATCAGAATGCGGTCTTCGCCAGCGAACGGCTCTTCAACGCCACCGTTATAGAAGAAGGTCACGTGAGCATATTTTTCAGTTTCGGAGATACGCAACTGAGTTTTGTCATGCTTCGCCATCCACTCACCGAAGGTATTGGTCAGTGAAGCTGGTGGATAAGCACAAGCGGCTTTGATGTCTGCTGCATATTCGGTCAGCATCACGAAATCGCCGAAGTTAACCACTTTCTTACGGGCAAAACCGTCGAAGTCAGCGTTAACAAAAGTACGGGTAATTTGACGAGCACGGTCTGCGCGGAAGTTCATGAAGATCAGCGCGTCGCCGTCGTTCATTGCGGCATCCGCTTCGCCTTCTGCACGAATCACAGTCGGTTTAACGAATTCATCGTTCTCGTCGCGAGCGTAAGCTGCTTCCAGACCTGCAACAGCAGTTTCTGCCTGGAATTCACCTTGAGCCAGAGTCAGCAGATCGTAAGCCAGTTCAACGCGATCCCAGCGGTTGTCGCGGTCCATAGCGTAGTAACGGCCAATCAGGGAGGCAACGCGGCCTTTGCCCAGAGCAGCGAATTTGTCGGCAAATTTCTTCAGAGAAGATTCTGCGCTGCGTGGCGGTGTGTCACGACCATCCAGGAATGCGTGCAGGTAGATTGCTTCTGCGCCACGCTCTGCGGCCAGTTCAATCATTGCCAGAATGTGTTCTTCGTGGCTGTGAACGCCACCGGCTGATGCCAGACCCATGATGTGTACTGCTTTGCCAGCAGCAACCGCTTTGTCTACTGCCGCAGTCAGCGTTGGGTTTGCGAAGAAAGTACGTTCTTTAATTTCAACGTCCAGACGAGTCAGATCCTGGTAAACAATACGGCCTGCGCCGAGGTTTACGTGGCCAACTTCGGAGTTACCCATTTGGCCGTCTGGCAGACCGACTTCCAGGCCGGATGCGTTGATCAACGTGTGTGGACGCTGCGCCCACAGGTTATCCATAACCGGGGTTTTAGCATTCAGAATAGCGTTATCTTGCTGCTCTTCGCGGTGGCCATAGCCATCCAGAATCACCAGAACCATAGGTTTTTTAGTAACTGACATTGCGACAACCTCTAAGTCAAAGACAAAATTTGCGTAATTTTACTACAGGCCACGGGGTAAATAGCCGCAGAAGATCAAAGAAAGAGGCTGGATTGTGATCGGTTTTACGTCGTTAAGGTAATTTTTTTCGTAACAGGCCGCAGAATCCACATTACCTGGCGCAGACTGGCTGTATTTGCCACAACGCAAATGTATACTCCTCACCTGGTTTTTTCATATTACTTAGTCGGGAGTTACACCCCCCCATGCAAGAAATTATGCAATTCATTAGTCGCCATCCCATACTTAGTCTGGCGTGGGTTGGCTTACTGGCCGCCGTACTTTTCATGACCTTTAAAGGCTTAACCTCTAAAGTTAAAGTTATCACTCGTGGCGAAGCGACACGCCTGATCAACAAAGAAGATGCTGTTGTGGTTGACGTACGTTCGCGTGATGATTATCGCAAAGGCCATATCGCTAACTCATTGAACGTGTTGCCTGCTGACATTAAAAGTGGCAACTTCGGTGAGCTGGAAAAACATAAAGCACAGCCGGTGATCGTGGTTTGTGGCAACGGTGTTTCTTCTCAAGAATCAGCAGCGCTGCTGACCAAAGCTGGTTTTGAGCAAGTCACTTTGCTGAAAGAAGGGATTGCTGGCTGGAGCGGGGAAAACCTGCCGTTGGTTCGCGGTAAATAAATCGAGACGCACACTGGGGATGACCATGGCGAATATTGAAATCTACACCAAAGCAACCTGTCCGTTTTGCCATCGTGCAAAAGACCTGCTGAAAAGCAAAGGGGTCGCGTTTCAGGAATTAGCGATTGATGGCGATGCCGTTAAGCGTGAAGAGATGATTAAACGCAGTGGGCGCACCACAGTGCCGCAGATTTTTATTGACGCACAGCACATTGGTGGTTGCGATGACTTGTACGCACTCGATGCTCGTGGTGGACTCGATCCCCTGCTGCGCTAGTGCAGTTCCTTTGTCGCATACTGCCGTTTAAGGACGTATTAATTTTTTAAGGGTTTAACAATGTCAGAACAAAACAACACAGAAATGGCTTTCCAGATTCAGCGTGTTTACACCAAAGACATCTCTTTTGAAGCGCCGAATGCACCGCATGTATTCCAGAAAGACTGGCAGCCAGAAGTTAAACTGGATCTCGATACGGCTTCCAGCCAACTGGCAGACGACGTTTATGAAGTTGTGTTGCGTGTGACTGTAACCGCAACACTGGGCGAAGACACTGCATTCCTGTGTGAAGTTCAGCAGGCGGGTATCTTCTCCATCGGTGGGATCGAAGGTCCGCAGATGGCACATTGCCTGGGTGCGTACTGCCCGAACATTCTGTTCCCTTATGCACGTGAAGCAATCACTAGCCTGGTTTCTCGTGGCACCTTCCCGCAGCTGAACCTTGCACCGGTTAACTTCGATGCGCTGTTCATGAGTTATCTGCAGCAGCAATCTGGCGAAGGCGAAGGTGCTGAAAACCATCAGGATGCCTGATGAACAGCCTTAATGCTTCAATGACTGTGATCGGTGCCGGTTCTTACGGCACCGCTCTTGCCATCACCCTGGCGCGTAATGGCCACCACGTCGTATTGTGGGGCCATGACCCTAAACATCTTGCTGTATTGCAGGCCGATCGCTGCAATGCTGCATTTCTTCCTGACGTTCCTTTTCCAGACACTCTTCACCTTGAAAGCGACTTAGCAAAAGCATTGGCTGCCAGCCGCAATATTCTGGTTGTCGTGCCGAGCCACGTTTTCGGCGAAGTGCTGCGTCAAATTAAGCCGCTTATGCGCAAAGATGCGCGTATCGTGTGGGCGACTAAAGGTCTGGAAGCTGAAACCGGACGTTTGCTACAAGACGTTGCGCGTGAAGCGTTAGGAGACGAAATCCCATTAGCGGTGATTTCCGGCCCGACGTTTGCCAAAGAGCTGGCGGCAGGTTTGCCGACAGCAATTGCACTGGCAGCAACGGACGAAACTTTTGCTCAGGATCTCCAGCAATTGCTGCACTGTGGCAAAAGCTTCCGTGTTTACAGTAACCCGGATTTCATCGGCGTGCAGTTGGGCGGCGCGGTGAAAAACGTGATTGCGATTGGCGCGGGGATGTCTGACGGCATTGGCTTTGGTGCTAACGCTCGAACGGCATTGATCACGCGTGGCCTTGCGGAAATGACGCGTCTTGGTAGTGCCTTGGGTGCAGATCCTGAAACCTTTATGGGAATGGCAGGGCTAGGCGACCTGGTACTGACTTGTACCGATAACCAATCACGTAACCGTCGATTCGGCATGGCGCTGGGGCAGGGTGCGGACGTGGATTCGGCACAGCAGAAAATCGGCCAGGTTGTTGAAGGCTATCGCAATACCAAAGAAGTGCGGGAACTGGCGGCGCGTGTAGGCGTCGAAATGCCAATAACCGAGGAAATTTATCAGGTATTGTATTGCGGAAAAAACGCTCGCGAGGCAGCATTGACTTTGCTTGGTCGTACTCGCAAGGATGAGCGGAGCGGTAGTTAATACCCATCATACTTCAAGCCGCATCTTTGTTGGCTGCGTGAACTCACCCGAATCACTTACTTATGTAAGCTCATCGGGATTCGTTCTCTTGCCGCCGCGATGCAACTCGAATTATTTTGGGTATAGCTACAATTGATGGAACAACACAACCGCAATAACTGAAGCGTTCCGGTACTTTGTGCCGGGCGCTGTTTTTCTGTCTGGAGAGAGCAATGTCGTCTGAAGAACTGGATCTGGTGTGGAACAACATTAAAGCCGAAGCGCGAGCGCTTGCCGATTGTGAACCGATGTTGGCCAGTTTTTACCACGCAACTCTCCTCAAGCACGAAAACTTAGGCAGTGCGCTGAGCTATATGCTCGCCAATAAACTTGCTTCCCCGATTATGCCCGCGATCGCGATTCGTGAAGTTGTCGAAGAAGCTTACGCGGCAGAACCACAAATGATTGCCTCCGCCGCCTGCGATATTCAGGCCGTGCGCACCCGTGACCCGGCGGTAGATAAATATTCTACTCCGCTGTTATACCTGAAAGGTTTTCATGCGCTGCAATCCTACCGTATCGGCCACTGGCTGTGGAAAGAGGGCCGCCGCGCGTTAGCGATATTCCTGCAAAACCAGGTTTCAGTCTCGTTCCAGGTCGATATCCACCCGGCGGCGAAAATTGGCTGTGGGATTATGCTCGATCACGCCACCGGCATTGTGATCGGTGAAACGGCTATCGTTGAAAATGACGTGTCGATTTTGCAGTCGGTAACGCTGGGTGGTACTGGCAAAACCAGTGGCGATCGCCACCCTAAGATTCGTGAAGGCGTGATGATTGGTGCCGGCGCAAAAATCCTCGGCAACATTGAAATTGGGCGCGGCGCGAAAATTGGCGCAGGTTCAGTGGTGTTACAACCAGTGCCGCCTCATACCACGGCTGCTGGGGTTCCTGCGCGGATTGTGGGTAAACCTGAAAGCGATATGCCTGCCATTGATATGGATCAGCACTTTAACGGAGCCAACAATGGCTTCGAATACGGCGACGGAATCTAGCTTCTCAGAACGGCGCCGGGATAACCCAACTGGCGCCACGCTTCGTAAACCACCACTGATACTGCGTTCGACAGATTCATGCTGCGGCTGTCCGGCATCATCGGAATACGAATTTTTTGTTCAGCTGGCAGAGCATCAAGAATAGTTGCAGGCAGGCCACGCGTCTCCGGGCCAAACACCAAATAATCCCCATCCTGATAGCTTACAGCACTGTGCGCAGGTGTTCCCTTTGTGGTCAACGCAAAGATTCGCTGTGGGTTTTCTGCTTCCAGAAAAGCGCTGTAGTCTTTATGGCGGTTAACGGCGGCGAATTCGTGATAATCCAGCCCTGCGCGACGAAGACGCTTATCATCCCAGCCAAAGCCTGTCGGCTCGATAATGTGCAACCGGAAGCCGGTATTGGCACAAAGACGGATGATATTCCCGGTATTCGGTGGGATTTCAGGTTCAAACAACACGATATTTAGCATACGGCCCCCATAAGACAAGGCGCGCAGAATATCAATTTATCGCCAGAAGGAAAACAGGCCCCGAAGGGCCTGGTCTTTACGATGATTAATTAACGATGATAGAGCGGCAGCCAAAGAACCAGCCGCAACCCGCCTAACGGGCTGTCGTCAGCTTTCACCCAACCACGATGCTGCTGAACAGCCGTTTCTACAATCGCTAATCCCAGCCCTGTTCCACCAGATTCGCGATCGCGCGCTTCGTCTGTGCGATAGAACGGCCGGAATATTTGCTCACGATCTTCCGGGCTAACGCCTGGGCCGTCATCATCAACCGTGATAGTAATCCCTTGATTATCAACGGAGAAATTGACAGCTATTTTCGTATGCGAGTAGCGTAAGGCGTTGCGAACAATATTCTCCAGCGCGCTTTCCAGCGAGTTGGGATTACCGTACATCAACCACGGGCCAGGCGGGTAAGTGACTTCCAGCGATTTGCCCATCTGTTCGGCCTCAAAGGCTGCGTTATCCAGCACTTCGGACCAGATTTGATTGGCTTTCATCGTCTCGCTTGCCAGCGCATTTTTTTGCTGATTGCGCGACATCACCAGCAGGTCGTTGATCATGCCGTCCAGGCGCTGAGCTTCGGTTTCAATACGCTCAAGCTCTTTGCTTTCACCCGCTTTACGGCGCAGCAGGGCTGTACCTAATTGCAGACGGGTTAACGGTGTACGCAGTTCATGGGAAATGTCAGACAATAGCCTTTGTTGGCTCGTCATCATTCTTTCCAGCGCGGTAATCATCTGGTTAAAACTGGCACCGGCCGCGAGAAATTCTTGCGGTCCGGATTCGAGTTCAGGATGTTGACGCAAATTCCCCTGCGCCACCTCATCGGCAGCATTTTTCAACTTACGCGCAGGTTTTGCCAGGCTCCACGCCAGCCATAACAGCAGCGGTGAACTGACCAGCATAGTGACTATGAGTAACAGTAAAGGTCTATCAAACAGCAGGTTAATAAAATCAGATTGGGAGTTACTTGCGGGGCGAATCAGGTAGAGCTGGTAGTTATCTTCACCATCACGTACCGAGAAGGGACCCACTAATTCTACGCGGCCATACTTTTTCTTTTGCGGATGATCGGCGTTATCAGACTGACCGATAAAGTTACGGATTATCTGCATTTCATTGCGCTGGGCGCCAATAACTCGCCCTTCGCTGGTCACGAGTAACAAACGCTGCCCCGGTGGTGCCCATTTATCAATGGCCCGGAATAAGCGACGCCACCACATCAGGTCGTTGGGTGGATCGTTTTCAAGTTCCGCTTCGACATGCTGTTCAATCATGATGCCTTGACGTTGCTCATTTTCCATCAGTTCGGTCATTTGACGCGAATCCAGTTTAGGCAGCATCAGCACTAGCATCAGCACTAACGCCAACGTTAACCAGAAGATGGCAAAAATACGCGCGGTAAGGCTACTTATCATGAAGCAGACACCATCAGGTAGCCGCGGCCACGTAATGTTTTAAACCACGGATGACCGTCTTTGCGATCCGGTAACTTACGACGCAAATTGGAAATATGCATGTCGATTGCGCGGTCGAAAGGTGTCAGGCGTTTACCCAGAACTTCCTGGCTTAAATGTTCGCGAGAAACCACCTGGCCCAAATGCTGCGCCAGCAAATAGAGCAGGGTAAATTCGGTACCGGTCAAATCCAGCGCTTGCCCATCAAAGCTTGCTTCCTGGCGACCAGGATTGAGGCTTAAGCCGTCAACTTCAACGGTTGGCGAGCCACTGTCACTGTTTTGCTGCTGCTCACTCCAGTGTGAACGACGCAAAATAGCGCGTATACGGGCCACCAGTTCACGATCGTTAAATGGTTTAGGCAAGTAGTCATCTGCACCCAGTTCGAGGCCGAGAACGCGATCCAGCTCGCTTCCTCGAGCTGTAAGCATAATGACAGGAGTCTGGTGTGACTGGCGCAACTCTTTCAATGTATCAATGCCATTTTTCTTTGGCATCATCACGTCGAGCAATAAAAGGTCAATGGTGTCATCAAGAAGCTCCAACGCTTGTTCACCATCGTGGGCAACAATTACGTTAAAACCTTCCATGTCGAGCAGTTCCTTTAACAGGGAAGTAAGCTCTCGGTCATCATCAACTAGCAGAATTTTATTCATTGTTAAATTACCTCCGAGGCAGAAATTACGTCATCAAGGCGCGCTAATCTATGACTTTACGTTGTTTTACACCCCCTGACGCTAGTTTGCAGCGGGAATCGTAGACTGGCTCTCGTTGAATCGCAGCACAGATGATTTCAGGAGCAAGTGATGCGCAATGTTACCGCTGCCGTCATGGCCTCTACATTGACTCTGATTACCCTGGCGAGCCAAGCCAGAGAGTTACCGGCTAGCGATAACTGGTACCAGGGCGGTGAAGGCACGGTGAAGCGAAATAGCCTTCAAAGCCATATGTTCGACGGGATAAACCTGACCGAACAACAGCGCCAACAAATGCGCGATCTAATGCAACGGGCACGGCATGATAGCCCACCCGTGAATGTAAGCGAAATGGAGACCATGCATAATCTGGTCACCGCAGAGAATTTTGACGAAACGGCAGTGCGTGCTCAGGCTGAAAAAATGGCACAAGAACAAGTGGCTCGCCAGGTTGAAATGGCGAAGGTACGCAATCAAATGTACCGCTTGTTAAGTCCTGAACAGCAGGCCGTTTTGAATGACAAACACCAACAGCGCATGAATCAGTTTCGTGAACTGTCGGATCTGCAACATATGTCTTCGTTGCAGGCATTGAGTAGTAGCAGTAAGCGTAGTAACCAGTAACAAACCCTGTTTTCCTTGCCATAGACACCATCCCTGTCTTCCCCGCCTTAACAGGCGGGTTTTTTTTGCCTGAAGGTTCGGATGAATCCGCTATACTAGCCAGCAATCATTCGCTGGAGCCCCTATGAATCAACAATATGGGAAGCTGGTCAGCCGTGCAGCAATTGCCGCAACGGTGATGGCATCGCTGTTACTTTTGATCAAGATTTTCGCCTGGTGGTATACCGGTTCGGTCAGTATTCTGGCTGCATTGGTCGATTCGCTGGTGGATATCGCCGCGTCGCTGACTAACCTTCTTGTCGTGCGTTATTCTCTGCAACCTGCGGATGAAGAACACACTTTTGGGCATGGGAAAGCGGAATCGCTGGCGGCACTCGCACAAAGTATGTTTATTTCTGGTTCCGCACTGTTCCTGTTTTTGACCGGGATTCAGCATTTAGCGGATCCGGCACAAATGAAACAACCGTTAGTGGGTGTGATCGTTACGGTTATCGCATTACTCAGTACACTTGTACTTGTGACGTTCCAACGGTGGGTCGTGCGTAAGACGCAAAGCCAGGCCGTTCGGGCAGATATGCTTCATTATCAGTCTGATGTTATGATGAACGGAGCCATTTTGGTTGCGCTGGCGCTGTCCTGGTATGGCTGGCATCGCGCTGATTCGATATTTGCATTAGGTATTGGCGTCTATATTTTATATAACGCGATTCGCATGGGGCATGAAGCCGTGCAATCCCTTTTAGATCGCGCATTACCCGATGAAGAACGACAGGCAATTGTTGATATCATCAATGCATGGCCCGGTGTTAAAGGGGCGCATGATTTACGCACGCGGCAGTCAGGGCCGACCCGCTTTATTCAAGTCCATATCGAAATGGAAGACAATCTGCCACTGGTTCAGGCGCATGTTATTGCCGAACAAGTGGAGCAAGCGATTTTGCGTCGTTTCCCTGGGTCAGATGTGATTATTCACCAGGACCCCTGCTCGGTAGTCCCGACGCAGCAGCAAGGGCATTTTGAGCTCTAAATATTCGTTGTAAAACCAGGCATTATTGGAATTTTTTGGATAAAATACCGACATATGGCCTGACCTGAATCAATTCAGCAAGAAGCGGTTGTTATACTATTTGTAGCAGAGTCGACGCCTCGGCATGCCGCAGGCCGTTTCCGGCAACAGGATTAATTTGCATTCAAAAGTTCAGAGGTAGTCATGATCAAAAAAATTGGTGTGTTGACGAGTGGCGGTGATGCGCCAGGTATGAACGCCGCGATTCGTGGTGTTGTCCGTGCAGCATTGTCGGAAGGTCTGGAAGTTGTGGGTGTTTATGATGGCTATCTGGGACTGTATGAAGACCGCATGGTGAATCTGGACCGCTACAGCGTGTCCGATATGATCAACCGTGGCGGCACCTTCCTGGGTTCCGCTCGTTTCCCGGAGTTTCGTGATGAGAAAATCCGTGAAGTGGCTATCGAGAATTTGAAAAAACGCGGTATCGATGCGCTGGTTGTTATCGGTGGTGACGGTTCCTATATGGGTGCGATGCGCCTGACTGAAATGGGCTTCCCATGCATCGGTCTGCCAGGCACCATTGATAACGATATCAAAGGCACCGATTACACTATCGGTTTCTTCACCGCTCTGGAAACTGTTGTTGAAGCAATCGACCGCCTGCGTGACACCTCTTCCTCCCACCAGCGTATTTCTATCGTGGAAGTGATGGGCCGTTACTGTGGCGATTTGACCTTAGCTGCGTCGATTGCCGGTGGCTGTGAGTTTGTTGTCCTGCCAGAAGTTGAGTTCAATCGCGAAGACCTGGTTGAAGAAATCAAAGCGGGTATCGCTAAAGGTAAAAAGCACGCTATCGTGGCGATTACAGAGCACATCTGTGATATCGACGAACTGGCTCAATATATCGAAGCGGAAACCAAGCGTGAAACTCGTGCCACCGTCCTGGGCCACATTCAGCGCGGTGGTTCACCGGTTGCTTACGATCGCATTCTGGCTTCCCGCATGGGCGCTTACTCCATCGAACTGTTGCTGCAAGGCCACGGTGGTCGTTGCGTAGGCATTCAGAATGAGAAGCTGGTTCACCATGACATCATCGACGCTATCGAAAGCATGAAGCGTCCGTTCAAAGGTGACTGGCTGGATTGCGCTAAGAAACTGTATTAATTCACGAACAGTGAAAATTGAAGCCGGGGAAACCCGGCTTTTTGTTGTCTGTTATATGCCCAATAGTTATAGCCAATCTTTTTTTATTCTTTAATGAACGGTTAAATTTCTGGCACGCTGCTTTTATCAAATCTGATTAAAGAGAGCGAACGATGAACAAGTGGGGAGTTGGACTTACATTACTGTTGGCATCAACCAGCGTACTGGCGAAAGATATTCAGTTACTTAACGTCTCATACGATCCCACTCGCGAACTTTATGACGAGTACAACAAGGC
Source organism: Buttiauxella agrestis ATCC 33320 (assembly GCF_000735355.1). GTDB lineage: Bacteria > Pseudomonadota > Gammaproteobacteria > Enterobacterales > Enterobacteriaceae > Buttiauxella > Buttiauxella agrestis. The sequence goes on from NZ_JMPI01000074.1 coordinate 81,081, forward strand.
GTTCAGTGCTCACTGGAAACAACAAACCGGCGATAACGTTGTTATTCGTCAGTCTCACGGTGGCTCAGGTAAACAAGCAACGTCTGTTATCAACGGCATTGAAGCTGACGTAGTGACTCTGGCCCTGGCGTACGATGTCGATGCTATCGCTGAACGTGGCCGTATCGATAAAAACTGGATCAAGCGCCTGCCAGACAACTCCGCGCCTTATACGTCGACTATCGTTTTCCTGGTGCGCAAAGGCAATCCGAAACAAATTCATGACTGGAACGATCTGATTAAACCGGGCGTTTCCGTTATCACTCCAAACCCGAAAAGCTCAGGCGGCGCGCGCTGGAACTATCTGGCAGCGTGGGGTTATGCCCTTCATCACAACAATAACGATCAAGCCAAAGCGCAAGATTTCGTGAAAGCGCTGTATAAAAACGTTGAAGTGCTGGACTCCGGTGCTCGCGGTTCAACCAATACCTTCGTTGAGCGCAATATCGGTGATGTGCTGATTGCCTGGGAAAACGAAGCATTACTGGCAACTAACGAGCTGGGCAAAGATAAGTTTGAAATTGTCACCCCAAGCGAATCAATCCTTGCCGAGCCTACCGTTTCTGTCGTCGATAAAGTGGTCGATAAGAAAGGGACTCAGGAAGTTGCTACGGCGTATCTGAAATACCTTTACTCGCCAGAAGGCCAGGAAATTGCGGCGAAAAACTACTATCGCCCACGCAATGCAGACGTTGCGAAGAAGTATGAAAGTGCTTTCCCGAAACTTAAACTGTATACCATTGATGAAGAGTTCGGCGGCTGGACAAAAGCGCAGAAAGATCACTTCTCAAATGGCGGAACCTTCGACCAGATTAGTCAGCGTTAAGTTTAAAGGCGGCTCCGAAAGGAGCCGTTTTGCTTTTGAGTTTCCGTAAGTTGCGTTACGCTGAGCATCCCTCTAATTGTTTCTAAGGTTTCAATTGCGGTTACGACGCCCGGTCATTCTTTTAATCCTCGTATTGCTTGTTACCGCGGTGGGATGGTTTAGCCTGCGGCAATATTTGCATCACCCCGATGCGCTATGGCGAATCGTCAGCCAGCAATGTGTTCCTCAGCAGCAAAAAAACCAAAGCCCTGAGCCTTGCGCCAAAGTGGATTTGCGCTCGGGATATGTTTTGCTCAAAGACATCAACGGCCCACTTCAATATTTGCTCATGCCTGCCGCGAAAATTAAAGGTATGGAAAGCCCTGAGCTTTTGCAGCCGAAAACACCGAATTTCTTTTGGCTGGCCTGGCAGCAGCGCAATGTGATGAGTGTTCACCGAGGATCTCACGTGCCTGACGAAGTTATTTCGCTCACGATAAACTCCACGTCCGGGCGCACGCAAAACCAGCTGCATATTCATATTTCCTGTTTGCGGGAGGATGTGCGCGAGCAGTTGAATCGCTATACAAACACCCTGAACAGCCACTGGCAGCAATTCCCGGAATCACTGGTGGGAAACCAGTACATCGCAAGAAAAGTGGGTGTGGAGGAGTTTTCACAATCTGGCCCGTTTATCATGCTGGCGAATCAGGTTGCGCAGGCACGCGAGCATATGGGGCGTTACAGTATTGCGATGGCACAACTGGCTGACGGAGATTGGGTGGTTTTGGCGACAGAGCGGAATTTACTACGCTTGAATCTGGCTTCTGCTGAGCAACTACAAGATCATGACTGCGGATTGCTCAAAAAATAAAGGCCCTGCCGGAGCAGAGCCTTAACGTTTATTCGCGAGAAAACTTACGCTTTTTTCGCTTCAGCCGCAGCTTTAACGATAACGGCAAATGCGTCTGCTTTCAGGGAAGCACCGCCAACCAGCGCGCCGTCGATATCCGGCTGAGCAAACAGCTCTGCTGCGTTTTTATCGTTTACGGAACCGCCGTACTGGATGATCACTTGCTCAGCCACTTTCGCATCAGCTTTAGCGATGTGGTCACGAATGAATTTGTGAACAGCCTGAGCCTGAGCAGGAGTTGCTGATTTGCCAGTACCGATTGCCCATACTGGTTCGTAAGCGATTACCACGCCTTCGAATGCGGCAGCACCCTGAGTTTTCAGAACCGCGTCAATCTGACGTGCACAAACTTCTTCAGTTTTGCCCGCTTCGTTTTCTGCTTCGGTTTCGCCGATGCAAAGAACAGGGATCAGGCCAACTTCTTTCAGAATGGCGAATTTCTTAGCGATCAGTTCATCAGACTCTGCGTGGTAAGTACGACGCTCTGAGTGACCGATGATGATGTATTTAGCACCAACATCTTTCAGCATTTCTGCGGAAACTTCGCCAGTGAATGCGCCAGACAGGTTCAGGTCAACGTTCTGAGCACCAAGAATGATGTGGCTGCCAGAAGCGGCATGTTTAGCCAGATCCAGATACATAGTAGGAGGAGCGATAGCCACGCCACAGCCAGCAACGCCAGCCAGTTCTTTGCGTAAGCCAGCAACCAGCTCGTGTACCATGTGCTTGCTGCCGTTCAGTTTCCAGTTACCCATCACCAAAGGATGTCGCATCTTAATTCTCCACAAGGTCAAACTAATAAAAGAATCGCTGCCATTCAGGGCAGCATGGTCTGTGAAACAGTATAGAGACTCAACTGCCTAAAGGCTTTGCTTTTTGTCATTTATTCGCCGTTGTTAAGCGTTTCAGATAGCGTCAGCTTAATCGGTTCAACTGCGAAGGTAAGCCCCTTTTCACCGTTATCCGCAACCACATAGCGAATCGCGCCATCTGTTTGCGCGTAATAACGCTTGTTCTTACCATTGCCGAGCAATTTGTTAAGTTTCGTCACGCTTTGCGGTTTTGAAAGCGATGTCGTAAACGTGCGAACCAGCGCCGCCATATACTCATTCGCTTTTGCGCGAGCGGCTTTTTGCTCCGGTCCCTGAATCGGTAACCAGGTTATCTGAATAGATTTTATCTTGAGCGTGCCGCGCTCAAGTGCGGCGGACGCATAGAGATTTTCGTTAATCTTACTGGCTGCGCGCATCAGGTTGATTTCATCAGCATTAGAGTCGATGGCGCGGAATTCGTTGATCGGCAACTTCGGATTTTCAGCGCTGAATTTTTCCCGAAACTGCGTGATGTTCATGTCAAACGTTGGCGCACCTGCCAGCAAATACGGAGCGGCTTGTAGCGTTGACGCAGAATCTGTAGGCGGATCGGCCCAGACCACCGTGGCGGGTAGCATCAGTAAAGCCAGAGCTGCAAACAGATGTCTCATTGACAAATTCTCCTGTGAATTCTGCTTCCCGATTAAATCGGCATTCCGTTGGCTTGTCAAAACCCGGCATAGCCAGGGTACACTACGGCGCTAAACAATAAAATGGACCTTACCATGACCATACAGCAATGGCTGTTCTCTTTTAACGGACGTATTGGACGTCGTGACTTCTGGATTTGGATTGGCGTTTGGTTAATCGCGCTGATCATTCTCTTCACCCTGGCGGGTGCAGAAATTATGCCTTATTCCACCGCGGGTTTCTTTTTATCGGGTTCGTTGATTCCAACGGCGGCGGTGATTGTGAAACGTCTGCATGACAGAAATAAGAAAGGCTGGTGGGCGCTGCTGTTTATTCCAGCGTGGCTGCTGCTCGCGGGCAACTGGGAAACATTCGGAACTTTAGCGCAATGGGGACTTGGGCGTTTTATTCCAACGCTGATTCTGGTGATGGTGATTATGGACCTGGGCGCGTTTGTTGGCACCCAGGGTGAAAACCGTTTTGGCAAAGACACCAGCGAAGTGAAGTACCGCTAAATTACCAGTAATGTTCAGCAGTCATATGGCCCGGTCGGCGACGTAAATGTTTGGTCATCTGCCGGGTATCTTTCAGCAATTGCTGCGTATCACGTACCATCTGCGGGTTGCCGCACAACATCACATGGCTGGTTTCAATGTTCATCGGCAATCCGACTGCCGCTTCCAGCTCACCGTTTTCGATCAATGCAGGCACGCGTCCGGTTAGCGAACCCGGAATAGACTCACGGCTGACAACCGTCTGAATGCGTAGCTTTCCTTCGTATTGCTGCTGGAGTTTTTGCATTAACGGCAAATAACTCAAGTCCTGCGCGTAACGTACTGCATGCAGCAAAACGATATTCTCAAAACGCTCGAGTCCAGTGCCTTCCTGCAAAATTGAAAGATACGGCCCTAATGCGGTTCCTGTCGCCAGCATCCATAGCGTCTGGCAGTCAGGAATTTCATCGAGCACAAAGAAACCTGCCGCTTCGCTGACCAATGAAATCTCGTCGCCGGGTTGCAGCGCGTGTAAACGCGGGCTGAGTTTGCCTTCAGGTACGGTGACCAGATAAAACTCAAGATTCGGATCGCTGGGCGCGTTGACGTAGGAGTAGGCTCGCTGCACGCGTTCGCCATCAATTTCCATCCCAAGCTTGGTAAATTGCCCGGCGGTGAAAGGGGCGACAGGCGCATGAACAGTGAGACTAAACAGAGCATCGGTCCAGTTTTCAATCCGGATGACTTTACCTTTGACCCATTCCGCCATAATGCACGCTCCCCTTTGTTGTGTTTTCCCTATCTTCACCAGAAAAGTGCGAGATTTCCAGCCGGTTAAAGCTGGAAAGCTCAATCAGACAAACGGCGGCCTTACAGAATATGAGTCTGTACGTCCGGGTCTTTGCGGTCGAGATAGTGAATAGATTGGATACGGCGAATAGTGCGAGACTTTCCGCGAATCAGCAGTGTTTCTGTGGTCGCCATATTCCCTTTGCGCGTAATCCCGTCCAGCAAATCGCCTTTAGTGATGCCGGTTGCGGAGAAGATAACGTTGTCGTTACGCGCCATATCATCGAGTTTTAATACCACACCCGCTTCAATGCCCATTGCCTTACAGCGTTCTAATTCTTTTTCACCGATAAGACGGTTTTCTTCGCTATCACCCTTCACATGGTGACGAGCCAACAGGCGGCCTTGCATGTCGCCATCTAACGCACGAATAACCGCTGCGGAAATCACGCCTTCAGGTGCGCCGCCGATACCGTACATCACATCGACTTCGCTATCTGGCATACAGGTCAAAATTGACGCTGCAACATCACCATCAGGAATGGCGAAAACGCGCACGCCAAGTTTTTGTAACTCAGCAATGGTGGCGTCGTGGCGTGGTTTAGCAAGAATGGTAACGGTGAGCTCGCTCAGTGGCTTATTGAGCGCAACGGCGATGTTATAGAGGTTTTCAGCCAGCGGCAGATTGAGGTCGATAATGCCTTTCGCACCCGGGCCGACAATCAGTTTTTCCATGTACATATCGGGCGCATTCAGGAAGCTGCCTTTATCGCCGACGGCCAGCACCGCCAGCGCGTTGGCCTGGCCCATTGCCGTCATGCGGGTACCTTCAATCGGGTCAACAGCGATGTCTACCGCGTCGCCCTGGCCGGTACCGACTTTTTCACCAATGTAGAGCATTGGTGCTTCGTCGATTTCCCCTTCGCCAATCACAATCTGGCCATCAATATTGACCTGATTGAGCATGATACGCATGGCGTGAACGGCTGCTCCATCCGCCGTGTTTTTGTCGCCACGACCCAACCATTTATAACCCGCCAGTGCCGCCGCTTCGGTTACACGGGAAAATTCAATCGCAAGTTCTCGTCTCATTACATACTCATTTAAGAAGCCCAATTGCGACCGAGTTTAGCACAGGCGGGGTAGGGTGATCCCCTCTCCCTGGGGGAGAGGGTTAGGGGGAGGGCAATTAACTTTCTTCGTGATCTTCCCAGGCCAGCGCGCGTTTCACGGCTTTTTTCCAGCCAGCGTAACGGTAGTTGCGTTCGGTGGTTTCGATACCTGGACGGAACTCTTTTTCGATAACCGCTTTCTCGCTAACTTCGTCCAGGTTCTGCCAGAAACCAACGGCCAGACCCGCCAGATATGCCGCGCCCAAAGCTGTGACTTCGCGGACTTCAGGGCGTTCTACACGCGTACCTAAAATGTCCGCCTGGAATTGCATCAGGAAGTTGTTCGCCACCGCACCACCATCTACACGCAGAGCGTGAAGACGGATATTCGCGTCAGCCTGCATCGCTTCCAGCACGTCGCGCGTTTGATAAGCGATGGACTCAAGCGTGGCGCGGATAATGTGGTTGGCGTTCACGCCACGCGTCAGGCCGAAGATGGCGCCACGGGCATATGGGTCCCAGTAAGGTGCGCCGAGGCCAGTAAACGCAGGGACGACATATACACCGTTGGTGTCTTTCACTTTCGTTGCAAAGTACTCGGAATCCGTCGCGTCGCTGATAAGTTTCATTTCATCGCGCAGCCACTGAATAGAAGCACCACCCATGAATACGGCACCTTCCAGCGCATAATTCACTTCACCACGTGGGCCGCAAGCAATCGTCGTCAACAAGCCGTGAGTAGATTTAACCGCCTGAGTACCGGTGTTCATCAACATGAAGCAGCCGGTGCCGTAGGTGTTTTTCGCCATCCCTTCTTTGACGCACAACTGACCAAACAGAGCGGCTTGCTGGTCGCCAGCAATCCCGGCGATAGGAATACGCGTACCGCCTTTACCACCGATGTTAGTCTGACCATAAACTTCTGAAGATTTACGCACTTCTGGCAGCATCTCGCGTGGGATATCCAGCGCTTCGAGCATGCGGTCATCCCAGGTGAGATCGTGGATGTTAAACAACATGGTACGGGAGGCGTTGGTGTAGTCGGTGACGTGCACGCGCCCTTGAGTCATTTTCCAGATAAGCCAGGTATCGACCGTACCAAACAGCAATTCGCCACGGCGAGCACGCTCACGCGAACCCTCCACATGGTCCAGAATCCACTTCACTTTGGTGCCGGAGAAATACGGGTCAACCACTAGGCCGGTTGCTGATTTGATGTACTCTTCCAGTCCGTCGCGTTTGAGCTGTTCGCAGATTTCTGCGGTACGACGGCACTGCCAGACGATGGCGTTATAAATCGGTTTGCCCGTCTCTTTTTCCCAGACAATCGCGGTTTCACGTTGGTTGGTGATACCAATGGCGGCAATTTGGTCTGAGTTGATATCAGCTTTCGCCAACACTTCGACAAGTGTGGAACTTTGTGTTGCCCAAATCTCCATTGGGTCGTGTTCTACCCATCCTGCTTTTGGGTAGATTTGCTGGAATTCGCGCTGCGAAACGCTGACTACGTTGGCATCGTGATCCAGGACGACGGCGCGGGAGCTGGTGGTACCCTGATCAAGTGCGACGATATATTTTTTTTCGTGAGTCATAATCTTGTCCTGAAGTCAGTCTTACAAAGAAGCATTTTGTTGCGTGGAGGTGCTGGATTTCTCTTTATCTTCAACACATACATCGCAAGGTAAATGGTGGCCAATCAACTTACGGTAGCCAAATGCGCCAAGTGCTGCGCCTACTATTGGGCCAAATACTGGCACCAGGAAGTAAGGAATATCGCGTCCACCCGTAAAGGCAACCTCACCCCAGCCCGCGAGCCATGCAAACAGTTTCGGACCGAAGTCACGCGCAGGGTTCATAGCAAAGCCGGTGAGCGGTCCCATTGATGCGCCGATAACCGCAATCAGCAAGCCAATCAGCAACGGTGCTAATGGGCCACGTGGAATGCCGTTGCCATCATCAGTCAGAGCCAGGATAACGCCCATCAAAATGGCGGTAATCACCATCTCTACAGCAAACGCCTGAATCAAATTGATGTGTGGATTAGGATAGGTTGAGAAGATACCGGCCAAATCCAGGCTTTCTACGCTGCCGCGCACCATATGATGCGTCTGTTCGTAATCGAGGAATAAATTGTAATACAGGCCATACACCAAAGCTGCGGCGCAGAACGCACCTGCGACTTGTGAAACAATAAACGGAACCACTTTGCGTTTATCGAAGCAGGCGAACAGGCACAATGCGATGGTGACTGCCGGGTTGAGGTGCGCACCGGATACCCCTGCGGTCAGGTAGATAGCCATCGCTACCCCCAGCCCCCAGATGATACTAATTTCCCATTGCCCGAAGCTTGCGCCTGCCACTTTTAAGGCGGCAACGCATCCGACACCAAAGAAAATCAACAATGCTGTACCCATGAACTCGGCGATGCACTGACCTTTCAAGGTTGATGGAGCTGTCTGACTCATAATAGGGTCCTGAAGGCAAAATTAATGATTATTGTTTGTTCGGGCATTCCCTGCCGCGCAGGTGCCATGTAGGCGTAGTGTTAATTTATCGTTAACGAACATAAACGAGAAATATCGAACCTTAAATTTGTGTGGCTCGTCATAAAAATGAGCGATTTCGCGTCATTATGTGCGCATTATCACCCAAAAAAGACAACGCAAACGCGCACGTTAATCTTCAGCGCATTAACAAATAGTGATTTTAAGCCGCCCTGTCGTTCGGTATATGCCGAAAAACGTTATGTTACGCAAAGAGCGCTTGAACTCGCTGGACACGCGTACTCACGCTACTTACAATCGAGACACGCTGCGTGGTGCGCATATATTCATAAGGTGTCTTCGGGGAATATCCGGAACGGGGATTTATACCCATCATCCTTCAAGCTGCAGGGACGTTGGCTGCGCTCACTTACCCGAACACTTACTGAAGTAAGCTCATCGGGATAAGCTCCCTGGCCGCCTACCTGCAACTCGAATGCTAACGGGTATAGACATCCATCAACGCCTTGCAATTCAGGAGAGGTTCGAAATGTCATTTGAAGTGTTTGAGAAACTGGAAGCAAAAGTACAGCAGGCGATTGATACCATTACCCTGCTGCAAATGGAAATCGAAGAACTGAAAGAGACGAACAACAATCTGTCTCAGCAAGTTCAGCAATCTCAGAGCAATCATGAAGAATTAGTACGCGAAAACAATTCTCTGAAAGAGCAACAGCACGTCTGGCAGGATCGTCTGCACGCCCTGCTGGGTAAAATGGAAGAAGTGTAAGACCACAGCTTCAATAAAAACGGGCGCCCCAGGGCGCCCGTTTTGTTATTCGATTTTGTTACTCAATATCGAGGGGATCTTCGGAAAGGATAATGCCGGTGTTATCCGCATACAGATGGTCGCCGGAGAAGAATGTCACGCCGCCAAAGTTAACGCGCACGTCACTTTCACCAACGCCAACACCCGCAGAGCCAACAGGAATGGCGGCAATTGCCTGAATACCAATATCCAGTTCTTCCAGGTCATCGACCTGGCGCACGGCACCGTATACCACAATGCCTTCCCACTCGTTTTGAGTCGCCAGACGGGCAAGTTCTGCGTCAATCAACGCGCGGCGAACTGAGCCACCGCCATCAATCACCAGCACTCGGCCACGGCCATTTTGTTCGAGCAGATCATACAACAATCCGTTGTCCTCGAAACATTTCACCGTGATGATTTGCCCGCCAAAGGACGACCGCCCACCGAAATTGGAAAACAGCGGTTCAACGACGTTGACATCTTCCTGGTAGATGTCGCAAAGCTCGGAAGTATCATATTTCATAGGATTAAGATTCTGTTGCTGCACGAGTTGTCAGTATATCGCTTAATGTTAACTGTTGGCAAAATCATCAATTGTTAATTGATATTTGTCAGCTAAAACGACACCGTACTAAGCACAACTCCTATCGCAAACAATAGGTTAGTCAGTAACGCGGCTTTTACCGTGCGCTCGAGCATGGGACGCATCGCGAGCGGATCCCTTTCGCGCAGCACAAACAGGGTTTGCTTAATCAGAAGCGGTGCTGCCAGCACAAACAGCCAACCCCACAGACTTTGTAGCCACACCAGATTAAACACGGCCAGGCAGACCAGAGCGCCCATCAGCAAGCAGGCGTGATAACGACGAGCCTGCACTGGCCCCAGACGCACCGCCAGCGTGTTTTTACCGTTTTCCCGGTCGCTGTCGATATCGCGCAAATTATTAATATTAAGCACTGCAGTCGCTAATAACCCGCACGCGGTCGCAGGTAAAAAGACTAGTGGCGCGAGAGAGTGCGCTTGTAGATACCAGGTTCCTGCCACGCTCAGCCAGCCGAAAAACACCAGCACCGAAATATCACCAAGCCCCATGTAACCATACGGACGCGTGCCGACGGTGTAGGTGATGGCCGCGATGATTGCCAGTAAACCTAAAGCCAGGAAGCCGAGGAAATCTGCCAGCGTACGGCAGGCAACGGCCACCAGCGCCAGTCCAGAAAGGCAAATCAGTATCACGGTGATCATCAGCGCCTTTTTCATTTGCGCTTGAGTAATCACCCCTTTTTGCATCCCGCGCAGCGGCCCGATACGGTCTTCTTTGTCGCTACCTTTTACCGCATCGCCGTAATCATTCGCCAGATTTGAGAGGATTTGCAGTAACCCCGCAGTCAACAATGCCAACAATGCGATTGCAGGGTTAAACACACCTTGCCAGAAAGCCAACGCCGAACCACAAACAATTGAGGCAAATGCCAGAGGTAACGTGCGTGGGCGCAGGCTTTCAAGCCAGGCCTGAGTGGTGCTTACAGAGTGCGATTCGCTCATAGTTCTCTCTGTTAGATATAAAAAAATGGAGGGCATAAGCCCTCCATTTCAAATGAAGAAAATACGTTGAGCGGGATTATAGGATAAAACGGCTCAAGTCTTCATCTGCTACTAGCTCATCCAGATGCTTACTGACATATTCGCCATCGATCAGGATGGATTGGCCGTTCATCTCGCTGGCATCATAAGAGATATCTTCAACCAGACGTTCCAGCACAGTGTGCAGACGACGCGCACCGATGTTTTCAGTCGATTCGTTCACTTGCCATGCGGCTTGAGCAATACGACGAATACCATCTTCGGTGAAGTCGATATTTACGCCTTCGGTGCCCAACAGCGCCTTGTACTGCACAGTGATCGACGCATTTGGCTCAGTCAGAATACGCTCGAAATCTTCTACGGTCAGCGCCTGTAATTCCACACGAATTGGCAGACGACCCTGCAATTCAGGAATCAAATCAGACGGGCTTGCCACCTGGAATGCGCCGGATGCGATAAACAGAATGTGGTCAGTTTTGACCATACCGTGTTTAGTCGAAACGGTGCAGCCTTCAACCAGCGGCAGCAAATCACGCTGCACACCTTCACGAGACACATCCGGGCCGGAGCTGTTGCCACCGCGCTTACAGATTTTATCGATCTCATCGATAAACACGATGCCATGTTGCTCAACGGCATCAATCGCGTCTTGCTTAAGCTCTTCCGGGTTCACCAGTTTCGCAGCTTCTTCTTCAATCAGAAGTTTCATCGCGTCTTTGATTTTCAGCTTGCGAGGTTTTTGCTTCTGACCGCCGAGATTCTGGAACATGGACTGCAACTGGCTGGTCATTTCTTCCATGCCAGGAGGAGCCATGATTTCAACACCCATCGGTGCCGCAGCCAGATCGATTTCAATTTCTTTATCGTCCAGTTGGCCTTCACGCAATTTCTTACGGAAAGACTGGCGAGCCGCAGATGGCTCAGGTGCAGTTTCGTTTTGACCCCAGTTGTTTTTAGCTGGCGGGATCAGCACATCAAGAATGCGCTCTTCTGCCATTTCTTCAGCACGATAGCGGTTTTTCTCGATGGATTGCAGACGCACCATTTTCATCGCGGAATCAGTCAGATCGCGGATGATAGAATCCACTTCTTTACCCACATAGCCGACTTCGGTGAATTTGGTTGCTTCAACTTTAATGAACGGCGCGTTAGCCAGTTTTGCCAGACGGCGGGCAATTTCGGTTTTACCTACGCCAGTTGGGCCGATCATCAGAATGTTTTTTGGCGTAACTTCATGACGCAGCTCTTCATCAAGCTGCATACGGCGCCAGCGGTTACGCAGCGCAATCGCCACGGAACGCTTGGCATTGTCCTGGCCAATGATGTGTTTGTTCAGTTCGCTGACAATTTCGCGTGGAGTCATTTCAGACATGGGGATTCCTTACGCCTTAGACGCTAATTCTTCAATAGTATGGAAATGGTTGGTGTAGATGCAGATATCACCGGCGATCCCCAGCGATTTCTCTACGATGTCACGAGCACCTAGTTCAGTATTTTCAAGAAGCGCACGTGCCGCAGCCTGGGCATAAGGGCCGCCTGAACCAATGGCAATCAGGTCATCTTCTGGTTGGATAACATCACCATTACCGGTGATGATAAGAGAGGCGTTTTCGTCAGCGACTGCAAGCAGAGCTTCGAGTTTGCGCAGCATACGGTCGGTACGCCAGTCTTTTGCCAGTTCAACCGCAGCTTTCACCAGGTGGCCCTGGTGCATTTCAAGCTTGCGTTCAAACAATTCGAATAGGGTGAAGGCATCCGCAGTGCCGCCAGCAAAGCCAGCAATCACTTTGTCGTTATACAAACGACGCACTTTTTTGACGTTGCCTTTCATTACAGTATTGCCGAGCGTGGCCTGACCATCACCACCGATTACGACATGGCCATTGCGGCGCACACTTACTATTGTTGTCACGAGCAGACCCCTTATTGCATCAGCTAAATAAGTACCCCGACATTTTATCGGGGCTGAATGCAATTATAGATGGGGGGGATTTTGGGGGTTTCAACCCCCAGTGCCAAGACGAATACAGTTAGAGTGACCCGCCATCTTCAGACGGTTGATCGTTCCATCAGCATTGTCTTTGCCTTTGATTGGGCCAATGACGACGCGGTTCCAACCATTGTTGGTGGTAATCCGGGAATCAAAGCCTTCAAACGCAAGCTGCGCACGAACGGTTTCCGCCTGCTCGCTGCCTTTAAACGAGCCGCACTGAACCATCCAGCGTTTCTCGTCCTTTGGCTTCTCCTGAGCTGCCGGAGCTTGTTTCGCTACTTCCTCACGGGTAATCGGAGCCGCCTTCGGCTGCGCGGATTCACGCGGTTGTGTCACCGGCTGTGCGGCACGCTGCTGAGTGTTATGTGGCGGCGTTTGCAACAAATCCTGGTACGGCTGTTGTGCCGTTGTTGTGGTACGCGGCTGTTGCTGAACAGTACGTGGCTGTTGCGCGGCAGGTTGAGACTGTGGCTGTACCGTACGCGTCTGCGGCGCAACTTGTTGAGCAGTGAATTGCTGTTGCTGCTGAATCACTTTCTGGCGCTGAAGTGTGTTCTGACGCTGCTCTGGCGTCTGTTCGTTCCAGGGTACTTCATTGAGCTGCGTCGGTTGCTGGCGCATATCTGCCTGCATTTGCTCCAGCAACTGGCGCTGTTCACTGGTGAGCTGATCTTTATTTTGCACTTCACCACCGGCAGAAGGCTCGGTAGGGGCGCGCACACCCGTCTGACGGTTTTCCAGTTCTTTGATATAACGCCAGCGTTCTTCGGGTTTAGGCGGCAGGCCGTTACCTGTGACTTTATGCCCAGGCAGGGCTTCGCTTTCATCTTTTTTGTGATGAGTAATGAAGTACAGGGCACCAATAAAGGTCACCAGAACGGCTGCCGCGATAGCGACCATCGTCGGCGAAACGGATGGCATGCTGCGTTGCTTGCTACGGGTGTTACTTTTCTTACGCCGCGTACCTGCCGATTGCCCGCGGCGTACATAATCTCGTTGTGCCACTATTGATTCGCTATATTTTTTTCGTTTATCAGCCCGCCATGTTACTTAATGGGCATCCCTTTGACCAGAATCCAGTGTCCTAAAGCGGGTCATTTTCTATTGCCAGGTGCGCTGGTAGAGCCTCGTTCAATCAGCTCGCAATCCAGTAAACGCGAGCCACTACTTACGGCGTGACCGTTTAGCTGATCCAAAAGCAGTAGCATAGCCTCCCGCCCGATATCGAAACGGGGTTGGGCGACGGTAGTCAGCGGTGGGTCACAGAACTGTGAAAGTGCAATGTCATCAAAGCCCATAATTGATAAATCTTCTGGCACGCGCAAGCCGCTACGTTTGGCTTGAGACAACGCGCCAAGCGCCATGACGTCGCTATGGCAGAATACTGCACTCGGCGGATTAGGCAGCGCCAGGAGTTGCGCCAAAGCTGCCGCACCGGCTTCGTAAGTAAAGTTACCGCGCGCAATATAATGCGGATCGACCACCGCTCCCGTACGGCGCAATGCCTGCACGTATCCTTGTAAGCGATAATGGCAAAGTGGCATTTCTTCCGGGCCAGCGATACAGGCTATTTTCTGATGTCCGAGCTGCTGCAAATAATAAACAGCATTGAACGCAGCGGTCAGGTTATCAATATGAACCGTTGGTAGCTCGAGTTCGGGAGCAAATTCGTTCGCCATGACCATTGGCGGTAAATTGCGTTGTTCTTCAATGCTGGCATCAAAGGGCAACCGTGAACCGAGCAGCAACATGCCATCAATCTGCTTCGTGATGATCAGGTTGATGAAGGTTTTTTCCTGCTGATTTTGATGAGCGCAATCGCCAATCAACACCAGGTAGCCTTGCTCGGCTGCGGTCACTTCAATCCCGCGAATAATTTCGCTAAAGAAGGGATCACAAATATCCGGGACAATAACCAGAATGGTGCGAGACTCATTACGCTTTAAATTTCGCCCCAGGGAATGGGGTAAATAGCCAACGGCAATTGCCGCTTGTTCCACACGATTTCGAGTGCTTTGCGATACTTTGTCCGGGTTCATTAACGCTCTGGACACGGTTGCCGTTGAGACTTTCGCCTGCACAGCAACATCTTTCATGGTTGCATTGGCAACCTGATTCTTCGGCTTCAACTTCTTCTCCTCGCGTGCACTTTACAGGTGCTGACAACGTCCCTGGTGTCTGACCATGTCCACATTCTTAGCAGAAATTGATGCCGGTTAGTTACAGTTATTTCATTAAAAGTGTGATGGTTGTTGAATTTTTCGATCTGCTTCGCATATCCACAGGGCTTTGTGCTAGCCGTCTGTCGGATCAACATCCAGCATCCACTTCACTTTACGTGATTCCGGTAACGTATTGACCAGTTTCAATGAATGGCTAACGAGGCGCTGTAGGCGAGCACGGGAAGGATGTTGCAGGAGTATTTGCCAGCGAAAACGGCCGCCGCGTTTAGGTTGCAAACACGGCACCGGCCCCATTATCCACAACTGATCATCTCTTAACGGGCTGGATTCCAGCAGGTTCCGTAACTGCTGCAAAAAGAGCGGCGCCTGATGGTTATTCTGATCTTCTGCACGGAACATGATGTGGCTGGTAAATGGCGGCAAGAAGACTGTTTTGCGTTCCGTGAGCGCCTGGCTTGCGAAATCGTCGTAACCTTTTGTGAGCAACGTTTGTAATAAAGGATGCTCAGGGTGGTGAGTTTGCAGCAGAACTTCACCTTGTTTACCGGCTCGCCCGGCACGGCCTGATACCTGAATATAAAGCTGCGCAAAACGTTCCGCTGCCCGGAAGTCAGCTGAAAATAGCGCACCGTCGACATCCAACAAGGCAACCAGTGTCACATCAGGGAAGTGATGGCCTTTCGCCAGCATTTGCGTACCAATCAAAATGCGTGCGCCGCCACGATGGACTTCTGCCAACTGTTGCTCAAGTGCGCCTTTGCGGCTGGTGGTGTCGCGGTCGATGCGTGAAATTGGTACGCCCGGAAACTCAGGCTCAAGACTGTGCTCAAGCTGCTCCGTTCCCATACCAACCGGAACCAGGTTGGTAGAACCACAATGCGGGCATTGCTGGGGAATTGCTCTTTGGCTGTCACAATGGTGGCAGCGCAAATGGCGCTGGCCCTGATGGTAGGTGTAATAGTGATCGCAGCGTGGGCACTCTGCTATCCAGCCGCATTCATGGCACAGCAAAGCTGGGGCAAATCCTCGGCGGTTCAGGAACAGAATTACCTGATTATCGGCTTTCAGGTGCTGGCCAATTTTTTTGATGAGTGCTGGCGCAAGCCCTGATTTTAGCGGCTGACCTTTTAAATCCACCACTTGCTGCGTGGCCGGGCGTGCATTCCCGGCGCGTTTTGTCAGCCGTAACTGGCGATATTTTCCGACCTGAACGTTGTGCAGGGTTTCCAACGCGGGTGTTGCCGAGCCAAGAATAATCGGAATATCTTCTGCGTGAGCGCGATACACGGCTAAATCACGTGCGTGATAGCGCCAGCCTTCTTGCTGCTTATAAGAGCTATCGTGTTCTTCATCAATCACGATCACGCCGAGACGGCAAAACGGGGTGAAAAGTGATGAACGCGTGCCAATCACAATCGCCGCTTCGCCACTGCGTGCTTTCAGCCATACCGCGAGGCGTTCGCTATCGTTAAGCCCGGAGTGCAAAACTTCGACCGGCGCGTTAAAACGCTCGCGAAAACGGGCGATAGTTTGCGGTGTTAAACCAATTTCTGGCACCAGAACCAGGGCTTGCTTACCCTGCGCCAGCACGTTTTCCAGCACACTGAGATAAACTTCGGTTTTGCCTGATCCGGTGATGCCTGCCAGCAACCAGACGGCAAAATGGTCGGCGGAGCTATGAATGGCGCCGATGGCGGTGGCCTGCTCGGTGTTGAGCCGTAAACGCTCACCCTCTACCGAATAGCTATCGCGCCAGTCTGCGGCCGACGGCGCAGCACTTTTCAGGTCGCATAAACCTTTGGCTCGCAGAGCTTGTAGCCCGGCCTCGCTGATTTCCAGCTCGCTAACCTGATGACGCCAGATGATTTTTTGCCGTACCGCTGCCAGAGCTTGCTGCTGTTTAGGCGCACGTTTCAGGCTATTAAGGTCTACGGCTTTGCCTTCTTCAGTGGCGAACCAGTACCACAACGGCGCGTGGTGGGCGGGTTTCCCCTGGCGCAGCAAACCCGGTAGTGCGTGGAAGAGCACGTCGCCTAGCGGATGGTGGTAATACTCGGCCGCCCACAGCAGTACGCGCCAGAGCGAATCCGGAAACAACGAAGCGCCATCCAGAACTTCAGCAACAGGTTTTAGCTCATTGAGAGACAATTCACTGTGCTCGCTAACAGAAACAACGATCCCGACAGCCTGGCGTTTACCAAACGGCACCATGACGCGACAGCCTGATGCCACCTGCATTCCAGCAGGAATGAAGTAGTCAAAAGTACGGGCGAGAGGAACCGGTAAAGCGACGTGGGCGACAGGCATTAATACATCCAGGCTGATAAAAATGACGAGATAGTGTACACTGTGTGTTCCAGAAAATGCGGATCAGTTTGCATCCACTCGCGGGGTTCTGTATGATTCGCCGCCTTTGATGCGCAGTTTTTGGTGTCAAAAAACCTAATTTATCAACTTCGCGCGGTGTCTGGCGTTAGGGCTGGAAGAGCGGCGCGGCCTTATACAGAGGTTTTCCATGAAAAAGAATATTCACCCGAACTACGCAGAAATTACTGCAAACTGTTCTTGCGGTAATTCTATCAAGATTCGCTCTACCGTGGGTCATGATCTGAACCTGGACGTATGTGGCGAATGCCACCCGTTCTACACTGGCAAGCAGCGTGATGTTGCTACCGGTGGCCGCGTTGACCGCTTCAACAAGCGTTTCAGCGTTCCAGGCGCGAAGAAGTAATTCTTTGCTCTACGGTAGTAAGAAAAAGGCGCCTAACGGCGCCTTTTTTGTTTCTGTCGATCCCGTAAAACCTTAATATTCCCAGGTCTCTGGATCAATCCCCAGCTCGCGCATAATCACTTTTGCCGCTTCAGGAATTTCATCGCTACGCTCTTTGCGCAGGTCTGCATCGTTTGGCAACGGTTGGCCGGTAAACGCGTGCAGGAAAGCTTCGCACAGCAACTCACTGTTTGTTGCGTGACGCAGGTTATTCACCTGGCGACGGGTACGCTCATCGGTGAGGATTTTTAACACCTTCAGAGGAATGGAAACCGTAATTTTCTTTACTTGCTCACTCTTCTTCCCGTGCTCAGCGTAAGGGCTGATATATTCGCCGCTCCATTCAGCCATGAGATACTTAATCCTCTTATCAATGTATTTAGGCCTCCACCGGTCACATGCGCGGCAAAAGCGATTATCTGGTCGTAGTGTAAGCGTTTATTGATCCGCGGTCTGCGGCGCTATCACCCTAAAGCATATAATTTTAACGGCTATTTCGCGTTTGCTCAATCTATACGCAAAGAAGTTTAGATGTCCAGATGTATTGACGTCTAACTCGGCAGTGTTTACTCTGGTGCCTGACCTTTATTCGACCAGCAAGGATTCGAGAGCCATGACGCGCAAACAGGCAACTATCGCAGTACGTAGCGGTTTGAACGATGACGAGCAATACGGCTGCGTTGTCCCACCTATCCACCTTTCCAGCACTTATAATTTCACCGGATTTAACGAACCTCGTGCGCATGACTATTCGCGCCGTGGGAATCCTACGCGTGATGTCGTACAGCGCGCGCTGGCAGAACTGGAAGGCGGAGCGGGCGCGGTGCTGACGAATACCGGCATGTCAGCCATCCATCTGGTCACGACCGTTTTCCTGAAACCTGGCGACCTGCTGGTGGCTCCTCATGACTGCTACGGTGGCAGCTATCGCCTGTTTGATAGTCTGGCAAAACGTGGCGCATATCGCGTTTTGTTTGTTGATCAAGGTGATGAAGCTGCATTAAATGCAGCACTGGCCGAAAAACCGAAGCTGGTGCTGGTCGAAAGCCCAAGTAATCCCTTGTTACGCGTGGTAGATATTGCGAAAATCTGCGCCGCAGCGCGTGAAGCTGGGGCAATCAGCGTGGTGGATAACACTTTCCTGAGCCCGGCTCTGCAAAATCCGCTGGCCCTGGGTGCGGATTTAGTTCTGCATTCTTGTACTAAATACCTGAATGGCCACTCAGACGTGGTCGCAGGTGTTGTAATTGCGAAAGACGCTGAAACCGTGACTGAGCTTGCCTGGTGGGCAAACAACATTGGTGTCACCGGCAGCGCTTTCGATAGCTACTTGCTGCTGCGTGGCCTGCGTACACTCTCACCTCGTATGGAAGTGGCACAACGCAACGCCCAGGCGATTGTTGATTTCCTGCAAACGCAACCGCTGGTGAAAAAGCTGTATCATCCTTCGCTGCCTGAAAACCAGGGCCATGAAATTGCGGCTCGTCAGCAAAAAGGTTTTGGCGCGATGCTGAGTTTTGAATTTAATGGCGACGAGCAAACATTGCGTCGTTTCCTGAGTAGCCTGACTCTCTTCACGTTAGCGGAATCGCTGGGTGGAGTAGAAAGTTTGATTTCACACGCGGCGACGATGACCCATGCGGGCATGGCTCCAGAAGCGCGTGCGGCAGCGGGGATTTCAGAAACCTTGTTGCGTATTTCTACTGGCATTGAAGATAGCGAAGATTTAATTGCTGACCTGGAAAATGCCTTCCGGGTTGCAGCCGAGGGGTAAGCATGAGTGTTTCAGCACCAACAGGGGCGTCGGGTCGTCAACTGCATAAATTTGGCGGCAGTAGTCTGGCAGATGTGAAGTGTTACCTGCGCGTTGCGGGGATCATGGCCGAGTATTCTAAACTTGGCGACATGATGGTGGTTTCTGCCGCCGGTAGCACAACTAACCAGTTGATTAACTGGCTAAAATTGAGCCAAAGCGATCGTCTTTCTGCTCATCAGGTTCAGCAGGCGCTACGTCGTTATCAAAGCGACCTGATTAGCGGCCTGGTGGCAGCTGATGTTGCTGATACTTTGATTGGCCAGTTTGTTCACGATCTTGAGCGTCTGGCGGGTTTGCTTGACGGCAAAATGACTGACGCGGTGTATGCCGAAGTCGTGGGTCATGGTGAAATTTGGTCTGCACGCCTGATGTCTGCGGTGTTGAATCAATTAGGTCATCCAGCAGCCTGGCTTGATGCGCGTGAATTTATGCGCGCTGAACGCTCGGCGCAACCTCAAGTTAATGAAGGTTTATCCTGGCCGCTGCTGCAAGAATTGATGGCGCAGCATCCACACAAACGCCTCGTGGTTACCGGCTTTATCTGCCGTAACGATGCGGGTGAAACCGTGCTGTTGGGTCGTAACGGTTCTGACTATTCTGCAACGCAGATTGGTGCTCTGGCAGGGGTTTCCCGCGTGACCATCTGGAGTGACGTTGCCGGGGTTTATAGTGCCGACCCACGTAAAGTCAAAGATGCGTGTTTGCTCCCATTGCTACGCCTGGACGAAGCCAGTGAACTGGCGCGTCTTGCCGCTCCTGTGCTGCACGCCCGTACCTTGCAGCCCGTTTCAGGTAGCGACATCGATCTGCAATTACGTTGTAGCTATTCACCAGAGCAAGGCTCCACACGTATCGAGCGCGTGCTGGCTTCCGGCACTGGCGCACGCATTGTTACCAGCCACGATGATGTGTGCCTGATTGAACTGGAAGTTGCTCCGCAGCAAGATTTTAAACTGGCGCACAAAGAACTGGATACGCTGTTAAAGCGCGCTCAGATTCGCCCGTTGTCGATTGGTGTTCATCCTGACCGCAATCTGCTCCAGCTTTGCTATACCTCAGAAGTGGCTGGCAGCGTGCTGCAAACCCTTCAGGATGCTAATCTTCCTGGCGAATTACGCCTGCGAGAAGGTCTGGCGCTGGTCGCAATGGTAGGCGCGGGCGTTTGCCGTAATCCACTGCACAGCCACCGCTTCTGGCAGCAACTGAAAGATCAGCCTGTTGAGTTTATCTGGCAGTCAGAAGATGGCATCAGCCTGGTGGCGGTGTTGCGTGTTGGCCCAACCGAAAACCTCATCAAAGGCCTGCATAAATCTCTGTTCCGTGCTGAAAAACGTATTGGTCTGGTCCTGTTTGGGAAGGGCAATATAGGCTCGCGCTGGTTAGAACTTTTCTCTCGCGAACAAGAAACCCTTTCAGCTCGCACCGGCTTTGAATTTGTTCTGTCGGGTGTGGTTGATAGCCGCCGCAGCTTGCTGAATTACGAAGGTCTGGACGCCAGCCGTGCGCTCGCTTTCTTCAATGATGAAGCCGTAGAGCAAGATGAAGAGTCATTATTCCAGTGGATGCGTGCGCACCCATATGATGATTTAGTGGTGCTGGATGTGACGGCGAGCGAACAGCTGGCCGACCAATACCTTGATTTCGCCAGCCACGGTTTCCATGTTATCAGCGCCAATAAAGTCGCGGGTGCAAGTACCGGTCAGAAATACCGTGAAATTCGCAACGCGTTTACCAAAACGGGCCGCCACTGGCTGTACAACGCAACCGTAGGCGCGGGCCTGCCGGTGAACCATACCGTGCGTGACTTACGTGAAAGCGGCGATTCCATTCTGGCTATCAGCGGTATTTTCTCGGGTACGCTTTCCTGGCTGTTCCTGCAGTTCGACGGCACTGTTCCATTTACCGATTTAGTTGACCAGGCCTGGCAGCAAGGGCTGACTGAACCCGATCCGCGCGTCGATCTCTCCGGGAAAGATGTGATGCGCAAGCTGGTGATTCTGGCTCGTGAAGCGGGTTATGACATCGAACCCGATCAGGTGCGTGTTGAGTCGCTGGTCACAAGCGGAAGTGAAACGGGTTCCATCGACCATTTCTTCGAAAATGGCGATGAGATCAATGAGCAAATGCTTCAGCGCTTTGAAGCCGCTCAGGAAATGGGGCTGCTTCTGCGCTATGTGGCGCGTTTCGACGCTAACGGTAAAGCGCGTGTTGGTGTGGAAGCGGTACGCCCTGAGCATCCTCTGGCTTCACTGCTGCCGTGCGATAACGTATTTGCCATCGAAAGTCGCTGGTATCGCGATAACCCACTGGTGATTCGTGGGCCGGGTGCCGGGCGCGATGTGACAGCGGGTGCTATCCAGTCGGATCTCAACCGTCTGGCGCAGTTGCTGTAACGATTGCGAAAAAAACCGAGGCCAGCTTTTGCTGGCCTTTTTTAATTATTCACGGCCATCGTGAATAAATTTCAACTTGATTGAGAATTCCTCATTTCTTGTGTTGAATTATCAGTTGACGGCGCCATGCTTTTCCTTCATCTTGCTATCTGGACGTCTAAACGTCTGGATGTAGTAAAACACAACACCACATAATAAAATGCGATTGATGAGGTAAGGGTATGAGCTTTTTTCACGCCAACCAGCGGGAAGCACTGAATCAGAGTCTGGCCGAAGTTGCCGGGCAAATTAACGTTTCCTTTGAGTTTTTCCCGCCGCGCACCAGTGAAATGGAACAAACCCTGTGGAGCTCAATTGACCGCCTCAGCAGCCTGAAACCGAAATTTGTCTCCGTAACTTACGGTGCAAACTCTGGCGAACGCGACCGTACCCATAGCATCATCAAAGGCATTAAAGACCGCACTGGCCTGGAAGCAGCCCCGCATTTGACCTGTATCGATGCCACCCGCGAAGAATTGCGCACTATCGCGCAGGATTACTGGAATAACGGCATTCGTCACATCGTCGCTCTGCGCGGCGATTTACCGCCAGGCGGCGGCAAGCCGGATATGTACGCTTCAGATCTGGTCACATTGCTCAAAGACGTCGGTGATTTTGATATCTCCGTCGCCGCCTATCCGGAAGTTCATCCAGAAGCGAAAAGCGCACAGGCTGATTTGATCAACCTGAAGCGTAAAATTGACGCAGGCGCAAACCGCGCAATTACTCAGTTCTTCTTCGATGTGGAAAGCTATCTGCGCTTTCGCGATCGCTGCGCCGCAGCGGGTATCGACGTCGAAATCGTGCCAGGCATTTTGCCGGTGAGTAACTACAAGCAGGCCCATAAATTCGCCACCATGACCAACGTGCGTGTCCCGCACTGGATGGCGCAAATGTTTGAAGGGCTGGATAACGACGCTGAAACGCGCAAAATGGTCGGTGCCAATATTGCGATGGATATGGTGAAAATCCTCAGCCGTGAGGGCGTGAAAGACTTCCATTTCTACACGCTTAACCGTGCAGAAATGAGCTACGCAATTTGCCACACCCTGGGTGTTCGCCCGGCAGTATAATTCTGACAATGGCCCGCAAGGGCCATAACTTTCCGCAGTAAATCCATTCCCCCTCTCAATACCCCTTTCATTTCTAATGTTAAGTTTTGAAAGTTTATGTTGCTGTCGACGTTTCTTCGAATCAGTTTTGCTATGTTGCTCATTAGCCAACAGGAAATATCTATCAAATCTGTAGTTTTTTTCATCTATAACTTATCTGCAGAGCCGTATATCCTGGTATTAAAATAGCGAAGGGAGCAGGAAGATGAGCACAAACGAAAACGATCATAATAAGTTGTCGACAGACGCAGGGAAGTGCCCGTTTCATCAGAGCGGAAATGATGAAAGCGCGGGAGCAGGAACAAGCACTCGTGACTGGTGGCCAAAACAACTCCGCGTAGACCTTCTTAATCAGCACTCCAACCGTTCAAATCCTCTTGGCGAAGATTTTGATTACCGCAAAGAATTCAGCAAGCTGGATTATTCTGCGCTGAAAGGCGACCTCAAAGCATTATTAACCGACTCTCAACCCTGGTGGCCTGCTGACTGGGGTAGCTACGCAGGGCTGTTTATTCGTATGGCCTGGCACGGCGCGGGTACTTATCGCGCAGTAGACGGACGCGGCGGTGCCGGTCGTGGGCAACAGCGCTTTGCCCCACTGAACTCCTGGCCGGACAACGTAAGCCTTGATAAAGCTCGTCGCCTGCTGTGGCCTATCAAAAAGAAATATGGCCAGAAAATCTCCTGGGCTGACCTTTATGTGCTGGCAGGTAACGTGGCGCTGGAAAACTCCGGCTTCCGTACCTTTGGTTTTGGCGCCGGGCGTGAAGATGTCTGGGAACCTGATCTTGATGTGAACTGGGGTAATGAAAAAGCCTGGCTGGAACATCGTGACCCAGAAGCACTCGCAAAACGCCCATTAGCAGCGACCGAAATGGGGCTGATCTACGTTAACCCTGAAGGGCCAAACGCCAGCGGTGAACCGCTCTCTGCGGCCGCCGCTATTCGTGCCACTTTCGGCAATATGGGAATGAATGATGAAGAAACGGTTGCGCTCATTGCCGGTGGTCATACCTTAGGCAAAACCCACGGCGCGGCAGAAGCGACCCATGTGGGCGTCGACCCGGAAGCAGCACCGATCGAATCTCAAGGCCTGGGTTGGACCAGCAGCCACGGGAGTGGTGCAGGTGCGGATGCGATTACTTCTGGCCTGGAAGTTGTCTGGTCACAAACCCCAACGCAGTGGAGCAACTACTTCTTCGAGAACCTGTTCAAATTCGAATGGGTGCAAACACGCAGCCCTGCTGGTGCCATTCAGTTTGAAGCGGTCGATGCACCTGAAATTATTCCTGATCCATTTGATCCATCGAAAAAACGTAAACCGACAATGTTGGTCACCGACCTGACGCTGCGTTTCGACCCTGAATTTGAGAAGATCTCACGTCGCTTCCTCAATGATCCACAAGCTTTCAATGAAGCTTTTGCCCGCGCATGGTTCAAATTGACGCACCGTGATATGGGGCCAATTGCGCGTTATATCGGACCGGAAGTGCCAAAAGAAGAGCTAATTTGGCAAGATCCGCTGCCAAAAGCAGTATTCAGCCCGACTCCGGCAGATATCGATCACCTGAAAGCAGCTATCTCACATTCTGGTTTGTCAGTTGGTGAACTCGTCTCTGTAGCCTGGGCATCAGCGTCCACTTTCCGTGGTGGTGATAAACGTGGTGGTGCCAATGGTGCGCGCCTGGCGCTGGCTCCACAGCGGAGTTGGGATGTGAATGCCATCGCGGCTCGCGTTCTGCCAACGTTGGAAGCGATTCAGAAAGAGGCTGGCAAAGCTTCGCTGGCCGATATCATTGTTCTGGCGGGCGTGGTCGGCGTTGAACAAGCGGCGGAGGCTGCGGGTGTCAGCGTGCGTGTTCCGTTTATTCCTGGGCGTGTGGATGCCAGCCAGGATCAAACTGATATCGAGATGTTCAACCTGCTTGAACCAGCGGCAGATGGGTTCCGTAACTACCGTGCTCGTGTGGATGCGGCAACAACGGAATCTCTGCTGATTGATAAAGCGCAGCAACTGACGCTGACTGCTCCAGAACTCACCGTTCTGGTCGGCGGCTTGCGTGGGCTGGGTGCGAATTTCGACGGCGGTAAGCAAGGCGTGTTCACCGATCGTGTAGGTGTTCTCAGCAACGATTTCTTTGTCAATCTGCTGGATATGGGCACCGAATGGAAAGCCACTGATGACTCTTCTGAATTGTTTGAAGGGCGTTGCCGTCAAACGGGTGAAGTGAAACATCTGGCAAGCCGCGCAGACCTGGTCTTTGGCTCAAACTCTGTTTTGCGCGCACTGGCAGAAGTTTATGCCAGCGGTGATGCGAAAGAGAAGTTTGTGAAGGACTTCGTTGCTGCCTGGGTGAAAGTGATGAATCTGGATCGCTTTGACCTGAAGTAAGCCGCTATCTGAAGTGAGAATCCCCGCTTGTGAGCGGGGATTTTTTTATGGCCTTATTCCCATTCTTGCAGGAAACGTTGCCCATATTGGTCAGCAACCAGTAGAGCGGCATACACCTGATCCGGAGTCGCCCCACCAGGCATGTTATGAATGGTTTCACCTTCTGCGCAAGATGCCTGCGCAACACGGCGCATTTTTGCCTCAACATCCTGCTTGATGTCCAGTTGAGCCAGCGTTATTGGCAGACCAACGGAGTGGCAGAGTGCTGCGACAGTTTCTATCTCTTCGACCGAGGCATTCTCAAGCACTAGCTGCGTCAGCGTTCCGAAAGCGACTTTTTCACCATGATAGTAATGATGCGCATCTGGAATGGCTGTCAGGCCGTTATGCACAGCGTGAGCCGCTGCCAGACCGCCACTTTCAAAGCCGACGCCGCTCAGATAAGTATTGGCTTCTATTATGCGCTCAAGAGCCGGGGTCACGACATGCAACTCGGCAGCAAGCATCGCTTTTTCACCTTCTTCGAGCAGCGTGTTATAGCAAAGTTCAGCGAGCGCTAATGCCGCCTGAGTGCACTTGCCGCCGGCCATTGTGGTTGCGCCGCTGCGTGAGCAGGCTCGCGCTTCGAACCAGGTTGCCATTGCATCACCAATCCCGGCTGCCAGCATTCGCGCGGGTGCATTCGCCACGATTTGGGTATCAACAATCACCATATTAGGGTTGTTTGGTAGCATCAGATAACGGTCAAACTCACCGGTATCGGTATAGATAACGGAAAGTGCGCTGCAAGGCGCATCGGTGGAGGCAATAGTCGGTGCAATGGCAACCGGCACGCCCATAAAGTGAGCCAAAGCTTTGGCGGTGTCGAGAGTCTTTCCACCCCCGATGCCGAGTACCGCGCTGCACTGTGCTTTTTGCGCAACGCCACGCAAACGGTCGATTTCATTTTGCGAACATTCGCCGCCAAATGGGGCTATTTCCAGCATCAGCCCGGCATCTTTAAAGCTTTTTTCCAGCGTAGATTCGGCAAATCCTAAGACAAATTTGTCTCCAACGACCAGCCAACGTTCAGCCAGCGGTTTGAGATATTCTCCAATACGCGTGATGGCATCAGCGCCCTGGATGTATTTACCTGGTGATTGAATAATGCGATCCATACTCTATTTCCCTCACAAGTTGATATGACCAAATGCGTTAGCCCAGTCTTGCTCAAACTGAGCTATAGCTGACTCTACCGCAGGGGTATTGAGCATTTGTTGCGCTACATCTAACGGAAGGGTGATTGCTTCGCAGCCTGCCAGTAAGCAGTCCAGCGCCTGGCGTGGTGTTTTGAAACTGGCTGCCAGCACTTTGCTTTCGGGCGCGTGAAGATTCAGTAGCATCTGTAATTCCTGAACCATGCGAATGCCATCGCCTCCCTGCGCATCAACGCGGTTTACATACGGCGCGACGTATTTCGCTCCCGCCAGTGCTGCCAGCAAGCCTTGCGACGCGCTGTAAACGGCCGTTCCCAGCGTAGCGATTCCCTCCTTTTTCAGCAGCTTTATTGCAGCCAGCCCCTCTGAGGTGACAGGGATTTTCACCACGATACCCGGAACAGCAGAGCGCAGGCGTTTGGCCTCGTTCACCATGCCCTGAGCATCACGGCTCATGGTCTGGGCAAACAAAATGCCGCCTGCCCCGATGGCCTTTTGTAGTCGTGGCAGGACATCCCAGATGGGTTCTTTACTGGCGGCAATAATGCTCGGGTTCGTGGTGACACCTGCTATTGGGAAGACTCGGGCCAGGCGTTCGACTTCTGCTACGTTTGCGGTATCCAGATACAGTTCCATATTTCGTCCTCTTAGAGTTCTAATTCGTGTTGTAGCAGGCTGGCGATAGCCTCTTCCGAAACGGCGTGAACCAGTGCATGACGAAATTCCTCATGCATGATGCGGCGCGCCAGGCGGGAGAAAATACGCATATGCTGATCGCCTGCGGCGTGTTTATTGAGCGTCAGCATAATGATGAACTGGGCTTCGTCATCACCCCATTTCACTGGGGCCGGAAGCCGTGCCACGCTAATTGTTGATTGTTCGATATGTTCAGATTTGCTGTGTGGTATCGCGAAGCTAAAACCTAAGCCCGTTGAGAACACGGCTTCCCGCGCCCACAGGTCGGCTTCTAGTTTGCGTGGATAGCGGCAACGCCCGGCAATCAACAGGTTATCTGTCATGCCTTTAATCACCTCTTCTTTGCTGCGCCAGTCGTTGGTCAGCGAGATGCATTGTGGGATGATCAGGGGGGCATCTTGCTGAATCATGCGGAACTGGGCCAGCAGATGTTCGACCTCGAGGGAGGTACGGCAGGCCATCGCCTGATTAAGCAACTGGCGGCAGGCTTTGCTGTCAAGCTGAGCCAGGCGTGCTTTCGTGGCCGGAATTGAAGGGGCGCTCATGCTGATTTCATCCATCCCTAAGCCCACCAGCAACGGTAAAACTGAGCCTTTCGCACCCAGCTCACCACATAGCCCAATCCATTTCCCCTGGCGATGAACCGCCTGTACTGCAAAATCCAGAGCGCGCAAAAATGCTGGATTTAAGCTGTTGTAATGACGCGTGACTTTCGCATTGTCACGGTCAACCGCCAGCAGATATTGCGTCAGGTCATTGCTGCCAATGCTAAAGAAATCAATCTCCTCGCAGCACTGATCGATGATGAACATCACCGAAGGCACTTCAAGCATGATGCCGAGCGGGATTTTTTCATCAAATGGGATGTGTTCGCTGCGTAGCGTCTGTTTTACTTCGGCGAGTTGATCTTTCACCCACAAGATCTCTTCCATTGAGGAGATCATGGGGATCATGATTTTTAATGATCCGTGTGCCGATGCGCGCAAAATGGAGCGTAACTGGCTATGGAAAAGCGACAGGTATTCTTGATAAATGCGCACGGCACGGTAGCCAAGGAACGGGTTGTTCTCCGCTGGAATATTCAAATACTCCACTGGCTTATCACCGCCGATATCTATCGTGCGTACAATTATGCTGCGCCCATTTGCCCCTTCCAGCGCCTGGCAGTAGATATTGTAAAGTTCATCTTCTGAAGGAGCATGCACGCGGTCCATATACAGCATTTCAGTGCGGAACAGACCAACAGCTTCTGCACCGTTATTAAACGCTGGAGCCGATTCAACACAATGAGCAATGTTGGCTGCCACTTCCAGACGAAGACCATCCGCGGTGCGCCCCAACTGGTTGAGCCATTCTTTTTGCTGATCGCGCAGAACTTGCTGCACCCAGGCTTCTTGTTGGTAATAGCGTTTTACCGAATCGGTAAGATTGACGACGATGAGACCAAGATCGCCGTCGATTTGCACCGTTTGTTGCAACCAAGGGCGCAGTGCATCTGTATCCATTCCCACAAGTGTTGGGATATTAAATGAGCGAGCCAGAATCACCGTGTGGGAGGTCGTTCCGCCGCTACGCAGCACAAGCCCTTTGAGCAGGGTCTTATCCAATTCCAGAAACTGACTGGGTGTAATTTCATCTGCTACACAGATGGCTTCCTGCTGTAACTTGCCGGGCGTTGGGAAGCGCGTTTCACCGTAAATATGCTGTAACAGCTGGAAGCAGACATCCCGGACATCAAGTACACGCTCTTGCAGATACACACTTTCTGATTGGGAAAACTGAGCGCAAAAGTATGCTGCTGTTTTCACTACTGCTGCCGCGCAACTTGCACCTGCGTGTATCTGTTCCAGAAGCTGCGTGCGTAATGAAATATCACTCGCAAGGGAGCGATGTGCTTCAAGAATAGCGCTAGCCGTACCGTCGCTGGCGAGCTGACGGAGATTGATAGCTCTTAGCAATTGCTCAAGCCCGCTCTCCAGTGCCGTTTGTTCCACGTCAATGCTTCGTGCCGCAGGCAAATCCCCTAGTTTGTTCAAATCAAGTGAAGCGAGCGGAATGAGTATTCCGCTGGCACTTCCGCCACACACCGGATTTGCACGGAAGAAGGAGGGGTTCAGGCGTGAGAGGGATTCTGGAACAGGAGCTATTTCGCTGTTTTGTGCTTCCGGTAGTGGTGCGTCACAGTGAGGAAACTCATCTTTTATGAAGGTGGAAAGCGTGGCGAAAGCATGATCTTCATCGTTACCTGCGACCCGAATTTGGCAGTCGTCCCCTTTTAATGTCCCTGTTCCGATAAGCGACAATGCACTTTTTGCATCACCATGACGATCGGTGCGCAAGTTATGCCATTCAATTGTTGAGGAAAACTGATTGCACAGTGTTTCAACAAGACTGGCGGGGCGGGCATGTACTCCGTTTGGTAAATCACAGCGGAAATGAATAACCAGTGCCATAGAAGTTCTCCTGAACCCACTCAAAACAATGACTACAGAATAAGTGGCCTTTGTCATGACTCGCCATGAGACAAAACTGTCAAAAACTGGATAAATGTATTGTGTATGGGTATTTGCGAGATTCCTCACAAAACCTGATTAAGTAAGTAATGAAACCAGTAATGTTAAGTTTTGAGGCTGATCGCATTTCTATTTTCGTATTACAAAAATCCAGTAAATGACGTTTTTATCCACTGTCTGTCGCTGCCCGGATTGCCTATTGTGTCCCCAATATTTTGGACATACGCCGCTAAGGCCGGGAGTGCTTTATGAAAGAGTTGGTCCAGATCCTCAAAAACACGCGACAGCATTTAATGACCGGCGTGTCGCATATGATTCCCTTCGTGGTGGCAGGCGGTATTTTGCTGGCTGTTTCCGTCATGCTCTATGGCAAAGGTGCTGTGCCAGATGCTTTGAGCGACCCCAATCTGAAAAAACTGTTTGATATAGGCGTTGCAGGTTTAACGCTGATGGTTCCGTTCCTCGCGGCCTACATCGGCTATTCAATTGCAGAGCGTTCTGCGCTTGCCCCTTGTGCAATAGGTGCCTGGGTGGGGAACAGTTTTGGGGCCGGGTTCTTTGGCGCAATCATCGCCGGGATCATCGGCGGCATTGTTGTCTTCTATATCAAGAAAATCCCGGTGCCCAAAATACTGCGCTCGGTGATGCCCATTTTTGTCATTCCTATTGTCGGCACCTTTATTACTGCGGGCATCATGATGTGGGGTTTAGGAGAACCTGTCGGTGCGCTGACCGGTAATCTGACTCATTGGCTGCAAGGAATGCAGCAAGGCAGCATTGTGGTTCTGGCGGTGATCATGGGTCTGATGCTGGCCTTTGATATGGGTGGGCCGGTTAACAAAGTGGCTTACGCCTTTATGCTGATATGCGTCGCACAAGGCGTGTATAGCGTGGTGGCTATTGCTGCTGTTGGAATCGCTGTTCCGCCATTAGGGCTTGGCCTCGCAACGCTGATGAACCGCAAGAATTTTAGTAGTGAAGAGCGTGAAGCAGGCAAGGCGTCATTGGTCATGGGATGTGTTGGCGTGACTGAAGGAGCGATTCCGTTTGCGGCTGCCGATCCGTTACGCGTTATACCTTCCATCATGCTCGGGTCTGCATGTGGGGCGACCACTGCCGCACTCATGGGAGCGCAATGTTATGCAGGCTGGGGCGGATTAATTGTGCTGCCGGTTGTTGAAGGCAAGTTTGGCTTTGTTCTGGCGTTGTTGGTGGGGGCAGTCGTCACCGCAGTCTGCGTGAATCTTTTGAAAACGTATGCCCGTAAAAAGCAGACTGATACGCCCGCGAAAGCTGAAGACGATCTGGACCTGGATTTTGAAATTAACTGATTGATAAAAAGGAATTAACCATGACGAAGATTATTGCTGTTACTGCTTGCCCATCAGGTGTTGCTCATACCTACATGGCTGCTGAGGCACTCGAAAGTGCCGCTAAAGCAAAAGGCTGGGAAGTGAAAGTGGAAACTCAAGGCTCAATCGGGCTTGAAAATGAACTCACCGCTGAGGATGTCGCCAGTGCGGATATGGTGATTCTGACCAAGGATATCGGCATCAAAATGGAAGAGCGCTTTGCCGGTAAAACGATTGTGCGCGTCAATATTAGTGATGCCGTGAAACGTGCCGACGCCATCATGAGCAAGATTGAAGCCCATCTGACACAAACAGCCTGAGCCTTTGACTGACCAGTAAGGAGCACATCATGACTCATCGTATCGAACGTTTGAAATCAGCATTGTTTGCCCAACCGCGAGAAATTTCTCTGGAGCGCGCGGTGCTTTACACCGCCAGCCACCGCACAACGGAAGGTGAACATGTGCTGTTACGCCGGGCTAAAGCAACAGCGTACATTCTGGATAACGTGCAAATAGCGATTCGAGAGGATGAGTTGATTGCGGGTAATCGAACCGTAAAACCGCGCGCCGGGATTATGTCGCCGGAGATGGACCCTTATTGGTTGCTCAAAGAATTGGATCAATTCCCTACTCGCCCCCAGGACAGGTTTGAAATCAGCGAGCAGGATAAAGCCTTATACCGCGAACAGCTTTACCCCTATTGGGAAAAGCGTTCGATGAAAGATTTCATCAATAGCCAAATGACTGATGACGTCAAAGAGGCGGTAAAAACGCAAATTTTTAGCGTCAACCAAACTGATAAAGGGCAGGGGCATATTATTATTGATTACCCGCGCCTGTTACAAAACGGTTTGGGTAAGCTGGTGGAGGAATTGCGTGAGCACTGCCGTAAATCACCCGATAACCATTTCTATCAGTCAGCATTAATTCTGTTGGAAGCCTCACAGCGGCATATCCTGCGTTACGCTGAATTGGCCGAGAACATGGCGGCTGAATGCGAAGATGTCGAGCGCCAGGGTGAGTTATTGAAAATTGCTTATATCTCTCGCCACAATGCCGAATCACGCCCAAAAGATTTCTGGGAGGCGTGCCAGCTGTTCTGGTACATGAACATTATTCTCCAGTATGAATCGAACGCTAGTTCGCTGTCGTTGGGGCGCTTCGATCAATACATGCTGCCGTTTTACCAGACCTCGTTGAACCAGGGGGAAAGCCCTGAGTTTTTGCGCGAGCTGCTGGAGTCGCTGTGGGTAAAATGCAATGACATCGTTTTACTGCGATCCACCAGCAGTGCTCGTTATTTTGCTGGTTTCCCAACGGGCTACACCATTTTACTGGGCGGATTGACTGAAAACGGGCGTAGCGCTGTGAACGTGCTTTCTTTCCTGTGTCTTGATGCCTACCAGAGTATCCAATTGCCGCAGCCGAACCTTGGGGTGCGGGTAAATGAACTGATTGACCGCCCCTTCCTGCTGAAAACAGCTGAAACCGTGCGCCTCGGAACGGGTATTCCGCAAATCTTCAATGATGAAGTTGTTGTGCCTGCATTCCTGAACCGGGGCGTGTCGCTGGAAGATGCACGCGATTACGCCGTTGTAGGATGCGTAGAGCTATCCATTCCCGGGCGAACTTACGGCCTGCATGACATCGCCATGTTTAATCTCTTGAAGGTGATGGAAATTGTTTTGCTGGAAAACGAAGGCAACAGCGCTTTGGACTATCAGAACCTGTTGCAGCAAATCCGCGACAAAATTTGCCACTACATCAAACTGATGGTTGAAGGCAGCAACATTTGCGATATCGGGCATCGTGATTGGGCGCCAGTACCGCTGCTTTCATCGTTTATTGATGATTGCCTGGAAAACGGTAGAGACATTACAGAAGGGGGCGCCCGCTATAACTTCTCTGGTGTGCAGGGAATAGGCATCGCCAATCTTAGCGACTCATTGCATGCGCTCAACGGTATGGTGTTTGAGCAGCAGCGGTTAAGTTTTGATGAACTTCTGGCGGTGCTGAAAGATAACTTTGAAAGCACGGAAGGGAAGCAAATACGTGCGCGTTTAATTAATCGCTTTGAAAAATATGGCAATGATATCGACGAAGTGGACAACATCAGCGCCGATCTGTTGCGCTTTTACTGCAAAGAGGTCGAAAAATACCGTAATCCACGCGGCGGTAGCTTCACGCCAGGCTCATACACGGTGTCGGCGCATGTGCCGCTTGGCGCAGTCGTTGGTGCAACTCCTGACGGGCGTTATGCTAGCGAACAGCTTGCTGATGGGGGATTGTCTCCCATGTTGGGGCAGGACTGTCAGGGGCCAACTGCGGTACTAAAATCGGTTAGCAAGCTGGATAACTATTTGCTCTCCAATGGCACATTGTTGAACGTGAAATTTACCCCCAGCACGCTGGAAGGGGACGCTGGACTTCATAAACTGGCAGATTTCCTCGGAGCGTTCACTAAGCTTAAATTGCAGCATATTCAATTCAATGTGGTGAATGCCGAAACGCTACGTGATGCGCAAAGTCGGCCGCAAGATTATGCCGGGCTGGTAGTACGAGTGGCCGGGTACAGCGCTTTCTTTGTGGAGCTGTCGAAGGAGATTCAGGATGACATTATCCGCCGTACCGCGCATCAGTTGTGAGGTGATCGAAGACGGGGAGGCAAAAGCGCGTATCTTCAATATCCAGCGCTACTCCCTGAATGATGGCAATGGCATCAGGACAGTGGTTTTTTTCAAAGGCTGCCCACATTACTGCCCGTGGTGCGCAAACCCGGAGTCAATCTCCGGGAAGATTGAAACCGTGCGGCGTTTATCAAAATGCCTGCACTGTCCGACTTGTCAGAATGATGTGGATGAATGCCCTTCTGGGGCAATGGAAAGTATTGGCCGTGATTATTCACTGGCCGAACTCGAAAAAGAGGTTCTGAAAGACGACGTCTTCTTCCGGTCATCAAAAGGAGGCGTTACGCTTTCAGGCGGCGAGGTATTGATGCAGGCGGCTGTTGCGACTCGTTTTCTCAAGCGTCTGAAATCGCTAGGAATCCATACTGCTATTGAAACCGCTGGCGATGCGGCATCTGAAAAAGTGCTTACTTTGGCGCGGCAGTGCGACGAAGTCCTGTTCGATTTGAAAATCATGGATACAGATAAAGCCAAATCCGTGCTGAATATGAATCAACCCAGAGTCCTGGCAAATCTTAAATTGCTGGTCGAGTCGGGAATTCGCGTCATCCCCCGCGTGCCTTTGATTCCGGGGTATACCCTCGAGCAGGGTAATATGGCTGCGATACTTCAATTCCTTGCCCCCTTAAAACTGACCGAAATCCACCTGCTGCCTTTCCATCAATATGGTGAGGCAAAATATCAATTGTTGGGGCGAACCCGGACTATGAAGGGGATAGTGCCACCTCATGCTTCAGAAATCGCACCATTGCGGCAGATGGCAGAAAGTGCAGGATATCATGTAACCATTGGTGGTTAGTTTTCATAGAGGGGAGCGGAGATGACTCGACATTTAGTCGCAGTAACTGCATGTGTTAGTGGTGTCGCTCATACCTATATGGCGGCGGAACGGCTCGAAAAGCTCTGCCAGCAAGAAAAGTGGACCGTAAAAATAGAAACTCAAGGTGCACTAGGAATTGAGAATGAGTTGTCGCAAACGGATATCGAACAAGCCGATGTGGTATTGCTGATTACCGATATTGAGCTGGTGGGGGCGGCGCGTTTCGTACATTGCCGCTGTGTGCAATCCGGCATTAATGCATTCCTGCGCGAGCCGCAAAAGGCGATGTCGGCGGTGCGACGAATTTTTGGCACTCCGCAAGACACTCGCATCATTCTCGATTAATTGTTCTTTCCGTCAACTGACTATGGTACTGGCGCCGATATTCCGATGGCGATCGCTCGGTATTCTTCCTGAATAAACGGCAAAAATAGTTACTGTCGACAAAACCGCAGGCATGAGCCACCTCTTTGACCTTCAATTCGTAGCGTTTCAGTAATGTTTTTGCATGCTCCAGGCGGGTGTGGTTAAGATATTCGTTAAAGCCCACCGTACCGGTTTTCTGAAATAGATGTGAAAGGTAGTTCGGTGAGATATGAAATACCTGAGCAACAGATTCTCGGGTTAAAGGGTCAGCATAATTTTCATCAATGTATTCCCGCACGGCTTCGAAAAGTGCCTGACTACGTGAAGCCGTCTGGATTTGGCTATCAAGCAAATCAGTACAATGACTCAGAATACTGCTGACAATAAACCGCGCTGTTTGCTGATCGTGTGGTTGCATGACCAGTTCGTTGAGAGCCTGCAGCAGAAACGAGCCGATTCGTGGCCCACGGCGAGCAACGTTCTGTTTACCCAATGTTTTAAACGCCGTTCCATCCCATTGCAGAATACTGAATCCAAGTTGCTGTTTGCCAAATAAAATACTTAGCGTCGTTACGGGTGAATTCCATTGCGGGTTGTTCCAGCATTTTGCTGGAACGTAGAGCACGTCATGCTGCTCAAGTCTGGCAGGCATTCCCGCATCGCAGGCATCCATTAAAACGCCATCTAATACGACTTCGATTCGCGGAAAATCAACCTGATAAGCAAGTTCGGATGGGGCGGTTTGGTTGTCTGCTAGCCAGATACGCTGAATGCCTGACGGACTATTGAGCAGATGAGAAATAATTTGGCTCACGTCGTAGTTCATAACGCCCCGCAGTGGGTCAGAAGGATGAGAGAGTAATCACCAGGCCACCTCATTTTTGAGATGGCCTGGTCAGCAACTTACTGATTACCTTTCTGATCGCCGAAAGGCAAGGTGTCATAGTCGATCAGTGCATTTTTCTTATATGGATTGCCAATCCAGCGAGTTGTTTCCTTAAACTCCGGGCTGGTTATTGAGCGGGTGGGATCGAATCCGTCGTAACTCAGTCCTGCCAAATCAGACCAGGTATGTATCAGCTCTGAACTGCTGTATTTGCGATTAACATCCGCTGAGAAATCACGTGGATGTTCCGCCTGCCATTTTTCGGAAGTCCAAAGAATAAATGGCACCGTATACATGTGACGGGTTGGGTTTTCCTCGTTACGGCCCTGCATTTGATGCGGTGGCGTATCGTAAACTTCTTCACCATGGTCTGAGAAGTAGAGCAGGAAACCATTCGGATCGGTGGCCTTGTAATCCTTAATCAGGCTTGAGACAACGTGATCGTTATACAGGTTAGCGTTGTCATAATCGTTCCACGCTTCCTTTTGGTCATCGCTCAATCCCGCAGGCAAACCTGCTGTTTGATTATCAAATTTGCCCCAGTTTTCTGGGTAACGGTACTTGTATTTAATGTGTGTTCCGAGCAGATGCACAATGATGAATTTCTTCGGTGCAGGGTCGGCCAGAACGTCTTTAAACGGTGCCAGTACATTACTGTCGTACTCACGTGCACTTTGCGTACGCTGCTGATTCATATAGAACTGTTTATCAGTCTGGCGCGAGAATACCGTCAGCATGGTGTTACGTTCGGTCATTGTCTGCTGATTGGTAATCCAGAAGGTTTTATATCCCGCCTGTTTCATCATATTCATCAGCGTCGGCTTGCTCAGATAAAGATCCGGGTTCTTCTCGTTGGCGAATGTTAAAGCTTGCTGGAGAATTTCGATGGTGTAAGGACGTGAAGTCACTACGTCGTTAAATACCGTCATCCCTTTATCTGATTTAGACAATGTATCCAGTTCCGGCGTTGTCTCTCTTGAGTAGCCATACAGGCTCATGCGACCGCGTTGGGTAGACTCCCCAATAACCAGCACTAAAGTGCGCGGTGTATTGGCGTTTTCATCTTTAAGATTTGCCAGCGGAGGCAGAGCATTGTTTTCGTTAAGTAGGCTATTCAGGCTGTCCAGTTGTTGGCGGTATTGATAGTAGCCAGAAATAAACTGCCACGGTGCCGCGGGTTCCATGCGTGAAGAAAGACCGGAAACGGTTTTGCTCAACGGTTGATGGTTTATCGCATTGCGTACCAGTGGATGCAGAATTAATGCATAAAGGATAATCAGCGATACCAACCAGCGCCATGGTTTAGGGATATACACAGGGCGTAGACGGGACCACAGGAATAGGCATATCGCAGTGTAGATAAGCGCTGTCAGGACAATCTTCAGGCTAAAGTACTGGCTTAAATATTCACCGGCTTCGCCAGCATTGGATTCGAACATCACAAACAGGACGCTTTGTGAAAACTCCTGCCCGTAAATAACGAAATAACAGATTGCCGCTAATGATGTTGCCCAAAGCACTACGCCAATGACTGCGGCGATGATCCGCGTCCGTGCAGGGAACAAGAATACAGGGATAAGCCAAAGGGAGCTGTATAACAGGGAGTCACGTAAGCCGTTAGTGCCGCTGTATCCGCTGATGAATATTTTGGCTTGTAATGCCGTGGAGAAAAACCAAAAAAAGAGTAATGCCCATCCCAGAGCTATCCAGCTAAACTTTTGTTTAGCTTGGTTTTTTATAGAAAACATAAACTGTGCCTGTCGACAAAAAGTATCGCCTAGTTTGGCGATTAAATCTTAATCAAACCTTAATCAAGGTGAAAAAGGCCATATGCTCGTTCGTGGTATGAGTTTTGAACGAAAAATTTGCAGGCGGAAATATATGGAATGTGAATGAATTAAGACAGTTGAATTTAACAATCCCCCGTTTTTTTCACGGGGGATTGTTAAAGGGTTTAACTTAGCCTGTGTTACGCATACCTGCCGCAACACCAGCGATTGTCACCATTAGCGCTTGTTCAACTTGCGCATCTGGCTCTTCGCCTTTCTCTTCAGACTGACGCGAACGATGCAGCAATTCAGCCTGTAATACGTTCAGCGGGTCGGTGTAGATATTACGCAGCTGAATAGATTCGGCGATCCATGGCAGGTCTGCCATCAGATGTGAATCGTTGGCGATATCCAGCACCACTTTGATGTCGGCTTCCAGTTGGTCGCGCAGTTGTTTACCAAGCGCCCACAGCTCTGGTTTCACCAGACGCTGATCGTAATATTCCGCAAGCCACAGGTCGGCTTTCGCAAAGACCATTTCCAGCATGCCGAGGCGCGTTGAGAAGAATGGCCAGTCGCGACACATGGTTTCCAGCACGTCCTGTTTGCCGTCTTCCACGACTTTTTGTAGCGCAGCACCGGCACCCAGCCAGGCTGGCAACATCAGGCGGTTCTGCGTCCAGGCGAAGATCCACGGAATGGCACGCAGGGACTCAACGCCACCGTTAGGTTTACGCTTCGCAGGACGTGAACCCAGCGGCAGTTTACCCAGCTCCAGCTCTGGTGTTGCCGAACGGAAGTACGGCACGAAGTCTTCGTTTTCGCGGATGTACCCACGATACATATCACATGAGGTTACAGACAGATCCTCCATGATATGTTTCCACTCTTTCTTCGGTTCTGGCGGCGGCAGAAGGTTGGCTTCGAGAATCGCGCTGGTGTAGAGCGACAGGCTGCTGATGGTGATTTCTGGCAGACCGTATTTAAAGCGAATCATCTCGCCTTGCTCGGTCACACGCAGGCCGCCTTTCAGGCTTCCCGGTGGTTGAGAAAGCAGAGCGGCGTGAGCTGGTGCGCCGCCACGGCCAATTGAACCGCCGCGTCCGTGGAACAGCGTCAGTGTAATTCCGGCTTTCTCGCAGGTTTTGATCAGCGCGTCCTGAGCCTGGTACTGCGCCCATGATGCCGCCATTACGCCTGCATCTTTTGCCGAGTCAGAATAGCCAATCATGACCATTTGTTTGCCCTGAATAAAGCCGCGATACCAGTCGATATTCAGCAACTGAGTCATCACGTCGTCGGCGTTGTTCAAGTCGTCGAGTGTTTCAAACAGTGGCGCAACAGGCAGTGCGAAGGTGCAACCGGCTTCTTTCAGCAGCAAGTGTACTGCCAGCACGTCAGATGGCGTTTTCGCCATGGAAATAACATAAGCGGCAATGGAACCACGCGGGGCTTCGGCAACCACTTTGCAGGTTTCCAGCACTTCGCGGGTATCGTCGCTTGGCTCCCACTGGCGTGGCAGAAGCGGGCGCTTAGAATTCAGTTCACGGATCAGGAAGGCTTGTTTGTCTGCTTCAGACCAGCTTTCGTAATCACCAATGCCCAGGTAGCGCGTCATCTCGCCCAGTGCTTCGGTGTGACGAGTGCTTTCCTGGCGGACATCAATACGCACTAGCGGAACGCCAAAACTCTTCACGCGGCGCAGGGTATCAAGCAGTTGGCCGTTAGCGATGATGCCCATGCCACACGCTTGCAGCGACTGGTAACATGCATAAAGCGGATCCCAAAGCTGTTCGTTTTGAGTCAGTAAACCTTCTGGTTTTGGCAGGCGCTGGCCTTTCAGGCGAGCTTCCAGCCAGGCTTGAGTCGACAGCAACTGCTGACGAATGCCTTTCATGATGCAGCGGTAAGGTTCTTGCGCAGCGTCAGGGCCAGCCAGTTCGCTCAGCTCAGGTGTGCATTCCACCATTGAAAGCTCAGAAATCAGCACCTGAATATCGCGCAGGAATAGATCGGTGGCTTTCCAGCGGCTTAACAGTAGGACGTGGCGAGTAATATCAGCGGTCACGTTCGGGTTGCCGTCACGGTCGCCACCCATCCATGAGGTGAAACGTACTGGGACAAAATCGACCGGTAGTTTGTAATTCAGGTTGTCTTCGAGCTGTTCGTTCAGCTCACGCAGGTAGTTTGGAACCCCTTCCCACAGGCTGTTTTCTACTACCGCAAAGCCCCATTTTGCTTCATCTACTGGGGAAGGGCGGTGCTTACGAATTTCATCTGTGTGCCAGGCCTGAGCGACGAGTTGGCGCAGGCGGCGCATAATTTGGTTGCGTTCGTAATCGGCGATGTCGCTGTGGTCGAGTTGCTTCAGGCAACTGTTTACTTCAACCAGTTTGTGAATCAGGGTGCGACGGGTAATTTCGGTCGGGTGCGCGGTCAGCACTAATTCCAGTGACAATGACTCAACAGCATTACGAATGGCGTCTTCGCTAAGATCGGGCTGATTTTTTAATTTTTGGAGTGTCTTAGCAATAACTTCAGGATTGCTGGCAGCTTCGCCATTGGCGGAAATGCTGTGATATTGCTCGGCGGTGTTGGCCAGGTTCAGGAATTGGCTGAATGCACGGGCTACAGGGAGTAGTTCGTCGTTAGACAGGTTCTGTAACGTGGTTAGCAGCTCCTGGCGGTTGGCTTCATTGCCAGCCCGTGAGGACTTAGACAATTTGCGGATTGTTTCTACGCGGTCAAGAATGTTTTCACCTAACGCATCCTTGATGGTATCCCCGAGCAACTTGCCGAGCATACTGACATTACTTCGCAAAGCGGAATACTGTTCGTTCATATGACCCCAGACACCCTATCCAATCTAATATGTAATTTAATTTCACCCGTGAAGGTTCAACACCGTCTTTATAAAGCCACGTAAGTCTACTTTCGTCAATTGCTACGAAATCGTTTCAGCAAACGAATAAATTGCGCTAATTCATGAAATTTAATTACTAACTTCGTGGATAAGCATTTCTTATGAGGATCCGCTAAAAAGTCGTTCAAAAAGGGGGCAAAACCCCCATAAACGCTATTTTTCAATGCCAGCAAAAATGATGCACTACCTGTGTGATCAGTTTGCGAGTTGGCTCGATAAAACGTGTTTCGATGTATTCGTCCGGCTGGTGCGCCTGGTTTATAGAACCCGGGCCCAGAACCAGCGTTGGGCAAAGCGTCTGAATAAATGGTGCTTCGGTGCAGTAGTTCACCACTTCTGTTTGCGCGCCGAGCAATTTCTCAACCACTTGCACTAACTGGTGATCTTTGGCGCATTCATAGCCCGGAATTGGCGGATGCAGTTCGGAAATCGTCAGGCGGCCAGGCCATTTTTGGCTAACCGGTTCCAGCGCTTCATTAAGCAAACCGTTCAAATCGTTTAATGTCAGCCCCGGAAGCGGGCGGATATCCATATGCAGTTCGCAGCAGGCACAAATACGGTTGGCGGCATCGCCACCGCTAATATGGCCAAGATTTAGCGTTGGATACGGCACCGTGAAAGCGTCATGGTGATAACGGTCTTTCAGCGTGTTTTTCAGCGACATAATGTGACCGATAGCGTCATGCATCAGCTCGATAGCATTGACACCGCGAGCCGGATCGCTGGAGTGACCGGACTGGCCGAGAATGCGAATCGCATTCGAGATATGGCCCTTATGCGCACGCACTGGCTGCAAAGAGGTCGGTTCGCCGATGATGGCGCAATCCGGGCGCAGGCTGGTGGTTTCAGAGAAATAACGCGCACCTGCCATCGTCGTTTCTTCATCGGCAGTCGCCAGAACATAAAGTGGTTTTTTAAGCGTCGTGACATCGACATCGCGCAGCGCATCAAGAATAAAGGCAAAGAAGCCTTTCATGTCGGCTGTGCCGAGACCGTAGAGTTTATTTTCGTGCTCGGTCAGCGTGAAGGGGTCGCGTGTCCAGCGGCCATCATCAAATGGCACGGTATCGGTATGGCCCGCCAGCAACAACCCGCCCGCGCCGCTTCCGGTGCTCGCCAGCATATTGAATTTATTGCGTGTTCCCGGCACCGCCTGGATTTCGACATTAAATCCAAGATCGCGGAACCATCCCGCCAGTAAATTGATTAAAGACTCATTGCTCTGATCCAACGCGCTGTCGGTGGCGCTGATAGAAGGAGTCGCGATCAACGCGCGGTAAATCTCGATAAAAGGAGGTAATTTCATCTTCACTGTTGACAGGCCTTAGCTCGGGTTGGTATACATAATCATGCAGTTATATTGAATAAAAATACAATATTCGCTGCCATAAGGGAACCCCTGGTTCCGGTGGATTTAACCACGTAAATGTACGTTGGGTGATGGCTTACCAGCTGACACCTTTAGCAGACACAACCTAAGAAGGTGTACAGCCGAGATGTTGAATACGCTGATTGTTGGTGCCAGCGGTTATGCGGGCGCAGAACTTGTGACCTATTTGAATCGCCATCCTCATATGAACATAACCGCATTGACGGTTTCAGCGCAAAGTAATGACGCAGGAAAGTTGATATCTGATTTGCATCCGCAACTAAAAGGTATCGTCGACTTACCGTTACAGCCAATGTCAGATATCAGCGAATTTACTGACGGCGTAGACGTGGTGTTCCTCGCAACAGCCCATGAAGTGAGCCATGACCTGGCGCCGCAATTTCTGGCGAAAGGCTGTGTCGTCATCGATCTTTCCGGTGCATTCCGCGTTAACGATGCTAAGTTTTATCAACTCTATTATGGCTTTACGCATCAGCATCCTGAGCTGCTTGAGCAAGCGGTTTATGGCCTGGCGGAATGGGAAAGCGACAAACTGAAAGAAACCAGTTTGATCTCCGTTCCTGGCTGTTACCCAACGGCTTCGCAACTGGCGTTAAAACCTCTGATTGAGGGCGGTCTGCTGGATTTGAACCAGTGGCCGGTGATCAATGCGACCAGTGGTGTGAGCGGTGCAGGGCGTAAGGCAGCGATATCCAATAGTTTCTGCGAAGTGAGCCTGCAACCGTATGGCATTTTTAACCATCGCCATCATCCAGAAATCGTCACGCATTTGGGTACGCCAGTCATTTTCACTCCGCACCTGGGCAATTTCCCGCGTGGGATTCTGGCGACCATTACTTGCCGCCTGAAAGAAGGCGTGACGCAGCAGCAAGTCGCTGACGCTTTTAAGCAGGCCTATCAAGATAAACCGTTAGTGCGCCTGTACGACAAAGGCGTGCCAGCGCTAAAAAATGTTGTCGGCCTGCCGTTTTGCGATATCGGCTTTGCTGTGCAGGGCGAGCATGTGATTGTTGTCGCCACCGAAGACAATTTGCTGAAAGGTGCATCGGCTCAGGCCGTGCAGTGCCTGAATATTCGTTTTGGCTTTGCCGAAACACAGTCTCTTATTTAATTAACGCCGGGTGACATGATGAATCCATTAATTATCAAATTAGGTGGCGTGCTGCTGGATAGCGAAGAAGCGCTGGAGCGTCTGTTTACCGCGCTGGTCAATTACCGCGAATCCCATCAACGCCCGCTGGTTATTGTGCACGGCGGCGGATGCCTGGTAGATGAGTTAATGAAAAAACTCTCTCTGCCAGTGACCAAGAAAAACGGCCTGCGTGTGACGCCTGCTGACCAGATTGACATTATTACTGGTGCACTGGCGGGGACGGCGAACAAAACGTTGTTGGCGTGGGCGAAAAAGCATGGCATCAATGGTGTCGGTCTTTGCCTCGGTGATGGCGACAGCGTAACCGTGACTAAACTCGATGAAG
Source organism: Buttiauxella agrestis ATCC 33320 (assembly GCF_000735355.1). GTDB lineage: Bacteria > Pseudomonadota > Gammaproteobacteria > Enterobacterales > Enterobacteriaceae > Buttiauxella > Buttiauxella agrestis. The sequence continues at coordinate 124,389 of NZ_JMPI01000074.1, forward strand.
CGTTGGGTCATGTGGGACTTGCGAAACCGGGTTCGGCAAAGCTGATTACTACGCTTTTAGATTCTGGCTTCCTGCCGATTGTCAGCTCTATTGGCGTGACCGCTGAAGGCGAGTTGATGAACGTGAATGCTGACCAGGCGGCTACGGCGCTGGCGGCAACGCTTGGCGCTGACCTGATTCTGCTGTCCGATGTGAGCGGGATTCTGGATGGCAAAGGGCAACGTATTGCAGAAATGACGGCGGCGAAAGCGGAGCAGTTAATCGCTCAGGGCATTATTACCGACGGCATGATAGTGAAAGTTAACGCGGCGCTGGATGCAGCACGCACGCTGGGTCGCCCGGTGGATATTGCATCCTGGCGTCATGCAGAGCAGTTACCTTCTTTGTTTAACGGCGTTGCCATCGGCACCCGTATTCTGGCCTAGTTTAAAATTAAGTTTTTGAAGGATAAGACAATGCAAAATCACGGAATCAAAAAAATCGTTCTCGCATACTCTGGCGGCCTGGATACTTCTGCCATCATTCCATGGCTGAAAGAAAACTACGGTGGCTGCGAAGTGGTCGCGTGCGTAGTGGATATCGGCCAGGATCGCGAAGACCTGCAAGGCGTTGAGCAAAAAGCACTGCGTTCTGGCGCAACTGAGTGTTACGTCGTTGATGCGCGCGAAGAGTTCATCAGCGATTACGTTTACCCGGTATTGCAGACTGGCGCACTATACGAAGGCACCTACTTGTTGGGGACTTCTATGGCGCGTCCGCTTATCGCTAAAGCGCTGGTTGATGTGGCAAACAAAGTGGGCGCAGATGCGCTGTGCCACGGTGCGACTGGCAAAGGAAACGACCAGGTGCGTTTCGAGTCCGCATGGGCGGCACTGGCTCCGCATTTGAAAGTGGTTGCGCCATGGCGTGAGTGGAACCTGCGTTCCCGTGAAGCGCTGCTGGATTACCTGAAAGAGCGTGACATCCCGACGACCGCTTCGCTTGAGAAAATCTACAGCCGTGACGAAAACGCATGGCACATTTCTACCGAAGGCGGCGTGCTGGAAAGCCCGTGGAATGCACCGAACAAAGATTGCTGGGTCTGGACTGTTGATCCTAAAGAAGCGCCAGATCAGGCTGAAGAAGTTACTGTTACCGTTAAAAAAGGCAAAGTTGTTGCCGTAAACGGCGAAGCGATGACGCCATTCCAGTGCCTGGAAACATTGAACAAGATGGGTTCTAAACACGGCATCGGTCGTATTGATATCGTAGAAAACCGTCTGGTAGGGATTAAATCCCGTGGCTGCTACGAAACTCCAGGGGGCACCATCATGATGGCTGCACTGCGTGGCGTTGAGCAACTGGTTCTGGACCGCGATAGCTTCAAATGGCGTGAGCAACTGGGCCTGGAAATGTCCTACGTGGTTTACGATGGCCGTTGGTTCGCTCCGCTGCGTAAATCTTTGCAGGCTTCTGCGGAATCACTGGCGGAAGAAGTTAACGGTGAAGTGGTGCTGGAGCTGTATAAAGGCCATGTCACTGCGAAGCAGAAAAAATCTCCGAACAGCCTGTATAGCGAAGAGTTCGCAACGTTCGGTGAAGACGAAGTGTATGACCACAGCCACGCGGGCGGCTTTATCCGTCTGTTCTCGTTGTCGTCACGTATTCGTGCACTGAACGAACTGAAAAAGTAACAGTTTAAATAATTACCCTCACCCTAACCCTCTCCCTGAGGGAGAGGGGATTGTCCGGTTTTCTCCCTCTCCTTAGGGAGAGGGTCGGGGTGAGTGGATCAAGATGAAAATTTAATGGAGCATCAATATGGCACTTTGGGGTGGACGTTTTACTCAGGCAGCAGACCAGCGGTTCAAATCGTTTAATGATTCATTACGCTTTGATTACCGACTGGCTGAGCAAGATATTGTGGGTTCTGTCGCCTGGTCCAAAGCGCTGGTTACCGTTGGTGTTCTGACTGTTTCCGAGCAGCAGGAGCTTGAGCAGGCATTGAATTTCCTGCTGGAAGAAGTGCAGGCCAATCCGCAGGCGATTCTTGAGAGCGATGCGGAAGACATTCACAGCTGGGTGGAAGGCAAGCTCATCGATAAAGTCGGTGCGCTGGGTAAGAAACTCCACACTGGCCGTAGCCGTAATGACCAGGTCGCCACCGATCTTAAACTGTGGTGCAAAATGCAGATCAGTGAACTGCTGGGGGCCACTCGCCAACTGCAGCATGCACTGGTTGAAACCGCAGAAAACAATCAAGACGCTGTGATGCCGGGTTATACCCACTTGCAACGTGCACAGCCGGTGACTTTTGCACACTGGTGTCTGGCTTATGTTGAAATGCTGGCGCGTGATGAAAGCCGTTTGCAAAGTACGCTTGAGCGTCTCGACGTTAGCCCGCTGGGCAGCGGCGCGTTAGCGGGCACGGCTTATGAAATCGATCGTGAACAACTGGCGGGTTGGTTAGGTTTTGCGTCGGCAACGCGTAACAGCCTGGATAGCGTGTCCGATCGTGACCACGTGCTGGAACTGCTTTCTGACGCGTCCATCGGCATGGTTCACCTGTCGCGTTTTGCAGAAGATTTGATTTTCTTCAATACCGGCGAAGCAGGGTTTGTTGAGTTGTCTGACCGCGTGACATCAGGATCTTCCCTCATGCCACAGAAGAAAAACCCGGATGCGCTGGAGCTTATCCGTGGCAAATGTGGCCGTGTGCAGGGCGCGCTGACAGGCATGATGATGACCCTCAAAGGGCTGCCGCTGGCGTATAACAAAGATATGCAGGAAGACAAAGAAGGCCTGTTTGACGCGCTCGATACCTGGATGGATTGCTTGCATATGTCGGTGCTGGTGCTGGATGGTATTCAGGTTAAACGCCCGCGTTGTAAAGAAGCCGCCGAGCAGGGTTATGCCAACGCAACTGAACTGGCTGATTACCTGGTAGCGAAAGGTGTGCCGTTCCGTGAAGCGCACCATATTGTGGGTGAAGCGGTAGTCGAAGCGATTCGCCAGGGCAAAGCGCTGGAAGCATTGTCCCTCACCGATTTGCAGAAATTCAGCGCAACGATTGGTGATGATGTTTATCCGATTCTGTCTTTGCAATCCTGCCTTGATAAGCGCGCAGCAAAAGGCGGCGTTTCTCCTCAGCAGGTAGCACTGGCGATTAGCGACGCGAAGCAGCGACTGATTTAAAATTATTGCGCTACAAAATGAGCCTGGCCTTGTGCCGGGCTTTTTTGTTTTTAGCGGATAAAAAAAGAGCGGACATTACGTCCGCTAAATAACTCACGTTGGCTTCAGTTTTAGTTCGGAGATCAGGGGGTTCCCTACAGCACAACCGGGTCATGGATGGTTTGTGCTGTTGCTGGCTATTATTCAATATCAATGGTTGATAGGGATAATCGTTCGTTGCTATGATTTCTATCGCCATGGGCTATCATGGCGACGGAGGATAGAGAATGAATATTCGTGATCTAGAATACCTGGTGGCGCTGGCTGAACATCGTCACTTTCGTCGGGCAGCGGATGCCTGCCATGTCAGTCAGCCAACGCTGAGCGGCCAGATTCGTAAACTTGAAGATGAACTCGGCGTGATGTTGCTTGAACGTACCAGCCGTAAAGTCTTGTTCACTCAGGCGGGTTTGCTGCTGGTGGATCAGGCGCGTACGGTGTTGCGCGAAGTTAAAGTGCTCAAAGAGATGGCAAGTCAGCAGGGCGAGGCGATGTCCGGGCCGCTGCACATTGGCTTGATTCCAACCGTTGGGCCTTATCTGCTGCCGCAGATTATCCCGATGCTGCATAAAACTTTCCCCAAACTAGAAATGTACCTTCACGAGGCACAGACCCATCAGCTGTTAGCGCAGCTTGATAGCGGCAAACTCGATTGTGCGATTCTGGCATTGGTGAAAGAGAGCGAAGCGTTTATTGAAGTGCCGCTGTTTGATGAGCCAATGATGCTGGCGATTTATCAGGACCACCCGTGGGCAGATCGAGACCGCGTGCCGTTGTCAGATTTGGCGGGCGAGAAGCTTTTGATGCTGGAAGATGGGCACTGTCTGCGCGATCAGGCGCTGGGTTTCTGTTTTGAAGCAGGTGCTGAAGAAGATACCCATTTCCGTGCAACCAGCCTTGAAACGCTGCGCAACATGGTCGCCGCCGGAAGCGGGATAACATTGTTACCTGCGCTGGCTGTGCCGAACGAGCGTTGCCGCGATGGCGTGGTTTATTTGCCATGTTATAAACCAGAGCCGCGTCGTACTATCGGCCTGGTTTATCGTCCGGGTTCTCCGCTGCGTGGTCGCTATGAGCAACTCGCAGAGGCCATCCGTACCCATATGGATGGCCATTTTGAGCCAGCGTTAAAACAAGCGGTTCAAGCCGTTTAACGCCGCTACCCGATAGGCTTCCGCCATGGTCGGGTAGTTGAAGGTGGTGTTAACAAAGTACTCAATGGTGTTGCCGCCACCTTTCTGCTCCATAATCGCCTGGCCGATATGAATAATCTCGGCCGCGCGCTCACCAAAGCAGTGAATCCCTAAAATCTCTTTCGTCTCACGATGGAAGAGAATTTTTAGTGTACCCACGTTCATACCGACGATTTGTGCGCGAGCAAGGTGTTTGAACTGCGCCCGACCCACTTCGTACGGCACTTTCATCGATGTTAACTGCTGTTCGGTTTTCCCGACTGAGCTGATTTCCGGAATGGTATAAATACCGGTCGGAATATCTTCAATCAGATGCGCCGTCGCTTCACCTTTGACCATCGCTTGTGCAGCGATTCGGCCCTGATCGTAAGCCGCTGAGGCCAGACTTGGATAACCAATCACATCGCCAACGGCATAAATGTGCGGCTGTGCGGTCTGGTACATGCTGTTGACCTTCAACAGACCACGACCATCGGCTTCCAGCCCCACGTTTTCCAGTGACAGCGAATCGGTATTACCGGTGCGCCCGTTCGCATAAAGCAGGCAATCCGCTTTCACTTTTTTGCCGGATTTAAGCGAAACAATCACGCCATCTTCCACGCCTTCAATATTCTCGAACTCTTCGTTGTGACGAATAACAACGCCGCTGTTCCAGAAGTGGTAAGAGAGCGAATCAGACATCTCCTGATCGAGAAACGCCAGCAGACGGTCGCGGGTGTTGATCAAATCAACTTTGACGTTCATGCCCCGGAAAATCGACGCATACTCGCAACCAATCACCCCTGCGCCATAAATAATGACGTGGCGCGGTTCGTGGTGCAGGTTGAGAATGGAATCGCTGTCGTACACGCGTGGATGCGAGAAATCGACTTCCGGTGGACGATACGGGCGCGAGCCGCAGGCTATCAGGAACTTCTCGGCGGTAATCATCTCCACCGAACCATCGTGACATTCCAGCGAAATAGTATGCGCATCGACAAAACGTGCATCGCCTTGCAGCATCTCGCAGCGGTTGCGCTCATAGAAGCTCTGGCGCATACGAGTTTGTTGGTTAATTACGCTGTCGGCATGATTGAGAATGTCGGCGAAGGAAGAACGGAGTAGATGGGTGTGGTCGCTGTATAAAGGGTTTTGATTAAATTCGATAATGCGGCTGACGGCGTGGCGGAGGGCTTTCGAGGGGATGGTTCCCCAGTGGGTACAGCCGCCACCCACGTTATGGTAGCGCTCAACAACAGCTACCCTTGCTCCAAGTTTCACCAGCCCCATTGCAGCGCCTTCGCCGCCTGGGCCGGAACCAATTACTACTGCGTCATAATCGTAGGTGTGTGACATGGTAAGGCTTACCTGTTCTTATACATAAAAGCAACACGATGGTAACATTAACGCCGGGATAACCCAATTGTCGTTGTGCTTTTTGCTGCGTAACGCGAGCAAGCTCGCGTAAACAATCATTCACAAACCTGTATAAAACCAGTTAAGTTATTCTCTGGTATAGTGCGACGTCGATTTAAGAGATTCAGGCAACATGATGGGTGTAAGAGCGCAACAAAAAGAAAGAACCAGGCGTTCTCTGGTCGAAGCCGCGTTTAGTCAATTAAGTGCTGAACGGAGTTTTGCCAGCCTGAGTTTGCGCGAGGTCGCCCGTGAGGCAGGAATTGCGCCAACATCGTTTTATCGCCATTTCCGTGATGTTGATGAACTGGGTCTGACTATGGTCGATGAGAGCGGCCTAATGTTGCGCCAGTTAATGCGCCAGGCTCGCCAACGAATTGCCAAAGGCGGGAGCGTAATTCGAACTTCTGTCTCAACATTTATGGAATTTATCGGTAATAATCCCAATGCATTCCGCTTGCTGTTGCGTGAACGGTCTGGAACGTCTGCCGCGTTCCGTGCCGCTGTCGCGCGTGAAATTCAGCATTTTATTGCGGAACTTGCGGACTATCTGGAACTCGAAAATCGCATGCCGCGCAGTTTTACTGAAGCGCAGGCTGAAGCGATGGTGACGATTGTCTTTAGTGCTGGTGCCGAAGCGTTGGACGTTGATGCCGATCAGCGTCGTCAGCTTGAAGAGCGACTGGTGCTTCAGTTACGTATGATTTCAAAAGGTGCGTATTACTGGTATCGCCGGGAGCAAGAGAAAGTGGCATTAGCTCAAATATCAGAAGAGTGATTGAAAGGAAGAGCAATGAAACAGTTACAAGAGAGAGGTACGCTCGGGTTAGCGTTTATCGCGGGCCTTGCGATTAACGGAACGTTTGCCGCGTTGTTTAGCTCGGTTGTGCCGTTTTCCATTTTCCCTATTATTACGCTGGTGCTGACGGTGTACTGTTTGCATCATCGCTACCAAAACCGCACGATGCCGGTTGGCCTGCCAAGTATTGCAGCGGCTTGTTTTGTGCTGGGAGTGTTGTTGTACAGCGCCGTTGTGCGGGCTGAATATCCGTCAATGGGTTCTAACTTCCTGCCAGCGGTACTTTCAGTCGCATTATTGTTCTGGATTGGCTTTAAAGTCCGGGCGCTTAGAACGCAAGTCACTGAATAACATCCTGAGCTAAAAACAAAAACGGACGCCGAAGCGTCCGTTTTGCTATTTGCGTGTTAACCACACGCCGCACTCCATATGGTGCGTATAGGGGAACTGGTCAAATAGCGCCAGGCGCGACACGTTATGCGTTTCGCACAATGTTTCCAGATTCTCGCACAGGGTTTGCGGATTGCAGGAAATGTAGAGAATGCGCGGGTACGCCTGCACCATCTTCACGGTATCTTTATCCAGGCCACTGCGCGGTGGATCGACAAAAATCGTTTCGCACTGGTAGCTTTTCAGGTCGATGCCTTTCAGGCGGTTAAACTCGCGCACGCCATTCATTGCCTGGGTAAAATCTTCAGCTGCCATACGAATGATTTGCACGTTTTCAATTTCATTCGCTTCAATATTGTATTGCGCGGCAGCAACAGACGGCTTGGCGATTTCAGTTGCCAGCACGCGGTTAAAGTTACGCGCCAGTGCCAACGAGAAGTTACCGTTGCCACAATATAGTTCCAGCAAGTCGCCGCTTGAGTCTTGAGTCGCGTCCAGCGCCCATTCCAGCATATGAACATTCATCGCCGCGTTGGGTTGCGTGAAACTGTTTTCCACCTGGCGATAAATCATCTCTTTGCCCGCTACGGTCAAACGCTCGTCGATGAAATCCTGATCCAGCTCGATTTTGGTTTTGGTGGCGCGGCCAATTAAGTGAACGTTGAAACCCTGAGCACGTAATTTATCGCGCAGCGCCTGAGCGTGTTCTTGCCATTCTTCACCCAGTTTGCGGTGATATAGCAGTGAAACAACCGCCTGGTTGCTCATTGTCGTCAGATAATCAATCTGGAAGAGCTTATGGCGCAGGGCGGGAATATCACGCACGCCGTCGAGCATTGCAGGCATCAACGCGTTGATGAGCGAGCTGGCTGCGGGGAAGGTGTTAACCCGAATGCGCTGCTTCGTCTCCTGGTCAAACATGATGTGGTACAGATCGTCTTCATCATGCCAGATGCGGAATTCAGCACGCATCCGGTAATGGCTGACAGGCGAACGGAACACCTCCGGCGCAGGCGCTGAAAAAGGGGCCATCATGCTTTGCAAGCGGGCGACTTTTTCGGCCAGTTGCGCGTCGTACTGTTCAATCGGGAGATGTTCGGGGGTCATGAGCTGATACCTGTTAATAGAGTCAAACTACGCGGCGAATTGTAGGGAATAGGTTCCTGATGTCCAGTGCTGTTGCACTTTGATGTTTATAGACAAACTTATTAACAAAATCGTAGCATAGCGTTTCCGGCCTTTTTATAAGTTAAAAGGGAACCCAGTGCAATTCTGGGGCTGACGCGCAGCGGTAAGGAATAGTGGGATGAATGCCATGTGCAGACACTGCTTATATAAGTGGGAAGTCATCATCCGTAAAACACATCCAAGCCCGAAGACCTGCCGGTATACGTCGCAATTTGTCATAACTATCGCGTGCTATTTGTTATGTCTGCGGCATCCTTTTTGGAAAGCGGATGCTTATATAAATGAAGTTAAAAAAACTTTCGCTGTTTACGGCGTTGTCCGTAACGGCTTTTTCAGGCTGGGCGCAAGACAGCAATTCTGATGATAGCCTGGTAGTAACGGCTAACCGTTTTCAGCAACCGGTAAATACTGTTTTGGCTCCAACCGATGTTGTAACCCGGGAAGATATCGACCAGTGGCAGGCAAAATCGCTTAACGATGTGATGCGTCGTTTGCCAGGTGTGGATATCGCGCAGTACGGCGGCATTGGGCAAGGTTCTTCTATGTTTATTCGCGGAACCAATGCGAGCCATGTGTTGGTGTTGGTGGATGGTATTCCTATCGCTCGCCCAGGGATTTCTAACACTGCTGATATTAATCAAATCCCCCTCTCATTAGTGCAACGCGTTGAATATATTCGCGGCCCTCGTTCAGCGGTTTATGGATCGGGTGCAATTGGCGGTGTGGTGAATATCATCACGCAGACCGATGAAGATAAATCGCAAATCAATGCGGGTGTAGGCTCGAACGGCTATCAGCAATACGACGGTACTTTGCGTCATCGTTTTGGTGACACCGTGGCGACGGTCGCGGGTTCGTATGAAATGACCAAAGGCTTCAACGTCCTGCCGGATTCACCTTATAGCGGCGATAGTGACCGCGATGGCTATCGCAGCAAATCTTTCTGGGGCGGGCTGGAGCATAAGTTCAGTGACGAGTTTGATGGTTTCTTCCGTGGTTACGGATATACCAACAATACCGATTACGACCAGGGCTCGTATGGGTATGCCGGTGGCGGCGATGAAGAGCAACTTTACAACCAGACATTCGATGCGGGCATGCGTTTCCACTCTGGCCTTTACTCTTCTCAATTGTTGGCTAGCTATCAAAAAGTAAAAGACTACAACTATAGCAGCGTGAATGGCCGCTATAACGACGGTACCACTCTCGACAATATGACCCAGCGTAACATTCAATGGGGTAATAACTTTGTTGTAGGAAATGGCTCAGTCAGTGCAGGCGTTGATTGGCAGCAGCAGCGCTTAACGTCTTCAGATACGGCAATGTCTGATACCTATAAGCGCGATAACACAGGTGTTTACCTCAGTGGTCAGCAGCAGTTTGGTGATGTGACGCTGGAAGCCTCTGGTCGTGAAGACAATGACGAGCAATTTGGCTGGCATGGCACATGGCAGACGGCCGCAGGGTGGGAGTTTGTTGAAGGGTATCGTGCCACGGTTTCTTACGGCACCGGGTTCCTTGCACCCTCGCTTGGGCAGCAGTTTGGTTCGACACGCTTTGGTATCGACTCAAATCCAAACCTGAAGCCAGAAGAGTCTAAACAATGGGAAGCCGGACTTGAAGGATTAACAGGGCCAGTAGATTGGCGCTTGTCGGCTTATCATTACCAGATAGAAAACCTCATTACTTACTATTCTGCTCCGGGATCTTTCGAAGGCAATTACGACAACATCAAGTCCGCGACCATCAAAGGGCTAGAATGGACGGGGAGTGTTGATACTGGCATCTTCACCCATAAAGTGACGCTTCAGTATATGGACCCGCGTGATGACCAGACGGATGAGGTGCTGGCCCGTCGTGCCAAGCGTCAGGCTAAGTATCAGCTCGACTGGAGTATGTTTAATGTTGATATGGATGTTGCGTGGCAGTATTACGGCAAACGCTACGACAACAACACTTCTTCGTATAGCCCGACTCAGCAGGTTTTGCCGAGTTATAGCACTGTTGATGTTTCCGCATCATATCCGGTCACCTCACAGCTAACCGTTCGTGGTAGAATTGCCAACCTGTTCGATAAAGATTACGAGACGGTTTATGGCTATCAAACCCCAGGACGGGAATATTACCTCACTGGCAGCTATACCTTCTAATACACGTCCCACCGTACTGGTTTTTGACTCCGGTGTCGGTGGGCTCTCTGTGTATGACGAAGTCCGGCAGCTTTTGCCTGACCTGCACTATATATATGCTTTCGATAACGTAGCATTTCCCTACGGTGAGAAAAGCGAAGAGTTCATTGTTGAACGCGTGGTAGAAATTGTGACTGCGGTTCAGGAACGCTACCCGCTCGCACTCGCCATCATTGCCTGTAATACGGCGAGCACCGTTTCACTTCCTGCGCTTCGCGAAAAGTTCGCATTCCCTGTTGTCGGCGTTGTACCAGCTATCAAGCCAGCTGCGCGTTTGACGACTAATGGTGTTGTAGGGTTGCTGGCGACTCGCGGCACAGTTCGCCGTCCTTATACTCACGAACTGGTCGCGCGCTTTGCGTCAGAATGCAAAATCGAAATGCTCGGTTCGGCAGAACTGGTGGAGTTAGCTGAGGCCAAGTTACACGGCCAGCCAGTTGATCTTGAGGAACTGCGTAAAATCCTGCGTCCGTGGCTGAGAATGAAAGAGCCGCCAGATACCGTAGTATTGGGTTGCACCCATTTCCCTCTATTAGAAGAAGAGTTGCTGCAAGTCCTGCCGGAAGGTACTCGGTTGATAGATTCAGGCGCTGCGATTGCGCGTCGGACCGTGTGGCTTTTAGAACATGAATCTCCGAATGCATTATCTGCGGATGAGAATATTGCTTTCTGTATGGGACTCACGCCTGAGATTGCACAATTAACACCCGTATTGCAGCGTTATGGCTTCCCAAGGCTCGAAAAACTGGCAGTTCGCAGCAATTTTGAATAAAAAAACGACGGTTGAAATAAAAATTGAAAATAGGGGTTGTCAGCCTCCAG
>NZ_JMPI01000075.1 GCF_000735355.1 Buttiauxella agrestis ATCC 33320
AATAGTAGTGTCCGCCTGTAGCTCAATTCACGTGACCGCGATATGGTGAGTCTCACGGAGTCGTTTTTCATCAGTAAAAACTACCGGAGATTGCCATGTGTGCAGAAAGCTCAGGAATGTTTACCTTGAAAGAGATCAACCGCGTCAAAATTATCCAGGATGTCATCGAGCGCCGGATGACCACGCACCGCGCAGCTGAACATCTTGGGATCAGTGACAGACAATGCCGCCGGCTTCTGGTGCGTTACCGTGAAGAAGGTCCGCTCGGTATGGCCAACCGGCGACGTGGCATGCGGGGTAACCGGCAACTTATGCCCGGGCTTGCCGATCAGGCTCTGGAACTTATCAGAACGCGCTATGCCGATTTCGGTCCGACACTGGCGCAGGAAAAACTCGCAGAGCTCCACGGTCTGATCCTCGGTAAAGAGACCGTGAGGCGCATTATGACGCGTGCGGGTCTCTGGGTTCCCCGTAAACAACGGGCCGCCAGGATACATCAACCCCGTTACCGGCGCCCGTGTACTGGTGAGCTGATACAAATAGATGGCTGCGATCATGAATGGTTCGAAGATCGTGGCCCGGCCTGTACCGCTCTGGTCTACGTTGATGATGCAACCAGCAAAATTATGGAGCTTCTGTTCGTCAAATCAGAGTCCACATTCTCTTATTTTGAAGCCACGCGACGCTACATCGACAAACACGGTAAGCCACTGGCGCTGTACAGTGATAAAGCGGGCGTTTTTCGGGTGAATAACAAAAATGCGACCGGGGGTGATGGCCATACGCAGTTTGGTCGGGCCATGCACGAGCTGAGCATTCAGACTATCTGTGCCGATACCAGTGAGGCTAAAGGTCGCGTCGAACGTGCACATCTCACCCTGCAGGACCGCCTGGTGAAAGAGTTCCGGTTACAGGGGATCAGTTCAATGGAAGCGGCCAATGCATTCGCCGAAACATACAGGGCTGATTACAACCGACGCTTTGGTAAAATCCCGAGGCATGATTTTGATGTTCACCGCACCGTGGAACACGATGAAGATCTGGATCTGATATTCACTGTTCGCGAGAAGCGAAAGGTCTCAAAAGCACTGACCATTCAATACGATAAAATGTTGTATCTGATTGAAGACAGTGAATATAGCCGCCGCGCCATGGGTAAGTACATCGATGTATATCATTACCCCGATGGGCAAAAAGAGCTGCGTCTGAATGGTGTGGCTCTTCCCTGCTCTACCTACGATCGGCTCTCTGAAATCGACCAGGGTGCCATTGTTGATAATAAACGTCTCGGCCGGACACTTGAGTTTATCCGGCTGGTACAGAGCAACCGCGATGACACTCGCTCACAGTCCGTTCCTGCCGGTGATGGCCCTTCCCGACGACGTCCCAGAGCGGCCGGGAAAAAGACCCAGCGTGCGCTGAACCAGGATGACATGCTTGAAGCCCTGAAACAGCTTCAGTCGCGTTCTGAGCAAATCTTTGGCAAAAAACCGGGCTGATGCATCCGTTATTAATTTAGTGCCACGACAACTTAATACCGTGCTTACCAGTGAATCGTATCTGGCCAGACCCAGTCCGTATTATTCATGGTATTCAGCATTTTTGTATCCGGCTTTTCACGGGCATATTGACTCCAGAGAGAATCAAAGGAGCAAAGGATCTTATCCAGTTTTTCTTTTCTCTTTGCAGGTGGCTGACTGAGGAAATAACAACACCGGCTGTCAATGCAGTCCTCGAGCCATTCAAAATCAGAATCTGACACGCTGCTGGCCATTTTTATCATTATTTCTGCCCGGTTACCCGGCAGAAACTCCTGTAAAGCGGACTCCAGAATATGCTCGAAAGCATACATAATGGATAACTGTTTTTTGTCTGTCTGGATGTAACTCATTGAACGTCTGAGGATTGCAGACTGAAGCAAGACCAGTGGCCATAACAGTTCCACGCCATAAAGCTGATAGGAATCCCCTTCTTCATACTGATACTGCTCAGTACGGCGACAACCTTCCCGGGCTTTGCGGATGTCATAGGCCAGAGCCAGCATAAAGCCATCTTTAATCTTTATCAGAGGACTTTCATCCACAGCGAAATGGATAAACTGGTGTAATTCATCCAGTGCTGCCGTATCTCCCCATAAAATAATACCGGCATTATTGGGTGTTAATTCAAATCGGAACATAACGTCCATCTTCACATTATTTCAGTATGAAAAAAGACTATCAGTAATGATTTCATTCAGCATCCGGTATTAAACAAAACACGGTGATTAATTGAAAAGAAACATAATTAATGGTCATTTCAATTGAGCCAGATAACGGTCAGTTTAATTGAGGTTTGACA
>NZ_JMPI01000076.1 GCF_000735355.1 Buttiauxella agrestis ATCC 33320
GAGCCTCTACAAGTTAACTTCGTATAACGTTAATTATGTTAAATTATAAAATAATAATCATTTATAATTAATGGTTTATATCACATCCCTGACTTCAGTACCTCTGCAATCTGCCAGACATCAAGACTTCCCTTTGCAGCTTCCACGGTCAGTTCTTCATGTTCAGTGGAATACATGATCAGAATACCATTGCGCCGGAGGAACATAATCGCAGATGCAAATGCGGTTCTTTTATTTCCATCGTTAAAGCAATGACCACGAGCTATTGCCAGGAGATATGCAGAAGCAAGAATGTATACATCTTTTTCACCTTCATAAATATGACGGTTAAGAATACGAGTTATCATGCTTTCAATTCTGCCTACATCAGCAAATCCATGTAACCCACCATATACAGATATCATACGGTCATGAATAGTAATGACATCTGTAGTCGTCAGGAAAGTTATCATCTGTTCTTAAGTGCTTGTAGCGTTTGTCCATGTTCAGCGAACAGCCAGTCAAAATCGGATTCAGCCTGGATCTTCATCATTTTCTCGTATTGCTCTGCATCTATAACTACAACCGGTTTAGCTGAACGTCGGGTGATCATAACTGGTTCGCCGCTGGCAACACCATCTAAGACAGAAGCCAGCTTGTCACGTGCAGTAGTAAAGTTTATAGCTTGCATATGTAAGACCTCATTCTAAATACGATGAAATGAGTGAAATAACTGAGTATCCAGTCAACTGTACAACTTAAATGGGGGAATATCAACTAATCTACTATTGATGTGCGCATAAGAGCAAGATCATGAAATCTATCTTATGTTAAATAACCTGTTGATTTACATGTATTTTAACAAATTATAGTATCTAGGTACTACCTTCCCATCCTTTCCAGTATCTAATGAATACTTCTCTCCAGGGCCTATAGTCGAACAAGGTGAAGAAAGCGTGCCACATAACCCCTGCCCCTAAGCAAAATACAACCAAAATGAATCAAAGTTATTGTTTCAGTCCTACTTCACCTGCAATAATAAGAGATCACATCAGTATTTTGATAAAATCATTATTTTTCAAATTATTAGAGGGTTGGCGGAGCAGGTATGTTTGATATTGAAGAAGTCATAACTAAGAAAAGAAACTCTTTAAAAGCAGATCGTCTTGACATGTCTTTCGGTGAACTGATGAACATGTATGAGGATGGTGATTTATTTATCACCCCTGAATATCAAAGAGCATTTCGGTGGTCGAATTTCCAACAAACTAGATTTATTGAGTCAGTGTTACTGGGGATCCCAATCCCTCCAATTTTTGTAGCAGAAGATGATAAAGGGAAGTGGGAAGTTGTAGATGGGCTTCAACGTATATCTACAATATTCTCATTCTTTGGTGTGCTTTCTAGTTTTCCTGAAAAAAATAACCTTCAACTTTGTGAAGGCGAAATGGTTGCTGAATTAGCAAACATAAACATAAATAATTTACCTATCAGGTTAAAAACTACAATTAAAAGAGCTGTTTGTCGTGTGGAAATAGTTAGGTGGGATAGTAATGAAGATATTCGTTATGAACTCTTTAACCGGCTTAATACTGGTGCAAGCCCACTATCGGACCAAGAAATAAGAAATTGCATATTTAGATCTTACCCTGTAGATCTAAATCAAATATTACGTGATGTGGCTGTCATGCCTAATTTCATAAACTTAATAAGCCCCTCATCAACAAAAAAAGAAGAAATGTTTTTAGAGGAGCTTGTTTTACGCTATTTTGCATTTAAACATTTTAATGATGATTTCAAGACTACCATTCCGAATTTCCTTTCAGACTTCATGCGTGTGGTTTCAAAGGGTGAGTATGCATTCGATTTAGAGGCAGAAAAACAATCCTTTGTTGATTTAATCGATTTCCTTATGGCTAATAATGGTCGGGAGCTGTTTAGACCGAAAGGCCCATTTGTACTTCATTTATTTGATTCAATGTCTTACGCCTTACCAAAAGTATTCGACACAATTAATGGTAACGAAGATAGAATTTTAAAAGCCATTAACACCCTGTTAACTGATGATGTATACCAAGGTGTAAGTGTCCTAGCATTTTCAACTACTCGCATTCGCAACCGTATGGATCGTGCATTAGAGATTTTCAGAAGTGCATAGTTTAGTGGAGGAAATTAATGAGACAAACTCCTGGAGAGATAGGGAGTTTGCAAAATTTAGGGTCAACCCTCATCAAGTAGAAAGTATATTGTGGGGGCGCATGTGTGTACCTATGATATATGCAAACTGGGAGGGTTTTGTTGTAAGTTCCCTAAAAATGCTTTTACAGCATTTAAATAACCTAGGATTAACTCCCTTACAAATCCCTACTCGACTTGTTGTTGTTGGATTAGGTGACACCTATAGAAGTTTAAGTGGTAAGCAATCATTTGAACAGAGATGTATTTTTACAGATAAGTTTAATGAATTATTGAGGAATACTGTTAGGTTTAAAACTAAGATAGAGACTAAATCTAATCTGCATAGTGAGGTTTTAAAGGAACTGTGCCAAATGTTTGACTTTGATTTTGAACGTTTCTCTGATGTAAAAAGTACACTAGACCGTTTGGTGCATGTCAGAAATTGCATTGCCCATGGTGAAAATTCAATATTACCGACTCAAGAAAATATTGAAAATTTCATTGATGCAGTAAAACAAGGTATAGATATTTTAATGGATGAAATTGATATATTTTTGATGCAAGAGTGTTACTTATATCAACAACAGGCATAAAAAAGGATGCCATCTAGATAGGTGGCATCTTGTAAAGTAAATCTAATGCGAGTTTTTTCACTGGGTCTCAATTATTAATATTTACTGCTTTCAGCATGGCTACCGCCTCTGCTGCCGACATCTGAAACTGCACTCTATGTTGTGCCGCCACATCAAGTGCAAACACCTTCGTATATACTTCCGTTGAGCTGTTACTCCGGTGTCCCATCAGGCTCTGCAATACCTTAAGCGGAATACCAGCATACAACATGTGCATGGCATAAGAATGCCGGAACGTATGAGGTGTAACCGGCACGGAGAAATACACACCGTCAGCATTTGCTGCTTCCACAGCTTCATTTATCCAGCTGCGCACTGTCCGGTCAGCAACAGTCCAGATCCGCGCCCTTTCTGTTCGTCCTGTTTTCTTGTTACGTCTCTCCATAGGAATTTTTAGCGTGGCGACCATAATCTGCAGTTGCGAGACGAACTGAAGATCTGACAAAGGAACAATTCTGCTGGGAATGACGCCTGAAGGAGCACGGCCCGCTGTTCGGGCTGCCTTTTCTAGGCGCTGCTTCAGGGTGGCCAGTTGTACGAACGGGTACGGGGGAGTCAGTGTGAAATCTCCCCGAGTTAGTGCCAACGCCTAGACTGGCCCCCTGAATCTCCAGACATTTTGACTCGCTTAATAAGTGATAGTCTTAATACTAGTTTTTAGACTGGTTATGGAGTTGAGGATGATCGATGTTTTAGGCCCTGAGCGCCGTAGACGACGTACCCCGCAGGAAAAAATGGCCATCGTTCAGCAGAGTTTCGAGCCCGGTATGACAGTGTCGATGGTTGCCCGCCAGCATGGTGTTGCTGCAAGTCAGTTGTTCCTCTGGCGTAAGCAATATCAGGAAGGCAGTCTGACCGCCGTTACCTCCGGTGAACAGGTTGTTCCCGCATCGGAGCTGGCCTCAGCCATGAAGCAGATAAAAGAACTTCAGCGTCTGTTGGGTAAGAAAACGATGGAGGTTGAGCTGTTGCGTGAAGCAGTGGATATCGGCCGCCAAAAAAAGTGGATAGCGCACGTACCCTTGTTACCAGAGGATGGCGAATAAGCTTCGTCAGTCGCTGTTTGCGGGTCTCACGTGCGCAGCTTCATGCGATAGCCCGCCGTCCGGATGACTGGCAGGATCGTCGATGTAAACGTCAGCCCGATGATACTGAAGCACTGGCCCGCATCCATGCTGTTATCGGTGAAGTGCCGACTTACGGCTATCGTCGGGTATGGGCATTGCTGCGCAGACAGTCAGAAACTGAAGGTGTTGCGGCTATTAACGCCAAACGCGTCTACCGGATCATGCGTCAGCACGCGTTATTACTTGAGCACAGGCCAGCACTGGCAGTAGCAAGCCGGGCTCACACAGGCAAAGTAGCGGTAAAAGAAAGCAATCGACGGTGGTGCTCAGACGGGTTCGAGTTCCGCTGTGACAATGGAGAAAAACTGCGAGTTACCTTCGCGCTGGACTGTTGCGATCGTGAAGCGTTGCACTGGATGGCGAGTACAGGTGGGTACGACAGCGCCACGGTACAGGATGTGATGCTGGGAGCGGTAGAACGGCGCTTCGGAAGTCGGTTACCACCGAAACCAGTTGAATGGCTGACAGATAATGGTTCGGCCTATCGTGCTCACAAAACGCGACGGTTCGCGAAAATGGTGGGTCTGATACCGAGAACAACAGCAGTACGCAGTCCGGAAAGCAACGGTATGGCTGAGAGCTTCGTGAAAACGATGAAGCGGGACTACATCAGCATCATGCCAAAGCCGGACATGATGACAGCAGCGATGCATCTTGCGGAAGCGTTCGAGCACTACAACGAATGGCATCCGCACAGTGCGCTGGGATACCGGTCGCCACGGGAATATCTGCGGCGTCGGACCCGTAATGGGTTAAGTGATAAAAGGTGTATGGAAATATAGGGGCAAATCCAACGCCTCATTGATTCGCGCACCGGTATTCCACAGCGTGGCGATAAGCGTCTGGCGATAAAGGTCAGGAATATAATGAAGAAGTGCGCTGACTTCCGGGGCCAGTAGGTATTTCGGGTAATCCTCATGGGCCAGCGCCATCTGACGTAATGCCAAGGCGGCCGGGTAATTGATGGCCACAGGTAGCGGCGATGTCGTCATTAGTTCGTAGCCTGCTGGTAGCGCGGGCATCATCTGACTTCTTCCTTACAAATCAAAATCAGGAACTTCACGTGCCATGCGGGCCCGGAATTTTCTTTCTTTTCGCCACTGTTGCCATAATACGTGCTGTGCTGACCAGCGGCTGGCATCAAGGCGTGAGGAGGGCATATGATTCAGCCTGCGTAGTCGCTTTGCCAGTAATACGGCGCGCATCCCCAGACGGGAATATTGATACCTTCGCTCACGAAAGGTCATCTGCCAGTCAGGAGGATTATCCCATTCGTTAATGACGCGAATATACCGGTTGGCTTCGGGGATCAGTACCGTCAGCTCGCGGATACGGTACAGAATTGTGGCAGGAAGTACTCGCCAGTCGCCAGCAATATCATCGGAAGAAAATGATTCTGCACTTGTCGTTGTCCGAGTGTATCCTTGTTCATCTTCTTGACCTTCATCGTTCACGACGTCAGCACATCCCTGAGCAAATCGCTCTAGCCTGAATACCAGTTCGGTGGAAATGAAATAGAGTTCCGCTTGGCGCTTTTCCGCCGCCGCTTTTGCTTCCCGGTCGAGCGTATAATGATGATTAAGCTTACTGACTAGAAGCGCGACTCCCCCAGTGAGAACTCCTCCAGCCAGAGCCGAATATAAAGGCACCCATGAGATTCCATCAGCCATACATTCTCCTTTAATAAATCCGGTCAGCCATTAAACCGGTCTCTATAGTCGTCTGATCGTACATTGGGGCGCACTGCCATCGTGCTTAAGTTTAAAAGGGTTATCTTCAATCCTTGGCTCATCACGAACACAGTCATCGTTCTCGCGCCGGCGCCAGCCTCCCATAGGTTCAACGAAGATAGCTACAACAGTCCCTTCCGGTGTGAGTAAATGTTTTGCAGGTGCAATCTGGCCAACGCCAGCTAATACAGGATATTCAGTTATTCGCTCGTAAATAACAGAGTGTCCCTCGTTATGAAGCTCCTGGATTAACGCGTCAATCGTTCTGTATCTCGGAATATGCATTAAAAAAGTCCTCCTAGATTGCTGCTGACTATGGCAAGGAAAATAGTCACATATAGTAATTACATTCTGCGGCCAGTCTAATCGTCACCAATATGATTATCCCTTCCGTAAAAATCATCTACCTGATAATAACCAGCCATATAACCACGCCGGTAAATTACCGTTTGGGTGTTTTCTCTTGATCCGGTTTATCCCGTATTCAGCAGTTTCCGGAAGTATACCATGCGCGGTATTCAGACAAATCGCCCTTTTCTGACCCTTACCTGCCGCAGTCTGCGACGGTTGAAAGCACAAAATATGCCCGTTATCTGCGATGTGAAATACCACATAATGTGTTCTGAAGCTATTTGTCGATCGAGCAAGGAAGCATGATCCGCAACTCAGGGTTTTCGGATCTCCGGTGAAAAGGAGTGACTACTTAAGAATTGTATCCAATTAAGTGACATGATGTCATTAAATTGACCGCTAGATAATTAAATGATTTACTTCATTTCTGATTAATTCATTCACTGAAACTGTATTCAGAGAATACAGCCACCCTGACAGGAGCCCAAATGCTGAGTCAGCTGACCCTGCGCTTTCACAAGAAACTGATCGAGGCACTGAAAGTACGTGCCGGTCGCGAAAATACCTCGGTCAACGCCCTGGCCGAACGCTTCCTCGATGATGGTCTGAAGACGGCCGCCACCGGCGACGGTTATTTTCAGCTGATCGCCGATCCGGAGGCGACCGTCCGCCAGCTTTACCGTCAGGTCATTCTGGGCCAGACGTTTGGCCTGCCATCGCTTTCACGTGATGAACTGCGTTTCGTGCTGTCCCACGCCAGACAGGGGTACATGCACAGCCATAACCGGCTTGTCACACAACCTGCCCTCGGAATGCTGCTGCAAATCATCCGCGAGTTGCTGGCATGGCAGGTCGAGCATAACAGGATCAGGGATGAACATTATCTTAAGGGGATTTACAAAATCGCGGGAGAAAACTGGGTTGACGAATTTGACCACTTCATCACCACTCTGCGACCGGTCGTTGACCCGATGTATGCAGAGCAACTGTTGCGTCCGCTGGAGAGTGGCTGTTTTGAGCTGGCCGAGTTCCCGGATGCAGTACTGAATGAAATTTTCACCCTGCCCCGTCTGCAGCAGATTTTCCCGCTGATGCTGTACGGGCTTGACTGGTCTGACAGCAAAGCGGAAGTGCTGGCCCAGGAGCTGCGCCCGCTTATCCCGGCAGTGACGGAAACCATCCTGGCCGGTACGCTGCGACTCGATATCCAGGTATACGGTCAGCCGGCTGGTCAGCGTCCCGACGCCTGGTATCAGACTCCGCGACTGCACCTGATCATCACCGGCAAGGAATTTGTGTTGCCCTGCAGCTGGACCCATTTCTCCGAGCTGCTGGGGCTGTTTACTCTGTATAGCTGCTGGCCAGAAGCCCTGAAGCAGGGCCATCAGGGCAGACACGTGATGTTTTCTCCGCCAGGACACGTGACGGCGGACGGCTTTTTTGGCATTGACGGACTGCGGATTTTCCTGCCAGCGGAGGCGTTTGAGACGCTGGTTCGCGAGCTGGTAACGCGCAGCCGCGAAGGCTTGCTGGCTGACGCCCTGACCGGGCTGCGCTGCCTGTACGGAGATCTGTGATATGGCTGATATCAACGCAATGAGGCTGGATCAGTCCGTCACCCGTCCGGAACAGGATCGCTATGGTTTCCGCTATGTCGCCGCACAGCTGGCACAGTCTGTTCAGGCTATTGGCCGCGAAGGAAGCGCCGTTATCGGTATTGAAGGTGCATGGGGCTCAGGAAAAACCAGTCTGCTGAACCTGCTGCGTGCGGCACTGGATGAGCAAAAAGAGGACAACACCTTTGTCCTGAGTATCTCCCCCTGGCTCGATGGCAGTGACACCAGTCTGGTGGAATCGCTGCTGATACCGGTGGCAGGTATCATTGCCGCTGAGGAAGAGCGTCGCCTTTCGCCCGAAGAGCGGGAAAGCCTCGAAAAGAAAAAGGGGCTCACCCGGACAGCCCGTACCCTCATGGAATATACCAGAGCGACGGCCCGCCATCTGGCTCCGCTGGCTCAGGCCGCGACGGTGATCCCGGGCGTACCTGATGCGAGCGGGGCGCTGAACGCACTATCGGAAACCAGCTGGTTAAAAGAAAAACAAAAAACCGCAGCGGAGATGCGTACCGAAATCGCAGAAAAAATTGTCGAAATGGATCTCAGTTTTATTATTCTTCTCGATGATCTGGACAGGCTGGAGCCTGCGCAGGCTGTGGAAGTTGTCCGTCTGGTCAAATCCGTCGCCGATTTTCCCCGCTTCCGCTACATACTCTGTTATGACAAGACGGTGCTGGCGCAAGCCATCAAGAAAGGACTGGGCGTGGAGGATGGCGAACTTTACCTGCAGAAAATCGTGCAGATTTCCTTCAGTCTGCCGAGGCCGGAATCCTTTGATCTCCGCCGTGAATTTAACGCAGGTGTTGTCAGATTATACGAGTCGGTAAACGGAATTAACGTTGACGAAGCAATGCAAAGTGACCTGGACAGAGTAACCGACCTCTATGGCGCAAGCCTGAAAACTCCACGGGAGGTACAACTGGCACTGAATGGAATGACCTTCCGCTACAGTGGAATCCGTGATTATGTGTACTTGCCGGATCTTTGCTTTCTCCAGTTGATACGTACCACCAATTCCGGGCTGTATGACTGGGTAGAAGAATATCTGACAGAACGTGCCATCGTGGAATCAGGGGATGGAAGTGTCAGTGAAGAAGAACAAAAAGCACTCGTTCAAACTTTGGGTTCATGCCTGTCGAGATTCCGAGCCTCAGAGGCTAAATCTGCAACTTCCCTGCGGCACTGGGTACCGGGTATTTCAGGGTACAAGCTTGATAAGCTGTCCTTGTTCGGACAGACCGCGGATGATGAAAAAGCGATGATGACTGCGAACCGCCGTCTCGGAAGCTCCGCATACTGGCGTTACTACTTTGCTTTTTCATCCCCGCAGAACATTCTCCCTCCGACTTATTTTGATGAGCTCTTCCGTATGGCCGGGAACCCGCAATCCGGCGAGCCTCTGAAGGAGGAACTGCTGAGTCAGATAAACAGTAACGGCGTTTCTTCCCGAACCTGGTTTGAGCATATCCTGAGCCAGCTGACACGTCCGATGATACACGAACATACGGCATCCGAATGTGCTGGTCTGCTGGCGTTCTTCTTCAGCGCAGGTGATGAGATCACCACGCGTTACAGGCAGAGAAACCGCTGGTTTTCCCGGTATGACCTTGATGTCAACAGGGTTGTAGATCGGCTGCTGAGAAGGATGCTTGACGATGACCGTGCGAAAGCGATGGCTACTCTGCATTCACTGACAATGCAAGGAACTTCATGGGTCTGGATTGCAAACTATATCCGCGATTTGTTGTGGCAGAATGGGCTGGCCGGTAACCGGTTTGTGTCTGAGGAGGAACGGGTGCTGACGAATGAGGAACTGCAGTGTGTTCGCCATCATTTTTGCGAACGGCTGAAGGGTGGTGAGCTGAAATCAGACTTTCTGCATAGAGGTGAGTTGGGCGGATTTGTCTGGGCCTGGCAGGATATTGCAGGCCCGGAATCACTAAGATCCTGGATCTCACAGTACGGTACCTGTGATGAGTCATTTCTGACGTTATTGCTGAGTCTGCGCTCTCATATTATCTCCAGTGCAACCGGACACTATCTGGTTCTGAAACTAAATGATGTCAGCCCTCTGTTCGGTGGTGAAAAGGTAATCATTGAAAGGCTTGAGCGGATCCAGACCGAAGGTCTGTTCCCTGAGCAGACTGACGAAATCAATAAAGCTATCGCGCTCAGCAAATCATTCTGATTTTTCCAGCAAAGTCATTTTACCAACAATTCCCAGGGAACCTGCCCAGCAGGTTCTCTTTTTGACTGGCACAACCTTCTTATTTGCTTTCAGGAAAAAAATAGCTTTCGGGCGATGCTTATTTTACGTGATAAATCTGAGTTTGCCGCCCGTAAAATTCTGGAAAAGGCCAGAATAGCCACTCCATCTTGTTCAGGTAAGTTATTCTGGAAATGGGTTCAGAATTTTATATTCAAAGCGTGCAAGTCATCGCAGGAATATTATGAAAATAAATCTTCAGCCGTATCTGCACAGCATAACCACAACCCTGTCTCTGCCTGCCGGACTCAGCCCGGATGCGATGGACAGGATAAAAGTGGTGGCGCTGATGGCCATGATGCTGGATCACATCAACACGATTTTTCTGCAGCCTCCTTGGCCGGAACTGTATGCCATCGGCCGGATGGCCTTTCCCCTGTTTCTGATGATCTGGGCCGTGAATGTCCGTCAGCAATCGGGAAGATTGCAACACCAAGCGAACAGGTTGTGGATATGGGCCGTCATCACACAACCCGTCTTTGCTCTGACGTTTCACGCTCCGCATCCCTGGTACGCCCTGAACATTTTGTTTGTATTCGCGGGTGTCACGCAGTTGCTGGCACTGGATCACACATATGGTTTCCCGGGACGGTTTGCCGGCGTGATACTGCTCGTGCTCCTGGTTTATCCGTTATCACTCGCCAGTTATGGTCTTCAGGGAGTGATGTTGGCCCTTTCACTGGCCGTGTTTTATTCCACACAAACTCTCCGTGATAAACAGGGAGCTGCTCTGGTTGCCTTTCTCTCACTGTGTACGCTCAATGGCGTGGGTCACCTCGCAGACAAACCCGCAGACGCACTACTTTATGCGGTACTGCCGACCGTACTGTTTCCTCCCGTGGTCCTTTCACTTGCCTCCCGGTATCAGCCTACACAAAACACGCGCTTTTTGCCCCGCCGGTTTTTCTACTTCGCTTATAGCGGCCATCTATTACTACTTGGTCTGATACATCGGTTAATGATGTGACGAAATCGAGCACCCACCCGAGCTCTGAGTCAGTTCAGTGGGCGTATTGTATGCCGCTACGCGGCATGGAGGCGCCAGCCGGTGTCACTTATCGCATCGATCTGAACGGCGCCGGTTACGCGGCGTAGCCGCCCTGTACTGATAGTTTCCACCAATCGCCCCCTCCGCCCTGTTCAGCCAGACCCGCTGACCGCTACGAAGAATCTGCTTTGCGCCGTCGGAGTGGTCCGGGCAGTGCCCGGGCGTATCTCCGCGTTAGCGCCGTCAGGCGCTTACGGGCGTGTACTTCAATCCTGAAGCAACACTACCTACAGCCATTCCTTAGCTAGTTACAACATCCATTATAAAGCCACTCTGT
Organism: Buttiauxella agrestis ATCC 33320; assembly: GCF_000735355.1. GTDB lineage: Bacteria > Pseudomonadota > Gammaproteobacteria > Enterobacterales > Enterobacteriaceae > Buttiauxella > Buttiauxella agrestis. The sequence continues at coordinate 11,205 of NZ_JMPI01000076.1, forward strand.
TCCGGGCCTGTGGCCCGGGGCGGCGGGGCTTTGCAGTGGGACAGGTTTCGCTGGGGGTAACAGATAACAAAGGACGGGACCCGCCGCATGCGGTGGGGGGTACTTTAAAGAGAAGTGATAATGGTAGCTGGAGGGATATTTGCCCCGAGCAAAGCGAGGGGAGGTACTTTCGAGTGTCATGCGAAGCTGACACGAAAGAGACTCCCTTTTTAGGGCTTATTTTGTTCAGAAATAATGTTCGAAGCTAATCATATACTGGGGGGGTCATTCGAATTTAACTACATGAAAGATGAGCGATACCTGTCTTTTGTCAGCGCAGGCGTCTCAGTACGTGAGTCAGGTGAAGTAATAGAGTGAAAAAACGGACGGGTGATGGCTTTAAAAGGAGGAATTCCTGAATGGCAGGCAGCAGAAAACCCGCGAAGGACGCGGTTCTGTAAAAGGAGGGGTAAAAGACAGGCGTCAGTGTGCCCCGGCTTTCTCCAGGAGGAGCCGGTAATACTTCTCTTTATCCAGACGTTTCAGGTCAGGATGTTCATGCTCGACCGCACGTTCGATCTCCCGTACACGATACAACGGTGCGTCAGGGCTGGTTGACCAACGCACCCACGCCTTCCAGTGACGATCGTTCTCTGAAGACTTTCCGACACGCCGCATTTTCTGGTCCAGCGCATCAATCTGCGCCCCCAGGTCCTGCGTCACACGTCGCTTTTCTTCCCTCAGTTCCGGGCTGACCACCCAGCGCTTGATTTTGCGCAGGCGGTTTTTAAGCGAATGGTGCCTGTCGATATCGATACCCATACGCGCCATCTTCAGCAGGTGGTGTTCGTAACGCAGACTGAGTGACTCAGCCAGCCCCTGAGCAATGGCCCACTGCCGGTATTTGTGAAGCCACTGACGAATTTCGTCCACGGTAATACCCCGTGAAGTGAAAAACTTCTCGGTCAGGAAGATACGCATGGGTTTGTACTGGCCAGAATCGGTGTCATGGTCGCGGTGGATCACCAGGTAGTCGAGTTCTTCCTGGACCCGCAGCGCATGCAGCAGAACGTCATAGGCCAGACGGCCATTTTCATAACGATGGAGCACTCCCATCCGGCGCGCCAGCGCCTCAACCGGCAGCATGACTTCAAACATATAGTCGCTGTCAGGGTTGTAGTCACAGTTGGCCGCAAGCGTCAGTGAGAGCGCCGTTAAGGCTTCACGGCTTTCCTGGCGTGTGCTCACGCGCATGGGTTTCGGGGTAAAGGAACTGTCGAACAGTCGGGTCCAGGGCGTGTAACCCCGGCGACGCAGTGACACCAGTTCCGGATTCCGGTTCCAGTCGTGGCTCTTCAGACGCGCCACCACTTTAGCGGCCATGCCACGGGGCGTACTGCCGGTGAAAGCAGGCTGATAATTTCGGTGTGTTTTAGACTGCCCCTTACGCAGACGATTGGCTTCGCCACGCCGGGAGGGACGGTACTGAGGTACGGGCGCAGCCCGCAGGTGAATAACCTGGTTAGTCACACCCGCCCGAACTTATGGCGGGCAGGGGTTGTCTTCTGTTTTGCATGCGTTATAATCCATCTCAGGCCAGCGCCTGCTTTTGGACCCCCTGATATCTGCTGCTTCCGCCAAGTTGCTTTGCAGATTTCGGGGGGTTTTTGCATTCAGGCTCCGGCGATATCGCTGAAGCCTTCTCCCGGACGATTTACGGATACGTCCAATCCTGTGTCCCTTCTCCCACCGGGCCGCATTTTTCCGATGGCAGTTTTTACTTTTCCCTTCTCGTTTCACCCCACCACAAGGTGCCCCTGTCAGTACCGGTCGTACCAGCTCACAGAAATTTACGTTAAGGAAAAAAAGTAATACTTTTAGTGTGAAACCTCACCACAAGGCCCACAGAGGATTCCGAGTTTACCGTTTTGTCTGACTCAATTCCAGCAGGTATGCGCGCGAAATCACCGATGGGATCGGAATTTCAGGTGTTGATCGAATTTACTGTGAAATGGATCGGGGAAAATGTACATCAGTCATGCTGTATGGGGGTAATCTGGCGGAATATATCCCCACACCCAGTGGCACTTGTTTTACTGGCGAGCTTTATCGATGGCGATTTTCAGCTGTTCCGCCGTGGCCGTACCGGGAAACACCGTGATGTTTTTCGGCGTGGCCTGTCTGACCGGCATCACGATAAGACCCGGTGTCCCGGTCAGACCCAGTGTGCGGGCCAGTTCATCATTTCGCGCAAGTGCGGCCATCTGATCGCTCTCCGGGAACGGTTTTTTACCCAGTGCCGCCCGGGTAGCCTGAGAAATATCATCCAGCGTGAGCGCCCCTTCGATATTCCCGGTGTCATAAATACCGTTGTGATAGGTCAGGTAGGCGTCAGGACCGGCAGCTTTCCATATCGCCACGCCCCGTTCAGCTGCTTTGCGCGAGTTTTCAAAACGGTCACCAAATATTGGCCACTCCTTGAAGAGGTACCGGACTGAGGACTGCTGTTTCATCACTTCCTCTATGTCAGGCGCCATATGGCTGCAGTGCACGCACTGGTAATCAAAGAATTCAATCACAGCCACCGGGGCATCTTCAGGCCCGATGACCGGCGTATCCGGATCGGTAAGCAGCGCGTTCTGATTGTCCATCACCTTTATCGAAAATACCTGCTGCTGGCGCTCACGCTGCTGTGTCTGCAGTTTCTGGCTCACCTGGACCAGAATCTCAGGATGCGATACCAGGTAATCAGCGGCAATTTCGCCTATCCAGGCCTCCTGTGCCGGGGTGAAGAGTGGCGCCGAAGCCGAGGCGGCAGAAACCAACGCAATGTATGATGTAACTACTATGCTTAATAACTTTATCTTTTTCATGAGTGTTCCCGGGATTAACGTTCTTTCTGAATGGTTTTTGTGAGGGTCTGTTCTGCTTGTTCGGGCATCCGGCCGCGCTCGCTGTTCACGCCCTGACGGACGATGTCCCGCTCCTGAGCGGCAAGGTCGCTGACCACCCGTGATGCCCTGTCGTGTTCATGTGCAGAGTTATCTGGCTGGATATTCTCGCTTCTGACCTGGTCTGCCAGCGCCTGTTCCCGACCGTCTGAACGGTCACGGCTTCGCACACTCGCCAGCACACTGTCGTCAGGTATCTGCGGCTCGGGTTTCACCGGATTGAGCTCTTTCGGCCGCAGTTTCACCACGTCCTCCGGCGGCAGTACAATGCTGATATTGTCACCCTGTTGTTGACGGGCGGCCTCCTGTGCACGCACCTGCTCAGCCTGTTTCAGCTCGTTCTGGCGCTGCAATTCCTCCTGACCGTTGATGCCGGTCAGGGTAAGATGCCGTTCATCTTCCTGACGTACCCCGCCGGTCACCTTCAGCAGATGGGCCGAGGGGGACTCAGGACCTGTCTGCCACACGACGCCATCCCTTGGGTTTTCACGGACCGCATTCAGTGCGGCCGCCAGCTCGCTGACCACCAGGGTATTGCCCGACTGGCTACGCTGAAGTACCGCACCGCGCGCCTGGCGGGTCATCACCATCCGGGTATCGCCCTGCGTCAGTCGCCCTTCAGGACTGGCGACCAGCGAGACCAGGGCCAGCCCGGCGCTTTTGCCGTTGTTGTCATAGACGGGTAGCGCCAGTGCCGGCTCAGGAAAACGCCGGGTGGCCGGGATAATTTTCGCCGTGAGGCTGGTCTCCCCCATCCCCTGATGCCGAATCCAGGCGCGACCAATGCCGGTTTTCGTCACCGCCTGCCCCATTGCCCAGATAGCCTTCGCCTGCTGACGCTGCGTTTCCGGTGCCAGCGCGTCGTGTGCGGTTTTAATGTCCCGTTCAGGCGAGGTGACGGCTTTCGTCCAGTCGGCTTTCCCGTCGGTGTAAATCTGGACGTGCTCTTTGGCACGGGAAGCGGAAATATAGAACGCCCGCCGGGTGGCCAGCGCCTTTCTCCCCTCACTGGTGCCTTCCAGGGAAATGACGTAATCGGTGCTCGCCCCCTGCGCACCGTAACCGGTCACCGCCCAGGCGTAGTCGAGGTGCTGCTGTGCCCGGACATCAGTCGGGTTAATCGTCACCACGCCGTTCGCCCCGCGAAGCCGGATATCTCCAGTGTCGCTCACGGCATCGACCGTAAAACGCTGGTTAGCCGTCTGCCCCTGTTCCCGGTCGGTGGCCGTGAAACGCAGCAGATCACCCTGACGCACTTCTATCTCGCTGCGCTTAAACAGCTGCACGTCACCGGTGATCAACTCTTTTGGCGAATACAGCCCGAGTTTCCCCTCCTCATCCCGCACGGTCACGGTGTTACCGTTGCGGTCAACGGCCAGCACATCCTGGTAGCGATCGCCACGTTTCACGACCATCCCTGACTGCCAGGCTGTCGTTTGGTTGAACTCATGGCGGGTATGGGTAATTTTATCGAGTACCGGCACGGTAATGGCTTTTTTGCCCAGTTCGCCCCGTTCTGCCAGCTGCGCATGAATACCAGCGTTGACGGCCTGACGGTCAGCGTTCAGCTGGGTGATGATGAGCGTTCGCGCCCGTGCCTCCGGCGTGCGGCCCGTCCAGTCATTCACAATATCTGCCACCGGAGAGGGGGTTTCCTGAAACGCACTCTCTGGCGCTTTTGCGTCCGCTTCACGGCTGATACGGTCAGCGGGTTGCGTTTCGATCCGCTTCAGGGCCGCATCGATACGGTTGTCGATGATGTCGTGAACCGCCCCCCGCAACTGCACATCTTTCTGGCGCACAATTTCTTTCATAATGGCCACATCCATCGGGCTGCGCTCCTGCATCAGCTTAAACGGCGCGCCGGAGTCGACCGCTTCAAACTGGTCAATATCCCCCATTGAAACGGCGCGACCACCACCGTGAGCAATCGCCTGAAAGAGCGCTGCTGTGTCCTGGTTCCCGGCCATCGAGGACTCATCAATCAGGAATACCTGTCCTTGGTAGTCGGGCTTTTCGCCAGCAGCTGTCACCTGGTCGTGCTCGACAATAAAGGATTTGATGGTCTGGGCACGCACACCCACATCGCTCATTTCCTTCACGGCCTGATGCGTCGGGGCAAGCCCGGTCAGTGACGGTCGGGCCTCTGCCGGCAATGTCTCCAGCGCAGCCACCACCGCCTTCATCTGGGTGGTTTTCCCCACCCCGGCATAACCCTGAATACCGGTGAACTGGTCAGGGCTGCCCAGTACCAGTGACGTGGCCTGTTTCTGCCCACTCGTCAGCCCATTGAGGACGTCCCCAGGCACCTGGTCCAGCAGTGGCTGCTGCGTGTTTTTCCCTTCATCCACCACCCGCAGTATCGCTTTCTCCATTTCCCAGGTTGAGCGGGCAACAAGCATGGGTTCACCGCCCACGTTCACCGTCCTCAGCTCACCGTTTTTCACCATCCCGGTAATTTCATAACCAATATCGTCAAAGTTTTGATGATACTTCGCGGAATCTTTCGCCAGCGTCAGCTCGCTGAACGTCACGCCACGCTGGTCATTCACCGCACGCCACACCGCCAGACCCGCGTCGGTTCTCACGTTGTCATGCAGGCTGCCGACAGCCTCACTCACGTCCTGCTTCCCGCTGAGGGTGCGGACAAGCTGCACGGGCGTTGCACTGGTTTTCATCCGCTGCAGGCGAGATTCGGCTTTATCCTGCACTTCGGCGGTAAACACCTCCGCGCGATGGCCACTTTGTGCCAGCGAGTTCATGGTCTGGCTGGAAATGTCGCGGGTGTTCAGTGCGCCCAGCACCACGCCCGTATCGTTATCGCGTCCACCCGGGGCGCTGACGTAAGCGTGTGTAATATAGAGGGGCGCATCTTTCGGTAATGTCAGCCTGTCGTCACCCCGTCTGACCTCAATGCCTTTCTCGCTGATGCCCGTCACTTCCAGTCGGTCTTTCGCTTTCAGGTTGTGCTCCCTGTCGCCGGCCACACTCAGCAGGCGTTCTCCGGCCGCCACGTTCAGTGTTTCACGATTAAACAGACGCCAGTCCGGGGTCACGTCGCTGATTTTCATGCGTGTCAGCACGCCGTCACCGTCAATCAGGGACAATACCCGCGTATCTTCGTGGACACGGTCAATCACGTAAGACTGCCGTTCCTTCGCATCGCTGCGGTCCTCGAGCACCATCCCTGCCCGATAAGAGCCGGGCATACGACGGGTTTTACTGTCGAGCCACACCGGCTGACGCGCTTCGATATCCACACCGTCGCGGGACAGCTGCCCGGCATTCTGCAGCGCATCGCGGATGAGTCCGGTCAGGTGCGTCTGTTCCCGCTTCCCGACCACCACGGCGGTCACGTTTTCATCCCCATGACTCAGGTCTGCAAAGCGGGTGGCCAGCGCCTCATAACGGTCACGTTTGTTCGGAATACTGACCACTTCGGCTTCAAGCCCGGGTGCAGGCTCAGTCCGGCGCGAACGGGTCACACCGGCTGATTCCAGCACCGACATGGCATTCCCGTTGGCCTGACGGCTGGCGCTGTCGAGAAAGACCAACTGCGCGTCCTGTGCACGTGCCTCGCCCAGTAGCACCAGTGTTTCCTTCAGCCCCAGACGTTCAGCCCCCTCGATAATCAGTGTGCTCTGGGGTTTAAGATGAAAATCCCCGCTCAGCACATGCTGGCGACTGACCAGCCGGTCGCGCAGCGTATCGGACTTCGCCAGCGACGTGGCACGTTCGGCGGAGCTGACCAGCACCTGTACCTCACGACCCTGAGCCGAGGAAATGTCGGTCAGTTCGCTCGCCAGTTCACGAATACCCGCCACACCTGACGGCGCATTCATCAGGACAAGGGCATCCCTTTCAACCACTTCCAGCGCGGGCGGCGCATAGTGTTCGGGTCGGGTAAAGCTGACCACCACGGTGGATTTAAGATGCTCCTGGCTCAATGCCTGAATGGAGAGCTCATCCAGCAGGTGAATACGGGAGGTAAACACCCCTTTTTCACTGTCCAGCGGCACTATCATGCCGTCCCTGAGCGAGGCGTCGATCGCCTGACGTATCACATTCATCTCCGGTAGCTGTTCGCTAAGTTCGGCGGTTGTCAGCAACAGTTCACCGAAGGTGAAGCGCGTTTTACTGTCACTGAGCTGTGAAATGGCCAGGCGTACCGCCTCCATCACTTCCGGTACCGGTTGAGGGGTTTCACTTCTGCCCGGCTCGCGCTGATCGGCCGTTTTTTGAGGGGGGGTCACGTTGACCATACCCGCCTGTCCCTTCTCTGGCACTGTCGGCTGTGCGGTGTTATCAACGGAGACACTCTGCTCCGGTTGCTGGCGCACTTCCCGGGTCGCTTCTTCACGCGGTACCACTCTTTCCTGATATGCTTTCAGGTCGTAACCCTTCTCTTTCATCTGACCGACCCAACGGTCCATCAGGCGCAGACGGGACGGGTCTGTTTTTGCCTGACGGGTGTCTTTGGCGGCCACGTCACGGCTACGCAGTGTGGCTTCCGCCCCGATGGCCCCCTGGATTTCACGGCCGCGCGAGGAGAACTCTTCACGCACCTCCTCCGGTACCCCTTTGATCTCCCACATGCCGTGTTTACCGACCTCTTCCACCTCATGACCAAGCGCTTCAACACGTTCACGCAAGGCACTGCGATAGATTTTGCCGAGTGTCACCTGCATTTTCATGACGGTCTCAATAAAACCGGCGTTGTGGATATAGTCGGTGGCCAGTGCTTTCCATTTGCCGTCATGTTCGGTCATGTTGGCAATCAACACGTGGGTGTGCAGCTGTGGGTCGAGATTACGCGAGGTGTCGTGAGTGAAAGCGGCGGCGACCATTTTCCCGGTATGAACAATAGAGGTGACACCATCGGTTGTGCTTCGCGCCGAGATCAGTTTTTCCACATACCCGGCAGCCACCTGAACGGCATGGTTGTGTGCGTCCACCATTTCTTTGTCGCCCCCAATCAGCCCCAGAATTGACACACTTTTGGGGGCCGAAAAGGTCAGGTCATGGCCTGGTCGGTGAACATGGTTGCCGTTGATCTCTTTGCCCAGGCGAGAGCCGTCTGGCAGACGGCCCTCGAGCACACCGGTCAGGGCATCCCCCCGGACACTCCCCTCCAGTCCGAGGGCTTTGGCCCCTTCGCCCAGCCACAGACTCTGAAGATTGCCGAGAAAATAGTAGTTATCGGAATTGCTGTAGTAACCGGCGGCGCTGCCTGCCGATGCTACGGGGGCGACTGACATCATAATTCAGGCTCTCTGTCATGGTAGTCGTGGTCGTGGTCGCTGTAGCCCGGATCTGCCGGATCACGGTGACGTAAAATGTTCTCTTCGTCCTGAGCCAGCTGCCGGTTGACGCGGTGAAGATCAGTCGGACTTTCCGGTGTGGCACTCTGACCTGCAGCGGTGACGATTAAACCGCCGTCACCACGCTCAGAAAGTTGCATATCGAGGTTCATAGATTCGCCGCCAGCTTCGGTATCGGGATCGGCTTCATTTGCGTTGTTAGCGCCCGATATCAGGCGGCGCTGCAGCATGTCCAGCGCTCCCGATGGAGAAGATTCAGGAGGGAGTGCCCGGTTTCTGATGTTTAAAAGGGCTGAAGGAATATCTTCACTCGTCGTTACAGCTCGGGCGCCTGCTTCAGGTGTGTGTTGCGTGCTATGAAGCGGGACAACGTTATTTGACTCAGGTGCAGTGACCGGTGTTTTGACTTCACTGCGCTTTTCATGCGTCATGGTCGGCGCTTCGGATTTCGCGGGTTTAATGACGTCTGTCACGACTGGCGCGGGTGTGGCCGCTTTTGGTGACGGTACAGAGGTAGCTGCCGGGGATGCGGTGGTATCGGTACTGCCCTTCTCGAGAACCTCATCTCCGGTCGGGAACGCAAGGCCAGCGACGGATGCCGCACGCTCATTTTCGTGGATCACTTTCTCCAGCTCAGGACTCAGGGCGTCGCGGATGTTGCGCTCTATCAGGCCAGGATGATGTTTCTTCTGCTCACGATATTTCAGCTTCAGGCGCACCACTGGATATTCCCCCGGCAGGCGTATGTAAAAGCTCAGGTTAGGCAGACGCATCACCTGCTCGTAGTCGACAATCGGGTTATTCACCTCATCCTTACCGAGCGACACGCCATCACGCACCTGATCGAGACCGTAACTGTTCTGCTCACGAATTTTGCGCTTACGCTGGTTGCCTAGCTCTTCTTCCACCACTTTGGCCATCTCAGCACTCGGGGAACGGCCGTACATACGGGTGTTCATCAGGTCAAAAATACTTTTCGCCAGTTCACGGCCGTAAACGTGGACCAGCTGCGCCATGTTCTGCATCCCCAGAACAAAGCAACCGCCGAACTTACGGGCTTCAGCCAGGGTTTCTGCCAGCTCAGGGATACGCTGCAGGCTCGGGGTCTCATCGATGATGAACCAGACGCGGCGCTCACTGTTTTCTCCCATGCTCTGCAGCATCATGGTGGCCAGCGACACCCACAGTGATATCAGCGGACGTACGCTTTTACGGTGGCGGGCCTGAGTCGAAATAAAGAGCCAGCTGCTGTCGTAGTCCTCTTTTGTCATCCATTCACGGATGGTAAAGGGGGGGTTGACACCGTCATCCAGCCCCTGCAGGTAACGCAGCGATTTGGCGTAGTTCGTCACCACCGAACGGATGGAAATGGCGGTTTTTTCGATTTTTTCCTCAACCAGATTGGCTGAAGGTGTATTCGCCAGATAGTCGCGCAGGCTTTTCATGCTCAGCGACAGCAGGGTCTTGAGGAACTTCTCAATACTGCGCTCAGGATCTGCTGACATACGAATAGCGAGATCCGCAAAGATGGTGCGCGAACTGGATACCCAGAACGGGTCCGATTCGCCTTCAACCGGTATCAGGCTTGCGGCCATGTTGTCGTAGTCGACAGCATCAACACACTCACCCCACAATTGCCAGTTGGCACAACGTTCGTCGTGAGCGTTAAGAATGAAGTCAGTGGCGGGGTTGTAGTGCGTTTCGGTGAAAGTGCAGCCTGAATCGTAGATAATCGCCCGGTCACCGCGCTTTCGGATGTAATCCAGAAGCCAGCGGATGAGTGTCGACTTACCGACGCCAATCGTGCCATGCATCAGGAAGTTCATCACCTCAGCCATCCTGACCATGTGCAGGTCACCCACGCGCAGATCGGAGAGTTCGCCGTTTTTACGCAGCAGTTGGTTAACCTCTGCGGGCTTGTCGGTCAGCAGCATGCCGGAGAGATATTCATCCTCACTCTCCCGGCGCCCTATCCCCACGATGTACCAGCTCACGGCCATAAACACCGCCAGGCTGAATACGCCGCTGCCCAGTCCCGCCCACTGCAGGTAGTCAAGGAACTGTTCACCCATTGCCGTCATGTACGGGTCGGTAAAGATCTGCACAACGGTCATTTTCAGAACCATCACCGTCTGAGTCGGGGCGTACCAGTAATGAATGTCATAGAGTTTTGGAGCGCTGGCAGGCATCAGCTCAAAAAAGCTGCTGTTCATCCAGGCAAACCACCAGAGAGAGCCGTTATCCAGCGTTTCCTGGGGAATGCGCCATAAGAAAATGGCGGAGGCCAGCACAGCGAACAGAATGAAAATCCAGAAACCTATCCAGTTATTCACCTGAAGTAACATGCGCCAGCGGTAGGCGGTCATCTGCCCGCCCTGGGTGAGATTTTTACCTGCAAAGCTCATAGAAAATGTCCGGCAGTTATCGCATCGCCAGAAGGGCAATGTGACAAAGTGAGAGGTTATGAATGAAATCCCGGCGCTCGCCGCAGACAGGGCTGCGCCTGCGCAGTCATGCGAGGAAGCGAAATTTCACGGTAATGACAGAAAGCACTGACGCGCCTGTCTTAACAGAGGAACACGGTTAACAAGCTGAAAACGAGGAGGAACGGCTGTGACGGTCGCCACAGCCGCAGGGTATTAGAGGATACCCGTAATGGATTTAGCCAGCTGTGCTTCGAGAACAGGTTTAGCTTCTTCGAACTTGAGATTCACCTTGTTCGCATTGGATACCACGCGGGTCTGGTATTTGGCGCGGTTGCCCTGCTCTGTGCTGGTCTGCACTTTCGCACCGGACGTCCCCTGCTTCAGCGCCGCAATATTGTCAGTCGTGACGGTAGCCTTACTACGCTCGGCAATCTGCAGATCGGTCACCATCGTGTAGTTCACGTCCTCGACCATGGAATCCGCCGCCAGACCAATCAGGCCGCTTGCCAGACCCACACCGAGGGTCGCCCCTGCAGAAGCTGAGTTATAAGCGGTGATGCCCGCGCCCAACGCAGCACCAGTGGCCGCTCCCTCATAACCCGTGCTGAGGAAACCCTGAGAAGCACGGAGGTCCATCTTCTCGGCTTTCAGCACATTAGCCTGAACCCAGTAATAAGCATCATCTGGTGAGCGCGTGACGTTGTAACCTTTTGCTTTCAGCGCATCTGAAATCTTCGCTTCCAGACCGGACATATCCTGGTCGGAAGTATTACGCACCTGAAGGTATACGCTTTTCTCTGATGACGGCTCCAGCCAGACAGTCTGACTCATCTGGGTTTTGACATCGAGGTTGCGCTTTTTCACTGCGGTAGACATAGCACCACAACCAGACAGTGCAATAGTGGAAGCCACTAAGCCAACGACTGCATATTTTTTAAATTTCATCTTTTATCCTTTGCATAAAAAAACGTCCTGTTAACGGCGTAGCGCTAACAGGACTGTTATCGGCAAAATTGTTTATATATTTAAAAATAATTTTTGAGCTAAATCACATCGGTACTGAGGATATTTTCTAATTACCATGAATTATTGGACGTGGGGTTTTAGACCCCTTCCTCAATAACCACGGTTAGGGTCATATGTACTGGATGGCTCGTTGAAATTAGTACCAAAGCTATTTCCATGAATATCCAGGCCTGAAATCCCCCCAACCATCGGCATGCCAGAAGAAGGATTGACGATAATAGCGGAATTGTAATCAGAGAGATTTAAGCCATTTGTCATAGGTATGACAGGAGAGTTAGTATTAAATCCTTTTATCGAGCTTGAAGAAAATTCCCCGATAGGAGTACTGCTACTCTTTGACGCTGAACAATATTTCACCACTTCACTATCTGATAATCGGTATGCCTTTCCACTCTTGATTCGATAGTAAGCACCTGTATCTTTATCTTGTAACAAAGCTGATTTTTTACCTGCAACAGCAGCTGCGAAGATAAATGCAACGATCGTATGAACAGCAGTACCAGATATAAGAGCTGTCTCAGCATCTTTACCAACATACAATGCAAGGAACATAAGGGAGCAGGAAAGAGTAACACTGGATATCAGCACAATGATTTTACTTATTTTCTCCCTGCTTTTTTTTAATTGGATAAAGCAAGCAAGATATAGGAGTGTAGCAAAAAATGAAAGCAGGGCTCCTTTCAACCAAAATCCACCGTTAATAACATACTGCATGTAAGCGATATACAATATATAGATGCATGTTGGTAGCCAACAAAAGTAATTTTTTGTCTTAGTGTTCATTTGTCATCACCCTCCTGTTCCTGTTCTCGTCCTTAGCTCTTTAATTCTATTTTCCAATTCATCTGGCTGAAGGTCATTAAACGGGTTTAATTTACTTGATTGATCAAGTTCCGCTTCTGCTCTTCCAAGCTGGAATTTACCTTGTGCATTCGCATCTTCTCCTTTAAGAATATCACTGGATGCCTGAACAGTGGATCGGTTTTTAACTATTTCACCAGCAGATTCATTGATATTCTTCTCATTTTCAGATCTTTGTTCCGCAACCCGACGTTGTATCTCATTTTGTGGTCCAAAACCCTGACCAGATTGCTCATGAATCTTCGCCTGGTTTTGCTTAAAGTTATTCTCCATCTCACTTTCGGGAGCACGCTCACCCTGCACGCTCCGGCCCGGTTCGCTGGTTATATTCCTGATCGAAGACTCTGTATTCCCACCACCGACGGCATGACTTTCTTCGTGAGCAGCGCGTGTGATATCACTCAGTTGAGGGCCGGCATGTTGCGGTACAGTCGCATCTGAATTCCCCCCAAGCGCTACGGTTGTTGTGACTGAGGTCGGAGAATCAGGGCTCGAAGACCGACTCTCTGGATTGTTACCCTGTATTGACTCACCACCTGCATAGTGACCGTTTCCGCTCGCCACAATGTTACCAGACACCGTCTGCACTGCCGCTCCACTGTATGTCCTTCCTGAGACCTGCCCTTGCTGATTCGCCGTAACACCTTGCGATACGCCCGTGGAGTTATCACCCTGATCCGGCTGAACGACATGCGCACCACTGAAAGCGGCATGCTCATTGCCACTGACGAGATCTGCGCGTCCCTGCTGGTAATCTCCGGTTATTTCCGGTTTAAGGCGCTCATTCACAAACTCCATTGCTGCTTCACGAGCACTTGGTGCGCTGGTCAGCATCGTCTGTGCTTTGTCACCGTATTTGTTACCCGCCCAGTCCACAAACTCCTGAGTGTAATTGGTATCGAGGCTCGCACTTTCGTTCTGCGCCAGCGTCGCCATACGGCTGAATTCGTTACTGTTAGTCGCACTGGTTGTGTACTGATGGTACTGACTTTGCGCATCATTAAGCGTTGCCGCGAACTGCTGAACATTGCTGGTACCCGCATTCTCGGTATGATTTGCACCCTCTGTTACACGACTGCTGGTGACCATATCCATACCCTGTCGGAAGTCGTTAACCGCCTGGCTGTTTTTGTCATGACGCATATCCTGGCTGTGTGAATCAGAATTCTGAACGCCACGCGAACTGCCTGTACTGTGGCGAATCTCCGTGCCCGCACTCCCTTCGACTCCAGCTTTAACAACCCCGAGATTAAGCCCTCCACCTGCGGTGGCTTTGACACCTGCAGACATAGCCCCCTGATTGCTGATATCCATAAGCGAGTTATACGCTTCCTGCGTAGAGATGTTATTGGCTTTGGCATAGCTCTCTGCCGCCGACATCATCATGCTGGCCCCGCGCGTTGCATTTGTTGCCTGGCTGTTTTCACTGCCACTGCTCAGTGAGCTACTGGTGCCACTCTGGTTGGACAACTGCGAGAGCTGCGACCAGCCGCTGGTCACGCTGTGGTTGTAACCGTCCAGTGCCGTCTGTGCCTGTACCTGCGACTGTCGTGCTGACTCCTGGAACCCGCTACTGGCCAGTTGGCTGAGTTTCATATTGACCGGAAGGTTCGACATCGCACCGGAACCGTCGATAACCGTGTGGCCACCCGCTGTCATGGTCTGGGTCGAGCCGTTATCAGCCTGCCACGTCTGCTGGCCCTGACGCTGCACCAGGTTGGAGTCCATCTTGTTCTGACTGAGGTTGTCCATCGACATGTTATTAAATGACCAGTTACCGTCGGCGGTCGTGGCGGAAACACCGGCCGAGGTGAACGCCGCCGAGCTGAGTACACTGCCTGCTACCTGCGAGCCAATGGCCGACGCGCCTTTGGTCAGATAGAACGACAGGACCGGGATAGATAGCGCCAGATATCCCGCCAGATTTGCCACATCGGAATGTTGTAATGCCACAATGTTTTTGTTGGCCAGCACCAGGGGAGTCCCCCCCGTTTGCGACTGTAGCCAGAAGTTAGAGGCATAGTTCAGAATGGCGAACATAATTGGCCACATCTGAAAATAGATGAATCCGCCGATGTAAATCTTCAGGGTATTGAGCCCGAACATACTGTGGTTCGACGCCGCCAGTGCAATCATCAACGGGAACAGACACACCAGAATCAGCATCAGCAGCGACTGCGCAAATGGCAACGTTCGGGTGGCCAGTTCATTACCCGCCGCCCAGCTCAGACGCTGTTTGGTGGCCGCGTTTTCCGTGGCAAGGTTCAGCAGATTGGCAGTGTCAGAAGAACGAGCAGCAAAACCTTTAATGCCCTGACGCACGGCACTGTTGGTGATGTTGTTCTTCATGATCTGCGCCGCCGTCATGCCACCGGCATAAAAGTAGCCATAGCTCTCACCCATCGCAGTCGACAGCAGACTGGCCCCGTTCAGCTTGTTGCCAAAGACCTTACGCGTCATCCAGGTAAAGGTGGCACTGCCCGGGCTGGCCTCTGTTGTCGCCAGCGTTTTGATTTCTGCCGCTGCCTGCTGACAGGTCAGAAACTGGCGCGTCGTGGAGGTCATTCTGAAAATGCCCCGCAGCGGACTCGGATTACTGGTGATAAGCGTCAGTGGGTCAGTGGAATTGAGCAGTTGGTTAACGGTGTACTTGCCGTTGAGCAGAATGTCGCCAATGACACAGTTCTCCACATAATCCGGCAGCATCTGCGCAAGCTCCGGGTTCTGCGTGGTGAAGTCACTGGTTTCCGCCACAATCTGCGAGCCGAACAACATACCGGTTTTGCTGTAGGTCACCGAGTCAGGACGCGCCATCAGCGAGTCATACAGTGTCGTTAACTTAAAACCGATGCTGGTCGTCAGCGACGCAATGGCTGCAAGACCGACCGGCACATTGTCTGTTTTCCAGACCGCTGCAGGATCAGAGATATCAATCACCTGTACGGAACGTTTCGGGACCACCAGAATAGTGGTGACCAGCATAAAGATGGCCAGCCACTGCACAAACACCATCGGGTTACGTTGTTTAATGAACGTCACGACGACCGCGAGCACCGCAAAAGTACCGGCCATACGCATCAGCGTACTGAAGGTGTTGGAGCCAATGAGGGTGACCACGGCGTCCAGCGCCGTTTTCCACATTCCCCCGCCATATATTGTGTAGATCTCAAGCATCAGCGATCACCCCAGTGGTAGTTGTTCTGGTAAGAGCCTGAAACGATGGTGGATACCTGCTGTTGCAGGTACTGCATGTTGCGGTCAATCCCGTCGAGTGCGTTCTGGTCAGCCGCCGACTGCAGCTTCATGTCAGCCAGAAGTCCCTGTGCATGAATAATGTTGTCGCGCAGTCTGGCAGCTGCCTCTTCCGGGAAATTCTTGCCAGCCAGTGACAGGCTCGCCTGTTTGACCAGCTCCTGCAGGTACTGGATCATCAGGTCCTGCGCGATGAAGTCGGAGACCTGCAGCAGGTAGGTCGCACTCATCCCCATGCTTTGCGCATTGGTCAGATACTTCAGGACCGGTACTGACGTCGTGTTAATAAAGCCTTTTTCCTGATCGGTCAGGGCCTGGTCATCAACCAGCTTATTCTGCATCGAGAGCATCAGGTTTTTCACCAGCGTCACCAGCCCGTTCGCTTCCGTGATGGTCATGTCCTTCACGGTCGGAGCCAGACACAGCGTGGCTTCATCACAGCCATACACCTTCGCCGTGCCGCCCCGCATCAGCACCTTTATCAGGTCACGGTTGTCGACAAGCGGGGTTAGGATCGTCACGTTGCCTGCGTTGTTGAAAATGATGGAGCCGACCGTGCTCATCACCAGCTCCTTCAGTGCCCGGTCATTTGTGAGCAGTCCGTTCCTGCTCAGCGTGTCCCAGATAAGGTTTTTGTTCTTCAGCACCTGGTCTTTCTGTTTATCGTTTGCCCGGCCAGTCACATTGTCGCTCTGCCCGCCGACCGTACATCCCTGACGGGACGCCGCCCAGTCCGAAAACATATTGGTTTCACCCGCGATGTCCTGACAGATTTTCTGCTGTGAAACCTGAGTGACCGGCCACAGACCGCCAATGATGCCCTGCGCAGCCTGACATGAACTCATGTTGGCGGAGTTCACATCGCTGGCCAGCTTCTGCAGAAAGTCTTTTGCCTGCTTCAGCTCCGGCACCATCGTCTGCAACGCCAGGTCAAAGGCATAACCGGCGGCATTGCTCATGATTTGTTTGACGAAGCGCTGGATTTCCGCGCCACTTATCATGGAGAACGCCCCCAGATACGCATCAATACCGCCGCAGCCGGCATTCAGCGACGGCAGCTGCATCGAGATAAGCTGAACGTTTTTAACCGGGTTACGCAGGTACACCGAGCCACCCGAGAAGTAACCTGCCGCCTGCCCTTGCCAGGCCTGTGCCTGTGAAACGTTCCCACTGTAGCCGAGGCTACCGAAAAAACCGTTCAGGTCACCGTTCACATCGGCCTGTGCAGGCTGTGCAGCAAGGCCCGTCAAAAAAATACCGGCCGCCGTTATCAGAGACTTAATCATGCCGCACCTCCCTTTTCTGCGTGTTGTGCAGCGACTCGTTGCTGAATAACAGCCACACGCTTTCGGTACGCGGCAACGCATACGTGTAAGTAGTCATTTTGTAGTCCGGTTGTATTACTGAGGAGTGACCTGCGCACTGGCAGGCATCGGCGGCAATGTTTTCGGGTCGACGTTGTCGATATCTGCCTGAATCAGGCTGGCCCAGCGGCTTTCGAGTACCGGAATATCCATCACGCCCTGCGTCAGCGGGTAGGCTTTCAGGGTATTGACGTTCACCACAAACGCCGTGGGTGTGGCGATGGGCAGGCCGTTACCAAAGAAGGTGACAATCTCATCAGCAATCGGGGCGGCCGGGTCAAGTTTGCGTGGGATAAGTGGATTCGGATACGAGCCATCCCCTCCACCGTCCAGGGTGTAGGGATACACCCTGATATTATGCTGGTCAGCCCAGCTCTTCAGCAGTGGATCGAACTTTGCGCTGTACTGACAATGGGCCTGCATAAAGAGCACGACCGCATAATCCTTCATATCAGCACGTCGCCCATTCGGCAGTTGCATCAGACTCGAGGGCTTAACCGGGTCGGGCGCGGCGGCGGCAACCGGTGCCGACGCCCCCGGCTTCGCTGATTCAAGGGCCATGATTTCCTCCCGAATCCCGGCATGAGCCAGCGCGGGCAGAACCAGCAGCAGCGCGACAAGGTGAGTTTTACACTTCATGGCGACCCCCCTCGTTATGTTTTGTGCGTCTTTCTCTTAATACACGAATGACAGCATGGACAACCAGTGCACCCGCTATCGCCCACAGGCCGTAACTCAGCCAGACCAGCCCAGTTTGCGTCATGGTGACGGAAACAGTCATCAGCTCGCTAAGCACAAGCGACATCGTGCCCCAGAAAATCAAACCCGCCAGCAGCATCACGTTCATCAGGCCAGTCCTTTTTATGCAATACAAACACAGTCGCCCTGCATCACGGACGAGGGGTAACACATCGTTTTTCATAAGATTCCTTACGACTGAGGTCTGAAACCAGTGGCCACGTTCAGAAAACGCTTCGACAAATCGTCCTGGGTCATAAAGCCATACGACAGCGGGCGATAGTTTTTGCTTTTCGGGTCAACCAGAAACAGCGCAGGGAAATGTGAGATGCTCATCGAGCGGGACTGACCGGTGTCCGGTCTGCTCTGCGGCAGGGTTGCCGCAACCTGCCCGTCGACTGATACCGGGATCAGCGATATGCCGTTGGTTTTTGCGAAATCCGCCACCACACCGGCCATCTGTACATCAATCGGGTCACTGCCACGGTAGAAGTAGAAAAGGCCGTATTGCTGCGCGAGCCGCTCCACCGCATTTTGCTGTGTCTGCTGGTCACGGGTCTGCATAAACGGGGCCATGCTGTTGTAATGCGGGTATTCCAGGTTGTAGTCGAGATCGGGGTGACTGAGTTGGGCGGCAGCAAAGGACTGACTGAACATCGATCCCCGGTCGGTCCAGAACTTCTGCCAACGCAGGAACGTGGCCGTATTTTCCCGTGTGGGGTAAAGGATGGCGCGGTTAAGCGCCTCCATTGTGTACCCCTTCAGCACCTTTGCCTGCTCAATCGCGGACATTTTACTCAAATCCGGGATAGTCTGCAGCGGTGCAGAGGGCTGGGGCTTTTTGGTTTTGTCCGGGGGCGTTTTCGGTTCGTTATACCAGGACCAGCCTGTAAACGGGTCAGCGGGAGTCACTATCTCCTCCGCGATGGCCTGCAGACTGGTCACGGCCATCAGCAGGCCCCACAGCAGTCTTTTCATTTTGGCCCTCCCTGCTGATTCACCTGCGCGGCAATCCTGTCTTTCACCTGCTTCACCATTGCGTCCGTGTCAGGGATTTTCTGGTTATTCATCAGGTCGTCGTAGAAATCAGAGAAGTTAATTCTATCGAAGTTGATGTTCTGCAGTTCCGGCACCGTGATGCCACGGCAGTCGGGATTGTCACCCGAACCAAAGCTGACACCCAACTGGTCCCGACGCCCCTGCTCCTGGATAATACGGGCCAGTTTGCCCTGAAAGACGCAGTAAACCTGACTTTTCTGGACACAGACACCGAGGACCTTATGATCACAGCGCTCCCCGACTCTGACCGTGACTTTTTTGGCCTTTGCTTTGCCGAGGGCCATTTCATCACTGTTACAGTGAGAAAGTCCCACATCCTGCCCCCACCCACTGTCCTTACAGCAGTTGGAAAAGCCGGCGAACGCTTTACGGCAGCGCATCGTATTCCCCGTAAATGCTTTCACATTCACCTGGTCCTGACTGCTGGCCACCTCATCGCCGGCAGAGGCCAGCCCCGCCAGTTTTGCCACCGCCTCATCGAAGCCGTTATCTCCGGCACCGTTTGCGTCATTACAGTCGCCCGTTTTGCAATAGTAATCTCCGCCGCACAGTAGCCCACCCGAGGTGTAGGTTTTCTGGCATTGCCAGGATTCACTCTGATGAACACAAACGCCGCTTTCCATCTCTGTACAGGCTGTCGTTGCCCGGGTGCAGTTCCTGTCATTCATCAGCGCACTGCAGTTACCGGTGGAGTTCGTCGCCGTGGCATAAGCATCGGAATACTGCCAGCAGTCGCTGTGCTCCGTGAAGGTTTTACCGTTCTGCGTCACAGAGCGATCCCCGCCCGGATCAACACAGGTGGTTTCTTTCAGCCCTGTAGACTGCGACTTGTCAAAATTACAGGACTCATTCCACTGCAAGGATGATTTTGTGGTGTCGCGCTGTACCGCAAACGGCACCGTGAGTTTCACAATATAGCCTGCTGCCTGAATATTTTTTACCAGGGAATCACGGTAGGTTGCGTAGTGTCCATCCGTGTTAGAACGGATGCGCAAACTTACCGTGTCGCCTTTGCTGACGGCAAAAGGGGCAAAGTTCATTGCCTGAGACTGGTTAAAGTTGATCCGCACCGAAGCGCTTCTGAACGATACTGAGTAATCGAGGCGCCCCCCGTGATAGCCGGGTTGCGAGGGATAGGAAAAATTCACAGTCCCGGGCGAAATGACGCCGCTTTCCTGCATCACAAAGTCATAGCGAAGCCAGTAGTCAGCTTCCAGTGTCAGGCTTCCGGCCTGCGCGTTCAGCTCAAGCGTGGTGTTCTGGGTTTCCGTACTGCCGGTGACCACAATCGATGCCGTCCTGGTGCAGGTCTGAATAACCGCCACATCCCTGTCGCAGGTATAGTTCTCAAAGGTCGTTTTGCTGACGGATGTTTCTGTACACTGCTGACCGGAACCATCCATGATTGAGCCTGCGGACCCTTCCGTGTTTTTGCCGTATTCGATAAACGGGGCATTCGGGTCAATGGTGGGAACAGGGTTGGTTGTACCGGAACTGATGATGGCCTGACCGGCATCATTACTGCCTATTGCCGTCTGCCCCTTATTCCCTATTCCACCATCACCACCCTGAACACCTCCGTAGTAGCCACTTTCTGGCGGATTCGTGGTGTAACCCGGAATGGAGCCTGTCACAGTGCCGGGATTATTCAGACTGCCGGTTCCCTGAGAGACATGACCTTTACCAAAACTCGCTCCCTCGTTAAAAGCATCGTTGGTCGCATCCGCAAACGCCACTCCGGCCAGCATACAAAGGGCGATAAACAGTAATTTTTTCATGGCTGCCCTCCCAGTAGCTGGCG
The DNA here is from genome assembly GCF_000735355.1 of Buttiauxella agrestis ATCC 33320. Lineage (GTDB taxonomy): Bacteria > Pseudomonadota > Gammaproteobacteria > Enterobacterales > Enterobacteriaceae > Buttiauxella > Buttiauxella agrestis. The sequence goes on from NZ_JMPI01000076.1 coordinate 31,983, forward strand.
AGCCGTGGCAGCACACTCCCCGCGCTCAACCACTTTTTCCAGTGCCGCCTTCAGTGGCAGGCTGCCCCGGACAATGTCGAAATGGCCCGGGCAGGTCACCACAAGTGCGGGCACCGTGGTAATGCCGTAGTCGCGGTAAAGCGTGGGATCAATCTGAACGCCGATGTTTTTATCTTCTTTCGATAATTCAAACATGAGCGACGCCGTCTGGCGCATATCGTTATTCACCAGCCCTCTGAGCGTTGCCGGGATACCATAGCGGTGGGCATCCTGCAGCATAGGCAGTAAGCCTTCCCGGGGAATACCCAGACTGACAAAATACAGCGCAGGGAATGACTTCTTCTCGCCAGCCTCCTGTTGCGCCTGCTGATGACCGATATCCTGCTGTAACTTGTCGATCAGATCCTGCTGGGCGGTCGGCAGCTGAAACGACTGGTTGCGCATGGCATCCTGAAACGTCTGCAGCGAACTCTGCTGTTGTTTCATCCTGGTCATATCCTGTGACGAAACCGGTGTTTGCTCGCTTGCCAGTACGACAGGGGCGCAGGAAAGCAACCCGCTCATGAGCAGGAGCTGACATAAGGCAGTTTTCATATTAAGACCTCAGGTATAGGCGCAGTTACGTTTACGCCACAGGAGATAACCAAAGTTTTTCTTTGACTGGGGGGAGTTGTGCGTGCTGCCCCAAATCTGGGTGCTGGCACCAAACGGATAACAGCTGTTGGTGGCGGGATACATGTTCACCATCTGATATCGCCATCGTTCTTTGGGAATAATCGGTGACGGGTACTCATGGCAGACCGCCACATCCGCCCCCACCGAATTCCAGACCAGCCCCTCTCTGTGCATTTTGAACGCCATCCTTTCGGTGACGAGAAGCGAGGACTCAAGGGGGGAAAATTCACCACTGGTGAAACCGGTAAACGGATACATGCTTCCCTGACTGCCGGCGCACCAGAATAAGGGCGCAAGGGGCAAACCTGCCGAGCTGGATGCCGCGTCAGCCGCACACGCGCCCTGGGCGATAAGGTTATTAAACAGCGCGGCTTCCGGATTGAGGATCATGGCCAGCGTACTATCATTCCATGTCGGGTCGACTTCGGAAAGGTAGGCGATGTCCATGTCACCGGTCTGCATACATCCGGCAGTCGTGATGATGTTGAGCCAGTAAACCAGTGGATATTTATACCAGTGCACATGGTAGAACGCCCCGGCGGCCGGTCGGTCACTTTGCCCCGCCGTTCCCGTCCCGGTGCGTCCCAGGTCGATTTTAAATCCCCCCATATTGACCATCACACCCGGCTCCCGGGTGACGTCCACCATAGCCATTGGCTCCCAGAATCCAATCGCCAGGCCAACACGGTACAAAATCCCCATCGGGCAGATCTGGATGGGTGAGGCCGGATTCGTGGTGTCTGGCTGAGGGCCGGAGGCCAGCTGAATGCTGCCCAGCGACATCGGAAACAGACATTTCCAGCAGACATCCGAAATGGGGTTCACCCAGCGGCCATCTCCGGCATTACTGGTGGCGGCGGAGGCAGAAGACAGCGAGGCAGTCCAGCACACGATCGCAAGGATTATCCCGGTCAGGCAGGCTCTGAACGTCATGTTGCCTCCCGCAGCCATTGAGGGACGGCATTCCCGGCTGGGATCTGTAAAGCTGTCGAGGGGAACCAGAAAGGGTCACGGGTCACCGTCACCGGTCTGATATTGTCAGGGTGAGTCATGGGATATCTCCGGGCAAGCCGCAGCCATCGTTGTGGCGGGAGGGCTAAGAGGAAAAGTCAGTCATCTCTGGCGTGACTGGCAGCTTTAATAATGACGTCCAGGCGTTGTTTTGGGCTCATTTCATACAGGGCAAGAATGGCACCGCGCAGTACAGCGGAAGGCTTGTACAGCGGGTTGTCACGGAGGATCTCTTCCAGCTGCCTGGCTGAAACCTCATCATGACGAACAGATGAGATGGTGACATTCCGGCCCTTTTCACAGTCAGGGTCTTTTTTCATGGTGTTACCTTGTCGGGGGTGAAAAGAAAACCGGTACGCCATTCAGGCTGAGGCGGCGCGCAACTCAGTGAGCACCGAACATCCTGAATGACGTGGCAGTTGGATCAGTGTGATTGAACAGGGAAGAGGAAGACAAAAGCGTATCCGCTGTTATGGTCATAACAGACGCCCCTTACACTCCGGTACCGACGCGTCACGGGGAACAGGGGGAGAGGCCATAATCGGGGTTATCGCCATGAACCCATCTCCACCATTTTTTCCTTGATGAGCCCCACAAGATATTCCGGGAAGCGTTCGTCACGCCCGTCTGGTTCAACCAGTTCCATGTTATTTTCTGAGAGCCATCTGAACCATGCCTGGGTAGCAAAGACGGGATGCCATGACTCAATTTCCGGATACAGGGCTTTGAGTCTCTCCGCTGTCCCCTGCCGGGTTATCTTGTTACCGGATTTGCACTTTTTTTCCTGACCACAGGTGGCATTGCGCAAGTCGGGAAACAGATCACCTAATGTGGTTGCGGTCATTTTTTTGCTCCTGTTACCGGAATTTCTTCCACTTTCAGCACGTGGCCATCACGTGAAATACGGGCGGGGGTATGTTCGAATCCAAACTTACGGGTCAGGACACCGGACTGGTCGAAGAAAATACGTTCATCTAGTGCATCGCTGGTTTCTTTGATATTGCCGTTCACCAGGATCACCTTAATGTTTGTCTGTCCCGCGATTTGCTGACGAGCCCAGTCCAACTGTGCCTTGTCATCACCGTCAATAAAGTAGAGCACCTGACTGAACGGGACTTTATCCAGTGGGTTCACCTTGTCGCCCTTGCGGGCGATGATGTTGCCCTGCATATCGGTAATGGTTTCCTTCACCGTGAACGTCGGATCAAATGCAAAGCTGCGGTATTGCACCGCGTTGCTCAGTCCTTCCACCGGCGCCGGGCGAACAGCATGTTTCTTCACTCTGTCCGTGGCTTCCTCACGCAGTCGGTCAAGTTCTCCTGACTGCTCCATCCCCTTCAGACGATGCTGGATGAAGTCCAGCATGTCCTGCTCGGCAGGCTCAAACACATTTCCCCAGGTCCCCAGGTCTTTCGCCCCGCTACTGGCAGACAGCACCAGCAGCAGGGCAGTCAGTGGCAGTCGTTTTCTCACTGGCCCTCCTGAATGCGTCTGGCAATGTCGCTGCGGATGTCAGCCGTAATGTCCTTCAGTGGGCTCATGGCGGCAGGCTTGACCAGCACGATGGCGTTGTGAGATGCCTGCCAGTCACTCAGACTGTCGTTGAGCGCCACGTTAAATCGTGTCGTCAGCACCTTTGCCTTCGCCTCATCAAGTTGCAACTGCGCAGATTGCTGTATAAAGAGGTCGACCGTTCCTTTCATATCAAACACCACCATTTCCGGTGTGGTCGACTTCAGCAGCCCCCAGGCAATCCCGGTCATGACCATCTGAGAGACCAGCACGCAGGCGGCTATTTTCATGCGTCTGGCCGTCAGCCACTTGCCCATCGCCACGCCACCCCGGACGGTCTCCCCATCAGTCGGCTTTTTATTGTTTTCACTCATGCGGCTTTCACCCATTCTTCAAGTTCAAGGAGTTCCGGACCGAATTTCTTCTCGGCCAGCAGGTAAGCGGCTTCTTCGGCTGTGGCTCCCGCCCCCTGTGCGTTCTGCATAAAGGCGAAGTCCTCACCGCGCGAGCTGAACATGGCGCGAGTCACAGGGTCGACGAACAGACGGTGGAAGGAGCTGAATTCCCCGGCACTGATAAGCAGTGAGCTGTAGCCGGTCTGCAGCGCGGGCTGAAAGCCCCGGATAACTTCTTTTTCCATGTCAGAGAACTGGTCCGGATTATCAGACAGGTACTGTTTAAAGGCCTTCGCATCCTGTAGCAGGGTGATTTTTGTGGAGCTATTGTTCCAGGCGGCTTCCGCTTCCTTACTGGCACTGAAGTCCTTGATACCCTGGGTGATGGTGATAAACGATCCCCGGTGACGACGCACGGTACGGTAGCCGGTTTCGATAAAGCGCGCGGCGTGCGGGTTGGAGCCGCCGAGCAATCGCCATGCCTCATCGATGATGCAGACTTTTTTCAGGTCACGCGGGCTGTGGTACATCTTTTCCTGAATGGCCAGAATGAGCGAGAACAGGATGGCAGACAGCAACTTCGGTTTGTCCTCAAGGCTCAGCAGTTCCAGCACGGCAAAGCGGGTTTCGCCATCAAGCGTAGGATTGTCAGCATTGAAGTATTCGCCGTCCGGTCCCCAGGTACAGTAGGTTTCGAGCAGCATAGCGAGCTCTGCCAGGCGGGAAATGATGGTGGGCTTGTCGGCAAACGCTCCATTCACTTCCGGACTGGTCAGGTAGTTGTGAACGTCATCGATACGCGCCCTGCGCTGCTTTTTCTCCCACGCATCCATCACCGCTTTTTGCAGAATAGCCTCACAGACGCCATCAAGTGCCTCACCGGGGCTGGCCAGCACCGTCAGCAAACGAACAATCCCCTCAGCGGAGTGATTGATATCTTTGATGTTGGCAAACGGGTTAAAGCGCAGCTTCGCACCGTCCAGGTACACCCCGCCAGCCTGATGACAGTAGTTCTTGTAGCTGTCACCCATATCAATAACCCAGGCAAAGCCGCCAGCATTCAGCACGTCGCGCAAAATGCCCTGTGTCAGAAAGGATTTACCTGCGCCGGAGGTGCCCGTGACCGCGATATTGAAGTTGGTGCTGCCGTTCTCTTCTCCGAACATGTCAAAGAAGGCAACCTGGTTGCGGTAGGTTGGTAGCGGCATCCCCACATGTGATAACTGGCGTTCGGCCACGACCGGCATCAGGTTCACCGCATTCCACGATTTACACCGGAGTGTGGCACCGGTCATTTTCATGTCCTCCCACATCCCTTCCTGCATCACAAACGGGAAGCAGCCCAGCCAGTTACGCATCTGCTGGTACTGCACCGTCACCATCTCCAGATCGTTCTTACGGAACACGTTCACGGCCGCAAGCTCACAGGACTGTGCATCGGTGTTGTTGTCCGGGGTAAACAGGGTCAGGTTAAGGGACATTCTGCAGAAAGCGATTTCGTTGTTGGACAACTGCTCGCGGTTGCGACGCCATTCCTCCGCCTGCCGCTTCGTCCCCGGAAACAGCTGGCCATAGGCCGAGTTGGCTTTCTTCGAGAGGTCCATGTCCTTACGAAGCGCTTCGTTCTGGGTGGCCGTTTGCTCTTCCAGCTCCGTGGTCCAGGTGATCATAAATGGACATGGAATGCCAAGATCAGGGAAGCGCAGGTTCTGCAGGTTGTCTGCCCCCTGCCAGAGCGCAAAACGTTTCGGGCTTTTACTGAGTTGCATATTTACGATACGACAGGCGGATGCCGGCAGACGCGTACCGAGCGCATCGATGCTTTCAGGCAGTTCGACGCGAATATGCGACGGACGCACCCGGACATCGATGGCCGAGTCCACCACCTGGCGGTTGAGTTTTTCATCCTCGTTGTAATCGCCGCTGGAGGTCATGACCTGATCATGGCGGTAGTTCATCATCTCGCGCATGATGGAGAGAAAAGCATTCACATCCGTATTTATCGACTCAATACGCGCAGCATTGAGCGACACACGGATGGTATTACGTATCTGCACAAGTTCGTCCATCACCTGCTGCGTGAAGCGCTTCGCGGGTTTACCGAATACAATGAAGATACGGTAGTTACGCAGGTACAACGGATATTCACGCTCGTTCGCCAGCCCCTTCAGTGCCGAACGCTGCCAGAAAGCCCGGGTGATTTTATTCAGATGAGTGGCCATCCCCCCCTTCCACATGTCGGTACTGACGCCGCGTGAAATTCGTTCACCCACACATTTACTGGCGACGAGAATGACGCTTACCGGTGTTTTGCGCGGCAGTTTCTTACGCAACATGTCATCCAGCGCAGCGATCACCTGCTCATTCGCACCCGGAAGCGGAGCCGCTTCGAGAATGAATCCGGCAGAGCCAGCATTAATGAAAAGCTCACTGGCGTCGTCGTAATAGCGATACGGAAGGGCTGAGACCAGAGACGGATATCCCCAGGTCTGTTCAAGGTTAGCGCGGGCTGTCGAGGCCCCATCCTCCTGCTTGCGGCTGTTAACCAGCCCCATCAGACTGTCGAGTATGCTCATTCTCCCCCCTCCCCGATAACACGATAGCTTTCATCCCAGTGGGATTTATTCTTCACGAACTCGACCACGGCAGGCTGATGAAAGTTGTCATCCGTATCCACCCAGGGAGCAATCCACAGACGCTGTGTTGCGTCCGGAATGCGCTGGACCGGAACACGCCCCGCCGTGTTGACGGGCGTGGATGGCGTGATCGGCCCCGTTGTCATCTGGGGGGTAACGACCGCACCAGTACTGTCAGCTGGGGCGGTGGCCAGTGGTCGCGGTGCAATCGGCTTAGCGAGGGAGGTTCCGGTTGCTGCGACAGAGACAGGGCGCAATGGACTGACGGTCGGCGCTGTGTTACGCAGTGCCGGCAGGGTTTCACCCGCAGGCTTTTTTGTCGCTTTTTCCGCCGTCAGGTCATCCAGGCTTTTGCCCTGTGCGGCCAGTTTATTGGCCTCACTGGTGGTCAGGCACTGGTCGGTCGCACTCTTGTTGCAGTCGAAATCAGAATTCAGACCGGCGCAGCCAGTCAGCGCGCTACACAGCAGTGCAGCGCCCATCATTTTTTTCATGGGATAACTCCGTTTGGTATTTCAGAGGGGGTAAAACGTTCAAAAGCGGGTTCAGTACGGGAGCGGAGACCTCAGTTGATGGTGTCGCCCAGGCGCAGCTGGCTGGCCTGACGAAGGACGTCATCCGGATTAATGTTACCGACTGAGGCAGTGCGGGTTGTTGTGGCCTGAGTGGTCTGAGTGGCGGGTTGTGGTGCGACAGCGCCCTGTGCGGCATTACCGGCCTGCTGCAACACTTCCTTCGCTTTCTCCTCTTCAGCGTCTTCCAGGGTTTCCAGTCGGAAGCCCTTCTGGAACACCACGGTGACCTGGTTACCCGCACCAATATCAATCACCGGGTGATATTGTTCGGCGCGCTTAATCCAGTACTGGCTCAGCGTGTCGGCCGCTTTATTGGCCCCACCGCCCAGTCCTTGTTTAAACACATCGCTGGCCCCCACATCCGCCGTGGCCCCAAGTCCAACTGAAGGTGTGGCGGCGGACTTTATCCCTTCGCCAAACCCGGACAGAAGACCGGCTGCCCCGGCGTAACCGACAATCATGCCGTTACGCATCACCGGCTTACCACGTATACCGCCTTTGCCCTGGTAACTGACGTGGCCATCAAACTCCATATCAACATGCTTCCCGTTCTTGAGTACACAGCTTATCGATTTGGTGCGAACCACCCCGCGTTCGCTGGAAATATCACCCCAGATTTCACCCACAACAAAGCAGCCATCGGCGCTGTATTCTTTGTTATTGGGCATCTGGATGTTACCCAACAGGCGGATAGTCACGGGCTGAGTATTCTGCTGACCGGTGACGCTGGCGTTGGCATCAGCCCCTTCAATCATGATGGCATCAGAGAATGAGCCGGACGGTATCCAGGGAAGTTTTGTCGGCTTTTTTTTCAGGCTGTCATACGTGAACTTTGTGGTGGCCAGCCCGCCTGTTATGCGCTGACCGGAGCCGCCCGGATAGAAACCCCCGCCCAGCCCCATGTTGACGGCCCCCGTCGCACTGGTGGGGGTGATGGTGTATTCAGGCGGTCGGGCCTGACCGGCAGCAACAGGTCCCGGGAGTGGTGTTCCGTTCTGGCCAGCAGGTGGTGTCTGCTGTCCGGGGGTCTGGCTGCTGCCGGGGGCTTTAGTGAGCTGGTCAGTCAGGCGCTGTATTTCAGCATCCTTTTCGGTCAGCTTCTGTTCGGTGGTCAGTTTGTTCTGCGTGACCTGCTGAGCAAGGGTGGCGAGCTGCTGCTCAAGCGAGGATGTTTTAGCCTGCTGCTGGGCCAGTGCCGCGTCGTTAACCTGTTCGTTAAAGGTGGCGGTCACGACCCCGGTCATATTCGGTGCGGTGGCTGTCGCGGGATTTCTCTGCTGTTCCTGGTGGCTGCCGTACCATACGACGCCGCCGGCGGTAGCGGCCCCGATAACGATAACGGATGACAGGACAGCAAGCTGGGTCCGGCGGGTTTTCAGGTTTTCGTTCAGACTCATGAGCGCGGTACCCCATCATCTGAAAACACAATCCAGGCATACCCTTCACCACCGGCGTAAAGCTGGTTTTGCGAGAGCATGACGGCCCGGACCCCTTTGCGCCAGAAGTCACGCTCACGCAGGCTCTGGGTAATACTGCCGGGGTTGTTCATGCGGAAACGGACAACGCGCAGGTGATTGCCAATAAACTGGCGCTCCGGTGTCAGACGGACGGATGTGGCTGGCGTGTACGCCGTCATACGGCTGACGGGATACTCCACATAGTCGTCAGGCACCTGACCGTTCACCACGGCGCGGGACAGGGCAACCAGTGTTTTTTCATAGGTCTGCCCTTCTTCCCATGCCTTCGCGTCGTCGTTCTTACGCAATGGTGGTGACATGGGTGTAAAGCGCAGGGTCTTGCCGTTACCGGTCTGTGGTCTGACATTCAGGCTCAGCGATGAGCCGTGGTCAGTCTGTATAAACAGCGTGAAGTTCTGCGCAACAAGCGGTGACAAAATGAGTGCGCCGTCTTCCGTTGTGCTCTGGTCGTAGGCTCCGGATGGCCCGCTGATGCTGGTAATCAGTTCCCCGTCGATAACAACCTTGCTGGGGTTGTTATTACTGAGAGTGACATTAAAGGCGGCGTCGTTCTCAAACGGGATGGCGGCGGGAGCGGTAGCGGCCCGAAGGCCGCTGGTGAAGATTCCCGATGCCAGTAACACAGCAGCAGCCGCCGGTGAAATACGAAGTTTCATGGGCAGTCCTGTCAGTTGGTTGGGGGGTTCTGCTGAAGCTCCTCGAACGAATGAAGATTAACAATGCCGTTCTTGTAGCTGATTTTAAGACGGTAGGTTTTTGCCTGGTCCTTCAGGGGCGTGGTGATAGCACCATTGGTGGTGGCGGATTTCAGTGTGCCGCTGAACTCCACAGAGCCATCGGACATGACACGAATATCCTTCGTATCAAAGCGGGTGGTGATGCCCCCTTTCTTGATGCGTTCAGCTTCAACGTCCAGCGCTTTCTTCAGTGCATCCCGTTCGGTGGAAGGGACAAAGCCGAGCAGCATATTCTGGTTATTGTCGATATTTTCCGGACTCACGTTCAGCCGCCAATATATAAAGGAAGAGGCGAACATGGTCATGCCGGAAGCATCAGCGCCGACAGCGTCAGAGGTAAAGGGTTGGTTATAAGTCATAGGCGTGGTAACTGTTTTCTGGGTGGTGGCGAAATGCCACGCCAGTGAACCTGTCAGCACATTTCCCATGCCGCTGAGAACTAATAATGAGGCGAGACCTATAAACGCATAGCTGAGTTGTTTATCGCGCTCGCCTTTTATTTTCATTTTCATGGGAATTACGCCCTCCAGTGTCGGAAACTTGAATCAGGTATCTGTCGGAAGGAAACTTTGAATAAGAGCGAGGGGAGATGCCAGTAACAGAAATTAAGTAACCAGAACGACCCCTGCCCTTTCTTCAGATATCTGATTAATGCCCACAACAGGCCCGCTATGATGGAAAGTTCCGTAGACATATTGTTAAGCACACCGAGAATAACCAACGGCGCGACAATAAGGAGTTCATCGAGGGGTAAACCAAAATAGCGGTCCTGCTGATTGAGTGTTTCCGGGAAGTAATATTTATCCTCTTCCCCATTCATCATCAGCTCGCAATAGCAAAGGCAATGCGGGTGAAGATAATACAAATAACCAGCCCCAGGAAAACGAGAGGAGAACGGACTTTAATATAGGTGAATAAGGCAATAATAATTTCGGCAATATAAAACCACTTCACAATTGACGACCCCGAGCCGAACGTGGAGCTCACCGTTGCTTGTTGAGAGGCGAGCAGGTCAGTACCAGAGGCGAGTACCGGGTGAGCGACCATAAGTGAAATTAAAACCAACCCTCCGTTTTTGATGAGTTTTTTTAACTGGCGATTTTCACGAGCCTTTCGAAATAAAGACGCTACCGCCCATCCCTTTTCGACATTAAGGGCATAACCTTGAGTGAACATGCTTGTTTCTCCGGATGTAAACAAAATTTATGTGAGTAAGTGGTTGTTTACTCACGCGACATTGTCCCATGACCCTAAAAAAAAAAAACTGTGAACCGTGTCACATAAATATAAATATTTCGGAATTATCTGAGCATGGTTGTGCGTAGGCTTTGCCTTCCAGAGGGTTTCTGTGTTGCATGGGAGATCTACACCTATGAAAGTTAAAGAGAAAATGTGGGATGGCCGTGGGCGCCCTCGAAAGTTCCGTCCAGGTGAGGCTGTTGAGTGGCGGCTGCGGGCGCCTGATAATTTGCTTATGGAATTACGAATATGTGCCCGGGCAGGGAAAAGAAGCGTTAATGATGAAATTATCGCAAGGTTGTTATTGTCACTTAATTACCATTCTGAGAAGCCAGTCATTAAAACTGCGGAGGGAGAACGCCTGATATCACTGGCGGTGAAATTTGAGTTATGGCTGGGTGAATTACTCGATGGTGAGAAGTGTCAGGGTGATAATGAAAATATATATGATACGCCTACAGAGCGGTTGTGGATGTGGCGTGAGGGAGAGCGAGTATTGCTTCCGGGAAAAACTACCGGTTACAGCATGCGCATTCCTGAGAATCTTGCTGAAGAAATACGAGTAATGGCGAGGGTTCACAAACGCAGTCTTAATGACGAAATGCTGACAAGGTTAATGAATACATTGGGATATTTTACTGAGCGAATACTTGACCAGAATGAGGATGGTCAGGCACTGAAAGTACTGTGTATGGAGTTTGAAGTGTTTTTAAAAGAGAAAATAGCCGTAATTGAAAAAGAGGTGTTTCCATGGGATAAATCCAACCCATCCTGACTTGTTGTGGCCGGTTTGCTTCCGGCCCTTAGAGTCATCCTGCATTATTAACGAAGTGTCGGGATTCCGCATCATCTTCTGCGGTATTAATGCTGTTTAATAGCATATCAAGGGTATCTTCCAGTTTAGCCTCGCCATCTTTCCCTGTCATTTTCAAGTACATCTCAGCGAGTAATGTTGCAATAAGTACAGTACCCTCTCTTGAGCCGGCAGATTTTCGTATAAGGTCTCTTTGATATCCCTCCAGATCGAATTGATGCCCATCATCACTATCTCTTTTATAAACTAACAATCCGAGCCGTATTAGTTCATTGCAGGTAGCTGAAATGTTTGCTTCGCCGGGGTTCGCACCGTTCTGTAAATCCTGTTGAACGATATCACGTACTTCTCGCTCTATTTTATCTTTAAGGTAAATCCCTACTCTTCCCATATTAATGACCTTACTGAGATGGTGTCGGAACCGACACTAACTTAATTAGTTTGTAAAAATCGTGATACCGCAAGATGCTGTGTTATCAACGTCCTGATCCGTTACGTAAGTGGTTATACAGTAGTAGGTTTGTACACTATTATGTCTCACAGTGTGACACTGTACGATACCTAATTCAATGATATTATGACACATCTACAATTGTACGACATATGTAACACATACCGACACCAACAGGTATTCTAATCCTATGATGTAATAGTGTCGGTATGTACGATAAAACCCCCTCAAGCATCAATTTCGCGCTTTTTTTATCGATGTATGCAAATGATTTATAAGTAAATATCTGCAAGACGAAGTCTTGCGTGGGGTGTGGTGTTTTAAAGGGTCAGCAAAGAGCGGCTGGTAATAAGTGAGCTTGTTCTCACATGATATATTCTGGCGTACGGGTTCTCTGCTAAACAGGAGCGCTCACGCGCGTCTGGAGTGAATTATCTTGATAAAAATGATGGCGGCGGGTATTTTTTATTTGCCTGGCCTGTCGTCTGATTTAACACCTTTCCCGTGGGTATCCTGATAATGAATAAATTACCATTGCTACTGCTTCCTCTCGCATTATCCTGTGCTGCTGCCCCGCAAATGTGTTTCGATCAGGCCGGGCATGACTTCAGGATCGATCCATTGTTGATCATGGCTATATCTATTAAAGAGAGCCACCTCAGAGCTGATGCCGTGAATAAAGACAACCGAAATAAAACAGAAGATGTCTGCGGGATGCAGGTGAACAGTTCACATTATTCAAAACTGAACCGTTTTAATATTGACCGGGAAAGGTTACTGAGTGATCCCTGTATTTGTGTCTACAGCGGTGCCTGGGTACTGGCGCACAACTTCAGGTCATATGGGCGTAACTGGGACAGTGTCGGAATATATAATACGGGCCCGGCTCAGAAACTGATTGCGCAGCGCAAAAAATATGCTTCTGAGATAAAGAGTATTTACAGGATTTTGTTGGCGAGGAAATCACTGACAGAGCAGTCTGGTACAGTGGGAGAATACAGTACGTTGCCGCGTAATAAGGCCAGTACGCAAACACCAGATTAATGACATAAAAAACCCCGGCTAACCGGGGTGTTATTTTTCAGCCTTTGATTTTCGCCATCTCTTCCGCCAGTTTCCAGAGCGCTCTATTTAATTTCACATCACCATCAATTCCGGTCACGGGTCTTGTTCGGGTCCGTTTTCCCTGAGCGGTAATACCGGGTAAACGCCCCTTGATTAAATTTTCCTGCACCCGGTTAAAAGTGGTCCAGATATCACTTTTGCGATCTTCAAAACGGCGCGGTTCCAGAATCTGGCTGGCGGTAACGGGCTGGCGTTCTTCGCCGTATTTATAGTCCAGAGCGGCGGTGGCAAACAGGCGTTGTTCGGCGGGATTAAGATTAATCGTTTTCATCTCCGCCATATTATCGCCAATGTCGTCAAATGTTTTCAGGACTTCAAATGCGCCCTCGATAACCTGACCAACAATATCCCCTTTATGCGGCACACGAATTTCACCGAATGTATCTCCGCACACCATGCCATTCATGCATACAAATCTGAACATTCCCGGGATCATCTGATAACTTGACGAGCCATCATGGCTGTTAAGTAAAATAATTTCCGGGACTTCAGTTCCGGTAATTGTGTCACGGCGGCGCAGGCGTAACATATGTTTGGTATGTTCCTGCTTATCAATATTGCGCACACGCGTCTGACAGGCAAAGAATGGCTCAAACCCTTCTTCACGCAGTTTATTAAGCAGGGTAATGGTAGGAATATAGGTGTAGCGCTCTGAACGGGAATTATGTTTATCACCGCTGAATACACTCGGCACATATTTTTCAAGTTCATCATTCGTTAATGCACGGTCACGACGAATAAAATTTGCAGCGCGAAAACGGGAGGCCAGTGTGGTCATTTCATTTCTCCTTTCAAGTCGTTTAATGGCAGGTTTTCCCTGCCGTTATTAAATCTGAGGTTTATTCCGCTATGCCGGTCAGCACGGCCAGATAACCGCTTTCGGGTATCGCTGCCGCCAGTGGCCAGCCATTTTGCGTCCAGACGATCACCGTTTCGCCGCCGTCCTCACGAACAGCAATATGCAGATCGCCTTCCGGTGGCGGGACAAAAATGCCCGGTTGTTTCTGCCCCTCGCTGTTGACCATCACGTACAAAAACAGGTCGGTCAGGTGAGTCATGGTGAATTTTTTACCCCATCTTTCGGAAGATTCAGGAGCGGCGGTCTTGACGTTTTGTGTGTGCATTCTGGTCTTATCCTCTTCTGGTGGTTAATCCATCTCTCGGTGAGTTCTCTCGCGGCAAAGGGCAAAGGAGCGACGGCGCTGGACGGAAAACAAGGGCGAGCAAAGCGAGTGCATTTCACCCTTGTTTTCTGGCCGGAGACGGTGCTACGAAAAGCCCTCCGCGTGAGAACTGGCCGGGGTGATGGCTCACCTGAGCAGCAGACAGAATGCACACACCCGACACGACGGAACGTCGGGGCGGCTTTAAAGCGACGGTTCACCGGCGCGGTGAAGGCGTGGGCCAACGGCCCGCAGCAGAGGTTGACCTGGCCGTTGCCATCAGACCCTAGCGAAAGCCCGAAACCCGCAAGGGATTCGGCGGAGACTGGCCGCTGCCGTGCAGCTGCCCGTCGGAGTGGGGCTGACGACCCGGCCGGAACGGACGGAGAGCCGAAGGGGGCCATTGCCCTGACGGGGTTATGGTGGAAGAGAATAACCATCAGATACGGCCACCATGAGAGCCGTCACAATCGGAAAAGCATCAGGAAGGTAAAAATGGATATATGACCCATACCCGGAAAGACAATGCGGGGAACGGGAGAGAGCAGCGCGTCAGCGCTGCCCTTCTCCTGCCGTTCGCACCGGCCGGTGCGCGAGTTTTTCACGGCGCTTCAGAACAGGTACAGGCTTCAGGTCGGTCTGTTTTCAAGGGCCTGACCCCTCGCCCCCTGAAAGCCGCCCCGTCAGGAGCGGCGTGTTTCAGATCAGGCCAGGCCCAGTGCCGGGTAAACACTTGGCGTGTTGCCGTTACCGGAACCGGCACCATATCCTGCGTTAACGGTGGTCATGAACTGCTGCCAGTGCTCCAGCTTGAGCACCGGAACATGAGCAGGTTTTCCGCTGCGTAAGGCATTTACAAACTGGTTAGCCTGTGCAACTATTTGTGGGTCAAATGTCATGGTTTAATCTCCATGTAGGTTTTGATAGCCGGTTTAGCTTTCGACGGAGAAACCGGCACGAGAAAGCAGGCGTAAGCCTGCTTTTTTAATGCCCGGAAAATGACGCACTCCCGGACAAAACTTCTGTTTCTACCCGCGCCAGCACCTGTGCATGTGACAGGGTGCAGACATCGCGGAACTCAAAAAAACGCCCTTCGGTTCGGACAAAAATGCTGGTGACATCCCCGGCGTACATCTCCATGGATTTGAACGACTCCCCGTTGTTCGTGCGGCACCAGTCCATCGGCGGCAACACTTCAAGCTGATCGATGTAACGTTCCCCGGTGATTTCCAACACCGGAGTACGGTACTTTTCATTTTGCAGATCGATAAGTTCGGCCACACTCATCACGGCCATATCGGGGTAGTTTTCCTGCAACGCGCCCAGGGTTTTCTGGCCCCATTCGGTGACCCATTCACCGCCCAGCCACTGCGCGTGGCACCAGATATCGGCGGTGGTGGTGCGCACAAACGCCATCGGAACGGCTGTCTGTGGTGCGGTATCCGGGGTGGTGCAGTTCAGATTCTGTGACATGATTGGTTCTCCTTTCAGGTTAAGCGGTGGCAGCCTCACGCCGCCACCGGGTAATAAATCAGTCTTCCGCAGCCAGTTGGGACATCAGGGTGTCGTAATCCACCTGAGCGCGTTGTTCTTCCGCCAGTGTCAGCATGTAACCCCGCTTTGCCGCCGCACCGATAAACACGGGGCGGTCTTTCAGTGGCAACTGTGCCAGGTAGTCCAGTGCACTTCCCAGCAGGTGGGACTGATAAATCTCGTAGAACTGACCGCAGCGCCGACCCGCCTGTTTCTCCAGCCGCGCCAGTACCACATCAGCCCGGATCACGTCATACGGATGGCAGGAATCAACATTGGTGATAAAGCCATCCGTGCGCATGGCGGTGGTTTTCCCCCATCTTTCGGAAGATTCAGGAGCGGCGGTCTTGACGTTGTGTGTGTTCATGCTGGTTTACTCCTCTGGTGGTTATGTCATCTCTCGGTGAGTTCTCTCGCGGCGAAGGGCAAAGGAGCGACGGCGCTGGCCAGAAAACAAGGGCGAGCACAGCGAGTGCATTTCACCCTTGTTTTCTGGACGGAGGCGGTGCTACGAAAAGCCCTCCGCGTGAGAACGCGGCCGTGAGATACCCCACCGGGCACA
>NZ_JMPI01000077.1 GCF_000735355.1 Buttiauxella agrestis ATCC 33320
ACGGAGGCGGTGCTACGAAAAGCCCTCCGCGTGAGAACGCGGCCGTGAGATACCCCACCGGGCACACAAACAGCATGAACACACCCGACACGACGGAACGGCGTGGCGATATTAAAGCGACGGTTCACCGGCGCGGTGAAGGCGTGGGCCAACGGCCCGCAGCAGGGGTTGACCTTGCCGTTGCCATCAGACCCTAGCGAAGCCCGAAACCCGCAAGGGATTCGGCGGAGACTGGCCGCTGCCGTGCAGCTGCCCGTCGGAGTGGGGCTGACGACCCGGCCGGAACGGACGGAGAGCCGAAGGGGGCCATTGCCCTGATGAGGTTATTTTTTGGGGTAATGGCACTCTGGTAGCAGTAGCAAAAAACGGTTACCCGGCATCAGCAAAAGTGCCAGAGCATCAGCAGCCCTCAGCAAGGTATGTATCAGGGGAAATAACGGAAACATCAGGAAGAGAGGCTAAGGGAGAAAGCGGGTGCGCCGCAGGGGTACGCCTTCTGTTGGTTTTGCGGTCGCACTCAGAAGGAGAAAGGGCTGCCAGTATGGTTAACTGACAGCCCTTCTGAAGGCGCTTGCGGCAATATCCAGAACATCATCAGCCCTGAAAAGGTAGGGATTGCTCCCCACCTCCGGGTTGCTACTTACCAGGTTCGTAAACTAGAAATGCAGCGATCTCCCTTGTTCCGTCCCGGTAGCGGATTTCGCAGAGCGATTTCCGTGTCAGGTAAGTGAATATCAACAGTGTTAAACACACGATGAATACGCACCAGACAATGGTACTTCGCGGCAGTTTCATAGCCTTCTTCTCCTTGCACAAAGCGTGGTAAGAGGCTAATCTGAATGTGTCTAGCATTGGATCGCCTCGTGGTTAATTGAAAAATTACCTTCGGGGCTTTCTTCTTTCTGCCTCACAACAAGCCGACGGTGAGGCAAAAAGCCTCAAGCGCCATGGTCATTATACCGCAGCGGCACACTTCCTGCCCAGGAATAACATACTGAATCTGTGAGCAAATTTAATGCCGGGTTCACCTTCTGTTTCCCGACGTTCCTGCCCATACGTCATCCCGTCACGGTATCCCCCACGCTGTCAGCGTCGAAAAATCCTTATTCTGAACAGAAAAGACAATGTTATCGGGACTCAAATCCCTGCCAGGTTGTCTTACTGCGATGCACGCGCAGGCCAGCCAGCATAAACGAAAAGGGCTTTTGCCTGGTGTGAACGGCTGGATACGCGTTGTGCACTTTCCTGGGGGGTGTCCAGTTCATAGTGCTGGTTCATCGCCAGATCCACTGCCCCCGTCCGGTTCTGCGCAATGACCCGGTAATCAGCATACCCGCAGTGGTCACCCAGAATCACCGTATAGCGTTTCATACTCGCTCCTCCCGGTGTACCAGTTTGTTCGGAACCATCCAGCGTTCATGCGCCCTGACTGCCGGGGAGGCTTCTTTTGCCAGCGCCTGAACCTCATACATCAACGCCCAGTGCGGCTGGTTGTCCCACTGCCACCGCTCAAGGGTTGCCAGCGACGGGAAACGCTCACTCCAGCGGAAAAACATGTCATCGAGCACATTTTCGCTGATATCTGTCTGCCGCCAGCGGGAGAACCAGCTGCGCACCGTTTCCGGGGTCTGGAATGCCAGGTCAATTTCGGCCTGCCCGACCCTGGACTGATACGCCTGCTGTTCGCTCATCCGGGCTTTGCTGCGCTGGCGCGAATATTTCTGCTCCCGGAGGTCCAGTTTCTGACGGAACCGCTCATCCTCCTTAAAGCGGGTTTCCGGGAACAGTTCGTATGCCGCACTGACCGATAAGGGCAGATAACAGCAGGTTCCCCGGCTCTCGATCAGCGTATCGATGGCGCTTATCCAGTTGGCCTTACGTCCACGCAACTCCCGCTCAGTGAGCGTGGCGGCGAAATAGTTTATTTCCTTCAGCCCGATACGTTTGCTGCCGGTGAGGTGTCGGAAAAAGGCATGTGCCCAGGCATGTTCAGGCAGGCGTTTCCCCTGCGAAAGGCGATGCTCCACCTCCCCTACCGCACGCAGTGCTGCGCGCCGGCCTTCATGCAACGGGATAAGTGCAAGATGAGCCGGGATCATAACGCCTCCTCCTGTGTCAGCATTTCCGCGACACTGGTCGCCGAGCAGCGCATCCGTGCCAGAGCCGCCGTCTGTTGCAGCAGCACATTGATATCCTGCGGTTCAAACACCAGGGTTGTCATGAGCAGTCTCACGCACTGACCACAGGACGAAAGCAGCACCACCGACCAGGCAGGACTGATTTCACCCGGACTACAGACACACAGGTGCCACTGTCCGTCAGGCGGTGTAAAACGACACTGCACCGGAAACAGCCCGCCGAACTCGGTCCGGTACTCGGCGTTAACCTGCCAGTGTTCGGGAGTCTCGAGGTGTCGCATGATGGCGTGTGTCAGGGTGCGCCTGAAGTCGTCACCCCGCTCACGCCATTCTTCGTATTCACAGGGCAGCATGGTTTTCAAATCATCAATATTACGGCTGAACATGGTCTTCACTCCTTATTGCCGCCCCGCAGGGCGGCACAGCGTAATCAGGCGGCTTCTGCCGGGTTATGCGAATCGGTATCCGTCTGAACCGGGGATGCAACGGGTGCAGCCATCCAGGCTGGCACCCAGCGGTTGCCGCTCATCTGGCTTTCGGCGTATTCAGCCGCATCCCCTTTCTTCATCTTCTCCGCGTTTCGCGCCGCCCCCGTGAGTCCTGCGTCCGTGAGCGCGTCAACTATCTGCACTTTGGAAAGTTGCCCGAAGAATGTCACTGTTTCCGGTTGCCACCAGTCGCGCAGGTGGAAGTTCAGCTCAGCTTCCAGGTCGTTAAGTGGACTGCGGGAGGTGAAACCGTGCTCACGGGTCTGGACACCGTTCACGCTGAATGCGGTACACAGCGCCATCAGGGACATCAGTACCGCGCCGTCCAGGGTAAAGAAGGTGGTGAAATCTTTCTGCCAGCCTTCCGGCAGCAGCGCTTCCAGACGGTTTTTTTCCGCCATCAGCGCCCGCCAGGCGACACCCGTCTTACCGGACGGTGCGTTATCACACAGAGAATAGTGCGAGCAGGTCAGGCTGATTTGCAGGGGATGGCTCTGCGTGGAGCAGACCACAAAGACTTTCTGACACAACGACCAGACCAGCATGGCGACGGCTTTTTGCGGCTGCTGCATCAGGGCCGCCTGGACTGCCAGGGTACGTTCGGAGGACATTTTCGTGACCAGCGGCAGACTGATAGCATCGGCAGGATCGGGCTGACGGGTATACGTATGCACCTGAGACGGGGTTTTCTCTCCCTCTTCGCTGTTATCGCGCAGCAGGACGCCACGCTGCACGGTCATGGCACCGTAAGACCAGGACACCACCACGCCTGTGGCGTCTTTCATCTCCTGTGTCCAGGCCCGGTCTGTCCCGGCACTTTCCATCGCCGCAATTTCCAGTTCAAGCGCTGCGGACTCATCACACTCAGATTCAAACGCATCATACTGATCCTGAAGTGAGGCCAGTCGTTCTTCCTCTTCTTCGCTGTATACCGGGTTGGGTTCATCCTGCAACACATACACCTGCGCATCCTCACCGTGATAACGCACAGACTCCATACGCGCCAGGCACCATGACCAGCCTTCGGTGGCTTTCAGGTCTTCGGCGGCCTGTGTCAGTTTTTCCAGCACACGGGTATCGAGCAGCACGGCGTCCACAAAACCCCCGTCATCAGCACTGAACAGGTCGCGGCGTATTTCGCCGTCGCGGAATGCGGTTTCCCCGACGAAGCGGAATTTTGCGCAGTCGGTGGTGACTTCGCTCTCGGTGATCAGGCTGCGGATATCGCGTACCTCGGGCTTATTGTTCCAGCCTTTCTGACGGGCAGCCTCGAGCACCTGCACCTGACGGGCCGGATCACTCTCGAGCGCCAGGGCATGGCAGTGTTCGGTGGTCAGTTCGTCGCTGGCCAGCGCTTCAAGAATGACGGGGGCAAGGTCAGCGAGCTTTAACATGCGCTGCACATGACGGGGGCCATAGCCCAGTAAATCACCAATCTGCGCGGGTGTTTTTCCCTCAGCAGCCAGGGTACGGAAGCCGACGATTTGCTCTGCCGGGTGCATATCCCGACGCTGTCCGTTCTCGGTCATCGAGGCGACAACCGCCAGATCATCAGGAACACGCTTCACGGCGACGGGCTGGTCGGATGAAAACGTGCCGATGTCGGCAAGATGCATCATCGCGGTCAGTCGGCGGCCCCCGGCGGCGACACCGAAACGCCCGCCTTCAAGGGCGTGAACCACCAGGTTCTGCAACAGTCCGACCGCCGCAATGGAGTCAGCCAGTTCACGGATACTGTCTGCCGCATAGGGGATCGTGCGCACATTCAGCGGGGAACGGACCAGGGCTGACAGGGGAAGATATTCAATCTGTACGGCTTCGAGGGCCGTTTTCAGGGCCACCGCCCCCGCTTTATCCGCGCGGGTCACGCTGGCTTTTCGGGTGCTTTTTGCTTTAGACTCGGTTACTGACATAGTTAATACCTCTCAGGTTTGATGATTGTCTGGCCCTGCGGAGTTCGCGCTCCGACAGGGCACCTTCTTACTGCTTTTTCACACCATAACGTTCGATATAGCGATTCAGCATCGCGCCACCGTCAGCCTCAAAATTCCAGTTACGCCAGATGAGCGGTCCGGTACTTTCCCGAACCACAAGGCGAAAATGCGTCCCCTGATCGTCTTCAATCGCCACATTGTGATACTGCTCCGCCACGTCCTGCGCCTGTTTGTGGGTAAATACCCCATCAGGAAGACGCCCTGTTTCTGGTTCTGAAGCACACATAAAACCTCCCTTCTTTCTTTTCAGCCCATATCTTCTGTTAGATTCCGGAGCCGCGGTGTTGACGTTTCGTTGTGACCGGCTCTGTTTATCGTCAGGTGATCCACATCTCCCGTTGAGTTCCTTCGCCGCAAGGGCGTCGGAAACACCGGCGGAGTTGGCTGTCCAGGGCGCCGCTTGCGGCGTGCATTTCACCCTGGACTGACGAAACCGACTGTGTTGACTTCAGCCCCGGCGAAAGGGACTTAACGGGAGAAGCACCAGGAAGGATGAGCAGGGCACAACTACAACGACGCTGAGCGGCGGCGAATCGTCGTTGCCCCTCAGAGCGACGGTGGCTTTATCGCCGGCGTGGTGAAGGCGTGGGCCATCGGCCCGCAGCAGGGGTTGACCTGGCCGTTGCCATCAGACCCTAGCGAAGCCCGAAACCCGCAAGGGGTTCGGCCGGAGACTGGCCGCTGCCGTGCAGCCGCCCGTCGGAGTAGGGCTGACGACCCGGCCGGAACGGACGGAGAGCCGAAGGGGGCCATTGCCCTGCTGTGTTTTTCATTACCATCACAAGGGAAGCGTCATCGTTGAATGAAAAAGATGAAGAAAGGAAACAGGAAAATGAAAGGGAAGAGAAACAGCCACAGTGGCACGACGGAACAGCGTCAGGGCTCTCATCAACTGTTCACTGACCAGGTTATCACGCGCAGGAGGATGGACGGCGCGTCAGCGCCGGTCTTCCCGGCGCCGCAGGCGCGCGGTCTTTTCCGGGCTGAACGTGCAGAGGTTGCCTGACCCAACCTCCGCACCGGGCGAGAATATCAGTCTGCAACCAGACGTATAATCACCGTTGAAACATCCGTATAGGTAAACGTCCCTCGCGGCAGCGGCTCCCAGATATCTGACTGCGCTTTCAGTGCCTTTTCCTGCCGGGGACCGTTCAGACAAACGGCGGTCAGTACGCCACCCGGTGCCAGCAGGGTAAAGGCATGCCGGATATGCTTAATATCCTGCGCGTGTCCGAATGGCGGATTCATGACAATCCGGGTGTAACGCTTCCCGGGGGCATATTGCAGGAAATCACAGCAGGTCACCGCCACACCTTCAAATTCATTTCTGAGGTACTGACACAGCCCGGTATTGAGCTCAACGGCGTCACACGTTGCCCCCGGAGCCGCAGCCCGCACAGCCCTCAGAATGGCGCCGGTTCCGGCGTTAGGCTCGAGAATAATGTCACTGTCACGGATACTCGCGAGTGAGACCAGACGGGCACAAACCGGATCGGGAGAAACAAACAGCTGTGCGCTGGCGTGTACCTCTGCCACCGGGGCGCGTCCCTCGAGCCGTCCGCGCATCATTTCAATACGTTGTTTCAGAGCGCTATGCATTTTTCATCTTCTCCGCAACTCCCCGGCTCTGTGCCGGGGAGCCGTTATTTACAGGGCAGGAATTTCAACGGTTTTCAGGTCACTGATGTAGACATTTGACAGGCTGTAAGCGCTATCCATTGCCCGCCGGAAACGATACGCGCCGTGGGTTTCACCGGCCGCCACGCCGCGGACGCTTTTATAATCCCGGTGTTTTTCAGCCCACTGGGCCTTTGTCATCGTGATAAATCCGTCACCCGGGTAGTTAACGATCGGAGGGCGTTTTGTCGCTGATGTTGCGGTGGTCGCCTCTTCCTGCGAAGGCGGCTGATAATCGGTAATACGGTCAATGGTCAGGTTCATTGTTCTGTCGGGATACCCCATAAAGGTGTACCACGGCGTGACCACTGAACTGACTTCACCCCGACTTTTATTCACGCGGATAATGGTCAGCCATTCCCCGCGGCTGAGCACCCTGCCGCCTGGACGAAAATCCTGAGTGCGTGTGAACACCCCGCCGTTTTCCTCCAGCATGGCGCGCTCGTAGCTCAGGCGGTTGCGGTAATGAGCTGCCCAGCGCTGTTGGTGGCGGATCGTGCGTTCATGCCAGGATACGGCAATATCGCGGGCCTGCTGCGCCGTGATAATGTCCTCTTTCATTGCCGAATAGAGGCCCATATACCCCTCATACTGGCTTTTATCGGCCGGACGTGGATATTTCTCCAGAGGAAAAGAACAGGAGATATGCTCGTAATTACTCACCACCAGCGCCATGTTTAAATCGAGGTTCTCAGAGCGCCAGAGTTTCAGGCGTTTTTCGCTATCATTGATGGTCTTTTCTGACTTACGCAGGTCTGCCTCAATTTTTTTAATACGACGATAGCGCACATCTGAACGCTCTTTATAACGGGCATGCCGGATAGATGCCGCCGCCCTGTCCTCCCAGTATCCGGCCCGCTCAAACAGCATGACGGCGCGTTTCATCCCGTTTTCAATTTTCTTCGCATCATTTCGTGCACGGCGTTCGCTGTGATGGCCCACAAGGATGGGTTGCCCGAAGGGGATGGCAGAAGAGAGCGCAGACACTGCATTCAGTGTCTGCTCTGATTCGGTGGCGCGTTTTTCGCTGTAGCCGCTGAAGCGTTCCGCGCGTTCTTCCTGGCGATCAAACAGGGTACTGTCCTCATCCTCAATATCCCCGACCAGAGACATCAATAAATCTTCACGTCCGGGCGTCCAGGCCGGGGCAACGAAAAGTGTCTGCTTCGGTGCCCACTTAAAGCCCGCCACGCTGACCCGGGCATAAGTCTCTTCATCGAGACGGTGACGGGTATAAAGGCGCAGTTTGTTATCGTCCGGGGAATAGGTCGCCCGGTATGTCTGGCCGTGGTTTTCATCAGATGCATTTGTAGGCTTCGTTGTCGCGCCCTGGACGTTTTGTTGTGACATGTTTTGATTCTCCTTATGGGGTTAAAGTGATGCTTTTGTGAGTATTCGCCGTCGCACACTGGCCCGGACCACATTCAGGCGCGCTGGCAAGGCCGCCGGAGGCGTTCATTTCAGCCTTGCCAGAAGGAGCGAATGAGTGTGGTCAAATGCACAGCGACGGTCGGAATTACTCACGAAAGTTCACCCACCACAGTGAGGTGAAACAGGGCACAAACGCGGGACGGCGTGGGCGACAGCGACAGCCGTTCCGCCCCTCAGAGCGCAGGCGGATTTATCGCCAGCGTGGTGAAGGCGTGGGCCGCAGGCCCGGAGCAGGGGTTGACCTGGCTGTTGCCATCAGACCCTAGCGAAAGCCCGAAACCCGGACGGGGTTCGGCGGAGACGGGCGGCGGCGTGCAGCTGCCCGTCGGAGTAGGGCTGACGACCCGGCCGGAACGGACGGAGAGCCGAAGGGGGCCAGAAAGGAGGGACGTGCGTATTTTCAGGTCACAACGCCGTTTGCTGAACAACATGATCCGGAAAAAATGACTGTTCTCTTCAGCGCCCTGCCCACTAAAAAAACCGGTTTAAACGGCGATGTCATGGCTTATTTTTAACTCACCCGCCTGGCTGTTAAATCAGAGCGTATCGACATTAAAACCTGCTATTTCAGCAGCTTAATGTGTTCCTTCTATCAGTGAATAATTGCTACGCACATACGCCCTGATCACCAGGTCGAACCCTGTTTCCCCTGTACCGTTCAGTCACCCCCAGCATCCACTATGATGGGTAACATTGCCGTCTGCGCCGCAGGCGCATCACGCATTGTTACCCGCAGGCGCCCGCCTGCCAGGGATTTAGCGCGGGCAGACCGATGACATGGCCACTCACCACCGCACAGGTAAATAGCCGGGTTTCCCCGGCATATTTTCAGGCCGCAAGCCGTGCTTTTAGCGTCTGCACATCGTTCATCGTGTGTTTATGCTGGTCAGACGTATTACGCCCGTCATCCCAGAATATGCCCTCTTCACGTATCAGATCGCGTTCCAGTTTTTTCAGCAGACGTTCAAGAACCGATGCCGGGACGCTGATACATCTCCCGTCGTCTTCCCGCAGCGTCATAAGGACCTCACGGATACCCTTATTTGAGACCCCTTCTTCTCTGTAACACTCCATATCCACTGAGCCGATCGTTTCCAGAAGGAGCATAACTTCCTCATCAGTGGGTTTATCGTGGTGGCAGGCAGTGTGTACCCCTTCTTCCGTCCAGATTAGCAACGCCAGCGGCTCATCCTGGGTGAACATTCTTTCGAGTTCCAGGCATAATTCTTCACGGGTTCCAAACATCGTTATTCTCTCTTATGGGTTTGTCATGCCGGGCAACGCCCGGCGTCCTGATTCAGTCCTGGAATGCTTCATCCAGCACAAGCGCTTCCCGATAAGCCTCCAGAAACAGCGCGTTAATACGTCGCAGTGTCTGTGACGCCATTCTCTCTGCCAGGCTCGCGGCGTCATAGCGGTACTGCGATTCCATCCGGTTCAACGTCGTGCGGAGATCACACATGCCGTTTGAAAGCGCGGCCACGTCGGCGCGCAACGTCTCCAGCCCGGGGTAATTCATGCTGCCTCCGGTAAAAACGTGCTGTCGTTAGCTGCCGGCATTCTGACGGCACGTTGTACCTGTGCCAGCCGGCTCACTCCGGCTGCGTGGTACTGCTCCATCAGCTCGATACCGATATACCGGCGGCCGGTTTCAGCGGCGGCAACACAGGTGGAGCCGGAGCCGGCGAATGGATCAAGGACAATGCCGCCCGGCCGGGTAAATGACTCAATCAGGGGGTACAGACTGGCGACGGGTTTTTCCGTCGGATGGTGCCGGTTGCCGGTATATTTCCACGGGATCACATCGGATATCGGGTTATCCGGCGTCTGCGGGCGGCCTTTCGCCAGCAGGTAGGCATTTTCGTGGTTATAGCCGACAAACGTTGATTTCGATGCGTAGGTTTTGGCGAACACCAGGTGTCCGACAATGCGGAAACCTGCGGCTTTCCAGGCGCTGATAAACATATCGGCGCGGTTCCAGCCGTAAAAGCTGACCATCAGGCTGTCGTTTTTAAGCACGCGGTACATTTCATTACATGCCGGTTGCAGCCATTCACTGGTGTTGTCCCCGGCCAGCGTGCGGCCAGTGCGGTCTTTGTAGCCGACAAGGTATGGCGGATCGGTCAGAATAAAATCCACTGCCCGTGCCGGAAAACGGGACATCACCTGCACGCAGTCACCCAGAATAAAACGCGACATAACCTTTCTCCTCTCTGATAGACGGCACCCTGTTGCGCCGTGCCGCCACAAAAACCCGGCGGAAAGCGGAGGACACAAGGGCGTCACCGGAAGCCGCAGCGCAGACATAAACGGGCTGAATGCGCCGTTTATAGCGAGAACGGGTGAGGATGACGGCGGTCAGCGAACCCTTGTGGCCGCAGCGGCCGGGTTAGCGTGAAGGCACGGCGTTCACCACTGGCCGTGAAGCGATCAGCGCCACGGCATAAACAGCGGAGGAAACCGACTTCCTTCTGGATTCATCAGGCCCGGAGAGGACCGTGAACGGTGGAATAAAACAGGGAGGTCAGGACTTCGGGGTGACGCGATGACCGGTCAGAACTAAACAAACGTCCGTGACGGCCTGACAATATCGGGCGAAACGACTTTCAGCTCTGGCTGTTATCCCGGTGAGTTTTTTCATCGAACGCCAGCATGGCTCCTAGGCATAACAGAACGGCATAGCTCACCTGAAGAAGGATTTTTACGATAAGCGGCAAACTATCAAATACCAGCAGTGGCACAATCATCAGGACACTGGCAATAATCATTACCCTTCCCGTTTTTTTCATCTGTTCACGCAGCTGGTTATCCGGTACACCGCTCTTCCTGAGCAAACCGGTAATGATTGTCTCAACCACGTTCCTGAACTGAGCCATATTTTTCCCTCTGGGGAAATTTGTACATGTATTCAGAGCGCTTATCAGTACCTGATGTTTGATAAGACCTGCTGGCCTGAAGGCTGAGTTGGGTGGTTTTTGTCATTTTTCTGCCTTGCGAATACCCGCTGTCTAAGTGAGGTATGGCCAGCCTGCATTTTCCATCGCAACAGGTTTTCTAAATAATCATAGCGGAGCGCAGCGACATCCGTTTCTCATCTTCCTTCTGCAGTGTTCATCTATCCTTAGAAGACCACTGTGCGGAGGCAATATGTGCGGAAGATTCACGCAGTACAACACACGCGAAGAATATCTTAGCTGGCTTGCTGACGAATCTGAGCGGGATATCCCCTACGATCCGGAACCCCTCGGTCGATACAATGTCGCACCCGGTACGAAAGTTCTCCTGCTCAATGAACGGGATAACATTCTTCATCTCGATCCGGTGGTCTGGTCTTATGCGCCAGCGTGGTGGGGTAAACAACCGCTCATCAATGCACGGGTTGAAACGGCCGCAACGAGCAGGATGTTTAAGCCGTTATGGACACATGGACGGGCAATCGTTTTTGCTGATGCCTGGTATGAATGGAAAAATGAAGGAGGAACTAAACAACCTTATCTGATTTATCGTGATGACCGGCATCCCCTGCTTTTCGCCGCTATTGGCCATCCCCCGTTTGAGCGAGGAGATGAACACGAAGGTTTTGTTATTGTCACAGCAGCCGCCGATAAAGGTCTCATTGATATTCATGATCGTCGTCCTCTGACACTGACGCCATCAGCAGCCAGACGCTGGCTACGACAGGAGACGACAAGCCAGGAAGCAGAAGAGATAGCGCGGGAAGGAAGCGTGCCGGCAGATGAGTTTACGTGGCATGCCGTCAGTCGGGCTGTGGGTAATGTCAAAAATTAGGGGGCCGGGCTGATTGAGCCGATCGATAAATCGTTATAGTGGATCTACAAGGAATCACACAGAGTTATCCCCTGAAAATGTGGATAAGTCATCCAACTATTTTTCACGATAAAACAGGAAACTACAGGAAACAGAGAAGATACGGCTTGCAACCTGTCTGAATTAACAAATAATACTGTATATATATACACTATTATTTTCCGGAGTTATCCATGCTACGCCCTATTCTCATCGCTTCAGATCCCCCTAAAATTTTATTGCCGTTATTTACAGAGAGCTGCCCTGCCGGGTTCCCTTCCCCAGCCCAGGATTATGTCGAATCTGAACTGGATCTGAATGAATACTGTATTTCCCGGCCCAGTTCGACTTTTTTTGTCAGGGCCCTGGGTAACTCCATGACCGATATTGGCCTGCACAGCGGTGATTTGATGATCGTGGATAAAGCAGAACGTCCGAAACATGGAGACATTGTCATTGCCGAAATAGAGGGAGAATTCACCGTTAAGCGTCTGCTTCTGACTCCCCGCCCAGCCCTTCAGGCGATGAACCCGGCTTTTCCAACGTTGTACCCCATCCCGGAACAACTCGAAATTTTCGGCGTAGTGACAGCCTTTGTGCACAAAACGCGGAGTGGTGACTGATGTTTGCCCTGGCGGATGTGAACGCATTCTATGCCAGTTGTGAAAAGGTCTTCCGGCCAGACCTGCGAGGAAAACCGGTAGCCGTGCTCAGCAATAACGACGGGTGTGTGATTGCCCGCTCGGCTGAAGCGAAGCGACTCGGGATAAAAATGGGAATGCCGTGGTTTCAGCTGAAAGCAATGCAATTTGCAGAACCGATTATCACCTTCTCCAGCAATTATGAACTCTACGCAAGCATGAGCAACCGAGTCATGTCTCACCTAGAAGAACTGGCACCGCGTGTGGAACAGTACAGCATCGATGAAATGTTCCTGGATATTCGCGGCATCGACAACTGTATTGATTTTGAAGACTTCGGCAGACAGCTTCGTACGCATGTCAGAATGGGTACAGGCCTGACAATTGGCGTAGGTATGGGGCCGACTAAAACCCTGGCTAAATCTGCGCAGTGGGCGTCCAAAGAATGGACGCAGTTTGGGGGTGTTCTGGCACTGACTCCGGGTAATCGTCAGCGCACCGCGAAAATGCTCTCTCTTCAACCGGTCGAGGAAATCTGGGGCGTTGGCCGAAAGATTTCGAAAAAGCTTAACAGCATGGGGATCATGACTGCCTTGCAGCTTTCACATGCGAACCCGACCTTTATCCGTAAAAACTTTAACGTCGTTCTGGAACGCACGGTCAGAGAACTGAACGGTGAAAGCTGTATCAGTCTGGAAGAAGCTCCTCCTCCAAAACAACAAATTGTCTGCAGTCGCTCTTTTGGAGAACGCATCACAACTTATGAATCAATGCGCCAGGCTGTCTGTCAGTATTCTGAACGCGCAGCGGAGAAGCTACGGGAGGAACGGCAATACTGCAGGCACATAGCGGTATTTATCAAGTCCTCGCCGTTTGTCATCAATGAGCCTTACTACGGCAATTTGGCCAGCGAAAAACTGCATACTCCAACTAAAGATACGCGCGACATCATTGCTGCCGCCATGAAAGCACTTGATCGGATCTGGCAGGACGGGCATCGGTACGCGAAGGCCGGAATTATGCTTAACGACTTTACTCCGACAGGCGTTTCACAACTGAATCTTTTTGATGAAATCCAGCCACGCCCCGCCAGCGATGAACTGATGAAAGTGTTGGATAGAATTAATCATTCAGGTTTGGGAAAAGTGTGGTTTGCTGGCAGGGGGATTGCGCCGGAATGGAAGATGAAACGAGAGATGCTAAGCCCGGCTTATACCACTCGCTGGGCTGAGTTACCTGTAGCAGCACTTAGATAATTCTTTAAAGTATTAGTAAACATATCGCTGGAATAGATAACGTTAAATCAGAGAAACTAACTTAATCACAGCTCAACCTCTAACTGCGTTCTGGTTACTGCATCTCTCCATAAATCGAGAACAATTCACAATGGGAAATTGGGACCGTGGTCCCAGTGACAGATTGGGACCGTGGTCCCAGAGACAGGTTGGGACCGTGGTCTCAGAGACAGGTTGGGACCGTGGTCCCAGAGACAGGTTGGGACCGTGGTCTCAGAGACAGGTTGGGACCGTGGTCTCAGAGACAGGTTGGGACCGTGGTCCCACTTAATGATTGAAGTTAATCTTGGTACTACTTAGCGGAAGATTGAAGATCCAGCAGAACAGCTTCTATACGTTTGACAACATCTGCTGGTAGCACCGAAGTATCCAGGCTGAGGATAAACTGATTTCCTTTGACCCGACTTATTGCGCCCGGGGCATATTGACGCTTGGTCGTCTGTATACGGTCAGAACTTGATTTTACTTTTACACCATTCAATTCGGTAATGATGACTTCCGCATCCAGTTTTTCACCGCCAGCTTTTCGTTTCGAAATTTCTTTAACACGCGCGAGCAGAGTAGCTTCATGGCTGGCAAAAACTTTGGACAATTCCTCCCCAGCTCGGGCTGATAACTCGCCGGGATGAGAGAAAAGGGCAACCAACTCTTTCGGTAATTTTGCTGTATTCATACATCGGGAAATGATTTTACGGGAAATATGTTCTGCCTCTGAGAGAGCCGATACATTGCCACCAAATTCATTATTAAGCCGCTTCATGTAACGATGACCACGCTCGTAAGCACTGGTAGGGCGATAATCATTCCCCAGCTTGCTTAACGAATCCATCTGCTCATCATCCAGATCGCCAACCAGAATGCGGAAGTCACAGGCTGTTAATATCGCCGTCATACGACGTCGACTGCCATCAGCAACCTCGATGACATCAGCAACTTTTCTGCCAAACGCTGGATTTTGTTGGCCAGAAATAAGGAAGGAAGGGATAAGGTCATCCAATGCTTCTTCTGTCAGTAGCGCCTGGTCACGTTCGTTATTGACCCAGACTTTTGATTCCGTTTCAATTTTTTCACGAGAGATTGTTTCCAGCGTGAATCTTACATCCCGTCCACAAACTGGTAGCGTGATCGTATTGCCTCTAGCCATCGCACTGACTCGCGCAATCAAAGAATCAACCACAGGTGCCGCGGGCGTTTCAGAAGCATATTTTGAAGAAGGCGTGGTCACGACCTTCGGAATAATAGGTGCCCGTTTCATTATCGAACCTCCCAGTGAGGTTTGATCAGGCGATCAAAGATCTCCGTACACACGGGTTCCCAGATAGCCAGGGCATTTCTCCATGCACCTGTTGATGAACGCTGATCAATGGCCTGTTCGAAAACAGTACGCATACGAATTTGTCCTTTACCTACTTCATCCGTCTCACGGACTACATTTTTTAAAACCATACTTCCCCATGCGTCCCGGATTTGTTCTTCCATCCAGGGCGACTGACTCCCATTGTTATTACTGTATTTGGTCAGCAGAATTCGCACATCTGGTTCAAAGCCTTTCAGATCCACGTTCTTAAGTAGATCACGTAGCATATCGAAGAATTGCAAAGCGGAGGTGTAATCGAACAATTCCGCAGGGGTAGGGACTATAAGTACATCTGCAGCACAGACAACATTGATAGTCCCAATACCCAGGTTTGGTGCACTATCGATAACCACCACATCATAATCATGAGCAACGGTTTCGATGGCCAGACGCAACATCATATGAGGTTCTGTCGGAAGCTTACCTTCGTCGTAACGACCCATCATTTCTGTTTCAATTCGATGAAGCGCCAGACATGAAGGGATGATATCGAGGCCGGGCCAGCATGTAGATTTGACCGCATAACTGGCATCGTCACGTTCACCCAGATAAAAAGGCAAAAGGGTGTCATCAGCGTGAATATGTAGATCCGGAACCCAGCCGTGATACATCGAAGCAGTGCCTTGCGGGTCATTCCCTTCAACTAATAAAACACGCAACCCTTTGAGAGCAAGATGCTGTGCAAGATGGACTGAAACCGATGTTTTATAAACGCCACCTTTATGAGCCGCTACACCAACAACAGGAGGGAGGGTGTTTTCAGGTCTACGAAGGCGGGTATTAAAAACATCACGCATATGGTTGATTTGTTCAATCGTGTATCCAACTCGTTGCTCCACACGTCCGCGCATTTCCAGATCAGGATGTGGAAGTCGACCACTTTTCTCAGCGTCACGAATAGCCTGCGACGATACACCAACCAAGTCTGATGCTTCACCAATACGCCAGCGACGAGTAATTTTTCGCGCTTCGGGGCTATCATCATTGAACTGCGCAACTGCAATAGCCCTTGTCATTTCGTGACCAGCGAAAATGCACTGATCCAGAGTGTCCATTAAACCCATGTCATTAATCCTTTATTGTTTTACTTTGCAATAATTAATTAAATCTTGGAATTTAATGCAAAGCAACATAAAAATTGCAAAGCCCTTTGAATATTGCAAAGTTGGTCACTTAATCAGCAGTGAAAGAATCGCTTATCAAAAAGATAAATCTTGTACAGAACGCAGCGCTCGCCGCAGTCTTTGACTAGCGAAGTCTGTCAAAGCGAGGAAGCGCAATATCACGGTAAGAGAAAATGACTCGGTCACTTACGACATTCAGAGATAACCGCCAAACTTTAGCCATTTCCCACAGTGTTTATTTTTCACTCAAAACGAGCATGTTCTTTAGGTATTTCCCACAAATCGTTGTATTCAGGCAGAGAACTTTAGGTATTTCCCATAGTTATGCGCTTATCAACAGGATATTTTTAAAGAGTTTTATTCTTTTTATCCTTTTTAAAACCTTTTAGCTCACGCTCAGACCTTTAACCACGGGGCTCCTGGAGCATGTCGTGTGGGAAATAGCCTGGGTTACTATGGGGTATACATAAAGTTGATATGGGAAACTGCCAAGGTTCCTATGGGAAATAGCTAAAGTAAGTATGGGAAACACCTAAAGTAAAATTCAATTTCACAGATATGTGGGAAATACCTAAAGAAGACCTTGACGGTCGGCTGGTATCTGCCACTATGGGTAGAAAGAAAACATCCCATAACTGTCTTGGAAACCTGAAATATGACGGATATAGTCGAGACAAAACCTCATAACGCCTTAAAAATATCTCAATCAAATGAGTTGACGGAAGCCGCTTATTATTTGCCTTTACAGGCGAAAAGGGTTTTGTGGCTGTGCCTGATGCAAACCTATTATCAACAGGAACACTCTGGTGTTTTCACTGTGAAGGTTGCTGATTACCAGCGCTATTTTAAGGTTAGCCAGGCAACGGCCAGTACTGATGTGCGTAAGGGCATTGATGAGCTGGGGAACCGGCAGGTAACATTTTTCCCGTCAGAGGGAGAATATGAGGAGGTTCGTCGCCCGTGGCTTGCTGAGGCGGGACTGAAGCGAGGCAGAGGTCAATGGAACATTGAGATCAATCCAAAGGTCATGCCATATCTGACAGGGCTGACGAGCCAGTTCACTACCTATACTCTGCTTGACTGTGGTCGGATTAACTCCGTTCGCGTGATCCGTCTCTATGAAAGTCTTTGCCAGTACCGTTCTTCAGGCATCTGGATAACTTCTGCTTCATGGCTTGCCGACCGTTATGAACTACCTGACTCTCAGCGTGCAAATTTTGCGGAGATGAAACGCACCTTTTTGCTTCCTGCTATTGAGAAAATTAACACTCTCACTCCTATAAAAGTCTCGATGAAAGAAGAGGATAACGGAAAACTTATTTTCTCCATTCTTGCTCGGCCGCTTCAGTTGCCTCCCATCGAAGGGTAGCGACAACTTCAGGTGTTTCCCATAATCAGCGAAAATGACCCGCACCCGGACGTTATTTGCCTGCAACACACCATATGGTTATAATAAAAATACCATCCGGAGGTGATTATGAAAGTCTTTACACCCACAACATCCGCTCACAGCCCTGATAACCTGTGGAAACACGTCGGCCTGAACGTATCCGACAGCCTGATGCTGGTAGACGAGATTGATAAAGGGCTGGAAGGCGAAGTGGCCAGCCGCATCGTCTCCTGGGCGCATATCACCCAGGCCGATTTACGCCGCATGACCGGTATTCCCGGCACCACGTTTAACCGCAACAGTAAAACCCGTTTCAGTCCGGCACAGAGCGAACGTCTGGTGCGGTTCATCCGCGTGCTGGATAAGGCGGTGGATCTGTTTGAAGGGGATAAAGCGGCGGCGCAGCAGTGGCTCAATGAGCCCAGCCGTGCACTGGGCTGGAAAAAACCGGCCGACCTGCTGGCCTCCGAGTCCGGTGCCTGGGAGGTCATGAAACTCATCACCCGGCTTGAACACGGGGTGTACTCCTGAAGCTCTGGCGTCTGACCAAAACCCGTTATCGGATGACTGCCTGGACCGGGCAGGGCGCAAAAGAAGCGGGCGGTCGCTGGAACAGTGTGGGGACCGCCATGGTCTACACCTCGGAAGCCGCTTCGCTGACCATGCTCGAGACCCTGGTGCATCTGCATGCCGCGAATCTGCTCGATTCCTTTACCCTGCTGTCGGTGGACGTGCCGGATGCGCTGATTCAGGTGATTGAAAGAGACAGCCTGCCGCAGAACTGGGCGGCGTCCGAAGCCCCGGCAGCCCTCGCCGACATTGGCGATCAGTGGGTGAGAAGCGGTGAAGCGGTGGCACTGCGCATTCCGAGTGCGCTCTCACCGGTGGAGTACAATTTCCTGCTTAATCCCGCCCATCCCGAATACGCCGCGATTGTCAGCCAGGCGTACCCGGTGGATTTCCGCTTTGATGAACGCCTGAAGTAATTTCTGGTTTTAACCTGAATGAACAGATACACAGTGCACTGTGCTATTTTTAATGGATGATGACTCAGGAGATAGCGATGATGAAAGAAGGATTTTACTGGATACGGGTTGATGGCCAGATCCAGATTGGCCGCTACGTGGATCAGAGGGCCGAATATCCCGACACCGGTGAGATGATCACAGGGGCATGGGAGTTAGTGGGGATACAGTCAGATGTGATGAATACCCGGGATGTGGAAATCCTCAGTGACTTACTGACCCCGCCTTAAATAATCTCCCTGTTACCGGATACATCACAACAACCATGATGATATATCCGGTTTTCATGCTGGCGCTTTATCAATAAGCACCGTAAACCCCGACCTTCAGGGTGGGGTGTATGTCAGCATTGCAGTCCTTACCTGTTGTCACGCAGCAGCTGCAGGGCGTCACCTACCGGCAGGGTGAACGTCACGTTCTGGCTGGCGGCGACATCAAGCGCAAACACCTTCGTGTACACTTCGGTACTCTCATACTTTTCATGCCCCATCAGTGACTGCAGCACCTTTGGTGGGGTATGGCCATACAGCAGGTGCATCGCAAAACTGTGGCGGAACGTGTGCGGGGAGATCTCCACCGTAAAGGTGACGCCGTCACGCTCCGCCTGGTTCACGGCCCCTTTCAGCCAGTTCCTCACCGTCCGATCCGTGACACTCCACAGCGGCATGGCGCGTTTTTCCCCTGTCAGCGTATCAATCTCAAACTTCTCCCGGGTACTGGCAAACAGATTGCGCATCTCCCGGACATAATCCGCATCAGACAGCACCACCACCCGGTTGGCGGATTTGCCTTTCTGTGGGCGCCCACCGCCGGTACGTCGCTGCTTGGCGGTGCGGATCACCACATGCGGAATGTCATCATTCAGTCTGAAATCCCGTCGTCTTAACGCCAGCGCTTCATTAATCCGCGCGCCGGTGTTCCACAGCGTGTTGACCAGACCGTGCTGTGTCCAGTCCGGCAGATAGTGGAGCAGGGCGGCCACTTCCGGTGCCAGCAGATATTTCGGCAGCTCGGTGTAATGCAGGGCCATCCGCCGCAGGGCGATCGCCCGACCGTAATCCGGTTGGCCACCTGACAGAGCCGGGACATTCAGGGTGACAGGATGTAACGACATGGCACCTCATTGCGTAAGTTGCGCTACGTGAATTCTGCAGGGGTTTGCCCCACAAAAACCAAAAGAATTCACGTAGCGCAATCTGGTGGAAAACTGCGTCTATTTTCGCCT
Organism: Buttiauxella agrestis ATCC 33320; assembly: GCF_000735355.1. Lineage (GTDB taxonomy): Bacteria > Pseudomonadota > Gammaproteobacteria > Enterobacterales > Enterobacteriaceae > Buttiauxella > Buttiauxella agrestis. The sequence continues at coordinate 19,593 of NZ_JMPI01000077.1, forward strand.
TCATGGCGCCGCTTCGCCACTGAAAAAACCCGCAGAGGCGTGCACGATGGTTTTCCGATTTAAGTCAATATACCAGAAAACGGAAAAATAAAAATGTCAGACAGGATCGGAAAAGGATCCGGGGACGATCCTTTTGGCCTGGATGATGGGGTGAAAGGAAGAAGAAGGCACAACATCCTGGAGAAAAGGGTGAAATCCCCCCTGAGTAAGCGGGTTGCCGGGAATTACAGAAAACGGAAAGCATGATACACAGACAGTGCCTCCACTGAGTCGTCAAAGTGCCGGGTTGTATCGCAAGCCGTAAAAGGCCTGGATAAATTAGATTAACTCAGAGATAAGGTTGTTTGCTGTGTTGAGAAGAGGTGTTTACTTTAACCGTGGAATGAAATGATGTTTGTAATCAAAAGTAGTTAATAAGTAACTGATATTTTGATTATAATATCTAGAAACCCACATTATCATCAGAGTAAATTATTTCTTCTTAAGCATGAAAATACAGAGAATGTTTTTATTCTAAGCCAAATAACGGTTAAACGATAAATGTCGTAATATATATTAAGGGGTTTCCAGAGAGCCATCTTGGTAACTTATACCGAATTTATACGCTTAGTGAGTGGAGGTATTAATGCATGCCAATTGGGGAGGAGCTATAGATAAATTAAAGAATGTTTGACTAGTCTTACTATTATTGAGAGTTGTTCCAGGATGTAGGATGGGTATTTAAATTTATGATGCATGAGCTGACAGGGCATTACAGAGGGATGTATGGTCTAAGAATAATATATATTCCTCAGGAGTAGGAATTCTAAAGGAATTGATGATTTTTATTGTCCATTTTTCGGTCGGTCAACTTTTTGGGGTTAAACAGAATGCCACCTACTCAACAATAACATTCGAGTTATTTGATGCTGGCTATCTCCTGGAACATGTCGGTAACAGATTGAAAATTACCTGCTGTCAGGAATGATTCACTATACGGGGGGGGACATGGTTATGGTAATCTTTACATATTTTTTCTTAATATCATCGCAGTCTGATGATCAAAAGACAAACACGGTAACGCTTAACTTGTCAGATCAATGGAACAATGCTGAAAGCAGTTCTGATGTTAGCCAGCATAACGCTATGAACGACATTATTATCAGGTGCACCGTAAAACACTGTCATTCTTAACTAACCCATAAAGCTGGTCGCCAGACCTCTCAGCGAGGTTATTTCATCTTTGACATTTTAAAACACCTTGGCATGTCGGCATACAGAATCTATAAATGATTGTGGTAGGCCTGTTAGTAAATTATGACGAATTGAAGCAAGTTTTTTAGCGATTTATATTTCTTTCTATTCACTTGAACATAAGAATTTTTTTTGATAGTCAGTCCGATGCTGCCTATGTGCATATCATGCAGTTGCTTTAACTCTATTTATATTGGCATTAAGTGATATTCATTTCCAACTAGTGTGATAATTATCTCCGCCGGTGCCTGAATCTTGCATGGATATGTTTAGAGAATCGACTAATCTCTGACGCATTAGTATGCCTTTCACACCGGTGGGGTCTTTAAATTCTAATTACATGTTGTATTAAGATTTTTACAGACTTGATAAAAGTTTCACCGAAGGGGATTTACTGAAAAAAATTATTTTTGCAATCAATTGATATATAAGGGTTTATTTTTCAAATCCTTTACCCATACTTTTTATTCATAATAATCTTATAAAGAGTAGATTATTCTTAATTCAATTTTAATTCTTATTACATTGATTTAACTATCCTCATAATGAAAATATTAGTAACCTTGTTGACATCAGCGGTGTTGTGATGAGCAAACAATTTAGGATTACTAACATTTGATTACGGTAAATGTTGAACAAATGTAAAAATAATTAAATAATGGAAAAAATGACAAAATATCATGTTGTTTATTGACGAAAAAACGTTTTTTCGGTTGATGGTTTTTTTGTGTTCCTAACACGCCATAGATACCAAAAAATTATCTTTTTACGGGTTGTTATTTTTGATATTTATTGCTATTACAGCATAAAGAACTATGAATGTTTAAATAATCAACATATTATGCTTATTATTATTGTGTATTGTTGCAATCAATTACTACGGCATAGAATGCGTCACACAGATTGTAGGTGTATTTGCGAAGTGAATGCAGCAGCTATAGATAGCATCAGAGGATATATAGATGGCAGATAAATACTTATATGGTTATCTTATTGGTCGTGACATTCAAGTTGATGTGATTAATCACCGCGTTATACATTTTCCAAAAGGAAAAGGGACCAAGATAATACGTATGCTCTATTTAAGAGATACGATGATGCGCTTGCTAGTATTCTTACTGAAAAATTCCAATGTGCGGATCATTTCATATAACGAGATCATGATGAATGTTTGGGAAATGTATAATCTCAGTTCGTCAAATCAAAGACTATGGCAAGTTTTACATGAACTTGAAAATAAATTGCATTCAATAGGAGTAATGAAAGGTTTTTTTTCAAAAATTGAAAAAAAAGGTATCTCCGTGAATGCTGGTGTGCTCACAACACTTTATTATATTAAGATATAAAGTTATAGCATGTGTAATAAAGGACTATTAACATGATTTCCATAATCTCTGATGATCAATTTTTCATAATAGGTATGTTGGCGTTACTCAACCTTGCTGGAAGAGATGCAATAATTATCAATTTAGAACACGTGACTAAACTTGAAAAGCTCCCTCAGAAAGAGGGGAGTTGTATGCTGTTAGCTATAGAGGATCACAGGCTAATACAAGATGCTTTGTTATTGGCTTATGCATCAAATATAAAAGTTGTTTCTGTGATTGATAATAACAAATGTTTAGAATCGAACTCCAGGTGGATATATGGATTTATATCTAAAAAAGCTGATCTATCAAATATCATTATGTGTGTTGATGCTATATTGAGTAATAGAATAAATTGGTTACAGAATTTCACTTTGCGAGAGATGGAAGTGATGAACGAACTGTCAAAGGGTAAATCAAATCATACTGTTGCTGAGGAGATGTTGATTTCTCATAAAACGGTTAGCGCGCATAAGTGCAATGCTTTGAAAAAAATGGGGCTTTGTAAACTGAATGCGCATGCCATAAATATTTATGGAATATATAAAAACTTGCTTCAACAAAGAGTTTTTGGTTAAAAATGTTTTTAATTATCTTAATCGATGCTATGAAAGTTATTAACGGCATGATTATATAATCTATTTAAACATGTTTGATTTAACTCATGTTCACAAAAGTAGTTGTTGTATCAATGTAATGAAGTGCCCTTCTTAAATATATAAATATTTAAGATTCAATAGTTGTAACCAAAATCCATACGGATAGATAAACTTTAAGGAAAATTGTGATGCTAAAAAATATGAAAATCAGATCTTGTGCATTGGCTATTATTGCGTGTTCAGCAAATAGCGCCATGGCGGCAGACAGTGTCGATGTTCACGTTATCGGTACTATTACTCCGGCAGCCTGTACCCCTACATTGTCGGGTGGGGGCAATGTTGATTACGGCACAATTCAGGCGAACACTTTGTCAAAAACTGATTATACAGTTCTGGCAGAAAAAACGCTGGATATGAGCATTACCTGTGATGCTCCAGTAAAAGTGGCTGTTAAAGCCATTAACGGACGCCCTAATTCAGCGGCAGGTTCGACCGAAGGCGCTGCTGGCTTTGGCGTATCTCCAGTGAGCCTGGGCTCGAAAGGCGCTGCTCATGTTGCGGGTCTGGGTCTGGATGGTACAACTAAAGTGGGGGGTTATAACATTGCGTTTGCCACTTCGGGCAATACTCTGGATGGCGCTTCAGCAGGTACATTAATCAGTGATGATAACGGTACTAGCTGGGCACAGGGTACTGATGCGATGAATGATAGTGCAGTACGATATATTTCATGGGGTAACGAAGGCTCTAATGATGTTAAAGCTTTCACTACCATGAACGGTAAGTTACTGGTTCAAGGTTATATTAATAAAGCCTCAGAACTGGATCTGTCTAAACCCGTTGCACTTGACGGCCTGACAACTATCGAAATTGTTTATCTTTAATTGAATTCCTGTCGCAAATATTTTTTGCGACAGGTTGTCTTAAAAAATGGAAAGTTGAACTTAAAAGGAAGTCCTAAAATGTTAAATAAAATGAAACTCAAAACTTTTGCGCTCGCCATTACGGCATGTACCGTATATTCAGCAATGGCCGCAGATACAGCAGATGTACATGTTATCGGATCAATTTCTCCGGCGGCCTGTACCCCGACTATTTCCGGTGGCGGCACCATTGATTACGGTAATATCAAAGCCAGCAGCTTGAAAGCTGACGATTACACTGTCCTTGATGTAAAGACCTTGGATATTGCCATTACTTGTAGTGCGCCTACTGTAGTAGGGATCCACGCCATTAATGGCCGACCAAATACCTTAGCCGGGGGCGGCCAATCCTCTGTTACTGGTCAGTCACAGCAGTCACCAGTTGTGTTACTTGGGATGCCTACCACTTATGCAGTTGGGTTAGGATTGGATGGTTCTACTCCTATCGGTGGGTATGCTGGCAAACTTGACACTTCATCAGTCTTGTTGGATGGCGTAGCAGTTGAAGGCCTAAATGCAACTAGTACAGATGGCTCAGGAACCTGGAGCAAATATTCAAAGGGTGTTTTGTATACCCCATTTGGTTTTGATTTATTTTCCTGGGGGGCTAGTGGGTCAAGTGTACCTGTGGCGTTTACAAACATGACCGGTAAATTGTCCGTTCAGGCTTATATAAACAAATCCTCAGAATTGCAGCTGTCAAAAACAATAAATTTAGATGGCCTCACCACAATTGAATTGGTTTACCTCTAATTGATCCTTAGGGCGCCTAATAAATATATTTAGCTATGGAATTTAAATAACCGGCCATCGATATTATGGCCGGTTATTTAGAATCAATGGAAATTTTAACTTTAAGGAAATTAACAATGCTAAAAAATATTAAACTTAAGTTCTGCGCACTGGCTATTTTAACGTGTACATCACAATTAGTCATGGCTGCCGACAGTACAGATGTACATGTTCTCGGAAGTATTGCACCTGCAGCCTGTACCCCGATATTGAGCGGAGGTGGTGTCGTTGATTACGGTACTATCAAAACGAATGCTTTAGCGGCAACGGACTATACAACACTTGATGTTAAGACTGTCGATTTGTCTATTACTTGCAGCTCACCCACCCAAATTGGGATCAAAGCAATTAATGGCCGGATGGGTTCTCTTGCTGGTGGCACAGAAGGTGTCGGAGGTGGTTCAAATCCACCGGTAGCTCTGAGTGTGTCTAACCACGTAGTGGGTCTGGGCTTGGAAGGCGATGCGAAGATTGGTGGCTATGGTATTGGCTATGGTGTTCCTATGCTTGATGGAGTAGCCGTTTCAAACGTGTGGCGTAACAGTGCCTCCACAAGTTGGTCAAATTCAGCGAGTCCAAATCTCTATGGAACAGGTGCTGAAATCATTACCAGTTGGGGGAACAATGCTCTTCCAGTAGCGTTCACTACCATGACTGTGCCCGTGAAAGTTCAGGCGTATATTAACAAGGCAAGTGAATTGGATCTGTCCAAACAAGTTAAGATGGATGGTCTTACCACGCTTGAGATGGTTTATCTGTAATTAACGAGTAGTGCTACCTGTCGTTATATCATTAATAACGACAGGATTTATATAACCCGCCAAATGTGATGGATGGTTATATAAGTAAAACTCTTGCGCTCTTAACAAATGCACATCTTCTCAGGTGAAGCTTATATCAATTTTTATTTATTTAAGAAAGTAACAAATGCTTTCTTGCTATTTAATTGCCTGATGGATCGTTAACATTTTCCCTTCAACTAATGGTTTTTATATGAAAATTTCTTCATTCGCTAAAAGCGGTGCAGCAGCTCTTTTATTCTCTGCAGGTTTGGTCCATGCAACAGGGATCGTACCTGAAACTTCCGTCGTTATTGTTGAACAAAGTGACGGTGAAGGCGCTATTAACCTCAAAAATACCGACAATTTTCCGGTACTAATGCTTTCAACGTTAGAAAATATACCTGAGGACAAAACCCAATTATTAACCATCACCCCGCCAGCTGCTCGCGTCGAGCCCGGTAAAATCCAGCGTGTGCGTTTCATGATGATGGATAAAACCCCGCTGACCACTGAACATCTGGAGCGCGTGATTTTTGAAGGTGTACCGCCGCAGCAAAAAAATAAAAACGAAGTGCGAATGATTATACGACAAAACCTGCCGGTCATTATTCGCCCGGCAGGATTGGCTAGAGATGAGTCTCCCTGGAAAAATCTGACTTGGAAGCAAGCAGGCAATGTCATCACGGTTAGCAACCCTTCTGCTTATGTTGTCAGGCTTGGTCAGGGCGTTCAAACACTGCCAGACAATACCAACTGGACCCTACCAACCTCGTATGTGCTTCCAGGGCAAACCCTGACGCTTAAGGCAGAAAATGCACCGAAAGCTGCGCAATCCGCGAAGGTAAGAATTTCTCCTGCCACTACCTGGGGTTACACCGTCAAAAGTTACGATGCAGTGTTATCGCACTAAAGGATTTATCTGTGGATTCCCAGTATTACATTAAAGATATGCGTATCAGCCTTTCAGTACTCTCGTTAGCAATTGCTGTCGCTTTTTCTACACCGCTCATGGTTTCAGCAAAAGAGGGGGGGGCTTCCACTGATGACATTGAATTTGATACGCAGACAGTGAAAGCGCGTGGCGTCGATCCTGCTCTTGCGCAGTGGTTTAACAAGGCGCCACGCTTTTTGCCTGGCACCACGGTGGTGGCACTGTCAGTCAACGGGGCACAAAAGAGTAAGCTGGAAGTCCATTTTGACAAACATGGAAATTTTTGTCCTGACAAAGCATTCTTCAAAGCCGCTGGCCTCATCACCCCTTCGGGTTTTGAAAAAAATCCTGACTGTTTCGATTTAAAAACCAGTTGGCCACAAGCCGAGCTGAATCTTGATCCGGGCGAGAATAAAATCGATCTTGTCGTTCCAGCCGATGCCCTTACAGTTGCCGGCCAGGATGCCAGTCAGTACGAACATGGCGGTGTGGCCGGTATGCTCAATTACGACGCGCAATACATGGGCTCTTCAGGCAGCAGTTCAGGCACCGAGTTTGAGCAGCTTGATACCGAAGCAGGCTTTAACGCCAAAGACTGGATTTTTCGCAGCCGCGAAAGCCTATCCCGCCTCAATGGAGAAACGTCAGTTCGTCACCAGGCAGCGTATACCCAACACACTTTTGATGAGATGAAGAAAGTCTTGCAGGCAGGGCAGGTTAGCCTCGCCAACTCGATGTTCAGTACCGGTCAGGTGCTTGGAATGCAGATGTTTCCTGACACTGCCTTACAGAACAGTAAGAGCGGCGCAGCGGTAGTTGACGGAATTGCCGACACTCAGTCAGTGGTCGAAGTGCGTCAGTCTGGTGTGCTGGTTTATAGCACAACGGTTCCCGCTGGTCCTTTTCATTTGCAGAACTTTCCTCTGCTGAACACCCGTTCTGATTTGAGCATCAAGCTGACGGGTAACAATGGGGAAGTGCGTCAGTTTACCGTACCCGCTGCCGCTTTTTTAGCGAACGGGGCTGCGGTGGCCAGCGGTCTTTCTTTTGGGGCTGGGAAGCTCGATCAGGAAGGAAGCACTAAATCCCCCATGCTGGCTACTGTAGGCACTGGCTGGGCATTGACGCCAAGAACAGTTTTGAATGTGGGGATATTAGGTTCATCGGTCTATCGTGCGGGCGCGGCCAGTCTTGGTATGCAGCCCTTTAATGCTACACAGCTGAATATTCAAAGCAGTTTTGCTCAGGACAGCGAGCACGGAGACAAAGGCATATCTACGTCGGTGAACGTGAACCACCAGTTGACGGAAAGAGTGTCTGCTAATGTAAATATGACCCAACAAACATCGGGTTATCAAGAATTCAGCGATGCCATACAAAGCGATGATCAGGATTCTGGTGGTCGAACCCATAACCAATATGGGGCGGGCATCAGTTGGGCTGTTGAGGACATCGGCACACCGTCTCTGTCCTGGGCACGTTCAACCACCTTTCAAGGACAAAGCACGACGTATGTGCGAGGGGGATGGAGTAAACAGATTGGTCGAGCTTACTTATCCGCAAGTCTTGAACATAATTCTGGCACTGACAGCATGGATGCGGATGACCGCCTCTATGTGAACATGAGCATTCCCTTCGGAAACCGAAGTGTTAGCAGCTACTACACTCATGCTAATACGGGTACCCGCTATGGCGGACGCTATAGCGACCGTTCAAGTCAAGACCGTGGCTGGAGCCTTGCTGCAGATCGGGATGAAGAAGGCCAAAATACGAATTTAACCAGTACCATGGATATGGTAACGCCAGTGAGCCAGCTCAGCGGCAGCATCAGCAGAGACTCGAATAATTTCACCAGTTGGTCTGGACATTCCAGTGGAAGTGTCGTGGCACACAATCATGGAGTGACTTTATCACCTTACCATGTGGGGGATACCTTCGGTATTGCTAAAGTGGGTAATGAGGGGGGTATCCGTCTGGATACCCCATCTGGGCCCACATGGACAGACAGCAAGGGGTATGCCGTGTTGCCTACGCTTAATGGTTATAGGTCTTCAGCGATTCAGGTGGACACCCGTAGCCTGGATAAAAACGTCGATATCAATAATGCCTGGCAGGAAACCTCTCTGGCACGTGGTGCTGTGGGTTACATCAACTTTAGTGTGATGCATACCCGTCGTGTTCTGGTGACATTAACAGATGCACATGGGCAACCGGCTCTGCACGGCGCAAGCGTATTCAATAAAGAAGGCGAGTTCATCACTGTCGTTGGCGATAAAGGCAAAACGTTTATTCCTGACTCTAAACCGGGAATGCAGTTTGACGTCCAGGCTTCGGGCAAAACGATATGCACATTCACACTTTCACTACCTGAAGATGCTGATACCAGCGGGATCTTTGAGGTAGCGAATGCAAAATGCAGTTAACAGGAATAAACCATGAAATATCTATCAGGATTGTTGTTTTTCGTGCTGACGTTAAGCCAAGGGGTCTGTGCAGAAACCAACCAGCAGGCTGCTTTACCGGGGATGCCCCCTGTGGATGGCCGATGCCATCTTTCGGTGAGTAACAGTAACGTTGATTACGGAGTACTGTCGCGGTGGCAATTACAGCAAGCTACAGGTGTTCCTCAGGCGCTGTCTCCTGGAAAACGTCTGGTTATGGTCAACGTAATGTGTCCGTATAGCGAAAATATGCGCGTAACCCTTCATGGTGATTTGAGCAGCCACGGTGATTTTCGCTATGGCAACACAGGTCGGATGCGGGTGAATTTGTTTTCTGCACAACTTGATGGTCAGGATGTCGACATCGCGCTGAGTACTCCCGAGGGTGTGCTGTTAAAAGGCCCAGTAAATACCCTTGGTATTATGCCCGAACAAACATTTACCACGGTCTTAAATGGACAAGTGACACAGGGTAAGGCCCTTACTTTTCGCCTTGAGCTTGAACCTATACTCACCGAAAGTGAAGCTCGTGCCACGAGTCGTCAGGTCAGCCAGGCAAATCTCAATCTCGAGCTTCGTTAGTATTTTCCTTAGACACTGATTACCTAAAGTGCCGTAAAGCCCCATCCTTCTGAATCGCACCCCAAAAGTTGGACATCTAACTAAGTAGGGTGCATTTTTTGTGGCTAAGCCAATACATTCTATGGAATTCAGGATTGCTGGCATTAATTATTATTTATCTGGTCAGGGAGGTACAACACGGACAGAAGCTCACTTTGTGCTTCACAAAAGTACAGTCAGACACGAGGTGGCATCATGGCGGAAGCATGGTACCCCTGAAATATCAACCGGCCTGTACAGGAAACGTCGGTGATACTGCCCGATAACTTCGCGTAGCCTTAGCTGAGGACGCACTCAAAATCCTTTGTCTTCTTGTCCCTAAAGAATAAAACACACAAATTTCTGATAAGAAAATTTAAGTATTTGATTCAGGTGGGAAAAGTGAGCATGGCAAAAAAAATACCTAAGCGACGTGTTCAGACAAGGGTTCAGAAACAGCTAAAAGCCATCTATCCTATACTGGTTGTTCCTGTAAAATTCCGGGGTAATTTTAAACGCTATCCCTTGTTCTTTCAGAAATTTGCCAGACATAAAGTCGACATTTTAGCTTTGGAACCGAAGATGACATTTAAATTTCGGGTAGACACCAATTCGGATGTGGTTATGTGTTATCAATGAGGCAATAAAATAGCGGGGTTTTATTTAGAGTAAACAAATAGGCATCATTATTTATTCTGTTCATATGCAACGATAATCCCCGATCGCTATATAAATAAAAATCAGGAATAAATCCACGCATTAATAACACATTCGCTAAATCGTCATATTTGTCCGTAGATACCATCACTATATTGTCGCCTGAAATGGTGTAATTGAATTGCAGGTTTTTAACGACAGTGGCGACGGGTTTTCCGTCAATACTAAAATTACCCTGGGTATTGATATACCCTCGACCGTTTGAAAAATGATAGGTCGTGGTATTCATATACTGGTGATTTCCTTTGGTCAGTGTGGTGGATGACTCACAGGTATAATTATATTTTTTATAATAATCATGGGTGTAATACAGTAATGGTGTGATGGCGAACAAAATAAGAGGGAGAAACATTAACAAAGATTTAATGTATTTCATTATCCGCCTCCAAAGAAATATAACTCTTACAACGACTCAGTGAGTCCTTAATAGATTTGTCACAAATAAGCAATGAAGATCCTTCCGGAAGGCGATTGATTGTTAAATAAGCCCATGATGCATTCTTTTCGCAACTTATATTTTGATTTTTTAATATTTCACTGAACGCCTTCTTTGCCGTAGCTTCATCGTAATAAGAAGACAGAAGCTCGCAACCATCCACTTTACCCATTGGATGGTAATCTGCAAAAAAATATACCGAATTAAATCGCAAAATATACACACCCAGACCCAGCATGAAGAAAATCACTGCAGCCAATGCTGTCCAGTTACTGTATGACCGTTTAATACTTACTGGCGACAGCGCTATTTTTTGATGATGTAATATTTCTGATTCCTCTTGTGGAGAATTAATAGGTTCATCTGAGGCAACATCTCCAGCCTCATTATGACCAGTTTCGTCTGACCCCGCGGAAAATTCAGACTCGAATGCAGAGGGACGGTTTTCTGGAATGATTGGTATCTCTATGGGATTATTAATTAATGCAGGCTCACCAATATTAGCATTAAACAGAGAAACATCACCTGTAAATATAACCCCTTTCCGGGACAGTGTCTGCACAATATTTTCGTCAATCCCTGCTGACTTGAGGCTTTTTCGCACAATTCCAATATTTTGATAGAGTGTATTCGAACTGACAGACGCACCTTGCGCGCCCCAAATATTATTGAACAAAAATTCCTGCGTAAGGAGTTCACCTTGACTCTCGACTAGTTGCAATAAGCACCGACTGGCGGGGATATGTAGGGAAATTTTTACATCTTGTGCCGTAACCATCCTCAGACTTCTTTCATCTGGATCGAAAATGACTTTATTGTTAATGAGATATTTGACGTTCATTACCCTACCATTTTTTGGTTTACTTTTTTAAAGCTTACACCATGAGTGTTTTTCTGTTCAAAATTTATTAATGGTTCGAGAAGACGACGGCAGTGACGGTCAGTAAAGTTGAGCCGAAGCACGGCCAGACGCGTAGTCAGCCGGTTACCGACAACGTCCTGCAAAATCTGCAGGCGATTAATTTCATTCATCGTGAAAAACACCGAACCGTATGCCGTCATCAGTCGTGTCCTCAGAAGATAAAAAAACCGGAACAACGCCAATAAAGGGGGGCGGACGAATACTTGGACTCTCGGGAGAGAGTTAATGCATTCATATGAGGACAGGGTTCGGGCTGTTGAACTTTATTATCGATATGGCAAAATTACCACTGCTATGGCTACCGGCTACCGGCTTCTGCACGCGATGCTCCGAGAGAACAAGCACTGCATCTCTGAAAAGGTTGTCCGTAGGCTAATGACTGAGGAGCAACTCTTCGTTAAGCGAGCCAGGCAACGACGATACAGCTCTTACTGCGGAGAAATAGGACCGGCACCTGAAAATCTCTGTCAAGGCTAAGTAGAGATGTCCGCTGTAGAGCAAAGTTCAGATGTCCGCTTGGTGCTGAAGCTTACATTGTTTGCAACTTGTGGGAACTTCCGATTACTAAGCCGGAGTATGATCAAAAATTTTATGGTACTTACACAGACATCCTTATAAATTGTTTGTAAGACGAGTAAGGTTTTAAACGCTATTGTAATTTTCCAGGGAGTGATCATATTGTGAATTTTTTACTGCTAGGCGCAGGTGCTTCAAAAGCGTACTCTGATAGTCCAACAGGGGTGAGAATGCCCATCGCAAGGGATTTTTTCTCCACATTTTCACGTTTAGATATTTCATCTAATCCATGGGTTCTTATTGATGGGTTACTAGATTTTGTCATTAGAATAAAGGGAGAAGATCCAGCCGAATTTTTCTCGAAAGATGTAGACATCGAAGAATTATATACCGAAATTGAGGAGAACCTAAATTTATACATAGGCGAAGAGGCTACATTAGAAAGAATCAGAGCTTTTAAGGCTTACACTCAGCTCATATTTATTTTTTCTGCGACAATAAACTCTATTCAAAACGGTTCTGTTTCACGTCCGCATTCTACTTTGGCAAAAAAATTATCCCAAAATGACATGATAGTTACTTTTAATTGGGACACATTAATGGACCGAGCATTAAAACTCGAAACTGGATGGAACACTGATAGTGGATATGGGTTTCGTCCCAAAAGTATATATAGAGATGAATGGCAGGCACCAAGTGACTCACAATCAAAAGCTCCTCAACTTATTAAGCTGCATGGTTCAGTAAATTGGTTAAGCAGCCATCCAATGAGTCCTAAAAAAGACGTGATACTAACACAAGAATCTGCGCCAGATACTGTGTGGGTGTACGAAGGAACTAGTGAGCCTTACGCATGTTTTGCCGGAAGATATACAGAGGGTTATGAAGACTTCTCTTATGGATACTATCCCCCAAATATTCTAGATGACCGTGGTCGTATGGTTGATGATGGGCATGTTTTGATTCGTGCCAGAATGAAGTTGCCTTGGATGGCTGAAGGAACTGCAAGTGATAAAGGTTTAGTTTCCATTCCATTAATAATCCCTCCAGTAAAGAAAAAGAATTATCATGGATATGGCATGTTGTTTGATAATTTATGGGAAAATGCTCAAGTAGGGATTGAGAAAGCAGAACATATAATCATAATTGGTTATTCATTTCCTCGAACAGATCTAAAAAGCAATAAACTTTTTACTGATGCATTCATGAATAGAAAAAATATTCCATACGTTACTATCCTAGACCCGCAACCCGAAAGAGTCGCCTATAAATTTAAATTTGAACTTGGGATACCAGATACTCACTTAAGAGTATTGAAGGGCTATTTTTCAGAAGAAACCGACATTGATGGATTATTAAAATTTACAAAATGAAAGCATACAAGTTGAATTACCCTTGGTGCCCCGGATTTTTGTCTCCTACGGTTAAAGTAACTTTTCGAAAATGGGGGGAAGTGTCTAGTCAGTTGCTCCAAGCCTGAGTTCGCCTTTATTTGACCGTGGTGGATTTAAGACTACATGTGGTTATAGAACGGCCCTAATTAAAATTCGGGCCGCTTAGATAAATTTAACGAATAGTGAACCAGCCTGTCGTTTCCTCAATTACGCGCCAGAGTTTCTGGGGTATAGCAAGTTGCTCTACGTCTGATGCAGCAATATTGAGAGCAATTTTTCCTTCAACTTTACCCCCTGCAAACTTAACCCAGTCTGGGTTCATAACCATTCCCTGACCTACTGCCGTCAAAGATACTCCTGCTTTAACAGCATCCTCGGCTTGCTCTGGTGTTCGCAACTGCCCGGCAACAATCAGAGGTATACGTCCAGCCAGGTGATCGCGCACGATTTCGATGACTTTGGGGCCATTCGGTGCATCAACGGGTCTGGCTTCAAGTGCATTACCGAGTGATACATGAAGATAATCAATACCCTCATCGACCAGGCGGTCAACTAGCTCAAGCGACTCATCAATGCGCAACCCATCTTCGTAATGCTCATCCAGTGAAATGCGGTATCCCATCAGGAAGGGATTGGTTGCATGCTCAGCAATCGTCTTACGCACACTCTCGATGACGCCGAGAGGGAAACGCATACGGTTTTTAAAAGAGCCGCCCCATTGATCTTCTCTTCGGTTGGAATGAGGGGAGAAAAAGTTCTGAAGTAAAAAGCCATGGGCACCATGTAACTCAACACCATCAAATCCTGCTTCTATCGCACGGCGAGTTGCTTCCCCGAAATCCTGAATAACAGTTTCGACTTCAGTGCATGTCAGTTCACGAGGGGTAACGGACGGTGCGAAAGGACCGGCGTCACCGGGAATAGCGCTTGCAGCAACAATATCCGAAACCAGTTCAGGGCTGGTTTTCACGCCTGCATGGAATATTTGTAAGATTGCCGGTGCTCCACCGCTTTTTGCAGCAATAGCCAGGCGCTTCAAACCGGGAATAAATTTGTCGTCATACGCAGCAAACTCTCCCGTAAACCCAATACCGTTTTCCTGAACATGTGTACAGCCAGTAATGACCAGACCGATGTCCTGAACGCGTCGACGATAATATGCTTCTTCCTCATGAGATACCGTGCCGTCATCATTACCAGCCCAGGTCGTCATCGGGGCCATCACAATACGGTTGCGCAGCGTCACACCTTTACCAAGTGGAAATCTTTCAAGTAGTGGAGTTTGTTTCATGGATAGTCATACCTATGCGAGATTTTTCTTGAAGAAAGGAGCCAGTTTACTCGCTGCAACCGTTGCACCTTGTCCATCATAGAGGTCCATATGTGTTGCACCCGGAATGATATGCAGCGTTTTTTGAACAGAAGCCGCAGTGTTGTGTAATTCCTGGCTGTGCCAGAGCGACCCTGCTTTACTACCGGCTACAATCAGAAGTGGTTGTGTTAAAAAGACATCCGCCCCTTCAAATCCGGTGAATGACGCCAGCGTACTGATACTTGTCATCAGCATTTGATTGGTAGAAGTCGGATATCTTCCGCGTTCAGTCAGATAGTAGTCCGCAGCTTCCTGAAGATCTTTTGGTGCACTGGTATCACCCAATTTGGGTACATAGTTGACATAAACCGGTGCGCCGCCCGCTGCTTCTGCTGTACGCTGTTTAGCAACAGCATCCAGAGTCGCAATGAGTTCAGATTCAGATGTTGTTCCCTCCCAGCCTTTACGGGTCGCCGCTCCGACATCCACGGCACTGACTGTTGCCAGCGCTTTGATTCGACGTTCCGTCATTGACGCTTTAACCGTGATACCACTACCTGCACAAACGCCTAATGCGCCAATGCGATTATTATCGACATAAGGGAGAGTCGTCAGGTAATCGACTGCGCTATAGAAATCGACAACGCGTTTCATGGGATCATCGATAAAGCGCGGTAATCCGCCACTGGCCCCCTGATGGGAGGCATCAAACGCCAGAGTGACAAAGCCTTCTTTAGCCAGTTTTAGGGCATAAAGGCCAGCAGTCTGTTCCTTAACGCCACCACCTGGGTGGACAACGACAATAGCAGCGTATTGACGGTTTTCGCTGAAATCCGGAGGGACGTAGACGTTTCCGGACATCATTATTTCATTGTTCCGGAACAGGACGCTGCTGACGGTGACGCCATCTACGTGTGTCGTGGTGCCAGATGTACGAGGGGTAGGTGAGAGCAGGGCTGAAGCATGACCCGCCATCAGTAATCCTGCTGAGGCCACTGAACTCGTCAGGATAAAATTACGGCGACTTAACCCACCTGTTTTTTTACTCATTGCAAGACTCCTTCATATACATGATGGCGGCCCTGGCCGCTGAAAGCACATGGATTGTTTCAGCGGCCATCTTAATCTCTTTAGTATTGAGAAATTAGATGCTTAATTTCGCATGGGCTTAGAAGGAGGTTTTATTAATAGGGTTATAAGTAACTGAGTTCGATATGGACCAGGAAAAACAGTGCTCAAAGGTTATGGGGCACGGAGTGCTTCGAGCACAAGTGCAAATGCCGGAGAATGTTGTAGACGGCTGGGGTAGTAAAGATGATAGGGAGGGCGCGGTGGACACCAGTCAGTAAGCACCTGGACTAACATCCCGTTTTCAAGGTGGTTCTCCACGGAATCTAGCGGCAGATAAGCAAGTCCCAGCCCATCCAGGGCGGCCTGCCTCATCATATTTATTGTACTGAAAGTCGCTCGTCCATCAATACGGACCTTAATTTCCGTCTCATCCTTGCGAAACTCCCAGGTATAGAATCCGCCATGAGTGGGCAGGCGTAATCTGATACAGCTATGATCTTTTAAATCACGAGGCGTTACCGGATGGTTTTTTCGCTTGAAATAAGAGGGCGCTGCGACCACTGCAAAACGGAAATCCCTGGCAATAGGCAGGGAAACCATATCCATATCGACCTGTTCGCCCAACCGAACGCCAGCATCATAACGTTCAGCGACAATATCTTTAAGTCCGTACTCGCTGATAATTTCAATGTTGATATCGGGATACTCAAGCATCACCGGGGCGAGTTTAGGCCAGAGAATTGTATCGGCTGCATGTTCAACGGCAGTAATACGCACAGTACCGGCTGGTTTTTCTCGCAATCCGCTCAGCGCAGCTATCTCACTTTCAATTTCGTCAAAATGGGGTCCTATACGGGAAAGTAGCCGCTCGCCAGCTTCAGTCACAGAAACGCTACGCGTGGTACGGGTAAGAAGACGAAGACCAAGGTCTGCTTCAAGAGTCCTCACCGTGTAGCTCAGCGCCGACTGTGAGACACCTAACTGAGCGGCAGCTTTTGTGAAGCTTTTTTCTCGGGCTACTGCGATAAAAGCTTGATAATCGTTAACATTTTTACGACGCATTTATTAAACCAGTTTCTAAGTTGGGAGTCATTAGAGGCATTAACAAAATAATCCGGATAGAGGCAATTTGTCCATTATTAACGCCTGGCAAATAATGTTGAGTTATGTTTGTTTCTTCCCAAATATTTCTTCAGAGCGCGATTGAAGTTTCACCAGTGCATTGAACATATCGTCCTGATCCAGGGAACGCTGAGATTTCTTCGTCGTGGGGGCTTTACGCCTGCGTGAAGGACCGTCTCCGGATGGCACAGACTGTGACCGGTTATTATCCCGTTCTGCCTGCACCAGTTGCGCCATTTCCAGCGCCCGACCCAGACGTTTGTTGTCTACAATCGCCCCTTGGTCGATTTCAGAAAGCTTGTCATAGGTGGAGTAGGGAAGTGATACGCCATTTAGCCGGAGCTCTTTATGTCCGTCAGGGTAATGCCAGACATCGATGTATTTGCCAATCGCCCGACGACTCAGTTCGCTGTCTTCAATTAAATAAAGAACTTTGTCGTACTGTACTGTGAGTGATTTCGACACCTTGCGAGCCTCACGCCAGTTAAACACCATATCAAGGTCATCATCGACATCCTGTTCCCGATGAACATCAAACTCCTGACGAGGCGCTTTTGCAAAACGACGGTTGTAATCGTTCATGAACTCTTCGGCAAATGCGTTCGCAGCCTCCCTGGTGCTGATGCCCTGGAGCCTGAGCTCCTTAACCAGTCGGTCCTGAAGCGTCAGGTGTGCTCGTTCAACACGACCTTTGGCTGCACTGGTTTCTGCACAGATGGTCTGAATGTTCAGTTCATGCATCGCACGGCCAAACTGAGTTTCGCCGTCACCGCCAGTCGCATTTTTATTGTTTATCCTGAATACACTGGCTTTGTCGCTATACAGCGCCAGCGGTTTGCCGTGTTTTTCAATATAGCCCCGGGTCGCTTCAAAATAGGTAAACGTAGACTCCGATTTTACGAACCGCAGCTGCATAAGGCGACTGGTAGCGTCATCAACGTAAACCAGTGCCGTACACTTAGGTCCTCGGTTTTCAAACCAGTGATGGTCACAGCCGTCGATTTGTATGAGTTCACCGGCACAGGCACGGCGGTAACGTGGCTGCTGAATTTTTGGCGCACGTTGCTTACGCGGCACCCACAGACTGGCCTGAGCCATCAGCTTGCGGACCGTTTCTTTCGAAAGATGAACGCCGTGAACCTCAGACAGTTTTTCACAGGCCAGCGTCGGACCGAAATCGTTATAGCGTTCGCGAATAATGTTCAGCGCGTATGCGGCCAGTCCCGGAGGCAACTGGTTGTTGCTGGATTTACCACGACGACGGCTGGTCATGCCAAGCGGACCATCTTCACGATAACGCGCAAGCAGACGGCGACACTGACGGTCGGAAATACCAAGCCGTTGCGCTGCCATCTGCGTTGTCAGACGCCGGTCGATGACGTCCTGAATGATCTTGAGTCTGTTAACTTCATCCAAAGTAAAAAACTCCGCTGCGAGAGCCGTCATGGTAATCCTTACTTGATTATACACGCCGGACATCTTAACTTAGCCAGAGGGA
>NZ_JMPI01000078.1 GCF_000735355.1 Buttiauxella agrestis ATCC 33320
ATTTGGAGCCTGGCAGTTCCCTACTCTCGCATGGGGAGACCCCACACTACCATCGGCGCTACGGCGTTTCACTTCTGAGTTCGGCATGGGGTCAGGTGGGACCACCGCGCTACTGCCGCCAGGCATATTCTGTTTCATCAACCGTCATGCTATTCACACAACCATCGACTTAAAATCTCGGTTCAAGCTGAAAATTCAAATATCTTAGTCTCTCAACCAAAACACCTTCGGTGTTGTAAGGTTAAGCCTCACGGATCATTAGTACTGGTTAGCTCAACGTATCGCTACGCTTACACACCCAGCCTATCAACGTCGTAGTCTTCAACGTTCCTTCAGGACCCTTAAAGGGTCAGGGAGAACTCATCTCGGGGCAAGTTTCGCGCTTAGATGCTTTCAGCGCTTATCTTTTCCGCATTTAGCTACCGGGCAATGCCATTGGCATGACAACCCGAACACCAGTGATGCGTCCACTCCGGTCCTCTCGTACTAGGAGCAGCCCCCCTCAATTCTCCAGCGCCCACGGCAGATAGGGACCGAACTGTCTCACGACGTTCTAAACCCAGCTCGCGTACCACTTTAAATGGCGAACAGCCATACCCTTGGGACCTACTTCAGCCCCAGGATGTGATGAGCCGACATCGAGGTGCCAAACACCGCCGTCGATATGAACTCTTGGGCGGTATCAGCCTGTTATCCCCGGAGTACCTTTTATCCGTTGAGCGATGGCCCTTCCATTCAGAACCACCGGATCACTAAGACCTGCTTTCGCACCTGCTCGAGCCGTCACTCTCGCAGTCAAGCTAGCTTATGCCTTTGCACTAACCTCACGATGTCCGACCGTGATTAGCTAACCTTCGTGCTCCTCCGTTACGCTTTAGGAGGAGACCGCCCCAGTCAAACTACCCACCAGACACTGTCCGCAACCCGGATCACGGGTCTACGTTAGAACATCAAACATTAAAGGGTGGTATTTCAAGGTTGGCTCCATGCAGACTGGCGTCCACACTTCAAAGCCTCCCACCTATCCTACACATCAAGGCTCAATGTTCAGTGTCAAGCTATAGTAAAGGTTCACGGGGTCTTTCCGTCTTGCCGCGGGTACACTGCATCTTCACAGCGATTTCAATTTCACTGAGTCTCGGGTGGAGACAGCCTGGCCATCATTACGCCATTCGTGCAGGTCGGAACTTACCCGACAAGGAATTTCGCTACCTTAGGACCGTTATAGTTACGGCCGCCGTTTACCGGGGCTTCGATCAAGAGCTTCAGCTTGCGCTTAACCCCATCAATTAACCTTCCGGCACCGGGCAGGCGTCACACCGTATACGTCCACTTTCGTGTTTGCACAGTGCTGTGTTTTTAATAAACAGTTGCAGCCAGCTGGTATCTTCGACTGCCTTCAGCTCCATCCGCGAGGGACTTCACCTACCGACAGCGTGCCTTCTCCCGAAGTTACGGCACCATTTTGCCTAGTTCCTTCACCCGAGTTCTCTCAAGCGCCTTGGTATTCTCTACCTGACCACCTGTGTCGGTTTGGGGTACGATTCGTTGTTACCTGATGCTTAGAGGCTTTTCCTGGAAGTGCGGCATTTGTTACTTCAGCACCGTAGTGCCTCGTCATCACACCTCAGCGTTAGATAAGAGTCCGGATTTACCTAAACTCTCCGCCTACATGCTTAAACCGGGACAACCGTCGCCCGGCTAACATAGCCCTCTCCGTCCCCCCTTCGCAGTAACACCGAGTACAGGAATATTAACCTGTTTCCCATCGACTACGCCTTTCGGCCTCGCCTTAGGGGTCGACTCACCCTGCCCCGATTAACGTTGGACAGGAACCCTTGGTCTTCCGGCGAGCGGGTTTTTCACCCGCTTTATCGTTACTTATGTCAGCATTCGCACTTCTGATACCTCCACCAGACCTCACAGTCCAGCTTCAACGGCTTACAGAACGCTCCCCTACCCAACAACGCATAAGCGTCGCTGCCGCAGCTTCGGTGCATGGTTTAGCCCCGTTACATCTTCCGCGCAGGCCGACTCGACCAGTGAGCTATTACGCTTTCTTTAAATGATGGCTGCTTCTAAGCCAACATCCTGGCTGTCTGTGCCTTCCCACATCGTTTCCCACTTAACCATGACTTTGGGACCTTAGCTGGCGGTCTGGGTTGTTTCCCTCTTCACGACGGACGTTAGCACCCGCCGTGTGTCTCCCGTGATAACATTCTTCGGTATTCGTAGTTTGCATCGGGTTGGTAAGCCGGGATGGCCCCCTAGCCGAAACAGTGCTCTACCCCCGAAGATGAGTTCACGAGGCGCTACCTAAATAGCTTTCGGGGAGAACCAGCTATCTCCCGGTTTGATTGGCCTTTCACCCCCAGCCACAAGTCATCCGCTAATTTTTCAACATTAGTCGGTTCGGTCCTCCAGTTAGTGTTACCCAACCTTCAACCTGCCCATGGCTAGATCACCGGGTTTCGGGTCTATACCCTGCAACTTAACGCCCAGTTAAGACTCGGTTTCCCTGCGGCTCCCCTATACGGTTAACCTTGCTACAGAATATAAGTCGCTGACCCATTATACAAAAGGTACGCAGTCACCCCATAAAAGAGGCTCCCACTGCTTGTACGTACACGGTTTCAGGTTCTGTTTCACTCCCCTCGCCGGGGTTCTTTTCGCCTTTCCCTCACGGTACTGGTTCACTATCGGTCAGTCAGGAGTATTTAGCCTTGGAGGATGGTCCCCCCATATTCAGACAGGATACCACGTGTCCCGCCCTACTCTTCGAGTTCACAGTATGTGCATTTTTGTGTACGGGAGTATCACCCTGTACCCTGCGACTTTCCAGACGCTTCCACTAATACACAAACTGATTCAGACTCTGGGCTGCTCCCCGTTCGCTCGCCGCTACTGGGGGAATCTCGGTTGATTTCTTTTCCTCGGGGTACTTAGATGTTTCAGTTCCCCCGGTTCGCTTCGTTAAGCTATGTATTCACTTAACGATAGTG
>NZ_JMPI01000079.1 GCF_000735355.1 Buttiauxella agrestis ATCC 33320
TTCTATCAGACAATCTGTGTGAGCACTACGCGGGTTTGTATCTATTAGGTAAGGAGGTGATCCAACCGCAGGTTCCCCTACGGTTACCTTGTTACGACTTCACCCCAGTCATGAATCACAAAGTGGTAAGCGCCCTCCCGAAGGTTAAGCTACCTACTTCTTTTGCAACCCACTCCCATGGTGTGACGGGCGGTGTGTACAAGGCCCGGGAACGTATTCACCGTAGCATTCTGATCTACGATTACTAGCGATTCCGACTTCACGGAGTCGAGTTGCAGACTCCGATCCGGACTACGACGCACTTTATGAGGTCCGCTTGCTCTCGCGAGGTCGCTTCTCTTTGTATGCGCCATTGTAGCACGTGTGTAGCCCTACTCGTAAGGGCCATGATGACTTGACGTCATCCCCACCTTCCTCCAGTTTATCACTGGCAGTCTCCTTTGAGTTCCCGGCCGAACCGCTGGCAACAAAGGATAAGGGTTGCGCTCGTTGCGGGACTTAACCCAACATTTCACAACACGAGCTGACGACAGCCATGCAGCACCTGTCTCAGAGTTCCCGAAGGCACTAAGCTATCTCTAGCGAATTCTCTGGATGTCAAGAGTAGGTAAGGTTCTTCGCGTTGCATCGAATTAAACCACATGCTCCACCGCTTGTGCGGGCCCCCGTCAATTCATTTGAGTTTTAACCTTGCGGCCGTACTCCCCAGGCGGTCGACTTAACGCGTTAGCTCCGGAAGCCACTCCTCAAGGGAACAACCTCCAAGTCGACATCGTTTACGGCGTGGACTACCAGGGTATCTAATCCTGTTTGCTCCCCACGCTTTCGCACCTGAGCGTCAGTCTTTGTCCAGGGGGCCGCCTTCGCCACCGGTATTCCTCCAGATCTCTACGCATTTCACCGCTACACCTGGAATTCTACCCCCCTCTACAAGACTCTAGCCTGCCAGTTTCGAATGCAGTTCCCAGGTTGAGCCCGGGGATTTCACATCCGACTTGACAGACCGCCTGCGTGCGCTTTACGCCCAGTAATTCCGATTAACGCTTGCACCCTCCGTATTACCGCGGCTGCTGGCACGGAGTTAGCCGGTGCTTCTTCTGCGAGTAACGTCAATCACTGCGGTTATTAACCACAATGCCTTCCTCCTCGCTGAAAGTACTTTACAACCCGAAGGCCTTCTTCATACACGCGGCATGGCTGCATCAGGCTTGCGCCCATTGTGCAATATTCCCCACTGCTGCCTCCCGTAGGAGTCTGGACCGTGTCTCAGTTCCAGTGTGGCTGGTCATCCTCTCAGACCAGCTAGGGATCGTCGCCTAGGTGAGCCATTACCTCACCTACTAGCTAATCCCATCTGGGCACATCTGATGGCAAGAGGCCCGAAGGTCCCCCTCTTTGGTCCGAAGACGTTATGCGGTATTAGCTACCGTTTCCAGTAGTTATCCCCCTCCATCAGGCAGTTTCCCAGACATTACTCACCCGTCCGCCGCTCGTCACCCAGGAGCAAGCTCCCTGTGCTACCGCTCGACTTGCATGTGTTAGGCCTGCCGCCAGCGTTCAATCTGAGCCATGATCAAACTCTTCAATTAAAAGCTTGATTTGCTTCAACTCGTGAAGC
>NZ_JMPI01000080.1 GCF_000735355.1 Buttiauxella agrestis ATCC 33320
GGGAGTGCGGACGTTTTCCTGGACCTTCAGGAGATAATACATGCATTCATATGAGGACCGGATTCGGGCTGTTGAACTCTATTATCGGTATGGTAAAAAAGCCTCTGTGGTTGTCAAAGAATTGGGGTATCCGTCCATTAAACAGCTCGGTCGCTGGGTGCGAATTTATGAAGAAACTGGCAACTTACCGAGAGAACTAAAATCGAGACAACGATACTCACATGCACAGAAAATTGCTGCTGTTGAGCATTACCTGACGCATGGTGGTTGTCTGGCGTTCACCCGGCGAGCCAAAGGCTATCCCAGCAATGAGTTGCTTAAACGCTGGATTGAAGAGCTTTATCCAAACCGGCGTCCTCTGGTCGTTCGCTCAAATACGAACAAATGCTTCACTCCGGATGAAAGATCTCAGGCTGTCCGTGATCTCTGCAACCGGCGTGGAACCGCCCTTAAAGTTGCACAAAGCATAGGCGTCAGCGTTCCGGTCCTGTACAAATGGAAGAAAGACCTGCTCGACGATGAGGCTTATCAATCCATGCGTAGACGTAAAGCAGCCCCTCAGGATAAAAGCCAGGATGCATTGATTGATGAAATTACCCGGCTTAAACAGCAACTTCATCAGTTACAGCTTGAACGTGACATCCTGACAAAAGCGAATGAACTGATAAAAAAAGACATGGGCATCAGCGTCCAGACCCTGAAGAACAGGGAGAAAACCCAGATCGTTGATGCCCTTAAGGATATCTATCCCGTCGCTGAATTGCTCTGTGTTCTGCAGCTAGCCCGGAGTTGCTATTTTTATCACAAAGCGAGCCAGCGTCTGCATGATAAGTATGCGGAAATACGCGTCGTCATGGGAAAGATCTTTGAAGGAAATTACCGTTGCTATGGCTACCGGCGTCTCCATGCAATGCTCAGGGAGAACAACACCTGCATCTCTGAAAAGGTCGTCCGCAGGCTGATGGCTGAGGAGCAACTCATCGTTAAGCGAGCTGGGCGGCGGCGATACAGCTCTTACTGCGGTGAAATAGGGCCGGCACCTGAAAATCTCCTTGCCAGAAATTTTCGTGCCTGCCGGCCAAATGAGAAGTGGCTGACTGATATTACCGAGTTCCAGCTTCCGGCAGGCAAGGTCTATCTGTCGCCAGTCATCGACTGTTTTGATGGCAAAGTAGTGAGCTGGTCGATAGGCCCGCGCCCGGATGCAAAACTGGTGAATGGTATGCTCGATGATGCGATCGATACTCTCAGAGAAAATGAAAGACCGGTAATACACAGTGACAGAGGCGGTCATTATAGATGGCCGGGCTGGCTGGATCGTATCAGTGCATCGGGTCTTATAAGGTCTATGTCGCGCAAAGGTTGCTCGTCGGATAACGCGGCGTGTGAAGGCTTCTTCGGGCGGGTCAAAAATGAAATGTACTATGGCAGAAACTGGAGCACCACAACGCTGGAAGATTTTATCTGCTTCCTGGACAGGTACATATGCTGGTATAACGAGAAGCGAATCAAGATCTCATTAGGTGCGATGAGTCCGGTGAAGTATCGGCAGCACCTAGGGATTACAACATAACCAGTCCAACAAAACATCCGCATCTCC
>NZ_JMPI01000081.1 GCF_000735355.1 Buttiauxella agrestis ATCC 33320
GTAGTGGTCAAGTAATATTGGCCACGGTTTTACAGTAAAAACGGTATCTGTTCTCTGATTCTTCAGGAGTCAGTCCACCGTTGTAATGATGAGGCCTGACACTATTGTAATAATTCAGGATATAACCGCCGATTTGTCGCCCGGCCTCGTCCTTGCCTGCGTAACCATTCGCCGGTACCCATTCTGTTTTCAGACTGCGGAAGAAGCGTTCCATCGGGCTGTTATCCCAGCAGTTTCCCCGTCGACTGACGCTTTGTTTTATTCTGTAACGCCAGAGAAGTTGTTGATATTTCAGGCCGGTATACTGGCTTCCCTGATCGCTGTGGAACATGACGTCACGCGGCTGGCCACGCGTTTCATATGCCATCCGCAGAGCGCTGCTTATCAGTGAGGTATCGGCATTCGCTGACAGACTCCAGCCGATAATTCTGCGGGCAAAAAGATCCATGACGACCGCCAGATAGCACCAGCGATTTCCTGCCCAGATATATGTAATATCTCCGCACCATACCCGGTCTGGCTCCGGTACGGCGAACTGACGCTCGAGCAAATTCGGCAGGCATGTATGCTCCTGACGGGCATTTTTGTACTGATGTTTTCCGGGCTGACAACTGCTCAGGTTCAGGTATTTCATCAGACGCCCGGCACGATAACGGCTCATCGGGACGCCGTTTTGGGTCAGCATTTCAGCCAGAGTGCGCGCGCCTGCAGAGCCCCGACTCTGGTTCCATGCCCGGCGTATTTCGCTGCACAACCTGACTTGCGCCGGATTAACAGTATCGCGTCGTTTTCGCCAGTACCGGTAACTGCTGCGGTGTATTTCAAGCGCGGAACAGAGGCTGACAACCGTGTGGCTGTCGCTCAGTCTGGCAACTATCGTGAACCGTTCAGCGAGTCGGACATCAAGAGCGCTGTAGCCTTTTTTAATATCGTATTCTGTTCCTCCAGACGGCGAACCTGCTTTTCCAGCTCACGGATGCGCAGCTGCTCTGGGGAGATGGGTGTCGCAGAGGGCGTAATGCCCTGACGCTCTCGCCTGAGCTGGCGTACCCAACTCTCAAGGGTGGTAGAACCGACGTTCATCGCTTCACTGGCTTGTCGATATGAGTAGCCCTTATCAACAATCAGCTGTGCACATTCCAGCCTGAACTCAGGGGTGAAAGTACGCTTAGTTTGCTTGTTCATTAAGTCACCTGTTTTATGTTGAGGTGAGAATATCACCTTTAATCAGGTGGCCAAATTTACTGTGCCACTAC
>NZ_JMPI01000082.1 GCF_000735355.1 Buttiauxella agrestis ATCC 33320
TGTCTAAAGAAAAATTTGAACGTACAAAACCGCACGTCAACGTCGGTACTATCGGCCACGTTGACCATGGTAAAACTACTCTGACTGCAGCAATCACTACCGTTCTGGCTAAAACCTACGGCGGTTCTGCACGCGCATTCGACCAGATCGATAACGCACCAGAAGAAAAAGCTCGTGGTATCACCATCAACACTTCCCACGTTGAATATGACACCCCGACTCGTCACTACGCGCACGTTGACTGCCCAGGGCACGCCGACTACGTTAAAAACATGATCACCGGTGCTGCTCAGATGGACGGCGCTATCCTGGTTGTTGCTGCGACTGATGGCCCAATGCCACAGACTCGTGAGCACATCCTGCTGGGTCGCCAGGTTGGCGTTCCATTCATGATCGTGTTCATGAACAAATGTGACATGGTTGATGACGAAGAGCTGCTGGAACTGGTAGAAATGGAAGTTCGTGAACTTCTGTCTGCTTATGATTTCCCGGGCGACGACATCCCAGTGGTTCGTGGTTCAGCTCTGAAAGCGCTGGAAGGCGAAGCAGAGTGGGAAGCTAAAATCATCGAGCTGGCTGGTCACCTGGATAACTACATCCCAGAACCAGAGCGTGCTATCGACAAGCCATTCCTGCTGCCAATCGAAGACGTATTCTCCATCTCCGGCCGTGGTACTGTTGTTACTGGTCGTGTAGAGCGTGGTATCATTAAAGTTGGTGAAGAAGTAGAAATCGTTGGTATCAAAGATACCGTGAAATCTACCTGTACTGGCGTTGAAATGTTCCGCAAACTGCTGGACGAAGGCCGTGCTGGTGAGAACGTTGGTGTTCTGCTGCGTGGTATTAAACGTGAAGATATCGAACGTGGTCAGGTTCTGGCTAAGCCAGGCTCTATCAAGCCGCACACTCAGTTCGAATCAGAAGTTTATATCCTGTCCAAAGATGAAGGCGGCCGTCATACTCCGTTCTTCAAAGGCTACCGTCCACAGTTCTACTTCCGTACAACTGACGTGACTGGCACCATCGAACTGCCAGAAGGCGTTGAGATGGTAATGCCGGGCGACAACATTCAAATGGTTGTTACCCTGATCCACCCAATCGCAATGGACGACGGTCTGCGTTTCGCAATCCGTGAAGGCGGCCGTACTGTAGG
>NZ_JMPI01000083.1 GCF_000735355.1 Buttiauxella agrestis ATCC 33320
ACCAATTATGATGTAGTGCGAATTAAGTGAGTCGTGAAGGGTTTGAACCTGCAGCAGGTTCGAGTTGAGCGAAAGCGAAACAGCGTTGCGTAGCAACGACCCGAAGGGTGAGGCCAAAGGCCGAATCATCCTGCACGCCCCACCACTCCTCGAGTGAAAGCATCTTCGATACAGCAGTAACCGCACCGCGGGGCGTTAGCTCAGTTGGTAGAGCAGTTGACTTTTAATCAATTGGTCGCAGGTTCGAATCCTGCACGCCCCACCAATATTTGAGTATTCTGTGCAAGTGAGTCGTGAAGGGTTTGAACCTGCAGCAGGTTCGAGTTGAGCGTAAGCGAAACAGCGTTGCGTAGCAACGACCCGAAGGGTGAGGCCAAAGGCCGAATCATCCTGCACGCCCCACCATTTTTTAAAGTAGTACCGAAGTTTGGGTGATTAGCTCAGTTGGTAGAGCACCTCCTTTACACGGAGGGGGTCGGCGGTTCGAGCCCGTCATCACCCACCATTCGGGGCGTTAGCTCAGTTGGTAGAGCAGTTGACTTTTAATCAATTGGTCGCAGGTTCGAATCCTGCACGCCCCACCAATGTAGAAAGGCGCCCTAAAGGCGCCTTTTTGCT
>NZ_JMPI01000084.1 GCF_000735355.1 Buttiauxella agrestis ATCC 33320
GTGCCGCTGACGTTTATCAAAGTGCACAACCAGCCTGACGGCAACTTCCCGAACGGTATCCCGAACCCGCTGCTGCCAGAGTGCCGCGACGACACCCGCAATGCGGTGATTGAACACGGCGCGGATATGGGGATTGCCTTTGACGGCGATTTCGACCGCTGCTTCCTGTTCGATGAGAAAGGGCAGTTTATCGAGGGTTATTACATCGTCGGCCTGCTGGCGGCGGCCTTCCTCGAAAAACAGCCGGGGGCGAAAATTATTCACGACCCGCGCCTGTCGTGGAACACGGTGGATATCGTCGAGCGCGCAGGTGGCACGCCGGTGATGTCGAAAACTGGGCATGCGTTTATCAAAGAGCGCATGCGTCAGGAAGATGCGATTTACGG
>NZ_JMPI01000085.1 GCF_000735355.1 Buttiauxella agrestis ATCC 33320
TACTTCTCAGCACACTGTTAAACAGTACACTTAGAAGTATTGGATGAGCATGAAATGATGGTGGAGCTAAGCGGGATCGAACCGCTGACCTCCTGCGTGCAAGGCAGGCGCTCTCCCAGCTGAGCTATAGCCCCATCGATTTCGTAAAACCTTTGATTTACCGTGAATTATTCGCTAGTCAAGGCGCAGCGTCACGAAGCATATTGAAATATGCGAGTGATGCTGTAACGCAGGATAGCGGAGAATCTGGTAGGCCTGAGTGGACTTGAACCACCGACCTCACCCTTATCAGGGGTGCGCTCTAACCACCTGAGCTACAAGCCTATAAGGTTTTACTGCTCG
>NZ_JMPI01000086.1 GCF_000735355.1 Buttiauxella agrestis ATCC 33320
CTGGCATTACGACGACAACGGCAAGCTGATACGCCGCGAGCGCCCGCCCCTGCCCGACGGCACCCCGGATGAAATGCTGTTCGACCACGATGACGCCGGACGGTTGAGTGAAATCGCCCACCGCAGCGAAAACCATCTGGTCTGTGTGCGCTATGAATACAACGGCAACGGCCGGGTGACGGCTGAGCACCAGCTCATCCACAATGCGCAGGGGGACAGACTCTGGGAGTACAGCGTGGCCCGCAAATATGACCCGCGTGGTTTTGAGTCCACCGTCACGTATGACGGCCTGCC
>NZ_JMPI01000087.1 GCF_000735355.1 Buttiauxella agrestis ATCC 33320
CAACGAATTGCACTGGGTTTCCCCATTCGGAAATCGTCGGTTATAACGGTTCATATCACCTTACCGACGCTTATCGCAGATTAGCACGTCCTTCATCGCCTCTGACTGCCAGGGCATCCACCGTGTACGCTTAGTCGCTTAACCTCACAACCCGAAGATGTCTCGTGAGACACAATCGATGTTGTGAAAATTTGAGAGACTCGAACATATCGTATTCCCATTCCTTATTACGGAGGAATGAGACGACATGTCGTTTCAATTTTCAGCTTGTTCCGGA
>NZ_JMPI01000088.1 GCF_000735355.1 Buttiauxella agrestis ATCC 33320
AACGGCGGATAGTTTTCTTGCTCCAGGTAATCAATCTGCGCGCCGCCCTGGCGTAAAGCATCAACCAAATGGCCGATTGGACGTTCTTTCATGCGCGGTTCACCCGTCAGCACGATGTTGTTACTGCCCAGACATAATGCCGCCGCCAGTGGGCGCATTGCCGTACCCGCGTTACCTAAAAACAGTTCAAGCTCACCTGAGGCTTGTAACGGGCCACCCATTCCTGTGACTTCACAACGCGTACGATCCGCGGAAAGTGTATAACTCACCCCCAAG
>NZ_JMPI01000089.1 GCF_000735355.1 Buttiauxella agrestis ATCC 33320
TGACGAATCACACTGGGTTTCCCCATTCGGAAATCGTCGGTTATAACGGTTCATATCACCTTACCGACGCTTATCGCAGATTAGCACGTCCTTCATCGCCTCTGACTGCCAGGGCATCCACCGTGTACGCTTAGTCGCTTAACCTCACAACCCGAAGGTGTCTCGTGAGACACAATCGTGATTGTGAAAATTTGAGAGACTCGAACACACCTACTTTCCTTTCTTATTACGGAGAAAGGAAACAGTGTGTCGTTTCAATTTTCAGCTTGTTCCGAA
>NZ_JMPI01000090.1 GCF_000735355.1 Buttiauxella agrestis ATCC 33320
CGCAATGGACGTTTTCGGCTCAGTATTTACTTATTATGTCGTTTACGGATTACATCAGGATGCCGCCGCCGTTTCAGGTTATTTAAGCGTGGCCGCATTTGTTTCTGTTCCGGGAACATTTGTCTTTATGCTGTTACTCAGCAAATTGAATTTCACGCCTTCCGGCGCACTGCGCTTATCTTATAGTTGTATTTTTGCAGTATTAGCCTTCCTGTTTTATGCCTATATCAATAACATCAATGTATCCGTGATCTTGTTCTCCGCTGTGTTTGTCA
>NZ_JMPI01000091.1 GCF_000735355.1 Buttiauxella agrestis ATCC 33320
AACATGATCGCCCGCCTGCGCATCGCCGCTCACCACGCCGGAAATCAGGGTTGGCATGCGTGACTCGGCGGCATTCACCACGTTGTCGCCCGCCACGGTCTGGACGATCACATGGTTTTCGGCATGGGTGTCGAGGACTACATTTTTATGCTCCACCGCAATCGCCGTGTTACCAGCGGCATCCACGCCGGTGACCATCACCTGCACGTCGTTGTTGCCTTCATTCAGCGCCGCAGACGGGACCGGGACTTCATAA
>NZ_JMPI01000092.1 GCF_000735355.1 Buttiauxella agrestis ATCC 33320
GCCAGTGCCGACTGCGGCGCTGAACGAAGGCAACAACGATGTGCAGGTGATGGTCACTGGCGTCGATGCTTCGGGTAACACCGCAATTGCGGTGGAGCATAAAAATGTGGTGCTCGACACCCAGGCGCACAACGCCCTGACCCTCGACAGCGTGGCAGACGACAACACCATAAACCGCGCCGAATCCCGGATGCCGACCATGATTTCTGGTGTCGTCAGCGGCGATGCGCAGGCGGGCGATCATGT
>NZ_JMPI01000093.1 GCF_000735355.1 Buttiauxella agrestis ATCC 33320
GGTGCTCAAAAATTAACTTTCGTAATAATTCAACTAAATGAATTACTGCTTGGTCACTCTTCAAGACTTGATATTTTTTTGATACCCGAAGGTATCTGAGATATCAATCCTGCGAGTGCCCACACAGATTGTCTGATAAATTGTTAAAGAGCAGTGAGTTACGCGCTTTCGCTTGCTAACTCGAGGTGGCGTATATTACGCTTTCCTCTTTCAGAGTCAA